>CAWBTU010000005.1:0-25349 GCA_963791805.1 uncultured Clostridiaceae bacterium
TTAGGAGATAAAGTAAGCATCGTTATAAATAGAAATGGTAAACAGAAAGAACTTACAATAAAGTTTGTTCAGGTGGATTAATAAGTGAAGAGGTCTTAATTAAATTTTAGGACCTCTTTTTTTTTTTTCTTAAAAACTTTTTTCATTTCGTGAAATAGAAGTATATTGTCTTGAATTGATATTTATTACAAATAAATACATATAAATGCGCTTACGACTAAATACGTACGTTTTAATACAAAATAATGTTTAATTAAAATTTATGTGATAAACTACTTTCAATACATGTATTACTATTTATTTTAGGAGGTGGACTTATGATTTCAATATTACCTGCAATCGCAGAGTGTACGAAAATAATTGCAACTACTGTTGGAACTGTTACTGGAGATGTAACTAAATGTGTTATAGATGTTGCTAAAGTTATAGTTTCTATACCAAAATAATAGTTCTACCTAAAAAAATGCTAACAAGCAGTAATTAAGCTTGTTAGCATTTTTTTAGGTTATTTAATAGATTTTTTCAATTCTTACTTCGTATGTACTTTCTGGGGATACTACAGTGCAAACTGCACCAACTGACTTTCTATATATTGCAATTCCAAGAGGAGATTCAATGCTAATAGCCATAATGTCAGGGTTGGTTTCTACTGTTGATACTAGACAAACTTTTTCGATATCATCAGTATCTAGAAATTTAATATCAGCTTCTCCACCAAGACCTAAAGTTCCCTCAACTATTTCTTCATCTGCTACAGTACAATTATTAAGCAAATCCTGAATCTTAAGAATCCTATCATTATTGCTTGCCTCATCATCTTTAGCAGCATCATATTCTGCGTTCTCACTTAAATCGCCATGAGCTTTTGCTTCTTTAATGGCAGCGGTTATCTCTCTTCTTTTTTCTCCCTTACGTAAATCTAATTCTTCTTCTAATTGCTTTATTGCATTAAGGGTTAATATTGTCTTTTCCATGATTAATCACTCATCCTTTGCTTTTCTAATTGAAGTCCTATTTATATTGTACCATTTTTCCATTCATTTAAATCAAGTAAAAAATAAAAATATAGAAAAAAGTAAAAAAGCTCATCATCTTAAAGTCTGTTTTATTTTCGCTGATATGAAGATATGCTATAATTACCATAGGTAAAACAAGAATTTTATATGCTTACGTTTTTATATTTTTGATGCTGGAATAGTGCGTGAAATAATTTTTTTTAGGAGTGATAGAGTTGTTTTTGTGGGATCTTAAAATACGAAACCATATAAAAATAAAAGAGAATGAAAATCAAATCTATATAGCTCCGCATCAATTTCTTAGCAGATATATTGCACACTATACGATATCTTTTCCTAGTGGTATGAAAAGTAATAATGAGAATTCAAGTGATTTAACTTTAGTACCTGATTCAAGTGGATGCATTGTGTATACTTTCCAAAACAATGATTTTTCATCAAGCTTATGGGGAGCAACTACAAAAACAGTTAAGGTAAAGAAGGATTCTAATTTAGATATAGTGAGATTTTTTATTGAGTTTATGCCAGGGGGGTTACATGCTATTACTGGTATAAATCAATCAGAGCTTTGTGATATTAAAGCTCCGGTAGAAGAAATTGATAAGTGTTTATCTTCTGCAATAGTTCATGCTATGGAAATTGCAAATAATGTAGATGACATGATTACAGCAGTTAACATGATACTTTTGAAAGCCATGCAGAAAAATTGCAGACAGCATATAATAATTGACTCTGCATTAGAGAGAATTAGGTATAAAAATGGAATTATAACTATAAAAGAATTATCCACTAATGAATATATTAGTGAACGCCATTTGAACAGACTATTTAATGAACATATTGGAATAAATGCTAAATTGTTTTTAAGACTTGTAAGAATTAATCATTCAATGACACTGTTAAAGAAAACCGATTTAGAGAGTAACATAAACATAGCGCAAACCTTAGGATATTTTGACCAAGCTCATTTTATTCATGATTTTAAGCAGATATGTGGTGTTACCCCGAATTCCTTTTCTAAAAACATGTCCGATTTTTACAATGAACCCTTTAAATACTGAATTATAATAAAAATATAAAACTAGCAGGAGGAAAAGAAGAATGAAGTTTATGTGTCCATTAGTAGTTGTTAAGGATATTTCTGTTTCAAGAAATTTTTATGAAACAGTGCTTAATCAAAAAGTAATACTGGACTTCGGTGCCAATATTACTTTTGAGGGAGATTTTGCATTGCAATCAAAAGAAACTTGGATTGATTTTATTGATAAAACAGATGAGGACATCAAAGAAAAATCAAATAACGCTGAGTTATATTTTGAAGAAGATTCTTTTGATGACTTCATGGAAGGCTTAGAAAGTTATCCAGATTTAAAATATGTGCATGGCGTTAAAGAGTATCCCTGGGGTCAAAGGGTTATTCGTTTCTATGACCCTGATATGCATATAATAGAAGTTGGAGAAAATATGGTGAGTGTGGTAAAAAGATTTTTAAAGCAAGGCTTGTCTGTTGAGAAGGTAGCACAAATCACACAGTATCCAACTGAATTTATCAATAAGTGTTTAGAGTAATTATGAAACAAGCTTAAATAAAAATTTATAGGTTGGGAGAATAAATCATGATAGAATCGAGATGCGGCATTTTATGCTCAGAATGTGAGTATAAAGAAAAAATGAATTGCAAAGGCTGTGTGAATATTAATAAACCCTTTTGGGGTGAGAAATGTCCAGTAAAATCTTGCTGTGAAGGAAAATCACTGGTGCATTGCGGGAAATGTAGTGAATTCCCCTGTGATTTGCTTAATCAATTTGCATATGATAAAGAACAAGGTGATGATGGAAAAAGAATTGAACAATGTAAAAAATGGGGATGTGAGAGCTAGGAGAGGATTTTTAATACTTCAGAACCTGTAGCTAAAGTATAAATTTCAATTCTCATTCACAAATGAGCCTTATTTTATCTTAAAGTGAGAATCACTTCAACTAAATATAGAGTATAATTAAATTATGTAAAAACCATTTTCTTCCCAATTAGCGCTGGAGTAAGTAACCAGTGCTTTTTTAGTTAGAGTAAATTTTTATATGATTGGGGAGTTTCTAAAAAGATATTAGATGTTATAATTTTTTTTAATTTTTTGTTAAAAAAAATTACTAAAAGTTGTATAATTAATTAAAGAATTTCTTATAATAAGGGGGAAACATCATGAAGATAATGTGTAAGTGTGGAAACATAGAAAATTTAGAATCAGATGTACAAACTCAAAACTTTGAACCCAGAAACTGTGACGATGGATCAATAGCAGTAGTATGTAAGAAATGTAATGAAATAGTATTTTTAAAACCCAAAAATAATTAGAAAGAAATATAAAAGTTGCTCTGAGGGATTCCTCGGAGCTTTATTTTTTTCACAAAATGTCACTTTATTGGTGCCTGGCACCAATAAAGTGACAAACGCTAAAAGGGTATGGAATTGATACTGAAAATTTATATTTAGTCACCAGATTATATAATCTGCATATTATATATAGTATATAATTTTCAGGGGGAAATATATGTATTGTCATACTTACATTAATCAATTTTCTTGTGTTTTTAACGAACTACAATTGTGGAGCCGTATTTCCAGTGAACATCCAACCTTCATTAAGAATGTAGCGCTGCTTTCTAAAGTTAGGCTGCCAAAATCAGCAGGGGATAGGCTAGATGAGGTGCATAAAAGATTTTTGGAGTTGTATAACAATATAGTATATCTAAAGAGAATTGTAAATGGAAATCCTAATTTATATAAAAAACATATTATTGCTGTAAGAAAAGTTATTAATGAATTTTTACAATATGATACTTACGTTCTATCTTTTTATCCTCAATTATTGAATTATGGAAAAAATAATGGTGCTTGGCAAGAATTAGTTAAGCATATTATTAGTGAACAAACTTTTATGCTTGAATTATTTAAAGATTTAAGACAACAAATAGGATAAGCAAAACTTTAAAAAGCTCGGTAAAATCACCGAGCTTTTTTTACAATAATACTTTTTCAGGTCCGTCCTTTTTTTGTAACCCAATCCACCACAAAAACTATTGCTGCTACTACAAGTAGTAGATGGATTAAGCTGCCACCAATCCTAAATATAAGCCCTAAAGCCCAAAATAAAAGTACAACTCCTGCTATCCAACGTAAAATAGCCATATAATTACCTGCCTTTCAATGTTATTTGTCAATATTAAAAATGCCTCAAGTATATTGTGAGTAATAATTCTATTTTCATTCCATAAAGTTTTATTTTATTTTTTCATTTAATAATTATGATTCTAACCAGAGATACATTAAGAAAACATTCAAGATTTTCAAATGACTTAATTTAAAGAATAATAAAATTAAAGTAGTAAACCATAAACATTATACATTTCAATTCTAGATACATGGCTGGAGGTATTAATCATATGAAAAAGAAAAAATTAATTCAAATATTTTCAGTTATTGTTTTAATTGTTATTATATCAGGTTCTTTAATAATCAAAGGTTTAACTACAACAAAGCATGGCAACCTTAGTATTAAGCTTGCTGTAATGTTAAAAATGGATAAGTATTTTAATTCAAGTTCAATTAATAGAAAATCAATACCTGAAATACGGGAATCTTTAGATAAACAATCTACCAAATGGAGGGCTAAACCTATAGCATTCTCAAACATAATAAATATGTATATTCTCACAGCTTCAAATCAGGTTCCAATTAGAATTTACACCCCTGAAGGTGGAGATAAGTTCCCAATTATTATTTATTCCCATGGCGGATCTTGGATTAGCGGGAACTTGAATACTCATGATAGTATATGTAGAAAATTATCAAAGAAAACAAATGCAATAGTGGTATCTGTAGATTATCGCTTAGCGCCAGAAAATCCTTTTCCAGCTGGTCTTAATGATGTATATAATGTTTTGCAGTGGGTCTCTAAAAATGCAGAGAGTATTAAGGGTAATCGTCAATACATATGTGTTGCAGGAGACAGTGCAGGTGGAAATCTATCTGCTGCAGTTTCTCAAATGGCACGTGATAAAAATGGACCTAATATAGCATGCCAAGTATTAATATATCCAGCTACAAATATTTTTCAGTTAGACAGCAAGTCCTGGAATTATTTCGCTAATGATTATATTCTTACAAAGGAAAAATCACAAAAATATATATCACTATATACTCCCAAAATTGAAGATAGAGAAAGCCCATATGCATCTCCATTACTTACTAAAGACTTTAAAAACTTACCTGATGCGCTTGTAATAACAGCAGAATTTGATCCCTTAAGAGATGAGGGAGAAGCATATGCTCAAAGGCTTAGCGAAGAAGGTGTTTCATCAGTTTATACTAGATATAAAGGTGTAACACATGGATTTATTTCAATGGATAGTTTATTAAAAGAATCTGATAAAGCCTTAAATGAAATTTCATTGTTTGTACGAAAGAAATTTAATAATGGGGCTCACATATCTAAAATGTGAATTAATACTATACATGAAATAAAGAGCATCTTAAATGATGCTCTAATTGTTAGTAACCGTAGTTTTCTCCAAAACCCCAAGGATAGGATGAGTAATAATTGTTATATGGGTAATAATTCTGATAATAAGGATTATAATAATTGTTATACGGATTGAAACCATCATAATATTGAGTGTAGCCAGTATAATATGGATTATAACCATAAGGATATGAAGGATTAAAATATGGTGCACGAGCTCCTTGTTGTGCTTGGTATTGCTGAGGTGTCATCTGTGAGCCCATTCCACTCATCATTGGATAGCACATATAAGGCATTCCTTGCATTCCCATTTGAGCTTGCATCATAGGATTTTGTTGCATAGGGTTTTGCATCATTGGGTTCTGTTGCATAGGATTAGATTGATTTACATTAGGCATTTGTTGAGGACTTTGCATACCCTCATTTCCCATATTCTCAGTACCTTGCATTGATCTATAGAACATTGAAGACCGCCACTAATTTTTACTACCATAGTATAATATGAATTAACTGAAGAAATGTTACATTTTCATAATATAAATACAAACTTTTCTTAGTATATCTTTATACAAAAAAGTTAAACTAATAAAATGGAGGTGATATTATATGAGTAAAGGACCTTTAGTTCCAGGTGCTAAAGAAGCACTTCATAAACTAAAAATAGAAAACGCTAATGAAATAGGTATAAAGCTTAATGATAATTACAAAGGTGATGTATCATCAAAGGATAATGGTTTAATAGGCGGCCAAATAGGTGGTATGCTCACAAAGAAAATGGTAGAGGAATACGAAAAAAAATTAATTGATAAATAGATTTATACAAAAAAACTTTGGAAAAACAAAATGTTTGAATCCAAAGTTTTTAATAAATACTATTTCATGAAATCAGGTTTTGGCATTACAAATAAGTGAGGTTCTTGAAGATAATCCTGAACACCTCTAAGAGCTTCTCCAAACCTTTGATAATGTACAACTTCTCTTTCTCTTAAGAACTTTAGCGGTTCAATAACATCTGGGTCATCAGCCATATTGATCAAGTATTCATAAGTAGCGCGCGCCTTTTGCTCAGCAGCTAAATCTTCTGTTAAGTCAACGATTGGATCACCTTTTGATTGTACATAGGATGCATTGAAAGGAACTCCTGAGCCACTTACTGGATATATACCTCTACCATGATCTGCGTAGTAAGCACCCATTCCTGCTTTTTCTATTTCCTCAATACTTGCTCCCTTCATTAACTGAGTTACAATAGCTCCCACTATTTCAAGATGAGCTAATTCTTCAGTACCTATGTCATTTAAAGTTGCAATGGCCTGGGGAGTAATCATAGAAAATCTTTGACTCAAGTAACGTAAGGAAGCTGCAAGTTCACCATCTGGACCACCATATTGAGTAATAATTACCTTGGCCATTTCGGGACTGGGATTTTTAATTTTAACTGGATATTCTAAAAATTTTTCGTAAGTCCACATAAGTTACTGTTCCTCCCTTTCAAGCTTGAAATTTGCCTCATATTCCCAGGGCCAAGGTTCATTTATCCACTGCCAAGGATAGGGACTACAAGATCCATGTTCAGTTAACATCCCATAATTCATTTCATAAGCTTCTTTTAACTTCTTGCACTGCAATACATAGAAATTATATTTTTCAAGCACTTCCTTATCCATAGGATGAGTATTCAGATAAAGCGAAAGGTCTTCCTTCATAAAATTCGTTGCAAAAATTTGCTTTAAAAGAGCTACTTTTTGGTTTTCATTTCTCATAGCTCATCCTCCCTTTTAATTCCGTCTAAAGGAGTACATTTTTTACATTTACCTTCATAAGGACTAAAAAGTTCAGGAAAAGCAGTTCCTTTCATTAATGCCTCTATGGGAGAAAACATGGTACAAAATTTTTGACAAGGAACATAGGCTGCAGCTAACCTAACATTTTTGATGTAGGTTTCTTGAGGAACACAGGCACTCATATTGTCCATATTGTCACGAAAATTGTGCCTGGCACCGACATCGTGGGCACCGACATCGTGACATCTGAAGTTTGACATATAATTGTAGGGGTATGAAATATAAGCCATTTTAATTTTTTCTCCTTATTTGTTGTTCTCACTATATCACTATATTAATATTTAAGGATAATTGATACAGCATTAAAAATAAGGAGTAATTTTATTCAAAAATTTTAAAAACGTTTTTAGAATATTAATTAATATGTAAAAAGTTAAAAAACGCTGGAGTACTCCAGCGTTAGTAACCATAGATATAAAATTTATAGCTTCCTTTCATATTCCTCTACCATACGTTTAACCATTTCTCCACCAACAGATCCATTCTGTCTAGAAGTTAAATTACCCTTGTCGATCTGGTCATAATTATCAATGCCTATATCTTTAGCTATTTCAAGTTTAAATTTGTCCAGGCCATGTCTTGCTTCAGGTACAAGATTTTTATTACTTTTTGACATTTGGCATTCCTCCTCATTAGTTTCTAAGGTTATTTTGCTCAAATACGACGTAACTATGATAGGGAAGTAAAGGTTATTGATGAAAAAAAGTTTGAATAAATAATCTATAAAGGATAAAAATATAAGGTGTATGATGTTTTAATTCATAATAGGTTAAATAACGAATAAATAAACTTTATAAATAGACAATTGGAATACTCAATTGTCAAATTGGGGAGGAAATTTAGGTGAAAATTGTTGGTTTTAAAGTCTTTCAGGGAAGAAATATATATTCCCATAAGAAATGTATAAGACTTAACTTAGACCTAGAAGGGTATAGTGAAATTCCTAGTAAGGAAATATGTGGTTTTAATGATAACTTAGTCCGTATAGTGCCAGAACTTAATACACATAGATGTGGTATAGATGAAGACAGGGGATTTATTAAAAGGCTTAATGAGGGAACTTATTTGGCCCATATTTCTGAGCACATAATAATAGCACTACATAATATTATTGGAGTGCAAATAAGTTATGGAAAAGCTAGAGAAATAGAAGGAGATAATTATTATATTATATATCAATATGAATATAGTAATACAGGTATAGAGGCCGGAAAAATAGCAGTTGATTTGATTAATTCATTAATTAATAATGAGCAATTTGATTTAAAATTAAGGCTGGATAAATTACAGAAGATATTAATGAGTGAACAACTAGGAGTAAGTACTACTAACATTTGTAATGAAGCAAAAAAAAGAGGAATTCCAATATTAAGAATAGGCCAAAACAGTATGTTTCAGTTAGGCTATGGAAAGTATTCAAAAACCATACAAGCAACTTTAGGAAGTGAAACTAAGGCAATTGCTGTGGATATTGCACAGGATAAATTATTAACCAAAGAACTATTAAAAATTCATTGCATACCTGTGGCAAATGGCAAGAAAATAGAAAATAAGGAAGATGCTATTTTATGCGCACAAGATATAGGTTATCCAATAGTAATCAAACCACAATTTGGGAATCAAGGTAAGGGGGTTATTGCAAATATAAAAAATGAAAAAGAATTATCAAATGTATATGACCTTCTTCATAAGGACTATAAAGATTTAATAGTAGAAGAGTATATAAGTGGAAGAGATTATAGGGTATGTATTGTTTATGGGGAAATAGTGGCGGTTTCAGAAAGAATTCCTCCTTATATTATTGGAGATGGTTTGAATTCTATAGAAAAGTTAATAGGTTATATTAATGAAGATATTCGAAGAGGTGAGGGTCACGAAAAGGAACTAACTAAAGTTAAGATAGATGAGGAACTTATGGAGCACCTTAGGAAAAAGAATTATTCTTTAAATTCCATTCTTCAAGAGAAAGAAAAACTAAACTTAAAAGAGAATGCAAATTTATCTACAGGAGGATTTGCAATTGATTGCACAGATTTAATATGTGAAGAGAATATAGAAATATGTAAAAGAGCGGCAAGTGCAATTGGGTTGGATATCTGTGGGATAGACTTGCTTTGTGATGATATAAGTAGGCCTCTTGATAGAGGAGGAGCAATTATTGAGGTAAATGCAGCTCCTGGAATTAGAATGCATCATAACCCTTATATTGGAACAAAAAGAAATGTAGCAGCACATATAGTTGATAATTTATTCAAGGATACACCAAAAAGCATTCCATTAGTAGCAATAACAGGAACTAATGGAAAAACTACTACTACAAGACTAATTTCTCATATGCTTTCAATTGCAGGATATAAAGTTGGAATGACCACAACTAGTGGTATATTTATTGATGGAAAATGTATATTTAAGGGTGACACTACAGGCCCTAAAAGTGCTTTAGCTGTACTTACAAATAAAGAAATAGATGCAGCAGTACTAGAAACTGCAAGAGGGGGAATAATCAGGGAAGGATTAGCCTATGATCTTGCGGATGTAGGAGTTATTACAAATATTACTGAAGATCACCTGGGAATAGACGAGGTGGAAACAATAGAAGATTTAGCAAAGGTTAAGGCTTTAGTTGGTGAAGCGGTTAAAGAAGAGGGTTATGTTGTTATAAATGGCGATAATGATATGAGTATAAGTATTTTGAACAGACTAAAAAGTAATCTTATTATTTTTTCTAATAATAAATATAATCAAGTTATGAGAAGAAATATTGAAAGTGGCGGATATGGAGTATATGTAGATAAGGATAATATAATAATAGAAAAAAACAATAATTTTCATAAGTTAATAGATGTAAAAGATATAGGTATGACAATGAAAGGAATTCTAAAATATAATATTGAAAATGCAATGGCGGCATCTGCAGCTGCAATAGGATTAGGAGTGAATTATGATATTATCAAACAGGGGTTAATGACCTTTTACTGTAGCCAAGAGCAGAATCCTGGAAGATTTAACATATATTTTGTGAATAATACAATGGTTATTCTGGACTATGGACACAATTTGGAAGGCTACAAATGTGTACTTGAGGCAGTTAAACATATAGAACACAATAAACTTATTGGTGTTATTGGAGTACCAGGGGATAGATTGGACAGTGATATATTGGAAGTAGGTAAATGTGCAGGAGAGAATTTTGATTATATATTCATAAAAGAAGATATAGATAGGAGAGGAAGAGCTGAAGGGGAGGTAGTAGATCTTTTGGAAAAAGGAGTGCTTAGTTCTAGATTTCATAGTATGAATTTGGAAAAGGTGCTAGGAGAAGGGGAGGCTTTTAAAGCTGCTTTAGATTTTGCGGAGCCTGAGGATTTGGTTATCATCTTCTTTGAAAAATATGAACCTCTAATAGATATAATGAAAAGTAAAATTGATGAAGGCAAATATGAGAATAAAGTATTGGCCAAAAGGTAAAACTAATTTTAACAATGTAGATTATTAATGTAAATATTCATTAAGGATTTATCAATACTATTCAGAATACATTTAGAGGAGAATTATTATGGAAAAAATAATGAAAACTATGGATGGAAATCAAGCCGCTGCAGAAGCGTCCTATCCATATACAGAAGTTGCAGCAATTTATCCAATTACGCCATCAACATCTATGGCAGAAAGTCTTGATGAATGGTCATCTCACAATAAAAAGAACTTATTTGATCAACCAGTTAAAGTTGTGGAGATGCAGTCAGAAGCTGGGGCAGCCGGTGCAATTCATGGATCCTTAGCAGCGGGAGGTATGACCACCACTTATACTTGTTCCCAAGGATTGTTATTAATGATTCCCAATATGTATAAAATGGCAGGGGAGTTATTACCTGCAGTATTTCATGTAAGTGCTCGTGCAATCGCTACACATGCTTTGTGTATTTTTGGTGATCATCAAGATGTTATGGCTACAAGGCAAACTGGTTTCGCACTCTTATCTTCATCAAATGTTCAGGAAGTAATGGATTTAGGCAATATTTCTCATTTAGCTGCTATAAAATCTAGAGTTCCATTTTTACACTTTTTTGATGGATTTCGAACTTCTCATGAATATCAGAAAATTGAAGTAATACAACATGAACAAATAAAAAATCTAATAGATTATAATGCTATAAGAGACTTTAAAAATCGAGCCTTAAACCCAGAACATCCTACAATTAGAGGTACAGCTCAAAACCCAGATATTTATTTTCAAGGTAGAGAAGCAGCCAATAAATTCTATGATTCAGTTCCTGATATAGTAGAAAATTATATGAGAGAAATTGAAAATATAACAGGAAGAGCATATCATCCATTTAATTATTATGGAGCTACAGATGCTGAATATGTTATTGTGGCCATGGGATCTGTATGTGATACTATTGAAGAAACAATAGACTATTTAATAAGTAAGGGTGAAAAAGTAGGAGTTATAAAGGTACATTTATATAGGCCATTTTCAGCTAAATACTTTTTTAATGTAATGCCTAAAACTGTTAAAAAAATTGCAGTGCTTGATCGTACAAAAGAGCCAGGTTCATTAGGAGAACCCTTATTTCTAGATGTTGTAAATTTATTTTATAATGCCGACTATAAGCCTACTATAGTAGGTGGGAGATATGGATTAGGGTCTAAGGATACTAGACCATCTCAAATTATTGCCGTGTTTAATAACTTAAAACAACAGCAACCTAAAAATGGATTTACAATTGGAATAGTAGATGATGTAACTAACACATCCTTAAAAGAAGAAGAAATAGTTGAAACAAGTCCTGAAGGAACTATCAACTGTAAATTTTGGGGCCTAGGTTCAGATGGAACTGTAGGAGCAAATAAAACTGCAGTAAAGATAATAGGTGATAATACAGATCTTCATGTTCAAGCATATTTTTCATATGATAGCAAAAAATCTGGAGGAAGTACTATTTCTCATCTAAGGTTTAGTAAAAAGAATATTAAATCCCCTTATTTAATTTACAATGCAGATTATATTGCATGTCACAATAAGTCGTTCTTATATAATATGAATGTACTAAAGGGATTAAAAAAACAGGGTATATTTGTATTAAATTGTCCTTGGACGGAAGAAGAGCTTGCAGACAAACTACCCTACTATATTAAGAAGTATATTGTAGAAAACAATATAAATTTTTATATTATTGATGCTATTTCAATAGCTAAGAATATAGGTCTAGGTGGAAGAATCAATATGATTATGCAAGCAGCCTTCTTTAAATTGACAAACGTAATTCCTCTTGAAGATTCAATAGAATATTTAAAGAATTCTATTGAAAAGACTTATGGTAGGAAAGGTGAATCAATTGTAGAAATGAATAAAGCAGCCATATACCAAGGGGTTGAGGCAGTGCATAAAGTTAATATCCATTTCTCATTGAAGGAAGAACAAAATTCTTCTAAGGAAATAAAAGAAGAAAATAGCTTTGTCAAAAATATTCAAAAACCTATTGCAAGGCATGAAGGAGATGAATTACCCGTTAGTACCTTTAAGGGAATGGAAGATGGAAGCTTCCCGCTAGGTACAACTGCTTATGAAAAGCGTGGTATTGCTGTAATGATTCCAGAATGGCAAATAGATAAGTGTATACAATGTAATCAGTGCTCCTATATTTGTCCACATGCAGTAATAAGACCATTTCTGTTAAATGATGAAGAAAGAGCAAGAGCAGTTGATACATTTAAAACAAAAAAGCCTATAGGAAAGGAATTTGAAGGATTACATTACCGTATTCAGTTGAGCCCTCTAGATTGTACTGGGTGTAGTAACTGTGCAGACATTTGTCCAGCACCAGGAAAGGCTCTAATAATGAAAGAGGCAGAGCAGGAAATTGAAATGGAAGCTGAAAACTGGCAGTTTGCAATGACTGTTACGGAAAAGGATAACTTAATTAATCCCAAAACCTTAAAAGGCAGTCAATTTGTAAGACCATTAATGGAGTTTAATGGAGCTTGCCCTGGGTGTGGAGAAACACCTTATATCAAACTTTTAACTCAACTTTTTGGAGATAGAATGATGATTGCTAATGCTACAGGTTGTTCATCTATTTGGGGTGCTAGTGCACCATCAATTCCATATACTACTAATGCCCTAGGGAAAGGACCTTCTTGGGGAAACTCATTATTTGAAGATAATGCTGAATATGGATATGGAATGTATCTTGCTGTAACTCAAAAAAGAGAGAAATTAGCAGAATTAATGAGGGCAGCTTTAAATAGTTCAATAAGTGAAGAACTTAAAGAAGCTTTTCAGCAATGGATATCTGGAATAAATGACAGTGATGAATCAAAAAATGCCACTTCAAAAATATTAGATTATATTAAAAATGAAAATATTAATGATAATAGTGCTCTAAAAGAGATAATTGATAATAAGGATTATCTTATTAAGAAATCTCATTGGTTAATAGGTGGTGATGGCTGGGCTTACGATATCGGTTTTTCAGGATTAGATCATGTTTTGGCTTCAGGAGATGATGTAAATATATTTGTAATGGATACTGAAATATATTCAAATACAGGAGGTCAGTCTTCAAAATCTACTCCAACTGCTGCAGTTGCCAAATTTGCGGCAGCAGGCAAAAAGGTTAAGAAGAAAGATTTAGGAATGATGGCTATGAGCTATGGATATGTATATGTGACACAAATTGCCATGGGAGCAAATATGAATCATACTATTAAAGCAATATTAGAAGCAGAAGCATATAAGGGACCGTCCTTAATCATTGCATACGCTCCTTGTATAAGCCATGGAATAAAAACTGGAATGGGAACAAGTATTGCAGAAGAAAAGAAGGCAGTAGAAGCTGGATATTGGCATCTATATACTTTTAACCCATCCTTAAAAGGTGAAGGCAAAAATCCATTTAACTTAGAATCTAAAGAACCTACAAAGTCTTTTAAAGAATTTATACAGGGAGAAGTAAGATACTCTTCCTTAACCAACATATTTCCAGCTATTTCAGACAGTATGTTTAATGAGGCAGAGAAAGATGCTAAACTAAGGTATGAAAATTATAAACGATTAATGGATCAAAAGTATTAAGCTTATATAAAAAAGGTTCTGTAACTTATTTGTTACAGAACCTCTTTATTTTTATTTCTGGTTACTATCTACCCAGTCCTTTGCATCTCTAACTGATTTGTTACTAGGAATGGATACATTAGAAATATCCTTTTGGCTTTCTATGTCAGCCCAAGCAGCAGTTTCATGTTTTTCTATTGGAGTTTTCATAGAATAATCTTTAAACTTATCTTCTTTCATTAAAATTCCTCCTCATAATTATATATTCTTATTTTGTTCAAATTCTTATTAACTATGATATACAATTATAAACATTATTGAAGACCTAACTCTTTCCTTTTTTTCTCTATATGATCTATGTAGATTTGAATAGTTTTTTCCGCATCCATTTCCACTACAACTTTACCAAGTTCTAAACTTTCAGTGGTTTCAGTTAAAGTTTTTACTACTACATCGCTACCAGTAATAGATGGTACAGGTGCTACATGAACAAGCCATCCTAGAGCTAGAGCTGTACAAGCATCTGCTACTGCCTTTTGTTCTAGATATTCTGGAGCGCCTATTACAATAGGTAACTTATTTGTATCTACCTTAAGTTCATCTGCAATTTCCATTGCAGTATGACTCATCTTTCCAATATCAACACAAGCACCATAAGTTAATACTGGAGGAATACCAAGTTGTTTGCATACAGCCTTCAGTCCTTCTCCACATTCATTTGCTGCTTCGGGGTTTGTAAGTCCTGTATATTCCATAACTGAGGAAGTGCAACCACCTGAAAGTACAAGTATATTATTTTTTATCAAACCTTCAGTGATTTTAAAAATATTACTTCCACCTTGACCATATCTTGCAGTAGTGCAGCCAACTATAGTTGCAATTCCTCTTATATTGCCGTTAACAATTTGATCGATTAAAGGTTTAAAGCTTCCACCAAGAGCTGATCTAACAGATTCTGTGCTGAAACCAACCATACAATCAGACACCTGTGGTGGGATATAAGTCTCTCTTTTTTCTGCCTTTCTCTGCTTAAAGGCTTCTATAGAGAGGTCAAGTGCCTTTATAGCTTGCTCCTTCATTTTCTCTGGAATAAAATCTAAGGTTTCTGTACCTTGAAGCTTAATTACATCATGAGTTCCAAGCAATTTTGTTCCAAATCTCTTAGCAAATATAGGAAGGGTTGGTACAGTGCAATTATAATCAAATAGAAATAGATCTACTACACCAGTGGCTAGTAGGTATTCCTCAGAAAGCCACTCTCCCTCTTGACCTCCATAGGCCTTTTGATTATGAGTGCCATCGTAATTTATAAGCTGTTGACCTTCACACACATGACCAAGAATTTGCATACCATCGGCACCTGCTGCCTTTGCTTTTTGCTGCCATTCATCTGTGGAAGCTAAATCTAAGGCAACATGGGCAAGCAATGGCATGTGACCATTAGTAATTATGTTTATCATATTATCTTTTAAAAGTCCCATATTTTGTTTCTTCATTGTGATTTTTTGAGTTCCCATAAGAATTTCTTGTATTATATCAAGTAAAAATAAACCTTGATATTCATTTGCTACACCTAATCTAACTGCATTAAGTAAAAATTCTACTGGATCTGAGGTGAAATTAGTCATGCAACGAGTCTGTGCATAGGATACTTCACTATATCCGCCTCCAGGAAACAAGTTAAGCTTCCTCCATAAATCCTTTCGCTTGGTTGGAGCAAAGGCTTCGACAGTTTTTGATGGATTTTCAGAAGGTGAATGTATATCGTTAATAACCCAATCTGCAAATTCAACTGCAAGCTGTTCAATTGGTTTGTTTATATCAAGTCCTGCCATAGCTGAATATTGCTTTAATTTTTCTGCATCTCTTATTTTAAAGCCGCTATCTGGATGCTGTCCAGCAGCTTTCAGTGCTCTAGCTGCTTGATGGCAGTGAAATATATTTGCTGAAGTTCCAATAGTAACATGTCTATACATAAAGTTTCTTGCAACCATGGTATGTGCATCTACGCCACAAGTTCCTCTAGGTACTTTTTCGCTTATTCTACAGGGACCATTTGCACATAATTGACAGGATAGACCTTCTATACAAAATTTACATTGAATAGGCTGTTGTTGTGAGAACCTATCAAATACATTAGTCATAGAAGCATTATGTACAACCTGATACATTTCTCTCATTGCAGGATCAATAATTACATTCATTGGATAGCCTTCTTTTGATTGATCCCCCTTTGCAACATGCTTCCTTTGCCACTTATGTACTTCCTCCATAGATTCTGGTGATTTTTCAATCCTGTTATAATCAATTTTTATTTTTTCATGTAGATCCTTATGCATATTTGGATCATTTGAATCATGAAGTTTTGAGGCTATGGTAGCATCCTCACCACTCATTCTTTTTGAGCTATTTTCATAGGAATCTTTAATTTGTTTATCTGACATATTTTTACCTCCAAGTACTAGATTTACCTTTAGTTTTTACAATTACTTTTTTCATATGCATGGTTTATAGAATTATAAACTATTTCCCCGTCTATTATAGTTAATTTTACCTTTGCCATAATATCTATTGCATTTTTATCCAGTACAACTATATCTGCATCATAGCCTTCTTTTAATTTCCCTATTCTATCCTGAAGACCCATCATCTCTGCTGGGTTTATAGTAATACATTTTAAGCTATCTAAAGGATTTAAGCCTTCTGAAGTAGCCAATATAGCCACAGATCTTAGCTGGTCAATTGAGTTATAGGGATGATCAGTAATTAGTGCAACCTTTATACCCCCCTCAACTAATTTCAGTGCGGAACTATAATTTCTTTTAATTAATTCCATTTTAATTCTAGGGGTCAACATAGGTCCAAAAGCAACTGGAATACTTTTTTCTTTTAAGTAATCTATGATTAAGTGGGCTTCTGTTCCATGTTCAATTACAAGTTTCTTTATATGAAATTCTTCAGCAATCCTTACAGCAGTAATAATATCATCAGCTCTATGTGCATGAGCCCTAAGATATAAATCACCTTTTAATAAAGGTATTACCGCTTCAAGTTTAATATCTCTTTCCGTCAATTTCCCCTTTTCTTTATTTTCAATATAGTCTTGAGTACGCAAAAATAATTCTCTTGTAAGAGCCGCTGTGGCCATTCTAGTAACTGGACATTTATTTTGTTTACCATAAGTGCTTATTGGTTCTTCACCAAAGGATATTTTAAGACCTAAAGGATTTTTTAAAATCATCTTATCAATAATAGTACCAGCTGTTTTTATAGCAACATTTTGTCCCCCTACAGCATTATGACTTCCAGGACCGCTCATTACACAAGTAATCCCATGACTTACAGCATCCTTGAAAGCCATGTCCAGTGGATTTATTCCATCTATTGCTCTAAGCTCGGGCATTACAGGGTTTGAATCTTCATTGTTATCCATGCCAAGCTTTCCTGTACCTTCTTCTATAATTCCCATGTGAGTATGGCAATCTATAAATCCTGGATAGACATAGCACTCCTTAAGATCAATTATATTTAATTCAACGGCTTCGTAGTCAATGTTTTCAGCAATGTTTTTAATTTTTCCATTTTCAATTAATATATCCTGCTTAGAGATTGTTTCATTTTCCATATTCGTATGTAATCCGTTTTTTAACAATATAGTTTTCATGCAATCTTCTCCTAAATAATATTATTTAAAGTACCACTACAAGTTTTAAATAAAGCTTATAATCTTTTTCAGTAAAATACTGTAGGGTAAATAGTCATGTATTCTGTTGATTTAAGGGGAATATGTTAAGTGGAATATATGTTAATTTTCCATTTACCTGCGTACTCTCCATTAATGTAATATTAATAACTGGAATTACAAGCTTATCTATAGTTAATAAATCTCTAATCTCAGCCAGGTCTTTTTTTAATATAACTTGCCTGCCTAAAGTAATATGAGGTTTTAGTGGCTTTTCATCAAAAGCTATTTCTTCATATCTAAGAGTACGAGATAATTCCTCATAAATTCGTATTAGGTTTTCATTATGATTTATACCTATCCATAGGAGATTAGCATTTCCTTTTTTAAAGCTTCCAAGTCTATCTAAGGTAATACTAAAAGTATCTTGTTTTGAAACACATTCTTGTAGGGCATTTGATAACTTGGAAACTTTAAATTGTTCTAGTTCACCAATAAATTGTAGTGTTAAATGAAAGTTGTTTATATCTGTAAAGTTACCTTTAATGCAGTAATTATCCACTTTGTGTTTTATATCTTCAAAGTAAGACTTTATGCCTTTATCAAAATCAATAGCAATAAATATTCTTATTTTTATCACTCCCTTATTACAATATTCTAGTATTACATTAAATAAAATCCTTTAATTTTAAAATTTTATAAAAAGTATAAGATATAAAAACTGCAATAAGATATGAAAAGCATGTTGAAATTATACATCTGCCTTAAATTATTATTTACCTTATTTATAGTTATTACTCATAATATGATTTGAAAATAAATTGAAATAAAGTATATGAATTATAAATCAAAAACTACATACCATATAAAAGTAATTAAAATGTATTAGTTTCCTTGGCAAATACAGAATTCATTAATCAAGAATCGTAAAATAGATAGATAAAGTTAACATTAAAGGAGATACAACTCATGACCAATAAGCTAACTGTAACAAAAAAGAAAATGGCTGCATTAGGAATAAGAAAAAATGAAGGAAATGAATATGAATATATTAATCCTGAGGATAAAAACAAATCAAAATATGAACCAATAAAGAAAGATAATAAATAGAATAATTCTGTTTAAAATACTGATACTATATTTTAGTAAAGAGTTTTATATTAGCATTTCTAGAATAGACAAATATACTTTAATAGGGGGGTGAACCTGTTTGTGGGCAGTGTACAAGAAGGCTTAATTATAATTGGTGGAGCAGAAGATAAAAAAGGAGATAAAATCATACTTCAAGAGGTATGTGCACATATTGAAAAAGAAAGTCAGTTGTTAGTTATAGTAACTGTAGCAACAGAAAGTCCAATTGAAGTGGGTAGTGAATATAATACTATTTTTCAGTCTATGGGCATTAAGAATATTAGCATTCTTAATATAGAAAATAGGGAGGATGCTTTAAAGGCTGGAAGTGTAGAACTAATTGAAAAAGCTTCATTGGTATTTTTTACTGGGGGTGATCAACTTAGAATAACCAGTATTCTTGGAGGAACTCCATTATATAGCAGAATGAAACAAAAATATTCAGAAGGTTGTGTATTTGTAGGTACTTCAGCTGGAGCATCAGTAATGAGTGACACAATGATAGTTAAAGGAATTGATGATGAATCCCCAAGAAAATGTACTCTTAAAATGGCCCCGGGCTTAGGGTTAATTAATGGGGTTATAATTGATCAACATTTTGCTCAAAGAGGAAGAGTTGGTAGGCTATTGGTAGGAATAGCAGAAAACCCAGAAGTATTAGGAATAGGCATTGATGAAAATACTTCAATTATAGTAAATAAAGAAAATATTTTAAGAGTATTAGGTTCAGGAGCAGTTTATATTATAGATGGATGTAATATTAGTGATACAAATGTATCAGAGCAATACCAAGACGATATATTATCAATTTTTGATTTAAAAATGCATGTGTTAAAGACTGGAGATAAATATGATTTAATAACCAGAAGACCATTTGTTTAAATATTAGAAAAACATTAGATAAAGAAGAGCATGCCTATGAAATATTTGATGAAAAACAGGATAATTGTATTAAGGTTATTTTAAAACCTTGAGAGATAACTATTTGGATTTGGAAGAATATCACAGGTTTATTTATTTTGTGAATACAAATAATAAAATGAAATAAAATTTTATAAATTTGGAGGAATTAGCATGAGAAAACTTTCAGAAGGCGAATTATTATCATTAACAGGGTTATTAAGTATGGAAAAGGATGGATTAGCAGTTGCCAAGGTTATGCAGAATCTAATAAGTGATGCAGAACTAAAAAGGCAAGCTGACTCCGGTGTTTTAGCAGCAGAGGAAAGGATAAAAGGAGTACAACAATTTATCAATGAAAATCAAGTAACTACAGGAGGTGCAAGATAATATGGGAATGATAAATAATATGGTAAAAAGCAATACTGATATTAATGATGAAGTAATAGCTGGAAATATGCTGGGCTCTTCCAAAAGTGCAGCAGATGCCTATTTAAATGCAACTATGACAAGTACTACACCTGAACTAAGAGCTATATACTCCTCTAGCTTAAACCAAATTATAGGTGGAAATTCTGCATTAACAGATTTAGCGGTAAATCGTGGATGGGTAGCACCATATAATCCACCTTCACAACAGCTTACGGATACTTTTAACAAATCACAGACTTTTGTTGAACCTAAGTAACAAATTTAATAAAAAGCATAAATTAAGCACAAAAATTGGAGGTTTCCAATATGTTTAAACATGAGAAACAATTATTAAAAGACGTAAGAGTTGAAAAACCTAATCCTCAGTATGCAGTATTAATGCAAGAACAGATAGGCGGAGGAAATGGTGGCAGAAACTATAAATTTACTAAATGGGCACGAGGTAAATCATGAAAAGGTAGGAGTTGGAGAAATTCAAACTCATGTTCAATGTGGATTATCACCAGTTTTAGTAAATTCATCAGGAGCACCCTGGACTGCAGATTATGTAACTGTCACAGGAGATTTAGTTGCAGATCTTCTTTCCAATATAGCTTCCGAGCAGAGAGCAAAAGTTGTATATGAGTATTTATATCGTCAAATTAATGATAAGTATGTAAAAGAAACAATAGATTTCTTGTTAAATCGTGAAGAGGCACATAATGCTTTATTTAGAGAAGCACTAAACAAGGTGAAAGATACAGGATCTAACAAGGACTTTGGTATAAGCGAAGATTCTAGATTATACTTTGACTTATCAACACCAGGTAGGTTCTTTGAAGACCCTAAACCGACAGCACCAAGCTTTGAGAATCCGAGAAGATAGAAATTTATATTTGAGATAATCATCTTTGGTTTGTTTTAATGAAAAATTTACCAAAGATGATTATTTATTTTTTGACTTATTGTTTTATAATTTAGTGGCATTATGAGTATTAAAAAATATAATAAATTTAGACTAATAATATTTTGAAGTGTAAATATTGAATATTTTATTCGAACATCGGTTCTGACTACAAATATTAGGTGACCATTCAAGATTTATTCATAATTCTTTATCGGTTAATGAAATTGAAAAAATATCTAAAGCAAACAATTTTATAAAAAAGTTTGATGATTTACTATATGAAGCAAGGAAAGATTTAGCAACTGCTCAAATAAATAATTTAACTTTGCTAGCTAATGAAATTACTAATGATTTACGTAGTTTTAAACTACAAATAATCACCCAGCAGCTTACTGGTAAGGTTGAAATTTCAATGCCACCAACCTTTATAAACCATATGGTTAATGAACTTGAAGAATACCTATTTATTTTAAATCAAGCAATGCATAATGAACCCAAGAAGTATTGTGCTCTTCGATATCACTTATTATGGTTATCTGATGGATCTGGCCATGCAGCTTCAATATCCAGTAATTTAGATTTTACGGAGAAATTACCTATCAAGGAAGCAAAATATTTCTCAAAAATCTTTGAAGATCTATATCTTAAAGCTATTGAGTTTAGTGGTTACACAAGAACAGGACTTTCTAATTTTCCTGCTTTAGAAGATTTAAACTTTACTGCTGAAAAGGAAATGCTAGAGTTTATTAAATATCTGCAAATTCTATTAACAAAGGTTTCCGATAAAAAAGTATTAGGAATTATAGTACCTCTGGTTCTTGATCACATGAATAGGGAAGAATGTTATTACTTAACCAAACTTGCAACAGTTTCTCAAACAAAAGTTCCTAATTGTGATGCAACTAAACCAAGAACTCAAGCATAAATTTTTCTAAATGCTATTTAACAAAAGTAAAGCTTCTACAATATGAGCAATAAGGTGCCTTCATTTCCAACTATTAAACGGAGTAGTATATTAACTTTTGGGGGAATATATAAATGGATAAAATATTGGTTAATGGAGGTATTTATATATGAATATATTTAAAGATATTCTTGGAGATGAGGATGCAGATAGAAAAGAAAAAAGGGAAGATGATGCAACACTTCGTTTGCGTAAGGAAGAACTTGATATTAACAAAAGTAGGGAGCAAAAGGGCGAAGTAGAATTCAGTAAGGAAATTATAGAGGAAAAAAAGAAAGTTGACGTTCCTGTAGAACGTGAGGAGGTAGTAATAGAAAGAAGAAGCTTAAACAATGAAGCTTCCGATTCCCCTATAACTAACGAAGAAACTATTCGAATTCCTGTTAGTGAAGAAAAAGTTGACGTAGATAAACATACCGTATTAACAGGTGAAGTCGCAGCTCATAAACATTCCATAGAAGATACAAGGCATATAGATGAGACACTTAAACGTGAAGAAGCGCGGGTAAATAAAATTGGTGACCCTAATGTAGTTGATAGTGATACTGATCATGATTAATTAAATAAAAAACACCTCCAAATTTTGTTAATGATTTGGAGGTGTTTTTAAAATAACTGGAGGGTAATGGTATGGCAAATAACTCAGATAAAGAACATGTATCAGAAACAACAGCACCTAATCAAGGAATAAATGACTATAGTAAAGATGTGACGTTTCAGATTAAACAAGAACAGCTTGATATAGCAAAAAAATGGATACAAACAGGTGAAGTAAGTATTTATAGGGAAACTTTCACCGAGGAAAAAAGTTTTACTATACCTGTTAATCGTGAAGAACTGGTAATAGAGAAAAAATCTAATGATTTAGATAATTGCAAACATAGGGATAGGACTAAAGAAGTTATCCGAATACTGCTTAACGAAGAAAAGGTTGAATTCACTAAACAAAGAGTTGATATAGAAGATGTATCGGTATATAAGCAGCAGATACAAGATATAAAACATATTGAAGAGACACTGAAGCATGAGGAGCCTAAAATTAAAGTCTCTGGATCCGCAAAGGTCAGTGAGAAATCCAATCCAAATAATTTATAATTTCTAGTGTGAATATGTAGATCTTTTGAAAAGGCAATAAAAAGAGAGAAAAAGAGAAAGCACCAAAAATGTGTAAGTATCTATAATAATATTTTGTTAAGTTATAAAAGTTAAAGTATTCTCCCATTAATAAATGGAGAAGTATTAAAAGTACCTCTCCAAAGTAAAAGTAAACACCTGGATAAATAAGGTGAAATAGCTGATAAGCTATAGATTCTAATATGGATAGTAGGGATTGTAAGGATACTGGTCATAATAGTAAGGATAGGGATAAGGGTAAGGGTACGGGTAGAGATAAGGGTAATAACCGAAATTACCATGATGACCGAAATGACCACCGCCATGACCGAAATGGCCGCCACCATGACCACCATGGCCCCCATGACCTCCCCCATGTCCACCACCATGCCCGCCTCCATGCATAGGACGACTTTCCATCATATCGTCTAAAACTGCTCTTTGATATGGACATTGAGGCATCATCTGGGGATTATACATTCCACTCATCATTGGACAACCCATACATTGACCTCCCATTTGAGGCTGCATCATAGGACTAGGTTCATTTTCATTCGGCATATTCATTTGGCTCGCCATATCTGAAGTCCCCACGTCTGCATTTTCATATTCTGGCATTTCTCTATAGGACATTTAAAGACCTCCACTTATTTAACTACTTTAATATTTTATGAGCTGATTAAGAATAATATGTCATTTGAGAGGTGCCTGGCACCAAAATCGTGACATTTCAATACTGCAATTCTCATATATTCCATATAACCCTTTAGTTTAATAATTACATAAATATTTAGGTATGATAACATTACTACAAATATATATGGCTTTTCATTAATAATTTTAATAAGAAGGGTGGTATTTAATTGGCGGAGTTTTTAGATGAAACTTTGGAAACATCAGAAGATACTCAAAAGGGAAAATTTCTCACCTTTTCTGTTGGACTTATTGTTGATAATGTAGCTGAAGTAATTAATATTGATGATAGTAATATTGTTCCACCACCAGGTACGAAAACAGGTTTTCATAATCGCTATGTTAGAGGGATTGGCGAAGTAGGCAAAGAAGTTAGGCTTTTGCTTGACTGTGCTAAGTTACTTAATGATGAAGATTTAGGAAAAATCACTGAAAAGGTTTAAAAGAGAGGATTGTTAAATGAAATAAAAAAGAATCCTAAAATAACTTTGAGTAGCACTGAGTTTGGAAAATACTAAGAAAAATATATTAAGACCATGGTACTTGATTAAATTAAGTGCCATGGTCTTTTATAATTTATTTTTCATGGGGGTAAAGAACCATATACAATACTTCCTAGTAATATAAAAGGTAATAAAAAGTGTAATCCATGTTAAATACCAAGTCCAATGCATATATTTTAGAATATTTGTATACTTTTCTACAAGTACCTCCAAACAAGTTATAGTAGTGCAGTAATAGAAATAATACATAAATTTACCTAATAGATTTTTCTTTTCTGGAAAGTTAACATTAAATATTGCGCATATGGAAGGATATACAAAATACTCAAAGGTAAAGCTTGTTTTATTTGCATATGGGAAAAGCCTCACTGGATATTCTATAAGTTTTAATTGTACAACTAATAAGCCAAGTATCCATGTAATAAGTTGTTTTAATAAAAAGGCTACATGTGCTTCTCGAATTTTATTTTTAGGGATAAATTTTATTAACAAAATTATTGTTAAAATCCATTCAAAAGTTATAAGAGCATAGTCTCTATTCATAAATATTTCCTCCAATATTATATTTAGTATTAGAAGGAAACAGTTCTATTATTCACATTCTT
>CAWBTU010000006.1:0-2091942 GCA_963791805.1 uncultured Clostridiaceae bacterium
GTTACGATATGTAGCAAGGTTAAGTACTTATGGTACGGAGCCGAAGGGAAACCAAGTCTGAATAGGGCGACTAGTTGCATGTCGTAGACCCGAAACCGGGTGACCTATCCATGGACAGGATGAAGCGGAAGTAAAATTTCGTGAAGGTCCGAACCCGTTGGTGTTGAAAAACCATGGGATGAGCTGTGGATAGCGGAGAAATTCCAATCGAACTCGGAGATAGCTGGTTCTCCTCGAAATAGCTTTAGGGCTAGCGTCGATTAACTGAGTAATGGAGGTAGAGCACTGAATGAGCTAGGGGCTGACAACAGTTACTGAACTCTATCAAACTCCGAATGCCATTTACTTTTATTTCGGCAGTCAGACTGCGAATGATAAGATCCGTAGTCAAAAGGGAAACAGCCCAGATCATCAGCTAAGGTCCCAAAGTGTAAGTTAAGTGGAAAAGGATGTGGGATTTCTAAGACAACTAGGATGTTGGCTCAGAAGCAGCCACTCATTAAAAGAGTGCGTAATAGCTCACTAGTCGAGAGATCCCGCGCCGAAGATGTCCGGGGCTAAAACTTACCACCGAAGCTATGGATTAACGTATTTATACGTTTTTGGTAGAGGAGCATCCTGTATGGGCAGAAGCTATACCGTAAGGAGTGGTGGACTGTACAGGAGAGAGTATGCTGGCATAAGTAGCGAGAAAAGAGTGAGAATCTCTTTGGTCGAAAACCTAAGGTTTCCTGAGGAAGGCTCGTCCGCTCAGGGTTAGTCGGGGCCTAAGCTGAGGCCGAAAGGCGTAAGTGATGGACAATCGGTTGATATTCCGATACCACCAGCGTCCGTTTGAGAAATGGAGTGACGCAGAAGGATAGGATGTGCACACTATTGGATGTGTGTCTAAGCATTTAGTCAGATTAGACAGGAAAATCCGTTTAATTAATGATGAGGTGTGATGGGGAAGAGCTCTTAGAGCTTAAGTATCTGATTCCACACTGCCAAGAAAAGCTTCTATCGAGGATTATGGTGCCCGTACCGCAAACCGACACAGGTAGGTGAGGAGAGAATCCTAAGACCAGCGGAAGAATTATTGTTAAGGAACTCGGCAAATTGACCCCGTAACTTCGGGAGAAGGGGTGCCTCTCTATGAGAGGCCGCAGAGAATAGGCCCAAGCAACTGTTTAACAAAAACACAGGTCTCTGCTAAAGCGAAAGCTGAAGTATAGGGGCTGACGCCTGCCCGGTGCTGGAAGGTTAAGGGGATCACTTAGCGCAAGCGAAGGTGTGAACTTAAGCCCCAGTAAACGGCGGCCGTAACTATAACGGTCCTAAGGTAGCGAAATTCCTTGTCAGGTAAGTTCTGACCCGCACGAATGGCGTAATGACTTGGGCACTGTCTCAACAATAAATCCGGCGAAATTGTAGTGCAAGTGAAGATGCTTGCTACCCGCGATTGGACGGAAAGACCCCGTAGAGCTTTACTGTAGCTTAGCATTGAATTTCGGTATTGTCTGTACAGGATAGGTGGGAGACTTGGAAACAGGGTCGTCAGGCTCTGTGGAGTCATCCTTGGGATACCACCCTGGCAGTACTGAGGTTCTAACCGGTCACCATGAAACTGGTGACGGGACATTGTTAGGTGGGCAGTTTGACTGGGGCGGTCGCCTCCAAAAATGTAACGGAGGCGCCCAAAGGTTCCCTCAGAACGGTTGGAAATCGTTCGTAGAGTGCAAAGGCAGAAGGGAGCCTGACTGCGACACATACAAGTGGAGCAGGGACGAAAGTCGGGCTTAGTGATCCGGTGGTTCCTCGTGGGAGGGCCATCGCTCAACGGATAAAAGCTACCTCGGGGATAACAGGCTGATCTCCCCCAAGAGTCCACATCGACGGGGAGGTTTGGCACCTCGATGTCGGCTCGTCGCATCCTGGGGCTGAAGTAGGTCCCAAGGGTTGGGCTGTTCGCCCATTAAAGCGGCACGCGAGCTGGGTTCAGAACGTCGTGAGACAGTTCGGTCCCTATCCGTCGCGGGCGTAGGAAATTTGAAGGGAGCTGTCCTTAGTACGAGAGGACCGGGATGGACCAACCTCTGGTGCACCAGTTGTCACGCCAGTGGCATCGCTGGGTAGCTATGTTGGGACGGGATAAACGCTGAAAGCATCTAAGCGTGAAGCCCACCCTAAGATGAGATTTCCCATAACGGCGTACGTAAGTACGAGTTAGTAAGACCCCTGGAAGAACACCAGGTTGATAGGTTAGAGGTGTAAGCACAGCAATGTGTTCAGCTGACTAATACTAATAGGTCGAGGGCTTGACCAATAATCTTTAACTTTTTCTTGTGCAATTTTCAGAGAATAAATTATTCTCTATCTGGTGATTATGGCGTTAAGGGTAACACCCCTTCCCATACCGAACAGGTCGGTTAAGCCTTATCGCGCCAATGGTACTGCAGGGGAGGCCCTGTGGGAGAGTAGGTTGTTGCCAGGTTAAATGAGGAGTAAAGAAATAGAAGTGAAAATTCAAACTTTCACTTCTAAATCTTCACTTCTCGCTTCTGTTTATTCATGGGGGTTTAGCTCAGCTGGGAGAGCACCTGCCTTGCACGCAGGGGGTCAAGGGTTCGAATCCCTTAATCTCCACCATTATTGAACTCTTGATTTAACAAGTCAAGAGTTTTTAATTTATTAAAATCTAATTGACAAACAAATTTTTATCATATATAATTTTAAAATGTAAGTAGAAGAACTTGCATATATCTGGTGATTATGGCGTTAAGGGTAACACTCCTTCCCATACCGAACAGGTCGGTTAAGCCTTATCGCGCCAATGGTACTGCAGGGGAGGCTCTGTGGGAGAGTAGGTCGTTGCCAGATTATTTGGATCTTTAGCTCAGTTGGTTAGAGCAACCGGCTCATAACCGGTTGGTCCGGGGTTCGAGTCCCTGAAGGTCCACCATATGGGGGTTTAGCTCAGCTGGGAGAGCACCTGCCTTGCACGCAGGGGGTCAAGGGTTCAAGTCCCTTAATCTCCACCATAAAGAAACAGTTAATTTGACTGTTTCTTTTTTTACAAATTTATTATTATTAAAGCTGTTGACAAGCAAAAAAAAGATGATATTATATAAAAGCTGTCAGAAATGATAGCAAAACAAATTGGTCTTTGAAAATTAAACAGAGGTAAATAAATATAAACCAGCAATTCTGTCTGAAACAATAGTTTCTTAAAGCTTTTAGTTTTGAAAAACGGAAAGTTTCAGATAAAATAAGTAAATGTCAAAGTTTACTTAGAGTTTTAGTATGCTACTTCGGTAGTAGACCAAAATTTGAGCTATTCAAACTTTTAAATTGAGAGTTTGATCCTGGCTCAGGACGAACGCTGGCGGCGTGCCTAACACATGCAAGTCGAGCGAGAAACTTCGGTTTCTAGCGGCGGACGGGTGAGTAACACGTGGGTAACCTGCCTCATAGAGGGGGATAGCCTTCCGAAAGGAAGATTAATACCGCATAATACAGTTTAATCGCATGATTAGATTGATCAAAGGAGTAATCCGCTATGAGATGGACCCGCGGCGCATTAGCTAGTTGGTGAGGTAACGGCTCACCAAGGCGACGATGCGTAGCCGACCTGAGAGGGTGATCGGCCACATTGGAACTGAGATACGGTCCAGACTCCTACGGGAGGCAGCAGTGGGGAATATTGCACAATGGGCGAAAGCCTGATGCAGCAACGCCGCGTGAGTGATGAAGGCCTTCGGGTTGTAAAGCTCTGTCTTTGGGGACGATAATGACGGTACCCAAGGAGGAAGCCACGGCTAACTACGTGCCAGCAGCCGCGGTAATACGTAGGTGGCAAGCGTTGTCCGGATTTACTGGGCGTAAAGGATGCGTAGGTGGATATTTAAGTCAGATGTGAAATACCCGAGCTTAACTTGGGTGCTGCATTTGAAACTGGATATCTAGAGTGCAGGAGAGGTAAGTGGAATTCCTAGTGTAGCGGTGAAATGCGTAGAGATTAGGAAGAACACCAGTGGCGAAGGCGACTTACTGGACTGTAACTGACACTGAGGCATGAAAGCGTGGGGAGCAAACAGGATTAGATACCCTGGTAGTCCACGCCGTAAACGATGAGTACTAGGTGTAGGAGGTATCGACTCCTTCTGTGCCGCAGTTAACACAATAAGTACTCCGCCTGGGAAGTACGGTCGCAAGATTAAAACTCAAAGGAATTGACGGGGGCCCGCACAAGCAGCGGAGCATGTGGTTTAATTCGAAGCAACGCGAAGAACCTTACCTAGACTTGACATCTCCTGAATTACCTGTAACTGGGGAAGCCTTTCGGGGCAGGAAGACAGGTGGTGCATGGTTGTCGTCAGCTCGTGTCGTGAGATGTTGGGTTAAGTCCCGCAACGAGCGCAACCCTTATCATTAGTTGCTACCATTAAGTTGAGCACTCTATTGAGACTGCCGTGGTTAACGCGGAGGAAGGTGGGGATGACGTCAAATCATCATGCCCCTTATGTCTAGGGCTACACACGTGCTACAATGGTGAGTACAAAGAGACGCAAGACCGCGAGGTGGAGCAAAACTCAAAAACTCATCCCAGTTCGGATTGTAGGCTGAAACTCGCCTACATGAAGCCGGAGTTGCTAGTAATCGCGAATCAGCATGTCGCGGTGAATACGTTCCCGGGCCTTGTACACACCGCCCGTCACACCATGAGAGTCTTCAACACCCGAAGTCCGTGAGGTAACCCGTAAGGGAGCCAGCGGCCGAAGGTGGGGTCGATGATTGGGGTGAAGTCGTAACAAGGTAGCCGTAGGAGAACCTGCGGCTGGATCACCTCCTTTCTAAGGAGTCGATGCAAAGGGTTTAACCTTTGCAGATGAGAGTCTATTAGATTCTCAAGACACAGCTGGACATTTACTTTATCTCTGTTTAATTTTGAAAGACTAATACCTAACGGTAATTATACCATTAGGCAGGATCTTTCAAATGGGCTTATAGCTCAGCTGGTTAGAGCGCACGCCTGATAAGCGTGAGGTCGATGGTTCGAGTCCATTTAAGCCCACCAATTGTTCTTTGAAAATTGCACAAGAAAGTTAAAGTAAAGTAGACAATTAATTGTCTATGTTTCTGATGTAAAAGTTAGATTTAGATAATAGACTAGTTATCGCTGATGAAATCTATTATCGATATAAAAGGTCAAGCTACAAAGGGCGTATGGAGAATGCCTTGGCACCAGAAGCCGATGAAGGACGCGATAAGCTGCGATAAGCTTCGGGTAGGCGCAAATAGCCAGTGATCCGGAGATTTCCGAATGGGGAAACCCAGTATGTTAACACATATTATCCTATACTGAATAAATAGGTATAGGAAGGTAAACTCGGGGAACTGAAACATCTAAGTACCCGAAGGAAGAGAAAGAAAAATCGATTTTCTGAGTAGCGGCGAGCGAAACGGAAAGAGCCCAAACCAGGAAACTTGTTTCCGGGGTTGCGGACAGATCATCAAAGGAAGACAGGATTTAACTGAAGAGAACTGGAAAGTTCGACCGTAGAAGGTAATAGTCCTGTAAGTGAAAAGGGAAGTCTTACGATCTGATCCAGAGTACCACGAGACACGTGAAACCTTGTGGGAAACAGGGAGGACCACCTCCCAAGGCTAAATACTAACTGGTGACCGATAGTGAAGAAGTACCGTGAGGGAAAGGTGAAAAGAACCCCGGAAGGGGAGTGAAATAGAACCTGAAACCGTATGCCTACAACCGATCGTAGCACTTTAAAGTGTGGTGATGTGCTTTTTGTAGAACGAGCCAGCGAGTTACGATATGTAGCAAGGTTAAGTACTTAAGGTACGGAGCCGAAGGGAAACCAAGTCTGAATAGGGCGACTAGTTGCATGTCGTAGACCCGAAACCGGGTGACCTATCCATGGACAGGATGAAGCGGAAGTAAAATTTCGTGGAGGTCCGAACCACGTTGGTGTTGAAAAACCATGGGATGAGCTGTGGATAGCGGAGAAATTCCAATCGAACTCGGAGATAGCTGGTTCTCCTCGAAATAGCTTTAGGGCTAGCGTCGATTAACTGAGTAATGGAGGTAGAGCACTGAATGGGCTAGGGGCTGACAACAGTTACTGAACTCTATCAAACTCCGAATGCCATTTACTTTTATTTCGGCAGTCAGACTGCGAGTGATAAGATCCGTAGTCAAAAGGGAAACAGCCCAGATCATCAGCTAAGGTCCCAAAGTGTAAGTTAAGTGGAAAAGGATGTGGGATTTCTAAGACAACTAGGATGTTGGCTCAGAAGCAGCCACTCATTAAAAGAGTGCGTAATAGCTCACTAGTCGAGAGATCCCGCGCCGAAGATGTCCGGGGCTAAAACTTACCACCGAAGCTATGGATTAACGTATTTATACGTTTTTGGTAGAGGAGCATCCTGTATGGGCAGAAGCTATACCGTAAGGAGTGGTGGACTGTACAGGAGAGAGTATGCTGGCATAAGTAGCGAGAAAAGAGTGAGAATCTCTTTGGTCGAAAACCTAAGGTTTCCTGAGGAAGGCTCGTCCGCTCAGGGTTAGTCGGGGCCTAAGCTGAGGCCGAAAGGCGTAGGTGATGGACAATCGGTTGATATTCCGATACCACCAGCGTCCGTTTGAGAAATGGAGTGACGCAGAAGGATAGGATGTGCACACTATTGGATGTGTGTCTAAGCATTTAGTCAGATTAGACAGGAAAATCCGTTTAATTAATGATGAGGTGTGATGGGGAAGAGCTCTTAGAGCTTAAGTATCTGATTCCACACTGCCAAGAAAAGCTTCTATCGAGGATTATGGTGCCCGTACCGCAAACCGACACAGGTAGGTGAGGAGAGAATCCTAAGACCAGCGGAAGAATTATTGTTAAGGAACTCGGCAAATTGACCCCGTAACTTCGGGAGAAGGGGTGCCTCTCTATGAGAGGCCGCAGAGAATAGGCCCAAGCAACTGTTTAGCAAAAACACAGGTCTCTGCTAAAGCGAAAGCTGAAGTATAGGGGCTGACGCCTGCCCGGTGCTGGAAGGTTAAGGGGATCACTTAGCGCAAGCGAAGGTGTGAACTTAAGCCCCAGTAAACGGCGGCCGTAACTATAACGGTCCTAAGGTAGCGAAATTCCTTGTCAGGTAAGTTCTGACCCGCACGAATGGCGTAATGACTTGGGCACTGTCTCAACAATAAATCCGGCGAAATTGTAGTGCAAGTGAAGATGCTTGCTACCCGCGATTGGACGGAAAGACCCCGTAGAGCTTTACTGTAGCTTAGCATTGAATTTCGGTATTGTCTGTACAGGATAGGTGGGAGACTTGGAAACAGGGTCGTCAGGCTCTGTGGAGTCATCCTTGGGATACCACCCTGACAGTACTGAGATTCTAACCGGTCACCATGAAACTGGTGACGGGACATTGTTAGGTGGGCAGTTTGACTGGGGCGGTCGCCTCCTAAAATGTAACGGAGGCGCCCAAAGGTTCCCTCAGAACGGTTGGAAATCGTTCGTAGAGTGCAAAGGCAGAAGGGAGCCTGACTGCGACACATACAAGTGGAGCAGGGACGAAAGTCGGGCTTAGTGATCCGGTGGTTCCTCGTGGGAGGGCCATCGCTCAACGGATAAAAGCTACCTCGGGGATAACAGGCTGATCTCCCCCAAGAGTCCACATCGACGGGGAGGTTTGGCACCTCGATGTCGGCTCGTCGCATCCTGGGGCTGAAGTAGGTCCCAAGGGTTGGGCTGTTCGCCCATTAAAGCGGCACGCGAGCTGGGTTCAGAACGTCGTGAGACAGTTCGGTCCCTATCCGTCGCGGGCGTAGGAAATTTGAAGGGAGCTGTCCTTAGTACGAGAGGACCGGGATGGACCAACCTCTGGTGCACCAGTTGTCACGCCAGTGGCATCGCTGGGTAGCTATGTTGGGACGGGATAAACGCTGAAAGCATCTAAGCGTGAAGCCCACCCTGAGATGAGATTTCCCATAACGTAAGTTAGTAAGACCCCTGGAAGAACACCAGGTTGATAGGTTAGAGGTGTAAGCACAGCAATGTGTTCAGCTGACTAATACTAATAGGTCGAGGGCTTGACCAATAATCTTTAACTTTTTCTTGTGCAATTTTCAGAGAATAAATTATTCTCTATCTGGTGATTATGGCGTTAAGGGTAACACCCGTTCCCATACCGAACACGACGGTTAAGCCTTATCGCGCCAATGGTACTGCAGGGGAGGCCCTGTGGGAGAGTAGGTTGTTGCCAGGTTAGAAGCTAGAAATTTGAGGTGAGAATTGATTTTCAATTCAAACCTCTTATCTCTAACATCTATTTTTGTTCCGAGATAGCTCAGTCGGTAGAGCATTCGGCTGTTAACCGAAGTGTCCAGGGTTCGAGCCCCTGTCTTGGAGCCAATTTTTATTTAATATAGTATAGATCACTAACCAGTGATCTATTTTTATTTTTTGTGTTAAAAACATGAAACGTGGAAATAAATATAATGTCAAACTATTTTGAAGATTTTATTTATTTAAAGAGGATATTTATAATTAGAATAGAATACTAATAGTAAACTTAAACTTATTTAGGAGGTAGCGCACATGAAGGATTATCAAACAAAAAATTTAAGAAATGTAGGTATAGTCGGACATAGTGGATCTGGAAAAACAACACTTACTGAGGCAGTATTGTTTTATACAAAGACTACTGATAGGTTTGGAAAGGTTGAAGAAGGAAATACTGTAAGTGACTACGATTCAGAAGAGAAGAAGAGAAAAATATCAGTGTCAACAACTATAGAGCCCTGTGAGTGGGAACATGTAAAAATAAACCTAGTAGATATGCCTGGTTATTTTGATTTTATAGGTGAAGAGATACAAGGACTAAGGGCAGTAGATGTTGCATTAATAGTAGTTTCTTCGGTTTCTGGAATTAAAGTAGGCACAGAAAAAGCATGGAATTATGTAAATAAAAACAATTTGCCAAGGTCGTTCTTTATAAGCAAACTTGATAGGGAAAATAGTAGTTATGAAAAAGCTCTCACCCAACTAAAAGATAAATTTGGAATATCTGTTGTACCAATTCAGTATCCAATCGGAACTGAAAATGATTTTGAAGGTGTTGTAAACGTTATTTCCAGAAGAGCACGGATACATAATAGCAAAACTGGAAGAATGGAAGATGCTGAAATACCAGCTAATTTGATTGATAAAGTAGATGAATGTAAAAAAATGATAATGGAAGCTGTTGCAGAAACAGACGAGATACTATTAGATAAATATGTTGAAGAAGGTTTATTAAGTGATGATGAAATATATCATGGGTTAATAAAAGGATGTAGTAACGGAGAAATCGCACCAGTTATGTGTGGATCAGCTCTCATGGAAATTGGTATGGAGACGTTATTAGAAGACATAGAAGAATGTTTTCCTTCACCAGATGAAGCTAGACCACATAAGGCAAGAGATACTAAGAATAACAAGGATGTGGAGATAACTGTATCAGAAGATGCACCTTTTTCTGCACTAGTATTTAAAACTATAGCGGACCCGTTTGTGGGGAAGTTATCAATATTTAGAGTAATGACAGGAAAAGCTAAAGCAGATACTTTGGTCTATAATACAAATAAAGAAAAACAAGAAAAATTAGGTACTATGTATTTTCTAAGAGGGAAGCAACAGTTTCAAACAAGTGAAATAATTGCTGGAGATATTGGTGCTGTTGCAAAGCTTCAGTTTACTGGTACGGGTGATACACTATGTGATTTGTCATCATCAATTCAATATGAAGATATACAATTTCCTAAGCCATCAATTTCAATGTCAGTTATCACAAAGGCTAAAGGAGACGAAGATAAAATATCTTCTGGATTAACGAAATTACTAGAAGAAGATCCAACCTTTAAAATTTCCAGAGATGTAGAAAATGCGGAAACAATAATATCAGGAATAGGAGAAACTCATTTAGAAGTCATTGCAAGTAAATTAAAAAATAAATTTGGAGCAGATGTTATACTTGAAACACCTAAAGTTCCGTACAGAGAAACAATTAAAAAATTAGTTGATGTTCAAGGTAAGCATAAAAAGCAATCAGGTGGACATGGTCAGTATGGAGATGTTTGGATAAAATTTGAACCTAGAAGTCAAGGGGATGAATTAGAATTTGTGGATTCTGTTGTTGGTGGTGTTGTTCCACGTCAGTATATTCCTGCAGTAGAAAAAGGACTTAAAGAATGTATACATCATGGTGTTCTTGCAGGATATCCAGTAATTAGACTTAAGGCAACACTTCATGATGGATCATATCATCCAGTTGATTCTTCAGAAATGGCATTTAAAGTTGCAGCTTCACTAGCATATAAGAAAGGATTAGAATCAGCTCAAGCAGTTTTGTTAGAGCCAATAATGCATGTTGAAGTATCTATTCCAGATGAGTATATGGGGGATATTATTGGAGATATTAATAAGAAAAGAGGAAGAGTGTTAGGTATGGAACCAGAAGATGGAGAACAGAAAGTTATTGCAGAAGTTCCTCAATCAGAAATTTTTAAATACGCAACAGATTTGAAATCTATGACACATGCAAGAGGGAGTTTTAAGATGTATTTTGAAAGATATGAAGAAGTTCCCCCAACAGAAGCTCAGAAAATAATAGAAACAGCGAAGAAAGATAGAGAAGAATAATTGTAGTTAACTTTATATTATAACAGCCTAATCTAATAAAGGATTTAGGCTGTTTTTTTAATTTTTGAAGATTTCTTTAAAGATACAATTTATTTATAGAAAATAAAGTAGAATTCAAATTTTAAGAATACGTTTTCAAATAGATATTCATTAAGGGGAACATTAAAGGAACGGCAGGTGTGTTGAATAATTTTAAATGTATAATGTGTGGTAGTTATACATTAATACTATTGAAAAATAATAAAAGGTAATTGGATAGTTCCTATATTATGATATAATGAATTGTATGCTTAAATTTTCAAAATGAGCAAAATTTATTACTTAGAACAATAAACATGGGAGGGATTAAGCAGTGAAAAAAAACCAATTATTAAATATAGAGGATAGGATTTATACTTTTTCTAAAATCTATAATTCTATAATTACTTACTTTGCTGGTTGGCAATCTGTATCTGATTTAAATATTGATGGACTATTTAAAGAATATATAGGCAAGGTGATAAAAGTTCCAGACAGATATCAATTTGGACTACTTATGATGGAATTTTTAGCATTGTTTAAAAATGGTAATTGCAATTATATGGATAGTTTTATTACTGAAGAATATGGTTCTCCGCTTGGATTTAAGATTTCTTTCTATGATGGAAAGTGGATAATAAAGTATAGCCAGATTGAAGAATTAACAAATTATGAAGTGATAAACGAAATTGATGGAGAGGACATGGAGTCATTTTTTCAAAGACAGAATAAATATATTTGCTCATTCAATGATAGAGAAGCAAAGACAAAACTTTCATCGCACCCATTTCTATTTCCACAGAAATTCACATTAACACTTGGAAGTGGAAAAATAGTTGAAGTTGATAGAAGTAATTTATATGTAAATAAGAATAAGTTACAAACTGAAGGTATTTGGATAAAAGATGGTGAGTTAGGGTATATTAAGATACCTTCTTTTGAATCAATTGAATTTGAAGAAAAGGCAGTGGAGTTTGTAAACCTATTTAAAGAAGCTAAATGCATTATTATTGATTTGAGAGAAAATAGCGGTGGAATTATACCACACAAATTAATTAAGATATTGATGGATAAGCCTTATCGCTTTTGGTCAGAATCAACTCCTGTAAGTTTTGGATTATTTAAGAATTATGGAGAAAAAGCACTTCAAGATGATGAAGAGAGTGCTCAAAGTATTTGGAGATGTTTTGAACAATCAAGTTTAATGTGGCCTGCATTTACAGAAACTAATTTTAAAAATGTTTTTAAGGGGAAAATAAGTTTACTTGTAGATGGTACTTGCTCCTATACCTGTGAAGATTTTATCATTCCATTTAAGGATAATAAACGAGCTTCTATATTAGGTGAAAAAACTATGGGTTGTACAGGATTTCCGTACATATTGAATTTTGATAATGGAATTAATGTAAGCATCTCATCAAAAAAACCGTTTTTTCCTGAAGGATCAGCCTTTGAGGGAGTAGGAATATCACCTGATATTGGAATACATTTAACCTTAGAAGATTTAAAGAATAGTAGAGATGGTGTACTCATGGAAGCAATACGAATGACAAATATGTTTATAAGATAAAAAAAGACTTAAGCCGAGGCTTAAGTCTTTTAATTTAATTTGCTTTTTAATTTAGTAAAATATTTATCATCAATAAAAGGTGCAAAGAACTCAAAACTTTTCTCATATCCACAATTTGAACAAACACAATCACACACGTCATAAGGAATACCATCTATTATTTCAACTTCTAATTCTTGAGCCAAGTATTCGCCTCCACATATGTGGCAGTGAGTATTAGTTATCACTGTAAATTCACTTTCTATATATTTCATTATATCTCTTAAAACCATTATTATCCTCCATTTATGTAGGTATAAACATTATAATATTAGGTTGATTAACTTTATATTGAGTGACAATTTAATGCCATATACTTTCTATAGAAGTAATTAAACACAAACTAAATGGTAACACTTGTTTAACTTAATTGCAATAGTATATGAACTTAATCATATATATAAATATAGCAATTACAAATAGGAAGGGAGTTATGATTAATTATATTTGGTTTTCTATTTTGACAATAGGGATAATTATTGGACTTTTAACTGGGAGAGCGGATTCCATATCGAAGGTTTTTACAACAGCATCAAACAGTACAGTACAACTAATACTTCAAATTGTTGGATCTATGTGCTTATGGTGTGGAGTAATGAAGGTTGCACAAAAAAGTGGTCTTACTGAAAGAATTGCAATTGTACTAAAACCATTTTTGAAAGTTCTATTTAAAGGGGAGGGGAAAAGTGAAAAAGCATTAGGATTCATTTTAATGAATCTTACAGCAAATATGATGGGAGTTTCAAATGCTGCCACTCCTTTTGGTATTAAAGCTATGGAGGAGATGCAAAAGCAAAATAAGAACAAAGAAATTGCTAGTAATGACATGGTACTATTTCTTGTTTTGAATGCAGCATGTATACAATTAGTTCCTACAACTATAATTTCATTTAGAGCAGCTTGCAATTCTACTAATCCCGCGGAAATTATAATACCAGCAATTATAACCACAGGCAGTGCAGCATTGGTAGGAATTCTATGTTGTAAGTTACTTCAAAGGTACTTTTAGAGGTGAATATTATGATTATGGTTGTCCCATTAATAATTTTCTTTATTATAGTTTATGCTATGGCAAAAGGAGTAAAAGTGTATGATTGTTTTATTGAAGGCGCAAAGGAGGGTTTAGAGGTTTGCTATAGAATATTTCCATACTTACTTGCAATGATTATAGCAGTTAGTGTATTTAGAGAATCAAAGGCTTTAGATTATATTATGGTTATTGTGAGCCCTGGTGTAAAATTAATTGGGCTGCCCCCAGAGTTAGTTCCATTAGTATTGGTTAAACCATTATCTGGAAGTGGAGCCTTAGGAATATATATGGAAATTTTAAAAAATTACGGTCCAGATACATATATAGGTAGAGTTGCTTCAATAATAATGGGGTCCACCGAAACAATATTTTATACAATAACAGTATATTACGGTGCCATAGGAATAAAAAAAATAAGGCATACACTTTGGGCAGCAATAATGGCCGACCTAGTTGCTATTATGATGGCCATTTACATAGCTAAAGTAATGTTTTAATTTATGTAATTAAAGATATACTTGACAGTAATTCTAGTTTGGAATATTATAATAAAGAAATGCAATGATAAGAAGAGTAGTATACGAGTGTTTTTAGAAGAGAGCCAGGCAAGGTGAAAGCTGGTAAAATTACAGTATATGAATATGGACTTAGAGTAGGTTGTATGAAGCTTAGTAATACAATTCGGTAGCAACCGTTATATTGCAAGGTGATGATGGTCACCTGCTGAGATTTCTATTGTGAGATAGGAATGAATTAGAGTGGTACACGTTAATAACGTCTCTATGTGGATTTGATTCTGCATAGAGCTTTTTTTATTAAAGCATATTAATTATAAGGAGGAACTAAAATGGAAAATAAAACTTTTTATATTACAACACCAATTTATTACCCATCTGCAAATTTGCATATAGGTAATACGTATACTACAGTTGCGGCAGATGCACTTGCAAGATACAAAAGACTCACTGGTTACGAAGTAATGTTTTTAACTGGAAGTGATGAACATGGTCAAAAGATACAGAGAATTGCAGAGGAAAAGGGTGTTACTCCAAAAGAATATGTTGATGAAATTGTAGCAGGAATTAAAGAACTATGGAAACTTATGGACATAAGTTATGACAAGTTTATAAGAACAACTGATGACTATCATAAAAAGGTAGTACAAAAAATTGTTACTCAATTATTTGAACAAGGGGATATATATAAGAGTTCTTACGAAGGTTGGTACTGTACTCCTGATGAATCTTTCTGGACTGAAACTCAATTAGTAGATGGGAAGTGTCCTGATTGCGGGAGAGCAGTAGAAATGACTAAAGAAGAAGCATACTTCTTTAAAATGTCAAAGTACTCTGATAAATTAATTGAGTACATTGAAAATAATCCTCATTTTATACAGCCTGAATCAAGGAAAAATGAAATGTTAAATAACTTCTTGAGACCTGGTCTTCAAGATTTATGTATTTCAAGATCCTCCTTTTCATGGGGAATTCCACTAGAATTTGATGAAAAACATGTTATTTATGTATGGATAGATGCACTTTCAAACTATATTACTGCACTTGGATATGGACAGCCAGATAATGAGCTCTTTAATAAGTTTTGGCCTGCAGATGTACATTTAGTAGGAAAAGATATATTAAGATTTCATACCATTTATTGGCCAATTATGCTTATGGCCTTAGGATTGCCTCTTCCTAAGCAAGTATTTGGACATGGATGGCTATTATCTGATACAGGAAAGATGTCAAAATCTAAGGGAAATATAGTAGATCCTGTAATATTAGTAAATCATTTTGGGGTTGATGCAGTTAGATACTTTATTTTAAGAGGAATACCTTTTGGCTCAGATGGGTTGTTTAGTAATGAAATATTTATTAAAAAAATAAATTCGGATCTTGCAAATGATTTGGGAAATTTAGTTTCAAGAACAAATGCAATGAGTGAAAAATATTTTGATGGGGTTATTCAACCTCCAATTGCAAAAGATGAAATAGATAACGAATTGATAATATTAGCTTTAAATACTCCAATTGAAGTAGAAAAAGCTATTCAAGACTTAAGAATACCAGAAGCCCTGGACAAAATATGGGATTTGATTGGTAGAGCCAACAAATATATTGATGAAACTACTCCCTGGATTCTAGCTAAGGATCCAGAAAAGAAAGAGAGATTAGGTACTGTTCTTTATAATTTATCAGAAACATTAAGAATTGTAGCTGTGCTTTTATCTGCATTTTTGCCGCAGACAAGTAGAAAAATAATTGAGCAATTGAATGTTGAACTTACAAGCTATGATAGTATTGCATCTTTTGATGGAACAAGAGCTGGAACTAAGATAGCAAGAGGAGAAGTAATATTTCCAAGAATTGATGTAGAAGCAAAGCTTGCTGAATTAGATAAAATTAGAGAAGAACAAGTTGCACCTAGTTCAAAAAAGTAATGCAACCTTTAAAAGAAGAAATAACTATTGAAGACTTTGAAAAAATAGATATGAGAGTAGTTAAAGTTCTTAGTTGTGAACCTGTAAAGGGAGCTAAAAAACTTCTTAAGTTAAAAGTTGATATAGCTGGAGAAGAAAGGCAGGTAATTTCAGGTGTAGCTCAGTTCTATAAACCTGAGGATTTAATAGGCAAGTATGTTATATTAGTTGCAAATTTGAAGCCTGTAACACTAAGAGGAGAGCTTTCTCAAGGTATGATAATTGCAGCTTCTTCGGATGATGATAGTAAACTTTTTACTGCAACAATTGAAGGAGAACTACCAACAGGAAGCCAAGTTAGGTAATATGCAAAATTTAATAATTGTTATTTAAAAACAAGGCACGGTACAAATGCACCGTGCCTTGCTAATTATATTTATGTATTTTTTATACCTTTGTAACATTAATTGCTTGATCTCCATTCTTTCCATTTGTTAATTCGAATTGAACATCTTCGCCTTCTTGAAGAGACTTATACCCTTCGCTTATAACACCGGAATAATGAACAAACACATCCTTACCTTCTCCCGTGGTGATAAAACCATATCCTTTTTGTGAATTAAACCATTTTACTTTTCCAACCATGTTGAAAAACCTCCTAAAATAAAAAACTAAAACAGTTAAACTAATAACCATTGTTTTTAATTTTTCCAATTAGCCTAATATTTATTCAAATATGAGAAATTCTTTATTTTGGGAAGTGAAAAATAAAAGTATGTTATAATGTAAAATATATAAAATTGAAGGAGTGATCTTATGGGGAAATCGAAAGTATATTTTACTGATTTGAGAACCAAACCAGGATATAATCTACTTGATAAACTAGAAAAACTTATAAAAGTTGCAGGCATTTCGGAGATAAAATTTAAAGATAAATTTACAGCAATAAAAATTCATTTTGGAGAGCCAGGTAATCTTGCCTATATTAGACCTAATTATGCGGCAAGAGTTGTTAGTGTAATTAAAGAGTTAGGTGGCATGCCATTTTTAACTGATTCAAACACTCTCTATAGTGGTAAAAGAGCAAATGCTATAGATCATTTACAAACAGCAATGGAAAATGGATTTAACCCTATGGCAGTGGGATGCAATGTTATTATAGCAGACGGACTAAAAGGTACAGAATACAGAGAAGTGGAAATAAATTTAAAGCATTGCAAAACTGCTAAAATAGGATCAGCTATAGCTGATGCGGATATAATAATTTCCATGAACCATTTTAAAGGTCATGAGATGACAGGATTTGGTGGTGCCTTAAAGAATATCGGAATGGGATCAGGTTCAAGAGGTGGAAAACTTGAAATGCATTCTGCATCAAAACCTAAGATGATAGAAGAAAATTGTGTTTCTTGTGGACAATGTATAAAGAATTGTGCTCAGTATGCTATAAAATTCAAAAAAAATGGCAAAGCTATAATTGATTATGATAAATGTGTTGGTTGTGGGCAATGTGTGGCGGTATGTTTATTTGAATCAGCTCAAGTCATTTGGAATGAATCAGCTGATTCAGCAATTGAAAAAATTGATGAATATGTTCTGGCTACAATTAAAGGGAAAGAAAGTTTCCATATTAATTTTATTATGGATGTTTCACCGAACTGTGATTGTTGGCCAAGTAATGATGTACCAATAGTAGCTAATATTGGTATTGCAGCTTCCTTTGATCCAGTTGCATTAGATAGAGCATGCGCTGATATGGTAAACAATGCAACTAAAATGACAGGGTCAGTTTTAGATGAAGAGAGTTATCATGAAGGAGATGACAAGTTTGGGCATATTCATGCTAATACTGATTGGGAGTTAGGCCTTGAATATGGAGAAGACATTGGATTAGGTCATCAAGAATATGAAATAGTAGTTGTAAATTAGGCTAGGAGGTTTAATATGATATTTGATTCTCATGCACATTATGATGATGAATCTTTTAATGAAGATAGAGATATAGTAATAAAAGAGTTAATGGAAAATAATATTATTGGAGTTTTAAACTGTGGTTCTTCACCTGAGGGTGCAAGAGCCTCAGCTAAATTAGCTAAGGAGAATAAAATTTTTTATGCGGCAGTGGGAATTCATCCTGAGTATGCTGATAAAGTAAATGATGAAATGCTTAATGAACTTAGAGAATTAGCTAAATTTGAAAAGGTAAGAGCAATTGGAGAAATAGGGCTCGACTATTACTATGAAGAGAATCCTAGTAGGGAAATTCAAAGAAATGCTTTTAGAGCCCAAATGAAACTTGCTAAAGAATTATCGTTACCAGTGGTAATTCATGATAGAGATGCCCATGAAGATACGCTAAATATTTTGAAAGAGTATCCTGAAGTTAAAGGAGTAATACATTGCTTTTCAGGAAGTGTTGAATTTGCAAATGAATGTCTTAAGTTAGGGTACTATATAGGAATTACTGGTGTAATAACATTTAAAAATGCAAAAAAAATTATTGAAGTAGTTAAGATTTTGCCAATGGAGAAGTTGTTAGTTGAAACAGATTGTCCGTATATGGCTCCAGTACCCTATCGAGGCAAAAGGAATAGATCTGAGTATATTTCCAATATTATACAAAATATAGCGCAAATTAAAGATATTCCATCGCAAGAGGTAGAAAATAGGACTATACAAAATGTGATGGATTTGCTAAAAATAAAATAATGTGGTAGAATAACAACATGTTTTTTATTTATATTATAAGAAAAGAATCAAATGGCAATCTCATAACAAAAAAATTAATATCTCAGGGAAAAAAATTATTACTCCCCGGAAAAGGTTAGACAGTCCATATTTTTATTCGCTATTATACTTTTTATATTTTTTATGCATATGGATGCATTTTCCAATGGATTAAAATCGGATGCATTGGAATAGTCTAAAAATATCAATGGGCATGAGTATTTGTATGTTTAATCATTAATTATTAAATGATGATTAGGTAACTCTTGCCAAAAGGGAGGTAGTTTTATGTTGGAAAAGTTGAGAAGTAATTTTAGAAATTATTTTTCAAAAGGACCAAAAGCAGCTTTTATTGTTATTTTATTTTTAATCTGTTTTTCAATAACAATAATTAATGCTAAGAAGACAATTGTAGTTGTTATAGACGGAAAGAGTACAAAGATTACAACGTTAAGAAGCAGTGTAGGCAGCGCACTAAAGGATGGTAATATTAAAGTTGCTTCAAAGGATAAGATTGTTCCCGGAAGTAAAACTCGTATAAAAAATGGGGACAAGATTTTCATCAAACGGGCTGTTAATGTGGCTGTGGACGTTGATGGTAAAGAAATGAAGATTAAATCTGCTGAAAGTAGTATTTCTGAAATGCTAAAGGCAGAAAAAATTACTTTAGATGAAGATGATAAAATAGTTCCACCAAAAGATAACAAGATAACAAATGGAATAAAGATTGCTATTACTAGGGTGGATGCAAAAACTGAGATTAAAGCTGAAAACGTAGATTTTAAAACAGTAGTCCAAAATGATGACAATCTAGAAAGAGGCGTAAGTAAAACACTTCAAGATGGAGCAGCAGGAAATAAGCTATTATCCTACAAAGTTATCTATGAAAATGGCAAAGAGATATCTAGAAAACTTGTAGATGAAGTGGTTACACAAAATCCAACCAATAAGGTTGTTGCTGTTGGAACTTTAGGTGCTGTAAACACAAACAGAGGAGATACCGTGTATTACACAAATGACATTCAAGTAAAAGCAACTGCTTACACTGCAAATTATTCAAGTACAGGTAAGAATCCCGGAGATTACGGCTTTGGTGTAACTGCAACTGGAACCAAAGTAAAAAGAACTGTTGATGGATATAGTTCTGTAGCAGTTGATCCTCGCGTAATTCCACTGGGCACTAAGTTGTATATTCCTGGATATGGATGTGCAATTGCAGAAGATGTTGGTGGTGGAATTAAAGGAAATTCCATTGATGTATACTTTGACGCTGATTCTCAGGCTAATAACTGGGGAGTGAAATGGATAACGGTGTACATCTTAAAGAAATAAGGAGCTATAAGCTCCTTATTTTTTTGATTAAATTTGATAAAAATATTAGGTGATTATTATAGATTTGACTTACAATTCTATTTCATATACCATATGAAGAAAACGATAAATTAGGTAGTATAATATAATTATATATTGGAGGAAAAATGATAAAAGAAGTTATAGTTGTTGAAGGAAGAGATGATATTACCGCTGTAAAGAGAGCAGTTGATGCGGAAGTAATAGCAGTTGGCGGTTTTGGAATCAATGCAAAAGTCATTGATAGGATAAAAGAAGCTCAAAAACGTCAAGGAGTAATTGTATTAACAGATCCAGATTTTGCTGGTGAAAAAATTAGAAGGATAATTTCTAAAAGAGTGAAGGACATAAAGCATGCTTATATTTCTAGAGCTGAAGGAACTAAGGATGGAGATATAGGGGTAGAAAATGCATCACCTGAAAGTATTATCAGAGCACTAAATCAGGCGAAATGTGAAACTAAAGAGAAAAACACTGAATTTAATATGAATGATATGATGCATAGCAAACTTACAGGAAATAATAAATCTAAAGAACGAAGAGAAGCTTTGGGAAAAGCTCTAGGTATAGGGTATTGTAATACTTCACAGTTTTTAACTAGGTTAAATAACTATGGAATAGGCAAAGAAGAATTTGAAAAAGCCGTAGAAGAAATAGATAAGGAAATTAAGGAGTAGTTAAATGGATAACACAAAAATAGATACTAAACAAATTGTAAATAAATATGGATTTAAATTTAGCAAAGGATTGGGTCAGAATTTTTTAATAGATGAAAGTGTACTTACAGATATAGTTGAAGGAGCAGAGGTAAATCAAGAGGATTTAGTTATTGAAATTGGACCAGGTATAGGTACATTAACAAAAGTACTACTATCTAAAGCTAAGGCTGTATATGCTGTAGAACTTGATCCTAAATTAATACCTATCTTAGAAGATGAGTTGAAAGAATACAATAACTTCACATTAATTCATAAGGATGCATTAAAAATCGATTATAATGAACTAATTGGTGAAGAGAAATCTGTTAAAATCGTAGCTAATTTACCATATTACATAACGACTCCTATCATTTCATCACTTATAATTGGAGGATACAATTTTAAATCTTTAACTGTTATGATTCAAAAGGAAGTTGCAGAAAGAATCGCAGCGAAAGAAGATTGTAAGGCATATGGTGCACTCTCTTTATTAGTGCAATATTACTGTGATGTAGAAATTATTAGAAAAGTATTACCAGAAAGTTTTATTCCAAAGCCCAAGGTGGATTCATTAGTAATTAGGATGGATAAACTGTCTTCACCAAAGGTTGAAGTTAAAAGTAAAGAACTATTTTTTAGAATTATTAAAGAGTCTTTTAACATGAGAAGAAAAACTTTATGGAATTCACTAAAAGGTTTAAATTATTCAGCAAGTGATATGGAAGAAGTATTTAAAAAGGCAGAAATTGATTCTAATAGAAGAGGAGAAACGTTGTCAATTTTTGAATTTGGAAGACTATCTGATTGTATCTATGATATGGCAGAAAAGAAAATATAAGAATAATCCGTAAAAATATTTTTATACATTGTTCAGTTTTCAGGAAGTTCCTCATATATTATAATGAATGAATTATTGAGGAGGAACAAGACGGTGACGACTAAGAAAAGTTACAGCCGGTATTTTATTATATTACAAGAAGAAGAAAAAGGATATTCTTTGGCTTCAGATAAGCTTTCTTCTGGATATGCAAAATTTGAAATAAAAAACGAAAAGTGTAAAATTTCTTATTATGTTCAAAACCTAAAAAAGGAAACTAGTCCTTATCATATGATTTTAATATGTAATAAAAAAGAAACTAAGAAATTGATTAATTTAGGAGAGTTGAACATAGATGATAATGGCAGGGCAGAAGTATCCTATGAATACAATGTTGAAAATATAGCAGGTAGTTCAATAGGGGTTGAAAAAGTAGTAGGAGCAGCAATAGTTAAATTTGCCGACAAGGATATAATCCCCGTAATGGTCGGGTTTATTACTACAGATACACAGGATGATTGGAAGAGATTTACTCTATTTTTCAATGAGAAAAGTAAAGATGTTGAAGAACAAAAAGTCCAAGATGTAGTATCTACAGTAGAGAAAGAGGTAAGTGATATTCATGTCACAGAAGAGATACCTGTTAATACTACTCAAGTGGATATAGAAGAAAAACCAGTTATGGCGTCTTCAAATGGTGAAGAAGAACCTAAGAGTCAAGATGATGGTGTATCAGAAAAAGAAGGGTCAAGAGAAGAACCGGTAGAAGATACTAATAATGTCTTTGAAAATTATGAAAAAAATATTGAGAATATAAAAAACATGGAAAATTTAGAGCAAGAAAAAAATGTTGATGTAAGGGAATTTCCAATAGGTGCTATAGGTAACTATTTCAAAAATATTGCTGAAGGGCTAAATGAGGTTAAGGGAGTTTGTAAAGAGATTAAAAGATGTAAGTGGTACAAAGTGCCTATAAAAAGCAAAAAAGATTTGTATGACGTTTTTGACTACAACAAGTACACTGTTATTTATTACCCAATGTACAATTATTTTAACTATATAAAAAAATATGAACATTTTATGATAGGATATAAATGTGATAATTCTGGCAGGATGAAATATATGATTTTTGCGATACCAGGGATAAAGTCAATAGTTGAACAACCTTTTCAAGGAAAATCAGGTTTTGTGACTTGGGTTCCTTTAAAGGAAGGTGAAGAAGCAGAAGATAATTTTGGCTACTGGTTAATGTTTTATGATTTTAGAAATAGGACAATTGCTATTCCAATTAAAAAATAATTAGAAAGCATGCAATTTATTAAGTAAAATTGCATGCTTTCTTTAATATTTAGTATGCAACGTTAATATATATAAATATAGCATTATGAGAAGCATACTAAAGTTTTGGAGGAAAGAATATGCAATTGTTAATATTTGATAAAAAGAAAATTGGGGTAATTGTAATAATTATTGGTTTAATGATGGTGTTGATAAGTCTAGAACGTCATTTTGATGAGAATATTAAGACAACATCATTATTACAAAATGATATAAAGTCTCTTAAACAATATGAAGTACCTAATAAGAATATATACTACAAACTTCCAAGTGAGTGGTCTACGGAAGAAGAAAAATTTTCAGGAGGAGAAATAATTTATCATAATGGTTTTATTTCTAATAATGGAGAATTGCATGGTTTTGTTCAAGTTTGGAATTTAAGGCAAGATTTAAAAACCTTTTTTCAAGAAAGTAAAAAGGTTTCTGAAACTCAAAATATTATTAGTGGATATAAGCTCACTGAAAAGGATTATAATGGAGATGAAGGTTACAAATTGCTTTATAATCTAGTTTCAAAAAATAAGAATAAGTATAAAGCTTATGAGTATTACATTAAAGATAAGGATTGTTTTATTAGGTTTGCTTTTTACGTTAATGAAGATAAATTTAAAGAAAATTTGCCGACAAACTTCGAAACTATTGTAAAGAGCTATGTAATAAAAAATTAAATTTGATTTAATATATTTAAAGTATTATAATTTAACAAGGTAACTATAAGAGAAGCAAAGCTTCTCTTATTTGATTATACTAAGGAGGATATTTAATGAGACCGGTGTTATTTGAAATTTTTAATATAAAGATAAATACATATGGTGCTATGATTGCATTAGGAATAATAGCAGCTGTTTTACTTTTAAGTTACAGAGGTAAAAAGTTAGGATATGATGAAGATCAATTGTTGGACATGTCTATCGTAGCTGTTATTAGTGGGTTAATAGGGGCTAAGTTACTTTATTTAGTAACAGACATTGATGATTTAAGTAATAACTTATCTTCTTGGAAGGATGTTATTCAGGGTGGACTTGTTGTTTATGGAGGCATAGCTGGTGGAGCCCTAGGAGTATTTATCTTCTGCAGAAGAAGAAAATTGGACATATATCAAATGCTGGATTTAGTAGTACCAAGCGTAAGCTTAGCACAAGGATTCGGAAGAATAGGTTGTTTTTTTGCAGGGTGCTGTTATGGAAAGGAAACTAGTCAATTTTTTGGCGTTAAATTTAATAATTCAATTTATGCACCTTCAGGTGTAAAATTAATACCTACACAGTTGTTTTCTTCAGGCTTTGATTTTCTTTTAGCAGCATTTTTACTTTGGTATAGTAGAAAAGAAAGGGAAAGAGGAAAGGTATTTGCTTTATATATTATTATATATAGTGTAGGAAGGTTTTTTGTTGAGTTTTTAAGAGGAGATAAATATCGAGGATTTGTAGGTGATTTATCAACTTCTCAATTTATTAGCATTTTTACATTCTTAATAGGCATACTGCTATTTTTTAAAGCTAATATTTTTGAAGCAAAGAAAAAATAGGAGGTTAAATTGTGTTGAAAAAGATTGTCAGTTTAAGTATCACTGTAGTTTTATTTTTTACAATTTTATCAGGTTGTAGCATAGGTGGAATGGGGAAAAAAAATAGTGATTTTGAATACATAAAACAAGGTAAAATATCTAAAGTTAATATTAACAGTACTAGAGATAAGGGATTTAAGTTCGTAGTAACAGATGAAAAAGAAATTAAAGATATTTACGATATTCTATCTTCTGCTAAACAAGTAAATACAAAGTCATCACTTCAACCAGATTATGTTTTTCAATTTTATACTCAAGAAGATAAAGTATATACATTTAATTATGTTTCAGGGGTAGATAATGATGATGGTAATTTTTATAGTGATGATAAGATTTATCATACATCTAAAAAAATTGATTCTGATGTTATAAGCAGTTTTTGGTATATAAGAAGGCCAAAAGACTTTAAAAATGTGTATTATAACTCTTTACTTAACGCTTTAGATAAATACAGAAAAGATGTTAATAAAAATGATTTAATTGGAATGGATATAAAAGATGATGTGGATATAGCTAAATTTATCCTTTCAATTGATGAAGAAGACTTTTTGAAGGATGTGAACAATAAGTCATATAATGCAAATATTTTTGATGGAGACAGCTCAAGCTACAGTATTGTAATGAGTGTAAAAACAGAAGGCTATAAAACTGATACATTAACTGATACAGGTACATATAAGTGTACAGTTACTTTCCAGAATAAAAAAGATAACAGTATGAAAATATACTATATACTAGATAGTTATAAGAATAGTAAGTGGAATATTAAGATATATGCGGATAAGAGTCCTGCTGATTTTTAGAATATATGATGCTAGAAATTTTTATTTTGTATAAGAGTATAAAATATGGAGATAATGCTAAGGTATGTATATAAATTAGGAGGTGTTTTAATTGAAGGCATTTGTTGATAAGGATTTATGTATTGCATGTGGGCTATGCCCATCACTATGTCCTGAAGTTTTTGAAATGCAAGATGATGGTAAAGCAGGTGTTAGCAATACTAATAATGATGCTGTTAATGAAAATGAGATATCAGATGAGTTAGTTGATTCAGCTAAAGAAGCTGAAGATGCTTGTCCAGTAGATGCTATAAAAGTTGAATAAAGGAATATAGTAAAGAGGGTATCTCATTTTGAGATACCCTCTTTACTATAGAACTCTTTTTATTTGTTTAAGTGGCAACATAATAAGAATAGCCACACATATTATGGCATCCAATCCTAGATATGAACCATTATAAATAATTGAATACAAAACTGGAGAGGTTCCATTGGGAGCATCGCTAGCAAAGAATACAATCCCTGAAATAAAAGCGCATATGAATCTGCCGAAGATTCCAACAATAGCAGCAATTATGTTCTCTAAAGTATCTATTTTGTTATCTGAGACATTTGAATTAGTTAATTTTATTAAAGCAGAATTAATAAGATTAGACCTCTTTACGTACCCAGCCAATCCAAGTGCCATAAAAGCTAAAGGGTAATCAAATAGTACTTGTACAGGATTAAGTATATATGGTTCTAAAATAAGGGTAATAATACCGAAAATGAAACCAGTAACAAAACCTACTTCTGGTCCATAAAGTATAGCCATAAGTAAAATTGGAACCATACTGCCCATTGTTACACTACCACCACTAGGAAGGCTATATAACTTAAACATTTTAAGAACTGTTGCTAAGGCAAGCATAATTGATATTTTTGTGATAAGTTTTGTGCTGAAATTTACCTTGTTAATTACCATAAATGCACCTAAAAGTAATGCTAGTCCTAATAAGGCAAAGAGAGAAGTAGGATGGTTTTGAATTTGATTAGTTAAATCATTAAAGTTTGACATGTTATTCCTCCTTAAAATTACAAAACAAAAGCCACGATCTATGTAAGAACGCAGCTTTAAAACATTTGCAATGGCGCTTTCCTACGCTGGTATTACCCAGATCAGGTGTAAGGTAACTTAAAAAATAATTAGAAGCAAAGAAATAATCTTTGATTTACTTGCTATTTTTTAGAAACCTAAGGGTTAACATAATCGTTTCTCAGCCCGAAGGCACCCCTAGCAAATATTAAGTTTTAGTAATTATAGCATAGATGCTCTTATAATCCAAATAAAATTTTAATAGTTTAAAAAAAGTTATCCATTCTATCATTTCTAATATTAGAGGTAGTAATAGGGATATCTACAGTTTCTCCTATTCTAACAAGATGAGGTAATCTAGACAAGCTAATATCCATTGTGGTTCCATCTTCAAAGATAACAAAAGCATCAGTTCTGTCCATATCTATTATTTTACCTAGCATAAATACTCTCCTTTATATGTTTATAATATATACTTTACAAAAGAAAAAAATTTATGCTGAGAAGTTTAAATAAAAAAGCCTTAACTAAATAAATAGTTAAAGCTTATCCAAATAAATCTTTATATACTATTTGAAAAACATTTAATGATTCTTGAATTTTAGGTTTTAATAACCCTTTTTTATTTTCTAATGATTTTAGACCTTCTTCAGTAATAGTATAAATTTTCTGTATTTTTTTTTGTGGATTATCCCATGCACCAGAAACAAGTCCTTCTTTTTCAAACTTAGAAAGAATAGGATAAATTCCACCGGTACTTGGAACCCACTGTCCTTTTGTTCTCTCACCGATTTTATGTGAGATATCATTTCCGTTTGTTGGTCCTAGGCTTAATATATACAAAACATATATTGGTAGTAAGCCCTTTGTAAAAACTTGCCCAACAGCTTCTTGCTCTTTTTTTACTTTTTTTAATTCTGAGAGCTTTTTCTTATATTCTTCATAAAGAAGTTTTTCTTGAGTTTTTATATTGTATTCCTCTGAATCAATCATAGTAAGAGCCTCCTGAAGTTTTTCTTTAATTAGGTTAAATTTATTTGCTTTAACCTAATTAATTTTTTTATATTGGATAATTCGTATATATTTAAAGTAAAATCATCAATTATAGCAATTAAACTATTTTATTTGATAGTACTAATAACATTTACAATTTCACCATAATAAATAGTATGAATATCATTATCCGAGTATACAGAATCCTTAATTTCATTAGAAAGTAAAGATAAATCCATATCTTGTTTATAAACGATTTTACATTCATAAACCATTTCGCAACCTTCAATTGAAGGAACTTTTATTTTTTCACCCTCCTTAAGTGATAATCCGCTTTCTTTAACTTTATCCATATCTCGTCCTGATTTAGAGCCACATAAGGCTAAAGCACTTTTAAAATCATCCTTAAAAGGTATGCTTACTGAGAATTCAGTTTCTTTTTCAATAATTTCATGGGTATATCTACTTTTTCTAACAAGCACTGTAAATATTGGCTTTTTCCATTCAAAACCTATATTGCCCCAGCTAATTGTCATAGAATTAACTTTATCATTGCTTTTTACAGTAAGAAAGGCACCTCTTTTATGAAGATGATTCATAGCATCTTCAAGATTTAAAGTAAATGACATAGTAATACCTCCGTTTTAACTTATTTAATAACCATTTAATTGTAATAGTTTAAGTATACTATAATTATTTTGTAAATTACTATATATTTATCGTTAAAATTGATAAATAGGATGTAAGTTGTTGAAAATCAGTGTATATTATTAATATAAATCTATAGTTTTTATGAGGTGTGAATATGCATTGGTATGATATTTTAATAAGACTGGGCTTAGCTATGCTTGTTGGTGGTGTAATAGGTTATGATAGAGAATATAAGAATAGGCCAGCAGGCTTTCGAACCCATATTTTAGTTTGTGTTGGAGCAGCTGTAGCTACAATGATTGAAGTAAAGATGAATCAAGATACAGTTAGTCAGATAATTAAACATCCAGAACTAGCCTCAGCGGTAAAAACGGATATGGGACGATATGGTGCGCAAGTTATTACAGGCATAGGTTTTCTAGGTGCTGGTACAATCCTTCATGATAAAGGCTCTATTAAAGGATTAACAACGGCAGCAAGTATTTGGGTGGTTGCATGTATTGGACTAGCGGTTGGATCAGGATATTACTTCTTATCCATAGCATCTGCAGCAGGTGTATTTATAGTGCTGGTTATGTTTAAAAAATTTGAGGACAGATATATAGATAGAACAAACTCTGTTAATCTGGAAATTGAGTTTAAGGATAAAGTAATGCTTATAAAAGAAATTGAAGATTATTTTGAAAGCAAGAAAATCAAAGTGAAAAAAATAGAATTTATTCTAGAAGAGGAAATAGAAGAAATTCAATACAGAAAGTGTTTATATACGATTCTTGTACCTAGGTTTTATAGGATGACGGATATAATCTTAGAATTATGTGAACTAGAAGAAGTCATTCAGGCAAAAATCATAAAATAGATAAGATTTATTTAATATCTTTATGACAAAAGTAAAGGCTTCCCAGCTTCATTCGTTAGGATAGTTAGGGGGCCTAAATTTTTTTGCCACCATTTCATTAAAATAGCTCTCAAGTGTATCAGCTACTTATGAGATAATATGAAGTGTTTTATGAAAAAATCAAAGGGACGTATGTAAAATATTACAAATAATTTTCTAGTTATTATTCAAATTGTGAAAAAATTATTTTGTTATTATGTCAAAAATTAAAGAAATGGGAGGTAATTAAAAGCAGAATGTTATAGCGCTAGTTAATGGTAAATTATAAGATTGCTATAAAAAAAAATCTAGAGTATAATAACTTGGTAGTATGATAGAATACTACATATTGTGCTTAGGGGGTATTATAAATGCTACATGTTGTGAAGAGGGACGGCAGAGAAGTTCAGTTTAATTCTAAGAAGATTTCTGATGCAATTAAGGGTGCAGCAATAGAAATAGCTGTAAACTTAAAAGAAAGTGAGATAATTGATCTAACTCAGAAAGCAATGAAGTCAATTGAAGATTTAAACACTGAAAGTATTTCAGTTGAAGATATTCAAAATATAGTTGAAAGGGTTTTACTTACAAATGAATGTCAAGGAATCGGTGTAGCCTATTCAAATTATAGAAAAGAAAGAACTAAAGTTAGAGAAATTAAATCTGATTTAATGAAGGCAATCGAACTAATTGGAGTAGAGACCGATAGAGATAATGCAAATGTAGGCAATAATTTCAGCTCAAAGCTACTTAGAATTGCCAGTGAATCGAACAAGTGGCACAATCTGGCTATAATGCCTAAATATATGGCTAAAGCACATGAAAATGGAGATGTTTATTATCATGATTTGGATAGTTATAATTTAACTACAAATTGTTTACATATACCTACTAAAGAAGTATTGCAAAGAGGTTTTAATACTGGATATGGTGTGATTAGACCCCCAAAAAGAATAGAATCTGCCTGCGAGTTATCTTGTATTTTACTTCAATCTACACAAAACGACATGTTTGGTGGACAGAGCCATCCAGACTTTGATAACGATATGGGTGAATTTGTTGAACCAACAAGAGTTGAGATTAGAAAAGAATTATTAGAACTTGGAATAGATGAAAATAAGATAGAAGTTTTAATTGAAAAGAAACTAAGAAAAGCTATGGAGCAAGCTATGCAAGGTATAGTATATAATCTAAATACTATGCATTCTAGAGCTGGTTCACAGGTACCTTTTTCATCAATTAATCTTGGAATTCCAATGTCTAAAGATGCAGCCTTAGTTTGTGAAGTGTTTCTTTTAGAATATGAAAAGGGTCTTGGAAGAGGAGAACAGCCAATATTCCCTAATATAATTTTTAGAGTTAAAAGTGGAGTAAATAGAGAAGAAGGCGATCCATATCACTACCTTTACAAAATAGCATGTAGAGTAGCAAGTAAAAGAATGAATCCTACTTTTATGAATATAGATGCTGATTTTAATAAAGAATATTATGATAAAGGTGTTTTACCTGCAACAATGGGTTGCAGAACCTATGTGTGTTCAAACGTTAATGGAGATCCTGGAACAAAAGGCAGAGGCAATATCGCTCCAGCTACTATTAATTTACCTAGAATTGGACTAATGGCCAAAGGTGATATAGATAAATTCTTTTCATTATTAGATGATAGATTAGATATAGCACATGAAGCCTTAATGCATAGATATGGAATCCTTAAAAAGTTAAGAGTTAAAGACCTACCATTTGTAGCAGGACAAGGACTAATGAAAGGTTCAGAAAATCTTTCACTAGACGACTCAATTGATCCTATTCTAAAACAAGGTACTTGGAGTATAGGGTTTATAGGACTTGCAGAAACTTTAGTTGCATTAATGGGAACTCATCATGGTGAAGATGAAAAGGCAAGAGAATTAGGCGTTAAAATAATTTCACATATACGAGAATATACAAATAGATTAACTGAGCAAGATCAGCTAAATTGGAGTACATATGCAACTCCAGCAGAAGGCTTAAGTGGAAGATTTATTCTTCAAGATAAAAAGATTTTTGGTGAGATTCCTGGGGTTACAGATAAGGAATACTATACAAATAGTTACCATATTCCAGTTGGATATTCTATTTCAATAAAAAATAAAATAAATATTGAAGCACCTTATCATAAATTATGTAACGCAGGACATATTAGCTACATAGAGTTAGACGGCAACCCAAATGGTGAGGATGTTATGGATATACTAAACTATGCATATACATATACTAACATTAGTTATTTGGGAATAAACTTTCATATTAGGTATTGTAAAAGCTGTGGAACATATTTATACAATGGAGAGCATAAATGCTATAAATGCGGAAGCATGAGTATTCAAGGAATATCTCGAGTAACCGGGTACTTAAGCTTGGATGAACGATTTGGAGCGGGTAAAGTTTCGGAAAGAGAAGATAGATTATCCCAAAATACTAGCAAAAATATTTATAAAGTTTAAGGATGTTGGATATGGATAATAATAACTCAATAAGATTATCGGGAATAGCTTATGAAAGCTTAGCTAATGGTCCAGGAATAAGGAGAGTATTATTTGCCCAAGGTTGTAGGCATAATTGTTCAAATTGTTTCAATAGACACACTCACTCCTTTGAAGGTGGAGAAACTAGAGAAATCAATGAACTTGTAGAGGATATTGTGAGTAATCCAATGCTAAGAGGGGTGACTTTTTCGGGAGGAGACCCTATAGAACAAGCGGAGAAATTTGCAGAACTTGCAAAGAAAATTAAAAAGACTAAACTTGATATTTGGTGCTATACAGGTTACTCTTTTGAGTATATACTGAAGCATCAAGATCAAAACAAAGGGTGGCAAGAGCTGTTAAAACAAATTGATGTGTTAGTTGATGGGAAATACATAGATGAGTTAGCTGATTCACATTTGAAATTCAGAGGTTCAAGTAATCAACGAATTATTGATGTTAAAGAGAGCATGAGAACTGGGGAAGTTAGAATTTTGGATTATGATAATTAGGTTACACCTTAAAATGGTTATTAAATCATTTTAAGGTGTAATTATTTTTTTTGAGTATTGTAAGGCACTAAGGACTATCTTGATTTACCATTTGTATATGAAAATTTGAGAAATAAAAATTTAACAAAAAAGCATAAAAAAAGGATAAAAAAGTTAATAATATAAGAACCTAAGAACGTAAGAACCTAAGAATATACAGTGTTTTTCAGGGAAGGAAGGTATAACTTAAAACTGTAAATAAACAGTAGTTACATTCATTAAGTATTTACATATATATAAATAAGAATACTGTTTATAAAAGGATGAAGAACAGTGAAGTGTAAACTATACATAACATGGAAGCGTTAATTCAGAAAAAAATAGAATTGGTTTAATAAAATTATACACAAGAACATAATAGGATGTACTATATAGTAGGGTTCAAAGGATAAAATGTACAAAAAAATAAATAAAATTTACATTCAAGTTATATTAACATATTTTATGCATACTTTATAGTAAATGCAAAGCATTTCAGATATTTAAGTGTAAATTATATGTGGCGTTTAAGTGTAAACTTAAAAAAATGTTAAGTATTGATGAGGATAAATGTATGTTAAATTAATAACTTTAATGCTATAATATGCTCAATGGTAATGTTTTTTGTTTTTAAAATCTAAGCGGGAGAACAATTTAATTAAGATGAAATGGAGGTGGAAATGGAATGGATAAATTTAAAATTCTTGAAATTAAGGAAAGTGTTTTTGAGAACAATGATAGGCAAGCAGATTTACTTAGGGGAGAACTAAAAAAGGAAAAGACATTTTTATTAAATTTGATGTCATCACCAGGTTCTGGTAAAACAACAACTATTGTAAGGACAATTGAGGCTTTGAAAGATGAAATTAAAATTGGAGTTCTAGAAGCGGATATTGATTCAGATGTTGATGCTCATACTGTTGCAGAGGCAGGCGCAAAAGTAATTCAATTGCACACAGGTGGAATGTGTCATCTTGATGCAGATATGACAAAGCAAGGACTAGAAGGATTAGGCACCGAAGGAGTCGACCTTGTCATTTTAGAAAACATAGGCAATTTAGTGTGCCCAGCAGAATTTGATACTGGAGCAACAAAAAATGCCATGATTTTAAGTGTACCAGAGGGAGATGATAAACCTCTGAAATATCCTTTAATGTTTTCTATTGTTGATGTTTTATTAATTAACAAAATGGATGCAATAGCTCCATTTGATTTCGATTTAGAGTTAGCCAAAGAACATGTGAAAAAATTGAACCCTAATATCAAGGTTATTCCGATTTCAGCTAAAACTGGAGAGGGAATTGATGAGTGGGCCGATTGGTTACGTACAGAAGTTAAAAGTTGGAACGAAAAATAGTATCACAAATGAAATTATGTTTGGGAGGAAATAAAAAATGGTAAAGAAAAAGGTACTTCAACTTGCAAATAAGATTGCAGCAGGTATAACTGGTGGCGTATTAAGAGTAAAACCAACAGATCCAGAATACAGAGTTTTAGAGCCAGTTGTTTCAGATGAAATGGCAGAAATAGCACTATGTCTAGAAATAAGAGAACTTGTGACTGCTAGGGAAGTTGCTGCTAAGTGTGGCAAGCCAGTTGCAGAAGTAGAAAAAATGCTATATCAAATGGCATGTGATGGAGTTATTAAATTAGAAACAGAAAACGGTATCGATAAATACTGTCTAGAGCTTTTTGTTCCTGGTGTTTTCGAATACATGGTTGATAATAAAGCAAACTTAGCAAAGTATCCAGTAATCGGTGAGTGTTTTGAAGAATATACAAGAAAATTAGGGGCAATGATGGCTGGTAACATTCCAGTTGGTCTTGGTGTAATGAGAGTTATCCCAGTTCAAAGTGCTATTGATGGAGATTCAAGAAAAGCCTCTTATGAAGAAATAGAATACCTTCTTAATAAACATGATCTTTTTGCAGTTACAGATTGTGCATGTCGTGCATCTATGAGAATTATTGGAGAAGGCTGTGGACACAGAGTTGAAGACATATGTCTTAGACTTGGACCAGCTGCTGAATACTATCTTCGTACAGGAATAGGTAGACAAGTTACTAGAGAAGAAGCTAGAGAAATTTGTTTACAAGCTGAAAAAGAAGGAATGATGCATCAAATCCCTAACTTATCAGGACCAGGAAATGCACTTGCTATTTGTAATTGCTGTGGATGTTCTTGTTTTGGACTAAGAAATGCAAACCTTTACAGAAACCCAGATTGGTCTAGATCAAACTATGTTTCACAAATAGATAGAGACAAATGCGTTGCTTGCGGAGAGTGCGTTGAAAGCTGTCCATCTAATGCATTAACACTTGGACAAAAATTATGTGCAAAGGAAACTACTGAAGCTCCAAAGGTAAAAGATACACCATACGATACAAGATGGAGAAAAGACAAATGGAATCCTGATTACCGTAATCGTAAAATTGTTGATGTAGATGGTACAAGCCCATGTAAATCTGCATGTCCAGCTCACATAGGAGTTCAAGGATACATTAAGTTAGCATCACAAGGAAAGTATGGCGAAGCTTTAGAACTTATAAAGAAAGAAAATCCATTCCCAGCAATTTGCGGACGTATTTGTCCAAGAAAGTGCGAAGATGCTTGTACAAGAGCTGGTGTAGATGAAGCACTTGCAGTTGATGAAGTTAAAAAATTCCTTGCTGATCAGGATTTAAAAGCAGAACATCGCTTTATACCTGAAAAAATGGTAGCAAGAGCAGGAAAAGTTGCTGTAGTTGGAGCAGGTCCAGCAGGACTTACTTGTGCATATTTCTTAGCTGTTGAAGGATATCAAGTAACAGTATTTGAAAAGCAAAAGAAACTTGGTGGTATGTTAACTCTTGGAATTCCAGCATTTAGATTAGGAAAAGAAGTAGTAAATGCAGAAATCGAAGTTTTGAGAGAATTAGGAGTAGAATTTAAAGAAGGCGTTGAAGTTGGTAAGGATATTACTATTCCAGAACTTAGAAAGAATGGTTACAATGCATTCTACTTAGCAATTGGTGCTCAAGCTGGAAGAGGATTAGGTCTTGAGAACGAAGATGCTAAGGGAGTAGTAACAGGAGTAGAATTCTTACGTAGAGTAAGCTTAGGCGAAGATGTAAAATTAAAAGGACCAGCAGTTGTAATTGGTGGAGGTAATGTTGCAATAGACGTTGCTAGAACAGCTACAAGAGTTGGAGCTTCACAAGTAGAAATGTTCTGTTTAGAAAGCAGAGAAGAAATGCCTGCTTTAGATGAAGAAATTGAAGAAGCATTATCAGAAGGAATTTCAATGAACAATTCTTGGGGTCCAAAACAAATTCTTGTAGAAAACGGAAAAGTTGTTGGAATAGAATTCAAGAAATGTCTTTCAGTTTTCGATGCAAACAAGAAATTCAGCCCTAAATTTGATGAAAATGAAACTAAGATTGTTAAAACAAACAACATCTTAATTTCAGTTGGACAAGGAATTGATTGGGGTACATTATTAACTGATACAAAAGTTGAATTGAATCCAAATAAAACAGTTAAAGCTAATGCAACAACTTACCAAACAGCTGAACCAGATATATTTGTAGGTGGAGATGCATTAACAGGACCTAAATTTGCTATAGATGCTATTGCACTTGGTAAGCAAGGTGCAGTTTCAATTCATCGTTATGTTTTTGGAGACAACTTGTACTTAGGTAGAGAAAAAGAATACCATGCTCTTGATAAAGAAAACTTGAACATGGACGGATATGATCGCCTACCTAGACAAAGACCACTTCATGTAGAAGGAAGTAAATCAAAAGAAACATTTAGCGATTTACGTGTTACCTTTACTGAAGAACAAATGAAGAAAGAAACAGAACGTTGCCTTGGTTGTGGAGCTACAGTAGTAGATCAATTCCAATGCGTAGGTTGTGGAGTTTGTACTACTAAGTGTAAATTCGGTGCAATTACATTAGTAAGAAAATACGATGCAGCTGGTGTAAGCTTTGATGAGATGAAGGCAGAAGTTATTAAGCATGTTATCAAACGTCAAGGAAGAATTGCAATGAAAAATGTTAAAAAAGTTGCTCTTAAATTAAAAAAATAGTATAAAACAATAAAACTTGTAAAAGATGGTGGAACAATAGTTCCACCCTTCTTTATCTTAAAAAAGAGAGGTGAGTTCATATGCATGAAATAGGAGTTGTAATGGAAGTTGTTAAGACAGTAGAAAACTTTGCAAAACAAAATGGAGTAACAAAAGTTCAGACCATAGTTCTCCAAATTGGAGAGCTCTCACCCATGATTCCCAAATATGTTGAAGACTGTTTCCCAGCCGCAGTGGACGGTACATCCTTACAGGACACTGAATTGAAAATTGAGATATTGCCAGCAAATGCTATGTGCAAAAAATGCAATAAAGTTTTTACAGTTGTTGAGCATAATAAAATCTGCCCAAACTGTGGAAGTAATAGTGACTGGGAAGTAATAAGCGGAAAAGAATTTTTGATTAAGGAAATTCTTGCTTGTTAAAATTAAATTCTTAAGTCTTATTTAAAAGACCGATTTTAGTTGTTATTATGACTAAAATCGGTCTTTAATTCTCGGGTTAAATTTGATTAGTTTACATTTTTAACTTATATTAAGTAAAACTAAGATTGATATGAATATTTGATTTAATACTTTAAATAGAGTTATAATAACTATGAGTGAATACATTTAAATTGGAGTGAATAAAATGGAAACAGAAGTGTGTGGAGTTTGTGAAGTGCATGAGGAATGTGTGCATTGTGTTAAAGAAAATATGCTTGAAAGCAATACTTTCTTGGAGATGTCAGAAATATTTAAAGTTTTTGGAGATCCAACTAGAATAAAAATTATATACGCCTTACTTATAAAAGAATTATGTGTCTGTGATATTGCTGAGGTACTAGGAATGTCACAATCATCAATATCACATCAACTTAGAGTTTTAAAGGGAGCAAGACTCGTTAAATTTAGAAAAGAAGGAAAAGTAGTTTATTATTCTCTAGATGATGAACATGTTAGAGAAATATTTAACGCAGGTTTTGAACATGTAGATCATAAATGAAAATCCATAAGTATGTAGGTCACTGATCAACTTATACTTGAGTACTTAAAATTTTCAATATATTTATACCTACAAGCTTTTCTGTAAGTTTTAAAGTGTTAGAATTTAAGTTTTCTCCATTTTTCATGTAAGATAAAAAGTCCTCAATTCCTTCTACTGGATATTTAGTATAGTGAGTTCTATAATGCATAGGGATTACAATATGACTTTTTAGTGACATACAGACCTTAAAAGCCTCTTTGCCATTAAGGGTAAAGTTGCCACCTACAGGTATGAACAGAACATCTATGCTTCCAAGCATATCTATCATGTTAATATCTAGTAAATGGCCTAGGTCACCTAGATGGCATAGCCTATAGCCATCCATTTCAAATAGGTAAATTGTGTTGGAACCTCTTTTTGAACCATTAGCTGGATCATGATATGAAGGAAAGCCATTTATAGGTATATCAATTAAATTAAAGAAACCAATTTGGTCTAAAACTATAGGATTGCCTTGTAATTCCTTTGTATAATCATGATCTGAATGATGATGACTTATAGTGACTAAATCTACGGTTTCTCTAAAAACAGGATATTCTAAACTTTCATCGAAGGGGTCTGTAAGAATTGATCTACCCTTTGAATCTTTTATTAAAAAAGATGAATGTCCTAAATATATTATTTCCATAAAGCACTTCCTAACAATTAGTATAGTAATAGTATTACCTTAAAAAGTAATAAAATGAGCAATATAAAAACAAATAATATATAAGCAGATTTAATTAGTCATACGGTAGAAAAGCAACTAGCATTTCACTAGTTATTTTTCTGAAAATGCATTAAAGAAAGGTGGAGAAATTTGGAGGTTCGTAAAGCGAATTTGTTTTTTTTATGGATTATAATATTACTGATTTTCGCACAATTTTTTATGGGCATTGTGTTAGAATATTTGGGGATTCCTCAAAACTATTGGGGCTTGTTCTTAGAATTCGGAGTATTATTTATACCAGCGATAATCTATTTGGTAGTTACTAAAAAGCCTATAAAAGAAACATTAAGACTAAATCCAATTAATATGAAAAGTATCGCAATAATAATTATTATTGCAATTCTAGCGCAGCCTTTAATGATGTTTCTTAGCATTTTATCTCAATTACTGTTTCACAACTATGTTGCAGACGCAGTAAAAGAGATGAGTAGCTTACCTTATATAGTTTTGATGGGTATGATGGCACTTACCCCAGCAATATGCGAAGAAACAGTAATGAGGGGAGTAATTCTGTCAGGTTATAGAAAGGTTGATATTAAAAGGGCTGCATTGATGAATGGGTTTCTGTTTGGGCTGTTTCATCTTGGACCACAACAATTTTTATATGCCTTTGCATTAGGAGCAGTGTTTGTATATTTAGTAGAAGCAACTAATTCAATTTTTGCTTCTATGTTATGCCATTTTTTGATTAATGGATTTTCCACCACATTTTCATGGCTAGTAACCCAATTCTCTAATAATAAAACAGAAAAAACAACTGAATTCTCTAGCCTTAATCCCTCAGTAATAATAGGCACACTGGTTTTTTTATTTATTTTAGCGCTAATATTTACGGCATTACTTATTTGGGTAATTAGGGAACTAGATAAGGCAAACAATGGCAGATTGAATGAAAGAAAAATAGAAGCCACTTTATTGAAGGAAAATTCTAAAATAACTAAGCTGATGAATTGGCCTGTTTATGTAACTATAGTTTTATATTTACTATTTACAGTAACAGTACAATTATTACAATAGTTATATAATTGAAAAGAAATAATTTGTTGATAGCTTCTATATAGTATCTATAGATGGCCAAAGATAGGTCTATAATTGACCTGTCTTTATTTTTATTGTGCGCCCAGCATGGGCGCAATCTAACGGGTGAAAGTCCCGAGCACGGGTTGATAGTGCCAAGTGCATAGCTTAAGACAAGGGTGTCCATGGTGACGTGGAATCTGAAGGAAGTCGGCGGCAAAACTCTGGTCTGACGAACAGAAACTACATATAAGGCATATGTCTGTGGGTAAGGTTGCAATACAAATCGAAGCCCAAAACTATTCGAAACAGGCGGTGTAAATGTAGCAGATGGATGGAGTGAAAGATTGCGCTCTTACCTGGGGAGGTCTGATAGAAAAGTTATTGATATGAATTTAGATATAATAACCCATACAGTGATGTATGACTGAACTATCAGAAGTCAGCAGAGGTCATAGTACCACGTAAAACGCGTTAGCGTGGGAAGGACTGAACAATAGGAGGTTTTGGAAGCTTGAAGAATTCGAGAGAAATACAAAAATTGCAGAAAACTTCATATATAGAAGACTGGACGTGTGATGTAGGAGTGGAACTCCAAGATAGCACGGGAGTGCATAGTATTTCTACGGCATTTAATAGTGGAAAAGACGATGGAAAGCTGTACACCAGTAATTTGCTTGAAAAGATTTTAGAAAAGAATAATCTAAATCTAGCATATAAGAAAGTTAAGGCAAATAAGGGAAGCCATGGAGTTGATGGAATGAAGGTGGATGAACTTCTACCACATCTAAAACAATATGGCGAAGCCCTTCGGGCAAATATACTGGGAGGGACATATTGTCCTCAACCTGTTAGGAGAGTGGAAATACCCAAACCTGACGGAGGAATAAGACTACTTGGAATACCTACAGTAGTTGATAGAATGGTTCAACAAGCAACTGCACAAATATTAACTCCAATATTTGAAAAGACTTTTTCAGATAATAGTTATGGGTTCAGACCTAAAAGGGATGCAAAACAAGCCATAGAAAAAGCTAAAGAGTATATGCAACAGGGATATAAATGGGTTGTAGATATAGACCTTGCCAAATATTTCGATACAGTAAACCATGATAAACTTATGGCTCTTATTGCAAGAGAAATAGCAGATAAAAGAGTACTGAAACTGATAAGGTTATTTTTACAAAGTGGAGTTATGATAAATGGCATTGTAATTGAGAGTGATGAAGGCTGTCCACAAGGTGGTCCACTTAGTCCACTTCTCAGTAATATAATGCTTACAGAACTGGATAGAGAACTTGAGAAAAGAGGACATAAATTCTGCCGTTATGCGGATGATAACAATATTTATGTTAAAAGCAGGAAAGCTGGAGAAAGAGTTATGCTAAGCATAACAAAATTTATTGAAGAGAAACTAAAACTCAAGGTAAACAAAGATAAAAGTGCAGTTGATAGACCATGGAAAAGAAAATTTTTAGGTTTTACATTCTATCAGTGGTATGGAAAGATAGGAATAAGAGTCCATCAAAAATCTATAGCCAAGTTCAAAGCTAAAGTCAAGGAAATTACAGCAAGAAGTAATGCTTGGAGCATGGAATACAGAATGAAAAGGCTTCGTCAATGCATAACAGGATGGTTAAACTATTTTAAAATAGCTGATATAAGCAGAGTTGCAAAAGAACTTGATGAATGGATTAGACGGAGGTTAAGAATGTGCTTTTGGAAGCAGTGGAAAAAGATTAAAACTAAGCATGATAATCTTAAAAAGCTTGGGATTAATGAAAATAAGGCATGGGAATTTGCTAATACAAGGAAAAGCTATTGGAGAATATCCAATAGTCCAATACTTAAGTCCACTCTTACAAATTCGTATCTTGAAGAACTAGGATATACAAGTATTTATAATAGATATAAGCAAGTACATTAATTCTTATTGAACCGCCGTGTACCGAACGGTACGCACGGTGGTGTGAGAGGTCGCTGAGTAAAATAATTACTCAGCTCCTACTCGATTACTATATAAATTGACAATAATACTGTAGTATAATATAATATCATGTAATGAAATAAAGGCTTTGATTAGGAAAAGTACTTAGATTTGTGACTTAAAGAGAGTGGGGAAAGGTGGAAACCCATAGAAATAATTTAAGGAAAATCACCTAGGAGTCGAGAACTGAAATTAGAGTAAGTTTTTCCGTAGTTCTGCGTTAAAGGATAGAGTATGAAAGTACTTGAAAGGTCGCCATAGGTGGTACTCTGAGTTTAACTTCGTCCTATATTAGGGTGAAGTTTTATTTTTTAGATATAGAGGAGCAAGGATGTTTATTTGTGAAAGGGGTTAAACAATGTACAAGAAAATTGATAATTCAAGAAGTTTTGTAGAAATGGAAAAAGATATTTTAAAGCTTTGGGGAGATAAGGATATAGTAAAGAAAAACTTTGATATGAATGACGAGGGAGAGTACTTTACTTTTTACGATGGTCCTCCAACGGCTAATGGAAAACCCCATATAGGGCATGTTATTACAAGAGTTATGAAGGATTTAATACCTAGATATAAAGTTATGAAAGGTTATAAGGTTCTAAGAAAAGCTGGATGGGATACTCATGGGTTACCAGTTGAACTTGAAGTAGAGAAAGCACTTGGAATCTCAGGAAAACCTCAAATTGAAGAATATGGTGTTGAAAAATTCGTTGAGAAGTGTAAAGAAAGTGTATTTACCTATTCTGCTCAGTGGAAGGATATGTCTGAGAAAATTGGATACTGGGTTGATATGGATGATCCTTATGTAACTTATCACAATGACTACATTGAGTCAGTATGGTGGTCACTAAAGCAAATATGGGATAAAGACCTTTTGTATAAAGGACACAAAATCGTTCCTTATTGTCCTAGATGTGGAACAGCTCTTTCCTCACATGAAGTTGCACAAGGCTATAAGGATGTAAAAGAAACATCAGTTTATGTAAAATTTAAATTAAAAAATGAAGATGCTAGCATATTAGTGTGGACGACAACTCCATGGACATTACCTAGCAATGTTGCTCTTGCAGTAAATCAAAAATACGATTACGTTGAAGTAATAAACAAGGAAGAGCACCTAATTCTGGCAAAAGAATTATTGGGTAAGCTTGAAGGCGATTATGAAATAGTTAAAGAATTTAAAGGTGAGGAGCTTTTAGGAAAAGAATATCACCAGATGTTTAAATTCGAGACACCTAGCACTAAAGCCTTCTATGTGGTTCATGGTGACTTTGTAACTCTTTCTGATGGTACAGGGGTAGTTCATATTGCACCGGCTTATGGCGAAGATGATAACCTTATAGGAAAGAAGAATAACCTACCACTAATTAATTTAGTTGATACTCAAGGTAAGTTTGTAGCGGAAGTAAAAGATTGGGCAGGTTTGTTTGTTAAAGATGCAGATCCTAAAATCATAAAATTTTTAACAGAAGCAAACATCGTTTATACTACAGAGAAGTTTACTCATTCATATCCCTTCTGTTGGAGATGTGATACTCCACTTCTATATTATCCTAGAGAAAGCTGGTTCGTTAGAATGTCTTCTTTAAGGGACGGATTATTAAAAAACAACGAAACAGTAAATTGGTTACCTGACAATATTAGAACAGGAAGAATGGGTAAATTTTTAGAGAATGTTATTGATTGGGGTATTTCTAGAGAACGATATTGGGGAACTCCGCTACCTATTTGGGAATGCCAATGTGGTCATAGAGAATGTATAGGAAGTATTGAAGAATTAAAGGAAAAAGGAATAAATGTTCCTGGAAACATAGAGCTTCATAAGCCATATATAGATGGAGTAAAGCTAACATGTCCTCATTGTCAAAAAGAAATGTCAAGAGTTTCTGAAGTTATTGACTGCTGGTATGATTCAGGATCAATGCCTTTTGCTCAACATCATTATCCTTTTGAAAATAAAGAGGTATTTGAAGCTAATTTCCCTGCTCAATTTATCTCAGAAGCAGTAGATCAAACAAGAGGTTGGTTCTACACATTACTTGCAATATCTACAATATTATTTGAAAAGAGTCCTTTTGAGAACTGTGTTGTTCTAGGACACGTACTTGATAAGAATGGATTGAAGATGTCTAAGCATAAAGGTAATGTATTAAGTCCATTTACTGTACTAGAAAATGAAGGAGCAGATGCAACTAGATGGTATTTCTATACCGCATCAGCACCATGGCTTCCATCAAGATTTTATGAAGATGCTGTAGTTGATGTACAACGTAAGTTTATAGGTACATTATGGAATGTATATTCTTTCTATGTGTTATATGCTCAAATAGATAAATTTGACCCAACTAAATATAGCGATTTTGTTAGCGATAATGTAATGGATAAATGGGTAATGTCAAGATTAAATTCTTTAGTTAAAGAAGTTGATGATGATTTAAACAACTATAAGATAACTCAAGCAGCAAATGCTATTGAAGGATTTACTGATGAATTGTCTAATTGGTATGTAAGAAGGAATAGATCAAGATACTGGTCGGAGGAATTAACAGAAGATAAAATTGGAGCATATGTGACTTTATATAGGGTCTTGAAGACTGTGGTTCAAGTTGCTGCACCATTTATTCCTTTTGTAACTGAAGAAATTTATCAAAATCTAGTAGTTAATTTAGATAAAGAGGCACCGGAAAGCGTACATCTTTGTATGTGGCCAGAATATGAAGAGAAATTTGTAGACAAAGACTTAGAGGCTGAAATGGAAGTAGCATATACGCTAGTTAAGTTAGGTAGAAGTGCTAGAAATGCAAGCAATAGAAAAAACAGGCAGCCACTTTCTGAAATTTTAGTAAGCACAAAATCTCTTCCTGAGTATTATGGAGATATTATAAAAGAAGAGCTTAATATTAAGGAAATAAAGTTTGGCTCAGACTTGTCAAAGTATGTTAATTTTGAAATAAAGCCTAATCTACCTGTTTTAGGTAAGCCTTATGGTAAGCATATACCAGGTATTAAAAAAGAGCTGGCTGCAATGAATCAGATGACATTAGCTCAAAAGATTATGGCAGGTGAAACTGTAACAATTAGTACAGGGAATATTGAAATTGCACTTAATAGTGAAAACCTTCTTGTAACCATGCAAGGACTTGAGGGATTTGCCTTTGCAGGTGAAGGTGAATTAGGAGTTGTTCTTGATATCACAATAACTGATGAACTAAAAGAAGAGGGAAATATAAGAGAAATATTAAGTAAAGTACAGAACATGAGAAAAGAAAGTGACTTTGAAGTAGCTGATAAAATTAAGCTTTACGTAGGTGGAAATCAGGAATTAGAGAATATTATCAAAAAACATGAGGATACAATTATGAAAGAGACATTGTCTATTGAGATTGTATATAATTCTGGTAAAGAATGTACTGAATTCAATATTAATGGGGAAAAACTGAATATTGCTGTTGAGGTAATAAAATAAGATTTTCTGTTAAATAAAACTTGCTTGTAAACAGCTAGCTTTAAAAGTATAATTATTCTAATGATACAAATTAGGGGTTGATAATATGGCAGCTTCAATAAAAGATGTAGCAAAGGAAGCAGGAGTTTCTATTGCTACAGTTTCAAGAGTTTTAAATGAAGTGGACGTCGTAAATGAAGATACAAAAGATAAAGTAAATAAAGCAATAGTAAAGCTTGATTACAGGCCTAATATAGTTGCTAGGAGTCTAAAGACGCAAAAAACAAGTACAATTGGTATTATAATTCCTGATATATCTAGTCAATTTTATTCAGAAATAGTTCGAGGATCTGAAGATGTGTCTAATATTTATGATTATAATATAATTCTTTGTAATACAGATTTAGATCAAAACAAAGAAATAGAGTATATAAAAGTGTTAAAGGAAAAAATGGTTGATGGGGTTATTTACATGAGTAACTCCTTAGAACCTGAAATAATTACACTTTTACAAAGTCTTCAAATCCCTACAGTTCTTGTGGAAACAAGAGACAGGGACCATACATTCCCAAGTGTAACTATTGATAATGAAAAAGCTGCATTTGATGCTGTAAATTATCTAATAAATAAGGGAGACAAAAAAATTGTATTTCTTGGATCTGATCCAGAATATAAAAATGCTTCTGCATACAGATATTTAGGCTATAAAAAAGCCTTAGAAGATAACAATATTCCTTATGATGAGAGTATTGTGAGATTTGGTGGCCTAAAAGCTAAAGATGGATATGAAACAATGAAAGAACTTTCTAAGGAAGCAAAATTTGATGGTGTTTTTTGTAGTAGTGATGAAATTGCCATGGGCGTAATAAATGCTTTGAGAGAGAATAACATAAAAGTTCCAGAGGAAGTTGATGTTATAGGCTTCGATAATATTTATATGTCTACAATATTTTATCCAAAGCTGTCATCTGTAGCACAGCCCATGTACGATATGGGTTCAGTTGGTATGAGAATGTTAATTAAAATAATAAACAAGAAAAAACTTGAATTAGAGCATATAGTTTTAGACCATATGATAGTAGAAAGAGATTCTTGTAAGTAATAAAAGGTTAAGCATTAAATTTGATGCTTAACCTTTTTTTACATAGTTTAATGTAGTATTTAATAATCTATTAGAGTAAAAAATAAGTATTTGTAGTATGGTTTTAAAACAATAAAAGGTAATATATGGTATAATATAAATAATTTAGATATAAGAGAAAGGGCAAAGCATGGTTAGTTATGTAAAAAGTTATGATGACATTAAAGTAAAGGAAATATTAAATTCAGCTGATAAATTTTATGATTGGCATTTCAGTTTTAATCAGAAATGTGATATTGTAAGACTTAGAAAATTGGTAAATAACTGCCAAGCAACTTTGCGGTTTTCTAAGGACAATTTTAATGAGCTTGTTGAAGCTTTAGCAGAAGATTCAATCAAAAGATATGAGTTAGATTTATTTATAAGAAAGTTAGATTACTATTTAAACAGAATAAGGCGGTTAAAGATAGAGCTAAGGAACCATGTAGTTAATATTGATATAAAATACAAAAACATAAAGGTTTTGAGAAAAGATTTTAAAAATATATTATCATATACAAATAAAAAAGGTAATGTGACTAAGTTTTATATATTGACTCATTACAAGTATAAATATATATTTAATGGAATTACTTCTGATTTAAGACCTATAAAAGATTTTAAGCAAGCAAAATATGCAAGTTTGTATATAGAAATATTATGTATGATTGATGAGTTAAATAAAGTATGGAAGCTAAATGCCGAAAAACTGCAACTTGAGAGTATAACTTTTAATTTTGACAATGTATCTGAAAAATTACAATTTCAATGTGTACAGTTACATAAAATATATAATATTCACACTGTTTACAATAAATCTATTACAAAGGTGTTAAAGAAAAATACTTGTTTTAAAGCACTTAACCCATATCTAGAAGATACTTATGAAAGAATTGAAGAGGTACTAGATTATTTGTGTTTTTATAATATATATCTAGAAAAAAAAACCTCTGAAGGAAATGAAAATATGTTAAAAAATATACTACATAGTGATATAATATATTCTATAACTTACTAATGAAACAATATTTGGAAGGAAGAATAGAATGAATCGGAATGCAACGATTTTAATGTGTGTACTTTTAATGTTTTCTGGAATATTTTTTATTTCGGATAAAGCTAAAGAAAAAGATACTTCATTTCAAAATAAAAGTAATAATAATGAAAAAATAAATAGAGAATCTCCTGAAGGTTTAATTGCACAGTTCTATAATATGGAAACAACAATGGACCAGATGCATTTGAAACAGTTTTTTTATTTATCTAAGATTGATACTTCTGGAATTAAACTAAAAATAAAAAGTTTCGATGTTGAAAAAATCAATATAGATAAAATTATCAAAATTGAAGAAAAGAACAATATTGCGGTAATATCATCTTCATATGAAACTTATTTTAAAGGAATCAATGAACCAAGAGGAGATATAGAAGTAATTACATTAGTAAAAAATGAGCAAGGCTGGTATATTGTATCTGATATTAATGATATTAGTCAGTTAAATGATATAGATAAAGAATGGCAAGAATCGGAAGTGCTTAATCAAAAAAGGGCCCTATGGACTAATCAAGCAACAATATGCATTTATAATAATCAGACAAGCTTTGATGAAAAAAACAAAATGTTTATGGAACTAGGGTCAAAAAAACTAAATCAGGCCCTTAATGAAAGAAAAAACTAGGCAGTTAGTTTATTAAGATGAATTAATAAGCTAACTGCCTAGAACTATTTAGGATCTGATGAAATCCTAGGAGCTGGATTAGGGGGCTGTGGCTTTGGTGCCTCCATTTGAAAGGTTTCTACAACTTTAGTTTCTGAACCATTTCTTCTTTCAGTACTCATTGTAATTGATTTCTTTGGACATGAAACTACACATTCATTACAAAGAATACACCTAAAAGCATCTAATTCCCATTTGCCAGTTGCTCTGTCTACAGTTATTGCATCAGAGGGACATCTTTTAGCACAGATTGAACATAGGATACAAGTTTTTTCATTAAAAACTATTCTTCCCTTTGTGCGTTCATAGGGAACTCTTTCAGGACCAGCTGGAAAAGCCCTTGTTAGTTTTTTATTAAAAAAGTTTCTAGTTACTAATTGAAACATATTTGCCATGATTACTTATTCCCCCTATCTTTCCGTACAACTAATGCATGGGTCGATAGTTAATGCAAGAATTGGTACGTCATGTAAATTGCTGCCTGGAAGCATTTTTAACAGGGATGGGATATTTGCAAAGGTAGGTGTTCTTATCTTCATTCTTTGCAAATTTTTAGTTCCGTTTGCACTGTAATAATAAACTGCTTCCCCTCGAGGTTGTTCTATTCTTGAAATAACCTCTCCTTTTGGGAACCCTTTAACTGGAACTGATAGTTCTCCTCCAGGAAGTTTTTCAATCGCTTGTCTTATTAGATCAAGAGACTGAAACATTTCTCTTATTCTAACAACTGTACGAGCATAGCAATCTCCTTCTTTTTCAAACATAGTTTCAAAATTAAGGTGCTTGTATGCACTGTAACCAGTTTCTCTTAAGTCCATTTTAATTCCGCTAGCTCTAGCAACAGGACCAACAACACTATAATCAAAAGCATCTTGTTTAGTTAAGATTCCTACACCAACTGTTCTTTGTTTAACAGTATAATTATCGATAAATACTGTTTGAACTTGTTTTAATTCTTTTTCTAGCTCATTAACTGTAGATAAAATTGTTTTTATATGTTCATCTGTAAAATCATGAAATACACCGCCAACTTTGTTAGCCGAAACAATTACTCTATTACCTGTAGTCATTTCCATAATATCTAATATTTTTTCTCTATATTTCCAAGTTTCCATAAACAGACTTTCAAAACCGAAACCATCAGCTAGTAATCCAAGCCATAAAAAGTGACTTTGAAGTCTGCTCAATTCTGCCCAGATTACTCTTAAATATTCTGCTCTATCTGGTACCTGAATTCCCATTAAATCTTCGATTCCTCTTACATAGGCCATTGAATGCATAAAGGAACAAATTCCACAAACTCTTTCAACTACATAAGTCATTTGATTGAAATCTTTTAGTTCAGCAAGCTTCTCAAGGCCTCTATGTACATATCCTAGAGCGGGAAGTGCTTCTATAACAACCTCATCTTCCATTACTAGCTTTAATTGAAGTGGTTCAGGAAGTACTGGATGTTGAGGACCAAAGGGTATAATTGTTTTTGCCATAATTGTTCTCCTTTCTATTCTCCTTTAGTGTCAGCCCATGGAGTTTTAGCAGCGCTTTTTGAAAGATATAAATGTCCTTTATAATCAATGAGTATATCAGTAAATTCAAAACCGTACAGGTCCTGATATTCATTTTCTATTAATAAAGCTGCAGCGTAAATACCAGAAATGCTTTTTACCTTGTCAAAGGGCTCTATTAGTATTCTTAAATGTTTCATTTCATAATTTAAGTCAAAGTGATAAGTAAGTTCATACTGCGCACCCTGCTGACAGCAAGAAAGAGTCATAAGTCTATACCCTTGAGTATGTAGAACTTTAGCTTCATCACAAATTGCATCTTTATCTATTTCTAATAAATTGTCCAGCATATTTTATGCCTCCTTATTTCTTTTTTTTCATTTCGAGTCTCTTACGGTCAAGGGCAGCAGCACCTTTTGCAATACCTTCAATTATAGTTTCAGGTTTAGGGCAACATCCAGGTACATATACATCCACTGGTAGTACCTTATCTACACCGCCAATTACATTATAGCAGTCGTGGAAGACTCCACCAGTAGAAGCACAAGCTCCCACTGCAACAACTACTTTGGGTTCAGGTATTTGATTATATATATTTAATACTACATCTATGTTTTTATGATTTATAGATCCAGTGACTAGCATTATGTCTGCTTGCTTTGGTGAGCCAATATTAATAACTCCTAATCTCTCAGCATCATAAATTGGTGTGAGACATGCGAGAACTTCAATATCGCAACCATTACAACTGTTAGCATTCACATGAACTAGCCAGGGTGATCTTGACATTATAGCTGACATTAAAACAACCCCTTCTTAATTTTATTATAATTTAACATCACATACGTATAGGAAAAGTATATTAGCTATACATAGACCTATTACCACTGTCCAAGTATATTTTAGTAGCCATTTCCATGAAAGCCTTGCGCTTATATTATCAATAATTATTACAAATATGAAAGTAAATACTGATAATAAAGTTCCCATTATAGGATTACCTTGCCAGAATAAAAACATAAGTCCTGAAAGGAAAACATATTCGTACCAATGAGAAAATTCAATTGCTGCCATAGTTGGTCCAGAAAAATCTGTATACATACCTCTAACTAGTTCTTGATGTGCATGTTGAGAGGCAGATAAATCAAAGGGTGATTTTTTAAATTTTATAATCATTATAAATAGCATCGAAATAAATATTAATGGCAAATATTCTATAAGTGGTGAGGAAATATCATTTAATTTTGATATCTTGAAGGAACCAGTTAAGCCATACATTCCAACAATAAAGAAAATTAAGACAGGTTCATAGGCAAGCATAGAAATAGTTTCTCGTGCACTGCCTATTCTACTGTAGGGAGAACCTGTGCTCATACCAGCTAAAATGATGGCAACGTTAGCAATGGTATAAACAAATACTATCATAAGCAAATCCATTTCAAATACTAGCATGAAAAGACTTACAAGGATAAAAGCAAAATAAAATACAATATAAATATTTTGAAATTTATTTACAACCACATTTTCCTTTGACATTAGTTTTCTAAAGTCATACCAGGGTTGAAGCAGTGGAGGTCCAACTCTACCTTGAAGGTGAGCGGAAACCTTCCTATCAATACCAGCCATAAGGCATCCAACTATAGGAGCCACTAGTAATACCATTAACGTTCTTATTATTATTTCTGTAGTACTCATTTTAATAGTCCTCCTATAGTAACAATTAATAACATAGCTATTGAAACTAAATAGCCTACATTGGTCAATATTCGTTCACTTAAGAACTGTGTAAGGTAAAGGTTACCTGTGTTAGATTTTACAAAGGTTCCATCTACACTTCTAAAATATGTTCCGTCTTCAGAACTATTTTCTCCGCACATATAAACATCTTTCTTTACAGTATTGTTTACTAAAATACCTTTAATTAGTACCACTACTAAAATTACTACACCAATTATTATAAATATCGCTTGATTATTAAAGGAACCAATTTGTGATTTTATATTTGCATTTGAAACATTAAGCTCAAGTTTCCAGTGAGGAAATAAACTTCTAATTTCCTTTGCAACAAAATTGTTGTAAATAGGATCCACAAAAATACTTGTAGCTAGTGCTGCTAAACTTAAAAACCATAGAGGTAAGTAAATATCAATGTTAGATTTTTCTTGTTTTGATATTTTTTCTTCAGGATATGAAAGCAAGGAACCCATCCACTTAATATAGTAAAGAGTAGTTAGAGCACTTCCTAAAATAAGCAGTATTGCTATATATGGATTAGTTGCAGAAGACTCAATAGTTATCAATTTAGTAACTAGCACACCAAATGGTGGTAAAATCATTGATACAAGGGCAAAGCTTGTTATTAAAGCAAGAACTGGAGCAATGTGTATCAAACCTTGCATATCTTCAATATCTCTGCTACCAATAGTATGTTCAATTTGACCTGTACACAAGAATAGCAGGGCCTTTGAAATAGCATGAAATATAAGGAGTATAATTGCAGCAGATATAGCGACATCAGTACCAAGGCCTGCAGCACAAATTATTAAACCTAAATTTGCGATAGTAGAGTATGCGAGTACTCTCTTGGCATTACTTTGAGTAACCGCAATAGCTGAAGTTAATACAAAAGTAATACCACCATAAAGTGCAATTGCTGTACCTAAATCTGTACCGGCATATGCAGGTGACATTTTAATAATAAGGAAAACCCCAGCCTTTACCATTGTACTTGAATGTAGTAATGCAGATACAGGTGTGGGTGCAACCATTGCTCCAAGTAACCAGCTTTCAAAAGGCATTTGTGCTGATTTTGCAAAACCTGCAATGCATATAAAGAAAACTGGAAGTAGATAAATACCTGAAAGTTTACCTTTGGACACTATTCCAGAAAAAGTCGTTATATCCGACTGATTTGAAAGAATTATATTTCCTAGTGAAAAAAATAGCCCACCAATTAAGTTTAAGAATAATGCTCTAAAGCTACTACTATAAGCTTCTTCGTCCTGGTTATATGAAATCAATAAGAAGGATGCTAAAGTTGTGATTTCCCAAAAGAAGTAAACCCAAGAAAGAGAATCACTCATAACTAATCCATTCATAGATGCTATAAATACACAAATTACAGAGTAGAACATTTTTTGTCTGCTCTTCATTTTTCTGTGCTTTTCATATTCTGACATATAGCCATTAGCAAAAACAACTATTAGAGTACCTATAATGTTAATAATCAAAAGCATTACTATAGATAAATTATCTATATTTAGTGATGTTTTTTCTGTTGATGAGGTTATTAAATCATAGGTTGAGTAAATAAATAGTATTGTTTGTAAAACTGTTAGTGCAGCAATACTCCATTTCCCGTGTTTTATAGCAACCCAGAAAATAAAAGCAATAATAGCAACTTCAAGTACAGTGATTATACCTTCAATAATATTTAAGGTGTCACCTGATACTGATATGGTACCTGGACCTTTGAATGCTATTATTAATGAAAATGTAATTCCGAATACACACAAGACATATGATAAAACTCTATAATAAGTTTTATTGTCGCTAAGCAAAAATAACATTGCTAAAATTATCGGAACAATAAGTAATGATAATACATAAATGTTCATAGACATACATACCCCCCAAATGGTAAATTTTAAACCTTGTAAATGGCAATATTGATATTATATTATCTTTTATTATAAAAAACAACTGAATAATTCAAATTTTCTAATAATTTAAATTTTAACAAACATTCAGTTAAATTCAACCTCAAATAAATTTTAAAATACACTGTATTTTTGGCTATTTAGTATTATAATATATACAGTGCACACGGGTGTTTTTCTCATGTAAATTATATATATGAATTTAGGGAAATATACATCTATATATTAATAGGAATACACTATAAGAACTCACCTTTGCAATTCATAGTAGCTGTTACACTTGAGAAAGGAGGATTTAGTATGGAAAGGAAGTTATTAAATCTCAATAAGGTACTTACTCTTTTGAAAAAACAATATAATTCAGAGTTTTTTATTGTTTGGAGATGTGTAAAAGAAAATAACGTTCTAAAAAATAAGGCCATGATAACTATTTTTAATGATATAATTGCTGTAACTTATGATAATGAGGATAAATTATATAAAGTTTCGTATAATTTTAATAATAAGTTTTGGCATAAATTTGTTTACCCACATGGGCATGGGGTGGTTTTTTCTCCGTTTTTTAATAAAGAAGATATTATAGAAATGAATGGTGAAAAGTATATAAATGAAGAAATCATTTTAGAATGGAATGTGTTCACTTTAGCAGAACTAGGAGGGTTAAACTAATTTTACTACTTCAGATAAGGTATTCAGATTAAAAAATGAATATTATATCTGAGGTGTTTTTTTATTTTAAGCATTATAGAGCAACATAGTAGTTGTTGAAAAAACAGTGATATAATATAATTAGAATACGGAAATAATCGATTGTTAAATTTATAATAAATAGCATAGAATGGGAGTAAAAAATGAAAATTGATGTAAAAGTATTAATAATTATTCTTTTATTATTTTGTGAATGCTATACAATTTTTATAATAAAACAAAAAAAATCGAAAACAGCTAAGATTATGAAATTATATGAAACTGGTAAAAAAATATCTTCAAATATTAAACTGAAAAAATTAATGGGAGAGATAATGGAAATTGTTAAAAGTCAAATAGGAGCTGAGGCATGTTCATTATATCTTATAGATCAAGAGAAGCAAGAACTTTGGTTTGAAGTTGCCCTTGGGGAAAAAAGTAACCAAATTAAAGAGATTCGTTTAAAAATGGGGGAAGGAATCGCAGGAAAAGTTGCAAAAGAAGGAATTACCTTAAATATTAAAGATGTTAATAAAAGTCCCTATTTTAAAAGAGATATTGCAAAAAAAATTGATTCCAATCAAAAATCCATGCTAACTATGCCTGTAAAGTTTAAAGATGAGACAATAGCTGTTATACAATTGATAAATAAGAAAAAAGGTAAGTATTTTACCTTAAGTGATGAAGAGCTACTTGAAGGTATGGCAGGGAATATAGCTATTGCTATAGAGAACGCAAGATTATTTGATAAAATGAAGGGACAATTTATAGATTTTATTAATGCATTAACTAGTGCTATTGATGCAAAGGATCCATATACAAATGGTCACTCTAAGAGAGTTACTGAATATTCTTTAGCTGTAGCTAAGGAAATGGGATTTAATGAAGAAGAACTTGAGCAGCTTGAATATCTTGCAGTTCTTCATGATGTAGGCAAAATAGGGATTAAAGATTCAATTTTAAATAAACAGGCACCTTTAGATGATGAAGAGTATACTGAAATGAAAACTCATTCATTAATTGGTTCTAAAATACTAGTAGAGATGAAATCTCTTAAGGAGTTAGCTAAAGGAGCAAAATATCATCATGAGAGGTATGATGGCAAAGGTTATTTTGAGCATCTTAAAGGTGATGAAATTCCACTTGAAGCTAGGATTATAGCAGTTGCAGATACATATGATGCTATGACTACAGACAGGCCTTATAGAAAAGGGTTGGAACATGAAGTTGCAATGGAAGAGATTATAAGGTGTTCAGGAACACAGTTTGATCCTGAAGTAGTTAAACATTTTATAAGTGCAATGGAAAAATAAATTCTAAAGCAACTTAGAACAATTAAAAGCCTAACTTTCATTATTCCATACTTGGAGAAGAAAGTTAGGCTTTTTAATTATTGAGGCTAGTACATTACAAAAACATGTAACAAATAGCTAATGAATACAGTTGTAAAGTATTTGTTTAGCACTATACTAATTACATATTTATACTGCTTTTTTTCAAGTCTTTGATAAAGAAATAGAATTAAAGCAACTGAAAGAATGATAAGTGTTAGCGGTAAGAACCAAATAGCAAATAAAACAATCCCTAATAAAGCATCATATATCCGTTCATTATGAAAAAAGAAAACTTCAAATCTTAGTTTTACATATAAATCTCTTAAAAGAATTTTAATTGCAACACTTGATAAGTAAGAAACTACAATTAAACTGATGAGAAATTTAATACAATAAACTTGCTTATTATACAAGATAGATTTATTAGGTGCAAAAGCAAGTGTTAGTCCAATAATTACTCCTAGATGCAACATTTGGTCAACAATAAAATAAGCAAATTGAAAGTTGCTTAAATATCTATTTGCATAAATTTTTATGTAATCTATTAAAAAATGAAGTAAGGCACATAATGTGGCAGCAATAATACCATTCAGTCCAAAGGGACTTAATGTTGCCATTTGAACTACGGTTATAATAACTACATGAATAAGCACACCTTGAGCTCCAGAAGCTTTAAATGCTGCAATTTTATCTGTTTGTAACACAAAGTCTCCAATTAAATGAGCAAGTATAAATAATAGAAAAAAACTGGTATTGATTGTAGGCACCTACTTCCCGTTAAAAATATAGTGTATTTATTGTAGTAAATCTACAAATAATGTATATACACATATCGGATGTTAGTTTACTTAACGTAATTTTTTAAATCAATTGTAAAACTTTTTATTACATTATTTCTCATATCAGATACATAAAGAATTCCATTATTATATAAAACGCTATTTGGTCCATTAAACTCGGAAGTCATTTGATTGCTTAATTTGTTTCCAGCTGTTCCAGAACCTGCAATAGTTGTTACTTTACCAGAGGGTGTTATAACTCTTATTTTTTCATTCCATGTGTCTGCCATAAAAACAACACCTTGTGAGGTTACATAGAATCCTTTAGGAAAATTGAATTTTGCTTTACTGCCAGTACCATCTTTAAAACTGCCTTCAGCATAATTGGTGCTTGGCATTATACCACCCCTTTTACCCGCTAAAGTTGATACTTTGCCATTAGTAATCTTTCTAACTAGCTGGTTTCCTGTATCCAATACATATATTGTACCTTTGCTATCTAATCCAACATCTTCAGGTTCATTGAATAAGGATTGAGATGACTTTCCGTTTTTAAAGTCTCCTTTAGTATCGAATTTTCCTGCTATGGTTGTTACGTCTCCTTCAGGGGTTATTTTTCTAATAACATTGTTAAAGGTATCAGCAACATAAATATTATTTTTGTTGTCAATGGCTAAACCAGAAGGGTTGTTAAATTTTGCTTGAGTGCCTTTGCCATCTTGATATCCCTTTTCTACATTGCCAGCAAAAGTATACACAACTCCATTACTAATTTTACGAATAACGTTATTGCCTGTATCAGAAACAAATATATTGCCTTTGGAATCTGCAACTGCAGCTCTAGGTCTGTTAAACTTAGCTATAGATATTAACCCATCTATGTAACCACCTTTTGGTAGTCCAAAAGAATCTATTTTATCAGAATATCCTGCGATGGTAGTAACATTACCATCTTTTATTTTTCTTATTTTGTTATTATAGCAGTCAGCCACAAGGAACCCAGTACCTTTGTCAAGTGATAGGCTATATGGCAAGTTAAAGCTTGCATCTAAATTTTTACCATCTACTGCTCCAATTTTTCCAGAACCAGCAAAAACTTTAACAACATTTTTTTTTGAATCCTTATTAACATCATTGTTTTTATTTGAAATTTTATAAACACCAAAGCTAGCTACTATTATTACCAGTACAGTGGATATAAGAATTAATATTTTGTTTTTTTTGCTCATGATTTGCCTCCCGAAAAATCATTCTGTTGAATTACTTTATTCCAGTTAATTCATATACAGTAATTATTTGTTCTTTGCCTTTTACATTTATTTCACCAAGCTCAATTACAGAAACTTTATCTTTAACAAGTTCATAAGTAGATTCACTCAGAAGTATTTGTCCAGGTTTTGCATTACTTTCTAGCCTTGCAGAAATATTTACTGTATCTCCAATTGCAGTGTAATCCATTCTAGTTTTAGAACCAATATTTCCTACTACAGCGTAACCAGTATTTACACCAATTCCAAACTGCACACTTTGCCCAAATTTCTCTAGAATATCCTTATGCAGCGCATCAGCTCCTTGCTTCATTTCCCAGGCTGCTTGGAGTGATCTAAAGGCGTGATCTTCTAAATCTAGTGGTGCATTAAACACAGCCATTGTAGCGTCACCAATAAATTTATCTAGCATACCTAGGTTATTAAATATGGACCTTGATGTTAAGTCAAGATACTGATTCAAAATATCAACTACTTCTTCTGGTTCACACTTTTCCGAAAGTGGGGTAAATCCGCGAATATCAACAAACAGAACTGAAATAAATCTACGTTCGCCACCAAGCTTAATACTCTCTTCGCCACCATCTAGTATTTTGGAAACAACTTGAGGTGCTACGTACTTTCCGAATAAATCTCTGACTCTTTTCTTCTCAAGGAATTCAGTAATATATTGACTCACCAGTACTATAATATAAATTATTAGAACTAATACAATTTGATAAAAGAACTGCAATATATAACCTTTTTTAAAAGCAATTTTACCTATAGTAATGTATGCAATTATAAAAATACCAAGGGTAATAGCTGAAAACAATGGTTTTAGTTTTTTGCATATAAAGTAAGCAAGTCCTCCAAATAAAATAAGCAATAATAGGTTAAGATAATTTGGTACATATTGCTTAAAATTGCTTTCAAGTAAGTTTTGAATTATATTTGCATGAATTTCAACTCCATACATTTTATCATTATGGTTGATTGAAGTATAATAATCATCAGATAATCCAACAGAATAAGGTCCAATTAGTACAATTTTATCTTTAAAGTATTCTGGTGGAATTTCTCCATCTAAGAGCTTGTATATAGGGTGATTTTCAAAACTATGGGTATGATTTGGTAATGAAGTAAATGTAATATAGGTTTTATTCCAGCCATCTTTGTGCATATTAAGGTTAGGTTTATTCTTTGAGGTTTTATTTAAATACTGATTATAAACTTCAATAGAAAAGCTATTTATCTTTCGTCCTTTATAATCAAAGGATGTTAATGCCTTTCGAACAATATTATTATCAGGAGCAGTATTAATTTCACCCGAGATTGAGACAGCTTTCAATTTTGGAAAAGGTTCTTTTAAGGCTATAGGTTCCATTTTGCCAACCTTAATTGCATCTGTTCCAAAATCTCCATACGAAGCCATGACCACATTTTCTGCACTTTTTACTGAATTAACTAAGGCTACATCTTCTTCAGAATTACGAGCTTCTTCAGAATAAATAAGATCAATGCCTATAGCGGCAGCATTTCCTTGGGATAACTTGTTTATAGCATCTGCAATATAAGTTCTAGACCAAGGCCATTGACCATATTTTTCAAGACTTAAATCGTCAACTCCTAATATTACAATCCTTGAATCAATTCCAGCACTTTTCTGAAGAATTGAATCTTGAAGATTATTGTCTGTTCCATGGAATGAGTTATAATATGAGAAAATACAGAATGCAGCAATTACAATGCCAACCACATATAGGGATATTTTTTTCATTAAAACAACCTCGCTTATGTAAAATAACTAATAGTTTATATGATTAAAAAAACAAGTATGTTTAACTATTTTTTAGGAATTTGAATCTGAGGCAAATTATTTATTGGAATTGGAGTTGGAATTTGAACTGGAATTGGAATTGGAATTGGTATTGGAATTTGAATTTTAGGTATACTGATTACTGGTATTTGAATTTGTGATGAATTATTTACAGTATCAGGTAACTTTAATTTGATTGTGTCACTTTCAACTTGAAGAAGTTGATCTTGTTGTAGATTTTGTTTAACCGAAGTTAAGGGAGAAGTCTTTGGAGTAGTACTTTGATTATTTAATGCTGATTTAGCTTGTTCATATAAAATATATGGCATATCAATGACATTAGAAACAAGAGAAGTCATTCTTATTATAGGCTTCTCAGGTTCGCTATTTGGTGTAGCATCAGCTTGTGTAGCTATCAATGTTTTAGAAGTGATTTCTGCATCGATACTATTCATAATGTTTGTACCTATTTTCTGTGGGTCTTGTTTTGTATAGTCTTTTAATATTCCTAATATAAAAAGACTTAAATCAGATGGCGCTATTGGCTCGACTTTAACATCTTTTTCAGATGTATCGCTTTGATTCATTATAGCCTGCTGATTTTTTGTTATTGGAATTTCATATATACTTCTGGTATCATTACTATTTGAATCATTTTGGAGCAGTGGTCTAGTTGTGACAACCTTACCGGAGAGAACAGCAACATTTATTTCACCATCAGCAGTGTTTTCAACAGAAAATTCTGTTCCACGAACGCCCATTACTGCTGTAGGAACTTTTATTTCATATTTGGCATGCATATTTAGCTTCCTTTTTATTTTGGACCACACTTTTCCCACATGCAAACTTAAACTAGTTTGCTCATTACCAGCTTTAATTTTACCAGACAACTGAGATATATTTACCATTGAATTCGGACCAATTTTTATTTCTTTATCATCATCAATATTTATGGTAATCCAAGAGTTTTTTTCAGTAGTTATAGAATCGCCTTCTGTAAGAGACATGCCACTTATGGCGTTATACTGCTGTTCACCCCCGCTTTTAGTAATTTTTACTGTTCCAGAAAAATTTTGAATTTTAGCAATTCTAATAGTGTCTTCTGCCCATACTATAGTAGTATTAACAAAAGTCAATTGTATTGCAATTATTATGCTCAATATACTATATATTTTTTTTACATTTTTATTCAAAAAAATCACCCTATTCCTTATATTTTAATATATCTATTATAGAATTGCAGTAGTGTTAAATTTTAGCTAATATTAATATAAATAAGTAAAAAATCTTGGTAACATTTTTTTACAGAATACCATATATCTTTACATGGTACAACTAAAATATTTATAACTATGAGTTTATTGTTTAACTTGTTGTAGAAGATTAAATTTATTTCACATATTTACATACATATTCATATTATAAATTGAATAATCTAATGGAGTGATTTTTTTGCTATATGCATTAATTCTTGCAGGAGGCAAAGGGAGTAGGCTTTATCCACTTTCTAGATCTGGAAATCCAAAGCAATTTTTGAAATTAATTAATGATAAGAGTTTTTTAAGAAATACTGTAGATAGAATTAAGCCCCTGGTAAGCAAGGAAAATATTTATGTTGTTACAAATGAAGAATATTTAAGTAAAATATATGAAGAGTTACCTGAAATAATTAAAAGTAATATATTTGTTGAACCAGCAAATAAGGAGACCGCTACCTGCATAGGATTATCTGCTATTAAGTTGTTAAAAAAAGATAAAGATGCAACTTTGGTGGTACTACCTTCAGATCATTATATCGAAGATGAAAGAACCTTTAGAGATACAATTTCACAAGCAGTAGAAGTTGCTGAACGAAAAAGAGGTCTAGTTACAATAGGGCTGACACCAGTGAGACCTGAAACAGGGTATGGTTATATTGAGATGGGAGAAAGAGTGATTGGTGAAATCCCTACATTTAAAGTAGAACGTTTTATGGAAAAACCTAATATAGAGGTTGCAAAAGATTTTTTGATGAAAGGAACTTATGTATGGAATTCTGGTATGTTTATTTGGAGGGCAGATGTCTTTATTAGAGAAATGGAAAAATATTTACCTAAAATGTATAGAAGTCTAATGATTATTTATCAACACTTAGATGAAGAGGATGAAGAAGAGGTTATTAAAGAACAATATGATTTAATTGATGGTATATCAGTTGATTTTGGAGTAATGCAAAAGACAAGAAAAGCTTATGTGATAAAATGTGAATTTATATGGGACGACATTGGAAGTTTTGCAGCCGTAGCTAGATTTTTAAGTAATCAAAGAGGGAATTGCATATCTGGTAATACTTATATGGAGCAAAGCGAGGGTTGCTCTGTTTTTGGAAATGAACGATTGGTTATAGGTTTTGGAATTAAAGATATTGTTATTGTAGATGCTGGAGATGTTTTGCTAGTTATGGATAAAAATAAGGACCAAGAAATAAAACATTTGGTAAATCAGCTTAAAGACATGGAAGAAATGAAAAAATATATTTAAATTGGGGACTTCTTCATTTGAAGGGTCTCCAATCACTAAATGTATACAATTATCATTTATTTGTCGTATAATTTAATTACTTAATTGGACAAAGGAGAAATTTGTATGAAAGTGTTATATTACGATTGCTTCGCTGGTATCAGTGGAGATATGAATTTAGGTGCGATGATTGATTTAGGGGTTGATGAAGAGTACATAATTAAAGAGCTATCTAAATTAAATATTGAGGATGAGTTTAATTTAGAAGTTAAAAAAGATATAAGGAAAGGAATTTCAGGAACTAAGGTTGATGTAATTCCCAACAAACCTTTTCATAAAGAAAATATGCACAATGCAAGAAATCTTAAAGATATAAAAGAAATAATTAATAGAAGTGATTTGAAAGAGGAAGTTAAAGAAATTAGCTTAAAGATTTTTTTCAAGATAGCTGAAGCCGAAGGAAAAATTCACAATAAAGATATAAACAAGGTTCACTTCCACGAGGTGGGAGCTACAGATTCAATCGTTGATATTATTGGTGCTGCTATTTGTGCAGATTACTTAAAAGTGGACAGAATAATATGTAGTTCAGTTCAATTGGGAACTGGTTATGTGGAGTGTCAGCATGGTCTTTTCCCAATACCGGCACCAGCAACAGTAGAGTTATTAAAGGGAGTGCCCATTAAATCAGGTATAGTACCTTTTGAGATGACAACACCCACAGGTGCCGCAATTTTATCAGTCATAGTAGATGAATTTTCCGATTTTATGAATTTTACCACCATCAAAGTTGGATATGGAATTGGTGGTAGGGACACTGAAATAGCTAATGTTTTGAGAGTGTTTTTAGGAGAAACAGAAGAAAAATTTTTGTATGAGGAAGCGACGGTTATCGAATGCAATATTGATGATATGAATCCTGAAATTTATGAGTATATCTTTGAGAAACTATTTTCTGAGGGTGCGCAAGATGTTTATTTAAGTCCAATAATAATGAAAAAAAGCAGACCTGGAATAACGCTATGTGCATTGGTTGACATTAAAGATGAAGAAAAAATCGAAAATTTAATACTTGCTGAAACAACTACGCTTGGAATAAGAAAATATAGGGTCAATAAAAAAATGTTAAATAGGGAAATGATTAAGGTAGAGACGGTGTATGGAAAAATTTCTGTTAAGGTTGCACATATTAATGGACAAGAGATAAAATTTAAACCTGAATATGATGAATGTAAGAGAATATCCCTAGAACATAATATACCAATTAGTAAAATATATTATGAAGTAAATAAGTCATTCTATAGAAAATAATAAGATAATAGATAGTGAAATTGAAATAGTGAGGTGAAAGATGAACACAGAGGATGTTAAAAAGCTATTAGAAGAAATAAAAGAAGATAAAATATCAATTGAAGATGGTGTAAATAAATTTAAGGAGTTAAATTATCACGATCTAGGTTACGCGAAGATAGATACTCATAGAGAAATAAGAGTGGGATATCCAGAGGTAATCTATTGTGAAGGCAAAACTGTGGAGCAGGTTAGAGGTATTATAGAATTTATGCTTACAAAAGACAACAATATACTTGGAACAAGAGCGACTTATGAAATGTATGAAGCTGTTACAGAAATTTGTAGCAATGCAGTTTATAATCCAATGGCTAGAACTATTACTATACAAAAAAGGAGTTAAAGAAACCAGAAAGTTACATAGTGATAGTAACCGCTGGAACTTCAGATATTCCTGTAGCGGAAGAAGCTGCAGTTACAGCTGAAATTTTAGGAAACCGCGTAGAAAAAATATTTGATGTTGGTGTAGCTGGAATTCATAGGCTTTTTGATAAACTTGAGAAGATAAATGGAGCAAAGGTCGTTATAGTAGTAGCGGGGATGGAAGGAGCTTTAGTAAGTGTAGTAAGTGGATTAATTGATAAACCTATTATTGCGGTACCTACATCAGTTGGATATGGAGCAAGTTTTGGAGGTGTTGCAGCACTTTTAGCTATGCTTAATAGTTGTGCAAGTGGGGTAAGTGTTGTAAATATTGATAATGGCTTTGGAGCTGGTTATCTGGCAAGCATGATAAACAAACTATAATTGAAATATAGGAATTATTTTAATAGAATTTTAATGTAAAGCGTTTAAACTAGGAGGAAAAATATGAAAGGGAATAAGGCACTATTACTTTTTTTAAGCATAGTATTAATTATAAGTATCGATGGGTGTGGTAGTAAATCAACAGAAAATACATCATATAAATCAGATTTATTTGGGAAAATAACTGTATGGAGTGAAAAAAAAGACTTAAAAGCGCTACAAAAAGCTGGGGAAGATTTTAAAAAATATAATCCGAATGTAGATGTACAAGTAGTAGAGGTAGATAGTAGTAATTTATATGATAAGATAACTGGTGGGCTTGCTTTAGGCTCAGACTTTCCAGATGTATTTTCCACTAATAACGAGTATATACCAATATTTATTAGCAAATTTCCAGATGGATTTATGGATGTTTCAAGTAGTATTAGTTCAATTAAAAATGGGTTCTATAACTCTCAAATTTCTGAGAGCTCTGTGAATGGAAGAAGCTATGCTTTCCCTTGGAAAGTAACTCCAGCGGCTGTTTTTTACAGGATAGATACTTTTAGTAATTCAAATATAAATACTGATGATATAAAGACTTGGTATGATTATATTCAAGCAGGAAAGCTATTACTAAACAATACTGAGGGAAAAGTAAAAATGCTTCCTGTAGATGAAAGTTCAGATGTTACGTTATATCAAGAGATGCTAAATCAACTTAAAACTGGATATTTTGATAAAGATGGCAATCCAGATTTAAATTCTGATAAGGCGTTGAACGCAGTGGCAACAATAAAAAAAATGAGAGATGCTGGAATAATATATAACTATAATGGAGTAGATTCATTATATAATGCAATTAAAAATGGTGAAATAGCGACTTTACCATACGGATGTTATTATGCGGATATTTTAAAATCCATTGCGCCAGAGTTAGCTGGAAAATGGGGAATAATTAAATTTCCAACATTTGAGCCAGGAGGAAATAATGATGCTTCAATGGAAGGGTCGAGTTTAATGATTACTAAAGCTTCAAAAAATAAAAAGTTAGCAACTGAGTTTGCTAAGTTTGCGGTGACTGATAACGATTCATTGATTGATAGCTTTAAAAAATATGGGATATTACCTGCCTATGTTTCCGTTCTTAAAAATCCTATATTTAATAAAAACGAAGAATATTTCAAGAACCAAAAAATATGGGAACTTTTTAAGGATGTAGTTAAGAACTCAGAAGATAACCATATTTCCTCTAATTTTGTTCAAACAAAGAAAAATGTAGCGGAAGCTCAGAAAGAAATTTTAGTAAATAACAAGGATGCTCAGAATGTTTTAGATAGTTTGCAATTGGATATGCAAAGTAAATTTGGAAAATAGTTAAATAGTAATATAAAAATTCCTGCAAAAAATGCAGGAATTTTTACATGTTTTCATAAACAGATATTGTGGCTTTTGCAGTAGCTTCCCAAGAAAAATTTTTAGCTTGCTCAACCCCTCTAGCTTTAAAAGAATTTTTTAAATCAATATTAGTTAAAATTTTCAGTAAGCTTTCGCTTAACTCATCAATATTGAGGGGGTCAATAAGTACTCCAGCATCACGCACAACTTCAGGAATGGAAGTAATATTAGAAGATATCACAGGAGTACCACAGTTCATTGCTTCAAGTAAAGGTAATCCAAAGCCTTCATATAAAGAAGGGTAAGCAAAAACTTCACATCCATTATAAAATATTGGAAGTTCATCTTCAGGTACATAATTAGTAAATATAATATGATTTGAAATATCTAAATCAGTTTGTAACTCATTAAGGTAAGAAAACTGATTTTTATTAGTCGCTCCAACGATAACAAGATAATGTTCTTTATCTAACTTAGAGTATATTTTTGAAAAACTTTGTATTAATGTGTTAACATTTTTTCTTGGACTAAACCCTCCAATATATAATATAAAGGGCTTAGTAATATTGTAATGGTCCTTTAAAAAAGCTTTGCAATGAAGTGAATCCATAGGCTTATATTTCTCACTTGCAGCTAAAGGAGTTACAAAAATTTTATCTGGATTAATGGGAAAAAATCTTAATATATCTTTTTTTGAATAATTAGAAACTGTAATAATTGCATCGGATGATTCAATAATTCTAGGCATTTCCATTAAAAATTTTTTAAGGTAACCCTTACCGACAGTTTCAGGCATAACATAAGGGATTAGATCATGGATTGTAACTATTTTTTTACAATGAATACTATCACTCAAACCAATACCATTTTGAGGTATATGGAAAATATCAATATTTTCTCTTTCCAAGTTAGAAGGAAAATATTTTTCCTCAAAAAAGCTATGATATTTATTTGATGAAAGGATGATCTTACTATTATGTTTTGAGAAACTATCGTAATTTCTACCTGACCAATACAGATGATAATAATTTTCTGAATCTAAGGAAAGTATATTTTTTAATAAATTGCTAGTATAAGTTCCGATTCCAGTGCCTTCATAACAATTGATACCTCTAGCATCAATTGCAACTCTCATGAAACCCCCTCCTCAAAATTTCCAGTATATATTATTAGTATTATTTAGCAACGAAAAGTGTGAAAGTTTTAAAAAATTTGCACAGTTTGAATAAAAAATCCATATAATAAACTGAAACATTCTTTAGGAGCCAAATCATTGAATATTGAGGAAGTTAGTAATAAAGTAGGTGAAATGTATTCTTTAAACATAAGTAGTATAGAGAAAGTAAAGAATGTATATAAAATTACGTCTGGCTCAATGACTTATTGTCTGAAGGTTATTAGTTATGAATTTGGACATTTCCTTTTCATTTTAAGTGCCATAAAACATCTTCAGAGGAAAGGATTTGAGAGTACTCCTGAAATAATATTGAACAAAAATGACGAGGAGTATATTTTCATAGACAATAGTTTTGCATATTTAACAAAATGGATTGATTCAAGGGAATGTAATTATGAAAACCCTATAGATATTGCAACAGCTACAAGAAAGCTAGGTGAGTTGCATATTAAAAGTGAAGGATTTCATGTTACCAAGAAAATGCATCCAAGGGTAGGGTGGTTTAAGTGGATAGAAACTTTCGATACACGAAAAAATGAAATTATAGACTTTCAAAAAAAAATCTATAGCAAGGATAAAATAGATGAGTTTGATGAAATTTACCTTAGTATGATTGAAGAAGAATTGAGTAGAGCAGAGGATTCAATCGATAATCTAGCAAACAGTGATTACCTATTTAAAATGAGTAAAGAAGTAGAAAAAATGGGATTTTGTCATCATGATTTTGCTCATCATAATGTATTAATTAGTAACAATAACAAAGTAAATATTATTGATTTTGACTATTGCATATTAGACAGCCATCTGCATGATCTTTCTAGTTTATTAATTAGAAGAATGAAGAATGGAAAATGGGATATAGAAAACGCAAAATATATTTTTGATGCATATAATGAAGTAAATTCAATTGAAGAAAATGATATACCTATAATTGCAAGTTTTATTGAGTTCCCTCAAGAATTTTGGCAAATAGGCATACAATACTATTGGGAAAAAAAGAGTTGGGGAGAAGAGTTTTTTAAAAACAAACTTCTTAAAATATTTGAAGACAGAGAAGATAGACAGGAATTTGTGTCTGAATTAATTAGCTACAGGAGGAGTTAATTTTGGATGAAATTGATATTGAAAAAGAAAATATTGAGTCATATGATGCTCAAGTAGAAAATTTGAAGGATTCTATAAAAAAATTAAGAAAGCTAAGAAAAAGGAAGGATAAAATTAAAGAACTAGAAAAAGAAAAAAGCGAGATGCTAAGGCAGTTAGAGAGGAGACATAAGTAAGGGGGGGAGAGTGTGTCAGAAAATGCTTTTAAAAATTTTATTAATTACCTATCCAGTAATGGAATAATAATAGTAGAAGGATTTGATTATGAGTGTTCCTTTTTTGATATAGACGAGCACGTTAAGTTAATGGGTGAATTTCATAGGATAACGAAAGGTTATAATTTTCATGTTAGTAAGTGTATTGACAACAATTTAGGGAAAGTTATTGAACAATATAAAGTAGAAATTAAAAAATTAAATAGATATATGCAGGAGCAGGATGAAAGTGATGTTTCTGAAAATATTAAATGGGTTTTAAATAGGGCTCAAAGCAGTGTAACAAGAGCCATAGAATCTAGCTACTTAGAGTTAATTAAAAGAAGTATGGAAAGTCAAGAAATATGCATTGGAAATTCTTTGCCTTCAAATATAAGGCGAAACAATGGAATAGAAGTTATTAGCTTAGATGATTGCTCTTTTGATATGGTAGAGATGGATGGGGTCTATTTTTTTTCAAAATTAATGAAAAAAGGCTATAGGCTTGATTGGCAAAAGGAAATAGAATTTTATTGCAAGGAAGAAGATTTGGGAATAGACAGTGAAAAGTATATGCTTGCACTATTATCATTTCCCAGAGAGTCCATTAAATGCATAAATAATTACAGACTATCTAAAAAAGATTGGAGTATAGATCAATTGAAGAGGCATCTGAAAAAGGCAATTATTAAAGATGATCAAAACTTGATTCAAGAGGTGAAACAATGAATGAAGTAAGGCTTAAAGATAAGTACTTTTTAACAGAATACAATTTAACTGCTGATTTATTTGAACAATATGATTTTAAGGTTGAAGACTTATTCCCGGTGAGAAATGTTTTTCAAGTGCATACAGTTAGTGGAGATAAGATTTTGAAAAAAATTGATTACAGCTTGGAGGACCTTAAGTTTATTAGTGAGGGAATAAAATATATTAAGAAAAATTTTTCTCGTGTAGTTGATTTTCAGAAAAGTAAGACTGGTGAAATATTTGTTAAATTAGAAAATCAAGTATATTGCTTTATGGATTTTATTGATGGACGCGAATGTGAATTTAATAACCCAGTTGATATTTCTATTGCTTCAAGAGGATTAGGAGAATTTCATAGGGCGTCAGAAGGCTTTAAATACGATATGTTAAGTAAAAACAACTGTGGCAAAATAGTAAACAACTTTAGGAGAAGATTAGAGGAAATGAATTTTTTTAACAGTATTGCTAATAAATTTGAACATAAGAATGAATTTGATGAAATTTTTTTGAATCATATAGAGTACTATATTAAAGAAATTCAAAGTAGCATAGATAATTTAGAAGCTTCTCATTACCACAAATTATGTAGTGAAGAAGATAAGATAGTTCTTTGTCATCATGATTTAGCCCATCATAATATATTAATTAAAAATGAACAGGCATACTTTGTAGATTTTGACTATTCAATCATAGATATAAAGGTTCATGATTTATGTAATTTTATAAATAAGGCAATAAAAAATTCAGCTTATGATATTACAAAATCTGAACTTATTATAGCTGAATACTGCAATAATAATACTTTGGATCAGAGAGAATTAGAAGTATTGTATGTACTTCTCTCATTTCCACATGATTTCTATGAGATATCTAGAGATTATTATACACGAAGAAAAAGTTGGGATGAAGAAGTTTTCATAAACAGGCTAAAGAAGAAGATCAACCTAAAAGAAGACAATGTTGAGTTTCTGCAGGAGTATAAAAAAATATTTCTATAGATTTTTTTTAGGCTTTCTATAAATTTCAATTTGGTATTTATTCAAGTGAGTCTATATCAAGGATAGTGATTGAATCCTTATCATAGTCTATAATTCCTTCTTCTTTAAGATTAATAAGCTCACGGGACAGAGACGGTCTTTGAACCCCTAATTTGTCAGCCCAATCTTTTTTGACATTCCTAAGTTGATTTTTGTTTTGCCAGTTTGGGTATATTGAATAAGTAGAAACTCACAAATTTTTTGACGGATAGTTTTTAGAGATATTTCCTTTAGCTTAGAGCTAAGACCAAGAGCTCTATTAGAAACTGTGTTCAGGAATTCGTTCATGAAGTGTGTATTAAGTTGACACAACTTTGAAACGGATTCTTTTTGTATTTCTAAAACTATGCTTTCTGTTTTTGAAAAAACTGTCATTGGGTAAAGTAAGTTATCGCTAAAAATTAGATTTTCACCAAAAGTATCTCCCACAGAAAATTCTGCAACAGTAAGGGTTTTACCCATTGCGTCTATTTTTTGAATTTCGATATTTCCAACTAGAATAATAGATAGGCATTCACATAAATCTTCTTCATTGTGAATAACTTGGCCTTTATAGTATTCTGAAATTTTATAATTTATAGAGTTGAATATTTTAAGTAGTTCATTTTGAGATTGAGACGAGAAAAGCTTAGATTTATCTAGTTCAACTAAGTAATTATCTATTCGCATAAAAAATTCTCCTTATCTCTTATATCTGTAACTCATGTTACGGATTAATAGGCTTAATTCAATTATAATAAAAACATCAAGTTAAGCAAGTAAAAAAATTATACATAAATTAAAGGAGGATTTTATATTATGGAAATGTTTTGTAATCAATGTGAGCAGACACCAAAGGGTGGATGTACTAAAATTGGGGTATGTGGAAAAAATCCAGTAATTGCCAGTTTGCAAGAGACAATGATACTTGGACTTAAAGGGGTATCTGCATATGCAGTACATGCTAAACAGTTAGGATATGTTGACCCGGAAGTATCTGCAATAACACATGAAGCTTTGTATACTACACTTACAAATTCAAATTTTAGCCTTGAAGATAATTTAAATATGACTTTAAAAGTAGGAACAGCGGCAGTAAAGGTAATGGACTTACTAGATAAAGCCCATACAGAAAAATTAGGTGTTCCAGTTCCAGTTAGAGTTTCTGAAGATAAAGTTGAAGGACATTGTATATTAGTAACAGGACATAATCTTTATGCATTAGAAATTCTTCTAAAACAAACAGAAGGAAAAGGAATAAATATATATACTCATTCAGAAATGTTACCTGCTCATGGATATCCTGAATTAAAGAAGTATCCACATTTAAAAGGTAATGTAGGTAAAGCTTGGTATGATCAGAGACAAGTGTTTGAGAAGTTCCCAGGAGCAATTCTTGTAACTACGAACTGTGTAATGCCTTTAACAAGAGCAACTTCCTATGCTGATAGAATTTTCATGTATGATATTGCTGGTTTAGATGATATTGTTAAAATAGAAAATGATGATTTTACTCCTATAATAGAGAAAGCATTATCATTAAAAATAGAGAAAGTAGAATCAGACAAAACTTTACTAACAGGTTTCCATCACCAAACAGTACTAGCAATAGCTCCAGAAATAATTGAGGCTGTTAAGAGTGGAAAAATAAAAAGATTCTTTACAATAGCTGGTTGTGATGGTCCAACAAAAGGAAGAGATTACTATAGAGATTTAGCATTAGCACTACCTTCTGATTGTGTAATACTTACAACTTCTTGTGGAAAATTTAGATTTAATGATATTGATTATGGTAATGTACCAGGAACAGAAATTCCAAGATTTATTGACCTTGGACAATGCAATAATTCCATTTCAGCAGTAAAAATTGCACTAGCTCTTGCTGAGGCTTTCAATTGTTCAGTAAATGAACTACCATTAAGCATAGTGCTTTCATGGTTTGAGCAAAAGGCTGTAGCTGTTTTGTTAGCATTATTTAGCATAGGTGTTCAAAATATTTATGTAGGACCAAGTGTACCAGATTTCTTTGCACCAGGTGTTGTAGATGCTCTAGTTAATAACTTTAATTTACATGTTATTAGCGGTGATGCAAAAGCTGATCTTGCACAGATGATGAAATAATATAGAATTGAATTAATAATTTGAGGAGGTACAAGATATGCCAGTAAGAAAAATTATAAAAATAGATGAGGAAAAATGTAATGGCTGTGGGTTATGTATACCTAATTGTGTGGAAGGTGCTCTAGCCATTATTGATGGGAAAGCTAAGCTTGTTAAGGATATATATTGTGATGGTCTTGGAGCATGTCTTGGGCACTGCCCTCAAGATGCATTACATGTAATTGAAAGAGATGCAGATGAATTTGATGAAGAAGCTGCTATGGAATTTGTCAAGGCTAAGGGGGAAGAGCTTAAACCTCATACTCCTCAATCAGGTGGTTGTCCAGGGAGTGCTGTAAAACAATTTAATAAACCATCAGCAGAAGCTCATTCTGGGGGATGTCCTGGTAGTAAAATGAGACAAATCACTAGAAGTGAAGAAAAGGATTCTGATGTAAAAGTAACTTCTAAGCTATCTCAATGGCCAGTTCAGCTAAAATTAGTACCAGTAAGTGCACCATACTTTAAAGGGGCAGACCTTCTAATAACAGCAGATTGTGTACCTTTTGCATACGGAAATTATCATAATGATTTTTTAAAGGGAAAAGCGGTTGTTGTAGGATGTCCTAAACTAGATGATATTGAGTTCTATACAGAGAAACTATCAGAAATAATTAGTGAAAACAACCTTGAAAGTATAACAGTACTAAGGATGGAAGTTCCATGTTGTGGTGGTATGTCTCTAGCAGCAAAGAAAGCAAGAGATAAAGCTGGAAGTGATATTCCTGTAAAAGTAGTTACTATAAGCCTTGAAGGCGAAATAGTTAAGCGAGAATACTTATAAAAGTAGAAAGCACCAAGCAGAAGCTTGGTGCTTAGTTTTTTGCTACTTGAGTGAATGTGCTATTGGCAAGTAATCCTTTTTCAATTTTAATAAGCGTTATATTGTAAAATATTTTAAGTTGCCTTTAGGTAAATTCTATTTACACACGAATATATGTTTGCTATTATTGAATTGAGGTGATTTGAAAATGGATATGAATGAAAAACTTAGAATACTTTCTGATTCAGCAAAGTACGATGTTTCTTGTTCTTCAAGTGGTAGCAATCGAAAGAATACTCCTGGAGGAATTGGGAATGCTTCTCAGCATGGAATATGCCATAGCTTCACTTCTGACGGAAGATGTATCTCACTGCTCAAAATTCTATTAACTAATTATTGTGTGTTTGATTGTGCTTATTGCATTAATAGACTATCAAACGACGTAGAAAGAGCCGTTTTTACTCCTGAGGAAGTTGCTGACTTAACTATTAATTTTTATAGAAGGAATTATATAGAAGGGCTGTTTTTAAGTTCTGCAATTTTTAATAATCCCAATTATACAATGGAGCTTCTTATTGAAACTGTAAAAAAGCTTAGAACAACATATAGATTTAATGGATATATACATATTAAAGCTATTCCAGGAGCAGATTCTGACTTGATAAGACAGGCTGGTGAATTAGTAGATAGAATGAGTGTAAACATTGAACTCCCCTCAAATAACAGCTTAAAACTACTTGCTCCGCAAAAGACAAAGGATAAAATTCTTAGTCCTATGTCCTTTATTAACTCAAATATCCTTATAAACAAAGAAGAACAGATGAAGTATATAAATGCACCTACTTTTGTACCTGCTGGCCAGAGTACTCAATTAATCGTAGGGGCTACACCTGATAGTGATTTTAAAATAATGAAGCTATCAGAAAATCTATATAAACACATGCATCTAAAAAGAGTATATTACTCTGCTTATATACCAGTATCTAATAATCCAATGCTTGTGAACATTAGAAATTCACCACTTCTAAGAGAGCATCGTCTTTATCAAGCAGACTGGCTCTTGAGGTTCTATGGTTTTAATGCAAGTGAGTTATTGGATGATGAAAACCCCTCACTTAATCTAAATTTTGATCCCAAAACTGATTGGGCCTTAAGAAATTTAGAAAAATTCCCTGTGGAAATAAACACTGCTTCCTATAATACGCTCCTTAGAATTCCTGGTATTGGTGTAACCTGCGTAAAAAGAATTTATAAGGCTAGAAAAGTTCATTCTTTGAGTTTTGAAGATTTAAAGAAGCTTGGAGTCATGCTAAAAAGATCTCAATACTTTATAACTTGTAAAGGAAAGTATTTCGGTGATGTACCTTTTAAAGAGAATTTAATATACTCCAGGCTTTCTCCTAAATTTGATTTAAATGAACTAGAAAAATCCAAGAATTCCTTTGAACAATTAAGTATTTTTTCTTCGCCCTTATCAGAAAAGCCCACAGTTTTGCTACCTAATCTGATTGAGCCACCTAGTTCTACTAATACACCTTTGTTAGAATTCTGAAGGGAGATGATACTATGGTAATTGATTCCTATATGAACTACGTTTATGATGGCACTTTTTATGGCTTGCTAACTGTTATACATGAAATCTACTATCTTCATGCTAAACCAGTTAGTATTTCAGCAAATTCCGACATAAAGGAAGTTCAATCAAACTTCTTATATGAATACAAATTTATAAATACAAATAGTGAAAAGGCTGCTAAGGTAAAAAATGCTATACAAAATAAAATTGGCTTGCAAGCTCTTGAGAAAATATACTTGTCATACCTATCAAATCTTGATAACAAAGAGCTTGTAATTTACAACTACATTAAATTGGGATTCAAACTCGGAACCTCTACTGATAAGCACCTTTATACAGTAGAGGTATCCTCAATAAATAAAATAGTTAACAAAGTAAATAAAGAAGTAATGAATATGGCTGGCTTTATACGGTTTACTTATAAAAATAACTTTTATTATGCAGCTTATGAACCTGACCATAACATAACTGAGATACTTGCTGTTGACTTTGTGGATAGGTTTACTGATCAATATTTTATTATCCATGATGTTAGAAGAAACATAGCAGTATTATATGATACTAAGGAATGGGTTATAACAAACTTTTGTGAATCCCAACTTAAATTTCTAGATTCCATTAACGTTAATAATGATATTTTCTATGAAACTCTCTGGAAAGAATACTTCAAAAACACAGCTATCGTTGAAAGAAGAAATGATAAGCAACAAAATTTACATATGCCTAAAAGATACTGGAAAAATATTCTAGAAACTAAATGACTTAATACATAAATTAAATATACCAATAGTTTATTTAATAATGTTAAGAAAAAATTAAGGATTTAAGTAGAATATAAAGCTTACATTTGCAATTGGAGGGTCTATTTTTAATTGTTAATGTGTTATAATGTTTGAGGATTTATGAAAACCACAAATTCAGAAATGAATAATAAAGAAAATCAGAGTAGGGAGTATAAGATGTTTGAGAAGATAAAAGAATTTTTTATGATTACAATTGGAGTTGTTTTAGTAAGTATTGCAGTTCAATATTTCTATGTACCATCTAAAATAACAGGAGGTGGAATTACAGGTATCTCTATGGTGATAAATCATAATATACCATCTTTACCTATAGGAATGTTGATGATGGGAATGAATATAATTTTATTTATACTTGGATTTTTGTTAATAGGTGGACACTTTGGAGGAAAGACACTTTATGCTAGCTTTAGCTTGTCTGGAATCATGTGGTTTATAGAAAAAGTAATGAAACCTCAGGGGTTTACCAATGATATATTACTTTCAGCAATTATAGGTACTTTACTGTTAGGACTTGGTCTTGGTATAGTATTTTCTCAAAATGCATCTACTGGAGGTACTGATATAATCGCAAAAATACTAAATCAATATCTTCATTTAGATATGGGGAAATGTATGCAGGCGGTTGATATTATAGTAGTAATTCTAGCAGCGACAGCCTTTGGCATTGAAGCATCATTATATTCAGTGGTAGTTGTACTTCTAAATGGATTAATAATTGATAGGGTAATCGAAGGGTTTTCATCAGTGAAGTCGGTAATGATATTTTCTAATAATAGCCAGAATATAAAAGCACACATTATAGATGAAATTGACAGAGGGTGCACAGTGTTTGAGGGACAGGGTGGTTATACAGGCAATAAAAATTCAGTAATATACTCGGTTATGGATAGGACCCAATTAATTAAATTAAGAATGTTTATCAAAAAAAATTATCCAGATTCATTTATTATAGTTAGTGAAGCACACGAAGTTTTAGGACAAGGCTTCCAAAACATGAAATAGAAAAGGGCGATTCCGCCCAAGAAAACCCGTGATATCCCTCAGTCCTAGAGCCCAGCTTAAAAGAGAGAGGTGTCACGTCTCAACAAGATAAAAATTGTCCATTGTCATAACAACCCCAATACTTTATTATAAGCATCTATAGTATTAATTGCAGTTCTATTCCAATTAAAACTAGATGCTTTTTCAAACCCTTTTTTTATAAGTTCATTACTCAAATTGTTATCAGATAATATATTAATCATAGCTTTTTTCAATTCAATAACATCGTAAGGATTTATTAGAAGACAGGAATTTTCACATATCTCAGGTATTGATGTAACATTTGAAGCTATAACAGGGGTGCCGCAGGCCATAGCTTCTATAGGAGGAAGTCCAAACCCTTCATAAAAAGAAGGATAAACAAAAACCTTGGCAGCATTATAGAAACTAGGGAGGTCTTCTAATGGAATAAAGCCAGGAAAAATAACTTTGTTTTCAATTTTTAATTCTTCTGTTCTTTTCTTATATTTTTCAAAAGAAATTCCTTTACTTCCTGCGATTACAAGACTGGTAGTTGCAATAACTTTTTGTGGTAACATACTATAGGCTTCAATTAAACTCATTATGTTTTTTCTTGGACTGAAGCCACCAATATATAATATAAAATCATCGTCTATTGAATACTTTTTGCTGATTAAGGATTTACATAGGTCTTTGCTTAGTGGTCTATAAATTTTTTCTGCAGCAAGATAGGTAACAAAAATTTTTTCCTCAGGATAATTAAAAGCGTTTTTTATGTCGTTTTTTGAATGATTTGATACAGTAATTATACCATCACACAGAGGAATCAACTTTGGTAAATCTTCGTTGAAAACTTTTAAATATCTTTCACTTACGGTATCTGGTTTTTTTAGAGGTATTATATCATGTAGTGTTATAATAAATGGACACTTCTTATCCATGGGAAGGCCGACACCGTTTTGCGGCACATGATAAAGTTCAATATTCTCACCTTGAATGATATTTGGGATTCGAACTTCATCCCAAAAACAAGTTTTATTTTCTTGAGCAATATTATTAAGCTTAAAATTATTTTTTAAGCTTAAATTTAGAATAGAATCCTCTGAAGAGAAGAGAATATATTTATTCATGGAATCTACATCATTGATTGAATTAATTAATTGATAAGTATAGGTACCTATTCCTGTACCCCTATACCATTTTGCTGCTCTAGTATCTATTCCCACTATCATGAAGGCTACCCTTTCTATACGGCTTTAGTTTATTATATTAAACTAAGGCTCAATATGTTAATCATATTCTAAAATTGCGCCACCACTCATATAGTTTATAAGAGGAGGTGATTGAATTGATGAGAGAAGTTGAGATAGAGAGACAGTTTAATATTAAAATTGAAAACCTAAAACCTAATAAAGGAGTATATTATTTAAAAACTAATGAAGGTAATAGGTGCCTTAAAAAAATTAATTATGGTATTCAAAAATTATTGTTCGTATACGCTGCTAAAGAGCATATGATAAACAACGGATTTCCAAATGTTGATAAATACTTCTTAAATGTAGATGGTAATCCATATGCAATAGTTAATGAGGATTTATATACTCTTTCCGAATGGATAGAGGGAAGAGAATGTGATTTTCACGATAGAGATGATCTTATAAATGCAGCTAGGAGTTTAGCATATATGCACATAGCATCTAAGGGGTATGAACCTCCAGAAAATAGCAAACTAAAAACAGATCTTGGAAGATGGCAGCATCTAATGGAAAAAAGAATTAAATCCTTTGATAAAATGAGGGACATGGCTAGAAAATCAAATAAAAAAAGTAATTTTGATTTAAACTATATAAAATCAGTGGAGTTTTTCAAGGATACAGGAAGGAAGGCTATGGGCGTCCTAGAAAGCTCTAAATATTTGGAACTTTGCAGCTTTGCTGAAGAAGAAAAGGGTTTCTGCCATCATGATTATACTTATAACAATATAATAATTGATAAAAACAATGAAATAAATGTTATTGATTTTGATTATTGCAAAAGAGAAGTTAGAATATTCGATATTTCTAATTTTATGATTAAAGTACTAAAACGAAATGATTGGGATATTGAATTTGCAAAGCTTATTATAGACTCATATAACGAAGTTAGTCCTCTTAAGGAAGAAGAATACAGAGTTCTTTTTGCATTTTTATTGTTTCCACAGCGTTATTGGAGACTTTCAAACAGATATTTTTATAATGAGGTAACCTGGTCAGAAAATACTTTTAACAATAAGATGGAGGAGCTAATTGACGAAAGAGATAAATATATGTCTTTCATAAATAGCTTTAAACAAATTTATAATCAAAATGAATAAAAATTATAATAATGGTGAAACCAAATGATAACAATTTTTGGTTTCACCTTTTTTCTATTTGTTCATAGAATGTATTGTGGGGAGAATTTTCTACGGTAATATTATTATTTTTGGAGTTGGTGCAATGCAGGTCGGAGATATAGTAGTTAGAAAATCTTATGGTAAAGATATTACTTTTAAAATAGTAGATATAAAAGATAGTGAAAGCGAAACTATCTTTGTTTTGAAAGGTATTAATTTAAGAATATTGGCGGATGCTCCAAGCAATGATTTAGAAGTAGTTTCTAAGGAGAATATTGGAGAACTTGATAGACTTTTTGATAAAAAAGTTAACACCACCATAAAAAAGGTACTAATGGGTAGGCTTAGTTTAAATGACAAATACCGAGGGTCGATAATTGACAAAAATAAGGACTTTAAAAACAAAGAGTTAACCTTCGGAAGACCAGGTAAAATATTGCATATTGATGCTGATCCAGAATACATGAATGCATGCCTTAAAGTGTACAAACAACTTTCTATAGACGCAGTAGGGAAAATAATACCTGAAAAAGATCAAGCAAATTCTGTAGTGGAACTAATAAAAACATTAAGACCTGATATAGTTGTAATCACAGGGCATGATGGTATGGCCAAAGGTACGAAAGATTACCTTGATATTAATAATTATAAGAATTCTAGATATTTTGTTGAGACTGTGTCACAGATCAGAAGTTATGAACCAGATTATGATGATCTCGTTATATTTGCTGGAGCATGCCAGTCTTGTTATGAAGCAATATTAGATGCAGGTGCAAATTAAACTAAATTACGATTGTTAGCATTACTTCCATTAAAGTCTATCTGAATAGTGTAGTCATTACCATTCCAGGTAATTGTATCAATCATTTTCTCAATAAGTCTTTTTAAATTGTCAATTGAAAGTGAATCAATTATCGAAGCGTTACTCATTAGTCTTTCAATAAAAAAGCTTGGAGCATCCTTTTCTGTAGCTAAACGTAAAGAATGGATTTCATTTTTTAAGGATTTAATTTTAGAAATTATTGAATCTGCAATGTCATTATTTTTTGATAGATTATTGACTAAGGTATCAATCTGTTTTTCTTTCTTTTTAATAGCTTTAGCAATAGATAAGTCTGTAGAATTATTAGATTTGTTTTGTTTAATTAGTTCTTCTAATAGCTTATTCTTGTCTTTTAAAATTTCTTTTAATTCAATGATAACAAAGCGATCTACTTCAGCAGCTTTAGCATTCTTATTATTACATCGAATACCTTTGGAGTACTTCTTCATGGAGCAGGTATAATAAAATATTATTTGGCCAGAATTAGCACTCTTATGACCATGAGCAATTTGCATATTACTTCCACATACTGCACATCTTAATTTCCCAGTAAGAATAGCATTATGGGTTTTACCTTCATTAGGAAACTTAGCTTTATTCTCATATAAAGCTTTCTGTACATTTATCCATTCATTTGCTTCAATAATTCCCTTTTGAGAGCTCATTGCAGCAATCCATTCTGATTTTTCCCTTGGAACTCTAGCTATTTTTCCATTTTTTGTTAGCTTATTTTTACTCTTGTTGTAAGTTAGTAACCCATGCTCACCGTCAGGAATACCACAAATTGTCATGCCTTCTTCTTCTAGAAATTCAAGTACTTTATCATTTGCTTTAACGTATACTGGATTGGCCAAAAGGAGTTTAATATTAGCTTTTGTGAAATCAGCGCCTCTTTTAGTTTTTAAGTGGTTTTGAAGTGCAAAGGTTTCAACTTTAGAAAGAGATTTTAACTCCAAATACTTTTCATAGAGTAGACTTACTAACTTTAGTTCTTCAGGTACCTGCTTTAATTTTACAAGGCTTTTTTCTTTCATATTTTCATCAATATAAGAAATGGGTTCTGATGTATACCCTATTGGAGTATTTCCGCCAAGCCATCGTCCTGTTTTACTTAGTTCTAGCATGTTATCACGTATTCTTTCTGCAATAGTTTCTCTTTCAAGTTGTGCGAACACACTTGAAATATATATCATTGCTCGCCCCATAGGTGATGTTGTATCAAATTGCTCTCGTATGCTTATAAAATCAATATTATAGCTTTGAAGTAATTCTAGTGTGTTGGAAAAATCAGCCACGTTTCTACTTATACGGTCTAATCTATAACAAATAAGAATATCGTATTTTCTTAATTTACCATCTTCAAGTAGTTTTTGAAATTTCGGACGATTTGTATTTCCACCTGAAAATCCCTCATCCTCATATTGAAGGAATTCATCAATCTCTTTATCTCTCAGGTGCTCTTTAGCATAATCAATACATAATTGAACTTGATTTCCAATGCTTTCTCCTTTGCCAGTAAATTTGGACTTCCTGCTATAAATCGCTGCTTTCAATTAAATCACCCCCTATATTATTAGAATATGTAAAATTAGCTACAGTTAAAACATAAACTATTTATAGAATGATTTTGGGGGTGAAATGAAATTTGTTAATTAAGGTTAAAGTAAATTCTCCTGTGGATAAAAGTAGGTTTATGGATGAATCCTATAGGTCAATTGTAAAAATATTAGTTGATGAGCTTTCACAAAATGAAATTGACAAGCTTATTAAAATGCTTGAAAAAGACTCTACTAGTATATAGTAATAAGGGAAGGGTCTAGCTATAATACAAATAAATATCTGAAAGCTCTACTTGTGTATTTTCATTTTTATTTCTTAATTTGTTTTCAAGCACCATTTTTTCTTGCATTACAGTTATGTTTGGCAACATAACTGTAAATTTACTTCCCTTACCTAGCTCGCTTTCAACTCTTATTTCACCACCATGTAGTTCAACTATAGACTTAACTAAACTTAATCCTATACCTGTGCCTTCAGCATTTCTTGATAGAGATTTATCAACCTGTCTAAACCTGCTAAATATTATATCTAATTCATCATTTTTGATTCCGATACCATTATCTTGTACTGATATTTCTACGGAGTCTATATTATTTCTAAGACTAACTAGTATTTCGTTACCTTCATCAGAAAATTTAATTGCATTTGATATAAGGTTTAAGACTATTCGCTCGATTTTTTCTGGATCACAGGCAATAATTTTCTCTTCGGTATCCGTATCAAATACTATGTGCAAACCCTTGCTGCTTGTATATCCAATAACAGAAGTTACTACTTCTTCAACCACCTCAACAACGTTGTTGTTTGATAAGTTTAATTCGAAGAAGCCTGCTTCAATTTTTGAAATGTCTACTATGTTATTAATAAGTTTAGATAATCTATAGCAATTTTGAATTACTGAATTAGTATATCTTGCAATGGAATCTCTTTTTTCATATAAAGAACCATTAGTGCAGTACATATTAAATAGCTGAACAGTAGAATATATAACATTAAGAGGCGTTTTTAACTCATGAGATATATTGGCAATAAATTCTTCTTGCATTTTCAGTGTTTTTTCCATGAGCTTGTTAGATTTAATTTCATTAGTTACATCAATAGTTAAAACTAGTATTTCCTGAATTTGTCCATCCAATTCAAGTATAGGTTCAAAGATAATATTCCAGTACATGTCATTTCCATTGATTGAATGGGATTCATTATCTATGTAAATTGTTTTCTTTTCTTGTATGACTGTGTTAAGGGCAGTATAATATGTACTGGTATTAAGGCTTGGGAATACTTCGGAAACTCTGTTTCCTTTAATTTGGGAAGTTGATTTAATATCTGATCTAATTAAAGTAGAGATATTAAATGCCTTTTGATTTATATTTAAAACAGTTAAATCTGGACTTGATAGCCTTATAACAGGAAGATCAAGGGTGTCAATCATTCTATTTAAAAATTCATATCTGTTTTTTAAAATGTTTTGATTATTAACGTAATTTGTCATATCACGACTACAAATTACACCTAATGAAAAAGCTCCATTACTATCATAAATAGGAGTGCCACTAATATCAAGGTGAATTGTTTTATTAGGATATTTGGCTGTTAGATGCATACTTGAAAATTTTTCGCCCCTCATAACCCTACTATTAGGTATATTTTCAAGCTGGACTTTCTCACCATTAAAGTAGAGTAGTTCACTTTGGCTATACCAGTCATTTATTGTGCCTAAATAATCAGCTGGTGGGAAAAAGGTTTCTCTTGAATTTTTATTAAATAGCACAAACTGTCCTTTATCATCCAAAATTGATACGCCATCAGACATGTTTTCTATAATTACTTCAAGTTCATTTTTTTGTTTTCTTAATTCTTCTTGCAACCGATTACGTTCTGCAAGCTCTTTACATACATCTTCATAAAGTTTTACGTTTTGAAGCGCAAGTGAAAGTGAAGATGCAAGATTTTCAGCAAAATCAATATCAGATTCATGAAAATCCAAAGAGTGTTTAGAATAGTTAAAAAAAACTGCACCTATGATTTTTTCTCCTGCTAAAAGAGGAACCACTAATATAGAGCGTATTCCATGTTTTTTCATATAATCAGAATTTACTCGGTTGTCATTAAAGGCATCTTTAATGACAATAGGCTTGTTACTTTCGAGAAAAATAGCTGCACTTAAGGCTTCTATATCCTTCATTTGAGCACCAAGAATTTTTGGGGGTAAGCCATGTATATAGCTGATAATCCAATTGTTATTTTGACAAAGGGAGATTGCAGCTGAATCACCCTTTATTGCTTTTGATCCCTCTAAAATTATGCTATTCATAATTTGGTCAAAGTTTAGGGTTGAATGAATTAGTTCTCTAACTTGTAGCATTGCATGAGCTAAATTCTGAGTTCTCTTCTGATTAGTAATATCCTTTAAGATTGAAACAAAACCAAGAATATCATCGTTATTACCTTTAATAATGGTTACAGTTTTATGCATGTTTATTATATGCCCACATTTACTTTCGCTAACTCCTTCTATTTGAAAAAAACCATAATCGCCCAATTGTTTTATCATTTTAGAGGTTGGTATCTCTATATAGGTTGTCTTTAATAGAACATCAACATTTTTACCAATTGCTTCTTCAGGAGTCCACCCATAAATAAGTTCAGCGGCGTGATTCCAGCCTTTAATAATAAAATTAGTATCAGTTGAAATGATGGCATCTGAAACATTTTGGATAGCACACAAAAGTTCTTGCTGGTGCTTAATTTCCTTGATTTGTTCTTCACTCTTTTGCCTTTTAATAACTAAATCTGATACATCAGTAACAGTTTGAAAAATATATTTCATTTTGCCATTTTCGAATATAGGAGTTAAGGTAGAGTTCCAGTAAGAAACCCCTCTTGAAAGAAAGTCACACTTATATTCCTTTATTTGAACAGCTTCTCCAGTTAAAATAACTTTTTTACAAAGCGCTTCTAATGGAATATCATCTAATTCCTTTACAATTTCTTGAATAGGCTTGGCAATACTGTTGGATATTCTACTATAAGGAGTGTTTAGAAAATCCATATACTTATTATTAATTTTAAGGAGTATTAAATCAGGGACACTGAAAATATTATTTCCAATAACATTTTCTATGAATAAGTGCCTTGAAAAAACGAACTTATTGTTAAGTCTGGAATTTGATTTCTCCACAAAGGTATATATTTTTTCGTTTGCTTCTCTGCAATAGGAAAAGGATATATATACTTCTATTGCTTCAAGGCACTTTGAAAAAATAAATCCGCAATAATTACTGAGAATACTATCAAGTTGTCTTTGATAATTTATTCTTAGCATACAGCCTACTTCAGAAATTGTTTTTCCTATAAGTTCATCTGCATTAAAACCTGTGAGGTTTATAAAATCTTTATTAACGGTGGTTACAATGTCATTACATGAACGTAAAATTGACTTGTTTATTTCTCTTTTTAAGTGATATTTCATGTCAATTACCCCCTGGTTTTATCCTATGTATATCTTAATAACATTATCAAAATACTTTTTGTTACATATTAACATATTTTATATAATGATTACAGATTAATCGTCATATTAAATGCGACATATTCCTACATATGGGTAATAACAACAGGTGTTAGATAATAAGTTTAGCTACATACAAATCTCTCTCTTTTTTTAAGTCAATAAATCCTGTTTCATAAAGTAAAAGTGGTTTTGTTAATTCATTCATTTGGAGTTGAATAATCTTGCAGGTACGTTCATCGTTTAGCATTACATTCTCACCCATATAGAAATCTAAAATATGATTTAAAAAAATATTACTGTAGTGATAATCAAGTTTTGTAATGCTTTCCTCTTGTATAACTTGTAAAGATTCTAAAGGTCCTTTGATTTTTTCAGAATAATTGTTGGAACTAACTTCGTCAAATAAATCTGCAATGGCAATTATCTTGGCGAAGTCAGGGATTTTATCTTGTTTTAAATGCAAAGGATAGCCGGAACCATCCATTCTTTCATGATGCATAAGTACTGCTTGGCTAATGGAAGGAGCTGTATATGGAATCTGTTTAACAAAATTATAACCTATAATGGGATGGGTATTATAAATTTCAATTTCTTTAGAGGTAAGGGTATCTTTCTTATATAATATGTCCTTACTTATCTGTGTTTTTCCGAAATCATGTAATAGCGCAGCATAATTCAATAAAGTAAGTTCATGCTCATCAAGACCTGCCCACTTTCCAAGAATAAAGCTAATAGCCGCTACATTTATACTATGTCTATAAATCTTATCATTTCCGCTACCATAGAAGACTATATTTTTAAGTACAATTCCAGTAGCATTAAATTCTTCTCGAATTCGTTGTGAAAAGATTCTTATTTCACTTATATCAGGGACCCTTAGTGTAGCTAGACTATTGAACATAAACTCTAAACTTGAAGAAAATTCATTAAAAGTATCTTCTAGTTCTTCAACAGTTTTACTTTTAACGGTCAAAGCATTACTAGAGTTTTCATCCAAATAAACTTCTACTTCATGAATAATATAGGTAGCTTTTAACTTGCTTATAATGGAGTCTGTTATAATAACATCTTTAGCTAACAATATTTTGTCTTCAAAATTTATATCCATGGAAGAAATCATACCTGCACGGAGTTCGTTAACTGACAATATTTTTTTTGGGGACGACATATTGCTTCACCTCATATACAATAATATTTTTTATGTGTATATCAAATTTTAAAAGATTAATAATTTAATACATACTTGTTTAGTTTATCGTAAAATAATACTGCTTCTTAATAGGGTTACAATAAAAATACGAACCTTTTTAATTATTAATTTATTTTAATTAAAATTGCAATTAAATTAATGAATGCTGATTTATTAACACACAAATACATTACCCTAATCAAGCAAATTTTATTTATTCCTGCAACAAATGAATTACTGAATTTTGTATTTCTAAATTAGAAAAGTAAAGGTAATTATTAATACAATATTTTGGTGTTTTATAGTACAAGTTGTAGTAATACAGGATATGTAAAGGTTAATGAAATAGTTAATGAAGTGTAAGAAATGAAAAAAATTCTAAATTTACAATTGAAAAAAGCGAACAACATGATATTTTCTGCTAAGAGATAGTTCGTTACACCAGCAAAGTCTTTCTAAAGGCTTGCTCAGATATCCCTACGAAAAATATATCATGTTGCTCTTTTTACGTTCATATTTAACTTTAATACATATATTAAATTATTATTTAGTTTAAAAAATTTCCTCTTTCTCTCCATTAATTTCATCAATAAAGTATAATGGACGATCTTTTGTTTCATAAAATATTCTTCCTAAGTATTCTCCAAGAATACCTATGGAAATTAACTGTACTGAGCTTAAAAATAATATTAAACAAGCAAGAGAAGGATAACCTTTTACTGAGTCCCCAAATAATAAAGTCTTAGATATAATTATAATGATGTATATTAGTGAAATGAATGCTATAAAAAAGCCTAAAGTAGTACTAGCTCTTAAGGGTGCTGTTGTAAAAGACGTAATTCCCTCTTTTGCTAGCTCAAATAGCTTGAAATAATTCCATTTTGTTTCACCTGCCACCCTAGGGTCACGGTCAAAGAGTAATTCTTTTTTCTTGAAACCGATAAGACTAAAGTAACCTTTGGTGTATCTATTACACTCATTGTATTTTTTTAGTGCTTCAACGGCACGTCTGCTAAGCAATCTAAAATCACCAGTATCCTCCTGAATAGGTACGCTTGAAATTTTTTGCAAAAGTTTATAAAAAGTTGATGCAGATTTTCTTTTTATCCAAGTTTCACCTTGACGAGATTTTCTTTTCCCATATACATCGTCATAGCCTTCTTCGAAATATTTAAGCATTTCAGGTATCAATTCTGGCGGGTCTTGAAGATCAGCATCTAATATAACAACTGCATCTCCAGTTGCTTTATCTAAACCAGCTTTCATTGCAACTTCTTTACCATAGTTTCTAGCTAAATTAATATATGAAACTCTACTATTGTTTGTTCTCAAATTTTTTATTATTTCTAAAGAATTGTCTGTACTACCATCATTTATTAGGAGAATTTCATATTGGTATGTATCTATTAATTTATCCATTATTGTTGTCAATCTATTGTATAACAAAGGTAAACTCTCTTCTTCATTAAACAATGGAACCAATATTGTGACTTTCTTATTACTCATTTTGTTCACTCCTCATATTATTAAACATTTGTTGTCATAAACAATTGAATTATTGATTTCCAAATTGTTCAGAATATACTAAGTCGTTTTTAGCATTGGAATGATTTTTTTCTAATATTAAATATAAATTCTTCTTATAATCAAGAACTCCATAAGTACGTCTATTATAATCATAACCTGAAAATAAAGATCCGCTAAGAAGATTTCTTATACTGTATCCAAACTTTTCATCTATGCATCGCAAATCGATAACAATATAATCACAGTTATAAGTATTATTATTATTATAAGGATACAATATATCTCTATTAGTCAATTTAGTACTTAATGAAGGAGTAGAAGATACAGAAGCATTTTGAGGAATTTTATCTAAAGCCTTGTCTAGAAGATTTATTGTAGTTTTGTTATCCTCGTAATATTTTATTTCACTAAGTTTTTTAGTATTATATGATACACAGAATATGCAGGTAACACATAAACTTGATATTATTAAAAAAGACTGAAGTTGCTTTGATTTTATAGTACTCAATGTTAAAATTGACAAATAAAATACGATACAAATAGGAGCCATGTTATGATGACTTGAAAAACTATATATATACATGTGGTTTTTGCATAGCAAAGAAGTCATAACTATAGGAATTATTAGCACTAAGTTTTGAAATTTTTTCAATGATACTAGTGGCAAAAATAGTAATGGAGTAAGTAGTTGTAGTAAAAAGGTTATTTTACTATCAGTAAAGACCTGTTGCAATACATAGCTCGGCTTGAAAACAAATGCATAAAATATGCTGAGAAATTCAGAGCCATTAGAGGGTACAAAATTAGAATACATACTTGCAATAAGAACTTCTTTTCCGAAGCTTGGCATTATGTACTTGGTGCAAATAACAAAATATAAGCCAGAAATAACAAATAAATATAATCCATGTTTTTTTGATTTTCTTGATAATAACATGTATAAAGCAACGCTTGCAACTATTATAGCACCATCTTCTTTAACAAATAAAGTTAGAATTGAAAATATCCATATTGCTTTTAAATTTCCTTTTTCTACATAATAGAATAACCATACTAATATTGCAGGATAAAAATAGTTTTCGTTTAAAATATGGCCGTTACCATCACCTATATTTGATGAAATCAACATTGGTGAAAGTAAATAAGTAAGAGAAATAAGTACACACAAAAAATTTGACAATCCTTTTTCTTTACCTAGTTTATATAGTGGAAATGCTGCTGAGGCTAAAAGTATTGATTTCATTATTGCTAAATATATTGGAGTTCTAAAAATCAAAAAACCTGGTAGCAATGTGTAATATATTGGTGAAAAATGAATAGCAAAATGAGAAATCAATTTTCGCCTCTCAATGGTGGTATTGGGTTCGAAGGTAGTAGCCAAATAATGAAACATCTGACAAAAGATACTTGTATCCCAGATATCCTGGTGATAATTTATGTATCTTAAAACAGTTAATCCACCTACTATAAGTAGATAGCATAAAAACGCAACTAGAATAATAATATAACTTTTCTTATCGCTAATTTCAAAGTTTTCAAAGTCAAAAATATTTTTTTTGATAATAACGTAGTAATATATTAAAACTACAATAACAGATAGTGTAATAGCAAAAACAATGTTTGTTTGATCATCAATTACATTTACAATTGAAAAAAGCAAAATACTTATGAGTAGTACAGCATATTGGAATTTTAGGCTCTTCATAAAATGCTGTATCACTTTTAGTGTAATATACAATAATAAGCAGATACCCAAAAATGTGGCGAAATATTCTCCAAACGCAACATGGGAATTATGAGATGAATTGGGATGTGAAACTCCATTAAATAGAAATTTCCTTGTATCAAGTTTATATTTTGACATATATACTAAGATAGATTGGGTAATAATATAGGTGTTCAAAACCATTAATATTTTTAGTTTCTTTTCATCACCATTAAATTTTGCTTTTATAGTTTCAATAAAATTCATGTTAAGTTCCTCCAGTTAAATTTATTAGCTTTTTAGTTCTTAATCTACGCTATATGGAATTGATTAATTTAAAGAAAGTGTCTCTAAAGTAATTAAAGATTTATTAAGGTTTAGATAATTTGTCATTTAGGCTATTTCCTTTAAAAACTAAAAATTTACTTAAGAAATAGTTTATAATAATAACAAAAATGTTTGATAATGTTTTAATAATAAAATCGTTATAGTTTAAAAGACTTACAAAAACATACATAAAAGTCATATCTAATACTCCGGATAATAGTCTACAGCTAATAAAGCTAACTAATTCTCTCGCTAAAGTTGATATACTCAAGGATTTACTAGAAAAAACAAATAGTTTATTTGTTATATAAGCAAACAAAACCGAAATAACCCAAGCATATATATTACTAAGCATACTATTCCATAATAGAATCCTAGTTAAGCTTGTGTAGGTTGCAATATTCACTACAGTGGTTAAAACCCCAAAAAGGATATACAATATTTGTTCTCTATATTTCACAAATTTCTTAATAATAAAAATCCCCCCAATAAGCTAAAAACCAATATGTTCATAGTACATTATACAAATGTATTATATGTCAGTCAACAAACAATAAGTAAAAAATGTATTATATGTACAAAAAAAGCAGTGGTATAGACATACTTAATTCTTATTAAGTCAGCATGCTTTATTAAATGGTATTATTTGATATTCTTGTAATGTGAAGAAATTTATAATACACTATAGAATAAATACATTATGTAAAACTTCGGTAAACATTTATAATATGACAGGTTGAGAGAAGCAATGCTCACTTAGAAACTACCTCTTTGAATTTGTTTTTTTATAATGGTTTTCTGTAACATAAGATGGAGGCTTCAAATGGAGATAATTGAGTATGTAAAAAATAAATTTGATGGGTTAGAAAACAAAAAAAAACTACTATGTTTAATCAATTCTAATATTATAATGGTGATTTTATCCTTGTTAAATGCGAGCCAATTAACTGGAAGTAGGGAGTTCCTACTAAATGGAGTTAAAGAAAGTGAGATAAGTAAACTTAAAAGTGCCAGTGATGTTAACGATACTAATATGGTTGCTACCTTTCTTAAGGGCCTAATTATTTTAACAATAATTTGGATTTCGCTGTATATAATACTTAGGGTTGTGCAACACTTTATAGTATCAATAAGATATGAGTATGTTTTAATTCTTATAAATACAACTATATTTGGACTAGTGAATGTATATAAACAACAAGGTGACATTATCTTTAATTTAGTAATATCTGCTATTGTCATATATGTTTACTATTATATTATTTATAAGAAAAAGATTTTCTACTTAGAAAAACTTGAGATTAGTGAAAGAAAAAGTAAGATTATTTTAGGTACAGTTTTTTCTTGTTATCTAATAATAGTTGGAGGGCTAACCGTTATTAGATACTTAAACTATCAACAACGCATATTTGATACCAGTATTTTCTGCCAAATGTTTTACTATATGTCAAAGTGGGGGTTACCTTATACCACAGTAGAACGACACCGATTGGTATCGCACTTTGCAGTGCATTTTGCACCTATTTATTATGTAATTCTTCCAGGATATTTATTATTTAACTCTCCTATATATCTAGCCATTGCAAAAACCTTACTTATGGCTTCAGGAGCTATTGCACTATATAAGCTGAGCAAAGTTAAAGGTCTCTCAAATTTGATTTCTCTAATGATTTCAGTAAGCTATTTATTATTTCCATTTCTTATAGCCTCAAATATTGGTACAGGAAATGGACATATTCTAAATGAAAATTACTTTTATCCAGCATTAGTAATATGGATATTTTATTATATAGAAAAGCAGAATTTTAAAGGGATGTGGATATTCTGTATTTTAACTTTGCTTGTAAAAGAGGATGCTCCAATAATCCTTGCATGCATTGGTTTACACCTAATACTTACAAAAAAATCTAACTTTCATGGAAAGATTCTATTTGTAGTATCCGCGGTATACTTTCTCGTATGCACAAAACTAATAATTCCTCATTTTGGTGATGAACATTTAATACTAGATTATTACAACAATTTTGTTCCAGATGGTAGTCTGGCATTCCCGTGCATTTTATATGCAATTCTTTACAAGCCTAGCTATGTAGTACAGCAGATTTTTACACCTGGAAAAATTACTTTTCTCCTGGAACTATTTGCACCACTTATGTTCCTACCTTTAATAACCTTGAAAAAAGCAGGAAATTTAGTACTAATTATACCCATTGTATTAACTTCTCTACTATGTGTAAACCCTTGTTATATTTATAAACTTGCAAGTCACCATAATATGATACCGATTTGCATAAGCTTCTATTTAACGATTATTGCATTAAGCGAAATAAAATCAATGAAACGTCAGTTTTTTTTAGTTCTATCTATATTAGTGGTTACATCAATTTTTACTGTTTCCTATAATAGTGATAAAATTGATTACTTAACTTATTACATGAATAATAGGTCAAATATACATAAAATTGATACTGCACTAAACAAAATTCCTGAAGATGCCTCAGTAACTGCTGATGGGGCTTATAGCACTAAGTTAACTAATAGATTAAAGTTATATAGTTATTTTGAACCTTCTTGCGAATATGTGGTATTAGACCTAAGAAAAGGGCAAATCAGTGGTAATCATGAGAAAAGTATAACGGATTTGCTAAAAGGAAATGAGTATGGAGTTACTGATTACAAGAAAGATTTATACTTGATATTACAAAAGCATCACTCCATAGAAAAGAATATTGAAGTATGTGATGAGCAATTTAAAAAATAGGTTAAAAAAATTAGCAGGATAAAACCTGCTAATTTTTATTTGTATAAATCCCCCGCTAATTTTTCAAGTTCCTCTCTATTAATAATCTCTATGAATTTTTTATCCTTCTTTATTAAATTTTTATTTTGAAACATGGAAAGGGTTCGGTTTAAATGTCTATAGCTTGTGCCAAGGAAATCTGCCATTTCACTTGGCTTATTAGTCGCTATACTAGAAATATTTTCTTCTGCTGATATAGCCAGTAAATAACTTGCTAATCTGTTTTCTAAAGGATATAAAAGATTAATTGAACTAGAGTTAGAAGATTCTATTAGCTTTTGTGCAAGACCTTTAGCAAGAAAATTAAGGAATTTTATATCATTCATACACTGAGAACGGATTACTTCTACTGAAATTCCAATACAAATAACTTCACTTAGTACTTCCAGATTACATAGAGGGTCAATGTATCCAAGCAGCTCCACATCACCAATCATTTGTAAGGGGTGATAGAATCTAAGTAGAAGGGATTTTCCGTTTGTTTGAGCTGTTAGAACTTTAAATTTACCTTTTACAAGAAAATACACATAATCCGCAGTTCTATTGGAATTATAAATTTGTTCACCTTTATTGAATAAATGCAATTCCATATATTTTTGCATATCATTTTGAAATATTTCGTTTATGCTAAACTTCTCAATATAGTATTTTAAGGTTACCTCATTACTGATTCTTTGCATAATATCACCTAACCTTTTCTTATACTATATCATTGGAATAGGACATATGTCCTGTTTTAAGAAGAAAAAGTATGATAACTTAATAGTATAATTAGTAAAGGAGGTCAGCTATGAATAAGTTATCCGCAGTTTTTATCGGAGTACTAATATCAATAATGATTACATTTAATGGCTTTTTAGCAAATAAGATTGGTAACTATACTGCAGTTGTTGTTATTCATGTTGTTGGGATACTAGTTGTGAGCTTTATTCTATTAATAAAAAGACAAAAAATAATACTTAAAAAAGATATGCCATTTTACCTTTATTCGGCTGGAGCTATTGGTGTTGTTATGACTATCTTTAATAATTTATGCACAAATTCATTAGGTGTAACTGTTACATTAGCCATAGGACTATTTGGACAATCGGTGGCAGCAACTATAATTGATCATTTTGGACTATTAGGTATGAAGGTTCACAAGTTAAAGAAAAAGAAAATACTTGGTTATTCCATAGTACTTTGTGGAATTATTATTATGACAATTTAGTCAGGAGGTGAAAAAGATGCTAAATATATTATTTGCTTTTTTAGCTGGAGTTATGGTTATTATTTCAATGATAATAAACTCCCATCTTTCAAAAGAAATAGGAGTTTTTCAAGGTGCATTCGTTAATTTTATAGTTGGACTCACCGTAGCTATAATAGTATTTATACTTACTAAAAGTTACAGCAATAATTATAATAGTTGTTTTAATGGAATACCAATGTGGGCTTATTTTGGTGGTGCTTTAGGAGTAATCATAGTTGCAATTTCAAATGTAATTATACCAAAGATACCAGCAATATATATTACGCTACTTATATTCACAGGGCAGCTTTTTAGTGGCATTATAATTGATTATTTTAGACAGGGTGTTGTATCAAAAGGTAAAATAATTGGTGGAATAATTATTCTAATAGGAATGATATTTAACTTTTTCGTTGATAGAACGGAAACTGAAGTTAATAAACATAACGTTGCTTAGTAAAAGAGTATAAACTAAATATATATATCAGAAAATTCAATATCTAACATTTCAACATGATGTTGCTTTTTCTCTAAAAAATTTATATCATATTGCTCTTCTTGATAAACAATGTTTGTTGGAAACTCAATTATAAATTCTGTTCCAACACCAACTTGACTATTCACAGATATAGTCCCACTATGCATTTCTACGAAGGATTTTACGATTGAAAGGCCTATACCACTTCCCTCATTGTTTTTTATAAATGTATTATCCACCTGAGTGAATCTATCAAAAATATCCTTGGTCTTATCATAGGGTATACCTATACCATTATCTTTCACAGAAATTTGTATTTTTTTTGGTTGTTCATATATATTCACAGAAACTTTACCATTTTTATTTGTGAACTTAGTAGCATTTGAAAGTAAATTAAGCATTATTCTCTCAATCTTGTCGGGATCTACAGAAACTATCTTTTCTTCTATTTCTGTATCAAATAGGACTTCTATTTCTTTACCTTTAGCATATTCTGCAACTGAAAGGGTTATATCTTCTACTAAACTTACTATATTTACGTTTTTTAAATGAAGTTCCATAAAACCTGTTTCAACTTTAGTGATATCGATAAGGTTATTAACAAGTCTAAGTAGTCTGTAACAATTTTGTTTCATAGCTTGCAAATGTCTATCACAATTTACCAAGTCTATCTCTAAATTGTTTCTTAACATTAATTCAAAAAGTTGAAGTGCGCTAAAAATAATATTAATTGGTGTTCGGAGTTCATGAGACATGTTGGCAAGAAATTGATTTTTAAGTGCATTTGCACCTTCAGCTGCTTTTTTTGCTTCTATCAATTCTTTTTCAACTTTCTTACGGCTAGTAATGTCCTGAATCATTACTATAAGACTAGTGGAATTATCTATATTATGTACTAGAGATAAAGTTTGACTACCCCAAACAATATTACCATATTTGTTACAGAAACGTCTTTCGATAATAAAAGATTCACATCTGCCTTCAAACAAGTCATTATAGGAAACTAGTCCAATTTCCTTATCATCTTCATATATTAGTTCTTCAAATTTCATATCAAGCAGTTGCTCTTCAGAATAGTTAAACATTCTCTTAAATTCAGGATTAATCTGAGCTATATATCCATTGTTATCAACTATGGCTGTACCCATAGCCATATGTTCAAATAAACCTCTAAAATACTTTTCTTTTTGATTTATTTCTTCATCCATTTGTAACTTAAGTTTCAAGTGGGTTTCAACCCTAGCTAAAAATTCATAAGCATTAAAGGGTTTTGTTATATAATCTTGTCCACCTATTTGAAATCCCTTTATAATACTTTCTGAATCGGTAGATGATGTGGAAAAAATAATAGGAATGTTATTATATTTTTTATTTGCCCGTAGAATTTTACAAACTTCAAAGCCGTCTAATTCAGGCATGCATACATCAAGGATAATAATATCAGGTATTTTATTTTGGACACAAACTAAAGCCTCTCTACCATTGTTAGCTGTTTGTATATTCATTCCTTTTTCAGCTAATAATGAGACAATAGAATGTATAAAGAATATACTATCATCTACAACTAATACATTAGGGGTTCTACCATATATATTATTCATATCCTTTTACCTACTTTCTGAATCTATGTATAATAGAATTTATATCGAAATTTATTATTCAATATAATAAACTAGAGCCACATTTTAGCTAATTTCAATAAATGAATTAAAGTATAAGTGTTAATTACCACATTTAGTTTAGCCTTTTTTGAATAATATGTCAAAATCAATCATTTGACATAATTCTACAATAATCTAGATAAATATTTAATGAATATCGCAATTTAGTATAGTGAGCTGGTGCTAATTTTGCTAGTTCACCAAGTAGAGTACTTATTCATTGTCTTGATCCAGTCTTTGTTTGTGAAAAAGTGGCTTATACTAATTTCGAAAAGATAGTTTCTATACAAGAGGTGATCGAAAATACAATAACAGGAACTAAAGGGATTGGTGGTCTTCAAACTAGAGGTAAGTATAGAGAAGGATTTCCTAAATCATCATTTGCATAATAAATATGAAATATGAAACAAATAATAGTACATGCGAGCTTCAGCGTGAAAATCGTTAGAAGCTTGTTTTGTTCACAAAAAATTAACCTTGACAAGTCACATATTTTGCTGATAAAATGATTAGTTTAGTTGACATATGACTTTATACAAGGTATAATATAAGATGTGGAAAGAGGGTGCTTCTTATGGAAAAGGTAAATATGTTATCTGTTATTAAAAGAGATATAGAAAGCCATGTAGGTGAGAAGGTTATTCTCAAAGCTAATGGTGGTAGAAGAAAGGTTCTTGTTAATAACGGAGTATTAGAAAAAACTTATCCTAGCATTTTTGTCATCAGGCTAGATAATGACACCCAAAGGACAGTGTCTTATAGTTATTCAGATGTTTTAACGAATACGGTTCAAATAGTTTTTGGAAATTAAGCGATACTAATTGTGTATCGTTTTTTTTTTTGATTTTTTAAAATTCTATAAGCATAAAACCCTAAATATTTAATATAAATAATTAGTAGGTATATTGTAGGAGGGATATTATGGCTATAGAGTTAGTTCAGGAAAATGTTGATTATGAGCAGTTGCTTGGCGAAAATACTGCTGACAATGTAATTAAAGCAGAATATGTTATACCCGATACACTTCCAGATGTGAGAGAAATACTAATGCTTGATGCGAAACCAAGCATTATAACAAGCGAAGTTATGCAGGGAAAGGTGTATATAGAGGGGCAGATTTTATATAATGTTTTGTATTTAGCTAAGGAAGATAGAACTGAACTTTTCAGCGTTTCGTATGTGGGAAAATTTACAAATTACATTGAGGTAGAGGGTTCAGCACATAAAATGTTATGTGAGGCTGAGAGTTTGATTGAACATATAGGGTGCGTTTGCATTAATGAAAGAAAAATACTAATTGAAGGTATTGTTAAGACAAATACAAAAGTGAGCAAAAATTGTTATTTTAATATTGTAAAAGATATCACTGACTCACATGATGTGCAGCTTTTAAAGAATCCAATAACTATAGATAAAATGATCGGGGCGGTTAAGGGTAATCTCTTAGGGAAATCACATATTGTAATTCCTATGGATAGACCCCAAATTGGAACAATTTTAAAATTAGAAGTTACTCTCCATAAAAGAGAGATTAGAGTAATGGAAAATAAAGTTCAGGCGGATGCATTTGCATTTGTTGAAGTATTCTATAAAGGAACCAATGACAGAGAACTTGAATATGCATCTGATGATATTTTAATAAGGCAGGAAATGGATTTAGAAGGTGTATATCCATCAATGGAAGGGTTCGGAAACTTTGCAATTGAAAGTATTGAACACAACATTAAAGAAGATGATCTTGGTGAGAATAGAATTTTGGATTTAGAGCTAAATGCAAGAGTAGATATAAAAGTAATGACAAAAGAAAATATTGATGTGATTGAGGATGCCTACTCGCCAACCGTAGTGTTAAATATGACCAAAAAAGATTATGAATTCGATGTGATTCATGGATCAACAAGTTTTGAAACAATTGTGAAAGATAATATTGCCATTAAACAAGACAGTCCAAAACCTACTTCTGTTATATTGTCTAATGGCAGAGTGTGTATTACTGATAAGAAATTAGTTGAAGATAAGGCAATAATTGAGGGATTGCTTCAGGTTAATGTTTTGTATAGAACTGAGGACGAAGAGAAATATGTAGACGGCATACAAGAAGAAGTTCCTTTTGTTTGTAATGTAGATATTCAAGGCGCAAAAATTGATATGAATTGTGTTGCTAAATTGTTCCTTGAAAGTATAGAGGCTGTAGTAGAAGCAGGAACTATTGCTATTAAAGCTGTAGTATGCGTTCAGGCAAAAATATGTTATTACAGTCATAAAGATTTTATAATAAACGTTGAAGAATTAGAAGATGAAGTACCATTAAAAAAATCAAGCATTACTATCTACTGCGTGCAACCAGGAGATACAATGTGGAAAATTGCCAAGAGGTACAGCACGCCTCTTGATACTATTGTAAAAGTAAATAATATAGAAGATGTTGATAATATAGCAATTGGCGGGAAATTAATAATTCCAGGTAGGGCTATAATATAATTAATTAAGACTGATCCGTAATGGATTGGTCTTATTATTTTAAAAAAAGTTATTGAATTAGTCATTTCTTTTATATATTACCTTGTACTAATTTGTTATAATAAAATGAATCATATATTTGGAGGGAATATTATTATGTTAATAAAGGCGTATGCTAAGATTAATTTATCACTTGATGTGGTGGGAAAAAGAGATGACGGGTATCATTTGTTAAAAATGATTATGCAGAGTATAGAAATATATGATTTGTTGAATATTAAAAAAATTGAGAAGGGCATATTTATAACGTGCAATAAAAAATATGTTCCAACAGACGAAAGAAATATTGCGTATAAAGCAGCTAAGATGTATATGGAGGAATATAATATACGCGGTGGAATCTACATTGATATTAAAAAAAATATACCTGTAGCTGCTGGATTGGCTGGTGGAAGTACTGATGCGGCTGCAGTTCTTATAGCTATGAGAGAATTATACAATACCAACGCTAGTGATAAAGAGTTAATTGATATAGGACTTAAATTGGGAGCGGATGTTCCCTATTGCTTTGTAGGAGGAACGGCTCTATGCGAGGGGATTGGTGAAGTTATAACGCCATTAAAGCCACTTAAATACCATATACTCGTTCTAGTTAAACCTTCCTTTGGAGTTTCAACCAAAGAGGTGTATACTAATTTAGATATAAGCAAAATCAAGAGGCATCCCAATACAGAATTACTTATGGATGCAATTGAAAATGAAGATTTAAAATTAATAAGTGAAAATATGAAGAATGTATTGGAAAATGTTACATTAAGAAGGCATAAATCTATTAGACAAATAAAAGAAATAATGATAAACATGGGTGCATTAGGGTCTATGATGAGCGGAAGCGGACCTTCAGTATTCGGTATTTTTGATGATATGCTGAAGGCTCAAAGATGCTTCGAAATTCTAAAAAAATCTTATGATGAAGTTTTTATTACAAGAACTGTATAGAAAGCAATGCTAGTAAGCAAGATAAAAGAGATAGAAGTTCAATTGCTAGTAGGGTACCTTCTATTTAATTAATTTATGAAATAACTCCACTAACTTAAATTTAAATATTACTTTTTCTTTTGACTTAGGAATTTCAGTGTTATCTACTAATTTGTACTCATCTTCAGTGAGTACTTTTTTCATTTCCTTTTGAGTTTGCTTTTCAGATACTTCACCTTTGGTTATATCTACAAAGCAAAGAGGAGGAAACATAACACACCACCAATTATGACCTTGTCCAGTTCCAATGATTATCCTGTATGCTTCATAATTCCCTTGTGGTAAAGTTATATTTCCATAACTTTTCATTGGAAAATTCTCTCGAGTTAATGAAACGCTAACTGGATATGAGTAGCCATTATCTTTAATAAGTTTTCTAGCTATTACCATAATTTCAGGAGTATTTTGCTTTAAAATTTTTCTTGATTCCTCAATATTTTTAGAAGTCTTAAGCTTAGGATACAGATATTGAAGTGCTGCATCTCGTACTTTAAGCTTTAGGTTTTGGTCCTGATCCGTGTCACTATTTGCTATTACATGAAATCTTATAACTTTGCTAGAAATGCTACCTTGGTTTGCAGATACTCTTGTCCAACTTAAGTTTGGGATAAAGTTTGCCATTAATAATATTATTAATAAAGTAATTATTCCTTTTTTCATTTTTAAACCCCCATATAAAGTTAATATTATAAGTATTGCCAATTTTATTTTTTGTAAACAGGGTTAAAAAATAAAAGACTGCTATTTGCTAGCAGCCTTATTTACTAATTCTAACATTAATTTATAAATATCATTACCAGAGTTTGGCTTGGAGAAGCCTTCACATTTATCGCTCATGTCTTTTAATTTTTCAGGATTTGAAATAAGATCGTCAATTGCGCCTCTGCAACCTTTCACATTGCCAATATCAACTGCAAGACCATATTTCAATAGAAATTCTGCATTTCTTTCCTCCACACCAGGTATGGAAGAGAAAAGACCTAAAGGAGTTTTACTTGCTAAAGCTTCTGTTATTGTTAAACCACCTGGTTTAGTAAGCAAAAGGTCACAAGCTTGCATATATTTGTTTACCTCATCAGTAAAGCCAATTACACTAGTATTCTTTGAAGAAGTTTGCTTTAGCTTTAATAACTCAGAATATAGTTTCTTGTTACTACCAGTAATAACTATAATTTGAAAATCTTTTTTTACTTTTTTTAGTTCCTCATATAAATTTCTTATTTTACCTAAACCTAAGCTTCCACCCATAATAAGAATTGTTTGTTTGTCTGGATCAAGATTTAATTTAGAAAGAGTTTCACGTTTGTCATATTTTTCTAGAAAGTCAGATTTTACAGGTATTCCAAAATCATAAATAATATTAGGATTAATACCTCGCAGCTCTATTTCTTTAATCATATCAAAATTTGAAACTACAAATGCTTCAATACCTGAGTGTATCCAAACATTGTGTGAGCAATAATCCGTAAGAAGACAAAGAGTTGGTATAGACAGCTTTTTTTTACGTTTTAATATTGAAATCATTTCCGCGGGAAAAAAGTGAGTAGTCACAATTATGTCAGGCTTAAACTCATTAATTAGGGGTAAAATTCTAAAAGCCATAATTTCATTGAACTTACTGCTGACAGTAGCTAAGTTATCATCGCTATCACTAAAATTATATAGCTTTCCAAAAATTGACGGAGTAACTTTAATACTTTTAATGTAGCTACCTATAATCACCTTGTCAATAATTGGATTTATATATTTTAATGTATCTAATATTAATATTTCTGAATTGGGATTATTTATCTTTGTATATTCTTCTATCGCCTTAGCGGCATGTATATGTCCGCCACCGGCAGAAATAGCAAGTATAAGTACCTTCATCGCGTTCACCCTTTGATTAAATTTGCAGATACTATCATTATATAGAAGTATTTAATAATAATAAACTACTTAGATAAATTTTTAAACTAATTCCAATATATATTATAGCTTATGTATAGCAAATTGTATAACAAGAAATAATAAAAATTTATTATATTTTGGAGGAATTTTTATAGAGATGCCAAAAAAGAAAATTATTATTAGGATTTTTCCATATTTTTTAGAGTTTCATCATTGGCTAGTGAAAAGATAAATTCTTTTTAAATTACGAAATAAAGCAATTTGAGATGGCAAAATACTATGCGATAAAGAAAATGAAACCATAGATAAGTTAAAATTGTAGTCTACAAATGTACAGATATTAAGAGTTCAATGATTTGCAGAAAGAAATGATTAATGAGAATAGAAAGTGGAAATAAAGTATCAAGGATGGTTAATATAAATTTCCAAAATAATCTTTATCTTGAAACAAAATAATTTCATGTTAAAATAATAATATTAAAGGTATTATATTTTGATATAGGAATGGTGTTATATGGAGAATAAAGCTCTAATTTCAGTAGTTAGTAAACAATCAAATGATGATGAGAACTCCATTGAAGTGATTACTCCGGGTAAGTTTTATAAGAAAGGTAATTGTTATTATGTTATCTATAAAGAAACTGAGATATCTGGAATGGAAGGAACTACAACAACATTTAAGATATACCCAGAAAAATTTTCACTACTAAGAATGGGGACAACAACAACTACAATGAATTTTGAAAGTAATAGTAAATCTATTTCTTTATATAGCACACCATATGGAGTGCTAGAACTTGAAATTGAAACAAAAGAACTGGAAATTCATATGCATGAATTGGGAGGAGACATTAAAATAAACTATAATTTATTGATTGCAGGACAGCCTCCACAATCAACTACCCTTAAAATAAAAATTGATATTCAATAAGGCATAAAATAATATTCCATTAAAAAGATGTCAGTTTATACTGGCATTTTTGTTTAATAAACATAAAATTTGGTTAGAATCCATTTTGAGGTGTTTAATGTGAATAGTAAATATGAAAAAATAGTAACAGTACTTTGTGATTATAAAGGAATATCCAAAGAAGAATTAATTGTGATTTTAAAAGATAAGGATTATAAATATTTGCTTTTTCTATTTTTAAAAAAATATAGATGTGTAGATCTTGAAAAGTTGAAAGAGGATTTTTGTATCGAAAGTAAAAAATCTGTTAACTATACTTGTAAAAAAGCAGAAGAAAAATTTTTTGTGAATAAAGAATTTAGAGAACTTTATTTCGAAGTGGAAGAGGTAATAAGCAAAAAAATACAAGCTAATTAAAAAAATATGTAGAATATGAAGATAGATTATGTTATTATAAATGATATGTTTAAAAACATGAAAATACCATTGTAATTTAAGGGTACTTTCTATTATAGTTGTATTTGTATAATATGTCAATAAATTTTTATAAATATTTTTAGGGGGATTTGAATGAACACAAAATATATATTCGTAACTGGTGGAGTAGTTTCTTCATTAGGGAAAGGTATAACTGCGGCTTCACTAGGTAGATTGTTAAAGAACAGAGGACTTAAAGTTTCAATACAAAAATTTGATCCATATCTGAATATTGATCCAGGTACTATGAGCCCATTTCAACATGGAGAAGTTTTTGTAACAGATGATGGTGCTGAAACAGATTTAGATCTTGGACATTATGAAAGATTCATTGATGAAAATTTAAGTAAGAATAGCAATGTTACAACAGGAAAAATCTATTGGTCAGTTATCACCAAGGAAAGAAAAGGTGATTACCTTGGTAGAACAGTTCAAGTTATTCCACATATTACCAACGAAATCAAAGATAGAGTATACAGAGTTGCTAAGGAAAGAGATGTAGATGTTGTAATTACTGAAATAGGCGGAACTGTAGGGGATATTGAGTCACTTCCTTTTCTTGAAGCAATTAGGCAGATTAAATATGATGTTGGAAGAGAAAATGTATGCTTTATACATGTAACACTTGTTCCATACTTGAACAAAGCAGGGGAACTTAAAACTAAACCAACTCAACATTCTGTTAAAGAACTAAGGAGTATAGGAATTCAGCCTGATTTGATAGTATGTCGTTCTGAAAAACCTATATCTGAGGATATGAAAGATAAATTAGGTCTTTTCTGCAACGTAGATGGTAGAGCCGTAATTCAAAACCTTGATGCTGAAAACCTTTATGAAGTGCCTCTATTGCTTCATGAGGAAGGTTTAGATAATATGGTTTGCGAAAAGCTTAATTTACAGTGCCATGAAATAGATAATACTGAATGGACATGCATGGTAGACAAGTTAAAGAATTTAAGAAAAAGTGTTACAATTGCTATTGTGGGAAAATATGTTGAACTTCATGATGCATATATTTCTGTAGTAGAGGCTTTAGGACATGGTGGACTTTCTAACGATTCAAAAGTTGTTATTAAATGGATAAATTCTTCAGATGTAACAAATGATAACGCAAAAGATATATTAAAAGATATTGATGGCATACTTGTACCTGGCGGTTTTGGAGATAGAGGTATTGAAGGAAAGATTGAAGCAATTAAATTTGCTAGAGAAAACAAAGTGCCTTTCTTTGGAATTTGCCTTGGCATGCAATGTGCAGTAATTGAATATGCGAGAAACATTGTTGGACTTGAGGGGGCTCATAGCTCTGAATTTAATCTTGACACTTTACATCCTGTAATAGATTTGATGCCAGATCAAAAGGATATTGATGAAAAAGGTGGTACTATGAGGTTAGGATTATATCCTTGCAAGCTTAAAGATAATACTAATGCTATGGAAGCTTACAAAGATGAAGTAATTTATGAAAGACATAGACATAGATATGAATTCAATAATGAATTTAGGAAAGAGTTAATAGATAAAGGTCTTATTCTTACAGGAACTAGTCCTGATGATAGATTGGTTGAAATTGTAGAAATAAAGGATCACCCATGGTTTGTAGCAGTTCAATTCCATCCAGAATTGAAATCAAGACCTAATAAACCTCATCCTTTATTTAAAGATTTTATAAAAGCTTCATTAGGTGATAAATAATAATCCATTTTAAATAGATGAAAATGAAATCCCCTACTAGAGATAACTGTCTCTAGTGGGGGATTTTTACTTTGTCGAATAAAAAAATAGATATATCGGACTTGCTTAAAATTTTTAGAAGGATTTTTTTGAAACTTATAGAATTTATAAATATATAAAGCTAAATATTTGGAGGTGAAATAAATGTTAGTAAATACTGATTTTGCAATTGCATTTAGAAGTATTTATGGAAATTATGACTTTAATGAAATTAGTTTATTTAACTTAGAGAAGATTAAGGGACTTGTGAATGGGTTACAGATATATATAAATGAGGATAAGGAGATTATTCTTAAAACTGAATGTCCTATATGTGGCAAGAACCATGAATTTAAATATAGTATTGTTGAAGTCATGAGCAAAAGTGTTATTATAGGTGGATGTGAAGAAGTTGGAACTCCAATATTTTATTTAGGGAAAAACTCAAAAGTTCAACAAAGAATCCAAAAGTATAATCAAATAAATACAGAAATTATTGCTATGATTTGAGTAAAAGTAATGCTTTTACTCTTTTTTTATTGTTTAGGAAAGTATAAATTTTTTTGATATAATATATAGTGACGTAAGGCAGTGGAATCAAGTAGTTGCATTAGAATGTAAGAATGTACCAATAACATGTTTAGAGAGTGTAATTATATGACTAAAGGGGTAATAAAGCAGATATTTATTGATCATTGGGATGAGTTTTCAAAAGAACATAATAATATTCGTGAGGTTGTGTTCCACGAGGTTAGTAAAATGATTCAATGTGGTTCATTAGAAAATGGATTTTTAGAGTTCAAATGTGAAACCTGTGGTGAAGTTAAAAGAGTGGGGTTTACGTGTAAAAGTAGGCTTTGTTCATCATGTGGTAAAATCCGTATGGATGATTGGGTTGAAGATCTTACTAAAAGAATGGCAAAAACAAATCATAGACATGTTATATTTACCATACCAGAAGAACTTAGAATAATTTTTCAAAGAGATAGAAAATTATTAGAGCTACTGCCTAAGTGTGCTGCAGAAGTAATAAAAAGTTGGTATTTAGAAAAAAATAAAAAAGAAAAATTTGTGCCAGGTATTGTTGCAGTAATTCATACTTTTGGTAGAGATTTAAAGTGGAATCCACATGTACATATGCTTGTCACCGAAGGTGGTTTGGGTGAAATTACACCATGGAAAAGAGTGAACTTTCTTCCATATGAAATGTTAAGAAAAAGGTGGCAAAAACTTTTACTTGATTCAATAGAAGTAGAGTTAGGCAAAAGAAGATTTAGAAATTTAAAAAATGAGTTATATAAGAATTTTAAAGATGGTTTTTATGTACATGGCAAAAATGAAGTAAAGGATGCTAAAGGTGCTGTAAAATATGTAGGTAGATATACAGGTAGACCAGCGATTGCAGAGTCTAGAGTAATTAAATATGATGGTAAAGAGGTTACTTTTTGGTATGAAAGCCATGAGGATAATAAAAGAATTGAAGTAGAATTGGATGCATTAGAATTTATTAAGAAAGTGATAATACATATACCAGAAAAAAACTTTAAAATGATTAGATATTATGGAATATATGCTAGAAATAATAAACATAAAGGTAAATTCTTTAGACTTATAAATGAGAAAGTATTTTTAGAATTAAAGAAACTTAGAAAATGGGAGTATAGAATATTAAAAGCCTTTGGAATAGACCCATTAAAGTGTGAAAGGTGCGGTAGCACTATGCATTTAGATGGGATATACTATAATAAATCAGGAAACCTTATTGAAAAATATAAAAAGAATTTAACAAATAAGGTTAAATTAAAAATAGAAGAACTAAATTCAATAAATACATCAGTAAAAGGCGTAAGCCCTGACGGGCTAGGAGCTTTGTTTGCTTGAAGAAAATTTGGAGGACAATTATGCCTGTAAGTAAAAAGAGAGTTAAAAAGGTGAAAAAAAGCAAAAATCAACAACTAAAAAAGAAAGATAAGCAAATATTATTTAAATGTGGTGGATGTGGAATAGAAGAACTTATACCAGAAGGTGTAGTGAATTATTTTGATGCTCTTGATGATGGAGATCTTAGTGTTCCACCAAGATTTACTTGTGAAGAGTGTGGGGAACAAATGGAGCCAGTTGAATATGAGGGTGTTCATGGAATAACATATAGAACGAATGTATAATTAAAACCAAAAAGCTACGCTTAAAAAATAGGCGAAAGCCAATCTTTAATTTGCGTAGCAACTTGGAAATATAAATAATCATTTTACAAACTATAAGTTTAATAAAAAATAATAGTTTGTAAGGGGCGGCTTTGCCGCTTTTTTTATTCCATTTATAGATAGTTAAAATGTGGATTTCTAACACTATTTTAATAGGTATGGATATAAATATAATTATAGGTTATAATATAATTATCATTTCATAAAATTCGTTTGTGTTTTTCCCAGATGAAAAAATAATATAAAAAGGAATATTTCGGAGGTGCTTATTTTTTGTTGAATAAAGCTTTAGAAAGCATGACTCTAATTGAATTAAAAGAGTATGCTAAGGAACTTGGAGTGAAAAACATATCTAAGTTTAAAAAATCAGAATTAATAGAAGAAATAAAAAAAACCGTTCCTATTTCAATCGAAAAGGATGGACTCATTTTAAGAGAAAAAATTAGCGTTAAGAAAAGCGAGGAAGAGTCTGGCCCAGAATTGGTAGGGGATATAATAGTAGAGGCCACAGAAGTTAAAACAGAGAGTAATCCAATTGATGTTCCTTTGGAAAACAAAGTAGATTGCGCTAAGGAAAATGAAGTAACAAAAGAAGAAAATAAGGAAGTTCTAAAAGAGTTAATTGATGATTCGGTAACATCAAAAGGAGTATTAGAGATAGTTGAAAATAATAATTATGGCTTTTTAAGAGGCAAAAATTATTTAACTAGCTATGATGATATATATGTATCTCCTTCACAAATAAGAAGATTTAATCTGCAAACAGGTGATGAGGTTGAAGGAAAAGTAAGAACAGCTAAAGAAGGAGAAAAGTTTAAAGCCTTATTATATGTTCAAAAAGTAAATGGAGAAAACCCAGAAAGAGCAGTAAGACGTAAACCTTTCGAAAAGCTCACTCCAATTTATCCCAATGAAAGACTTAAATTAGAAAACAGTCAGCTGGATTTATCCTCAAGACTAATGGATATTTTATCTCCTATAGGTAAAGGGCAAAGAGGTATTATTGTTGCGCCTCCAAAGGCAGGAAAAACTACACTTTTGAAAAAGGTAGCTAATAGTATAGTTGCAAATCACCCTGAAGTGAAGCTGATAGTTCTTCTAATTGATGAAAGACCAGAAGAAGTTACAGATATGCAGCGTTCTATAAATGGTGAAGTTATATATTCTACTTTTGATGAAGAACCAGATCATCATACTAAAGTAGCATACATGGTTCTTGAAAGGGCAAAAAGAATGGTTGAACAAGGACAAGATGTTGTTATTTTACTAGATAGCTTAACTAGATTATCAAGAGCATATAATTTAACTATTACACCCACTGGTAGAACACTTTCAGGTGGTTTAGATCCTGGTGCTCTCATTATGCCAAAGAAGTTCTTTGGAGCTGCTAGAAAAATAGAAGAAGGTGGAAGTTTAACAATTCTTGCTACTGCGCTAGTTGATACAGGTAGTAGAATGGATGATATGATATTTGAAGAATTTAAGGGAACAGGTAATATGGAAGTTCATCTTGATAGAAAACTTCAAGAAAGAAGAATATTCCCTGCGATTGATATTTATAAATCTGGGACAAGAAGAGAAGATTTACTTTTATCAAGCAAAGAATATGAAGTTGCTTATAATATAAGAAAGATAATGTACGCAGAGAACAATATTCAAAGTGTTACTGAAAAGCTTATAAATCTTATGTCAAAGACAAAAACCAACGCTGAGTTCCTTGAGCAGTTCAATAAAATAGAAATGTCAGGTAATAGATAAAATAAAAAAGGTAAAGAAAAAAATGGGAAAGGTAAACTTTCCCATTAAATTCATAAGAATTCATTATTATTCTTTAATATTGAATTTAGTCATGAACTTTTCAACTCTTCCACCTGTTGCAGCAGCTTTTTGTTTGCCAGTGTAGAATGGGTGGCATTTTGAGCATATTTCAACTTTAAGCTCTTGTCTAGTAGAACCAGTTGTAAAAGTATTTCCACATGCGCACTTAACTACAGCATCTTCGTAGTATTCTGGATGTATGCCTTCTTGCATTTTTTACACCTACCTTAAATATCATATTGGTTTCTTATTGTCAACCTCTAGAGTATATCATAAAAAAATAAATTTAGTCAATATATTTGATTAGCATACTTTAATAATTACTTCAGGTTTGATAGAATAGATGTGTTATAAATTTTGGAGGTGATAATTATGTACGGACCAAAAGATCACGGTTGGATAGAAGTTGTTATTGGACCAATGTATAGTGGAAAATCAGAAGAGCTAATTAGAAGAGTAAGACGAGCTAAAATTGCTAAACAGAAGGTTCAAGTATTTAAACCTGAAATAGATATTAGGTATAGTAAAGATGATGTAGTTTCTCATTGTGGAGAAAAAGAGGAATGTATTCCTGTTAAAAATAGTTCGGATATTTTGAGATTATTAGATGAAGATACGGATGTAGTTGCAATAGACGAGGCACAGTTTTTTGATGAAGGTATTATTAATGTAGTGACATATATCGCTGATGGCAATAAAAGGGTAATTTGTGCTGGTCTAGATATGGATTTTAGGGGTGAGCCTTTTGGTGCAATGCCTTCATTGTCAGCAATTGCAGAGTTTGTAGATAAAATCCAAGCAATTTGTATGGTATGCGGAAATCCTGCAACCCGTACTCAAAGATTAATTAATGGGAAACCTGCAAAATATGTTGATCCTATTGTGCTTGTTGGTGCAACGGAATCCTATGAAGCAAGATGCAGGAAATGTCATATAGTCCCAAAAGAGGAAGGAGAAATATGAACAACAAAAGCTCAGTTGGAGGCCAGGCGGTAATTGAAGGTGTAATGATGCGAGGCAGTAAAGGAATGGCAACTGCTGTAAGAACATCAAATGGAGATATAGTTGTAAATCTAGAAAATAAAGAACCACTTACAAAGAAAAATAAAATATTTGGACTACCTATAATTAGAGGCTTTATTTCCTTAGTGGACTCAATGGTGGTGGGAATACAAAGTTTAAATTATTCTGCTTCTTTTTTCGAAGATGAAGAAGAGGAAGCATCAGGTTTTGATAAATGGTTTAATGATACGTTTAAAGATAAAAGTTCTGATATTTTAATGGGAATTTCATTGTTGTTTTCTATAGTTTTTTCAGTACTTATATTTTTTATCTTTCCCACATTCGCAGCAAATCTTTTTAAAAAAAGTATTTCAGATAATAGTGTGTTTTTAAATATAATTGAAGGTGTTATCCGAGTAGGTATTTTTATATTATATATTTTCTTGATTGGTAAAATGAAAGATATACAAAGAGTCTTTGAGTATCATGGAGCAGAGCATAAAACAATATTCTGCTATGAAAATGACATGGACTTAACCCCAGAAAATGCGAAAAAATTCGAAAGACTTCATCCTAGATGTGGAACTAATTTTATGTTCCTAGTAATGATTGTTAGTATAATTCTATTTTCCTTGACACCATGGACATCATTAATTGAAAGAACTTTATATAGACTAGTACTACTACCTGTTATTTCCGGAGTAACCTACGAGCTAATTAAATGGATGGGTAGAAGTCAAGGCAAACTTTCTAAGGTTTTATCATATCCAGGACTCATGCTTCAAAAAATAACCACACGTGAGCCAGATTTAGAGCAGTTAGAAGTTGCTATAAAAGCATTGAAAGTAGCAGAAGGATTAATAGATTGTCCAGTAGAAGAAATAGTAGTTAATTAAATAATAAGGTAGTGATTAATTGAAAATATCAGAGCTTCTAAGCTATGGGTATAAAATTTTGAAGGAAACAGGAATAGACAGTTATTTACTTGATACTCAGCTTTTATTGCAAAAGGTTTTAGAAGTAGATAAATTGTTTATACTTATAAATAAAGAGTTGGAAGTAGATATTAAAAAGCAAGAAGAGTTTTTTAGAATTATGGAATTAAGAAAAAATAAAATGCCTATTAAATATATCACTGGTCATTGTGAGTTTATGGGATTAGACTTTTTAGTGAAAGAGGGAATATTAATTCCAAGGCCAGATACAGAGTTACTTGTGGAAGAAGTAATTAAGCTAGCTAAAACAAATAGGCGTAAAAGAATTTGTGATGTTTGCTCAGGTAGTGGAGCAATTGGTATTTCACTTGCTTATTTCCTGGGAAATATTCAGGTTTTTTGTTCTGATTTATCGACTGTTGCATGTGAAGTAACGGAAGAAAACTCGAAAAGGCTGCTAGGAGAAAATAAAATTAAGGTTTTTCAAAGTGACCTGCTTCAATTTGCAAAAGAACATAATATGAAATTTGACATAATTGTATCAAATCCACCCTACATTAGAGATGAAATTATTGGGACACTAATGGAAGATGTAAAAGGATATGAACCATTAATGGCATTAAGTGGTGGAGAAGATGGACTTGAATTTTACAGAAGAATAACTGCCGAGAGTGTAGGAATTCTCGAGGAAAGTGGAGTTTTAGCTTTTGAAATAGGATACGATCAGGCAATTGATGTTAGAAATATAATGGAAGCGAATAATTATAAGAATATAAATATCTTTCAAGATTTAGCAGGACTAGATAGGGTTGTTATTGGTAACAGATAAATTTTGTTGCTAGAAGTAGAAGGATTATGTTATATTAAAAGTTGTTAAAATATATATACGGAGTGATAATAGATGTTTAGTAAACTAGATTTTATAGAAGGTAAGTATGAAGAACTATCTATCAAGCTTAGTGATCCTTCGGTTATGGCGGATCAGAAAGAATGGCAGAAGTTATGTAAAGAACAAGCTGACTTATTAGTAATTGTAAACAAGTACAATGAATATAAAAAAATTGTCAAAGATGTTGAGAATGACAAAGAAATGTTACAAGATAAATTAGATAAAGAATTAAAAGATATGGTAGAAGATGAGATTAAAGAGCTTTCAGAACAGCAAAGCATTGTTGAAGCAGAGCTTAAAATATTACTTCTTCCTAAGGATCCCAATGATGAAAGAAATGTTTTTGTGGAAATTAGGGGAGGCGCTGGTGGAGAAGAAGCAGCTTTATTTGCCTCAAACCTTTTTAGAATGTACACAAGGTATGCTGAAAGACGTGGTTGGAGAGTAGAACTAATGAGTGTCAATGAAACTGATCTTGGAGGCTTGAAGGAAGTAGTCTTTATGATTAAAGGACTAGGAGCATATAGTAGACTTAAATATGAAAGTGGAGTCCATCGAGTTCAAAGAGTACCAGATACAGAATCTAGTGGAAGAATTCATACATCTACTACAACTGTTGCGGTTCTTCCGGAGGTTGATGATATTGAGGTAGAGGTAAACCAAGCTGATTTAAGAATAGATGTATATAGATCTTCAGGTAATGGTGGTCAGTGTGTAAATACCACAGATTCTGCAGTAAGAATAACTCATGTTCCTTCAGGACTTGTTGTAACTTGCCAGGATGAAAAATCTCAGCTAAAAAACAAAGAAAAGGCCATGAAGGTTCTTAGATCAAGACTATATGAAATAGCTGAATCTGAGAGAAGCGCAGGAATTGCAGAAGATAGAAAAAGTCAAGTTGGTACTGGAGATAGAAGTGAAAGAATAAGAACTTATAACTATCCCCAAGGTAGAGTTTCTGATCATAGAATAGGGTTAACCCTTTATAAATTAGATAACTTTCTTGATGGAGATATAGATGAAATTGTTGATGCAATGATTACATCTGAGCAAGCAGGAAAAATGAAAACACTAGGAAGTAACTAATAATTTAGAAGGTGAATAAATGGATATAAATAAAGCTATCAAAAAGCAGAATAAATCCTTACGCAGGTTTGTGCTTATGATGTGCTTTATTTTTTTGTTTTTGCCTTTAATGGCATTAAAATTTAAAGTATTTAATTTATATATTATTATTTATTTAATTATTATTGAAACAGTGATTTTGAGCAGTGTTTTCATAAAAACCAATAATGAATACTTAAATTTTCAGGACAAAAAATATAAAATTATAATCAAAAGTGGGCTTTTAAACCATAGAATTCAGTTGATTTGTGACAGAGTAGTGCTTGTACACTCGATAAAAATCCAAAAGGATTTCCACATAGTAATTATTTTAAAATCTAGGTTTAGGAATAAAAAAATAAAACCTGTGAATACTAATTTCTTTAGTAAATATAATGAGTTAGAAAATGAATTCAATAAAATAAAGAGACAACATCCAGAGGAACAATATTTTTATTTTGCTATTAGCAAAGGCGGAGTTAAAAAAAATAATCTTTTGCTTCTAATATATAAGAGTTGTGTATATGCTTATTTTACTGATGAAACTATTAGTAAAATAAAGAAATGGATGAAATAGGTAATAAACTTTCATTTCAATAAATAAGATTATATTGAAATGGGGGATTATCTTGAATATTAGAATGCTTTTAATAATAGTTTTTGGTAGCATAGTTTCACTGGTTGGAACAATGCTAGGAGCATGCTTAGGGGTTGTGATTAAAAAACCATCAAAAAAATTTTTAGGTACTATCGTAGGGTTTTCTGGTGGATTAATGCTTTCGGTTGTAGTTTTTGAATTAATTCCTGAAGCCATGGAGAGCTGGAGCTTTATTGGCACAATTATATTTTGTATGCTCGGAATTGCAGTAATATTAATATTAGATAACATATTAAATGTAGGAAAGTGGATTGCTAATAACCATGTTAAGGTTGCATTGATGACGGCAATTGGCTTAATGGTACATAACCTTCCAGAAGGAATAATTATGGGTTGCGGTTTCTTAGCAAATCAAGGTCTGGGAATAAAAATGAGTATAATCATATCAATTCATGATATACCAGAGGGAATCGCTGTAACTGCTCCGTTAATGGCAACTGAAACTAAAGTGTCGAAAAGTATGCTATTTGCTTTTCTTGCTGCATTTCCTACAGCAGTTGGAGTATGGCTTGGAGTATATATTGGAAGCATTTCTCAAAATGTATTAGGTATATGCCTTTCTTTTGCATCTGGAATAATGCTTTATGTAGTTTGTGGTGAGATGCTGCCGGAATCATCAAAACTATGGGATGGTATTTCTAGTACTATAGGAGTTCTTAGTGGAATCCTTCTAGGAATGATAATAACTAATGTAATTTAATAAGAGGTGAACAAATGAATACAAGGATTATTATGATAAATGAGAAAAATATTGATGAAGCTTTAATCAAAGAAGCAGGTGATTTTTTAAATAGAGGTGAGTTAGTAGCTTTTCCAACAGAGACTGTTTATGGGCTTGGAGCAGATGCTACTAATCCTGAGGCTGTTAAAAATATTTTCGAAGCAAAAGGGAGACCACAGGACAACCCTTTGATAGTTCATGTAGCAGACATAGAAAAAATCGAAGAGTTAGTTGATGAAATACCAGAAGTTGCAAAGAAAATTATGGATGGTTTTTGGCCTGGACCATTGACAATTATTTTAAAAAAGTCGTCTCTAATTCCATCAGTGACTAGCGCTGGTCTTGATAGCGTAGGAATAAGAATGCCCTCAAATATAATTTCTCGAAAAATAATTCGAGCTGCAGGAGTTCCAATTGCAGCTCCTTCAGCGAATATCTCTGGAAGACCCAGTCCCACAGAAGTAGAAAGATGTATTGAAGATTTGATGGGGAAAGTTTCCTGCATAGTTGGTGGAGGAAAATGTGAAGTTGGGTTAGAATCCACAATAATTGATTGCACTGTTCATCCTCCATGCATACTTAGGCCAGGTGCAATTACTTTAGAGATGCTTAAGGAGATTGAACCTAATATATATATTGATAAAGCAATAATGGAGAAACCACAATTAGATTTTAAACCCAAAGCTCCAGGAATGAAATATAGGCACTATGCACCTAAGGCACCTATGATAATACTTCAAGGTGATTTGCAAAAAACTATTGAAAAAATCAATGAAATAGTGCAAAATTATATGGAAGATAAAAAGAAAGTTGGAATTATTGCAACAGATGAAACAAAAAATAAATATTTGAAGGGTGAGATTATTTCACTGGGTTCTCGAAATAATATGAGTAGTATAGGGCAAAACTTATTTGAGGCACTTAGAAGCTTTGATGACTCAGAAGTTGATCTTATATTATCTGAAGCTTTTGAGGAAAAAGACATTGGAATAGCTGTTATGAATAGATTAAAAAAGTCAGCAGGATATGATATTATTAACGTTTAGACATGGAGGTAAAGATGAAGATACTGTTTATATGCACAGGTAATACATGCAGAAGTTGTATGGCAGAAGCTATGTTTAATGAAGTATGCAATATTGATGGAATTACGTCTTTATCAGCTGGGGTTAATGCAATTTCTGGCACGTTTACATCAAAAAATTCTTCTGAACTTGTCAAGGAAAAACTTAATAGTGATATTAGTGAGAGAATGGCTGTTCAACTAGATTACAAATTAGTTAATGAGGCTGATTTAGTATTAGCTATGTCTAAAAGTGCAAAATATGCTGCCATTAAATATTTTGAGGTACCAAGAAATATAATTTTCACATTAAATGAATATGTGGGTGTGGAAGGAGAAGTTTCAGACCCCTATGGTGGAGATTCATTTGTATATGAAAGAACTTATGAACAAATATGTGATTTGATTTTTTTGTTGATTAATAAATTAAAAGAGGATAAGGGTATTGTATAATACCTTTATCTTCTTTTCTGTAATAGAGACAAATATTATCTTTAAATAAAAGTGAGGAAGTGTAAATATGAAAATTGCATTAGGTAGTGATCATGCTGGACTTAACTTGAAAAAGGAAATAATAAAGCATATTGAGAAAAAAGGAATAGAGATTAAGGATTGTGGAACATATACATTAGATTCCTGTGACTATACTGATTTTGGTGAGAAGGTTGCAAATGAAGTAGTGTCAGGTAATTATGATTTAGGTATTTTAGTATGTGGCACAGGAATTGGAATTAGTATTGCAGCAAATAAAGTTCCAGGCATAAGGGCAGCAAGTTGCTCTGATACTTTTAGTGCACATGCATGTAGAGAACATAATAATGCCAACATTCTTGCACTAGGTGAAAGAGTTGTAGGAGTGGGCCTGGCAATTGATATGGTAGACGCATTTTTAAATGCTAAATTTGAAGGCGGAAGACATGCTAATAGAGTAGAAAAAATAGCTGAAATTGAAAGAAGATACAACAAATAAAAACATAGGAGGAATACAAATGAGTAAAGTAACACAGATAGGTCATCCACTAATATTACACAAATTATCATTTATTAGAAATAAACAAACAGGGTCAAAAGATTTTAGGGAGCTAGTAGAAGAAGTAGCAATGCTTATGGCATATGAAGTAACAAGAGATTTTCCTACTGAAGATGTGGAGATAGAAACTCCAATATGTAAAACAAAATGCAAAATGCTTGCAGGAAAAAAGGTAGCTATTGTTCCTATTTTAAGAGCAGGTCTTGGAATGGTAGATGGGATGTTAAAATTAATTCCTGCTGCTAAGGTTGGACATATTGGACTATATAGAGATGAGGTTACTTTAAAGCCTGTTGAGTACTTCTGCAAACTTCCAGCAGATATTGGAGAAAGAGAAGTTATAGTTACGGATCCAATGCTTGCAACAGGAGGGTCTGCAATTGATGCAATTCAATTATTAAAGACTAGAGGTGCTAAAAATATTAGACTTATGTGCCTAATTGGTGCGCCAGAAGGCATCAAAGCAGTTACTGAAGCACATCCTGACGTAGACATTTATATTGCTTCAATTGATGAAAAGTTAAATGAGCAAGGATATATAGTTCCTGGACTAGGAGATGCCGGAGACAGGCTTTTTGGAACAAAATAAGAAGAGAATTTAGGACACTTACTATAAGGGAGTAAGTGTCCTTGTTTGTTATGAATTTAAATATTTATTGAAGTAATTTATCGAATGTTCTATAATTGTATAAGTATTACAAAACATTTGGAGGATACTATGAGAAAAAATTGGGATAATTATTTTATGGACATTGCCTTTCAAGTTTCTGAGAGAAGTACGTGTCCCAGACTTCATGTAGGGGCGGTTCTTGTTAGAAACAAGAGAATTAAAGGCACAGGATATAACGGAAGTCCTAAAGGTTTACCACATTGTGATGATGAGGATGCTGGATGCTATATTAAAAACAATCATTGTATTAGAACCATACATGCTGAAGTTAATTGTATATTAGAAGTATCTCCAGAAGAAAGAGATGGGGCAACTTTATATGTAACGCATACACCTTGTCCAGAATGTCAAAAATTAATAATTACTTCTGGAATAACACGAGTTGTTTTTGCTAAAGAATATACACCCGAGATAAACTGGTTTGAGCATGCTGGTTGGATTGAATTAGTTAATTTAACTAACAATGAGGAATAATTAAAACTGCTTTAAATTAAGGATGGTTAAAATGAATAACATTTATTTACTTGGATTTTTTGCGATGATAGTTTCATTTTTATTGACACCGCTTGTAAAGAAAATAGCCTTTAAACTAGAGGTTGTTAATATACCTAAAGATAGTAGGCGTGTTCATAAAACAAAAATGCCTCTTATGGGAGGATTAGCTATTTATATAAGCTTTATACTAAGTTTAGTCATGCATAATGGTGCATTGCATCAGCATGAAAAAGGTATATTAATAGGTGCTACAATTGTAGCTTTTTATGGCATATTAGATGATAAATACGAATTAAGGCCTCTATATAAGCTAAGTTTTCAAATTTTAGCTGCTTGTGTTTTAATGGCATTTGGATTAAAAATCAACTTACTTACAAACCCATTTTCAAGTAGTACCTATATATCCATGCGATGGGTTGCATATCCACTTACTTTAGTTTGGGTTGTAGGTATAACAAATGCATTAAATTTTATTGATGGACTTGATGGTTTAGCTGCGGGCATAGCATGCATTTCTGCCATAACAATATTCATTATTGCAATAACAAATGGAAGTAGTGGGGTTGAAGCTTCATTTTTGACTATAATTCTAATTGGTGCTATTTTAGGATTTTTACCATATAATTTTAATCCAGCATCTATTTTTATGGGTGAAGTTGGTTCTGCTCTTTTAGGATTTTTATTAGCTGCAATATCAATCGAAGGTGCAATAAAATCTGCAGCAGCTTTTGCGATTGCAGTGCCAATATTGGCTTTAGGAGTACCTATATATGATACATTATTTGCCATAATAAGGAGAAAAATAAATAAAAAACCCATTACAAAGGCTGATAAGGGACATTTGCACCATAGGTTATTAAATATGGGCTTGACTCAAAGGCAGTCAGTATTAATTATGTATTTAATAAGCGCATTTCTTGGAGGTATAGCAATCATTGCAATGCAAATAAGTGATAGAAGCTCATATTTTTTATTAGCTATTGTAATCGTTGTGTTTATCATTGCAGCTTGGAAATATGGTTTTTTTGAGCAACAAGAGTAGAATTTTTAATAATAATAATTTTGGAGGAATATTAATGAGTAAGATTAAAATATTGATAATTTTTGGAACCAGACCTGAAGCAATAAAAATGGCTCCATTAGTTAAGGAACTTCAAGGCAGAGATAATATTGCTGCACAGGTATGTGTAACTGCTCAACATAGAGAAATGCTAGATCAAGTACTTGAACTCTTCAATATTACGCCACAATTTGATTTAAATATTATGAAGAATAAACAAAGCTTAACTGGAACTACTACAAGAATAATTGAAGGCTTAGATAAGCTTTTTGATAGTGTGAAACCAGATATAATACTTGTACATGGCGATACAACAACAACTTTTGCAGGTGCATTAGCAGCTTTTTATAAACAAATTAGAGTTGGGCATGTTGAAGCTGGACTAAGAACCTTTGATAAATATTTTCCGTTTCCAGAAGAAATGAATAGAAAGTTAACTGGCGCAATAGCTGATTTACATTTTGCACCAACTATTGGATCAAAAGAAAATTTATTAAGAGAAGGTATTAGTGAGAATGATATTTTTATAACGGGAAACACTGTTATTGACGCAATGAAATATACTGTTGAAGAAAATTATCAGTTTGAAAATGAGGAATTAAGAAAAATTGACTTTAATAAAAAAGTTATTATGGTTACTGCACATAGAAGAGAAAACTGGGGAAATGGTATATTAAACGTATGTAAAGCTTTACAAGAAATTGTTACTAACAACGATGAAGTAGAGATTGTATACTTGGTACATATGAATCCAGTTGTAAAAGACATGGTTTTTGAAGAACTTAATGGACTTAATAGAGTTCATTTGCTTCCACCTCTTGATACAAAAGAAACTCACAATCTTATGAGTAGATGTTATATGGTAATGACTGATTCAGGCGGACTTCAGGAGGAAGCACCTCATTTAGGTAAACCTGTAATTGTATTTAGAGATTCTACAGAAAGACCAGAAGCTGTTGAAGCTGGTACTGTTAACTTAGTTGGAACAGATGTAGATTTAATTTTGGAATCTGCAAACAGACTTCTGAACGATAATGAGGAATACTTAAGAATGAGTAAAGCAATAAATCCTTATGGTGATGGAAAAGCTTCTATTAGAATAGCAGATGCAATAGAAAATTACTTTAAAGATAAGCTATAACCGCATTATTTTAGTCCTATTTTGCCATGGTAAAATAATAAAATAGATTGTGTTTTTTTTAACAAAACATATTGATAAAATCCTTATTTATGGGTATAATGAAATTGTTGTCAGAAAGTAATGAAAATTATGCTTTTATATTTTATTAAAACTTAAAGAAATTAGGAGGCGGATTATATGAAAGAGGTAGTTATTGTAAGTGCAGTAAGAACTGCATTAGGATCCTTTGGGGGAGGATTAAAGGACGTACCTGCAGTAGATCTAGGAGCTTTAGTTATTAAAGAAGCTTTAAACAGAGCTGGAGTAAAACCTGAACTTGTTGATGAAGTAATTATGGGTAATGTTCTTCAGGCTGGACTTGGTCAAAATCCAGCAAGACAATCAGTAATAAAAGCTGGATTACCTACAGAAGTACCAGCAATGACAATTAATAAAGTATGTGGATCAGGATTAAGAGCTGTAGCTTTAGCTTGCCAAATGATAAAAGCAGGAGATGTAGATGTAGTAATAGCTGGTGGTATGGAAAACATGTCAAGAGCACCATATATATCAAATACTGAAAGATGGGGAGCAAGAATGGGCAATGTTCAATTGGTTGATGAAATGATCAATGATGGACTTTGGGATGCTTTTAATCAATATCATATGGGAGTAACTGCTGAAAACATAGCTGAGCAATGGGGAATAACAAGAGAAGATCAAGATAACTTCTCAGTTAGTTCACAAAATAAAGCTGAAGCAGCAATAAAAGCTGGTAAATTTAAGGATGAAATAGTTCCTGTTGTTGTAAAGACTAGAAAAGGAGACGTTGTATTTGATACAGACGAATTCCCAAGGTTTGGAGCAACTTTAGAGATGTTGGGTAAATTAAAACCAGCTTTCAAAAAAGACGGAACAGTTACTGCTGGTAATGCCTCAGGTATAAATGATGGCGCTGCAGCTTTCGTTGTAATGAGTGCAGAGAAGGCAGCTGAACTTGGAATTAAACCTCTTGCAAAGATAGTTTCTTACGGACAAAAGGGTTTAGATCCATCAATAATGGGATATGGACCATTCCATGCTACTAAAAAAGCTTTGGAAAAAGCAAACCTTACTGTTGAAGATTTAGATCTTATTGAAGCAAATGAAGCTTTTGCTGCTCAGAGTATTGCAGTTGCAAGAGATCTTAAATTTGATATGAGTAAAGTTAATGTTAATGGTGGAGCCATTGCTTTGGGACATCCTATCGGAGCATCTGGAGCAAGAATTCTTGTATCACTTCTTCATGAAATGGAAAGAAGAGATGCTAAAAGAGGACTTGCAACTTTATGCATAGGCGGAGGAATGGGAACAGCGTTAATTGTTGAAAGATAAGTAATATAAAGGGAGCCACATGGCTCTCTTTTTTTGCTTTTTGTATTATTATTTGAAAACGTTTCAAATTGATAAAATAGCGAGGAATACAGGTTTAACATAGGAAATATTCACTTTAGATGCATTATTTCACGAAAAGAGGAGATAAACACTAAAAAAAATGTTTTTAATTGTGAATATAATAGTATATAATTAATAATCATGTATGTAACTGGAGGCTTGCTATGGAAGATTTTCAACATATGTATAAAAAGGTAGCGTTATATGATTTTTTTATGATTATTATTTTGGCAATTATACTAAGTGTAGTAAATAGAGAATTAATGCTACCATGTATTTTGGGATTAACTGTGGCTATAAACAATTTTTTTATTAGTGGAAAGGTAACATTATATGCCTTTGAAAAAAATAAAATGAATTCATTTGCGTTTCCTTTGTTTTTTTTAAAAGTAATAATTACTGCTGTTCTTGGAGTAATAGTTTACTTAAATACACATAATAAAGATTATCTAATTGCATATATGGGTGGATATATTTCTCATTTTGTTCCTTTAGTTATTTATGGGTTGAGTCTAAAGGATAAGTGAATGGAAAGGAAGTGATAAAGTGGACGAAATCAAGCAAATGTTCGAAGCACATCATTTATTTACATTTAACATTGCTGGTAAAACACTTGGTGTTGATCAGAGCTTAGTTGTGCAATGGGTAATTATACTACTTGTAGCTGTTGGCTGCATATTCTTAACAAAAAATCTGAAAAAGGAACCTGGTACGAGACAGACAGTTTTAGAAATTTTTGTTGAAACAATTCATAACCTAGTCAAAGAAACAATGGGTGAAGAGTATTTATTTTTCGCACCATATATTGGTACTATTGCAGTATATTTAGGTTTGTTAAACATGACTGGTTTAATTGGGATAGACCCACCAACACAGGATTATAGTGTTGCAGTTGGATTAGCATTAATTACTTTTGTTGTCATTCAAGCATTTGCAATTAGAAAAATGGGTGTGGGTCATTATCTACTGGCATACACTAAACCGCTTATTCCATTAACGCCAATCAATATTATGGAAAGGGTTATGTTACCAGTATCGTTAAGTCTCAGATTATTTGGTAATATTCTTGCTGCGTCTATAATAATGAAAATAGTTTATATAGCGCTTGGAGGGTTATTACCACCTATTACACAATTGATTATACCAGTTCCGTTGCATATCTATTTTGATTTGTTTGACGGAGGCGTTCAGATGGTAATATTTATGATGTTAACCATGATAAATATTAAGGTTATTGCCGAACACTAAAATAAACAAAAATTAAAGGAGGATTTTAAAATGACACATGAATTTGTATTAGGAATGACTGCTATAGGTGCTTCAGTTTCAGTATTAACTGGAATAGGTGCAGGATTTGGAACAGGAAATGCTACAGGAAAGGCTGTTGAGGGTATATCTAGACAACCAGAAGCTTCAGGTAAAATATTGAGTGCTCTAGTTGTTGGTTGTGCGTTCTCAGAAGCAACTGCAGTTTATGGCTTACTTATTTCTATATTGTTAATGTTTGTAGGAGTAAAGTAAAATAGTGTATGTAACACTATTATTATGTAAGCCCGAAGGGAGGCATGGATGTAGGTGAATATAAATATTTTAACTATATTTGCGACAATAGTTAATTTTGTTATACTGTTTTTTGTTTTGAAGCATTTTCTATTTAAGCCTATTACAGATGCAATTCAGTCGAGGCAAAATGATATAACGACATCTATTAAGAAATCAGAAGAAGACCAAAGAATTGCTGAAGCTTTAAGATTAGAAAATCAAGAAAAATTAAAGAATGCTTTTTCTGAAGGTAAAAATATTGTTGAAAGTTATAAGGTAAAAGCAGAAAAACTGTCAAAAGATATTATGGACCAAGCAAATGGTGAGGCTCAACTTGCCATTGAAAAAGGTAAGAAAGAATTACAAAGAGAGGTTGAAAAGGCTTCTTTAGATATTAGAACTCAAGTGGTAGATTTGGCGGTAATGCTATCATCTAAGGCGTTGGAACAGACTATTGATGAGAATCAACATAGAAAGCTTATCCAGGAATTTATTGCTAAGGTAGGTATATAATATGTATGAATATTTGGATAGAAGATATGCCCTAGCTTATTACCAAGTAGCCGAGGAAAAGGGAAAAGTTCAGCAATACATACAAGAGTTTAGAGAATTAGTTGAATTAATTAATACCAATACTGATATTATTCAACTTATTAATAATCCACAAATGAGCACTTTGAGAAAAACTGAGCTAGTGAAAGAAATTTTTAGTGGTAAAGTAAATGATGATTTAATATCATTCGTTAATATTTTAATTTCTAAGAAAAGAATTCACACAGTAAGTGGTGTTTTAGCGGAAACAGAAAAAATATACTTAGAAAAGCAAAGTACAGTAGTAGCATATGTTAAGACAGTTGTTGCTCTAAATGATGCTGAAAAAGAAGAGTTAGTAAAAAAACTGAAAGTAAAATATAATAAAAATATTTTGCTTGAGGAAGAATTAGATGAAAGTATTATTGGTGGAGTTTATATAAAAATTGGAGATGACATTCTTGATGGAACAGTAAAATATAAGCTAAGCCAAATACAGAAATTAATGTTAAAAGACAAATTAGAAGTTGTAAAAGAATAGAGGTGAGCCTATGAACATAAAACCAGAAGAAATAACTTCGATTATAAAAAAACAGATACAAAGTTATGAGAATAAAATGGAAACCGTAGATTCGGGTACCATTATCCAAATCGGAGATGGAATTGCAAGAATTTATGGACTTAATAATTGCATGCAAAGTGAACTTTTAGAATTTCCAAATAATGTTTATGGCATGGCTTTAAACCTTGAACAGGATAATATAGGCTGTGTTCTTCTAGGATCAGAGGCTGGAATTAAAGAAGGCGACATTGTTAAGAGTACTGGAATGGTTGTCGAAGTTCCTGTTGGTGAAGCTATGATTGGCAGAGTTATTAATTCATTGGGCCAACCAATAGACGATAAAGGTGAAATCATTACTACTGAAATGAGACCAATTGAAGTTGTTGCACCAGGAGTAATCGATAGGCAATCAGTTAAGGTTCCTCTTCAAACAGGAATTAAGGCTATTGATTCTATGATTCCAATTGGTAGAGGACAAAGAGAATTAATTATAGGAGATAGGCAAACAGGTAAAACTGCTATTGCAACTGATACTATAATTAACCAAAAGGGCAAGGATGTTATTTGTATTTATGTTGCAATAGGTCAGAAACAATCTACTGTTGCTCATATTTATAACTCACTTACTGAAGCTAGCGCTATGGACTATACAATTATTGTATCTTCTGCTGCTTCTGATTCAGCACCATTGCAATTTATTGCGCCATATGCAGGTGTAACTATTGGTGAATACTTCATGAAGCAAGGTAAAGACGTTCTTATTATATACGATGATCTATCGAAGCACGCGGTTGCTTATAGAACCATGTCACTATTACTTCGTAGACCACCAGGTAGAGAAGCATATCCAGGAGATGTTTTCTATGTTCACTCAAGGCTTTTGGAAAGAGCTGCAAGGCTTTCAGATAAGTTAGGTGGAGGATCAATAACTGCATTACCTATAATAGAAACTCTTGCTGGCGATATGACTGCGTACATTCCAACTAACGTAATTTCCATTACAGATGGACAGATATTTCTAGAATCTGAATTGTTTAATTCAGGAGTTAGACCTGCAGTAAATGCTGGTATATCAGTTTCTAGAGTTGGTGGTAATGCTCAAATAAAAGCCATGAAGCAGGTATCAGGTACATTAAGATTAGAACTTGCTCAATATGGAGAACTTGCTGCATTTGCTCAATTTGGTTCTGACCTTGATAAAGAATCAGCAAGAAGACTTGAAAAAGGTAAGCGTTTAATGGAGATATTAAAACAAGGTCAATATGCACCTTATCCTATAGAGAAACAAGTTATGATTCTTTATGCAGGTGTTGAGAACCATCTTGCTGATATTGAAGTTAATAAGATTACTAAATTTGAGAAGGGCTTTTTGGAATTTATGGATACCCATCACGGTGAAGTAGGAAAAGCAATACTTGAAAAGAAAGCATTTACTGATGAAATCAAGACAATGCTTAATTCAGCAATTGATGAATATAAAAAATTGTTTTTAGCAGAGGAATAAGTATTTCTTTGCGGGAGGTGAAATATGGCCGGTGCAGGACTCATTGCAATAAAAACTAGAATCAAGTCTATCACTAGTACTAAAAAAATCACTAAGGCTATGGGACTTGTTGCCACCGCTAAACTGAGAAAAACAAGGGTAAAACTTGAAGTTAATACAAAGTATAACTCTTACTTCAATGAGGCTATTAATGAAGTTTTAGAAGGTTTTCCGTCTGAAACCTATAATGTATATACTCATGGCAATGAAAGTAAAAAGAAACTGTACATTGTACTTACTTCTGATTCTGGACTATGCGGAGGCTTTAATTCCAATATAGTTAATAATACAGTTAATGAGTTATCCAAAGATAGGGAAAACTCACTGATTATACTTGTTGGTCAAAAAGGAAGATCCTATTTCAATAGGTATAAGTATAAGTCTGTGGCTGAGTTCATTGACATTCCTGATCTACCATCTATAAAAGAAGCATATGCAATTACTAATAAGGCTTTAGAAATGTATGAAAAGGGCGAAGTGGGAGAAGTTTATGTTGCTTTCACTAAGTTTGTTTCTACTGTTAATCAAAGCAATGAAATTAAAAAGCTTCTTCCTCTTGGATACAACAAAAAGGATGAATTGAAGGATTATGTTATGATTGAACCAGATATAGTTGAATTTATTAATCAAACAGTTAAGATTAATTTAAATCAACAGCTTCTGAATTGTATGTTAAATTCAAAAGCCAGTGAACAAGGTTCAAGAATGGCAGCCATGGATGGAGCAACAAGAAATGCAAATGATATACTTGAAGATCTTAAACTGAAATATAATAGAATAAGACAAGGTGCCATAACTCAAGAAATTTCAGAAATTGTTGGAGGAGCAGAGGCACAGAAGTAAGGAGGTAATTTAATGCCAGGAACTGTAGGTAAAGTCGTGCAGGTTATTGGACCCGTAGTTGACATAAAATTTGAAACAGATAACCTTCCTAATATTTTTAATGCAATTGAAATTAAAATGGAAGGCAGAACATTGGTTACCGAAGTTGAACAGCATATGGGTGATGATATAGTAAGAACCATTGCTATGGAAGCAACTGAAGGTTTAAAAAGAGGAATGGAAGCTATTGATACAGGAATACCAATTACTGTTCCAGTTGGTAAAGCAGTTTTAGGAAGACTTATCAATGTTTTAGGCAAACCTATTGATTTAGGAGAACCAATTAATGCAGATGAATTTAAACCAATTCATAGAAAAGCGCCCACATTTGCTGAGCAATCAGTTAGACCTGAAATGTTTGAAACCGGTATAAAAGTTATTGATTTAATAGCTCCATATCAAAAAGGTGGAAAGATTGGTCTATTTGGTGGTGCTGGTGTTGGTAAGACAGTTATCATTCAAGAGTTAATAAACAACATAGCAAAAGAACATGGTGGATTATCAGTATTTGCTGGAGTTGGAGAAAGAACAAGGGAAGGTAATGACCTTTATTTCGAAATGAAAGAATCTGGGGTTATTGAGAAAACTGCTCTTGTATTTGGACAAATGAATGAGCCACCAGGAGCAAGAATGAGAGTTGCTCTTACTGGTTTAACTATGGCTGAACATTTTAGAGATCAAGGACAGGATGTACTTTTATTCATAGACAATATATTTAGATTTACGCAAGCAGGATCAGAAGTTTCAGCTCTTCTTGGAAGAATCCCAAGTGCCGTTGGTTACCAACCAACTTTGGCAAATGAAATGGGTGCTCTTCAAGAAAGAATAACCTCTACTAAACATGGATCAATTACATCCGTTCAAGCAGTTTATGTTCCTGCGGATGATTTAACCGATCCAGCACCTGCAACTACTTTTTCTCATTTAGATGCAACAACAGTTCTTTCAAGAGATATTTCAAATTTGGGAATTTATCCTGCAGTTGATCCGCTTGATTCAACTTCAAGAATCCTTGATCCAAGAATAGTTGGAGAGGAACATTATGAAGTTGCTACTAAAGTTAAACTTGTATTGCAAAGATATAAAGAACTTCAAGATATAATTGCAATACTTGGTATTGATGAACTTTCAGAAGAGGATAAGTCAATAGTATCAAGAGCAAGAAAAATTCAAAGATTTTTATCACAAGCATTTACAGTTGCAGAACAATTTACTGGTTTAAAGGGGAGATATGTACCTGTTAAAGAAACAGTAAGAGGTTTTAAAGAGATTCTAGACGGTAAATGTGATGATCTTCCAGAAGCTGCTTTCTTGTTAGTAGGAACCATAGATGAAGCTAGGGAAAAAGCCAAAGCTATGATGGAAAGCTAAGATAGGAGATAAAAATATGGAGAATATTTTAAAACTCACTATAATTACCCCAGAAAAAGATTTTTATGTAGGGGAAATTTTAGAATTAGTAACCGAGAATGATTATGGTAGACTTGGATTTCTTCCTGACCATGTTCCGATGGTAACTGTTTTAAAACCCTCTATTACAACCTTTACGCAAAAGGATGGTAAGAAGCTTAAAGCATTTACTTCCTCAGGGGTTTTAAACATTAAAAACAATGAAATTAAAATTATGTGTGATGCCTCTGAATGGCCTGAAGATATAGATATGACAAGGGCTGAAGAAGCAAAAAAGAGAGCAGAGAACAGGCTTAAAGACAGCAATGAAGAAGTGAACACCAATAGAGCACAAATTGCATTGATGCGTGCTATGATGAGGATTAAAGCTAAAAACATATAGTTTTAAAGTTTCAAGAAATTTTTTCTTGAAACTTTTTTTTCGTCCAAAATTAATTAGTAAATCACCTTTTTCTAAAAGAAATATATATTAATAATATATTAAAAGAATAATACTTGGAATATTTGTCCATAATTCTAAAAGAGAAGAGGGGTTATTATGGGTAAATATAAAAAGGTGGTAATTCTTTTAATATTATGTTTTTTATTAGTAGTTATATATAACGATAAGAGCAAAGCATCAGGAAACATAGATTTGATTGATCAAATTATTAAAACTAGTAATAGCAGAGTTGTAGAAAATGGTATTAAGGTAGAATACATTAGCTATGAAAATGGAGAAGATCAATGGAAAAGAGTTCTAAATAATTTATCTTTAGAAAATTTAGAGATAAAATCTACAACTAGCAATGATGAATTTTTTTATTTAGAATTTGAAAGCAAGGACATAACAGGGTATATCGAAAGCAGAAAATTAAATAATAAAAACAATAAAATAGTTCTTAATATAAGTGAAAAGATTAACATTAATGATTTAAAAAATCTAAACAATAGAGTGAAGATTGCAATAGGAAATAATAATAAGGAATCAAAAAATTATCAATATGTGAAAGCTGAACTGAGTAACAATAACCTTTATGAAATGAATTCTAAATTAACAAAAGAATTAAAAGCTAGTGGCGCAACTAACATAGAATCATTAAGTATTAATGGGGGGCAGTTTACAGTAGCTAACACTTATAGATACAGACCTACAATTAGTAATGGAAAATTAGTTGATTTAAGTTATGCACTCTGTAATTATTCTTCAGGCAACTATATTATTGTAGGAACTCCCGAGATAATTACATCATACTAATTAGTATTTATAAAAAAGTACCCATTGCATTAATAAATTGGAGGAAGCTTATGGAAAGTATAATAGTTAATGGAGGAAGTAAACTTAAAGGAACAGTAAAGATTAGTTCTGCTAAGAATTCTGTACTTCCAGTAATTGTAGCAAGCATTCTAAGTGGTGGAAGTTGTGAGATTGATAATGCTCCAATGCTAGAAGATGTTTTTGTAATTTGTGAGATTCTAAAATCAATTAAAGTAAATATAAACATAAATGAAGAAAATGGGAAAATTAATATTGATACTAGAAATATTGAAAATTGTGAGCCAATAGGGGAACTAGTAAGGAAAATGAGGGCCTCATTTTTAATTATGGGACCAATGTTATCAAGATTTGGTAGGTTTAAAATTTCCTTGCCGGGTGGGTGCAACATTGGAACAAGGCCTATTGATTTACACCTAAAAGGAATGACAGCATTAGGTGCAGATATTGTGGTTGGACATGGTTACGTAGAAGCAAAAGCAAAAAAATTAATTGGAAGTAAAATATATTTAGATTTTCCATCTGTAGGAGCTACAGAAAACTTGATGATGGCAGCGGTAATGGCAGAAGGTGAAACAATAATAGAGAACGCAGCTGAGGAACCTGAGATTGAGGATTTAGCTAACTACTTAAATAAGATGGGAGCACAAATAATCGGAGCCAATACAGGTACTATAAAAATCAATGGAGTAAAAAGTTTAACAGAAGCACGTCATAGGCCTATATATGATAGAATTGAAGCGGGCACTTTTATGGTAGCAGCAGCAATAACTAAAAGTAAAATAAAAATCGAAGGAATAAATGAAGAGCACTTAAAACCAATAATAGCAAAATTAAATGAGATGGGTGTTATTATGGAAATAGGAGAAAATAACATTATAGTTGATGGTCGCTCAGATTTAAAACCAATTGATATTAAAACTATGCCATATCCTGGTTTCCCAACAGACATGCAAGCTCAAATGATGAGCTTATTATCTATGGTTGAGGGTACAAGTGTAATTACGGAAACAATATTTGAAAATAGATTTATGCATGCTGCAGAATTAAAAAGAATGGGTGCAAATATTAAATTAGATGGAAGAAGTGCAGTAATACAAGGTGTTCCAAAGTTATCGGGATGTGAGGTGAAAGCTACAGACCTTAGAGGCGGTGCGGCAATGTTTTTATCAGGGCTTGCTGCAGAAGGAACTACAGAAATAAGTGATATATATCATATTGATAGAGGGTATGTAAATATAGAGGACAAATTCAGAAGATTAGGTGCTGAAATACGAAGAAATAATAAGTAATAATAAGTAATAATACTAGAACTCCTAGATGCTTTTCTAGGAGTATTTTATTTCCTAAAAATAAAATTCATATTACCTCTTTTTTTATAATAGAAATAGTTATATAAAAGTAATCAAGGAAAAATAATTATACTATGATTTCTTTTTTATATTGTTTTCATAGAAATAGAACCTAAGATAAGCTTGATTTGCTTTATTTAAAACAAAAAGAGGAGAAAGTGCATGAAAAATTTTCTAATTTCTTTGGTAGCCGTTATTGTTTTTATAGTATCTATATCTATTTTGGTTGTAGGAGTAGGCAGTAAAGGAAATAATAATGAGAAAAATTCAAATGATGTAGAAAAGTATAGTATTAAAGCTAACGATATAGTCTTCAATAATCAAAGTGGAGGTGGACCTAAGATAAAAGTATTTATTACAAAAGAAAAAAAGATTGTTGAAATGTACCTTGAAGAGTATGTTAGAGGCGTAGTAGCTGGGGAGATGCCAGCAGAATTCCAAGTAGAAGCTCTTAAAGCTCAAGCTGTGGTGGCTAGAACTTATGCATTTTCACATATGGAGACATTTGGTGGAGAAAAATGCGGACAAGCTAAAGGTGCTGATATATGTGATTCTGTACATTGTCAAGTTTATTTAGGGAAAGATGAAGTAATTAATTCATGGGGAAAAAGTAAAAGTAGTGAATATTGGAATAAGATAACTGATGCTGTAACAAGTACTCTAGGGCAAGTATTGACTTATAATGGTAAGTTAGTTCTATATCCGCTATACTTTTCAACAAGTTCAGGCCGAACTGAGGATGCTAAGGATGTTTTTAATATTGATGAGCCATATTTAAAAAGTGTACAAAGTAAAGGCGAGGAAGTTTCCTCAAAATACAAAACTTCATTAAAAATATCATATAGTACATTAGCTAGTAAATTAAATAGAGCTTATTCTAAGGCAGGATTAAATTCATCTAAGATTAAAAATCAAATTAAAATACTGGGAAATACTCCTGGTGGTAGTGTGAAAAATATTAAAGTTGGTAACATTACAATAACGGGAGTTGACTTTAGAACTACACTAGGTTTGGATTCAGCAAACTTTACACTCAAATTTAATGATGAAAATGTAGAAATTCTATGCAGAGGATATGGACATGATGTTGGAATGAGCCAATGGGGGGCAAATTCTATGGCTCGAAATGGAAGCAAATTTTCAGATATTCTTATGCATTATTACATAGGCGTTAAGGTGGAAAAAATGAAATACTGAAAACTAAATAACGAAGAATAGAGGCTAGAGAATAGAGAACAGATAATAAATAACAGATAATATATAACGTGGATAAGGTAAAAAGTATAACAGAGAACAAAGGGCAGGGAAAAGTTTAGAAGGTAGAGTTTTGAACATTGAGAGTTGAGTATTTCAATTCTCTTTTTTATTTTGTCGGAAAATGAAGGAATTTGAAGGAAAATTATTACAAAAAACATGTATTATTTGCTAGGTAAAGGACAAACTACATAATGGAGGTGTTCATATGGACAGAAAAAGTGATAACAAAATATTAAACTTTTTTAAGAAGGAGGGTTTTTATGTAGTTCTGTTTGTTTGTCTTTGTATATTTGCAACTGTAGTTGCACTAACAAACAAAAGCAATAAATCAGTTAATGGTAAGCCACCTATTGCAATAAAAAATAATACAAAAAAGCAAAAGGATAAAGATATTAACGTGAAAACAGAAGTGCCATCAAACGCCACTCAAGTTCAGCAAACAAAAAATAACGAAAAAGAAAAAACAGCACAAGTTACTACACCTGCTTCTGCTTCTACTTCTGCTCCGGCTCCTGCAGTGCAAACAGCAGCTAAGCCTGTTTTGAGTTTTACAAAACCAGTATCAGGAACACTACTGTTAGGATTTTCAGACTTAGCAGAAATAGAGCCAACTGATAGTAAAACTATACAGAGTATAGAAACAGTGAATGGAATGTATATTACTTCTAAAATAGGTCAAGATGTATTTGCTGCAGAAAGTGGAGAAGTAGTAGATAATAGTGCATCAATTAATTTTGGTCAGGTAATAACTATAAAACATGAAAATGGATATAAAACAGTTTATGGTAATTTAGCTGAAAAACTAAATGTTAAGGTTGGTGATAAAGTAACAAAAGGGAGCAAAATTGCAACAGTAGGTAAAACATCAAATCATTATCCATCATATAAAGCATTAAACGATGGTTTTGTATACTTCCAAGTATTAAAAAATGATGTTCCAATAGATCCAGTCTCTTGTGGAATAAAGTATTAAAGTAAAAGGAAATTTGGCTTAGTTAACCAGTTTTCTCAATAAACTGAAAACTGGTTAACTGGAATGTAATTTAACAAAGTTAAAGTGCATATTTATAATATAGTAGGATTAAGGAGGTAGCAGCTTGAAAGACTACATTGAAGAACGAGTTCTTGAAGTAGCAAAATATATAATTGATTCTAAAGCTACGATAAGAAAAACTGCTAAAGTTTTTGGAGTTAGTAAAAGTACAATCCATAAAGACATGACAGAAAGATTACCTAAGATAAACCCACAGATAGCCACAGAAGCGAAAGATATTCTTGATTTTAATAAAGCAGAAAGACATATTAGAGGCGGTAAGGCAACAAAAATGAAATATAAAACTCTTGAAGGTTAAAAGTATTCCTATTATAATTGGAATCATAGAGAAGTAATTTACAAAAGAGCAGGAGTGAAATAGGAATGTTTTTTAGCATGGGGAATGATATGGGTATTGATTTAGGTACCGCCACTGTACTTGTGTTTATTAAAGGGAAAGGCGTAATTTTAAAGGAGCCTTCCGTAGTGGCAATTGATAGAAATTCAAACAAGGTTCTTTCAGTGGGAGAAGATGCACGGCAAATGATTGGAAGAACGCCAGGAAACATTGTTGCAATTCGTCCATTAAGAGATGGAGTTATTTCAGATTATGATATTACAGAAAAGATGTTAAAATATTTTATTAAAAAGGCATGTGGAGTTAGTCGGATTTCTGCACCTAGAGTTGTAGTTTGTGTGCCATGTGAAGCAACAGAAGTTGAAAAAAGAGCTGTAAAGGATGCAGCTATTAATGCCGGAGCAAAGAAAGTGTCTTTAATAGAAGAGCCACTTGCGGCTGCGATTGGTGCTGGAATTGATATTGTAAAACCTAATGGAAGCATGATTATTGATATTGGTGGTGGAACTACTGATATAGCAGTAATTTCACTAGGTGGAATGGTAGTTAGACAATCTATTAAAGTTGCGGGTGATAAGTTTGATGAGGCTATAGTGAAATACATAAGAAAAGAGCACAAATTAATGATTGGAGAAAGAACAGCTGAGGATTTAAAAATAAATATTGGCTGTGCATATAAAAGGACACAAGATATTGCCATGGATATTAGAGGGAGAGATTTAGTAACTGGACTACCTAAAACTATTTCTGTAAATTCAGAAGAGATGAGATTAGCTCTGCAAGAAACAGTTAATGCCATAGCATTTTGTGCACATTCTGTCTTGGAGAAAACTCCGCCAGAGTTAGCTGCTGATATTGTGGAGAAGGGGATTACTATGACTGGTGGAGGTTCATTGCTTAATGGATTAGACAAGCTAATTGAGGAAGTTACAAAAGTTCCAGTTATAATTGCAGATGAAGCAGTATCTTGTGTGGCACTAGGAACTGGCAAAGTATTGGAGTATTTCGATCAATATCATATAGATTTTAGTGATGATGATATAGCCTTAATAAGTTCATAAAGTAAAAAACTCCACAATCATTAATGATTTTGGAGCCTTTTTTTATTTTGGATTATTAGTGTGATTTTGAGAGTTCAAATAAAGGTAATAAGAATGAAATAAAGAAGCCTTAATTACCTTAGCTATATTTATAATTAAATTAAGTCTGATATTTCGATTTGTGAAAAGCTCATCATTATCATTTGAATCCACAATTCCTATTATAGAAATATCACCAACACTTTGGAGAACCTTCCCTACTCCTCTTCCAGGCTGAATTGGTGTATCGCGAGCTTGAATTTCACCTATACTTTTAACATCGCCTATACAAGCGTCCACGCCAATAATTGATGATTTTGGGTACTGTTTTCGTATTTCTTCTAGTTTTTTATCAATATTTAATGCGTGTATAGGTTCTGAAATGGTTCCGAAAACGGGTAGTGGGAATCTACTCTCAACCAGCATACTACCCACAATTGGACCAAGACAATCACCAATGCATCTGTCAGTACCGATACATATTATTATTGTATCCTCAGTAAGATAGTTCTTTAGGAAATATGCTATTTCATAATAAGCAAACGAATTGCCATGATAAGCTTTTATTTTGTTCAATCACGATACACCTCCCCCTATAATTTATATGAGCATTCATAGCCTAATATTAAGAATTGAATAAAAAATACACAATTTGGAATAATAAAGTATGAAAGGGTGGTTTTCATGCTTAAGAAAAGATGGTTCTCAATTTCTATGATAATTATCTCAACGATTATTTCATCTTGTACTATGATATACAAATCTGGATATTTTTGTGATGAAGATAGAAATCAAGTTATTATCCAAAGTGATAATAATAAAGTAATACAAGAAAAAGAAGTTGATAAATCAGATGATAAAAGTGCTATTGAGACTGTTCAAAGTAACAGTATAGTTAGTTCGGATAAATCAAATAAAATCAATACCACAGATAACAATCAACAGATATCAAAACCTGAAGAAAAAACTGTAGTTAATAATGAAAATAATGATAATGTAAATAGCAGCCAGAATGAAATTGTTGATTCAGCAGTAATAAAAGAAGAAAGTAAAGGCACTAACAATACTGAAGAAACAACTTCAGTTTTTAAGGTTAAAAAAGATGATATTTTAGGTAGCTTAAGTTTTTTTGATAAGGAGAAACTATTATTTATTGCAGCAAAGCTTTCTAGATCTGACTATAACAAGATAATGAACTTTTTAAGGAATGATGAAAATGGGCAAGGAGTAATAAATTCTTTAAAATTATCAAAGGAGAAGCTTTCAAAAAAAGATTATTCTAAGGTAAAGGCAATTGCAGGTAAATTTATTAATTTAGATGCTGTAGAAGAAAATTGAAGTAAATTAGCACTTGTAATAGTATATGGTTACCAATTAAGTTGTCTCTAAATAATTAATGATATTGGGGCTTAAAATTGAGATAAGTGAAAGTAAATTAAGTTTTAGAGAGAAGGAATCATATAAAGGCTATATATGATGTTTGAAATTAAATGCGGAACATTGTATACTATTGCTTGTTAAGAAAACAAGTGAATACAAGGTATGGGAGCATAGCTCAGCTGGGAGAGCATCTGCCTTACAAGCAGAGGGTCACAGGTTCGAACCCTGTTGTTCCCACCATACATGGAGGAATTCCCGAGCGGCCAAAGGGGGCAGACTGTAAATCTGTTATCTACGATTTCGATGGTTCGAATCCATCTTCCTCCACCATTTATTTACTTGTTATTATGCTGGCATGGCTCAACGGTAGAGCAGCTGACTTGTAATCAGCAGGTTGTAGGTTCGATTCCTATTGCCAGCTCCATATATATGGAGGAATTCCCGAGCGGCCAAAGGGGGCAGACTGTAAATCTGTTATCTACGATTTCGATGGTTCGAATCCATCTTCCTCCACCATAACACTTTAGTGTCTTTTTTTTTGATATGAATTCCATAATATTGACACTATAGCGTTAGTATGATAAAATTTTTCTAAGCAAACAATTTAATATGTTATACTCTTATCCAGAGAGGTGGAGGGAATGGGCCCTATGAAACCCGGCAACCGGTGCGATTGCAACACGGTGCCAATTCCTGCAGAAAACCTGCAAGATAAGAGAAAAGGATTATTATCTCTCTTCTTTTGTAGGGGGATTTTTTTATTCTAGATATATTAATGAAATAATAAGTAAAGGATACAAAATCTAGTCATCAAACAGCTTAATTATTTTGTAAATATACCATATAGCAATAATTCTTTTAGGAGGTACAAAAAATGAGAAGATTATTTACTTCAGAATCAGTAACAGAGGGGCATCCAGATAAAATGTGTGATCAGATATCTGACGCAATTTTAGATGCAATTTTATCTAAAGATCCAAATGGAAGAGTTGCGTGTGAAACTACAGTAACTACAGGTATTGTAAACGTAATGGGAGAAATCTCCACAAATTGTTACGTAGATATTCCTAGGGTTGTAAGACAAACATTAAGAGAAATAGGATATACTAGGGCTAAGTATGGGTTTGATTGCGACACATGTGCTGTATTAACATCCATAGATGAACAGTCTTCAGACATAGCTATGGGGGTTAATGAAGGGCTTGAATCGAAATCTGGGCAGGATCAAGGAATTGATTCTATAGGTGCAGGAGACCAGGGAATGATGTTTGGATTTGCAACTAATGAAACCCCTGAATATATGCCACTTGCTATTTCAATGGCTCATAAATTATCAAGAAGATTAGCTGAAGTTAGAAAAAACGGCACTTTAGACTATTTAAGACCAGATGGGAAAACACAGGTTACCGTTGAATATGAAGACAACAAACCAATTAGAATAGATACTATAGTAATTTCAACTCAACATCATCCAGATGCAACACATGAAACTATTGAAAAGGATATGCTTGAAAATGTAATCAAAGTTGTTGTTCCAGCTGAATTGCTTGACGAAAAGACAAAGTATTATATTAACCCAACAGGACGTTTTGTAATTGGTGGACCACAAGGAGATTCAGGTTTAACAGGCAGAAAGATTATTGTTGATACTTATGGTGGATACGGTAGACATGGCGGCGGAGCCTTTTCTGGAAAGGATCCAACAAAGGTTGATAGATCTGCAGCTTATGCTGCTAGATGGGTAGCTAAAAATTTAGTTGCAGCTGGAGTAGCTGATAAGTTAGAAATAGAACTTGCTTATGCTATAGGTGTTGCACAACCAGTATCAATTGAAGTAGATACTTTTGGTACAGGTAAAATACCTGAAGATAAGATTGTAAATATTATTTCAAAAGTGTTTAATCTAAGACCTGCTGCAATAATTAGAGATTTAGATTTAAGAAAACCGATTTACAGACAAACTGCAGCATATGGTCATTTTGGAAGAACTGACGTTGATCTTTCTTGGGAAAGATTGAACAAAGTTGACGAAATAAAAAAATATTTATAGTATGTAATGAAGCAGCTAGTACCAAAGTATGGTATTAGCTGTTTATTTTTGGAGATAATAATTAAAAAAGCAATTTTATCAATTGTCAATTATGGAAATGTCTAAGTAAGTTTATGATATAATAATTGTATCAAATAGTAGGAGAGTTTTTATGCTAGAAGTAATAGGGATTGTAGAAGATATTTTGTTTCAGAATGATGAAAATGGATATATTGTTGCAAAGATGGATAGTGCTAACGAAATTATTACAATAGTTGGAGTAGTGCCTTATATAACTGAGGGTCAAAAATTGAAACTTAATGGACAATGGGTAGTTCATCAGCAATTTGGACAACAATTTAAAATAGATGCTTTTGAGGAAGTACTTCCTGATTCTATTATTGGAATAGAAAAATACCTGTCCTCAGGTATAATATCTGGAATTGGACCAGTAACAGCAAAAAAAATAGTTGAAAGATTCGGAGAAAAAACACTTGAGATACTTGACAATGATATAGATAAGCTTGCAGAAATAGAAGGTATCGGTGAAAAAAAAATAAGAGTGATTTATGAGTCGTATAGTAAACAACGAGAAGTAAAGAACATAATGATTTTTTTGCAAACCTATGGAATTAGTGCAAACCAGTGTGTAAAAATATATAAAAGATATGGAAACAATTCTATTTCAGTAGTAAAGGAGAATCCATACATTTTAACTGAAAATATATCTGGAATAGGGTTTAAAACAGCAGATAAAATAGCTAGAAGTTTGGGGATAGAGAAAGATTCACCTTTTAGAATACAAAGTGGCATCTCCTACGTAATAAATGATTTTTGTCTACTTGGTAATACATATATTCCACTTGTTAAATTATTTCAGCAGGCAAGAGAAGTGCTACAGGTTTCAATTGAAGCTATAGAAAAAAATATTTACCAAAGTGCTTTAGATCAAAAAATAAAGATTGAAACTATAGAGGAAGAGGATTGTGTGTTTACATTGCCTTACTACTACTCTGAAATTGGAGTTACAAAGAAAATTGTAAGCATTGCTTTTGGTGAATTCCAAAATATAAAACTTGATATAGAAGATGAAATAAAAAAATTTGAAACAGAAAATGATATTAAATTTGCAGTTTCTCAAAAGGAAGCTATAAAAGGCTCTTTGACCAATGGCTTTGAAATTATTACTGGAGGGCCTGGAACAGGGAAAACAACAATTATCAAATGTATTATTCAGATATTTGAGAATGCAGGAAAGTCAGTTTTTATGGCAGCACCAACAGGCAGAGCTGCAAAGAGAATGACAGAAGCAACTGGAAGAGAGGCTAAAACTATTCATAGACTTTTGGAGCTTGGGTTTAACGATGAAGACGAAATGTCCTTTGTTAGAGATGATGAAACGCCGCTAGAATGTGATGTGTTAATAGTGGATGAAGCATCTATGATTGATATTTCCCTAATGAACAACTTATTGAAAACAGTAGGTCTCGGAACTAGATTAATTATTGTTGGGGATATGGACCAACTCCCCTCTGTAGGACCTGGGAATGTATTAAGGGATATGATTGAAAGTGAAGAGCTTAATGTATTTAGACTTACAGACATTTTTAGACAAGCTGAAGAAAGTATGATTATTGTAAATGCACATAAAATTAATAATGGTGAAATGCCACTATTAAATGCAAAAAACAAGGACTTTTATTGTATAAAAGAAGAAGATCAAAATAGAACCCTTGAAACCATTTTAGATCTTGTTAATACAAGACTCCCCAAATTCAATAATGGCTGGGATAAGAAAAAGCATATTCAAGTTCTTTCTCCTATGAGGAAGGGCACTTTAGGGGTAGTCAATTTAAATAAGAATCTTCAAGGAATTTTGAATCCAATAAATAAAGATAAAAAAGAAAAGGAATTTCGAGATCTCATTTTTAGGGTTGGAGATAGGGTTATGCAGACAAAAAATAATTACTCCTTAAAGTGGGACAGGATTTCCGGTGAGGGAGAAAAAGAAGGTCTTGGAGTATTTAATGGTGACATTGGATTTATTGAAAGTATAGATGATGAGGACAATACAATGTCTGTAGTTTTTGATGATGAAAGAAAGGTTATTTACGAAAATTTGTTTCTTGATGAATTAGATCTTGCGTATGCTACAACAATTCATAAAAGTCAAGGTAGTGAATTTCCTGTAGTTATTTTGCCAGCATTTATGGGGCCACCCCTTTTGATGAATAGAAATTTATTATATACAGGAATAACAAGAGCAAAAGAGATGGTAGTGCTGGTTGGAGCCATAAGGGCAGTAAATTATATGGTTAATAACAATAAAAGCTTTGAAAGATATTCTGCACTAAAATGGAGGATAAAGGATATACTTAAGGATGATGTTTTTACTGAATAAGTAAGAGGTGATTTTGTGGCTATTAGGGAAAAAAAAGTTGCTGAAAATATTGAAAATGATATAAGTAATGAAATTTTGAATTGGAGTTTTGGAAAGGAAGACTATTTAAATATCGTAGCTCCACCTTTTAGTAGCTCAAAAATATTACTTGAAACAATAAATTCATACTTGGAGCAAGAAAAAAAGGTTTTATATCTTACAAGTGAAACTTCAAATAAAACGGAGATAGTTGAACTATTAAAAGGATTAAGAGGATTCAAAAAATACTCTTATGCAAGGCAAGAACGAAGTAGTTATGAGGAGTCATTATTAGTTGTTGTTAGCATTGTAAATCTTCCATTAATTAAAGGTGACTTTCAATTAGTTGTATATGATGAAATGAAAACATTCACAAGCTATAGCAGGGAAGTGATAGTTAGGATACTAAATGAAAATTATTTTGATAGCGCAAAATATATTTCTTTTAGTATCGAAAGTATATTTAAGGAGTTTAAGGAAATAATTATACCTATAAGAGATAATAACTTGCCAATATGTGAGCCCAGGTTTTTAACAACGAGAATAGATTTATCTAAAGAAATGCCAAGTTTAGCTTTCGACTATATGGATTGGTCCATTAGAGAAGGCAGAAATACAATAATATATGTTCCTAAAGAAGAGAATATATATCAGGTATTTAACTATTTAAACACCTTTAATGTAAGTCTTAAAAAACTTGTAATGTATGATCTAAGGAAAGATAAAACTGAAAAAGTTTTAAAGAATTTTCTAAAAGCTAAAAGTGCAATACTAGTTACTGATGACTTTACTAAAGATTATTCTAATTCAAAGGATAGTGACATAATGGTATTTTTTGCAGATAATAAAGTTTTCACATACAAAAATCTTGTTCATTTTTGCGGAAAAGTTGGAAGAGGAGATAAAGTATCTAGAACTGAGGTTATTTTTTTAGCAAATACAATTTCAAAAGATATGAGCATAGCAAAAAGTATAACTAGAAACTTTAATAAGAAAGCATGGAGAATGGATTTGTTTCAATATTAAGATACTTAACTGATTGTGTACTTGGGGTAATATATCCAAGTAAAGTTGATTGTTTGATTTGTAATACTGCACTAGTTGATGATAATTGGCTTTGCAAAAGCTGCATAAGTAAAATTAGGTTTTGTCCCGAGAGCTTTATACTAAGTCTAAATGATAAGAGTTTTGAATACTATAGCCTTGCATATTATTCAAATATTGTCACAGAACTTATTCTTAGATTAAAATACAAAAGTGATTTTGATTGTTCATATGCTTTGGCCGATATGATGTCAGAGTTCATTGAAAAAAAGGGAGATACCATTGATTTAGTAACCTTTGTACCAGCAACAAAAACTGCTATAAGAAAAAGAGGGTACAATCAAAGCCAACTATTAGCTAAACGTATAGGAAAGAACTTGAAAATTAATGTAAAAGGGTGTTTAAATAAAACCCAAGAAACAAAGGATCAAATTGGTTTAAATGCAGAAATGAGATGGCAAAACATATTAGGTTCCTATAGTTTAAAAAATAATTGCAATATTAAGCAAAAGAAAATATTGTTAATAGATGATGTTATTACAACAGGTTCAACTACCTATTGTTGCGCAGAAGAGCTAATAAAAGGAGGAGCAGATAGTATTACTATATTGACTGCTGCAAAAAGTAAGCTATAATAATAATATAAGTTAGGTTTGTGGTTGAAAGTCGAAGCCAGTCGCAGGCGAAACGATCCACGTAAGTTAAACAAAGTTTTAATGAGCATGGTGCGGCTTAGAAATAAGTCCTGCCGCTAAAAAGGCGAGAGTGTTAGTAGTGAGAGGTTAATTCCGGGTAGCAAAAGCTCCAGCAGGCGAGTGTGGGGTCAAAGACCAGGTCAACTAACTTAAAAGACTTCAATTTCTTTATGGAATTGAAGTCTTTTTGATTTAATTTATTAGGAACCAAAAGTATAAAATTTAGCAATTTACATAAACTATAATATATACTGAATTATTTAAATATTTCGTGAATTCAACTTAGTTTACTTGTTTTTCAGTTAGAAAAGTGTTAAAATAAGTTTATTAAAAGTACATAAAAAAAGAAAAAGTGACAAGATATTGTAGAAAGAGGGCGGAAATATGAAAATTATTATAAGCGGAAAAAATATGGAGATTACAAATGCTTTAAGAAATACAGTAGAGAAGAAACTCCAGAAACTTGAAAGGTATTTCAACCCAAATGTGGAGATGCATGCTACCTTAAGTGTAACTAAAAACAGACAGGTTATTGAAGTTACAATTCCATTCGGAGGAGCTTTCCTTAGAGGAGAAGAGGCAACTGACGATATGTACGCTTCAATTGATGCAGTAGTTGATAAGATGGAAAGACAGATTAGAAAGCAAAAAACAAAACTTCAGAGAAGAAACTACGGTGGAGATTCTCTAAGATACGCTGTAATTCCAGAAATCAACGATGAGGAAAGAGAAGAGGAAGCAAGGATTGTAAAAACTAAAAGATTTGCTATAAAGCCAATGTCTGCTGAAGAAGCTGTTCTTCAAATGGAGCTGCTTGGACATAATTTCTTTGTTTTTAAAGAAGCTGATAATGAGATTGTAAATGTAGTTTATAAGAGAAAAGATGGGAATTATGGACTTATTGAACCGGAGTTTTAATAGAAAAATTTTTAGAGGAGTTTTAACTCCTCTTTATTATTGTAAATAATTATTAAATAAATAATGGATATAAATGTTTCAAACGTTGAACACCTTATAAATCAGTGTTATAATTTATAAGTATAATTTATTAAACAAAGTGAGGATTGATGATATGAGCTTGATTGAAAAGGTTTTTGGAACCTATAGTGATAGAGAATTAAAAAGAATTGTGCCCATAGTAAACAAAACAGATAAATTCGAGGATGAATTTAGAGCATTATCTGAAGAAGAGTTAAAAGGGAAAACAGCAGAATTTAAAGAAAGATTAGCAAAAGGTGAAACATTAAACGATATTCTTCCAGAAGCATTTGCAACTGTTAGAGAAGCAGGAGATAGAGTACTTGGACTAAGACATTATAGAGAGCAGTTAATTGGTGGAATTGTTCTTCATCAAGGAAGAATTTCAGAAATGAGAACTGGTGAAGGTAAGACTTTGGTTGCAACTTTACCTGCATATTTAAACGCATTAGCAGGTAAGGGCGTTCACGTTGTTACAGTTAATGATTATCTTGCCAAAAGAGATAGAGATTGGATGGGCGAGCTTTATGAGTATTTAGGGCTTACTGTTGGATGTATTTTGCATGATTTATCCACAGATCAAAGGCAAGCAGCATACAATTGTGATATTACATATGGTACAAATAGTGAATATGGCTTTGATTACTTAAGAGATAACATGGTTATTTACAAAGAGGAAAAAGTTCAAAGAGGCCTCAATTTTGCAATAGTGGACGAAGTTGACTCAATACTTATTGACGAAGCTAGAACACCTCTTATTATTTCCGGACAGGGTGAAAAATCCACAGAGTTTTATAAAATAGCAGATTATTTTGCTAAAACCTTAAAGGTTGAAGAGGATTTTACAGTTGATGAAAAAGCCAGCTCAGTTATACTTACTGAGGGTGGTATTGAGAAAGCAGAAAAATATTTTAAACTAGATAATTATGCAGACCCAGAGCATATGGAAATTCAGCATCACGTAGTGCAGGCCTTAAAAGCTAATTTCATTATGAAAGTTGATAAGGATTACATGGTTAAAGATGGAGAAGTAATGATTGTGGACGAATTTACAGGTAGAGCTATGGAAGGAAGACGATATAGTGATGGTCTTCATCAAGCAATCGAAGCAAAAGAAGGAGTTAAAGTTGAAAGAGAGTCAAAAACTCTTGCAACAATTACATATCAGAACTATTTTAGAATGTTTACAAAACTATCAGGTATGACTGGTACTGCGTTAACTGAAGAAAATGAATTTAGAGAGATTTATGGCCTTGACTGTGTTGTAATTCCAACTCATATGCCAATGATCAGAAAAGATATGCCAGACTTAGTCTATAAAAACTTTAGAGGTAAGTTTAATGCAATAGTTGAAGATATAATTGAAACTCACAAAACTGGTCAGCCAGTACTTGTTGGTACAGCATCTATTGAAAAATCCGAGATAATTTCAGATTTGCTTAAGAAAAAGGGAATAAAGCATCAAGTTTTGAACGCAAAATTTCATGAAAAAGAAGCAGATATAATTTCTCATGCTGGTGAAAGAAACATGGTAACAATAGCAACTAATATGGCTGGTAGAGGAACTGACATAAAACTTGGCGATGATGTTTTAGAAGTTGGTGGTTTAAAGATAATTGGTACAGAGAGACATGAATCTAGACGTATTGATAATCAGTTAAGAGGACGTTCTGGTCGTCAAGGTGATGCAGGAGCTTCAAGATTCTATGTTTCACTTGAAGATGATTTAATGAGAGTTTTTGGATCAGATAGACTTCAAGGCATAGTAAATAAATTAGGATTAGAAGAAGATGATGCAATAGAAAGTAAAATGGTAACTGGAGCAATTGAAAATGCTCAGAAAAAGGTAGAAGGAAATAACTTTGATATCAGAAAAACCTTGATTAAGTATGATGACGTTATGAATCAACAAAGAGAAATAATCTACAGACAGAGATCTGAAGTTTTAGATGGAGAAGATTTAAAAACTCAAGTTGAAGATATGATGGAAGATTTAGTTTATTCACTTGTTTCAAGCCATATTTCAGGTGTAGATGAAGATTTTCAAGCTGATCTTGAAAAACTAGTTGCTTTCTTAGAGGATATTTATCTTCCTAAAGACAGAGTTAAGGTTGATGAACTTATGCTATTAGATGATGGCGAAATCAAAGAAAAATTACTGGACATAGCAAAAGAAGTCTATGCTAATAAGGAACAAGATTTTGGATCAGAACAGATGAGAGAAATAGAAAGAGTTATTCTATTAAGAGTAGTTGATTCTAAATGGATGGATCATATAGATGATATGGAACATTTAAAGAGAGGTATTGGACTTAGAGCATATAGACAGCAAGATCCAACAGTTGCTTACCAAATGGAAGGTAGTAGCATGTTTGAAGAAATGATTTATAACATTAAAGTTGAAACAATTAAAATGTTGTTTCATGTACAAATAGAAAGTGCTCCTGAAAGAGAAAGAGTAGTGGAAGAAGTTTTCACCAATCAGGATGATTCTTTAGCTAAGGAGCCTGTTAGAAGAGAAATCAAGGTTGGAAGAAATGATATATGTCCATGTGGATCAGGAAAGAAATTTAAAAATTGTCACGGTAAAAACGCATAAAAAATCTGGACAGTGGAGCTTTCCATTGTCCATTCTTTTGGAAAATAGTATATAAATATGGATGGAGTGATTAAATGTTTTTGCAATTAGTAGAGATTATTAGTGATATAAATTTTATGAAAGAAACTTTAACTGAAATGGGGGCTTCACTTTGACATCGAAGGCATAAAGTTAAAGATTGAAGAACTTGAGAACCAAATGCAAGAACCTAGCTTTTGGAATGATACAAACAAAGCTCAAGAAATTTCTACCCAAAGTAAGTTTTTAAAGGATAGGCTTGAAAGATTCAATGGACTAAATAGTAAACTTGAGGATTTAGAAGTAATGATTGAACTTTGTAATGAACTTGAAGATGACACATTAATTAGTGAAATAAAGACTGATCATAAGAATCTTACTGAGGAGATTGAAAAAAACAGGATAGAGATATTGCTTTCAGGAGAATATGACAGAGATAATGCAATACTTATGCTTCATTCAGGAGCCGGCGGAACTGATGCACAGGATTGGACAGAAATGCTTTTGAGGATGTACACTAGATGGGCGGACAAAAAAGGCTATACTATAGAAACTATGGATATACTTTCAGGAGATGAAGCAGGACTTAAAAGCGCTACTTTGAAAATCAGTGGAGATTTTGCATACGGATATCTTAAAGCAGAAAAAGGAATCCACAGATTAGTTAGAATTTCACCCTTTAATGCAAATGGAAAGAGACAAACATCCTTTGCATCTCTTGAAGTACTTCCAGAGTTAACTGAAAGTCAAGATATAGAAATAAGACCTGAAGAATTAAGAGTAGATACTTATAGGGCAAGCGGTGCTGGTGGTCAGTATGTAAATAAGACAGAATCAGCTATAAGAATTACTCATTTAGCTACAGGCATTGTTGTTCAGTGCCAAAATGAAAGAAGTCAACATTCGAATAAAGAAACTGCTATGAAAATGTTAAAATCCAAATTAATTGAATTAAAGGAAAGGGCCCATAAAGATAAAATAGATGATTTAGCTGGAGTTCATATGGAAATCGGATGGGGAAGTCAGATAAGGTCCTATGTATTTCAACCGTATACAATGGTAAAGGATCACAGAACTGGAGCTGAAATTGGAAACATTGACAGTGTAATGGATGGGGATATTGATTTGTTTATTAATGAGTATTTGAAACAGAGCAGTAATGGAAGATTAGATATTTAAATATTAGATAAAATAACAAAATCTATTTTCTTATTTTGAATTTTATGGTACATTAATTAAAGCTATCAATTAATAGTTAAGTAGTACATGCCTTATTTATGTTTTCATGTATTGGCTTAAAGATAATTTTATATAGAAGTAAGATAATAAAACAAAATTTTATGGATTATGATTTATAAAATTATAGGAATTTTTTAGACAATAGGCACATAATTGTGCTAAAATAGTTCTGAAGTAGGAGGGTGAATTTTTGGATATTATAAAAACAATAGCATATTGCATTGGAAAAACATTTACGTATACAGTTTTCATATTTTCTATGTATTATTTATGTATGTCTTTTTTTGGCTTAGTGAAGCTTAAGGACAAGAAGCTGTATAAGCCTGAAAAAAGCTTTGCTCTTGTTGTGGCTGCACATAATGAAGAAAAAGTTATCAAGGATATAGTACAAAGTCTTAACCAAGTAGATTATCCTAAAGAGTTGTATGACATATTTGTAATTGCAGACAACTGTACTGATAACACCGCAATTAAGGCAGCAGAATACGGTGCTAAAGTATTCGAGCGTCATGATAAAGAAAAAGTTGGAAAAGGGTATGCATTAGAATGGATGTTCAATAAAATATTCAATATGGAAAAGAAATATGATTCTGTTGCAATATTTGATGCAGACAATTTAGTTTCAAAAAACTTTTTGACTGAAATGAATAAGAAACTTGTTTCAGGCTATAAAGTAGTTCAAGGTTACGTAGATAGTAAAAATCCAAAGGATTCATGGATTACGGGCTCTTACTCAATATCCTTTTGGACTACTAATAGGATAGCTCAGTTATCAAGAAGCAACCTTCGATTATCATGTCAATTATGTGGTACTGGATTTTGTGTAGATACTGAATTGTTAAAAGAAATTGGATGGGGAGCTACTTGCCTTACTGAAGACTTGGAGTTTACCTGTAAACTTATAATGAATAATTATAAGGTTGGTTGGGCACATGAAGCTGTACTATATGATGAAAAGCCAATAACAACTGCTCAATCCTGGAGACAAAGAAAGAGATGGATGCAAGGTTTTTCAGATGTTTGTTCAAGGTATTTCCTTAAATTATTAAAAAAAGCTATTAAAGATAAAGACTTTATTGCATTTGACTGTGCAGTTTATACAATACAACCTGTTACTATTGTAATTATTGGACTTTCAATGGTTATTAGCGCATTAAGTTACGGAGCAAAGGCATTAAATATAATTTCTGACGTTAACTCTGGCGTTACAGTTAGCGTAGGAATGTTTGTAACTTGGGCAGTTCTTCTTGGAGTTATATCATTTATTTATGCTCCATTTATATTAATTTTAGAGAAGAAATTTGACTTAAAGATTTTATGGTATTATATACTGTATCCAATTTATACTTTTACTTGGATACCAATTTCAATTCAAGGAATGATACATAAGGATGATAAAGAATGGAGTCATACTGAACATACTAGGAGTATGAGTATTGATGAAGTAGAGGAAATAAAGTAAAGTTAATAGAGAATACTTGATTAATGAGCAGATAGAACTGTCATGGAAATGACGGTTCTATTTGCTTTTAAAGGTTTAGGGAATGAAAGAGATTCTTGATTTGAAAATAGTTTACTTTTGTGATATCATTTATTCCATGGGTAATTTTACCTAAATATTAGAATTTATCTTTGTTAATATATTAAAAAGGATCAAAATATGTTTTTAAATAAAATGATTGGGGGATTAAAATTGTTTAGCATTAAAGAAGAAAAAAAGCATATAAAAATTATGCTAGGTATTATGTGTTCATTATATTTTATAATTTGTGTGTATTCCATTTTTAAATATAGGAATTCAACACTGCTAGGAAGTCTTCTAAAGCCTGATAACGATGATGTTAAATTTATTAGAAGTGCGTGGATACTAAAAGATACAGGTAAGTATATTTATCATAATCCATCTAGTTCAACGGTGTTTATGATGCCAGGATTATCTTTTACACTAGCATTTTTTGTGAAAATATTTGGTAGATATGGAGGCATAACTGCCCTAAGAGTATTTCATGCTGTGCTTCAGACTGCATCCATGTATTTGATATTTTTAATATCTCGTAAAATATTTAACAGTAAAGTTGGTTTAGTAGCAATATTAATTAGTTGCTTATCAATTTCCGAATACTGGCTTCCAAATTTAGTTTTGACTGAAACAATATTTAAATTTTTCACACTGCTATTAATTTATTTTTCTATTTATGCAATAGAAGAAAAAAAGACAAAATATTATATTTTAGGAGGTATTGCACTAGGACTAGGAACTTTATTTAGACCAGCAATAACTACATTTCCAATAGTGATTTTAATTATGTGGTTAATTCATAAATACAAATTTAAAGAAATGCTAAAGTATGGTGCAATAGTAGTAGGAATTTTTTGTATAATATTATCACCTTGGTGGATTAGAAATTATTATGATTTCCATAGATTTATCCCCTTGACCTTAGCAACAGGTAACCCAATGCTTCAAGGTACATATATAAACTATGATCAATCTAGCAAAGCAACTGATGGCTTGAATTACAATAAGTATCCATATCCTAGTAAGCCTTCGGAAATAGGTAATAATAGAACTGAAATGAATATTGCAAAATATCGAATAAGAGAATTAATGCCAAAGGAGCCTATGAAGTATTTGAGATGGTACACAATAGGTAAGGCCAACAACCAAGTTAAAAGTCCTTATTTTGATAAAGATGGTTTCTTAGGAGTTTCAATATGGAGAGCACAACAAGTACACAGTTTAACTTGGAAGTTATGCTTAGTTGGGGTATTGGGATATTTTACAAATAAGAAAAGAAACAGAATGGGAATATTTATTTTGTTTACAATTATTTATTTTGTAATAGCATACTTACCATTCATGGGCATGGCAAGATATTTTTATCCAAGCATGCCATATGTAACTATTTTTGCGGCGGTTGGAGTTGTATTTATTTATGAAATACTAAGAGCCCTAGCTAGTCATTTGCGTTTGAATTTTAATAAGCATACTGTTAAAAGTTAATTTTAAATTAGTATTACAAGAAGAATAAATATATGCCCCCATGAAATTAATCATGGGGGCTTTTAAAAACAGTATATTTGTTAAAATTCCAATATCTCTAAATTCATATCTGTGAAACCAGGCAATACCTTATCAGCTTTATTTAATATTTCTGGTAATCCAATACCTACAGAATGCATTCCAGCGTTAATAGCAGCTTCAATTCCAGCAATAGCATCTTCAAATACTAAGCATTCATTTGGAGAAATGTTCAGGTCAGAGGCAGCCTTTAAAAACACTTCAGGATCTGGCTTAGCATTAGTAACCTTTGTACCATCAATAATAACATCAAAGTAAGAAGTGAGATTTATGTAGCTTAAAATTGTCATTGCATTCTTACTTACAGAGCCTAGTGCGATCTTTATATTTGAACTTCTTAAAAGTAAAATAAATTCTTTTACTCCAGGAAGTATTTCTGATTCATCCATTTTTTTTATATATTCTAAGTACAAATTATTCTTCTTTTCAGCTAGTTTAATTTTTGTATCCATATCAAAATTCTTTCCGCCGATTTGGAGTAGAATATCAAGAGAAGTCATGCGACTTACACCTTTTAGCCTTTCATTATCTTTTTCAGTAAACTTAAACCCTAATTCATCTGCAAGCTTTTCCCAGGCAATATAATGATATTTAGCTGTATCTACTACAACACCATCTAAATCGAAAATACATGCTTTAATTTTTGACATTTGCTTACCTCCTCCGTGTGGTTAATATGTTTATTATAGCATAATTTAAATTTGATTAATTTGTGGTTTATTAATCTTTAAGTGCGGAGAGGGGGACATTTCTGTGAATAGTTAGGCTTTAAAGTTTAAGGATGTCCAAAACTACCTTACATAAATATATTTCACCTATTTTTCTCAACTAAATCTTTAATTTTTATAAAGAGATAAGCTATAATCAAAAATATTGAACAAATTAATGAGTATTTTATGGCCCTGCTATAATAAATTAATAGAAAATTACGACGAAAAGCACAGGATGCTATTTCATCAGATGCAACTGAAAAACAACGATCAATTGATTTTGTACTAATAAAATTTGATGTATCATTTGAGGTATGTATTCTGGTAAGATCATCGTCACAAAAAGTAACTGCTTGAATGTTATCATTTCTAAAGGCCTCATGATCACTTGAATCTTCAAACATGGTTTTAAATTGAACCTTGTTATATGTACAGACTGAGGAAATTTCTTTCACTAAAGGTGTTTTTTTAGTGTCATTGCTACCAGCCATAATGCTTAGGGGAATATTATTGTTCGAACCAATCATATCAAAATTAAATACTTTGCTTTTACCAAATTTATTTTTATATTCGTTTGCAAAGTGAGTTGAGCCCTGACAACCTAGTTCTTCCGCATTGAAAAATGCAAAAATAATATTTCTATCTGGTTTTCCAAGTGATTTTATGTATTTTTCTAATTCCATAACAAAGGAAACTCCAGAGGCATTATCTAAAGCACCCGGGAAAACATTTCCTGACAAATCCGTTCCTACATGATCGAAATGAGCAGAAATAATTATAGGAGGGGCGGTAGAATTTTTACCTTTAATAAACCCAACTACATTGTTTATCTGTTTATTTTTTATTTCATAGGGTATGAAGCAACTAACTGAATAACCTTTTTTAACATAGTCTTTTATTTGATTAAAGGTGCTATCAGTTACCATAACATACATAGAGTGTAGCGATGTCTCCATAAAAGAACTTCTGAAGGATAGAGAATTACTTTGAGGCACATAAAATATGAAGTAGTTAGAATCTTTTTGTACCTGAAGCACAGTATCTTTTAGGCCAATTGTATCTTTATTGTTGAAAGAAAAAGAGTTAGCTTTAAAATTCAGCATGTCTTCTTTATAATCTGAACTATAATCAAAAGTCTTAATTATACTTCCAGATTTATCAGTAACCTTTAAATAGGGTTTTCCTTCAATTCTGTTTGGTACGTCGGTTGTAAAACTATCATAATAATTGCCATCTAATGGCTTTATTTTTCCTTCTTTTAAATATTCTTTTAATTCAAAGGTTGCTTCATCATTTTCTAATGATCCAGCAAGTCTACCTTTATATTGCTCTGATGAAAATTTAGCTATATTTTTTACTACTTCTTGAGAATTAAAGCTGTGTACATTATTTTTATACCATAGTGAGATACTTAAAGTAATTAGGGAAAAGGCAAGTAATATGACGATAATAATTTTTTTCATTTATAACTCCTTATGAAATGCTCCAATAATAGATATGAAAAAAATCTGAAGGATATAACAATATATTTAATGTACTTGTAAAAAGTGTCTTTAGTATCTATAATAAGTTTATTGCAGTTTTCAAAAGGAGGATGTTTAATGGATACAATTGAAGAAAGACTTGCCAAGGAACTGAAAATAAACGCAAGTCAGGTTATTAGTGTTATTGAGATGATAGATGAAGGGAATACGGTGCCCTTTATTGCTAGATATAGAAAAGAAGTAACAGGGGGACTTGATGACATAGTTCTTAGAAATTTAGCTGAAAGACTTACATATTTAAGGAATCTTGATTCTAGAAAAGAAGATGTTATTAGACTTATCGAAGAACAGGGTAAATTAACTGAAGAATTAAAAGCAGCAATACTTAAAAGCGAAACCTTAACAGAGGTTGAAGACCTTTATAGACCGTATAAAGCAAAGAAAAGAACTAGAGCTACTATAGCTGTAGAAAAAGGTTTAGAACCACTTGCACAGACTATTTTCTCTGGTGAATTTAAAGGTGACATAAAGACTTTTGCAGAGGACTATTTAAATGAAGAAAAAGGTGTAAATACAGTTGAAGATGCAATTGCAGGTGCACAAGATATAATAAGTGAAATGATTTCAGATGAAGCAGAGTATAGAAAATGGATGAGAAGCCTAGTTCAAAGAGAAGGCATTATGGAAACAAAAGGAAGTAGTGAAGAACCTACACCTTTTGAAATGTATTACGAATATAAAGAGGCCGTTCGTAATATTCCGTCTCATAGAATTCTTGCAATAAATAGAGGCGAGAAGGAAAAAGTTTTATCTGTAAAAATCACAATAGAAATGGATAAAATTATTTCTTACTTAAACTCTAAATGCTTAAAAGGAAATTCAGAAACAGATAAATATGTGGAAGACAGTGTTAAGGATTCTTTAAAAAGATTGATTTATCCATCTATAGAGAGAGAAATCCGATCAGAGCTTAGTGAAAAAGGTGAAGAGGGCGCAATAGGCATTTTTAAAGCCAATCTAAAGTCGCTACTAATGCAATCACCTATTAAAGGACAAAATGTACTAGGCTACGATCCAGGCTTTAGAACAGGCTGTAAGATAGCAGTACTAGACGACACTGGTAAGCTTCTAGATTTTGCAACAGTATATGCAACCACTTCTGCAAATGAGTTAGAGAATTCAGTTAAGTCTCTTAAAAACTTAGTTTATAAGCATAATGTTGGAGTTATATCCTTAGGTAATGGAACAGCTTCACGTGAATCTGAAGAAGTTATTGCTAGAGTAATTAAAGAAGTAAAAGAAGAAAAAGGAATAGAACTTTATTATGTTGTAGTTTCTGAAGCTGGAGCATCAGTTTACTCCGCTTCAGAACTAGCTTCAAAGGAATATCCTGATATAAATGTTTCTATTAGAGGTGCAATTTCTATAGGAAGAAGATTACAGGACCCTTTAGCAGAGCTTGTTAAAATAGATCCTAAATCTATAGGAGTTGGACAATATCAGCATGATGTAACACCAAAATATCTAGATGAATCCTTAAAAGGTGTTGTTGAAGACTGCGTTAACTCTGTAGGAATAGACTTAAACATGGCTACTCCATCTTTGCTTTCGTATGTTTCTGGTATTAATTCTACCCTAGCACAAAATATTGTTCTTTACAGAGATGAAAATGGCAGATTTAAAAGCAGAAAGGAACTTCTAAAAGTTAAGAGACTTGGCGGCAAAGCCTTTGAGCAATGTGCTGGTTTCTTAAGGGTTATGGATAGCAAGGATCCACTAGATAATACTTCTGTGCATCCTGAATCCTATGAAGCAGCTAAGGAACTTATAAAGATATTAGGATATACAGTAGAAGATTTAAAGAAAAATAACTTGATAGATATTGATAGTAGAGTTGAAGGTAAAGGAATGGCAACTTTAGCGCAGGAACTAAATATTGGAGTTCCAACCCTAAAGGATATAATAAAAGAAATAAAAAAACCAGGTAGAGATCCAAGAGAAGAACTACCAAAGCCAATCTTTAAAACAGGAGTAATAGATATAAAACAGCTTAAACCTGATATGCTTTTAATGGGTACAGTAAGAAATGTTTCTGATTTTGGAGCATTCGTTGATATTGGAGTTCACCAAGATGGTTTAGTACACATTAGCCAACTAAGTGATAGATTCATTAAACATCCTTTAGACGTAGTTAGTGTTGGAGATGTTGTTGAAGTAAAAGTTATTGAAGTTGATGAAAAACGAAAAAGAATATCCTTAACCATGAAAAATCTTCATTAAGTAAGCACAGTTTTTCAAAATAATACCATCCATAAAACCACTTATTTTAGATAATACTAAGATAAGTGGTTTTCTATTAAGGAGGCATTTAATTTGAAAAATAGAAATTTTGCATATTATTATACTTTAGGTATAGCTATAATTTTTCTATCAATTTTTGCAATAGGCATAGGAGGAAAAAATCCAGTTGGTCTTAAGAATAAAGCAGTTTTTCAGAGAAATAAGCAGGACTGTGAATGGGGAGAAAAAGATGTGTACCTTACCTTTGATGATGCCCCTGGAGACAAAGTCACAGAGGAGGTTCTGGACATATTAAAGGAAAAGAAGGTTATGGGTACATTTTTTGTGGTAGGTGAAAGAATTAGTGGGCGAGAAGATATTATAAAGAGAATTTCAACAGAGGGACATAGTATTGGATTACATAGTTATTCTCATAAAATGAAAAAGATATATTCAAGTCCTTCAGCCTTTATTGATGAAATGGAAAAAACATCAGATGAAGTATTTAAGGTAAATGGGGTAAGAACAAAGATAATTAGATTTCCTGGTGGGAGCAAACCTTTTATGACAAATGATTTTCTAGATAAGTTACATGAACAGAATTTTAAGATATACGATTGGAATGTGCCTGTTTCAGATGGAATAAATGCTAAACTGTCGCCAGATAAGTTTTATTCTGAAGCAACCAATACACGATGTTTTAAATCACCACTAATTATTTTAATGCATTGTAGTGGTGAGAATGAAAACACAGTTAAAGCTCTTCCTGATATTATAGAATATTATAAGGAATTAGGATATGATTTTAAGGCTTTAACAAGTGATTGTCCTGAGTATTACTTTAAAGTTAAGAGAAATTAAAAAACTAATGAAGGTGTTTCCACATTATTAAGCAATCTTCTTTATTATCAAGGTAGAAACCTTTTCGCTCACCTTCAACAGTAAAGTTAAACTTAGTATATAGTTTTTGTGCATTAATATTTGATTTTCTAACTTCAAGGGTTATAGAATTTATGTTTTCCTTTAAACTGAGCTTAATTAAATTCTCCAGCAATATGCTACCTATCCCTAAATTCCTATAATCAGGATGAATTGCAATATTCGTAATTTGAGCTTCATCTAAAACAAACCACATTCCACCGAAGCCAACAACTTTATCTTCTTTTAGAGCAACAAGATAGCGGGCACTAGGATTAGATAATTCGGCTAGCATAGACTGTTCACTCCAAGGGGTATGAAAACTTAGAATATCAATTTGGTGGACTGCTTCAATATGAATTTCTCTCATAGGAGTGCAGTTTATACTATTCATTATTTTCTAGACCTACCTTTTTCTCATATTCTCTTTCAGCTTGAGATTTTCTTAAATAAACAGGTGCAAAACTGTTAACATCATCCTGAAGACCTAGAGCTAAGGAAGAGAAACCTAGTTCACCTAAGGAAGCAGCTCGAGCTAAGTTAAGATGCGTAGGAGCAAATTGAACCAATGGTAAATCAGACAATAGTTTCCCTCTGTATATATGTACAGCATCTCCTATAAAAGTAGCTTGCGTATTCTCTTTTTTAATCATATCAATAAGTTCATCCATAGAAATAGCCATATAATCACTGATTCTCACAAGAGCCGCTCCATTAAATTTATACAGAGCTGTATAAACATTACCTCTTAAAGCATCAATTATGGGACATATTATTCCTGAAGTAAAAGCCATATTGTAAGCAAGACCGTCTAAAGAAGATACACCAATAAAAGGTTTATTAGTTCCATGACTCAAGCCTTTTACAGTAGCAATACCAATCCTTAAACCTGTAAAGGACCCAGGACCTTTTGAAACCACAAACCCATCTACATCACTAATGGTGAGACCAACATTTTTAAGCAATTGATCTACCATTTCCATTAGAATAACTGAATGCTGTTTTTTATAATTAAAGTTAATATCCCCAAGTAGTTTGCCATCATTAAGAACGGCACAAGATGCTGATTCTGTAGCAGAATCGATGCTAAGCACAATCATATATTTATCTCCTTTATATAGTTATATCTTTCACCAGTATAGTCTATATGAATTTTTCTAAAATTATCGCCCAAAGCAGGCTGTTTTTCAATATGTATTCTTAAACTTTCAGTTGGTATTAATTCTTCAATATAATTAGCCCATTCAATAATACTTACTGCAGAACTAAAAATATATTCATCAAAACCAATAGCATTTATTTCATCAGGATCATCAACTCTATATACATCAAAGTGATTAAGCTTTAATCTTCCATCATATTCATTTACTATTGTAAAAGTTGGGCTAGTTATGTTTTCCAAAATCTTTAGTCCTTTAGCAAAGCCTTTTACAAAATGAGTTTTACCAGTACCCAAATCACCTGTAAGACAAACTATATCTCCACTATTAACTAATGAACCTATTCTTTCCCCTAAAGCCATAGTGCTTTCAACTCCATTTACTGTAACTTCCATATTATTCACCTCTTAATAACATATATTCTATATTAAAATTGAAAAAAAGAAAAGAAGCCTAATTATTTTAAATTTGCTTTATTTACCTACTTTATATAAAATATATAGTAAGATACAGGTAAGAGGTGAACTAATTGAAGAAAACTTTAATTGTTTTAATAATTATAAGTATGGTAATTATAATTTTTGTTGGTTGTGATTCAAAATCAATTATACCATCTGCAAATAATAAAAAGGTGCAGGATAAGGGATTAAAAATCATGACTACAAATTATTTATTATATGGAATGACAAATTCTATAGTAAAAGATATAAACACAGTAGAATTTATGTTTAAAGAACAGCAAGACCAATGGAATTTTACGTTTACAGATGATAGTGTGAATAATGTAAGTAAAAAAGATATATTTATATATACTGGTGGTAGTTTCGAACCATGGATTGGTGATTTTGTTGGCTCTTTAAATAAAAGTAGAGTAACAATTTTAGATGTTACCCGAGGAACAAAGATAATTTCTAGGAATGAACCAGTGAAATTCGTTTATAAAAACAAAGAACAACAGGTTAGCGACAATCCATATTATTGGCTAGATGTAAGTAAATATAAAACTGCTATTTTTAATATTGCAAAGTCCATTGAGGACAAAGATCCCAAAAATAAAAGCTACTATGAAAAGAATTTCCATGCTAACATTAAGGAAGTTAATAGTTATGACAAGAAATTAAAGGCAATTCATAAAGAATTAAAAGACTATACATTTGTAGTACAAGGCGACGATTTAGACTATCTCACCAGGTATTTAGGGCTTAAGATAATAAAGATACCAAAAGCTTTTGATTATCAAACAGAAAGTAAGGATATGATTAAGAATATAGAAGTAAAGGCATATGATCAAAATAAGCTTGTGTTTTTATATGACAATGACAAAAGCTTAAAGGATAATGAAATATTTATAAAAGAATTTAAAATGCAGTTAAGTAAGATATGTGTATACGAGTACCAGAAGAACTATATTGACATTCTAAAAGCTAACTGTGAAAGTTTGGGAAAAATACAGACTACAAAATAAACAAATTCAGATACTTATATTGACTTTAAGTGTTGAAAACACTATACTTAGGGGGGACTTTGATGTATAATTATGTTATAACTTGAGGAGAGGTGGAGTCAAAATGTATGTAAATAATATAATGGTTTATAAAGACAGCCTTACTACAGTAACCCCAGAGGATAGCGCACAGTTTGCATTAGATTTAATACAGAAAAATAATTTTCTATCCATACCAATAGTTGAAAAAAATAAATTTTATGGATTAATATCCAAGGAAGTAATATTTGAACATTGTTATAAAGAAAGTAAAGAGAAAAATCAATTAGTTTCCGTTTCAGAGTTTAAAGTTAGTGATGTTATGGTTACTGATTTGCCAGTAGCTCATCATTCAGATTTAATTGAAAGTGCTGCGCACCAACTATATGTTAACAAGACACCTTTTGTAGCTGTACTTGATGAAAATGATGATTTTAAAGGAATAATAACTCATAAATCAATTTTTAAAGAGTTTACTGAAATCCTTGGATTTAATAAAGGCAAAAGAATTGCAGTTACAGCCTATGATATTCCAGGTCAGATTTTGAAACTTATCAAGATAATAACAGAAAATAAAGGTGATATTATAAGTTGTGTAGTTGAAGACCCTAAAAGTCGCTTAGCAGTAAAAGAGATCGTTCTTAGGGTAGAGACAGAGAATTACGACCACATAGTACATAAAATTACCAGTGCAGGATTTAAACTTCAATAGTTTTATAAAAGTCATACAATCTTTTGTATGACTTTTGATTTTCTTATTGCATGAACCGAATTAATATGATACAATACTTCTTGTGTCGTAGGGGTATAGCTCAATTGGTAGAGTGCCGGTCTCCAAAACCGTAGGTCGTAGGTTCGAGACCTACTACCCCTGCCAGACCTAAGTGAGTAGTTTCAATTGATTGAAGCTACTCACTTTTTTATTTCAAATTTTGAAAATATTAAAATGGGCTTTATTTGGGCTTTACTCGCACAAAAATTTAATGAGAGGTACAATAAATTACGATAAAATACAGCAGGGTTTAATATCAACCCTGCTGTTTATTTTGCTCTTTTTTATTAAATAGATTTTCTAATTTATTTGAAGCTTCCATGTCTGCCTTTTTCAAACTGTGAGCATATATATCGCTAGTAGTGGATGGTTTAGAATGTCCTAACCGCTTCGATACTGTTACTACATCACTACCTTCACTAATTAATAAAGTAGCATTTGTATGTCTTAATCCATGGAAATTAACATTTTTAATTAAATATTTCTGCTTATCCTTTTGTTCAATTGTAGCATCATTCATTATTTTGTTATTATGTTTTTTTATGAATTTTGTAAACCATTTGCTTGGGGTAGTTGGGAATATTGGAGAGCCTGAACGTGTTGTAAAGATTCTAGTACATTTATCATCCCATAAGTTATCTAGCGTTGATTTTTCTCCATTCTGCCATAGCTTATATTCTCGGAGAACTTTAATTGCGGCATTTGATAGTGATATAACTCTATTACTACTTTCATTTTTGGTTTCTTTAGTGAATACCCCTTCGCCGGATACATATTGAGAAGCTTGTTGTATTTTTAAAATATTGTTATCCATATCTAAGTCAGACCATTCAAGACCTGCTAATTCACCTAAGCGCATGCCACCGTACAATGACAAATAAATCATGGCTTTATATTTAATTGGTTCATCTTCAAGCAATTGAAATATATAGTCTATTTGGTCGCTATCAAAATGACGTGCTTCTTTTTTTACTACCTTGGGAGCCTTTACACGGGATGCAGGATTATTGATTATAAAGCCCCACTGAACAGCACAATTTAGTATAGTAGAAATTAATCTATGGTGATGAAGTATTGTTGTATCTGACAAGGTATTATTTGTTTTCTCAACGATATCAAATAATTCACTAACCTTAATTCCAGTTATTTCACTGAGCTTTTTAGCTGTAGAGGGAATGATATTTTCATGACGTTTTATTTTAATTATGGAACGTGAGGGTATAATTTCTTTTATTAGAGGATCATCAATAGAAATATTGTTTTTTGAAAGAATTTCTATAATATTTTCTTTCGAGGTATATTTGTAATCACAGCGAATACCATTCTCACGAAGATTATTATAAAACTCATTAAGGTGTGTTGGTTGAAGCTTATTTAATTTAATATGTCCTAGGGATGGAATAACACGTGAATTTAATATTTCTTTATAACGGTGCAGTGTTTTGGGAGCAAGATTTGGCTCAGCATAATCCTTTATCCACTTATTAATAAATGTTTCAAAGGATACTTTACCAGCGTCTAAAAATATGCCGCTGCTTACTTCTTCCTTGAATAATATAAATTGTTTTTTAGCTTCTGCTTCCCTTTTCTTAATAGGAATAACTGATAAATCAATATTCTTACGTTTAACTATCTGTTTACCTTCTGTATCATATCCACATGATACAGTTAATCTGTAAGAGCTTTCACCACGTTTTTCTATAGCTGACATCAGCGCACCTCCTGGTTATTATGCAAATTAATAATGCAAAAAAACAAGATTTAGTTACTTTCACTTGAACTAGCTGCTTTAGCTTTTAATTTATACAACTCAAATTCCATTAAGGAATCAATATTTTTAATAATTTCATTAGTTGTTTCCGTATCTATATGAATATTTGATTTGGCAGCTAATTCTATAATTTTTAATTCTAGGTATCTATAGTATTGGCTATTATTGTGATTCTTATGTTCGCTATTTTGATTATCTGATAAAAATTCACTAAAATGTCCAATCTCTTTATTTAGTTCATTGTTAGTACTTCTAAGAAATTCGCTAATTACTTTCTTTATTTCAGCTTCAACAGCAATATTATCGTAAAAAATGTTTAGACATAATTTTCGAAAATTAAAATTATCTAGCTCGCTATAATAAGCTAGTAATTTTCTTATATGGCTAATAGGAAGGTCCTTTGTTTTATCAAAGGTATCATTGATAACTTGGTCATAAATAAATGAACCGTTACTATCCTTAATGTAAATTGCTTTTTTAATTTTAAAATCGTCAAAGTCCTGATAATTTATTTCTAATTTATCAGATAGAACTTGAAATATATCATGAGGTATTGAATCTTTAGATTTAGCGATGCAAGCTTTTTCTATATCACATATTAGTCGGTATGAAAATGATTCGTTATTATTATCCTCTAAAAAAGAGGAAACTTGTACATCAAATAAGGTTGCTATTTTATTGATTGTATCAATTGAAGGAGTGGCCATACCGCTTTCAATTTTTGAAATCAGCTGTCCAGACATTTCTATTCTTCGGCCAAGCTCTCTTTGACTAATCCCTAATTTTTCTCTGTTTTCCTTAATTTTTTCACCTATGTTCATTTAATCACCTCAAGAACATAGTAACATGCATAATGTGAGTTGTCAAAATAATATTATTTCAAAATATTGACAACTAAAAATATGCATGATAGTATAAAATTATGCTGAATGACAAATTAAATTAGGCATTAGATTGGAGGTGATAATGTGCGCCAAGGATTATTAGTCAAAGTTAAAAGAGTTGAAAAGGAATATACATGTATTGAGTTCGCAAAAATGCTAGGTATTTCTAGAGTGTATTTAAGTTGTATAGAAAGAGGTACAGCAAAAAATATAAGTGTTGATTTAATGAAAAAGATATCCGAAATACTTGAAGCTCCAATAGAAGAATTATTTTTTTGTGCGGATTAGGGTTATTGGTTTTAAATTAATTAAATTGGGGGGAATAGAAAATGGGGACAAGAGCATTATTAAAACCTACTGCAGCGGCACTAGGAATAACACCGCATAGATTAAGAATCATGGCTAAGAATGGAGAAATACCTGTATTAAGGTGTGGTGCTAAGTATATTTTTGATATAGAACAGTGTGAGGCCTTTTTAAAAAAAAGAGCCATGGAAAATGTTAAATCAATAGAAACAGAAAGTGGATATGGAGTTTTAAGAAAAATTGGTGGAAATTAATAAATTATTTTTTGTAGCGATTAATTCTGCCTGAAATTTGTATGTTTCTTGTTATATCTCTTTGATTTCTAATAGATTGTAAAGTTAAGGCTAGGTTTCTCTTTATTTGTTCTTTTTCGATATGCGTAATTTCTGTACCATCTAGCATTAAATCTTTGATTGATAGTATAGTAGCCATTGTTTGTTCTAAATCTTTAACTATGTATTCCGTATTTTCTTCTGGAGTCATTAAGGCATCTATAGTTACATCAAGGGCACCAGCTATTTTTTCTATAGTATTAGAGTTTAAGCTGAACCTTTTACCACTTTCTATTTCACTTACTGTAGAAGCTCCAATATGAGCTAATTTTGAAAGCTTAAAAGCACTTATTCCTTTTTCTGTACGAATTTTTTTAATGTTTAATCCCAGAATAGAAACACTCATTTTACAAACCTCCTATTATTTAAAAACAATATTGATAATATTTCCATTTATAGAATTATTATAGCATGTTTTTTAAAATTCCAATGAGGTATAATATAAAATTTTCTGTGAACGGAATTATTAACAAAATAATTCCCATAAATTGTATAATTACAACATAATAATGCGGGAATAAAAGGAATTATAAGGTATTTTACGCAAACGGTAGAATATAGTGAATATTAAGCTTTGATTATTAATGATTACGGAAATATAATTAATACAATATTCTGAAAACAGAAATGAAGTGGTGAGGAAACTGACATTTAAAGATCTACTGGAGAGTAAAGATATGACAATGTACAGAATTGCTAAAACAACAAAATGAGGACAAGCAACTAGATTTGAAATATCAAAGTGAAAGAGAAAAGGTGTGAGACTAGAAACAGCAAATAAGTTTGCAAAATCTTTGTGAGTTATATTAAAACTACAAATTACATTATTAGGAGTGATTATGATGCAAATAAAAATAGAGATAGTTAACGGTGAAATAACAAGATTAAGAAGGACAAGCCATGAGCAATTATAAAATTTTGGTAAATGAATTAATACCAGTTTATGAAGGAGAAAATGAGCAGCTAGTTGATGGGAGAGAATTACATTCGTTTTTGGAGGTTGGAACAAAATTTTCAGATTGGATAAAAGATAGAATAGAAAAATATGGATTTGTTCAAAATGATGACTTTATTACAACTTCTGAAAAAAGAGATGTTGCGAATGGCGGGTTTAAAATTACCACAAAGTATTTCTTGAAACTAGATACTGCAAAAGAATTATCCATGGTACAAAACAATGCAAAGGGTTCAGAGGCAAGAAGGTATTTCATTTCAGTAGAAAAGAAATACAAGGAAATAGCCCAAACTCAGTCTATAGAAGATCTAATAATAATGCAGGCTCAAAATATGAAGGCTATGAGATTACAACTACAAGAAGCAAAGGATCAATCTTCAGCAGTAGAAGAAGCTGTCCAGGAAATGAGAGAAGTAATAGTAATTAGTCCGCAGGATGACTGGAGGGAACAAACCAATAAGCTAGTGGCTAAGATTTGTAATAAATTAAAAAGTTACAACTTACCAAAAGAAGCTATTTATAAAGCCTTAGAAGCTAGGGCTAAATGTGATCTTAAAACTAGACTGGAGAATAAAATCAGAAGGCTTATAAGAGAAGGTACGCCCAAAAGTAAAGCAGAAAAACTTAACTATTTAGATGTTATAGCAGATGATAAAAAACTTATTGAGATATATACAGCAATAGTAAAAGAGATGGCCATTAAAAATCATGTAGCTTAAATGACAGGAAAATTAATATTTTATACTGATTGGAAACCAAAATAAACAAACTGGAGGGCTATAAAGTGAGTGTAATAAAATTAAGAAGGTTAGTACTTTTAAACTTTAAAGGTATAAAAAATCTTGATATAGACTTATCAAATATAACTAATATTTATGGAGAAAACAAATTGGGGAAAACTACAATCTTTGATGGATTTACATGGCTTCTTTTTGATAAGGACAGTAAGGATAGAAATAATTTTGAAGTACAACCCTTGGATGAAGCAAATAACCTAGTTCATATGCTGGAAACACAGGTTATGGGTGTTTTAGAGGTGGATGGAAAGGTTATGGAACTAAAAAAGATTTTTAGAGAAAAGTGGGTAAAAAAATGTGAAGGAAACTATTCAGAGCTTAATGGTACTGAAATACTACACTTTATAGATCAGATTCAATTGAGCGCTTTAGAATACAAAGAGAAAATAAACCACATAATTGATGAACAGATTTTTAAGTTAATCAGCGATCCCCTTTATTTTAGTACAAATATGAAGCGGGAATATCAAAGAAAAATAATTCTAGATATTATAGATGAAATTACTACAGAAAAAGTAATAAACTATAATCCTTCTTTGGAGCCACTTACTAAACTTCTAGGTGGTAATGATATTGAATCTATTAATAAAGTTATTTTTGATAGTAAGAAAGGGTTGAATGAAAATAATAAATTCATTCTTTCTAGAATTAGTGAGCTTAAGGATTCGTTAAATGATGAATTAGATTTTGATGATTGTGTCTTTAGAAAACGAGCACTGCTTGGAACTATAACCTGTGTAGAAGAAAAACTTGATAATTTAAGGCTAACCCAGGATTCAAGTGAGGATAACGAAAATCAGCAGTCTTTAAATGCTAAGAAGGAAGAATTGCAAAGAGAACTTGAGGAAATTAATAATAGTTTAGAATCTAAAGAACAAAATATTAGAATCCAAGTCAAGATAAATGAATTATTGGCTGAAAGTAAGAATCTTAATGGAAAAATGCTAGAGCTAGAAGAACAAGAAAAGCTTTGTGAAATGTATATAAAAAGCAAAGCTGAACTTCTGGAATTAGAAGTGAATAGCAAGTTTGAATTTGTAAGATTTAAGCTATTTAATACACTTCTTAATGGTGAAGTAGAGGATTATTGTGAGATTTTAATCAATGGAATTCCATTCAGCAATGCAAATAAGGCAGACCAGATAAATGCGGGTATTGATATTATAAACACCTTAAGCAAGTACTATAAAATTTCAGTTCCAATATTTATTGATAATAGGGAAAGTATAAATGAAATTTTGGAGTGCGATTCGCAAATTATTAATTTAATTGTAAGTAAGGATAAAAAATTAGTAATTGAAAAAATAGAAAATGAAGTAGCTTAGTTATAGGTAAAATTATTCCACAAAGGTGGATGGATAAATGAATACAAAATTGAAAATCTTCATGGCAAGGATTATAAACAATAAAGTGTTGAGTATAATCCTAATTGCCATGCTATTAATCATACCTATTTTTCAAGATCATAATCTTAGAAGCTTTCCCAAATATGAAATTATTAAATATAATACCTATGAGGTTAAATATGGCGATACACTTTCAGAAATTGCTGAAAGGTTTAAACCTGAGCATATGAAATTGAGTAGCTTTATTGCGGAAATACAATTTGTGAATTCTATTTCTAGAGAAATAAATGCAGGTGAAAATTTATTGATTCCAGTTGAGAAAATTAGTGGAGGTAGAGAAGAAAATGGCGGATGTAAAGTGGATTAAGCTTTCAACAGATATGTTTGATGATGAAAAAATAGATTTTATTCAAAGCCTTCCTGAAGGTGATTCATTACTTGTGATTTGGGTTAGGCTACTTACTATGGCAGGTAAGTGTAATGCCAATGGATATATTTATCTTACAGAGAACATTCCTTACACTGAAGAAGCTCTATCTTATAAATTTAAGAAGTCGGTAAATGTCATTAAATTAGCACTACAAACATTTCAAAATTTGAATATGATAGAGATTAATGAGAAAGGGATAGAACTAATAAACTGGGCTAAGTATCAGAGTTTAGATGGGCTCGATAAGATTAAAGAGAAGGAACAAGCAAGAGTTAGAAAGCAAAAACAAAGAGAAAGGGAAAAATTAATTGAAGCACCTTCTAATTCTGAAATTATTGTAGAAAAAGATATGTCACGTGACAGTCACGGTGATGTCACGCGTGACCCTTCTATTATAGAAGAAGAGAGAGAACTAGATATAGAACTAGATAAAGATATAAATAAAGAATTAGATATAGATAAAGAGAGAGAAGAGAATAAGGCGCAAGGGAATCCACTCTCTACTTATCAACAGATTGTGGACAACTTTAATAGAATCTGTACATCATTGCCTAGAATAACATCTGTGGATGAAACTAGAAAAGATTTAGTTAATAAGAGCTTTAGCATGTTTGAAAATATTGAAGTGTTTACTAAAGTGTTTAAAAAAGCACAGAATAGTGATTTCCTTTCAGGAAGAAATGAGAAATGGAAATGCTGCAGCTTTGATTGGATAATTTCTGAGGGAAATATGATGAAAATCCTTAAAGGGAACTACGATAATAAATTAGGCAAAGATAATGCTAAAGACAGCTTTAATAATTATAATCAGAGAAATTATGATTATGATGTTCTAGAGAAGAAACTTTTAGGATGGGAGAAGGGGAGTTGAGGTGATATTAGCAGGTTACTTTGGGATGAATGGCGTAAGAATTATATTTACAGGTTGCATTTTAAGTCGGTATTAAAGTACTACATATTCTAAAGTTTTTTGTTTAGAGTATGCTAGATTTTCAATACTTTTGTTATAATAAATTGTTTTTGTTAAGATAAATATATAGTATAGTTGAAAGTATATAATAACTAATTTACTAAGGGAAAATTAAAAAAACGAGGTGGTATTTATATGGATAATGTGAAGATACTCCTAGTTGATGATGAAGAACTTATAAGGGATATGATAAAGGAGTATTCTAGCCCAGAAGGATATGATATTGATGAAGCAGCAGATGGATTAATAGCTTTAGAATTATTTAGACAAAATAAATATTCATTGATTATATTAGATGTTATGATGCCGAGAATGGATGGTTGGAGTGTGTGCAGGGAAATACGAAAGGCATCTAATGTTCCTGTTATCATGCTTACAGCACGAGGTGAGGAGTACGACAAGCTTTTTGGTTTTGAATTAGGGGTTGATGACTATATGATTAAACCCTTTAGTCCAAAGGAGTTACTTGCACGTATGAAAGCCATAATAAGAAGAAATACATCTATTGGCATAGATAAAATAAAAGAAAATGTATTTAAGTTCCAAGGACTTGTTATAGAATTTGATTCTCATAATATCTATGTGGATAATAAGCTAGTTATACTTACCCCTAAAGAATACAGTTTGCTTAGCTTTTTTGTTAATAATCCTAACAAGGTATTTTCAAGGGATCAGCTACTAAATGAAGTGTGGGGTTATGATTTTATTGGAGATGATAGAACTGTAGACACACATGTAAAAATGCTGAGAGAAAGTATAAAAGAATATAGAAAGTTTATTGTTACAGTTTGGGGAACTGGATATAAATTTGAGGTAGGTGAAAAAAATGAAAAGCATAGCACTTAAACTTTGGGCAGGAATGATAGCTCTTGTTGTTGTCATGATAATTATGCTATGGATTTTTCAGATTATGTTTTTAGAAAACTTCTACACAAAAATTAAGATTTCTGAGGCGAAAAGCAAAGGATATTCTGTTATTAAGCAAATAGAGGATGGAAATAAAGATTCAGAGAGTCTTTTAGATGGTTTAGCTAATAAGATTAATGCTAATGTTGAATTAGTGGATTCATATGGAGAAACTGTTTATTCTGCAGGATCAAGTGAAAATAACGCTCAAATGCCCAAGATGATGAATAGTTCAAAAAACGATGCAATTAAAAACCTTCTTGCAGAAAAGGAAACAACCGTATATTTAACTCATCCAAAATTTAATACTAAATTTGTGATTATTGGATTGCCTGCCAAAGGAAACAGCCAGCTTAAAGGTGGTTTACTAATAAATTTGCCCCTTGCTCCGGTAAAGGATACAGCTTCAGTTTTGAAAGTACAACTTCTTTATGTAACGGTAATTCTTCTATTTGTCACAATTATATTTGCATATTTCTTAGCTAAAAGCTTTAGTAGACCAATACTACAAATTACAAAAGCTTCAGAAGAAATGGCATCAGGTAATTTTTCTGTGAAGGTTGAATCTAAGAGTAGAGATGAAATTGGACAACTGGCTTCAACTATTAATTATATGGGAGAAGAACTTTCTAAAACTGAGCAGCTACGAAAAGATATAATAGCTAATGTATCTCATGAATTAAGAACACCTTTAAGTTTAATTCAGGGATATGCTGAAACTATTAAAGATGTAACAGGAAATGTAGCTGAAAAGCGTGAAAAACAGCTAGAAATCATTATTGATGAAGCAGAAAGGCTTGGTAAAATCGTTGATGATATTTTGAACTTATCTCAAATCCAAGCAGGGTATGCTAATTTAAATAAAACTAATTTTAATATTAGCGAGTTACTAGAAAGAGTTGTTAAAAATTTCGAGATTTTAAGTGAGAAAACTGGTATAGAAATAAATATGCAGCATTATGAAGATAAAATTGTTTTAGCAGATGAAACAAGGATAGAACAGGTAGTATATAATCTTTTAAATAACGCCTTTAATCATACTGAAAGTTCTGGTTATATAATTATACGGCAAGTGGAAACTGAAAAATGTATAAGGATAGAAGTTGAGGATACAGGCACAGGAATTTCAGAAGAAAATTTGGAACATATATGGGATAGATTTTATAAAACAGAAAAAGTTGAAGGTAGAAAATCTAACGGTACAGGACTTGGATTAACTATTGTAAAAACTATTCTAGATTCCCATAAGTTCAAATATGGTGTGGAGAGCACAATTGGAATTGGAACGAAGTTTTGGTTTCAACTTGAAAAATAGCTTTCACAAATGTTTCCGCATTTCATCATACTTCTATCACAATTGCTCCTTATAATAAAGATATAAACTAAATCAAAATAAATATGAGGAGCGTGTATTATATGAAAAATATTAAGAAAATTGTTGCATCTGCTATGGTTATAGGAGTACTTAGTGCAGGAGGAACTGTTTTTGCAGCAACTACAGGAACAACACCCGCAGATATTGCAGCTAAATTAACAGGAAAGACAGTTGAAGAAGTTACAAAAGAAAGAGCAGCAGGGAAAACCTACGGTACAATTGCAAAAGAAGCAGGAAAACTTGATGAATTTAAAGCTCAGACTCTTGAACAGAAAAAGGCTTTACTTGATGAAAAAGTTAAGAATGGAACCTTGACTCAGGAAAAGGCTGATGAAATTTACAATACCATAAAGACAAATCAAGCAAATTGTGATGGAACTGGAAGTAAAGGAGTAGGCAAAGAAAACGGAGCAGGCTTTGGACAGGGAAGTGGAAATGGCATGGGTTCAATGCAACATAAGGGAAATGGAACTGGCCAGGGAATGCACAAAAGTAATTAAGTTAATAATGTTTTTCAAAGTAAAAGAATCGCCACAAAACAATATGTGGGGATTCTTTTTGATTTAAATTAAAATGCAACTTGCATAAATTTTAATAAATACCCAAATTAGTGTGTTAAAAAATAGATTATTATTTTCCGTTAAAAGGTCTTTACAATAGAAATTATTTGTATATAATAGAATACATGAAAGATTCACAAAATTCAACCAATTATGAAAAAACAAAAGTTTCATTTTAATTTATGCAAGGCTCTTTTTTTTTCGCTCAAAAAGCACTTTTTATTGGTAACTATTGCAAATAAATGAATAATGCAAATGGAAATTATTCAAAATCAAATGTCTTTGAAAAATAATAATTGTTTTCGTATAGAAAGAAAGGTGTTATATGAAGTTATTAACGTTTAAAAGAGGGATTCATCCCAAAGATGAAAAAAAATCTACTGAAAATAAACCAATAGAAGAATTATTGCCAAAAGGAGACTTGGTTTACCCACTAAATCAGCATATTGGTGCTCCTTGTGATTCTTTGGTGAAAAAGGGTGACCATGTACTCGTAGGGCAAAGAATCGGCGAATCTAAAGGTTTTGTATCTGCTGCAATTCATAGTAGCGTATCAGGGACTGTAAAAAATGTTATGAATATGTACCATCCAAATGGCTTTAAAGTAATGTCCATTATTGTAGAAAATGATAATAAATATGAGGAGGTAGAATCTAAAAAAGTGCAGTCTGATTATACAGATTTATCGAGAGAAGAAATAATAAAAACAATTAAGGAAGCTGGAATTGTTGGTATGGGAGGCGCAACCTTTCCAACGCATATAAAACTTTCTCCTTCTCCTGATATGAAAATAGACCGCATTATTATTAATGGTGCTGAATGTGAACCTTATTTAACTTGTGATCACAGAATGATGCTAGAAAAATCAGCTGAGATAATTGAAGGACTAAAAATTGTTTTAAAACTTTTTCCAGAAGCAAAAGCCTTTATAGGCATAGAGGATAATAAAATGAATGCAATAAAGAAAATGGAAGAAGCCTCAAAGAATTATTCTGATATTCAAATAGTTCCTTTGAAATCAAAATTCCCACAAGGAGCAGAAAAACAACTGATTTATTCTATTACAAAACGCGAAGTGCTCTCGGGCAGTTTACCTGCTGCTGTTGGTTGCGTTGTACAAAATGTGGACACGCTTTATGAAATTTATAATGCAGTTGTCAATGGGAAACCACTAACGTCTAGAGTAGTTACAGTAACTGGTGATGCTATTAAAGAACCTAAAAATTTCAGAGTTAAAATAGGTACATCCTATCGTGAACTAATTGAAGCAGCAGGTGGATTTGTAGAAGAACCCTTAAAGGTTATTTCTGGTGGACCTATGATGGGAATAGCGGCGCATACTATAGACATGCCTGTTATAAAAGGAACTTCGGGTATTCTTTGCTTAACGAAAAAAACAGCTATTCTACCGGAGGAGTCAAATTGTATCAATTGCGGACGTTGCGTTGAAGTTTGTCCAATGGGCTTAATCCCTACAAAACTAGCAGCAAACTCTGCTGTGGACAGATATGAAAATTTTTATGAGTATCATGGAATGAATTGTATTGATTGTGGAAGCTGTTCTTTTATTTGCCCAGCCTCTCGTCAATTAGTTCAAAGAATTAGAATCGGCAAAAGAAATGTACTGCGATACAAAAAGAAAACTTAAGTAGAGGTGAACAAAATGAATGAGAACTCGATGTATACCGTATCTTCTTCTCCACACGTTAAGGCAAAGGATACTACACAAACTATAATGAGAGATGTAATTATAGCTCTTCTTCCCGCAACTTTCGCAGGGATTTATTTTTTTAAAACTAAGGCAGCTTTAGTAATTTTAGTCTCAATTCTTTCCTGTGTTTTTGCAGAAGTTCTTTGGGAAAAAATATTTAAACGTAAAGTTACAATTACAGATTTAAGTGCGGTTGTTACTGGATTATTACTTGCTTTCAATCTTCCACCCTCAGTTCCTTTATGGATGCCAGTAGTGGGTGGATTCTTTGCAATAATAATAGTAAAACAATTTTTTGGTGGTATTGGTCAAAACTTTATGAATCCAGCTTTAGCTGCAAGAGCATTTTTGCTCGCTTCCTGGCCGGTTGAAATGACAAAATGGACGCTTGATGGAGTTACTTCGGCAACTCCACTTGCACTGCTAAAGGATGGACAAACTGATTTGCCTTCATTATTTAATGTGTTTATAGGAAATGTAGGTGGATGTATTGGTGAAACATCAGTATTAGCATTGCTTTTAGGTGGTGCCTACCTAATGTATAGAAAAATAATAAGCTGGAGAATACCTGTAAGTTTTATAGGAACTACGTTTTTAATAATGACATTAGCAGGTAGAGGATGCTCACCAGTTTATGAAATATTTAGTGGCGGTCTTATGCTTGGTGCTATTTTTATGGCTACAGATTATTCAACCTCGCCCATTACTGGAACCGGGAAAATAATTTTTGGTATTGGTTGTGGTTTCATAACTTCGGTAATTCGTATTTGGGGTGGGTATCCTGAAGGGGTTTCATATTCAATTATTTTGATGAATTTATTTGTACCTATAATTGACAAATATGCTCCTAGAAGACTCTTTGGGGAGGTAAAAAAATGAAAAAAAATGAAATTCTAAAATTAGGTTTAATTCTATTTTTTATCACTGCAATTAATGGCTTAATTTTGGGGGGTGCACATGAAATTACTAAAGAGCCGATTAAGAAACAATTGAATAAAACAAATGAGAATGCAATGATAGAAACTCTTCCTATGGCAGATAGTTTTAAGAAAGTAAATATATCAATAAAAAGTGATATTACAGAAGAAATAAATGAAGGGTTAAAGGGTACAGAAGTTGTTGGATATGCAATTAAAGTTGCGCCAAAAGGCTATGCTGGACCTGTAGAACTTATGGTTGGAATTAGTATTGAAGGGAAGGTAGAAGGAATTAAAATACTTTCACAAAGCGAAACTCCAGGACTAGGTGCAAATTCTGTGAAAAAATCTTTCACTAGTCAATACAAAGGAAAGGCTTTAGAACCTGCAATTAATGTAGTGAAGACTTCTCCTTCAAATTCCAATGAAATTCAGGCATTAACTGGTGCTACAATAACCTCTAAGGCAGTAACACTTGGAGTTAATGAAGCTATTAATGTATACAAAGCTCAGCTGAAAGGAGGCATAAAATAATGAGTGTAATTTTGGAACGATTAAAAAATGGAATTATTTCTGAAAATGTAACATTTGTTCAGGTACTCGCCATGTGTCCTACTTTAGCGGTAACCACTAGCACAGAAAACGCTATTGGAATGGGGCTTGCTAGCACAGTAGTACTGATTGGTTCCAATTTTGTTATATCTTTATTCAGAAAAATTATTCCTGAAAAAATTCGTATTCCTGCTTTTATTGTTATTATTGCCGGATTTGTTACTTTACTTCAATTTTTAATGGAAGGTTTTTTACCTGATTTATACAAATCCCTTGGAATCTTTATACCTTTAATTGTTGTAAATTGCGTAATTCTTGGAAGAGCAGAGTCGTATGCTTCTAAAAATCCGCCTTATGCCTCTGTTTTTGATGGTTTAGGACAGGGTCTAGGCTTTACCTGTGCGTTAGCACTTATAGGCGTTTTTCGAGAACTTTTAGGTACTGGACAGATTCTAGGTATGCAAATTATGCCTAACTCTTTTAAACCGGCTACAATTATGGTTTTAGCACCAGGAGCATTCTTTACTCTTGGAATTTTAATGGCATTAATTAATCATTTTAAGATTAAACACAATAAACCAAATGATAGAATTTCAAACTTTGGTGGTTGTGTAAGTTGTGAAAATTGCTCTGTTTGCTCATCGGCAAGCAATAAAGAATAATTCTATTACAGAAAGGATGATTAATTAATGGGAATATTTACGATATTTATTTCTGCTTTGTTTATTAATAATTTTGTTTTATCTCGTTTTCTTGGTATTTGCTCATTTTTAGGGGTTTCTAAAAAAATTGACACTGCAATTAGAATGGGTATTGCGGTTACATTTGTTATGACATTATCTTCTTTAATGTCCTTCTTAGTATATAGATTAATTCTTGTACCCTTAAATATAACTTATTTATATACGATAGCTTTTATATTAGTTATTGCTGCATTGGTTCAATTTGTAGAAATGATAATAAAAAAGAAAAATCCATCTCTTTACAAGGCATTGGGGATTTTCTTGCCATTAATTACTACAAACTGTGCAATTCTTGGAGCAGTAATTATTGGTATGCAAGAGGATTATAGCTTAATAAATAATCTAGTTTTTGGTTTTAGTTCTGGACTTGGCTATATGCTTGCAATAGTGCTTCTTGCGGGTATACGAGTGAAAATTGAAGAGAATGAGCATTTGCCACAGGCGATAAGAGGATTACCTATATCATTGATTACAGCTGGCCTTATGTCAATCGCATTTTTAGGCTTTAAAGGGTTAACACAATAGAGAGTTCTAGGAGGTTATTTTATGGAATCTATATTATTTGCTATACTTAGCTTAGGTGGACTTGGTCTTATTTTTGGACTTCTTTTAGGTTACGCTTCTAAAAGACTACATGTAGAAGAAAATCCTAAGATACCAGTTATTAGAGATACATTACCTAGCGCAAATTGCGGAGCTTGTGGTTTCATAGGCTGCGAAGACTATGCAACAGCAATAGTGGAAGAGGGTGCTGAATTAAATTTATGCGCTGTAGGCGGAGGAGCTGTAGCTACAATGATAGGTGAAATAATGGGAGTAGCAATTGAAGGAAGTGTGCCTAAAAAGGCATATGTTAAATGCCAAGGAACCAGTAGTAATGCTAAGCAAAAATATAATTATACAGGACCAATGGACTGTCATGCTGTTGCAGGACTTCCTGGTGGGGGCCCAAAGGGATGTATGTATGGCTGTCTTGGACTTGGAAGCTGTGTTGAGGCTTGTCCTTTTGATTGTATACACATTATAAACGGAGTTGCAGTGATTGATGAAATTAAATGTACTGGCTGCGGATTATGCGTAAAAACATGTCCAAAGCTTGTGATTGAACTTACTCCTATAGATAGCCGTGTCAGGGTAACGTGTACCTCTAAATTAAAGGGAGTTTTAGACGTTAAGAGCCAGTGCTCAGTTGGTTGTATTGCTTGTGGTTCCTGCGAAAGGAATTGTCCATCAGGTGCTATTAAATTAGAAAACAGCTTACCTGTTATAGATTATGAGAAATGCACACAATGTGATATCTGCGTTGAAAAATGTCCTACAAAATCAATTCTTCATATAAAATTAATGTGTCCCACGATAAATTAGTATAAAGATAAAAAATAAATAGTCTTTATTAGAAACTAACTAATAAAGACTATTTTTATTTATTTTATCTAAATGACTTAAAATATATTTAGCTGTAATGCCAACAAAAATGCCAGTGCCAATTCCGGAGATTGTTAGGATAGGAAGGTATAAGGTTATGTTTATGCTCTGAATCATTAATGCAGCCATTGTAATTTGACCTATATTGTGAAAAACTGCCCCTGTAGCACTTACACCTATAACAGTTACATTGTTTCTTCCTAGTATTTTTACAAGATACATTGCTATATAGCTAAGCATAGCTCCTGACATGCTATAAAGTAGACTTGATAGATTACCGTAAAACATAGTTGCTAGTAATAATCTAAGAAAAATAATTAGTAAAGTCTCACTGGCACTTAAGGAATATATAGCAATAACAGTAACAATATTAGCTAGTCCAAGTTTTGAGCCTGGAGTAATAAAGGGAACTGGCATCATAGATTCAAATATTTGTAGCACTAACGCTTGTGCCACTAGTAAAGATATAAACACCATTTTATTAGTTTTTTTCATCTAAATCACCTTAAAAGGAGACATCATCTGTTTCCTGTTTTCCTTTACCTGTTATTTTTACTACTAATTTATGAGGTAAGCAAATGATACCTTCACCAGGCTTGCTTATAGTATGAGATTTTACACATACTTTATCATGACAATCTGCGTCAATTATTTTGACCTTACCTTTATTTATTTCAATTATATTAGTCCCTAAATCGTTTTTAACTGTAAATACAGTTTTATCAGAAGTTTTCTTTAGAGGCAATTCTTTATATAATTTTCCATCAGAGTATACCTGGACATAATAATTTTGATATTTATTATAAGTTGTGATAAATAGCACAGTTTCAGGGATAAACGATATTATTATTAAAGAAATTATTATTATTACATCCCATTTTTTCATGTTTCTTTCTGCTCCTTTACTATAAAGTGTTTTATTTTTACTACTTAATTTTGCTTGTATAAAAGAAATATATTTATGCTATTATTGAAGAATATTTTAATTTAAAAAATCGGAGGATAAAAATGAATTATAAAAAGCTATCTATTATATTGATTATTATTACACTAATAACCATGCCTGGTTGTTCGAAAAAAAATCAAGCACCTGTTTTTAAAACTGAGTTTATGATGGGCACGCTGTGCAGTATAAAAATTTATGATAAGGATCATTCAAAAGCTATGAATAAAGCTTTTGATAGGATTAAGGAAATTGAAAATGAAATGACCATAAATAAAAGTGGTAGCGAGGTAGATAGTATTAATGCTGCAGCTGGTGAAAAGCCAGTAAAGGTTTCATTAGATACATATACTGTAATAAAAAAAGGTCTGTACTATTCTGAGCTATCAGAGGGTAAATTTGATATTACTATTGGCCCATTGGTTAAGCTATGGGGAATAGGAACAGATAATGCAAAGGTACCATCTTCTTTAGAACTTGAAGGTGTTAAAAAGCTTATCAACTATAAAAATATAGTTTTAGATGAAGAAAATAAAAGTATTATGCTAAAAGATAAAAATATGATTCTAGATCTTGGCGCTATTGCAAAGGGCTATACAGCAGATGAAGTAGCAAAGGTACTTAAAGCAAATGGAATCACACATGCAATAATAAACCTTGGTGGAAATATCTTTGTTATGGATAAAAATCCAAATGGTAACAAGTGGAGAATTGGAGTTCAAAATCCGTTCTCGCAAAGAGGTGAGAGTGTAGGAACAATAGAGGTTAGTGATGAATCTATTGTTACTTCAGGTATCTATGAAAGATATTTTGAAAAGGATGGTAAGCATTATCATCATATATTAGACTCTTCTACAGGGTATCCTTATGAAAATTCCATAGCTGGTATTTCGATAATAAGTAAGAAATCTGTAGATGGTGATGCTCTGTCAACTTCAGTTTTTACAATGGGATTAGAGGATGGTTTAAAGTTCTTAAAAACCATAAATGATGTTGAAGGAATTTTTATAACTAAAAACAAGGAAGTTTATATAACACCAGGGTTAAAAGGAAAATTTAAAGTAACAGATTCTTCTTTTAAACTTAAAAATTAGTAATCTTTGCTTCATAAAGATTTTTGTTTATGATTAAAATGAAACAAGTGGAATTAATACATAAGTGTAATTCCACTTGTTTTAAAAAAGCAAATTCTTTATATGACATATAAAACTAAAAAATATCCACTTAACATTACTAGGCCTAAAGGAACTCCGATTCGTGCCCATTCGCTACTCTTTATTTTCAATTTGCTAGCTGAAACGATGTTTGGTATGTTTCCAGGTACTAACATGCCTCCGCTTATTAACAAACCCATAAGTACTGCATTAATTTGTGTTCCAGACATCTTAGGACTTATCTCAGCAGCGGCTAAAGTTGCATTATCTAATACAGCTGAGATCATATTACCCCAAAATAAAAAATGGCTATCTATTTTAATTACATAATCATCTATTATTGGTTTAAAGCCTGAACCTAGTAGCTCTAGTGCAATAACAAAAACAAAAATTTTAAAGGTTCTATGGCATATACCACCTATAGTATCCTCGTCAATTTCAAAGTTATCTGCTCCAAAATATTCATTTAATTCTTTATCAATAAAACTATCATTTTTTGAAGAAAAAATATTTTTGATGCTTTTGTCTTCAACAAACCAAACACCAATTAAACCAAGTATTACTATGCCCGGAACGATATATATGGCCAGTTGCTGAAAAATATAAAAGAAACTTACATCTAATTTAGAAACTACAATTGTTGCAATAGGTTCACCTATAGGCGTTAATGTAGCTCCAAGCCCTATAGAAAAACAAGAAGTTATAGTTATTTCAATCTTTTTAAGTCTATCTAGTGGTAGTAAAACTATTATTTCAACTAAAATTAGTGAAGCTACAATTGCTGTAATTACGCTGGAAATAAGGCCCAAAATTACTATTATAAGAAATACAAATAAATTTATAGATATTTTTTCTAGAATTTTGGAAATTAAAACTTTAAACTTGTCTTTAAATAGTTTAAAGGCGATTCCGGCCACAAAAACTGCTACTGTAATCATATAAAGGAAACTATTTTCTAATATTTCCTTAAACAAATCAATGGAGATTAAACCTGTTACAATAACAGATAATAGTCCCATTAAAAACAGAAAGAACTCTAAATTATGTTCTACTTTTTTAATAGCAAAGGGTAGGGTTAAAGTCATAATCAAAATAATTATTAAAGATATTAGCATAAAAAAACCTCCAAGCTTTTGATTTACAGTACTAATGCAACATAATAAGATAATTGAAAGTTAGTAATTTACGCACATGATTTCAACTAAATATTAGTTGCTATAAGATTTGTAACATCAATTACTTGTTATTAATTTAGAATAAGCTAAAAAGTATATTGCATATTTATAAATGTATACCAATCTAAAACATTCTATAAATTCATATTTGAAAGATTTTATTAAATTATGGTGTTTACATGAAAAATAATAAACATAATGATTAGTCTGTTGATTTCTATAGGTTTGCATTATATTATATATGTACTGTAATATTATAATAGCTATAATACTAAACAGATAAACTAAAGTCAAGAATAAATTGACAGAAAAGTAGGAATTGGATGAAATGACAGACAATTGACCAAATGATATTATAGTTATGCAAAATGAAATAGATTACCATGCAGTACTTAACAAAATAAAAAATTGATAATCAGGAGCCTGCCATAAGCATGCAATTTCTATTTTTAATTTTTTGTTATTGGCATTTGACAATAAACTGCATTATCACTATAATGTAAGTAGCATATGATAAATATAAAACATGAGTTAAGTCCCAATGTCACAGATGTTGGGAAAAATTAAAATTATTGATAATTAAAAATAAAAGTGGAGGTTAGATATTATGAAAATAGCATTACCAAACGAAGGAAACATAGTCAATCAACATTACGGAAAGAGCAAAAGCTTTGTTATTGTAACTTAGAAGATAGAAAGATAATAAATACTGAAGAAATATCTGCAGTTGATTTTGCACATCAGCATCAAGGCTTAGCAGATTTACTTGTGAGTCATGGAGTGACTGTAGTTATAACTGGAGGGATAGGTCAAGGAGCAATTGTTGGCTTACAGAACAATAAGCTTCAAGTAATAAAGGGAGCCTCTGGAGACTATAACAAAGTTGTTGAAGAATACATTAATGGAACTTTAAAAGATAAAAATGTTGTTTGTAATCATCATGGAGAACATCATCACCATTAAAAAAGGTGTAGTTTCGAAAGTTGGAGTAGAAAAATTAGGAATTGTATTTAGTTTACAAATTTTACTTGACAATAATATAGCATATGCTATAATCTTAATTAGTCACGAGGACTACAAGTACTAAAAATAAAAGAAGAATAAACATATTTTATTTATTTACCACGAAGGTAGAGATGTTAAACTCTACCTTCTTTTTTTTTTTGAAAAATAGGATAAAAAAAGAGTGACGATAATTAATTTAGGGGGAATTTTATTATGGAACAAAAATTATGGGAAAAATGTGTTGAATTTCATGGACATGAGTGTCCAGGACTAGCGATAGGCTACAGAGCATTTGAAGTTGCTAAAGAAAAACTTGGCTTGACTTTTTCTGAGGATGAAGAAATAGTATGTGTTACTGAAAATGATGCTTGTGGCGTTGACGCCGTTCAGGTGCTTTCGGGTTGTACCTTTGGAAAAGGTAATCTTATTTATAATGGTACAGGAAAAATGGCCTTTAGTTTTTATAACAGGGGTAATGATAATAGTTTAAGACTTATTTTTAAACCATTAATCGGTGAAAAGAACAGAGATGAAATGCAGAAATTTATTTTAACTGGAAATGCAGAAGAAATTTTCAATATTAAGGAAACTAATTTTATACTTCCAGAAAAAGCAAGGTTATTTACTTCTGTAGTATGTGAAGAATGCGGGGAACCATCTCCTGAACACAAAATGCGTTTAAATGATGGTAAAAAAGTATGCATAGATTGTTTTAAAGAATACAGTAGAGGTTTTTAATATGGATAAGGATTTATTTATCAAAGCATGGGACAAGAAGAAAATGGATTTAAAAAAATCTGAAGAGTTTTGGGATTTAAGAGCAGAAGAATTTAATCAGAGTACTGAGACAGAGCCTTTAATTGATATGTTTATAAAAGAGGGAGTAATTGATACTAACAGTGAAGTACTTGATTTAGGCTGTGGACCAGGTAAGTATAGTTTAGAATTTGCCTCTATTGCACGGAATGTAACAGCAGTAGATATTTCAAGTAATATGTTACTTTGTGCAAAGAAAAATGCAGAACAAAAGGGTATAAAAAATGTTAATTTTTATAAAGGATCTTGGCAGGAAACTGATTTAAATAAACTTGGATGGAATAAAAAATTTGATTTATCTTTTGCTTCAATGACTCCAGGTATAATGAATCCAGAAGATTTCTTTAAGCTTTTAGACAGTAGTAAAGGTTACTGCTATGTTAGTGGATTCTTAGAAAGAGAAGACAAGCTAAAGGACAGGTTAGAAGAATATTTGGGTATAAAAAATCCAAAAGAAAATGATACAAAAATGTATTATATGTTTAATATCTTATGGAACATGGGTATATACCCAAATATAAAATACATTGATAGAACCTGGGATAAAGTACTACCTATTCAAAAAGCTTATGAATATTTTTGTGGTCAATTTGAGCAAGATGGCAAATTAACTGAAGAGATTTGTGAAAACGTTTCCGAATTTCTTGAAAAGGAAGCTGTGAATGGCGTAGTAATAGAAACAATTAAAAGTAAAATAGCACAAATATATTGGAAAGTGAACTAAAGAGGTGGATAAGAGTGAAAAAAATTAAATCAAGATTATTTAGCATAATAAGTATTCTGGTTTTGTTTACGTTAATAATATCAGGATGTGGAAAAGATAATAATAATAAGGATTCTAAAAAGAAAGAAGGACCCAAACATGCAGCTTTACTTAAGCTTGCAGGAGGAGATTATGGTGAGCCTACTCCATTCCTTTGCTATCCTAGAGGACCTGGAGGTTTTAAGGTTGAATTGATATTTGATAGTTTGATTGAGAAAGATGACAAAGGGATAATTCCATGGCTAGCTGAAAAATGGAGTATTAGTGAGGATGGTACTGAATTTACCTTTGATATTAGAAAAAATGTGAAATGGCAGGATGGAAAGGATATGACTGCAGAGGATGTAAAATTTTCTTATGAGTATTATATGAAACATCCCCCTGTATCAAATAGCTTAGTAGTTGATGGGAAAAATCTTGTGAAAAATGTAGAAGTGTTAGAAGGAAATAAAGTCAAAATTACTGTAGAAAAATATACTGCAACTGCTTTGGAAAGTCTTGGACTTGTAAGAATACTTCCTAAACATGTATGGGAAAATGTAACTGACCCAAATAAATTTTCAGGAAAAGATGCTTGGGTAGGATGTGGACCTTATATTTTAAAGGAATACAATAAAGAACAAGGTTCATATAAGTATGTGGCAAATAAAAACTATTGGGGCTTAAAGCCAGCGGTAGATGAATTACAGTATGTTCCTGTAAGTGATGAAACCTTGGCTTTTGAAAAAGGCGATATTGACTACTTTACACCTTCGCCAGATATATTATCTAAGTATGAAAACAATTCTAAGTATGGAGTCTTGAATGTGCATCCTTGGTTTGGATACAGATTAATACCAAATATGAAGAAAAGAGAAGAACTTCAAGATAAAGATTTGAGACAAGCCATTACATATGATATAGATAAAAAGGAGCTAGTTGATAAGGTGGCAAGAGGAGCTGCAGTTCCTGCAAGTCCTGCTTATTTACCTGTAGATCATATTTGGTATAACAAAGATATAAAACAATACGATTTTAATCTTGAAAAAGCTAAAGAACTTTTGAAGGGTAAAACTTATTCTTTTGAGCTACTTATTGCAAATTCAAATGAAGATTTACGTATAGGTGAATTAATAAAAATTAATATGGCAAAGATAGGAATTAATATCACAGTTAAGAGCACGGACAGTAAAACTAGAGATGCAGCAGTTAAGAGTGGTAATTATGAACTTATTATCAATTCACATGGAGGTTGGGGAGCTGATGCAGATACACTTAGAAACTTATATGTAATTTATAAGGCTCAAACAGTGGGTCAAACTACTGGAGGCATACCTGGATATTCTAATGATGAAATTAATAAACTTTGTCAGGAAGAATTAACTGAGAAGGATCAGAATAAACGTAAAGAAATTATTATGAAGCTTCAAAAGGTTATAGCAGAAGAGGTACCTATGATTCCTTTGTATAATACAGAGGGTAAAGACGTATATAGGAAATCTAAATATGATGGATGGTTGTGTAAGTATGATCACTTTACAGCATTTAGCAAATTATCCTATCTTGAAAAAAAATAAAAGCACCCCCGACAGGTTGTGCGAAAGTTAAAAATCAACCTTTACATATCACAATATATACTGCCTGAAATAAGTTTTATCTACAATATATTGTGGTAGTAAAATTGTAAAAATGAGTTTTCGCACAGCCTGCGAGGTGCAGATTTTGGAAATTAAGTCTGTAGGTGAAGATAGGATGAGGAATTAGATGACAAAAATTATATATAAGAAACTTTTAGAATATTTTTTAACCTTTATGTTTATTATTACGATAATATTCACCATCCCTAGGCTTATGCCTGGGGACCCTTTTACTTTTTTATCTTCTACTACTAGCAGTGAGGGTGTAAGTGTTAATTTTTCAGAGGCACAGATTGATAAATATAAAGAGTACTATGGAATGGACAAGTCTCTTCCAGAGCAATATGGTATATTTCTTAAAAATACTTTTACAGGAAACTTAGGATACAGCCTTTATTATCGTACAGATGTTAATAAACTAATATCAAGAAGAATTATATGGACAATCAATCTGGTAGTTTGCTCTTTGATTGCAAGTGTAATAATTGGGACTGTTTTAGGATGCATTTCTGCATGGAAGCAGAACAGCGTTTTTGATCGAGTAATGTACTTTATATTTATTTTTATTTCAGAAACTCCTGCATTTTTAATAGGTATTTTGTTTTTATTTATTTTTGCTGGACAGTTAGGATGGTTTCCACTTTCAGGAGCTAAGGAAAGTTTCGCAGAGTATCCTAATTTTTTATATAAATATAAAGATATAATATACCACGCTTTATTACCTATTATTACTTTAACCTTTGTAAAAGTAGGGGAATTTTATCTGCTTTCACGAAATTCGATGATAACTGTACTTTCAAAAAAGTATATGACAACTGCAAGAGCAAAGGGACTAAAAACTTCAAAAGTTGTTTTCACACATGCTTTAAGAAATGCGATTCTACCCTTGGTTACAAGAATATTTTTAAGCGTAGGTTCACTACTTGGGGCAGCAGTGCTAGTTGAAAATGTATTCAACTATCCTGGAGTTGGAAAGCTTATGAAAGACGCTGTTATGCTTAGAGATTATCCTTTGATACAAGGTATATTCGTTGTGGTAGCACTAATGGTTTTAATTAGTAATCTTTTGTCCGATGTTGTATACAAAAAAATTGATCCTAGGGTGAGAAATTATGAAAAAAATTAAAGTGTTAAAAAAGTTTTCCTTTAAATCTCTTTCAGTCCTAGCAAAAATATCAGTTATTATTCTAATGACGATTATTTTTATGGCAGTATTTTCAGACAAATTGTCTATTTATAATCCTAATATACCTAGTGGAAAGGCACTAGAAGCACCCAGTGCAAAGCATATACTTGGTACTGATGATTTGGGAATTGACTTATGGGCTCAAATTTGTAGAGGCGCCAGGGTAAGCCTAATAATTGCTTTTTCGACTGCCTTTATTTCAACTTTTATAGGTACATTGTTTGGATTGTTAGCTGCTTATTCTGAAGGGCTGGTAGATAGCGTTTTGATGAGGATTACAGATATGATGATAGTAATTCCGGAGTTACCTTTAATTATTGTAATAGCTGCTTTTTTCTCTCCAAGTATAAAGAATATTATTTTTGTGTTAGTTTTGTTTTCCTGGACAATCCCTGCAAGAGTAGTTAGATCTAAGGTGTTATCCGTAAAAAAAGAAGGCTATATAGTTGCATCTAAAAGTTACGGTGCTGGTTTCTTGTATATAAGTAGAAAACATCTTATACCACAGATTATTCCCATAAGCATGGTTACATTTATAAAACTTATAAGTAAGGCAGTGGTTACAGAAGCCTCTTTAGCTTTTTTAGGATTAGGAGATCCAACTTCAAAGAGCTGGGGAATAATATTGAATCATGCCATAAATTTCAAGGGTATTTATTTTACTGATTATTGGAAATGGTGGGTTATTAGCCCGCTTACTGCAATATTATTATTGGTTCTGTCTGTAGCTTTTTTAAGTAAAGAAATGGAGGTTTACCTTTATGATAGAAAATAAAATGTTACTTGAAATTAACAACTTAAATGTTGCATATACTGAGGATGAAAAAGCACTAAAAGAGTTTTCGTTGGAACTTTACAAAGGTGACAGTATTGGGATTATTGGTGAATCTGGAAGTGGTAAAACTACTTTAGCTATGTCTGTATTGGGATTGTTGAAAAATATTACGAAAACAGATGGCGAAATCAATTATAGAGGACAATCATTATTGAATATGAAAGAAGAAGAACTAAATAATATAAGATGGAATAAAATTTCCATGGTATTTCAGAATGATTTAAATACTTTGAATCCAGTTTTGACTATTAAAGAGCAATTCATAGAAGTATTTAAAAGACATAAGAAGGAAGATTCCTACAACATAATGAAGAGAATAGAAGAGGTTTTAGATAGGGTTGGATTAAACTTTAATATTTTATTAATGTACCCTCATCAGCTTTCAGGAGGAATGCGACAAAAGGTTTTAATTGCTATGGCTGTTTTATGTAAGCCTGAAATTCTTATATTGGATGAACCTACCAGTTCACTTGATGAGCTAAGTAAACTAGAAATTGAAAAGCTAATTATAGAGCTAAAGGAAAAAGAAAATTACTCCATGATAGTTATTTCTCATGATTTTTCTTTTATAAAAAGGATTACTACAAAAATCATGATTCTACATTCAGGCTATGTAATTGAGCAGGGTGAAACTGAACAGGTAATAGCCAACCCTTGCCATAATTATACAAGAGGTTTACTGAATTCAGCTTTAGAATTAAACCCCTATCAAGATTTATGGGGAATCAGAGCGGCCTATGAAACTTCAAAATCTACAGGCTGTAGTTTTTATGGATGTTGTAATCAGAGAGGGGAAAACTGCAATAAGCAAGTTCCTGATTTGGTAAGTATTGAAGATAACAGAAAAATTAGATGCGCTAGAGGGGGAATAATAACTCTTCTTAAAGTAGAAGAAGTAAGTAAAACTTATGCTAATGGTTCAGGAAAAGTAAAAGCCTGTAATAAATGCTCTTTGAATTTAAGAAGTGGAGAGATAGTAGCGTGTATAGGTAAATCAGGCTCTGGAAAAACTACATTAGCAAGTATAATATGTGGCATAATAAAGTCAGACAGTGGCAAGGTCACATTTGAAAAAAATATTGTTAAAGGTAATAATTGTACTTCAAAACAAAATGGCATACAGATGGTATTTCAAGATCCCTATTCCTCCATAAGCAGTAATTTTACAGTGGAGGAAGCTATAAGTGAGCCCATTGATATTAATAGAATAAAAAGTAGCAGTGAGAAACAGCTTGCTGTAAGGAATGTATTAAAAGATGTACAATTACCTCATGATGAAAAATTTCTTAAAAGAAAATGTGGCACATTAAGTGGTGGTCAGAGGCAAAGAGTCGCAATAGCAAGAGGCCTTATAATGGAACCAAGGGTTATTGTTGCTGATGAAATCAGTTCAATGCTTGACCCATCAACTAAGGCTGAAATATTAAGACTTCTTAAAAGTTTGCAAGTAGAGAAGGGATTCTCTATGATATATATAACGCATGATTTGTATATTGCTAGAAAACTATCTAATAAAGTTTTAGTAATGAAGGATGGAGCGATAATTGAAAAAGGAGATACTTTTACTGTGTTTAATGAACCCAAACATGAATATACTGAAATGCTTATGAGTAATATTATGTAGGGCGAAGTATATATTGGCAATAAATTATGTTTTATTCAAATGTTAAAAATGTAAGCTTAAAAGAAGTATGGAATGCATACTTCTTTTATATAACAGTAGGGTAAATTTAATAACAAATTAATACATGAAAACACTAACCTTTATTGTTTTTTTATTGTAACACCTATGTCTACAGGTGAACCGAAATATACTGAGGTCGTTGAGATTGAATCTACTCCAGTCCTTGCATAGTCCTCGATGTTTCTTTCATTGACTCCGCCAGTTGCAATCAATGTAATTTCAGGATTAATACCTCTAATAGTTTTAACAATTGATTTTAATTCAATTGGATTAATTTTATCAAATTGCAATCCATGAACACCTGCTTTACATAGCTTCATGGCGGTTTCAAGGTCTTCAACTTCAACAATTATTTTTTTCTCACAGGCTTTAGTTTTTATGTGGTCTATATTATTAATTAAACCATCCACTCCACCAATGAAATTCAAGTGTTGTTTAAAAATTAAAATGGTTTCAGATAAACCGAGTCTATGAGGATAAGCGCCACCAGCCAAAATAGCGTTTATGGAAAGCTCTTTAGTGCCTGGAAATATCTTTCTTGTAGTTACAATTTCAATTTTGGGATTGATGTTTTTAGCTTTATCTACTAAATATCTAGTTCTTGTTGCGATTCCAGAACAGTATTCTAGAATATTCATGGACACCTTCCAACCCATATGTAGTGCTTCTGCATAACCTTGAGCTTTAACAATAATATCTCCAGGTTTTACTTGCGTGCCTGAAGGAAGAACATCAATGTTTTCAACACCCAGCTTCTTAAATATTCTTATTACTTCTTCTGTGCCACTTACTACAGCATTTCCTCTAGCGGTAAATATTACCTCTCCCTTTTCATTACTAATTCCTAAAATCAAAGTAGTCAAATCTATATAGGGAATATCTTCTTTTATGAAATCTTCTATTGTTTCATCTTTTATATACAGCATTATTTTAATTCCTCCCATAATTTGAATGTTTCAATACTTAGGTTTATTCTATATAAAAATTCAAAATCCTTTTTAGCTTCAATGCGGATCGTAGTATAAAATAATCAATTTTACTTAAAATAAGACTTGGAGGTGTTGTATTAATGGATATAACTTTATCACAAAAAGAAAGAATGTTACTAGAGGATCAAAAAAGTCACGAACAACTTTGTATAGAAAAGTATACAAATTATGGGAGCCAGGCTAAAGATACTCAATTAAAACAAATATGTAAAGCTAATGAGTTAGTGGAAAGAAGTCACCTTGATAGTATTAATCAATTATTAAGTGGTAAGATCCCTGAAATGAATCAGCAACAAAATCAAAATCCAGGTCAAACTGTTAGTAGTACACCAGTAAGTGGACCTAGTTTATCTGATAAGGATATGTGCTCTGATTTATTAATGACAGAAAAATATGTTTCAGGAACTTATGATACTACAATTTTTGAATTTAGAGATACAAGAGTTCGAGATGTTTTAAATCATATACAAAAGGAAGAGCAAAAACACGGAGAAGCTATTTTTCAGTATATGGAAAGCAAAGGGACGTATAATGTTCAATAAATCCAGAAATTATTAAAAAAAGGTACTTTTACTTCGGTTATACATGATTTAGCATTTGAATTATGTTTTGTTTATAAATTGATAAAGAACCCTTATAAAAGTTTATTAGTAAAAAATAAAGCTCCGATTTGGAACTTTATTTTTTTACTTATAATTGGGCATGATATACATTGAAAAATAATTTAAGAGGAGGTCTTTAACTTGAAAAATCTTGGAGGTACAGATAAGGTAATTAGATATATTCTTGGAGTTGCATTATTAAGCATTTTATTTATAATTCCAGGCAACTTAAAATTTTTAGGATTGATAGGTTTAGCGCCTATACTGACCGCCGCCTTTAGTTTTTGCCCTCTATATGCTATATTAGGAATAAAAACTTGTCCAGTTAAAAGGCAAAATTCCTAATTTTACTGAGTGATTTTTAGAGAAGTGTGAATTTTAACTAACTATAATATAAAAAGTATGGAATAAAAACCATACTTTTGTTCGTTTAACTTTTATCAATATCAAGACTTTTAATAAAAGTATCCACTAATTCAGGATTAAACTGTTTTCCTTTTCTTCAGTTAATATTTTTAATGCAATATCTTTACTTTGTCCCTTTCTATACACTCTATCAGAAGTAATAGTATCAAAGGTATCAGCTATAGAAATTATTTGAGAGCCAAAGGGTATTTCATTTCCTTTTAATCCATCAGGATATCCAGTTCCATCCCATCGTTCATGATGATGACGAATTATAGCTTTATAAATGATATAATTAAAGAAATATTTAACGGAGGTAGTTTTATGGGAAAGAGCATATTAGTTGCCGATGATAATGAGGAGATTATTAAATTCCTAAAACCATACCTTATTAAAGAAGGTTTTGAGGTAATAACGGCCCATGATGGAAATGAGACTTTAGTTAAGAATATGGAATATATCCCTCAGCTTATTCTTTTAGATATTATGATGCCTTACAAAAATGGTTTAGAGGTTTGCAAAGAAATCAGAAAAACTTCCAATGTACCTATTATAATGATAACTGCTAGAAGTGATGATGCAGATAAGATAATGGCTTTAGATACAGGAGCTGATGATTATATAGTAAAGCCCTTTAGCCCAGGAGAAGTTGTTGCAAGAGTTAAAGCTGTACTTAGAAGAATTATTACAAGTGACGCGGAGAAGTTAACTACAATTAAGTATAATTCTATGGAAATTGACATAGGAAATTATTCTGTTAGGATAAACAATAATATGGTGAACCTAACTAAAAAAGAGATAGAAGTGTTATGGATGCTAGCAAACTCACCTAATAAGATTGTTTCAAGGGATGTTTTACTAGATAGCATATGGGGAACAGAGTATTTTGGAGATCCAAGAACTGTAGATACACATATAAAAAGATTGAGGGCTAAGTTAAAGCTTGAGGGACAATATAACTGGGACATTAAAACCGTATGGTCCTTGGGCTATAAATTTGAGGTTAATTATGATTAGAAGAAGTATAAGTACTAAGTTAACAATAGGTTTTGTAATGATAGTAATAATATCCACCCTATGTATAGGGGTAATTGCCATGAACATTTTCAAGAATAATATATTTAAAATAAAAGAGAAAAATATGACCATGCGTGCAAAAGAAGTGGAAACTATTTTAGAACCCTATATTGAAAATGAGCCTCAGTCAAAGGAATATAAGGATATATTAAAGGTAGTTTGTTCTTTTAATAATATAAAAATTTGGGTAGGTACTACTGAAGGTAAGCTAAGTACAATTGATAAAAATAAAGATACTTTTATAGAGGAAAGTCCAGCACTGAAAAAAACCTATTCTGAAGCTATTAAAGGAGCTTTGCAGGGAAAATCAAAAACAATACAAGAATACAATGATTACTATGATGAAAATATGGTGACAGGAATTGCTCCAATAAAAACTAGTGGCAACAAGGTAATTGGAGTAATTCTTGTTCATTCTTCAACTCAGGATTTATCAAATTCTATGAATAAATTTTTCGTATACTTGCTTATGGCACTTTTAGGTGAAGTAATAATCGTAGGACTTTTAGGTTTCTATTTTTCTAGAAAAATAACAAAACCTATTAAAATAATTAATACTGCAGCACTTCAAATGACCCGAGGAAATTTTAAGATTAAGACAAATATATATCAAAAGGATGAACTAGGGGAATTATCTAACTCTATTGATTTATTAGCATCTAAACTAGAATACAACATAGATCAACTTTTTATAGAAAAAAATATATTAAGTGATATTATTACCAGCATGAAAGAAGGCTTAATAGCACTAGACAAAGATTTTAAGCTGATAAATATTAATAACTCTGCTTTAGTAATGCTAAGTTTAAAGACATATGAGGATAAATTTTTAGAGAATATAGGATTAAAGGAAATAATTAAAAATTCCTTAAAAATTAATGAAAAGAAGGTTATACATAAAGATTATGGAGATAAAAATTTTAAGTTCTCAGTTTCGCCTGTTTTAAATAATCTTAATGAGATTACTGGTGTGGTAATAATTATTCAAGATATTAGTGAGGAAGAAAAGCTAGAGCAGATGAGGAAAGACTTCGTAGCAAATGTATCACATGAATTTAGAACTCCGCTAACTATAATTAGAGGCAATCTAGAAGCACTTTATGATAAAGTAATTCCTGAGGAAGAGGTTGGCGAGAATTATTTAAGATTACTTCAAGAGACTAAAAGGCTTGAAACAATGGTAAAGGATTTGTTGGATCTAAGTAAATTAGAAGCTGGAAAAGTGGCTTTGAATTTTCAAAAACTTGATATTAAATCTTTACTCCAGGATATTATAAGGGTATTAAAACCAATAACCAAAGAAAAAAACATAGAGTTAGAATTAATTTCTGAGGATAATTTACCTGCAGTTTGGAGCGACTACGATAAACTAAAGCAACTTTTAATAATTTTCATTGATAATGCAATTAAATTTTCAGATGAAAATAGTAAGGTACAGTTAGCTATAAATTCAGAGGAAAACCTTTCAATAACAATAACTGATTATGGCATAGGAATTCCTAAAGAAGCTATTCCTTTCATGGGAGAAAGATTTTACAAAGCTGATAAGGCTAGAAAATATTCTGATAAGGGCACAGGTTTAGGGCTTTCTATAGCCAAACGTTTAATCAAGCTTTTAAATTGTGAAATGAAAATAGAAAGTGAAGTAAATGTGGGAACAGAAATTATGATAAGTTTTTTGTATGCCCAGGTAAAGACTTTAATGTAACTTTAAATACTTCTGCGGAATAAACTGTTATTAAACACAGGGGGTGAAAATAATGGGACATTCTTCGAAATATAAAGTGGATAAACCATATCCAACGGTAAAAATTGAGACTTCTAATCCTTACTATGCATCACTATTACTAGATGACTATGCAAGTATGAACAGTGAATATACAGCTATTTCTCAATATGTTTTCGGGCATATTTTAGCTGGTACTCCTGAGGTAGCAGATACGTTTTTAGGAATAGGTATTGTTGAAATGACACATCTTGATATGTTAGCTGATGTTATATTAGATTTAGGTGTTTACCCTAAATTTGTAGGCGGCAAGGGTGAGGTATGGAATAGTAATTTTGTTCCATATGGAGTTTCAACTCGAAACAGGCTTGAACTTGCAATTAAGGGTGAATATGGTGCTATAGAACAATACAGAAATCATATATGTAAAATTAAAAATGAAGAAATTGATGCTCTTCTTGAAAGAATAATATTGGATGAAGAGTTGCATATTAAGATTTTTAAACAATTATTGGAAAACTGTAATTAAAGTATAAATCATATTTTCAACCAAACTAAGTTTTAGGGGATTCTTGTAAGAATTTTTTTGAAACTTAGTTTTTTGTTATTTACAAATAAAAGAAGACATATAATTTATTTATTTCTGTCACAATTAGTCCACATTTTAACCTTTTTTAAATGCTATTATTATGAAAAGTAAATAGTAAGGGAGAGATTATATGAGGCATGGTAGCTATATGGGATATGGTTTTTATGGTTCTTATATTTTATCTGTTTTGATAATACTTATAATAATTTTCTTAATAGCCTTTATTTTAAGTAAGCAAAAGAAAAAATCTTATTTTCAAAAGGGCATAGAAACATTAAAAGAACGATATGTTAGAGAAGAAATAAGTGCTGATGAGTTTATGGAAAAAAGATCTGTAATTGAAGGATTAGAAGTTTCAGACCCAGCATTAATAGCACTAGTAGACAGATATGTAAATGGAGAACTTAATTCTAAGGATTTCTTAGAAATTCTAGAAGAAATAAAATAATAAATGGAGGTAATAGTATGAAAAACAAAAATTATTTGAAGTATTTAAGATGGGTACTATTAGGATTTTTTCTAGTTATGGTTACAAGAGAAGCTTATTTACATCAAGTTCAAGGTGGAGGGGTAGCACCTTCAATACATGCATTATGTCCATATGGAGGATTGGAAAACCTTTATAGCTTAATATTTACAGGAACTTTCATTAAGAAGATATTTTCTGGCACCATGATACTTTTAAGTCTTAGTTTAATACTCGCATTAGTATTTAGAAGAAGCTTTTGTGGGTTAATATGTCCCTTTGGAGCACTTCAAGAATTCTTTGGGATCATTGGAAAGAAGATATTTGGAAAGAGATTTACTTTGCCTTCAAGAGTAGACAAGCCTTTAAGGTATTTAAAATATTTGGTTCTAATAGTAACTATATGTTTTGCATGGATAACTGCAGGACTTTGGGTGGATCCATATGATCCATGGGCAGCTTATGGACATATAAGCGCTGGATTTTCTAGCTTAACCAGTGAATATTTAATAGGAACAATTATATTAGTTAGTGTTTTAGTGGGTTCATTACTGTATGATAGATTCTTTTGTAAATATCTTTGTCCTATGGGAGCAGTATATGGCATTATATCAAAATTCAGCCCTTCAAAAATTGTTAGGAACAAAGATGTTTGTGTAAGCTGTGGATTATGTTCTAAAAAATGTCCAATGAATATAGATGTTGCAAATAGCGACCAAGTTACCTCGGTTGAATGCATTAGTTGCCAAAGTTGTGTTATGTCATGTCCTAAGGTTGGTGCACTAGAATATAAAACTGGGAAAAAGACTTTGAAAACTTTAATGGTAATTATACTTGTAGTTGGATTCTTCGTTTCAGCAGTAGTAATAAGTAAAACAGTAGGAGAATTTAAAGTGTTACCTAAAAAAGTAACAGCTGGAGCACTTAAAGAAAAACCGAGCAAAGCAACCCCGAACAATATAACAGAAGAATCTAAAATAAATGTAGATGAGATTAAAGGATATATGACAATAAAAGATGTTTCAGTTGGAACTAAAATTGAGTTGAAAGAATTATATAAGAAATTAGGAATTCCAGACTCCGTTCCTGAAAATACTAAATTAAAGGATGTAAAAAATCTTGTAGAAGGTTTTGAGGTGGAAGCAGCTAAGGAAAAACTAAAATAATTATGTGTTTTGATACAGGAAAACTTTCCTGTATCTTTTTACTAAGAGGTTAAAAAAATCTTAAAAAAGATTTCAAATATCTATTGCTTTTTATTTAAGATATGTTATTATATTGCTATATCGTAATATTGCGATATAGCAATAACATTAAAAGAACATAGAATTTGTAAATGAAAGGAGATTATATATTATGTTAAATTCCAATGTTAAAAATGTCAGTGCAGAAGAGGCATATAAGCTTATCAGTGATAATAAAGAGCTTGTTATTTTAGATGTAAGAACTAAAGAAGAATACGATGATGGACATATTCAAGGAGCGAAACTTGTTCCAGTTCAGGTTCTTTCTATGAAACTTGGTGAGCTAGATGAATATAAGGATAAGCCAGTGCTTGTATATTGTGCATCAGGTGGAAGAAGCCCTAGAGCAGTAGATACTTTGGCAGATAATGATTTTAAAACCATTTACCATCTTAACAGAGGTATATCTTCTTGGAGATATAATATAACTAGATAATTCGGAGATAAAAATTTAGGAAAGAGGGGAAACCATGGATACAGATTATATGAGATACAATGAAATTGCAGAGATTCTAAAAGTATTAGCACATCCAATTAGGCTATGCATAGTAAAAAATCTATTAGATCAAGGTCAAAGCAATGTTGGTCATATGTATACTTGCCTAGAGGTTCCTCAATCTACAGTATCTCAACATTTACAAAAGTTAAGAGCTGCAGGAATAATTGAAGGTAAAAGAAATGGTCTTGAAGTTAATTACAAAATTAAGAATCAACAAATAGGGAAGTTAATTGATTCAATTTTAGTAAAAACAATAAAAAAATATGAGGAGTGATTTTAGTGAGTAAAAAGGTTTTAATTATAGGCGGTGTAGCTGGAGGTGCTTCCACAGCAGCCAGACTTAGAAGACTAGATGAAAATGCAGAAATAATTATGTTTGAAAGGGATGAGTATATTTCTTTTGCAAATTGTGGTTTGCCTTATTATATTGGAGAAACAATTAAGGAAAGAGATAAGCTGTTAGTACAAACACCTGCCAGTATGAAAGCTAGATTTAATATAGATGTAAGAAATAACAGTGAAGTAGTTGCAATGGATACTACTAAAAAAACTGTAACTGTTAATAGCAAGTTGAAAGGCACTTATGAAGAAAGTTATGACTATTTAGTTTTATCACCAGGAGCCAAAGCAATAAAACCCAATATAGAAGGAATCAATAGTGAAAGAATATTTACCTTAAGAAATATTCCAGATACTGATAATATAAAAGCCTATGTAGATAAAAAAGGTACTAAAAGTGCAGTTGTTATAGGTGGAGGTTTTGTAGGAATAGAAATGGCTGAAAATCTGAAAGAAAGAGGTCTAGAGGTTACTTTAGTTGAAGCAGCACCTCATATATTGGCACCTTTTGATACAGATGTTGTGTTAACAGTAGAGAAAGAGATCTCAGACAATGGTGTAGATATAATTCTTAATGATGGAGTAAAAGCTTTTAAGGATACAGAAACAGGTGTAGAAGTAATTTTAAATAGCGGTACAAAAGTATCAACAGATTTAGTTATACTGGCTATTGGTGTGATTCCTGATACTAAATTTGCAAAAGAAGCAGGTATTAAAATAGGACCTAAGGGGCATATTTTAGTAAATGATAAAATGGAAACTAATGCAGAGGGAGTATTTGCAGTAGGCGATGCTATTGAAGTTGTAGATTTTATCAATAAGACAAATACTGCAATACCACTAGCTGGCCCTGCAAATAAACAAGGCAGAATAGCAGCGGATAATATTGCTGGATTAAATACTACTTATAAAGGCACTCAAGGAACTGCAATTATTAAAGTTTTCGGATTAACTGCTGCAAGCACTGGTAATAATGAAAGAACTTTAACTAGGCTTAATATACCTCATAAAGTTATATTTGTTCACCCAGTATCACATGCTTCTTATTATCCTGGTGCTTTATCTATGACATTAAAGCTAATTTTTAATGATGAAGGTAAAATACTAGGAGCTCAAGGTGTAGGCTATGATGGAGTTGATAAGAGAATTGATGTATTAGCTACAGTTATTAGACTTGGAGGAACAGTTGAGGATCTAACAGAATTAGAACTTTCTTATGCACCACCATTTTCCTCTGCAAAAGATCCAGTTAATATGGCAGGATATGTGGCACAAAATGTATTAGCAGGTAGAATGGAAGTATTAACTACAGATGAATTTATGACTTACGATAAAGAAAATGCCATGCTATTAGATGTTCGTACTGAAATGGAGTTTAACAATGGCCACATTGAGGGAGCAATAAATATTCCAGTAGATAGCCTTAGAGAAAGAATTGGAGAGCTTGACAAAAATAAAGAAATTCTTGAATATTGTCAGGTTGGACTAAGAGGATATGTGGCAGCAAGAATTTTAGATCAAAAGGGATTTAAGGTTAAGAATTTAACAGGTGGTTATAAATCTGTATCCTCACAAAAATTTACTCCTAAAAAAAAAGAGATAATTAAAACACTAGAACATGATACTCAGGTTATTAAAGAAGAAATTAACAAAAGTGAAGACAATTATGATAAAAGTCTTGATGCATGTGGGTTGTGTTGTCCAGGACCACTAATTCAGGTTAAGGCTAATGTTGATGAATTAAATGATGGCCAAATACTTAAAGTAACGGCATCTGATCCTGGTTTCTACGAAGATATTAAGTCTTGGTGCGATAAAACAAATAACGAATTAGTAGATTTAAGAAAAGATAAAGGTATGATTTATGCCTTTATAAAAAAAAGTAACAAAAATGCCAATGTAAATAAATCTTTTCCAGATGATGCAAATACACGGGATAACAAAACTATGGTTGTATTTAGTGGAGATTTAGATAAAGCTATAGCTGCCTTTATTATTGCTAACGGAGCAGTAGCTATGGGTAAACAGGTTACAATGTTCTTTACTTTCTGGGGACTTAATATACTTAGAAAACCTGAAAAAGTACCAGTTAAAAAAGGTGTAATGGATTCAATGTTTGGATTTATGATGCCAAGAGGAAGCAAAAAACTTAAACTTTCTAATATGAACATGATGGGTATGGGCGGAAAAATGATTAGAATGGTTATGAAAAATAAAAATATAGATTCACTAGAAGATTTAATTCAGTCTGCAATTAACAGTGGCGTTAATATAGTTGCTTGCTCCATGTCCATGGATGTTATGGGCTTAAAGCAGGAAGAACTTATGGATGGAGTTAAAATTGGTGGAGTTGGTTACTACTTAGGTGAAGCTGAAGATTCAAATGTAAATCTATTTATTTAATAACAAAATGAGGAGGATGTAAAATGATAAAAGAAATTAGTGATAACAATTTTGAAAGTGAAGTAGATAATTCAGAGGTGGCAGTAGTTGTAGATTTTTGGGCACCTTGGTGTGGACCTTGTAAAATGCTAGGACCAGTTATGGAAGAGCTAGATAAAGAGTATGGAGGTAAAATAAAGTTTGTGAAGGTAGATGTGGATAAAAATCCTAAGATATCATCAAAATATAGTATTTCAAGCATACCTACCATTATGGTATTTAAAAATAAAATAGTAGAAGATAAGATGGTAGGCTTTGCACCTAAAAAGGCTTTGGAAGATAAGATTAAGAAGTATTTATAGGTATTGGTAATTTTATAATATTGAGTGGATTATCCCATATATATGAGGAATAATCCACTCTTTGCGTTGGAGAGTGTAAAATAATCTGTGTAAACTCCATAAGGATGATATAATTATTCTTAAATAAATGGAGGGTATACAGATTATGTCTTTTACAAGGAAAGAACTTATTAAACAATTAATCAAAGAAACTGGTCCAACTAGTGCAAAAGATGTCCAAGAAACTTTAAAGGAACTCTTTGCAGATACGCTAAAAGAAATGTTAGAAGCGGAGCTTGATGATCATCTAGGATATTCTAAATATGATTATAAAAATAAGCAAACGACTAATAGTAGAAATGGGCGTAGCCCTAAGAAAGTGATCTCTGATCTTGGAGAATTTGAACTTGAAGTACCACGTGATAGAGAGGGAAGTTTTGAGCCAGAGGTTGCTAAGAAGAATCAAACAGATATATCTGGCATTGAAGATCAAGTAATTGGTATGTATGCAAAAGGAATGACAACAAGAGATATAGCTACTCATCTAGAAAATATATACGGTTTTGAGGCTTCACCAACTTTAATATCAGGAATAACTGATAAAATAACACCTATAGCAAAAGAGTGGCAAAATAGGCCATTAGAGCATATCTACCCTATAATATTTATGGATGCAATACATTATAAAGTTAAGCAAGACAACAGAGTAATTAATAAGGCTGCTTACGCAGTTATTGGTGTTAATTTAGATGGAATTAAAGAAGTTTTAGGTATATGGATTGGAGCCAATGAGACATCAAAATACTGGCTTTTAGTGTTGAATGAGCTTAAAAACAGAGGTGTTAATGACATACTAATAGCATGTGTCGATGGCCTAAACGGCTTTAGTGAAGCAATTAAAGCAATTTATCCTCGTACAGAAATTCAAAGATGTATAATACATCAAATTAGGAATTCATCAAAGTATGTTTCTTATAAAGATTTAAAGCAGTTTAATACTGATTTAAGATTAGTATATACGGCTGTAACAGAAGAAGCAGCCCTAGCGGAGCTAGATAACTTTGAAAAAAAATGGGGAGAAAAATATCTTATTGCGATTCGCTCATGGAGAGCAAATTGGGAAGAACTTGCTACTTTTTTCAAATATCCACCTGAAATAAGAAAGATAATATATACAACCAATGCGATGGAAAGCTATAATAGGCAATTGAGAAAAGTTACTAAAAGTAAAAGTATATTTCCATCAGATGATGCTTTACTCAAGATGTTGTATCTAGCAACAATGGATATAAGTAAGAAATGGACTCAGTCGATACGTGGATGGGCTCAGATTTTAGCCCAGTTATCTATTTATTTTAGCGATAGGCTTGAAAATACAATTTTTTAAGATATACATATTACTAATTGGGTTAATATAATTATCCATTTCAAAATTATACAATAAATTCAAAAACTAGGTTTTGATATAAAGATACCTAAACCTAGTTCGTCTCTAAATATATTCATTAAAATTTCTAATGGAAGTTTACACAAAATTATTGACACACTCTTGCGTTGCTAAACAAACTATTTTAAACTATTATATATTTTTTCAAGGTTGTCCTTCATACATTGTATATAATCCTTATTATCTTCTTTACTTTCTATGGTATAAATGGTTTCTGTTTTCGCTCCAACTTCCTTGGCTAGTGTCTCAGACACCTTTGGACTTACCATATCTTCAACAAAAATTGTTTTAATTTTTTTATCTTTGCAATAGTCAACTAATTGTTTTAATTTTTTTGCACTTGGCTCACCTTCTGCAAAAACATCTTCTACACTGTTTTGTTTCAACCCAAAATCCCTGCAAAGATAGGCGAAGGCGGCATGACCTGTAACGAAGTTTTTATTTGTACTATTACTAAACCTACTATTATAATCATTAAAAATTTGCTCAAGTTGATTATAAAAATCTGAATAATTTTTTTCAAAATAGCCTTTATCTGCTGGATCAGCTTTTATCAAAGCATCTTTAATATTTTTAGCTTGATTTTCCGCACCTTTTAGGCTTAGCCATAAATGAGGATCATCTTGTCCATCATTTTTAATTAATTCTGGATCTGAATTTGTTATTGGTGTAGAGCCTTTTGAAGCGTTCACAACAATTAAATTTTTGTTATCTATAGAATTTAAAGCTTTACTAACCCATGCTTCCATACCAAAACCATTATAAATAAATACTTTTGCATTACTTAAACGCATAAAATCCTTTACTGTTGGTTCAAAGTCATGTGGTTCAGTGCCATTGGGCACTATGGTTTTAATTTCTACTTTATCTTTTCCAACTGCTTTTGTGAATTCCTTCATGGCATTAAACGAAACTAAGACCTGTATTTTGGAGGAGGTATCGGTGCTTGAACTTTGCTTGCTACTGCAAGCTGAAAGGGTAACAACTAAAAAGGTCAGGACAAAAAATAAAGTTAACTTCTTAAACATTTAATCACTCCTATACTGCTTGATGCAAATCATTTGCATTTACATTTATATTATAATTTTATTGTTTATATGTCAATACATTACAGTATTCTCTTAAAAAGATAAAAGAGCCCTATGATTTTCAATTGAATCATAGGGCCTTCATTATAAAGAAGGGTTTTCTTTATTATTCAGGATAAACATATTGATTTTGAGGTTTTTGTACTGGTTCAATCTTTTGAACTTTTATAAATGGTATAACTTGATCTTTACCTTCATATTTATGAACTTTTGAGTCAATAATTCCGGTAACTTTTATCCATTCATTATTTTTAAATGTAGAAGTGTTATCATACTCACATAATAGACCTACTACCTCTGCATCAGCTACGCAACATATTATCAGTAACCTTGCTATTACAAATTCATTCTTAGAAAAAGAGGAATCATCCTTATATATAAAACCTGTAATTGTAATTGTTGACCCTTTATATTTATTTGGATTACTAGAGGCTATATCATCAGTAATTTTAGCAAAATTATTTGCATCAACTGTTAAATTAGAATTTTCAGAAATAGCTATAGTAGGTTTTTTAACATTCTTGTGAAGTATGTTAACTCCTTTTTTGAGGCGACTTCACTATTTAATTGTTGAGGATTAAAATACAACCCCAAAATTAAAGGTAATAAGAAAATAAAGAAAGATATCTTTTTTTTATTAGGATGAGGCTCTACTTTAAAAACATTTTTAAATTGGACTATTGCAAGAATAAAAAAAACCACCAGTGAAAATTTTACATACTTTACCATCTTAGGATGAATAAAATAATATATTTTTCCAGTTGAAATTAGACTATATATAAAATAGGTAAACCCTAACAATATTGCAAACCACTTGCATTCATTTCTATTAATCTTTACCATAGAGCGATTCCTTTCATTACAAACATATTGATTAATATTCCTATTAAAAAACAAACTGAAAAAATTACAAAAATGAATTTAATTATAAAAGAAAATTTAAAGGTACTGCTAAGCATTAATGTATTTTTAATATCAATCATTGGACCAAATAAAAGAAAAGCAATTATAGAGCCTGATGTGAATTGCCCTAAAAAGGTTTTGGCAATAAATGCATCTGTTTCAGAACAAACAGCTAGTATGAAAGCTAGTAAAATCATAACTAAAATTGAATAAACATTATTATGACCAACAGTTAAAATATAACTTCTTGGAATAAAGGATTGCATCACTGCAGATAAAAAGGCTCCTAATATTAAAAATCTTCCTACATCATGGATTTCCATGCTTGTATGTTCAATAATGTCAAATATTATTAAATATAAGTTATGTTCCTCTTTAGGATGGTCATGGTGGTGAGTATGACCACATTCACAATCATGATGATGATTATTTTCCTTATTTTCTTTTTCTTGTTTTAATATGTACTTGGTATTTTCAGAAATACCTATAAGACTTCCTATAATCATTGCAGCTAATATTCCTAGCCCTCCACGTAGCAGAACAATATTCATGTTATTAGAAAAAGCATAATAAGTTGAAGATAAAACTACTGGATTTATAATCGGTACTGAAAGCATGAAGGTGATGGCTATATATAAGGGCATTCCTTTTTTAATTAGCCTTATAACTATAGGAACAATGGCACAATCACATACTGGAAAAATTAGACCAATTGATCCAGCACATAAAAGGCCAATTAATTTATTTTTAGGAATAATTTTAGCTAGAGTCTCTTCGGATATAAATATTTGAATGATTGAGGATACTAGAGTTCCTATCATTATAAAAGGAAGAGCTTCCAATAGAATACTAAGAAATATAGTTATGAACCCTTGAAATTGTGGACTTTGAATAAAATTATTAAGAATGTTAGTCACCTCTTATTATTTGAATATTAATAATTATTAATACCCAAAGGTGGACAGGGATAGAACATAATTTATGGATTTTCTTCCCACTAAATAATAAAGAGTGCAATTTGGGATGATTATAGATTCTTTTGAAGCATCAACAAAAAGGGGTGACGCAAACATTTTAAAATGTTTGCTTCGCCCCTGGTTTAAAAGAATATATTAAGTAGTTTATTGAAGTAGCATCTGCTTAAGTACAATTATTTTTTAAGATTACCACTAAAGCCTGCAAGCCCATGATTCATATGATATATTGGACCAAATTTGTTTTTCAATAATACTTTAACAGCTTTAGGACTTCGACCACCTGATGCACAGTGTACTAAAATTGGTTTGCCACGAAATTTTTCTAATTCAGTAATCCTTGACAATTTCACTAACGGGCATTAGTTTAGAACCATTTATATGTCCTGTTTGGTATTCATTTTTATTTCTTACATCTAATACAATTAGTTCTTTATTTTCCTTTATAAGCAGAGCAGCTTCCGCTCCAGAAACATTTTTTACATTCTTATTAAACATAATTACTATTTTAGGATAAAGTATATATGATATTAGTAAAAAGGGTATTAGGAATAATAAAATATTCATAGATAGTCTCCTTTAAATTTTATATTTTGATATCCTTTTGTATCGTTGTTTTAATTTCTAAAGAAGTATATGTTGCCACATACCCCCTATGGGTATATAATAACATTAAGATTTAATAAATACAATAGATAAATTTGTTATGTGCTAATCTTAGAATATTTAATAAGGAGATGTATCACAATGACATTAGAAGAACTTTTAAACCATGAAGAATCTAGTACAGAAGATATGGAAAAATACTTTGCTACCGTGGGCTTAACCCATGTAAAAAAGAAAGATTTGGATATGATAATCGAAAAGTTTGGACTTGTGATTTTTAAACTATATTGTTTTTCAGAAGTGTATAAAATTGTACTTGAAAATGAAACCTCTAGTACAATGCATCGATGGACATATATTATTGGAACTATGACTATTTTATATACTATAATGACTTTTATAATGCTTTTTAAATAAAGGGGTGAAGTCAAATGCAAATAGTGAACTTTTTTAAAGAATTGTTAAAAGAGCAGAAATGCTCTTTTTTATTTTGAATTAATTTGTTATGTAAATTAACTTATTGCCAAAATGGTTAAAAGTATATATACTTAATTTCAGAATCAAATAAGAAAGTAGAGATGCTTATGATTAAAAGCCTTGAGGACTTAAGTTATAAAGAATTAGAAATTCTAAATATAATCCAAAAAGAGGACCAATAACAAAAAAAGATTTACAAGCTACCACAGATATAAAATTAACTACATTAAATAGAGTTATGAAAACACTTGAAGATACAAAAATTATAATGGAGTATGGTGAGTTTGAATCTACAGGAGGAAGGAAAGCAACAGAATATGATGTTTCGCAAACATGCTTGTATACTATTGGAATAGATATATCAAGAACCTATGTAAAAATAATCATAACCAATATGAAGTTATCTATTTTAAAAAAAGAAGAATTTTTTATGACAGAAAGTTATTCTCCAGAAAAGACTGTTGAAAAAATAACTTTAATAATAGAGCAAATGCTATCAGATTTATCCATTAAAAAGAACAAAATTTTAGGAATTGGTATTGGAGCTGTGGGGCCGATAGACAGAAAAAAAGGAATTATATTAAATCCTAAAAGTTTCTTTAATGGCAGTTGGATTAATGTACCTATAAAAGCAATGATAGAAGAACGGCTCAGTATTCCTTGCTTTATAGATAATGGAGCCAATACAGCTGTTTTAGGTGAATATCTGTATGGAAAGGGTAAAGAATTAGAAAGTGTTGTATACATTCACTGTGGCATTGGAATTAGGTCGGCAATAATTAAATCAGGGAATATTATTAGAACAATGAATGATAGGGAAGATGCCTTTGGTCATATGATAGTAGAGCATAATGGTGAAGTATGTAGCTGTGGTAATGCGGGTTGCATTGAAAGCTATTCATCCATAGATGCAATTATTAAAAAAATAGATATGAAAACAAAAGATAATAATAGAGCAATAAATGAAATAAATTACAGAGAAATCTTGAAATTGGAATTGTTAAATGACAAAGATGCTATAGAAGTAATAAACAAAGCTGCAGAAATTTTAGGTGTTGGACTTGTGAATCTTGTAAGATTACTTAATCCCGAACTTGTGATTCTAAGTGGACCGTTGATAATGAATTTTAAACATTACTATGAAAAGACTGTTGAGTCCTTTGATCAGATTAATCCTATGGATAATAGAGTTACATTCAGTAAAGGTGGTAGGTTTCAACAAGGTGTTATTGCATTAGGTGCGGCAGCTATGGTAATTGAATTTTATTTAAAAGGTATATAGGTAAAAATATTATTAGGAGTGATTGTATGAACCCAGTAGCTTTTTATGTATTTGGATTTAGTATAAGATGGTATGGAATATTTATAGGAGCAGGAATTACATTAGCTGTTATATTAGCAAAATATACAAGTAAGTATAGAGATATAAATTATGATTCTTTTCTAGATGTAGCTATTATTTCTCTACCAATTGGCATTGTAGGTGCAAGGCTATATTATGTAGCTTTTGAGTTTGATAATTATAAAAATAATTTGATAAATATCTTTAATATTAGGGGCGGTGGACTTGCAATTCATGGTGGGATTTTATTTGGTTTATTATCCGCATTTATAATTGCAAGACGTAAGAAAATGAATTTTTTTAAAATAGCAGATATTGCAGCTCCAGCAATAATCATTGCTCAAGCTGTTGGAAGATGGGGTAACTTTTTTAATTCTGAAGCTCATGGAGGACCTGTATCCTATAGTTTTATTAAACATTTTCCATATTTTATACAGAGAGGTATGCATATTGAAGGAATTTATTATCAACCAACATTTTTATATGAATCCTTATGGAATTTCACAGTGTTTATAATACTAATTATTATTTTGAAAAAGAGTAAGAAAGTCGGAATTGTATTTTTTTCGTATATAGGATTATATTCTATAGGAAGATTCTTTATAGAAGGTCTAAGAACAGATAGTTTAATGCTTGGTCCTATTAGAATTGCCCAATTGGTGAGTTTATCAGGAATTGTAGTTTGGGTAGCATTTTTAATTTTATATAGGTATAAAAAAGTAGAGATTTAATAGATGGGAGGGCTATACATGACAAGTACTATATTGTTTATTCTCATTGGAATAGTTGCAGGGATTTTAAGTGGAATGTTTGGCATAGGTGGAGGAGTAATAATTGTACCTGCATTAGTCTATTTATGCGGCTTTAGTCAGCTAAAAGCGCAGGGAACTTCATTGGCAATACTATTGCCACCAGTAGGAATATTTGCCTTTATGGAATATTACAAAAAAGGTCAGGTTAATCTCCAAGCGGGTGCTTTAATAGTGGCTTTTGTGGTAGTTGGGTCAATATTTGGGTCGAAGCTAGCTCAAAATCTTCCTATAGAGGTATTGAAAAAAGGTTTTGGTGTATTGATGATTTTAGTATCCCTTAAAATGATATTTTCAAAATGAATTTGTAAAAGAAATCTATCCTCATATAGGTGGCTAGTATCTTATTATACTTTATAAAAAATTTAGTATTATCGCTGAAAGCATTAATAATATACGGATATCAATAAGTAAAATTTATGCAGAAATATGCTTTTTTATTGAAAAAGGTATAGAAATAATATATAATTATAAAAAATAATAAACATTTTGCAAAGACTTAATTTAGTGGCATTAACGTAGAGTATTAATACATGGCTATAAGCCTACCCATTAGTTATCCTGTTTAATTTAAGGAAATAAAACACAAAGTTATTTTCTATCATAAACTGGAAAGAGGTGCTATATTAATATGAGTACTTGCCCGAATTTAGAAAAATGTGGATTTGTAAAGAAATATGGTGAAACAAAAAAACTGGCAATAAAGGGTTTTATATCCATGTATTGTCAGGGTGATAAGCAGAACATATGCGAAAGAAAAAAATATAAACAATTGCATAACAGTCCACCTTCAGATGAAATGATGCCAAATGGAAATTTTATAATTGAATAAATGGTTTTTACTGAAGTACCTATATAAATAATAGGTACTTTTTTATTGTTTAGGAAAGTATAAATTTTTTGATATAATATATAGTGACGTAAGGCAGTGGAATCAAGTAGTTGCATTAGAATGTAAGAATGTACCAATAACATGTTTAGAGAGTGTAATTATATGACTAAAGGGGTAATAAAGCAGATATTTATTGATCATTGGGATGAGTTTTCAAAAGAACATAATAATATTCGTGAGGTTGTGTTCCACGAGGTTAGTAAAATGATTCAATGTGGTTCATTAGAAAATGGATTTTTAGAGTTCAAATGTGAAACCTGTGGTGAAGTTAAAAGAGTGGGGTTTACGTGTAAAAGTAGGCTTTGTTCATCATGTGGTAAAATCCGTATGGATGATTGGGTTGAAGATCTTACTAAAAGAATGGCAAAAACAAATCATAGACATGTTATATTTACCATACCAGAAGAACTTAGAATAATTTTTCAAAGAGATAGAAAATTATTAGAGCTACTGCCTAAGTGTGCTGCAGAAGTAATAAAAAGTTGGTATTTAGAAAAAAATAAAAAAGAAAAATTTGTGCCAGGTATTGTTGCAGTAATTCATACTTTTGGTAGAGATTTAAAGTGGAATCCACATGTACATATGCTTGTCACCGAAGGTGGTTTGGGTGAAATTACACCATGGAAAAGAGTGAACTTTCTTCCATATGAAATGTTAAGAAAAAGGTGGCAAAAACTTTTACTTGATTCAATAGAAGTAGAGTTAGGCAAAAGAAGATTTAGAAATTTAAAAAATGAGTTATATAAGAATTTTAAAGATGGTTTTTATGTACATGGCAAAAATGAAGTAAAGGATGCTAAAGGTGCTGTAAAATATGTAGGTAGATATACAGGTAGACCAGCGATTGCAGAGTCTAGAGTAATTAAATATGATGGTAAAGAGGTTACTTTTTGGTATGAAAGCCATGAGGATAATAAAAGAATTGAAGTAGAATTGGATGCATTAGAATTTATTAAGAAAGTGATAATACATATACCAGAAAAAAACTTTAAAATGATTAGATATTATGGAATATATGCTAGAAATAATAAACATAAAGGTAAATTCTTTAGACTTATAAATGAGAAAGTATTTTTAGAATTAAAGAAACTTAGAAAATGGGAGTATAGAATATTAAAAGCCTTTGGAATAGACCCATTAAAGTGTGAAAGGTGCGGTAGCACTATGCATTTAGATGGGATATACTATAATAAATCAGGAAACCTTATTGAAAAATATAAAAAGAATTTAACAAATAAGGTTAAATTAAAAATAGAAGAACTAAATTCAATAAATACATCAGTAAAAGGCGTAAGCCCTGACGGGCTAGGAGCTTTGTTTGCTTGAAGAAAATTTGGAGGACAATTATGCCTGTAAGTAAAAAGAGAGTTAAAAAGGTGAAAAAAAGCAAAAATCAACAACTAAAAAAGAAAGATAAGCAAATATTATTTAAATGTGGTGGATGTGGAATAGAAGAACTTATACCAGAAGGTGTAGTGAATTATTTTGATGCTCTTGATGATGGAGATCTTAGTGTTCCACCAAGATTTACTTGTGAAGAGTGTGGGGAACAAATGGAGCCAGTTGAATATGAGGGTGTTCATGGAATAACATATAGAACGAATGTATAATTAAAACCAAAAAGCTACGCTTAAAAAATAGGCGAAAGCCAATCTTTAATTTGCGTAGCAACTTGGAAATATAAATAATCATTTTACAAACTATAAGTTTAATAAAAAATAATAGTTTGTAAGGGGCGGCTTTGCCGCTTTTTTTATTTTTTGTGAAAATCGTAAAAATACCTGTTTGGTGTTTATTTGGTGTTTATTTATACAAAAAGATATTAATAGATACAATAAAATACGAAAAGAAAGCAGAAATTCATTTTTTTGAACGTCTACTTTCTAATTTAATATTGTCTGGATACTAAAATAAGATTACGAAATAATAAAATCTTTTTAAAATTGAGTTTGTTAAAATAAACTTATATCCCTTTTATATGAATAGAATCAATATTAGATAATTCTTTGCTTCGATTATAAGGATTTTTGATTATATTCATTTGCCCCATGTTTTAACTTGTTTTAAAAGTGACATTCTTACACTTGTTGGATCAATTGTTTGGCGGAATTCCTGTGTAATAGGAGCTTTCATCATCATTTTCACCACTTCTTTTACTTCGTCCATGGACCTCCAATGTTGAATCATTAGCCATTGGCTAACTTCTTTCCCTTTTATTAATTCGGTGTCAATAAAACCTATTTGTTGAGAGTGAAAATTTTCTTCAAGTGAATTTACTATTTTGATAACCTCTTCATCAGTAATACTTGGAATAACCTTAAATTCCACAATTTCAGTAACAATATTCTCGTTCATAATTATACCCCCCATTCAATACTATATACTCTCGGAATCTCCAAGCCTTGATTTAACTGGCTTTCAGATTCCTTTTTTATTAAAATCCCCCACTTTTATTGTTAAAAATACTTGACAATAATATCGAAAAATGTGGCGCGTAGCGCCCCTTATTTACAAGATATATTTTTCGATTGGAGGCAATTTTTTATGTTACCTGTTAACTCTGGCGGTCATGCCGCCTATCAAAAATTTGTTGTTGAAATGCTTCGCAAATATTATCCTAATCCTGATGCTATTGCTCGTTCTACTTGGGATATAATCGATCGTTTCTGGAATTTAGATCTTTCTTATACCGATGACCATTTGAAAAACAAATATTCTGTTTTCGGTCCAAGACCTAGAACTCCTTCTTGTATGCACCGTTCCTATCTGCTATCGCTTGATTTTAAAGTAACTTCAATTACTAACTGGGCTGAACAGCTTAAGATTAATCCTCTTTATGCTATTTTGAGCGGTTTTGAAGTTGGCAACACCCCTGGTGTGGGTACTTTTTACGACTTCTTCGATCGCCTCTGGGATTGCGATAACAATAATCTTACTCCCAATCTGCATCCTTTAAAAGTTTCTATTAAGAAACCTAAAAAGAAGGGTCAAAAATCCGCACCTATTGAAAAAACAACAGTTGACCAACTATTAGAGGAACTAGAAGGAACAGCTTTTAACATTGACGAACAGCCTTACGGCTCTCTTTTCAATATCTATAAAAATGAGTTTCTTAATATTTCAGTCCAAAAAGGTCTCATCACTCCAGAAAATCTGGCTCTTGCAGGTGATGGCACTCCAGTAGTTACTTCCGCAAGGGAGCGAAAACATCGTGTCTGCGACTGTGGTTCAAAAGGAATTGCTAACTGCAACTGTGATAGGTTCTTTTCACAACCTGACTGTAACATTGGCTGGGATTCCTCAAGAGACTGCTTTTATCATGGTTATGATCTATACATGTTAGTTGCTTCTGATTCTGTGAGTGACCTTCCTGTATTTCCTTTGCTTGGTCCAGCTTCAAGGCATGATTCTCATGGATTCATTCATGCTTTTTTCCCAATGAAGAGTTTTCTTCCTGAGTTCAACATTAACAAGGTTCTTCTTGATTCCGCTCATGATGCTATGCCTTTTTATGAGTATTTTAAACGCAAAAACATTACACCTTTCATTGACTTAAATGAAAAACGCGGCATCAAGGTAAAATATAAAAATGACTTTACCCTCAATAAAGATGGTATTCCCATCTGCAAAGCCGGTAGGCAGATGAACCATGATGGTGTTGAAAAAAACAAACATCGTATCAAATTTCGCTGTCCACTGATAAGTAGGAAATATGGCTGTTCTTGCGAGCAACCTTGTTCTGATTCCAAGTATGGAAGAACCGTACATCTGGCGATGAAGGATAATCCAAGGCTGATAAATATACCGCCAAGAGATAGTCGAGAATGGAAAATAGAATATAATGCAAGAACATCTGTAGAGCGTTCAAATAAACGCCAGAAATTAGACTTTCTATTAGAAAGCGGCAGACACCGCTCTACTAAGATGTGGTACTGCCGCCTCTATAGCATCTTGATGCTACAACATCTCGATGCCTGGGATCTGCCTTTTGAGTCAGATCTCAAAAAATTGATTTTGCAAGCCGCTTAATCAATACATACTTATTTTAAAACATAGCGGCAGCTATGTCTATTCCTTATGCTCATTTTTCTTTATATTCCACATTTCTTATTCATTCTTGGATAATATTTACTTTTCAAAGCACACCAGCCCGGTAGGGCTATAATAATCACTCATGATTCCGAGAGATTATTACTTAGTACTTAATGTAATTTTACATTGAGTAAGTGTATGGGAATAGTAAAAAAACGACATTTCAAAGAATTTGTTTAACAGATCCTCTTTCATTTATAAATTGTTTAGGTGAGCAACCTGTAAATGATTTGAAATCTTTTAGGAAATGAGTTTGATCATAATAGTCATTTTCATAAGTCAGTGATGTTAAATCAAAATATTCATGCTTTATGATTTTGTTTAGTATTCCTTGAAATCGATTGAGTCTGTAAAATAATTTAGGACTTATCCCTATATAATTATTAAAAGTACGCTCCAGTTTTCTTTGATTTATTCCATATTGATTACAGAAATCGTTAATGCTCATATTATCAATATTCGAATAATAAGTGCTAATTATTTGGCATGTTTCTTTAGACGGAATATATTTATAGTCCAGTAGCAGTAAAAGTTCGTTCTCAATAATATCAATTTTTTCTTGTATAGAACTAGTTATATTTAGTTTCTCCTCTATTTCCAAAGTGAATTTTTTGAAAAATAAATCCAAATCAATGGTCTTATTTGTGAACTCAGATAATGGTGTTTTAAGAAAGGGATATAGTCCATCTGGAAAAAAAGAAATACCAACTACATTTAGTTTACCTGTTTGATTTATCATATGATATTCATCTCTTATTCCATTTAAATGAAATATTTCTGGAACTATTTCTTTTTTACCAGCGGACATATATTTTATTGGAGAAGAAAAATTTAAAATAAAATCAATATTATTTACGGGCAATAGTTTATGATTTATTGATACTTGTTGGTCGCTTTTCATTACCCAAAAATATTTGATAAAATGTTTTAGAATAGGTTCATTTACTTGATATTTTGTAGTTTGCACTAAATTCATTCTACTAATCCCCTTAATTTTCGAGAAAATTATAACTAGTATACCAGAAATACTTTTATGATATTACGTAACTAAAATTCTTTAAAAAGAGTATTAAGCAAAGTTGTTATTTGTGAATCCACTTGAAACTCTTTGCAGAATTTATTAAAAAAGTATTGAATATTTTCTTTAAAGTTATTATTTAAACGTAAATCTTCAATACACAACGTAATAAGATTCTGTTTAATTTCTAATAATAAATTAATTGCACTATCAGCCTTATTTGATAGATCATTATTAGTTGCCCTATGTAATAACCTTAATATTTTACTCCATGCAGGTCTATTAGATATATAGTCAGTCAATATTTCTTTTCTATTAATCCGCTTATTGCTTATCATATAGTTTGTATCATATTTTAAAAGTATTTTACCATTTACTAAATCTTAAAATTATCAAACCAATATCTGAATACTTTGTTGCGGTACCATTAGCTAAAGAACCTTTTAAAATTAATGAAAATCTGTTTTCTTCACAAGATTTTACCAATAAGCATTAACATATTATACCATAAAATTCAAGCTTCAAATTAATATGAACCGGGAATTTTCTCTTATACCTACTTCTTAAATTTCTCATTTTTTTATAGAATCATCATTCATTTTTGAGCATTATGTTTTTTAATGAACTTAGAAAAGCATTTGCTTGGTGTTGATGGAAAAATTGGTGATCCAGTACGGGTTGTAAACATTCTAGTGCATTCATCATCCCAGAAATTACCCAGAGAGGATTTCTAACCATTTTACCAGAATGTGTACTCATTGATTATTGTTGCAACTGTATTTGGTAAAGGTGATGTCATGGGTAACCCTTCTATTATATAAGAATAGAGGGAACTAGATAAAGAGGTGGGGAATTCACCATCTACTTATCAACAGATTGTAGACAACTTTAATATAATCTGTACATCGTTACCTAGAATAACTTCTGTGGATGAAACTAGAAAAGATTTAATCAATAAGAGCTTTAGTATATTTCAAAACATTGAAGTATTTACTAAAGCGTTTAAAAAAGCACAGGATAGTGATTTCCTTTCAGAAAGAAATGAGAAATGGAAATGCTGTAGCTTTGATTGGATAATTTCAGAGGGAAATATGATGAAGATCCTTAAAGGTAACTACGACAATAAATTAGGCAAAGACAATGCTAAAGATAGCTTTAATAATTATGAGCAGAGAAATTATGATTATGGTGATTTGGAGAAGAAGTTGCTGGGGTGGGAGAAGGGGCGTTGAGGGGGGAGTTGCATTAATTAATTGAATCACATAGTTTTGGAGAAGATAAATGAAGGTTTGACAGGCCGTGTTATGCAGATGAAGGGTAGGAGTGCTGTTGATAAGCTAGGGAGGTTTATTAAAATAGTAAGCTTGGAATAGTAAATTTATGGTATGATAGTTATATATTAATTCGAAATTGTGGCCAAATATCTATAATTTGGAATGAATGGAGGGTTAGCAATGGGGATTTGGAAAATTGATGGCATAAACAAAGACGGAAAAGGTAGAAAAAATAAAGAAGAATTTAATATTAATCTAATTGTAAGAGATAATAATTGGGGAGTTCAATTAGATGTTGAAATTACACCTTTGTTTTGCATGAAATGCAACAATCAAATAGATGGATTTTTTAAGCATGATGGCTCACGATATGGACAAGTTGGTACAGTAATATGTAATCATTGTGGTGCAAAGGTAGACTGTGTGGATCACGATAATATAGTTGAAAGCTTAAACACATATACAGATAACAAAGAATATATTATTGATTACTACAAGCTATATAAACTTGAAAAAGAAGTATGGGATGCTATAAAGGAAAAAACAAAATATGATATATTTGAAAGACATAAAAATAAGACAGTCACATTACAAGAAGTTATTAGTGAAATATGTGAGGAGCACCATATTGAATTAAGATATATTCAAACTGAAAATTTAAATACTAATGACAAGATAAAGGTACTACCCAATGTTATAAATAGGTGGATTACATTGATAAAATATCTGAATCTGAGTATGTAGATATAAATTCGGTTTCATTTTTCTTATATGGGATAATTGGTCTGGATGCTTTGCTATGGCCTATTGTCTTGCCATAGAAAAACCCAATGATTATCTATCTTTTGTACTAATGGATGACGATGGTATACTTACAAATGCAGGAGTTCTGTTTTCTGATCAATGTCCACTTTTACAGTCAAGAATTTTTTGCACTCGTTGGAATGGATTAGATAAAGGTTCAATTTTTGAAGATGCTTTAGATGATAGAGAATTCAAAGGTAACCTTATTAATTTACTTGAAAATGGAATTGCCTTTATAAAAAACAATTCAAAAGTGAAATGGAAAAAGACAGCAACCGGTAGAGATGAAATGCCTGATTATCCAGAAAGAGCTGTTTTGAAGCATTAGTAAATGCTTTAATACATAGAGACTATATGATTTTGGGATCAGAGGTTCATATTGATATGTATGATGACAGGATTGAAATAACTTCACCAGGTGGAATGTTCAATGGTAAGAGGATACAAGAAATTGATATTCTACATGTTCCTTCATTAAGAAGAAACCCTTTAATTTCAGATGTTTTTCATAGATTAAAGTTTATGGAACGTAGAGGTAGTGGGCTAAAGAAGATATTAAAGGAATATGAACAAGAAACTTTGCCACAGTTTTTTTCTGATCAACAATATTTTACTATTATCTTGATAAATAAAAATTATAGAAAAGTAAAAACTACACCAGAAACTACACCAGAAACTACCCTAGAAACTACCACAAAAACTGAAGAAAGAATATTATTAGTAATTAGAAGTACTCCAAATATAACGGGTAAGGGAATATCTAATAGTTTAGGTGATATCACATTAGATGGAGTAAAATACAACTTAAAAAGACTTAAAGAAAAGGGGATAATAAGGCGTGTAGGTTCTAATAAAAGTGGTTATTGGGAAGTTATCGATGATTTAAATAAAGAGTAAGGATTAGAAATTATAAGATCAGTGTGCCTGTTAAATATGCTTTTGTATATACCAGAATGAAAAAAAGGCGGGTCCAGGTAGCAGTATCAGGTATATATTAAGCTAAATCTAGATAAAAATACGACGAGAGCCAACGAGAATAAATATCATCGTGAGTATGATAATTAGCAAGCTCAACTTCGTTTCGCAACCACCTCAGGGGTACTAATTTTTTCATTTATGTAAAAATTAGCTAATATCGGAAAAGAAGTTGAAAGGCAGTTGAACATAATAGGCATCTTTACTTATGATGAATTAAAAGAGATTGGCACAGAACAGGCATGGCTTAAAATACAAGAAATTGATACTTCTGCGTGTATTCATAGATTATTAGCACTAGAAGGTGCAATTCAAGGTGTTAAGAAAGCAGCTTTACCACAGGATAGAAAAGCAGACCTAAAAGAATTTTATAATTTGCATAAGTGCAAATAGCAATTTATTGAAGCAATACATAAAAGCATGTAAGAATTTTGTTTTTGTTGCTTCAGAATTTGAAAATATACATGAACTTGGATTAGTTGAATTTTCGGTTGAACCACATTTTGATATAGAAAATATAAGCGATGAGTTACTTGTACTCTCTGAAGAAGTCGTAAACATGTTATACATTTAGAAGGGAATGGCGCAATTGAATAAAAATACAAAATATATATGTATGGGTTTATTAGCAATGATTAGTACACAAATGATTATAAGGTTTATTGGTATAGATAATTTATCCGCTCAATTAATTGATTTAATTATAGTAATTGTAAATATTATAATTATTGTTGTAACATATAAGTATAAGGATAAAGGGTTTGGATTTAAATATAATATCACTATTTATAATAATTCATAAAATAGTGTATGACATAAAACAAAAATGAAAAGCTCGCTTTGATCATAAAATGTGGGTTAGACTCATTGCATAGATACCCAATGAACAATTAAATATGTACCCATATGAATTAAAAACATATATTAAAGTATATGTTTTTTTTCGAAAATTAGTCGCACATGGGTTAGAGTACTTATAATGCGTAGTCTTAATGCCTTATTAGGATTATTCGGTTTCAAAAAAGCAATTAGTTCTCTAGCTTTATGTTTATGAAGGGAGATAAAACTATGTTTTATGTACCACCCTGTATGAGAAGTGCTAATGATAATAAGTATATTGATTATATAACTGATGAAAATAGATTACCTAATGGTGTATTACAGCCACCACCTTTACCACCGGAATGTCAAGGGATACAAGAGCAACCTAACTCCGTAAAGTATTATTTTCTTAACTATTGTTACAGAAATAAGTGTAAGTGCTTTATTTGCTTCAAGCCTCCAACTACCCTTGGAGAGGGCTTACCTCCGCCGAATACTTGGCTTCCTATTCTGAAAATGGAAGGAACAGCGAACTCGTTTAATATTACGATACCAATATTGCTAGTGCCATTTACTTTTTCTAACGATAAAATAATAGCAGTAAAAATTTCGTACGCACCATTAAAACTCTATTGGAGCAGTGCACGTGGTGATTATTTCACCACAGCAACCTCAACTGGTGATTCGGATGCTTCTGCCGCTAAGTATATACCCATTGAAGTTGAGGGATTTGTATATCCTTATCAAGCAATTGGAACGGTTCCATTAAAATTATATTGGAGCAGTGCACGTGGTGATAATTTCACTACAGCAACTTCAAAAGGAGAGATGGATGCCATTGCTGCAGGGTATAAATTTGCTCGAATAGAGGGTTATATTTATCCTTCTTATATAGCTGGAACCATTCCATTAAAACTGTTTTGGAACAGTGAGCGAGGGGATAATTTCACTACAGCAACTAAGAAAGGAGAAGCGGATGCTATTGCTGCAGGGTATAAATTTGTTCGAGTAGAGGGTTATATTTTGCCAAATTAGTAATCATAAAAGCCTAGGCCACCCCACTTACACACACCACGGGTTCATTTGAACCCGCTTTTTTTATCCAAAAATAAAAGGGCCCTCGCCCTAGAAATTAGCAAGCTCAACTTCGTTTCGTAACTACCTCGGGGGTGCTAATTTATTCAATTGAAGCATTATGGTTTTATACATATTTGATTTACAAAAACTGCTGAATACTTTATTAAAATTTTTTGTGTATAAATTATATATAAAAAACTGTATCATAGATTAAAAATATAGGTTTGTTATAAATATAAATTAGCTAAACTAATTTATATATTAGTTATATTTAATCGCCTAGTTGTATTTAGTATCTTACTTAGCATTCAGCAGAAATGTGTAAATCGTTAGTATAATTAGGAAAAGGAGATTTGGCTTTTTCAAAGACATTAATTCATTTTTAATTATAAATACAGTTTATTATAAGCAATCTTAAATTAAGGAAAATTATATTTAACTTTTATTATGTTGATTGTTGAGAATGGAAAGTTGGTATACTCACCGTTCTCAACAATACTCTACACTTTTGATTAGTACATATCTAAACTTAAAGCTATTCAGCCTTTGGTTTTAATGAAGCTACTAATTCTCTATAGCTTGGTTCTATTGCACGGATAAGTTTTTCGTCTAATTTTAATTTGTAAACAGTATATCCAATTGCATTTGCAACTACAAATCCCTTTACCGCTTTTTTTAATATCATGATATCATTTGCCTCCTATCGTCCTAATATTTTAACTTCATACCTTGTACTGTACTCTTTTGAACAGCATATACTGCTGCTCCTAAAGCTCCCATTAATTGTGGGTCTTCATTAAGTCTTACTATCTTAACTCTTAGAACTTTTTCTAAAGCCAGTATTAGGCCTTCGTTTTTAGCGCATCCACCAGTAATTGTTACATCTTCTATTAGTCCTACACTTTTAGCCATTCCAAAGCAACGTTTAGCAACTGAAATTTGAATTCCCTGAGCGATATCTGCTGTTGATACTTTTTGAGCTAAAAGACTTATAACTTCTGTTTCTGCAAACACACTACACTGTGAAGTTATAGAAACATTTTTTGTGGACTTTAATGATAAACTTGAAAATTCTTCAATACCTATCTCCAATGCTCTAGCCATTAGTTCAAAAAATCTACCAGTTCCAGCTGCACATTTATCATTCATTCCGAAATCTTTAACTGAACCATCTGCATCAACACTTATACCTTTTACATCTTGTCCACCAATATCTATGATAGTTCTAACTTTAGGATTAACTGTATGGACCCCCATAGCATGGCAACTAATCTCTGAAATGTTTTCATTTGCAAGTTCAACTTGAGTTCTTCCATATCCTGTTCCAATAATATACGTTAGCTCTTCAGGTTTACTTATTCCATCTAGATTTTTTAAGGCTTCAGTAATTGTTGCTTTCGCAGACTCACCTGGATCAACTTTACTTCTAACAGTTGCTCTTGAAACAATATTTTTATTTTCATCTAAAATTACACATTTTGCATATGTGGAGCCAACATCGCATCCACAATAATATTTTGACATATTAATCTTCTCTCCCTTATAAACATTTTTTGAATTTGTGGATAATTATAAAAAATTCTGACCTTACCATCTACCCAAATTACAATCATCTAAAATAAGTAAGCTTGGATCTAAAGGTTCTGCATGCATTATATCTTGCATAAATTTACTTACTTCATCTCTGATTTGTTGACGGGAAGCAACTCTATTGTCCTGTAAATCCATTTTGAATGAGCATACAGGCATATTTCTCCTTCTGCATTCTTCTTTAACCATAGCTTCCATAGTCATTACATTTTTACAACCAATTGGCTTTGGATATAATACAAAATCAGGTCTCATTTCATTAAGTGCAATATAGAAATCATTCATATAATTTGACATAGGTCCTTTAGTATGTCTTGCCATAGTCTGCCACATATGACGTTTTGCAAGTCCAAGCAACATAGTATCTCTGGTTGTTGTATCAATATTCCACATAGGTCCACTGCTTTCAAGATCCATTACTACTCCAATACCCCAACACCTTTCTAACCAGTTATACCAATGTCCCCAAGCTGATGGTGCTGGATTCCACATTACTGTACGAAATCTCATGTTTTCAAAACTTGGCATTCCTTTAGCTAAAGCCTTTTGAGCAATTTCTAATAATCTTCGTTGATTATGAACAGCTCCAGGCATATTTGCTAAATAGCTGAAATTGAAATAATGGCTTTGCTGAAATACGTCATTAGATAGAGGCGGATTATCAAGTTTTAACATTTCCCATCTTTCTCTCTCATACTCAACTATTTGATTATAGTTTTCACATATTTCTTTCAGCTTGTCCCAGTCCATTACTCCGCCAGCTTCCTCTTCGAAGAATTTAATCATATTTTTAATTTCATCTAAGAATGGCTCCAAGTAATCATCATTTCTAAGATCGTAAGGCATATTTAGACTATATACTTTTCTACCAAGTACTTCTTCTAGATAGTTATATTGAGCCATACCAGCATCACAAGGATAATTGGACATCAATACCGCAGCACTTGGTAGAACTTCGCCTTTTACGGCAATGCCTAAAGCCGATTTGGGTAAAGAACAAGTATCTACAGATAATCCTACTTCCTCTCCTTGCTCAATGTAAGTTAAATAAGACCATTGATCCAATTTACCAAGTAGTGTAGGTAATTCTAAACATAAGGTAGAGAAGCCCATAGCCATTAGAATTTCTACTGCTGTAGTATTCTGATTAATTACAAGTTTTTCTGGGTGATTAATTGCATTTATAAGACCCTCAGCTTGTTTTTTAACTAAAAAGTCTAATTCTTGATGCATAGCATAGAAATTAGCACCTGTACGTTTATCCATATAACTAGTTATCATTGCATTTGCTTTAGTATACTCGAACATCCAAGGATACTTCAAAAAACTCTCTATAAGTGTTACTGGTGGTATTGATAATGCAAATTCAAACAAAGTCTTATTTGTGCTTAACCAATACCAGTAGTTTACAAACTCTCGCTTTATTGGAAAAGGAATCATATCACTTGCTTTATCTAAATTTTTAACAAGCTTTTTGAATTCATCAGATTCTTTAATTGTATTCTTTATAAATTTTGCGTGCTTTGAATTTAACATATCCTTAGTCATATTTATTGGTACGTTCCTTTTTACTAATAAATATTTTGCTAACTTCTTAGGTGATGTTGATTTTTTCAAACTTTCTACTTTCTCTTTTACATCTGCTTTTACCTTTTTCATCGCAACAGAATTCTGAGTTTCGGTTACCATAGAAGTACCATCTTTAACTAATTTGCTTATATCCTTTAAACTCTTCATAAATTTTTCTTATCCACCTTTCTATATTATTTATTAAATGAATTAATTTCTTGTTTGTTTTTTATGCTTTCTATAAATGCTTGTATACGCGTACGCAATTGTCCCTCTCCTGTAAGAGCATATTCTCTTTCAATAGTTACATTTGGAATATTGCTTTCTTTCATTCTTTTAGGGAATATTACGCCTTCATAACTCCATAAGTCACAGAATGCTAATTTTTCAAATATTATTCCGTCAATATTATATTCCTTTGCTAAACCCTCTGAATACTCTATCCTATTTCTGGTTTTCTGCATCATTCTAGGACACATACAAGTTCCTAAATAGTACTCAGCTATATTTTCAAATGGATCTCCATCTACTTTAATAGGTTCCATTCCTGGAAGAGAACCAAAACAATATCGATCTGCTACAACTATAGCACCTTGAGCTTCTATTAATTCTGTAAATTCAGGCTTATCAAAAGTAGAACCAACTATCATAAGTCTTGGCAGATCATTTACATCAGCTTCCCTAGATTCAATTTCAGCTTTAATTTTCTTTAATGGCGCTATGAGTAAATCTTTAGGTGCAACTTTACTAGCTCCATAGATTTTATGCCATTCAGTACCTGTAATTTTAGGATTAGCAGCTTTTCTAAAATCACCTATAGATTGCATCAATTCATTAAATTCATTAAATTCATTAATTGATTTTCTAAGAGTGTCATCATTAATATTTGCATTATAAGCTGTATTAAATTCATCAGCTAATTTTCTTAATTTTACTGCATACCATTTTACAGTGTAATCTACATGCTTAAATGGTGCATCTAACATGTGGATAGCAAAGTTTTCATTTTGATTACCTATTTTTAATACCTCAAAATACTGACCGCCCCTTCTTATATGATCACAGGTTGCAGAGAAAACTGCTGCACCTAAGAAATCAAATGTTCCGTCTATTCCTGCCTCTAATAAAGACCTGCAGTATGAACAAGCTGTATTTGCCATATAATAATCAGCTTGAGCGGTTCCAACAACATCTGGGGCTGTCATCCAAACTGGAAATAAGTTTCCTGTAGAAAGTAACGCCTCAGGTACAACATAGCAATTAAAACCCACAGCTGTTCTACCTTGATTAATAGCTTTTTTTACCAATTCATTATTAGGAGTTTTTAAAAGTTCTTCAAAAAAACCTATTTGTTTTAATTTTTTCACCGAATTCCCCTCTTTTCATTTTTTATAAACCCCATGTGCTCAAGATGCTTCATCGCAGCATGCACTTCGGATTTATTTATTCCGGTTTGCGCATGAAGTTCTCGCTCCGTGGGGAGTTTTTCACCGATAGCCAGTTTTCCACTAATGATCCGCTCTTCGATTTCACGGATGAGTAGTTTTCTTGGCGTCGGGATTTCAATATTATCAAATGCTATCTCATGCAGCTATATTTTTGATTAATCAGTAAAATCAGTATGACGCAAAATTTTAATTATGTCAACAACTGATTACAAGTATTATGTATATTACTTGTTTGTTGACATTTTAAAAATCACATGATAATATCAAATCGTGATTAATCAGTATTAAAGGCATGCGAATATAAAAATTTAGAGAGAAAGAAGTTGTTAATTATGAAAGAAGAAAAAAAGAACAAGTATACCTCAAAAAAGTTACAGATATCCGGTATCACCATTTATGACAGTAACAGTAACTTCCGTAGAGACTTCTTAAAGCACCACTTAAATAACTCCGTGGATGTAGTTCGCTTCTCTTATGCTATGGGCAAGATGGCTTCAAAGCCTATTATCGGTAAAATATTCTCGAAGGCTATGTCGCTACACTACCACTATCTCCATACGAACTCCGTGGTCCTACCCATTGAGGTGGTGGAGGAGCTTATCGAGAACTCAACAGATATGGCAGTTACGCCCTGCGTCTGCCGTGTTGTGCAAAACAAATGTGACAATCCAATTAACACATGTTTTGGAATAAACTTCTATGGAAGCTTAAAGAGAAAGGCGGGAGAAAAGGCGGTGGATAAGGAGACCGTGCTGAAGGTTGCCCGCGACAGCCATGAAAGAGGATTGATTGCCGCTTTGGAATCCTGCGTGCAACCCTACCAGAGCAATTTGTGTTTTTGTTGCGCCTGTTGTTGTATGCCACTAAATTTGCAAACCACATACGGAGTAAAATTTGTCAAATATTACGGACCGTACCTGCCCCACTTCGATGATAGCAAATGTGACAAATGTGACAAGTGCGTCAAGGCTTGCCCAGTGGATGCACTGACAGTCGATGAGACAGGCCACCACATCGACCTTGAAAAGTGTCTTGGTTGCGGTCTGTGTGAAAGTGCCTGCCCGAATCATCTCGGACACATGGAAAGGCATGAGGAACGCGACATGAATCCTACGGAGCCTAGTAGCCTAAGGGTGATCTTGTCCATCCTATATGTCTACATGGTATTGGCCCCATCAGTCTTTGTATACAAGCTGTTCGCTGGTAGCCAGCAAAATAAGATGCTAGAACCACCCCGTGACAATGACATTATCCGCTAATGATGATTGAAAGTGTACTTCTTTCAACTACTCTTGCTGCTACGGCTACGTTCAAGCGAGCTGATCTAAAGGGGATTCGTAGAAAATCTGAGAGGTTCGGTGAGTCAATAACGACATAATAAATTCTATGAAAAATGTCACTAGGTTTCTACTGGCAATACTGATTCTTGGCTGGATTAGCGAAGAACATATTATTTATAAATCATTTTTATACACAAAAGGAGGATTTTAATATGAACCCAAGAAAGAAAATTATTAAACTTGCAAAAAAAATCAGTGGACCAACGGCAATGGTAGCCAAGCTTGACGAGAACTCACCAGAATATAAATTTCTGAATTGTGTAGTAACAGATGAAATGGCTGACGTTGCTCTTGCTATGGAACTTCGCAAGACGTTACCTATTACAGAAATCGCGAGAAAATGTGGGAAATCCTATGAGGAAACAAAAAAACTTGTCCTAGAACTGGCGGATCGTGGAGTCTGCGTATTTCATAACGAAAACGGAGTGGATGTATTTGAACTTCCATGTTTTGTTCCAGGATCAATGGAGAGGGCTCTCGCCAACGATATATTAAGCGTTAAATATCCCCAAATCGCTGAAGCCTTTGAGGAATACACACGCATTAGGTCGGCTGTGCTTGCTCCTATGTTGCCATTGGGTGGGGGAGTAATGCGTACGATACCCATTCTCGATTCGGTGGATACCGGCACTCGTACCGTGGAATTCGAAGAACTTTCCACTATGCTGGAAAAAAGCACGCTCTTTGCAGTAGCAATTTGCTCATGTCGTCGTACCCGTAGGTTAATGGGTGAAGGGTGTGGACACCTTGAAGAGGATATGTGCATATCTTTAGATAAAAATGCGGAATGGTACTTACGTACTGGCAAGGCGAGAGAGATAACCCGGGAGGAAGCCTATGAGATTATCAGGAAAGCTGAAGAGAACGGTTTAATGCACAACGTTACGAATACTGACGGCGGAGAGCCAGCAATTATTTGTAATTGTTGTGTATGCTCTTGCTTTGCACTGCGTTCTACAGTTATGTTCAGGTCTCCTGATATGCTACGCTCTAACTTTGCTGCTGTTCCCGACACGACTAAATGTGTGGCGTGCGGCCAGTGCGTTGAAACCTGTCCGACGAATGCTCTGAAGCTTGGGCATAAATTATGCTCAAAGAAGCCCGTGCTGGAACCAGTAACACCATCACCCCGTGACCATGTCTGGGGGGAAAAGTACTGGAACACGGAATACAGGACGAACAGGATAAATGTGGCAAAGAGCGGCACATCCCCCTGCAAGACCGCATGCCCAGCGCATATAGGAGTGCAAGGATATATTAAGCTTGCTTCTATGGGGCGTTATACTGATGCTTTGAAGCTCATCAAAAAAGAAAATCCATTTCCAGCCGTCTGTGGCAGAATATGTCCCCATAAATGTGAGGACGCCTGTACACGAGGTGATATAGACCAGCCCATTGCTATTGACGAAATCAAGAAATTCATTGCAGATCAGGAGCTGAATTCCAATGTTCGCTTCTTGCCGAATAAACGAAACAATTACAGTGACAAGAAGATAGCCATTGTTGGCGCCGGTCCCGCTGGCTTATCTTGTGCCTATTTTCTTGCACTTGATGGATATTCCATCACAGTATTTGAAAAGCAGGAAAAGCTCGGTGGTATGCTGATGCTCGGAATACCCTCTTTCCGACTTGAAAAGGACGTTGTTAACACGGAAATTGATATTTTACGTGAAATGGGAGTTGAGTTCAGGACTGGCATCGAAGTCGGTAAGGATGTAACCTTGGATGAACTGCGCTCCCAGGGCTATAAGGGCTTTTATCTTGCAATCGGTGCACAGGGGGGACGCAAGCTCGGTATTGAGGGTGAGGACGCAGAGAACGTTATTGCCGGTGTTGATTTCCTGCGTGACATCAATCTTGGAAAGAAAGCAAAGCTCTCCGGCAACGTGGTTATCATCGGTGGCGGCAACGTTGCGATAGATGTTGCGCGTACAGCAATCCGCGAGGATGCAGCAACAGTTAATATGTATTGTATTGAAAGCGAAAAGGAAATGCCCGCGCTGCTCGAAGAGATCGAAGAAGCAAATGCTGAGGGCATTGTTATCATCAATGGCTGGGGACCGAAGCGCATTATCATCGAAAACGGTAAGGTTACTGGCGTAGAATTTAAAAAGTGCGTATCTGTATTTGAGGATGGTTTCTTTGCTCCGAAGTATGATGAGGACGAGATAATCACAGTTTCTGCTGATTACGTTCTTCTCTCAGTTGGTCAGTCCATAGAATGGGGAAATCTGATTAAGGGAAGCAAGGTCGTGCTGGGCCGTGGAAATACAGTTATTGCGAACGAAATCACCTACCAGACTGCGCAGCCTGATGTTTTTGTCGGCGGAGATGTATTCTCCGGACCGAAGTTTGCTATTGACGCTATTGCTGCTGGAAAGCAGGGCGCCATTTCACTCCATCGCTTTGTACAGCGCGGTCAGGACCTTCTCATTGGACGTGTAAGCAGTGAATATCGCGCATTTGACAAGGAAAATGTCATTATTCAGGACTATAATAACACCCAGCGTCAAAGACCACTCCATTCTGGGGTAGGCAAAGATTCCTTTGCGGATAACCGCCATACATTTACTGAGGAGCAAATCAAGAAGGAAACCTCCCGTTGTCTAGGTTGCGGGGCTGTGGTAGTAGACCCGGAAATGTGCATTGGTTGTGGAATGTGCACAAGCAGGTGTATGTTTGATGCAATAAAACTTGAGAAAATCACAAACCTATATGGCAACAAATTCGAAAGAATGCCTATAGCACTTACCGCAAATGCTATCAAGAGAGCAGTGAAAATTACTGCGAGTACATTCAAGAGACTGAAAAACTGATATATAATATTATTCCATAGGATAAAAACGAGAAAGGTGGCTGATGTATGCATGAACTTGGAATTCTGAACCATGTGCTAAAAACACTTGAAAAGACCATGGTTAAGGAGCAACTTACTCATATTGATAAAGTGGTCTTGCAGGTCGGTGAGATATCCGGTGTAATCCCATCATACATCGAGGAGTGCTTTAAGGCGGCTATATACAAGACGCAATTCGAGGATTTGAAGCTAGAAATAGAGATAATCCCCGGCATCGTCCGCTGTAACGAATGCAGTGAGGAGTTTAACGGCTATATACAAAACCTCAAATGTCCTAATTGCAACTCGCAAAGCTTGACACCGATAAGCGGACTAGACTTTTTAATAAAGGAAATCCATGCATGTTAAGACAAACTTATATTAAAAGGAGTTTGTAGATATTGACAATCTAAACATTAGTGTGTTGGGCATTCTGTTGAGGCTGGTGCATTGACCAGCCTCACTTGAATGCATGAAAAATTAAATTACGTAATAAAAGCGGGAGCACACTGCTTAGTAGAAGCAATGAATCATCTAGAAAGAACAGTATGCATAAAAATGTATGTGGAACAGAAATATTATTGGCATTTGCATTAGACTTCTAAATCAGAAAAAAGAATTCTTTCAAGTTTGCCATTAAGCGTAAAGGGTTCTGGCCCATCTGATTGATTTTTTTGATACAAGTTCCAATTAAAAGATTAATAGAATTTTTTATTACATTATAATAACGAGGTACTTACTAAAAAAAGTAAATACCTCGTTAATTAATTCTTTAATTTTATTTCTGGGGGGTATATTCAAAACCTATTTTTACATATAAAAATCATTTATAAATAATATGTTCTGTGCTAATTCAGCCAAAAATCATCAGTGCCAGTAAAAACACAGTTACATTGTTCAAGAAATTCACCATATCGTTGTTGACCCACCGAACCCCTCTGATTGCTGTTGTTGGCATTCCGCAGTGATTTTCTCTCTCTGTAACCATTTTGCATATTGGGCACTTATATTTCACCTGAGCTAGGGAGCCAAGAACGCTGTCCGCTACTGAACCCACAAGTCCGCATCCGGCAATCAAAACGCCGTTTGTGAAGTTGAAACTGCTGCCCAATGTATAAATACAGCCGATTAGTACGCCTCCTATTAACGAAGAACCAAGGCCCAACAGTGTTACTCCACCGGATATACCGACCTCAGTTCTTCGGAGAGTACAGATGTCAAAAGGTAATGTTTTCGCCAACGGACCAAACTTGGACGCAAGACTGTCCGCCAAGGAGCCTGCCATTACAGCAGCGTATATAAGATAGAAACTATGTTCCCCAGTAATCCCGCAAAGCGTCATCGCCAGTGTACCCACACCGACGTTGCAAAAAACGCGGACGTGATCTCTAGCTCCCGATTTTCTCCGTATCCCCTTTGGATCAGCTCTCTTGCCAGCTATCTTGTCGGAAAGCACCGTAAAAAACAGCGTAGCCGCAAGTATAGAAAATGCCGTGATTCCACCAAAATATGTGATGATTAAGCAGCAGGTCCAAGCGAGAACAAGCCCCGTTTTAGTAAGTGCTCGTTTGAACGCAGCCACAGCAGTAAGAGTAGTTGAGAGGAGTAAACTTTCAATCATCGTTAGTGGCGGATAATGTCTTTGTCACGGGACGGGTCCAACATCTTACTCTGCTGGCTGCCGGCGAACAACTTGTAGAAAAATACCGACGGCATCAATACGACATAGACATAGAAGATGGACAAGAATACCCTCAGGCGACCAGGCTCTGTGGTTTTTTTTGCGCGTTCCTCGTGCTTTTCCATGTGTACCAGATGATTCGGGCAGGCGCTTTCGCACAGACCGCAGCCCAGACACTTTGAAAGGTCGATGTGGTGACCAGTCTCATCTGTTGTCAGTGCATCCACTGGACAAGCCTTGACGCACTTGTTGCACTTGTCGCATTTGCTCTCGTCGTAGTGAGGTAGGTACGGTCCGTAGTAGTCCACGAATGGGACTCCGTATTTCGTTTTTAAAGTTAGAGGCATACAGCAGCAAGCACAGCAGAAGCAAAGATTGTTCTGGTAGGGTTGCACGCAGGACTCTAGAGAGGCAATCAATCCCCTTTCATGGGCATCACGGGCCACCTTCAGCACTGTCTCTTTATCCACTGCCATCTCGCCCTCCTTTATCTTCATCTCACCGTAGAAATTTATGCCGAAACAGGTATAAAGCGGATTATCACATTTGTTTTGCACAACTCTGCAGACGCAAGGCGATACTGCTATATCTGAGCAGCTATTGATAAGCTCCTCTACGACTTGGATGGGAAGAACCATGGAGTTGGAATGAAGATACTGGTAGTGTAGTGCCATGGCTTTGGTGAACATTTTACCGATGACTGGCTTTGCAGACAGCTTGCCCATGGTGTAAGAGAAGCGAACCACATCCACGGAGTTTTTCAGGTGGTGCTTAATGAAGTCCTTGCGGAATTTGCTGTTGCTGTCATAAATGGTGATGCCGGCTACCTCGTACTTACTTGAGGTATACCTGTTCTTTTTTTCTTCTTTCATATTAACATCTTCTTTCTCTCTAAATTTTTATATTTGCATGCTTTTTAATCCTGATTAATCACGACTTGATATTATCATGTGATTTTTAAAATGTCAACAAACAATTTAATATACATAATATTTATAGTCGATTATTGACATAATTAAAATTTTGCGTCATAATATTTATACTGGTTAATCAAAAATATGGAGGTATAAGATGGCATTTGATAATATTGAAATCCCGTCACCAAGAAGACTACTCATCCGTGAAATCGAAGAGCGGATCATTAGTGGAAAACTGGCTATCGGCGAAAAACTCCCCACGGAGCGCGAGCTTCATGCGCAAACCGGAATAAATAAATCCGAAGTGCATGCTGCGATAAAGGATCTTGAGCACATGGGGTTTATCAAAATAGTCCCCAGACAGGGTACTTATGTTGCTGACTATATTCGTACCGGTTCCTTTGAAACTCTTAACGAGATTCTTCGGTATAATGGAGGAAAGATAAGCTTCAAAATGTCCGTGGATCTAGTGGAAATGAGAAATGCCATTGAGGGTGCGGCACTTATCAGGCTGGCTGCCAACCATACCTGCGAAGATATTGAACTGCTCCGTAGCAAAGTTGATGAACTTAGGGCTGTTGTAGACAAAAACTTAGGAGTATCGGAGCTGGCCAAGATGTCATATAGGTTTCATTGTTTGATTTGCGAGCTCAGCGGAAATAACATGTTCCTCCTGATGATGAACTCATTTACTCCCCTTGGTATGGTACTGTGGGAAAACTGTGCCGCTTTCTGGGGCGCAGAGGGATTTTTGGAGCAGGACGAAAAAATCGTTGACATGATAGAACACGGTGAGGGACCCGAGGCTAAGAAATACATTGAAGATATTTTTGCTCAATTTATTGAAGCGTTCAAGAGCTACAAACAAAGGCTTAACAAACAAGAGTAAAATGGGAGGAAAAAGCATCATGATTATTGATTGTCATTATCACTATTTTGAAGAGGAGTTTGATCCGGAAGTTAAGTTTAGAGATATGGAGAAAGCTGGAATTGATAAGATTGCGATTATGGCGCCCATTGCAGCGCAGTTTAAATCTGAACCGAATATCTTCATTATGAAATTCATGCGCAGGCTGTTCGGAAAGCCCATATTGATGCCGCTGTTTAAGAAGCTTCTGTGCACCTTCAAGGGCGATGGCATAGATATTTTGGGGGAACAGGTTCCTATTTATTTCTCCCCACAAAACCAGGGTGTTTTTGAAATTGCAGAAAAATATCCAGATAAATTGTATGCATGGGCAACCGTCAATCCAAGTAACTGTAGCAGGGAAGCTCTCAACGCAGAACTGCGTAAATGGTCAGAATATAAGACCTTTATTGGCGTAAAAGCTCACCCGTTTTACCATCAGTATAATGCTATACAGTTGGATTCTGTTTTCAGCATACTGAACGAGATGAAGATGCCCATCATAATACATATGGGGTTTGATGATAAGGAGGCAATACTGAAGCTTGCCGACAAATATCAGAATGTCAAAATTATTTTGGCGCATTGCGCTTTTCCGTATTTTAATATCATGTGGTCGGAGATTGCAAAGAGAAACAACATATTTGTGGACATTTCTTCGAGCTGCTATATTGATGAACGTGTTGTCAGGAGGGCCATTCAAAAACTTGGCGTCGACAAATGCATCTACGGAAGTGATGGACCGTACGGCCCGCCTGATAAGGATGGTAGATTCAATCTTGACTATCAGGTCAGGAACACTATGTCTTGGCTCGACGAGAAAACGAAAGACAGGATATGTTATCAAAACTTCAAAAATTGCATAAAAAAATAGCCCAATAAAGAAGTTTATCTACAATCAAATTTAGCATAGAAATAAGAAGCTTTGAGCTCTTTATTTCTATGCTTTACTTTTGGTTGTAGATAAACTTCATCTTAAGATGTCACATTGCAATTCAATTATAAAATGAAACCAAATGTTTATACGGTAATCAACATATAACTCATTCAGCAGATTTTGGATAGGTTACTTCTAGATAATGTTCAAACAGTTTCTCTATATAACGTTGTGCTTCGTAACCTTTTCCATCTTTTATAAGAACTAATAAATTTTCATCATGCTGGAGAAATTGTTGCCTTCCCAAAAATTCGGCACAATTGCGCCAAAGAACAGCTGCTACGGGCGCGAATGCATTCATAATAAGCATTACCATCATATTCCCAGAAAGTTTACATATAAGAAAATGAAAATCTTTTGTAAGTTCGGCCAATTCATCAATACTAATTTTTTTATCAGCATTTCGTACTTTATCAAGACAAGCCTCTAATTTTGCAATGTCTTCATCTGTATGGGATTTACACAATTTTTTCAGAGCAATTCCCTCCAAGGCATTACGTAATTCAACAATAGAATGTTCCATCTGCCTATCAAGGGTACCACCATTATATTTTAATATTTCATTTAATACTTCTATAGAACCATTTTGTGCATAATCTGCCACATAGGCACCGAAGCGTGGAACTGTATATATAAATCCCATGTGTTCTAGATCTTTTAGTGCAAAATGAATAACAGATTTGCTGACTCCTGTTTGCTCTTCAAGCTCACGTTCAGTCGGAAGTTTTTCTCCTACTTTTAGTTTTCCAGATATAATCTGACCTTCCAGTTCGTGAATAAGCATTTCACGCTGAGTAGGTATGATTATTTTATTTAATGCCATAGCATACCTCCTACTGATTAATCACTATATTATCTATTAAAATAGAAAAAAAGTCAATGATGTATTAGTTAAAAAGCACCTTGACAGGGTATGTAATCAATGCTATGATTTATGTGATTAATCAGTAAAGATGAATAATAAACTGGTGATTACAGGAGATATTGTTTCAGAAAGCAATTGAGAAGAAATCCGGATTAGTAAAAATGTCAGCATCAAAGGATGGACCATACAAAAAATTATATAGTAGCGCAAACACATATTATTGTTTGGAGGAAAAAGTATGAAAGAGCTTAAACATCTAAATTATTTTGAAAGTTTATTACAGAAAGTAAATAACGATCTTGTTCATCAGGCACAGGGTGAAGGAAATGTGGCAATAGGTTATACCTGCCATTTTGTTCCAGAAGTGTTGATGAATCTACCTGGATGCTTTTCAGTACGATTAAGAGCTCCTGAAGTATCAGGATTAGATAACTCCACTTACTATATGACTAATAAGACTTGTCACTATTCAAGAAGTATCTTGGAATGTGCTATTGAAGGAGGCTACGATTTTCTAGATGCGTTAAATGGAAGTGAAACCTGTTGTATGATGCACAGAATCCCAGAGCATTTTGAAATGCTGAAGCTTGTTAAAGAAAAAAAGCCATCCTTTTATACAACAATTATGGATGTTCCATTTGTTACAGGAAGTCAAGCTGAAAAATATTACGAAGAACAACTTTATAATCATCTTTTGAAACCTTTAGAAGAAGGCTATAAAATTGATATTTCTGATGAAGCGTTAATGAAAGCTATTGAGGATCATAATGAAATTTCGAAAATTATAAGTGAAATTGGTGGTTTACGTAAGATGGACAATCCACCTATTACTGGCTATGAATTTCATGTCTTGCAGCTAGTTAGTGAAATATGTCCACATTACCTGATTAAAGGGAAACTATTAGAAACCCTTGAGGAAATAAAAAAGAGAAAAGTGGATGTTGATAAGTGGTATAGAACAAGAATTGTACTTGTGGGTGGTGAAATCGATGATCCTGCATTTACCAAGTTGCTAGAAGATTCTGGAGCTTTTGTTGTGGCAGACAGATATTGTTATGGTTCCCTTCCTGGAAGAGATCAAATCACTATAGATGTGGGAGAAAGTCCACTTCATGCAATTGCTCGTTACTATCTAAACAGCAGCCAGTGTCCTCGTTTCATGAATAAAGAAAAAGGAGACGCTCGTAGAACCTTTATTGCTGATCTTGTAAAGGAATATCATGCTGATGGTGTTCTTGTAGAGCAGATTAAGTTCTGTGAATATTGGATTTATGAACGTATTCTAGATTATCAGGTTTTAAACAATGAAATGAATATTCCAACCTTAACAATTGAAAGAGATTATACAATCGCATCAGTTGAACAATTAAGAACTCGTATTCAGGCCTTTGTAGAAAGCTTGGAAAGTAAGAAAATTAAGAAAGAGGCAGGTGATCTGTAATGAAAAGTGAAAAACCTCAAGGCGATGCAAGACGTTTTTATGATAAATCAGGTGTTGCAAAACATCGTGAATGGCGTGGAGTGAAAGACACTCTTTATGATTACAGCGCCTGGCTAAAAAATGTGGTGGTATTAGGCAAGTTTGGTGTAAAAGCGCCTATCCGTACCTCAAAAAGTATGGTTTATTATCGCTGGATGTCATCTTATTTAGGAGGACTTCAGGTAATTGACAAGGCAACCGCTGGACAAAGAGGTCCTGCTCTTCGTGTCAGTCATATTTATATGAATGCAGTTTTTAAGACCAGTACAGAGCTTTTGGCAAAAGTTGTTGCCAGTGACCTGCGTTTTGGGGAAAATGATAAAGCAGATAAAATTGTACTTTTAGAGCAGACTATGCCACCTGAAATAATAGGAGGCTTTAAAAACCTTCAGCCAATGCCACTTGAAGCATTTCAAGGTCTGCTCGGATGTTTTATGGATCAGAATATTACAACATATTACCTAGACATTATGGAAAGTTATGGTATGCCATCTGATTCCTGCAGAATTTCAGCTTGCTCTGTTGGTGTTGCAATCAATGATGAATTCCCTCAAAATGGCTGCTGTCTCATTATTAATAATATGCCTTGTGATTCTAGTACAATGAATTCACAGTTGTCTTCTAGGCGTCTTGAAGTACCTGAAATGGTAGCAACTATGCCTATGAGATGGGATGAACCAGATACCATGCCTTATGCAATACAGCAGCTTTGTAATGTGATTGAGTTTGTGGAACGAGTATCAGGTGAAAAATATGATTGGAAAGAATTATATAAGGTTCTAGAAAATTATAATCAGGAAACTCAGGCTGAACTAGACAAATGGGACTTGATGTCAACACCTAATACGGCCCTTGGCGGTGCGGTGCAAAGTTTGTATAGGGCTTCTTACTGGAGTTTTTCTGGTGGACGATTTGATTTTATCCGAAAGGCAGATAAAAAGGTTCTTAAGATAATGAAAGAAGCTCACAAAAATAATGAAATTTGCTTTCCCAAAACCCGTTACAATTTAATTTGTTGGGGTGCACCAGCATCTTATTACATTACTTTTCCTGAGTGGATGTACAATTGCTGGGGAGTTCATCAAAATATGAATATGGATTCATTAATTGGACATGATTTTATTTCTACAGAAAGCGAAGAAAAGGCTCTTGAGGGAATTGCTAAACTAAATGAAAGAAGTATTATGCGCCGTCACCTCACAGGTGGATATAGTCACTTCTTAGAAGTGTTTGAAGTTGCAGATCAGTTTAATGCAGACATTATTCTGGTATATGATGACATCACCTGCAAAGGAGCGCTGGGTATGACCGGAATGCTCAAGGATCTTGCTAAAGATAAAAAGCAAAAGCTTGTGTTTGTCACTCATGATTTGTTAGATCACCGTACCACAAGCCGAAACCAAATGCGAAAGCAGTTCAATGAGTTTATGTTCACAGTAATGAAAGCAGAGCCCATTGATAAAAGCTTGTTAGAGTTTGACGATAGCGAATCGTGGAATTAAGGGGTGCTGATATGAAAAAAATAGCGATATTAAAAAAAATGAATTGTATTTTGGCGGCCGCTTTTGCAGGTAGCTTTGCAATTTATTGGTTTAATCTAGATAATAAATTTCTTTACTATGTTGTTTATCCTCAATTGCAGAAAAGGTATGACAAGGTTGATTTAACTAGAGATAAACATTTATAAAAGGGGGACATAATTATGTATATGTTAGAAATTACATTTAAAGTCTCAAAGCTTTTGATGAGTAAAAACGGAATAGTTGATATTGAGCGTGTTGAAAACCATTATACCGATGAAAAAATCAAGCCCATAGCAGATTGGCCAGGTTTAAAGTGGAAAGTATGGACAGTTGATGAGGAAAATTTTATTGGAGCAGGTTTCTATCTTTTTGAAAATAAAAAAGATGCAGAAGAACGAGCAAAATATGCAAAGAGACACTATCCATTAAATCCAGCTATGTCACATGTAAGAACACGTATCTATTATGTGCTAGACGATTATTCTAGAGCTTGCCGAGCACCAATTGATATTCCTGCCAATCCTAGTAAATATAATTAAACAAAATTAAAAGATAAGTTTTATCGGTGGTCTTTAAAGGCCACCGATATTTTTAACTATGAAATTAAAGATTAATAGTTTTATTATCGCAACTCAGTAGCAACAGACTTAAAAGCAAACTTCCAAGTTATGTAAGGAAGCTGGCACATTACAAAGACTGAAATAGTTTTTGTTGCTAAAGTTTTTTATAGAGATGGGATTAGTTGATGAACTTGGATTAGGTGTAAGAAACATTCATAAGTATGAAAAAATATACTTTGTGTTTGAACCTCAGATTATAGAGGATGATATATTTAAAATTATATTTCAGACAGGTGATATTGAAGATGAGCGGATTGATGAGAGGATCATGAGCGCATTGAACGGAAGTGAAAAGCAAATCATTCAGTTTTTACAAAACAATAGTAGCATTTCAAACAAAGAGGCTGTTATACTAACTAAGCTTTCACCAGCTCAGGTTAGAAGGATATTTGTATCTTTAACAGAAAAAGAATTGATTATAGCTAAAGGTAACGGTAAGAGCAGACAGTATATCTTATCAGATAAAATAAAATACTAATGCTGAAAGCCTTGATTTAACTACAATTTAAATATAAATCTTGGGGACAGAATTGGGGACACAATTAACAAAAACGTCCCCAAAACAACTTAAATTAACTAAAATTGTAAATTGAATAATTGGGTAATACCAACGCTTTCATAGCTTTTCCTAACCTCTCAAAGGGCAAAAATACGCACTCCAAAGACTACTGCAAATAATAAAATTGCAGTTGTTTTTAACATTAGAATTTATAATGTAAAATTCATGGTAATTGTATATAATATAAGTACATTTTAAAATTGGTAACAAGGTAGATAAATTTTATATAGTATATTTATAAATAGGTGGTGAACTTATGCAGTATACAGTTGAAGAATTACAAACAATGCCTGAGAATCAAACTTTTGATCGAAAGAGTATAAGAATTGATCCCAAAAATCTAGCAGATCCTATTATTGCTTTTGCAAATGCTGATGGCGGTACTATTGCTATTGGTATTGATGACAAGACAAGAGAAATAGAAGGTATAAGGGGATTTGAGGAAAAAATAAATGAATTTTTGCGTGTGCCTTTTGATTTTTGTAGACCTACAATTAAAGTTGATTTCAAACGAATTGATTGCATAGATAAAGAGGGTAATACCAATCAAATACTGTTATTAGATGTGTATCAGAGCTTTCAAGTACATACAAATCAGGCTGATGCAGTTTTTTATCGAATAGGAGATAAATCGAAAAAATTAAGTTTTGATGAAAGAATGCAGCTTATTTATGATAAAGGCGATATGCTTTATGAAGACACTTATGTTCGAGAAGCATCTTTGGAGGATATTGATATGAATGCGGTTGAAGAATATATCAATATTATTGGATATTCAAAGACACCACTTGAATATTTATCTGAAGGTAAAGGTTTTATCCGAAAAGGAAATGATAAGTATGATATAAGTGCAGCAACAGTGCTTCTTTTGGAAAATTCCCACAAAACTTCTTCCCACGAGCAAGAATCCGCTTTATTAAATATCAAGGTATAGAGGAAAAAACTGGAGCACAAATGAATATCATTAAGGATGTGATTTTTGAAGGAACAGTTTTACAAATGCTTAAAAAATCAATAGAATTTGTTGGAACTCAGATAAAAGAGTATACAAGGCTTGTAAAAGGAGGATTATTTAAAACAACGCTAGAGTATCCTGAGTTTGTATGGAATGAAATTATTGTAAATGCGGTTGCTCATCGGGATTATAGTATAAAAGGAACCGACATACAAATAAAAATGTTTGATAATAGAACTGTTGTTGAAAGCCCTGGAACTTTACCAGGACTTGTAAGGCTTAATAATATACGCACCGTGCATTTTTCTAGAAATCCTAAAATTGCAGGAGTTTTAAAGGACTATAAATATGTTAAAGAGTTTGGTGAAGGTGTAGATCGTATGTGTAACGAAATGGTAGAAGTAGGATTATCAGAACCAGAATTTAGCACAGTCGCATTTATGACTAAAGTTGTAATAAGGAATAACAAAGATTCTAGTGATACTTTAAATGATACTTTAAATGATACTTTAAATGATACTTTAAACTCAACGGAGATGAAAATATTTACTGAAATTAATAATGATCATAAAATTACTGCTGAAATTATAGCTATAAATACTAAATTGGCAATAAGTACAGTAAAAAGAAATTTGGTGTCTTTGCAGAAAAAAGGTATTATTATCAGAGTAGGATCAAAGAAGACAGGTTACTGGGAGCTTAAAAAATGAAGTTGTTTAGTATCTGTTAATTTGAGTAGTAACATTAAATACAAACATTAATAAGTTAAGTTTATTAATGGCTTGCCAAGATATTTAAAATATATTCCTTATTGGGCTTAAATTTTAACTTGCTGGTAACTTGCAGTTAAGATGATATTTTAATAGTATTCAATAAATAAAGAGAGCTAAACACTGATAAATCAACAAGTTGTTATTAGAAATCTAACTTGCCGGTAACTTGCAGTTAGTGTTATTAGTTTAAAATAGAAATTGAAAAAGGAAGGGTAAACTAGAGTTAATTGCATTTTAAAATAATAAGTCCTGGATTACTTTTATAGTGGTTCAGGACTTTAGATTTTTTTATTGTAATTTGATTAATAGGATTTTTTATATTTGGATATAACATATTTTTAGCAAGCTTTAAATTATAGAAGATATTTTTAAAATGATTTTTAGAGAAAAAGAAGATACTACCCAGCAAGTTATCCAGCAAGCTGATGGGCGAATAGAAGAACTGATTCATTTTTGTAAAGAACCTAGAACAAGACAGGAAATGCAAGAGTTCCTTAAAATTAAAGATAGAGAGCATTTTAGGACTAAGATACTTAATCCACTTGTAAAAACAGGCGAGATAAAGTTAACACTACCAGATAAACCTAAAAGTCCAAAGCAGAAATATTATAGCAAATAAGAGAGTATTACTTTTTATCAGATAAAATAAAAATCCAATCACGAAAGCCTTGATTTAACTGCGATTTTAATATAAATCTTGGGGACAGAATTGGGGACACAATTAATAAAAATGTCCCTAAATCCGTAGGTCGTAGGTTCGAGACCTACTACCCCTGCCAGACTTAAGTCAGTAAACTTAGTTGTTTGCTGGCTTTTTTATTTTTTGTGTAGCCACCTTCGGGGTGATGGATAGATGATTCACACCTTGAAGCTGGAGGCGGATAAAACTAAACTTCCTACGTTTAATAGCATTTCAGTGTTATCCTTTCGATTTAATTTCCATTTTTACCAAGGTTCAGGTCTTTCTGCAAGAGAAATAACAAAGCATTTTTAGTAAATGTTACCATTAGTCAAATTAAGCTATATGTGCATATTAGATATGGTATATTAGTAATATAAGTGGTCCAAGCTTTAATATTTAAACTAGAAAGGAATGATTTAATGAACAAAGTATTTAAAAAATTGAAAGTATCTACAATAATCATTTATTTATCGTTATTATCTATACTTTTCAGCTCAGTGATAGGTATTTTCGGCAATTTTGATATGAAAAAGTTAAATGATACCACAAATGATATGTATGATAATGTAACTATGCCAATATCCTATATAGGATCATTAAGAGCTGATTCTTTAGGCATTGAACTTTGTGTCTCTAAATCAAATACAAATTTTGATACTAAATATGAAACCACAATTAATGAATTAGATGTTAAGATTCAAAATGCTTTAAAGTCATATAGAAATACGGACTTAGATCCTGAGGAAAAAGTTTCCCTTGATAAATTCGAAAAGGACTATACAGATTACTTGACTTTATGGAAGAAGGTTAATCCACTGTTAGCTAACAATCAAAAACTTTCACCTGCTGATTTAAAAAGCTTTGAAAGCTTAGGTAATAATATGGAAAATATCCTTAAAGAATTAAGAGATTACAATGTTAAATGGGCAGGAATATACGACTCCGATAATGCTACAAGTTATAAAAAGAGTGTACAAAGTTTTATTGTGATAAATATAATTACAATATTGATATTTATTTCAGTTGCCTTTTTGATAGTTATGTTTATCAAACGTTCTTTAAAGGAAGTAATTAGTTATTTAGATGAAATTTCTGAAGGTGATTTTACAAAAAAAATAGCTGATGATGCTAAAAATGAATTTGCAGTAATGAAAAATTCAATAACTAAAACTGTTCACAGTATTTCATCACTTATTCAAAGTGTAAAAGACAAATCTACCAATATCGAAGAAAACGCTATAATTTTATCGTCAGTATCTGAAGAAATGTCTGTCTCATCAAATAATGTATCTTGTGCAATTCAACAGGCAGCATCAGGTGCAAACTCCCAGGCAAATGATTTGCTTGAAATTACAAATGTGTTAGATCAATTTAGCTCTGAGCTTGAAGCTATGGTTACGTCCATAGTAGATATTGATTCTAATGCTAAGGGAATCAATAGAATGGCAAATGAAAACCATGAGGATTTACAAAGCCTTGTGAAATCAGTTAACAAAATAAATATTTCGTTTAAAGATTTTGCTGAAAAAATCTCACATCTTGGTAAAAACATTGTCCAAATAAACGAAATTACTAATGTTATAAACGATATTTCAAGGCAGACAAACCTTCTTGCTCTAAATGCTTCAATTGAAGCAGCTAGAGCTGGTGAATCTGGTAAGGGTTTCTCAGTAGTTGCTGAAGAGATTAGAAAGCTTGCCGAACAATCAAAAATATCATCTGAAAATATTACTAAACTTATTTCAAGTATATCTGGCGAATCAAATGATATGCTAACCAATACGGATATTATGAGCAAAGAGCTAAATAGTCAGGTTAATACTATAAACACATCAATTGAATCCTTTAAAAAAATTATTTGTGCAGTAGAAGGAATTATTCCCAAAATACAAATTATTAATTCTTCCGCTGGAAATATAAGTAATGATAGAAATACTATTCAACAAAAAGTGCATGGTACTTCTTCTGCCGCAGAAGAGATTTCAGCTTCTACTGAAGAAATTACTGCATCTACTGAAGAAATGAATGCTTGTTCAGAGCAAGTTGCTTCTACTGCTCATGTATTTAAAGCTTTAACGGAAGAAATGATGGAGGCCGTAAATAAGTTTAAATTAGACTAATGGTGATTTGAAAATTGTAAACCCTGCAATGTTACTAGTCTACTCATTAAGCTGAAGGAATTAGATAAGTTAAAATCAACAATCTGCTTGCTGGCGAAACTTGAAGCTGGAGAGAAATCAGCAAGACAGGAAGAATTATGTATCTTATCATTTGGAGACAGAAAAAGTTAGAGTGGTACGTGTTTTAAATGAGAAGAAGGATTTTATCCTGTTTGCAATTAATGTGTTTATATCCCCTCAGACTATGGTTTGGGGGATTTGCTTTATAGGAATTCCTTAGACTTGGCTGTTTAGATGGAATTAGAGACGAAGGGTTATTAGATTCAGCATGTATTTTGTCCACAGAGGACTTTGTTTAATGTTTTTTGGGAGGAAGGAAAAATTGGAGAGTTTTTCATAATCTTTATAAAATCTTTATAATTAGATAATAGAATGCTCTGTGAAAGGAGTAAAGGGAAAGTAGTACGGGGGGATTGATGGTTATATGGCTAAAATACTTGCTCTCGATGATGAAGAGAAAATCCTAAAATTAATAAAAAATATTCTGCTTTTGGATGGGCATACAATTACCTTGTGTTTAAATTATGATGAGATAGATGAAAATAAGTTACCTGATTATGATTTAATATTGCTGGATGTTATGATGCAGGGAATGGATGGATTTAAGGTCTGCAGAAAAATACGGGACAAGGTAGATTGCCCAATTCTGTTTATCACAGCAAAAACAGAGGAAGAAGATATTGTATATGGATTTGGTTTGGGCGCGGATGACTATATTAAAAAGCCATTTGGCATGGAAGAGCTGAAAGCAAGGGTCAATGCACATCTAAGAAGAGAAAAACGCAGTCACTGCATAGCAATACAGTGGGGAGATATCCGATTTGACCTACAGGGGATGAAACTAATGGTTAAAAATGAGAGTATTAATCTGACAAAGGGTGAATATCAAATATGCGAATTCCTTGTAAAGAACAAAGGTCAGGTGTTTTCAAAAGAGCAGATTTATGAAGCAGTTTTCGGGTATGATGGAGAAAGTAATGATAATACAATTGCAACACATATCATGAATATTCGGAATAAGCTGAATGAAGCAGGTGTTTCACCAATACAGACGGTATGGGGGATCGGATATAAATGGGAAATATAAAAAATAAGGTTAGGCACAAGAGAACACTTACATCAATTGTTGTAATAGCATTCTATGGCATGGGATTCTCAATTTTAGGATTGACAGCAGCTATTCTCATATTTTTGTCTGTGAATGCGGATAAAAAACTTCTTACACCAGAAGAATACCTTAGTGTTATTAATTTAATTGTTATAGGATACATATTAATTGTTATATTTCTAACCATCCTCTTTCCATTTTTAACAGCAAGAAAAATAAAAAAGAAGGGTCAACCCATTTTAAATGCGGTAGAAAAAATCAAATCTCAGGATTTGGACTTTGATATTTATCCGAGTGGAATAAAGGAAATTGATCAAATACTCAATAGTATGGATGATATGCGTGTTGCTTTAAAACAGTCTCTTGAAAAACAATGGTGTATAGAACAAAATCGCAAAGAGCAGATATCAGCGCTTGCACACGACTTTAAAACTCCACTTACAATCCTGAAAGGCAATCTGGACTTATTGCAAGCCAGTGAGAAGGATGACATGAGTGAAAATTGCTTAAAGGATGCAAAGGGCAGTCTTGAACAGATGGAGGCATATGTGAATCAGCTTCTGGAGATGGTACGTGCAGAAAGAGGCTATACTATTCATGCCTGGAAAGAGGAACTGGGAAAACTCCTTAATGAAGCAATATCACCACTAGTAAAGATTGCTGATAAAAAAGAAGTTACAATTTTAACTGAGTTTGAAGAGAAAGATATTTTGGTGTCAGCTGATAAGATGTTATTTGAACGTTTGATTCATAACCTTATAACCAATGCATTAGATTTTACTATGCCGAATGGAGTAATCAGGGTAATGCTAAATAGGACGGAGGATAATGCAGTAATAGTTATTGCGGATTCCGGTGTTGGGTTTAGTGCTAATGCCCTAAAACATGGAACAGAGCAATTTTTTATGGATGATACCAGCCGAAGCAGAAAAAATCATTATGGGTTAGGATTATTTATTGCCCATTCCATTGTGAAACAGCATTTAGGATTTATGAAGCTTACCAATGATGAAGAGACCGGAGGAGCAAAGGTAATCATTGAAATGCCAATATTGAAAGAATAATAAAAACACTACTTTTCCGAAAATATTATGAAAAATAAGATTAAAAAAATTGCAAAAGTTATAAGAAAAATTTTAATAGTACTATTTGCGTTAGTTATAATCTTTTTGATTGGAACTACCATATGGAATAGAGTTTTATGTTCAAAAGAAAACAAAATACTAAAAAAGGTAGGAACAGATGTTAAGGTAAATGGTGTCAACATAAGAGCATCAGTTACGGGGAAAGGGGAAAAAACCATTGTATTATTAAGCGGACTGGGAACTCCAAGCCCAATCACTGATTTTAAGCCCCTTGCAGAAAAATTGAGCACTTCTTATCGGGTAGTGACTTTGGAATACACTGGATATGGATTAAGTGAAGATGCAAATGTAAAGAGAAGTAATGAAGCCATTGTGGAAGAAATCAGGGGAGCATTAAATCAATTGAGTATCAAACCACCTTATATTCTTATGCCCCATTCTCTATCAGGAGTTTATTGCCTGCAATATATGAAAACCTATCCAAGCGAGGTAGAAGCAATGATAGGTATTGATTCTTCTGTGCCAAATCAAGGAAAGTATGATGATGCTGTTAAGATTCCAAAGGGACTATATTACCTAGCTCGTTTTATGGATTTAACAGGTCTTACTAGACTATCTAATTTATCAGGAGTAGCTTTACTTCAGGATATGAAAGCCAGTGGAAGTTATTCAAAAGAAGATATGAGAATTGTCACTGCTTTATCCAATAAAAAACAAGTAACCAGGGCACTGTTTAATGAAAGCAGGGCTTTGCCCCAGAATTTGAAGTCATTATATGATGTGAAATATCCCGCTGATAAACCAATTCTATTTATCCTAAGTGATAATTCATGCAAACAGCTTAAAGAAGAATTGAAAAAAAGGGGATACCAAGCAACATGGGAAGGATTACATGAAGAAGCTATTTCGAACCCTAATATTCAAAAGATAAAATATTTGAAAGGTCAGCATTATTTGCATTGGACACAATCAAAGGCAATAGCTGACATGGCGGATGATTTTATACAAGGTAAGTACTAAATAATAAATAAAATTGTAGATAAAATCAGAATAAAGCATGGATCTGATGCTATTGTAAGATCTTGCTTTCTAAATCAGGTCTGAGCCATATGAGGGGGGGAGTTGGAGAAGAGGACTATACAATTTATTTGTACTATAGTAGTTAATTGTTATATAAAAAGTAAAGAAGCTTCAACAATCTCAGAAAATGAGATTGTGCTTAAAAGTATTAATGAGGATAAAAAAGCACATATCCCTACAATTAAGGGTATAGGTATAAGTACTCCCCTTCGAAGCGTTCCAAAGGAACCACCATAATACTTCCCACTAAACCACCAAGTCCAAGAAATTCGTAGTTGTAGCTAATTTGGGCCGCATTTAGATGGAGTGTAGAGAGAACATAGAACATCAAAACTCCATAGGCTGCGATATAACCAAAGTTGCCAATTATGGCCTGTAGGGAGGGAACTAAATTCAATTTATCATGAATTAAAAAATGTAGTCCCTCCCTCATTCCACTGAAAATCTCGCTTCCATTAAAGGGTGTAGCTTAATATTGATTTATTGATTGCATAAATAATGAGTTTTATGCAAAGATTATTTAAGGGAATCTAATACATAGGAGGTTACAATTATGCCAGATTTGAATAATATAAATTTAGTTTCATCTGAAATAGCAGGTCTTTGGGATTCATATATGGGTGATAGTTTAGCTATAAGGGTTCTTAGCTATTTTCTTAATAATGTAGAAGACAGCGAAGTACGAGCCTTGTTACAGCATACTTTAGATTTGTCTAATCAACATATCTCAATAGTTACAGGTATATTCAATAAAGAAGGATTACCAATACCACAAGGATTTACTGATAGAGATGTAAATGTAAATGCTCCAAGATTATATACAGATACTTTATATGCTGCTTATATTTCATCAACGGCAAGGATTGGAATGTATCACCACTCTTTAATTTTGAATCAAGTAGCACGTGCAGATATTAGAGATTACTTTTCAAAATGTATTGCTGAATATATAGATCTTTATAATAAATCTGCAGAATTAAGATTGTCTAAGGGTACCTTCATACGGGCACCTCATATTAATGTACCTAAAGAAGTTCAATTTGTAGAAAGTCAGAGTTTTATATCTAATATTTTAGGCGAAAAGCGACCATTACTGGCGAGAGAAATAATGCACATATTTAGAATTGTCTTAACAAATATGATGGGTAATGCTCTAATAACAGGTTTTAGCCAGGTCTCACCAAGTAACAAGATTTCTAGTTACTTTTCTAAAGGGTGTCATTTATCAGTTGAATTAATTACAGAATTAACAGATATTATAAAAAAGGAAGGTATACCAGTCCCAGCTACATCTGAAGTTTATGTTACTGATTCAACTGAATCACCGTTTTCAGAAAAATTGATGCTAACTGTTGTTATGATGATGGCATCTATGGGTGTAAGTGGTAAAGGCATGGCAATGGCGGATAGTGTAAGGGGTGATTTACAAGTTATGTACACTAAATTAATTGCTACAATTATGAAATATGCTAAAGATGGAATAGATATTATGATTGAAAATAAATGGCTTGAACAACCACCGCAAGCAATAAAGCATAAAAATTTAGTTAAGGTATGACTACCTAGAATACGGTATTATTGGAATGAGATGCTGCCTTTAAAGTAGACACCAAGATAAGGTAAAATCTCTGTTGCTGATGCATCAAAAGCATTACCTAACCATTACAATTCTTTATACTGTTAGATAGATGAATATGAAGAATACGGAGAGCGAGCGTGTTCCCTGGCCATGGAACTGTGCTCTATTCATGTTAGTATAAAATAAAAAAGCTACGACAAGAAAATACCGAGTTATTGTACATACAAATCAAAAATCTCAATTTATAGGTGGAAGATTCCAAGTATAGCAGAAATATTATAGTAAGTAAAAGGTATTATATATTATCAGATAAAGTAAAGAGCAAATCACCAAAGCATTAATTTAACTGCAATTTAAATATAAATCTTGGGGACAGAATTGGGTAGCACCAACGCTTTCATAGCTTTACCTAACTTCTCAAAAGGCAAATCAGCAATCCGAAACCGTAGGTAGTAGGTTCAAAACCTCCTAAATACGCTACTTATATAATTCTAAAAATCCTTTTTGAAAATAAAAATAAACATTTATGTTTTATCAATTATAATGTATAATAGCTAATACAAAGCAGTAACTACTAGATAAACGAGGTGGAGTGATAAAATATGATAAAGCGTATTAAAGATTTAAAAGTAGCAACATTGGTTTTTTTAATGGCAGTCTTAGCAGTGGTTTTTACATTTGTAATTTCAGGTTCAGGATATTTGTACATGAATTCATTTAATAATAATGTTAAAGATATGCATGACAACGGCGTAATTCAATTATCACAAGCATCAAATATGGAAATTGAGTTTGTAAATATTAGAGTTAATATTGTTAAAGCAAGAGATAAATATGATCCTCAGTATGATAAAAATATTGAAGAAAGTAATAAGACTATTCTAGATAATTCTAGCAAGTTCCTTGGGGCTAAATTAGGCTCAAGTGAACAAAGTAATATGAAAGCTTTTAATAATGACTATACACAATATTATAATACATGGGTTAACTGGAATACAAAATTAAAAAATGGTGAAAAGATTACTGATGAAGAATATAGTATCTTATCAACATTAGGAACTAAAATATATAACACTTTAGCTGACATAGAAGCTAAACAAATAGCGGATGCATCAGATTTAAAAGATACAAGTCAAAATCAGTTTAATAGCAGTATTGTAGTTTTTATAGTTACTATTGCTATAGTTATAGTTATTTTTACATTAGTATCCCAAGTAATTATTAGAATAATAAAAAAATCTTCGAAGAGTATTATAGATAATATGGCACAAGTTTCAAAAGGAGATTTTACTGCTAGAATAACAAATAGCTCAAACAACGAATTCGGTATTATTCAAAAATCCCTTTCTGAAACAATAACCAATATATCTTCAATGATAAATGTAGTTAAAGAGAAGTGTATAGATATAGATAATAGATCAGAAAGTATAAATATTGTTGCAGGAGAGATTTCATGTTCAACAGAGCAGGTAGCTAATGCAATTCAAGAAGTGGCTAAAGGGACAGGCTCCCAAGCTGAGGATCTAGTGGATACTGGAACTATTTTGCATGATTTTGGAAATGAACTTGATAATATTGTACAATCCATAAAAGAGATAGATACAAAGTCAAAAGATATAGGGTCTATGGCCAATGATAGTAATACAAAAATGCTTGAGTTAGTTTCATCTATGGAAAAGGTTAAGACTTTATTTAGTAGTTTTGAATTTAAAATTCAAGGCTTCAGTAAAAATCTAAATCAAATTAATGAAATCACAGGAGTAATTACTAGTATAGCAGCACAAACTAATTTACTAGCATTAAATGCAGCAATTGAGGCTGCTAGAGCAGGAGAATCAGGAAGAGGCTTTTCAGTAGTAGCAGATGAAATTAGAAAATTAGCGGAACAATCTAAAGAATCACTCACTGATATTGTTAATTTGATAAATGATATATCTGGACAAACAGGTGATATGGTAAATACCTCCGGTGATATGGGTAAAGAAATTAATAGCCAAGTACTGGTTGTAAGTGAATCAATAGGCTCCTTTAAAAATATTACTCAAGCCGTAGAGAGTGTAGTTCCTAAAATTGATATAGTTAATAAATCAGCAGGAAGTATTGATAATCAGAAGAATACTATAATTGATAAGATTCAAAATGCATCTGCTATTGCTGAGGAAGTTTCAGCATCCTCAGAAGAAATAGCAGCATCTTCAGAAGAAATGAATGCATCGACTGAAGAGGTTTCAGCTAATATTCATGAATTATCAAGTATGACCAAGTTAATGATTGATGAGGTAAATAAATTTAAGCTTAGTTAATAAACAAATAACTAAAAGATTCTCTAGTCTTAATTATACTTGACATATATATTCGAAAAAATGTAAAATGAATTCAACAATTACATCATAAATTCATTTAAAATAATTCCCCTCTAAGGTATTACTTGAAAATAGTAAATCAATTAGAGGGGTTTTTTCTATATTATTAAATGGAAATATGAATTTAACAAAACTAAGTAAAGAATTTAAGAGGCAAATAGTTGGAAAAGTTAATTTATTACGTGTAATCTATTTAAATCCGTATAAATTTTTTGGGGGTGTATCTATTGAATAATATTGAAGAATATGAACTGCTTAGAGAAATTTTTAAAAGTGCAGGAGATATTATCTTTTTGTTATCTACAGAGGGAGATATACTAAATATCAATATTGAAGCTGTAAATTCTTACGGATATACAGAAGAAGAATTGCTTTCAATGAATATATTTCAAATTATAAATGAGAAAAAAGCAGATGGTGGTAGGGAGCAATTTAAAAAAGCTAAGGATAAACCTATTATTTTTGAAAGTAAGCATTTTAGAAAAGATGGCTCATCATTCAATGTTGAAGTAAAATCAACAGATATTCGAGTTAAAAATGAAAAGTATGTTTTATATATAATTAGAGATATTACGGAAAGATTAAAAATTGAAAAAGAAAATCTAAAGTGGGCCTACAAGTTTGAAAAGTCACAGGAGTCTATAATATCAAAAACTTTAGATGAAATCAGTATAGAAACAATTTCAACAGCTTTAGAAAATTCTGCAAGTGCAGTTATTATTACAGATACAAATGGAGATATGGAGTATGTTAATAAAAAATTTGAAGTGCTAACCGGTTACAATAAAGAAGAGGCAATAGGGCAAAACACCAGTATATTAAATTCTCATGTTCAGGCAAACGAGTTTTATATAAAAATGTGGGAAACAATAGATAGTGGACGAGAGTGGAGAGGAGAATTTTGTAATAGAAGAAAAGATGGCGATTTATTTTGGTGGAGTTCATCAATATCATCGGTTAAAGATGAGCGAGGTAGAATAGTAAAATTTTTAGCTGTTGCAGAGGATACAACACAGAAAAGGAACTTTATTGAAGAGATAACAAAAAAGAATATTGAATTAGAAAAGGCATTGAAGTCGCTAAAGGAGCTTCAGGTTCAGTTGATACAAGAGGACAAAATGGCTAGTGTAGGGCAATTGTCTGCAGGAATTGCACATGAAATCAATAATCCTTTAGGATTTGTTTCCAGTAACTTTAATACATTAAAAAAGTATATCGACAAATTGAGTGAATATATTTTGGAATACAGAAAGCTTAAAATAAGCATGGAGGAATCTTGCACTTCATGTGTTTCCTCAGTTTCTAATGAAATAGAAACCATAAATAATTTAGAAAAAAATAGTAAAGTAGATTATATTATGAATGATTTAGTCGACTTATATAAAGATACTGATGATGGTCTGCATAGAATCAAAAAAATCGTTGGTACTCTTAGAAATTTTGCTCGTGAAAGTAGTAATGACATTTTTGAAGACTATGATTTAAATCAGGGAATAGAGGATACATTAGTTATTTCAAAAAGTGAAACTAAATATACTACTTTGATAAAAGTAAACTTATCGGAAAAAATCCCTATAATAAAGGCAAATCCAGGTGAAATTAATCAAGTGTTACTAAATTTAATAATTAATTCATCACATGCTGTAAAAGAAAAAATAGAATCAAATCTATGTACTAATGGAGAATTAAACATAAAAACCTGGAATGATCTAGATTTTGTATATTGCTTAATAGAAGATAATGGTAATGGAATATCAAAAGATAATATAAGCAAGATTTTCAATCCTTTTTTTACTACAAAACCTGTAGGTAAGGGTACGGGACTAGGACTTAGTATTTCATATGATATTATTGTGAATAAACACAAAGGTGATATTAAAGTTGAAAGTAAATTAGGCGTAGGAACAAAATTTATTATAAAGCTTCCTATAAATAGTGAGGAGTCAGACTAGGCGGCAATATGGTTTTTATTTAAAAATCACAGACTTAAAAGATTGAATTTTCCTCAATTTTAGGAGGTGAATTTATAACAAAAGGTGGTTCAATAATTGTTGGATCTATTTTTCACCACTAAACCAGTGGGTAAAGGAACAGGACTAGGATTAAGTATATCTTATGAAATAATTAAAAATAAACATAAGGGTGATATGGAAATTGAAAGTGCCATAAATACAGGAACTAAAATAATAATAAAAATCCCCAGAAAGTGAGGCATGCTAAATGATATACTCAATATTGTTTGTTGATGATGATAACTCTATTTTAAAATCAATAAAGCGAGAACTTTTTTCTTGTGAGTATAATGTTTTTTTTGCGCTGGGTGGTGAAGAGGCCTTGAAAATACTCTATGAAAACAAAATTGATATTTTAGTTACGGATATAGTTATGTCTGAAATGGATGGACATGAACTTTTAAAGAAGGTAAAGTATCTATATCCTACTATTATAAGAGTGGTTTTAAGTGGATATACAGAGCAAAAGCTTGTTTTTAAAATTATTAATACTAATCTTGCAAAAACCTTTTTAAATAAACCGTGGAAAGAAAATGAGTTAATAGAAACAATTGAAAGCATAATTAATATTCATGAAAAATTGAATAATGATTATATAAAAAAAGTACTAGATGCTCCTAATAGCATACCAACGTTGCCAACAATATTTACTCAAATAAGCGCTTTAATCGAAAATGATAAGTCTAGCATAGATGATGTTATAGCATTAATTAATACAGATCCAGTTATAGCTTCTAAAATTATTAAAGTAGTGAATGCCGCTTTTTATGGGATAAAAACAGCCTCAGTTAAAACTGCAGTACTTAATTTAGGTCTAGATAATTTGAAAGCTGTAATAATTACAACTGAAATTTTTAATTCAAGTGATAATTATTATGAGGATTTAATATGGAAGCATTCAAGTTTAACTAATAAAATATCAATATTTATATATGAGTACATATATAAAAACAAAATACCAGATACTTATGCAACTGCAGGCTTATTGCATAATTTAGGGGGAGTAGTGTTTTTTAAATTATTTAAAGAAGATTATGAAAAGGTACTAAAAATTAAGGAAGAAAAATCGGAACTACTTTTATCTGCTTATGAAAAGAATATATTCAATTTTACTCACGAAGAATTAGGTGCCTCAATTTTAGATTATTGGGAATTACCTTCTCCAATTATAGAAGTGGCCCTAAATCATCATGACCCACAAAAGTGCTCAAGTCAATTTAAGGATATCGTTTATGTTGTACATTTAGCTGATTACTTTTCTTGGCTTAAATTAAATCCTAAATTTCTACCTGAGATTAAAGAGGAAGTTTTCCATTATCTTGGGGTTAGTAAATTAGAAATAGAAGAGTTAATAAAGAATATAACTTGAAGACAGACATAAGCTGTGATAGTGGATTAACTGAAATGGAGCAATGAAAATTCTATTAGTAAAGAAGTTGACGTTATATCAGAATAATTTTAGAAATATTAAATTATAGCAAAAAAATAGATTAATGATATCTGCTAAATAAATATATATACCTAGCAATTGTCGGAAAATATAAAAAAATGTTGAATGAGTCGATGAAATATAATACAATAGAATGAATGACCAGTCATTCATTCTATTTGCTGTAATAGGGTCTAATATTAATTTTTTTAATATTATTGGAAGAGGGGTTAACTTGAGAGCAGAAGACAAGAAGGAGATAATTCGAGAACATGCTATTGAAGTTATAGCAAAAAAGGATTTCAAAATACGAAAATTAAAGATATAGCAATAGAATCTGGAATTGCTTCAGGAACGATATATAATTATTTTAGTTCAAAAGACGAGGTAATGAATTATATAATTAATACTGAGTTTGAAAAAAGAATCAATGTGCTAAAAAGAGATATAGAAAATAAAAAGGCTTTTCATGAAGTCATTGATGACATCTTAGAGTATCATATTAATGAAATTAAAGAAAATCCTTCATTAGTTAAGCTTATAATGCAGGAAGCTTTTCAAATGATGGGATACACTAATCAGGTTATTAGCGATATATTAAATGAAAACAATAAATTAATGATTGAGATTGTTGTAAGTGCACAACAAAGAGGAGAAATCAGCAAAAAATTTGATGCAGAATTTATAGCTGCTTCTATATTATATTCCTTTAGAAGTTTTGCATATGCTTATGTTAAAAATGATAATATAAACTTTGATTTAGATAAATTAAAAAAGCAAATTAAGCAGTTTTATGTTAATGGGTTAATATAAATATTGAATTTATGTATTAAATTTTTATATAGGAAATGATGATGAATTTCTTTTATTTTACTATAGTTTAGGAGAATGTGAATTATGGATGAAGAGATAAGGATTGGTATAGCTGATTTAAATGTTACTAATGCTCCGAACAAACTAATAACAGTAGGATTAGGATCCTGCATTGGCATCACCCTATATGATGAGGTAAGGAAAAATGGTGGTATGCTCCATATAATGTTGCCTGATAGCACACAGTTTCAGAATGTTAATAATCCATATAAATTTGCTGATTTAGGAGTACCCATTCTACTAAAAAAGGTTCAAGAAATGGGATCAAGAAAAAATGATATAACTGCAAAAATTGCTGGTGGTGCGTCCATGTTTAATTTTAGTGATAAAAATATGATTATGGACATAGGTAGCAGAAATTCAGTGGCAGTGAAAAAGGTTTTAAAGGAGTTAGGAATTTCTTTATTAAGCGAAGATATCGGAGGAAATAACGGCAGAACCATAACTCTAGATACAAATACCGGGAATCTTTTAATAAGGACTGTAGGTAAAGATACTAAAGAAATCTAGGAGGAATAATTATGGATAATAATAGTTTTAGTGTGGCTCAGTTGGATGCTTTAAAGGAAGTTGGAAATATTGGCTCAGGTAATGCAGCTACAGCGTTATCACAGCTCTTAAATCGAAAAATTGATATGAATCTACCTGCAATAAATATAATTTCATTTCAAGATATCTTCGATAAGATAGGAGGAGAGGATCTAGTAGTTGGAGTAATTGTAAGGGTTCTTGGAGATACTCCAGGAAGTATGCTATATGTACTAGATAAAGATTCAGCACTAAATATAATAACCTCTTTAACAGGGGAAGTTAGTGAAGAAATTAGTGAAATGGGTGAGTCCGCTTTATGTGAAATAGGAAATATTATTTCAGGTGCATATCTGAATGCTATGGCAATGTTAACAAATTTATTGATTATGCCTTCAGTACCTGCAATAACAACAGATATGTTAGGTGCAATACTATCTACAACATTTATTGAATCAGGACAATATGATGAATATGTTCTAGATATTGAATCTGTTTTTAAACAAGGGGAAAATTCCGAGAAGATTGGTGGACATTTTTACTTTATTCCTGTGCCAGGTTCTTTGGAAAAAATATTAAATAAATTGGGTGTAGATTAATTGGAGGTATTAAAATATGGCAAGAGTAATGGTAGTTGATGATGCGGCTTTTATGAGAATGATGATGAAAGACATACTTACTAAAAATGGATTTGAAGTAGTAGCTGAAGCCCCAAATGGAGTTAAAGCAGTAGAAATGTATAAAGTTGAAAAACCTGATATTGTTACAATGGATATAACCATGCCAGAAATGGATGGAATCCAAGCTCTTAAAGCGATAAAAGAAATTGATCCTGCCGCAAAAATAGTAATGTGCAGTGCTATGGGACAGCAAAGTATGGTATTGGATGCTATAAAAGCAGGGGCAAGAGATTTTATTGTAAAGCCTTTTCAGGCAGATAGAGTGTTAGAGGCAATTAGAAAAGTAATAGGATAATAGTGTTGGTACCTTTGAGGAAGTTAACAGCTAGTTCTGAACAAACTCAATCACCAGCAATAACTACAATGAATAAAGGAAACACAGCAGTTGATAAAGGACAAGTAATGATAAATGATGCGGGCAAATCCTTTAATGATATTGTACAAATGCAACAAGTTTCAGAAGCTGCCCAAGCTCTTACTGAAATTGTAGTTACACTTCAAGGCGATATAACTAAATTTAAGCTATAAAGTATTTAAAGCAAAGTGATAAAATGTTTACAATTGATGAAATGAAAATATGCATGAGAATCAAGTACTTGGCCTAAAGAGCATAGAAATTGAAGCTGAGATTTTTTTATTGCTCTAAGACTCCATTTGTTTACCTAAGAAGGAATATGCAGTCTGAGCTAATCTAAGCTCCATTTCATCAATGCGCCTTACTATACCAGTAGCTTTCATGATTTTTTCTTAAAATCTTGGCATCACTTAAGTTGCTATTTTACTCCTAAGCCTTATATTATCTGCAATTATTGCTATAAACTCGCTATTTGTTGGTCTTGATTTTTCATTGTGTATTGTATAACCGAACAGTTTATCAATAGTTTCCAAATGACCTCTATCCCATGCTACTTCAATCGCATGTCTTATAGCCCTTTCTACTCTGCTTGCTGTTGTATTATATTTAATTGCTATAGTAGGATATAATTCTTTTGTAACTGCGGACAAAATATCAAAATCATTTACTACCACAGAAATTGCTTCCCTTAGATATTTATATCCTTTTATATGAGCAGGGATGCCAATTTGATGAATGATATTGGTTATCTCCAACTCCAAGCCAAGTGGTGTGTTAGCATGAACCGTATATTTAGCTGTATTTGTTTCAACAAATGAATCTGTTTTTAGAGCTTCATCATTATTTAAAATGCCATTAAACATATCTTTGATTCTTTTAATAAACACATCCATCTCAAAGGGTTTCACTACATAATAATCTGCGCCTAATGTTAATGCTCTTTGTGTAATTTTATCTTGCCCTATAGCTGATAACACAATTACTTTTGGCCTTGTCTGAATGTTCATAGAGTTTAATTTTTCAAGAACTCCTAACCCATCTAAATGAGGCATTATTAAATCTAATACTATTAAATCAGGCTTTTTCTCTTCTATCAATTTTATAGCTTGTAGACCATCTTCTGCCATTCCAGTTACAACCATATCCTTATCCATTGACAAGCAATCATTAAGAATATTACAAAAATCCTTATTGTCATCCGTAATAAGTACACTAATTTTATTATTTTGCATTCATATACTCTCCTTAAATTCTTTTATTACATATATTTACAATTAATGAATTCAACAAAAGATTATAAAATCCTTCTAATATTGCGCATAATGTGAGTATTTAACCATGAATGTATATTAGTTATATTAATCTACCTTTGGTTTGTTATATTTCACAAAGTTAACACTGGTATAACACTTACTTCATGGTGAGAAACTTTAAAAGCAATTACTTTAAGGTTATTATCAAAGAACCCAAAGCTTTACTTAGTAATACTTCAAGACTTATTGGATTGGGTGGAAGTTTAAAAATATTTGTGAGATATGCACAAATGCTAGTTTATCACAGCATCCATTTAAACTTTATGCCTTGGGAAAGCTGATCACCAATAGATTTTTATGGCATTGGAATCCTAGGGGGAAGTGCGGAGGATGTACAAGGCTTCACTATAATACTTAAATAATTGTGTAGGATTAATGTTGACATTGAATAAGAAATTTCATATAATGAGTATAAATTCAATGAGTTAGGAGTCAATTGCATGACAGAATCTCAAAGACAAAAACAAAAAAATCAAACAAGGGAACATCTTATTAATGTGTCATTAAATCAATTAGCTAAAGATGGGTTAACAACTACACGTACTTCCGATATTGCAATTGCAGCAAAAGTATCACATGGAACTGTGTTTGCACATTTCCCAACACGTGAAATTCTTTTGGATGCAGTAATTGAGGAATTTGGCATACGTATTACCAATAGGCTTCATGAATTGGCAAGTAGTAATTGTGATATGAAAGAGCTTCTTGAGGCTCACTTAAAGGGGATTAGCGAATATGAGGACTTTTACACTCGATTGATCTCAGAAAGATCATTGCTTCATGAAAGTGCCCGCAATTCTTTGATTGGGTTACAATCAGCTATTTCATTTCATCTTTATCAAATTGCAAAGTGTGAAATGGAATCTTGTAAAATACGTACAATGCCAATTGATTTGTTATTTAATACTTGGATTGGGTTAATCCATTACTATCTTATTAATGGAGATATGTTTTCACCTGGAGAGTCAGTTTTGAAAAGATATGGTGAGCAATTAGTACAACATTATATGAATTTAATCAAACTAAATTAGAGAAAGAAGGTATTTGTGATGAAGATATGTATAGCTTGTGGAATGCCAATGAAAAATAAGAAAGATTTTGCTATGGAAGATGAGAAAAAAAATTACTGCATTTATTGTACAAGACCAGATGGTACAATGCAATCCTATGAGGAGAAGTTGGAATCAATGACTAAGTTTATTATAAAGACTCAAGGATTAGATAAAAATGTGGCTAACCATGCGGCAGAAGCAATGCTGGCTAAACTTCCAGCGTGGAAAGTGTAATTTTAGAACTAGAAATAATGTTATCTATATAAAGGAATGATGTGTGAGTATGGGAAGACTAAGTGAATTGCCCAATATAGGAAAGATACTTGAAAAGAAATTACTGAATGTAGATATAAATACCACAGAAGACTTGAAGCAAATAGGAAGCAAAGAAGCTTTTCTTAGGATAATGGTTAATGATATGGATGGTTGCTTTAACATGCTTTGTGCAATTGAGGGAGCTATTCAGGGTTTGCGTTGGCATAACCTGTCTGAAGATGTTAAAGCTGATTTGAAGGGATTTTATAAAGGCATAAAAATATAGTAGGAGATGAATTAAATAAAATATGATAATTTTTTCTTACCTATAAGTAATCCTAGCCATGTTAAAGAATTTAGTAGGATTTATTATTTAGGATGTAAACTTTATTGCAGTTAGTAATTATATTTGATAGGTGGGCATATATTTTAGAAAAAGGTGACGAATAGAATGGAGTGTTAGGGCAATTAATATTGGAGTAAATATTCTAAAAAGGTTTTGAAATTTTCGCTTATGGATTACCAGATTTATAATTGTGGGATAAATAGTAAATGTCTTATATAAAATTTTTAACTTTTTATTTGATGTAAACTTTTAGTTATGATATAGTATTTTAGTAAGATTATTATCTTTTGAATTAGTAACCATTAAGAGTAGTAATATTCAATAGATTTTACATGGGCAATTTTGAACTTTATTAGTATAGTATAAAAACACAACACATAATAATCTATGAAAATCCAATCAGAGTAAATGCTGATATATGGAGGTCTAGCACAATATACTAAAAGTTGCAATTAATAAGCTATTACACTCCAAAACACTAGGTAATAGGCTGGAGACCTACTACCACTGCAATACTTAAGTCAGTAAACTCAAGGGTTTACTGACTTTTTAATTTTGTATTTTCTCTTATAAAAGGTAAAGTCTTCAGGCTTGTAGGAACCAATGGAAGAGGGGGGGAACAACCATCATAAGAAATATGAGGGAATTTTTCAAAATGGACAAAGGTAAGATAACTATTAAGAGTAAATATAGATGCAAATATGCTTCTGTGGATTCATTAATTACAAAAGATAGGGGATTTGCAATGAAAAATTTAAAAATTAAAAAGATAGTTGAACATATTTCAGATAATATAATTGTAGTGATTTATGGCATTATTTCACTTGCATTAGAATTATTTTCTCTTATATTTTTTGATTGTTCAGCTTACATCAATCACCCATTATTTCCTATATTACTTTGGCTTTCAATACTTCTTGCATTAATTATATTAAAAAGTAAAAAGCTAAAGGCTGTTTATTCTTTTTTTCTCCTCCTTGTACAGGGTTTGCTAATTCTTGGCTTTGATTACTTATACTTATCCAACGGAACAGTTTTTGAAAGCAGTATGCTGCAACAGAGAAATGATGCTTATGCTACAATTGAGGAGTTTCATTTAGATTCTGGACTACTTTATGCATGGATCACTTTACTAACTTGTTTTTTAATTTTTATTATAGTTTATTTACGACACTGTCGTAGGGTTGGAAAGTCAATGATAAATTACAAAAAGCGTAATAGAATTTTTATGGTTGCCATAGACTTGGTCCTAGTATTATGCATAGTTTTTTCGGCTAGATTAGATGGTTTATCAAGTAAATCAAGAAATTATGACACCATGCTTTATAAATCCAACAATAGCTATCAAAAATTGGGAATTTCAGGAAACTTCATACATGAAATGATTCATGGACCGGGCTCAAGCATGGTTGATACTTCTAATCTAAGTAATTTAGATTCCCAAATATACTCAAAAAGAAGTGAAACATCTGAGTATAACGGCATAAGCAAGGGAAATAATCTTATTATGATATTAGCAGAGTCTTTTGAATGGTACCCTCTCAAGTTGTACTCAAAAGAAATAACTGAGAAGCTTTATCCAAACTTAAGTAAACTAGTTAATGAAAGTGTTTTATGCACTAATTTCTACTCAAGGGAAAAAACAGATACAGCTGAAGCGCTGACTCTAGTAGGAAGTAATCCAACGGGAAAATATGTACATGATAATTTTGCAGAAAACTCCTATCCCTATTCATTGCCTAGTTTGTTTCGACAGGAAGCCACTGCTGAGGGCAATAAAGATGTAATCGTCAAGTCTTATCACCAAAATAAAGGTTCTTTCTATAACAGATCCACTGCGCACAAGAGCTTTGGCTTTGAAGAACTAACTGATATTAATGCTATGAAAAAATTTGGCGTTAAAGATACTTGGGATTCAAAGCAACGAGAGAGAACTTTAGATTCCTTAACAGTGAACGCTATGAAGGATAAAATGTTTCCTACAGGAAATCGTTTCTTTTCATACTGGATTTCATTCTCTACACATGGTTTTTATAAAAACAGGAAAAATCTAAGGGAATACTATAACAAATTTGATAGTGTTGGTGCATTTCCTAAAGGTAACAAAAACGAGAACTTTTTACGAACTTATGCAGCCGGAATTGCAGATTTAGACAAAGCCATAGGAATCATGTTTGATGATTTAAAAAAGAAGGACTTGCTTGATAAAACTACAGTTGTAATGGTTGCCGATCATAATACTTATTACGATGGATTAAGCAATTACGTTAAAAAGATAGATTCACATTATAATCCGGAGTTAAACCGAGTTCCTATGATTATTTATGATCAAAAACTTACAGCTGCAATGGATGCATCTGGTAAAGGCAGGACAATTTCAAAGTTCACTACTACATCTGATGTTATTCCTACTGTTTTAGACCTATTGAAAATACCTGGGTGGGCAAACCTTTATCTTGGATCAACCATATTTAATAAAGATAAAGAGAGTATTATTTATTCCAGGGCATATGATATTTTTGAGAGTAATAAGTACATTGGGTATTCATTAAATAGTCTTAAATATGTAGCGCCTGATGCAACTAAAGAGACAAAAGATGATTTTGAAGCCAGAGCGCTTGCGCATCTTAACAAATTAGAAATTACTGATAAAATATTTTACAGCAATTATTTTTCAAACCATAAATACAAGCAGTAATTTCTTTATGAATTTGATGATTTCCTGCAAGGAATCTAGAATCTTATAAAAACTGAAACAGTTCTTGTTGAAGACCACTCACCGCATTTTTGGTAAAAAGAATGCGGTGCTTTTTTTTATTTTTTATAATCACATAGTATACATTATTGGAATAAATAATAGCTAAAGTAGAACACTAAGCTTATAAACTTTTCTAAAGGGGAGGATCATTTGAAGGCAAACTTATTCCTGTGAGGCCAGTGAGTGGGTATTATAGTCATTTGATAGGTGCATTTGTCTTTGGCATAACTCAAGGAATACTGTTTAAAAGGTATTTATTTTTGAGCCATGGCAAAAGTAATCCTGTAAAACCTAGGAATATTGAAGAAAAACCAAAAGATTATCAACCTGCAAATACCCAGTGTAGCAGAGACGAAAATGGTGAGGAGCCACCAATAGAGGATAAGCCAATTTATGATCTCAATAAGCTTTTGAAATAATAAAATTAGTAGATTTTAAATTTAATATTAATAATGATAACCTATAAGATAGGGAATTAGTGAAAAGTCTATCTCATAGGTTTTTTAATATAAATCTTAGCATTATAAGAAACTTGTAGAAAATAGTGTTAAAATTAAAGTAGGAAGAATTAAGTTATTAGATAAGCGAGGGAAAGTTATGATAAAAATAGTTTTAATAATTTTAGTATTGCTTCTGATAATCTCATTATACATTTACGGAAATTTTTATATTTTTAGAAAAGCCTATGATATCATTCCGTTAAAATTTGAAAAAGCTGAGAGATTAATTTTTGTAATTCTTTCAGTTTTTCTTTCTACAGCTTACATAGTTTCCACGTTAACAAGATCAATACTTCCAACTAGTATAAGATGTGTTTTTACAATAGCAGGCTCCTATTGGATGGCATTATTTTATTACCTTATACTACTACTTCCCTTCACAGCCCTTATAAGATTTTTATTATTAAAAGCTAAAATAAAAAAATTCAAGTATTATTCTTTTATTTCACGTATTTATGGTAAAGGTGCATTAGTTTTTATATTTGTGATTTTGCTTATGGTGTACGGAAGCTACCATGCAAAAGAAATAAAAATAAGAGAAGACAATATAACAATTTCTAAATCCTCAGAACTTGATAATTTAAAAGTTGCATTTGTTTCAGATATTCACCTTGGCGTAACTTATAATATTGATTCACTTAATAAAGCAGTTGATAAAATTAACAAGCAAAACCCTGATGTAATAATCCTAGGTGGAGATATTGTTGACGAAAATACCCCCTTTGAATATTTTGATAATATGTCCAGGTCCTTAAAAAGACTTAAAAGTAAATATGGAACTTATGCAATACTAGGAAATCATGAAAGAGGCTCCATTAGTGTAAAAAAGCTAAACAAGTATTATGAAGAGGCTAATTGTAAGCTTCTAATAGATAGCTATGTTAAGCTAGATGATATTATACTTGTGGGAATAAATGATCCTGGCAATAATAGATCCTCTGATATTAAAGTTAAGTCTTTTAATGAAATTCTACCTAGCAGCTGCTATAACGAAAAAACACCAATTCTAGTTATGAAGCATCAGCCTACGGAAACTGATGTATTTAGTAAAAATGGAGTGGATCTTGAAATGTCAGGTCACACACATGCAGGCCAATTTTTCCCAAACATTTATTTAACTCATCTTGAATACAAGTACAACTACGGTCTTTATAAAAAAAATAAGATGCACATAATTGTCTCATCAGGACTTGGAACTTGGGGACCGCCAACTAGAATTGGAACAGATAGTGAAATTGAAATTATGAATATTAAATTTAAAGGTAAATAGCAATTAGTAATAATAATTGCTATTTTGTAAGTTGATTCCTATCTTCCATTTGTGGAGGCTCTTCCATCCATTTATGCTTAATCATTAGCTTTCCACCTTCTTTTGCATATTGAAATGTATCTTTTGCAATAAAAGCAAGTTTAGCAGGCAAATCATTTCGCATACTAAAGGATGTACCTAAAGCAGTAAGCCCTATTGATGAACTTGACATTAAACTAGTTATATACATCATAAGCTTATCTGAAAATGGTGGCTTTGTTGAATCTGTAGCTTTACCTGCCCATGTACTCGGAGGTTGAATATCACTTTCTAACAACACAGCACTTAATTTAGAAATAATCTTTTTTGATAATTCTTTACCTTCTATGAAGTATTTTTTTATTTCACTTTCTGTTGCTGCTTGTGCAAATCCTGTCATCAACTGCATGCCAAAAATGTTATTTTCAATAGCTTCATTAAGATAACCAATTTCGATAGTATTTAATGAGCGTTTATCAGATAGAAAATTGAATCCACTCATGTAATTTTTATCTTCAATAAATTCAACTTTTTTTGGCATAGATACACAGGGTGGCTTTGCAAGTACTCCTTTTTCTAGTAGATACTTTGTAGTTAGCATATAATACTTGTTAGATATACCGTAGTTAAAATTTAATATTTCATTAACTTCTTCCATAAAGGACATAGTTGAAAACACAGAAGAATGACCTAAATTTAATTTCATCATTTGACGCAGAAACATTATATTAAAAATATCATCAAATAGAGGAGGAGCTTCTCTTAATATATCTTGTTCATTAAATCCTATTGGAATAACAACTTGTTCATTATTGAAAATTTTAACAAGTTGGTTTTTAATAATTTGTCTGTCAGTAATACTGGCAGTTAATATGCTTCGAGCCTCTTTATCAATAGTTTTATCTTTAAATAAATCATACATCATTAAAGTTGCTGATGTTGATTGGTATGTCATCCATAATGTACCTAATTCTGAGGAGGTTAATTGTATTTTTGCTTCTGTTGTCATTTAAACCCTTCTTTCAATTAAAATTTGTACTGTAAAAATAACAGGAATTTTTAGATGCAATATATTATTTAGGATGTATTATAGTTCTTATGAATTGAGAATTTGAATCTATGAACGTCTCATGTTCTATATTGATATTATGGCTTAATTCATCTCACCTTATGCTGTCATATGGTATTTTCATAATGAAAAATAGAATATGAGGACTTACTAGTGCAATAATCCAAGCATATACTGGTTTTTTGTAATGAAGCAACAATATTGAAAACATTATATAATTAAATATAATTGTGCACCAAATGTTCCAACCGTTATGGTGAGAGAAATATCCTAATTTCATTCCTATCAATTCTGGCAAGGTGAAAATAGCAACATAAAACGAAATATATGCAATAATCTTCGTTAGTTTTCTTGGAAAGTGAGGAATGAACAGCATTATTGTACTTGGATATACCGTTATACAAATCAATAAATCAGAAAAAGTTTGATTTAATATTTTTGATTCATAGAGCCATAAAGGATGTTTATAGGTTAAAACAACACAAACAACATTACTCAAAATGAAAAACAAGATAGTTGGGTAGTAATTCTTCCAATTTTTCCAGTCTCCAAATTTATAACAAATTACAATAGCTAAAATTGCAAGAAAGATATGATACACAATAGCACCCACTTACATTTAATATTTCTGAAACTTAATTTTTAATCAGACACATTAAATAGTAATCCCCAAGTTTATAAAAACTATTACTATTTTTAATAGCTAATACAATTATCTTGAAATTTGAATTCGACAATATGGAAAAGTACAGGGAACCAAGTCATATTAATAAATTAATAAAAAAGGTTAATACTAATTATATTAAAACTATAATTAGTGGAGGTATAAGTTTATGAATGATATTAAAAAAATACCATTAATTTCATCAGAAATAGCAGGTCTTTGGAGTTCATACATGAGTGATACTATTATAATATGTGTGCTTAACTATTATCTAAACCGAGTAGAGGATAGTGAAATTCGTGCTATTTTACAACAAACTTGTAATTTGTCAAAGCAACATGTTCAAGAATTAACTAATTTATTTAATACAGAAAAATTACCAATACCAGATGGATTTACAGATAAGGATGTAAATATAGAAGCTCCACGTTTATTTACTGATTCTTTTTATTTGCAGTATTTAGGCTTCATGGCAAGGGTAGGAATGCACAATTACACTCTAGTATTAAATCAAATAGCACGTTCTGATATTAGAGATTTCTTTTCAAAGCGGATAAATGAGAACATAGATCTTTATAATAATTCTGCAGAGCTTAGGTTATCAAAGGGTATCTTTATTAGAGCTCCAAGAGTAGAAGTACCTTCAGAAGTTCAATATATTAAAAGTCAAAGTTTCATTTTTGATTGGTTTGGAGAAAAAAGACCTTTACTTACAAATGAAATAACTGAAATCTTTGGGATTATTTTTGCAAATATTGTTGGAAGAGCAATATCAACAGGATTTGGTCAAGTTTCTAAAGAAAAAAAGAATTCAGAGTATTTCTTTGAAGGAAAAAATATTTCAACGAAGCAACTAGGGGAATTAACAACACTGTTAACAAAAGAATTTATTCCCATTCCCTCAAGTTCCGATTCATATGTAACTGATTCTACGGTAACACCTTTTTCAGAAAAATTAATGATAAACCATATTTTAGTACTGGCTTCATCAGGGATTAGTAGCTTAGGTATGGCTTTATCGGATACCATGAGGAGTGACTTACAGACTAAGTACATGAAATATATTGCTGAGGATATGAAGTATGCTAAAGATGGAACAGATATAATGATTTCTAATGGATGGATGGAACAACCTCCACAAGCAATAAAGCATGAGAATTTAGTAGGAGTGTAATATTGTGATAAGTAATATAATAATTCTTTGTAACATTACTTGTCCATCTATTAACAATTTAAATACCGATTCTATTTTAATTAATAGAGTTGGTATTTTATTTATGGTTTTTTTCTATCAAGTATTGTTTATAAAAATTATGAATCTTAAAGTGTCGAAGAATAATAATGAAAAAGTAAACAAATAATAGATAATAAGTATTTTGCGAAAGCTGGTGAAGGGATGGCACAATTTCTAAAAAATATAGGAAATTTTCTTAAGTATAACGAGCCTAAGAATGAAGAAAATGGCTTTGAGCTTTTGGAAGAGGAAAATGAAGGTGGTAATAAAAACACACAAGTAGCGGATAATCAGCAACAAGATAGTATTAACAATAACTTTCCAAATAACCCAGAGAATGTGTCAAGCAAGCTTTGCGAAAATATAAGGATTATTAATCAAAAATTTAGTATGCAGAAAAACAATGGGATTGTAATCCGAGAATTCAAAATTGGAAGAGAAATTAAAGCCTCCATGATTTACATGGAAGGTATGATAGATAGAGACGAACTGAATAGTTCCATTTTTTCTCGTTTAATGTCAACAGAAATCTCTGATGGAATAAGCAAATCATATCCAATTGATTATTTAATAGATAACGTTCTTACTGTAAATAAAGTACATAAGACTAAAAAATTTACTGATATTATAATACGGATATTAAATGGTTCTAGTGCATTATTTATTAACAGATGTGATGAATGCATAATTTTTGATACAAAGGGATATGAAAAAAGAGATATTGAGCAACCAGTAACTGAAACAGTAATAAATGGTTCTCAGGAAGGTTTTACAGAAAACTTAAACACTAATCTGACCCTAATAAGGAGAATTATAAAAAGTGAGAAGCTGATTACTGAAGTATTTCCTGTTGGAAAAATCAATAATTCGAATTGTGCCATAATTTACCTTGAAGGAATTGCAAATCAGAAGGTGATTGATGAGGTTAAAAAGAGAATAAATAGAATAGATTCTGATTTTGTTATGGGGAGTGGCATGATTGAACAGTTTATTGAGGATAATCCTTTTATGCTTTTTCCACAGGTTATATCAACTGAAAGACCGGACAGAGCAGCATCTTTTATTATGGAAGGACAGGTTTTGATAATAGCAGAAGGAACCCCCTTTGCTATAGCTGCTCCTGTTACATTTTTTGGATTGTTTCACACTTCAGAAGACTCCTTTTCTCGTTGGCCTTTTGCTACTTTTCTCAGGATTATTAGAATGGTTGGACTTTTTTGTGCTACCTTACTTCCAGGTCTATATACTGCTGTGGTTTTATTCCATCCTGAAGCTCTTCCTACGGAACTGTTGTATGCTATCTCAACGGCAAAAGAAGCTGTGCCCTTCCCAACAATAGTAGAAGTATTGATAATGGAATTAGCTTTCGAATTGATTCGTGAAGGTGCAATACGCGTTCCAGGCGTAATAGGTCAAACTTTGGGTATTGTTGGCGCATTAATTTTAGGGCAAGCCGCTGTAACTGCTGGGCTAGTTAGTCCTATTGTAGTAATCATAGTGTCTATAACAGCTTTAGGCAGTTTTGCGATACCCAACTATTCAATGGCACTAGCCATTCGAATTGAAAGATTTATTATTATTTTTGCTGGTGCATTTTTAGGATTATATGGAATAACAGTTATGATCTTTATTTTTGCTATAATTGGATGCAGCATGAAATCTTTTGGAGTACCTTTCTTTTCACCTATGGCTCCAAAAACTAAATTAAATTCTGAGGTTATTTTTAAGTATCCCATTTGGATGCAAAGAAATCGACAAGACCAATTAAATACTCCAAACAAAATAAGACAGGGTAAGAATGTAGAGAATTGGAGCAAAGAGAAAAACTAGAAAACAGGGGGAAAATAAATGATAAAAGAAGGTAAATTTGGTGTTCAAGAAACTACTTGTCTATTAACATTAATCATGTGTGATAAATTATTTTTCTCAAGCCCTGCCTTTTTAACTAGACTTGTAGGAACAGCAGTATGGTATACTACATTGATATCCAATATCACTGCTATTTTTGCATTTATCTTTATCTATTTATTACTCAAACGATTTCCAGGCAAAAACATTGTTGAAATTTTTGACCTTTCAATGGGACGATTCTTTGGCTTTTTATTTTCTTTTGCATTTATGATGTTTTTTTTATATAATGCAAGTTTAATTTTGAGAGAATTTACGGATAGTCTAAAGGTTTATATGTATATAGATACACCTTCAAGTATAATAGAAATCTTTTTTATAATAGCAGTAGTCATTGCAGCATACTTGGGTTTGGAGAGCATAATTAGAATTTCTAGGTTGTTTGGTTATGGTTTTCTTTTCGGATTAATTCTAGTTCTTATTCTTTCATTGCAAAATGTAAATTATAGATATCTTTTTCCCTTTTGGGGCAATGGACTTCATCAAACCATTATTCATGGAGTAAGAAGAAGTTCAGCCTATAGTGAAATAGTTGCAATTACTGTTTTCGCAGGGTCTTTACATAATATAAGGGATATTAAAAAGGCTGGTTTCACATCACTTATTTTATCTGGAGTTATTTTTACAACGGTATTACTATTTTTCATAATGATATTTCCATATTCCATCCTACAAGAACTTACATCACCTATGTATGCTATGATAAGGGCAATAAAGCATGGAAACTTCCTGCAAAGGATAGACCCTTTTTTCTTATTTGTTTGGAATGCCATTACCCTTATAACAATTTCAATACTTTTCTATTGTGCTGTAAGTATATACTGCAAAATATTTAGGCTACAAGATTCAAATCCTATTATTATTCCCATGGCAGTTCTACTCTTAGTGCTAACAATGGCGCCTAAAGATTATGCAAGTGTAGTTTCTGGCTCAGTACAGAGTCTCAGGGAAAATGGATGGATGATAGCTTATGGTTTACCTTTTATTGCATTAATCACAGCAATAATACGTAGAAAGGAAGGTGGAAAACCACATGTATAGAGTAGCATTAATTGTTTTGTTATGTTTTTGTAATATGATTTTTTTATGTTCTTGTAACGGTTCACATGAAATTGATGATATGGCTTATCCAAGTACAATTGGCATAGATAAAGGTTCAGAAGATAAGTTACGTTTTACCTATCAAATTCCAAATATTAAGAGCAATAATGGAAATGTAAATAGCCAAACTGGGCAGGTACTTTATCAGGCACAAGGAAATAATCAAAATTTCATTGCATCAATAGATTGTGCAAATTTTTATTCAGGTGTAAATATGATTAATTCAGCAATATCTAGAACACTAAATTTTGTACATACAAAGTACATATTCATTTCAGAAGACTTAGCAAAAGAGGGCGTTGGAACTTTTATTAATGGTATGATTAGAAGCTCACAAATCAGAAGAATAACTCATATAATTATAGTTAAGGGTTCAGCACAAAATTTTATCAAAGACTTTAACCCTTTGTTTGGAACCTCCTTATCAAAATCCCAGGAGCTTATGATGAGTGAGGAAGATGTAAATTCATATTTTGACGATGTTAGTTATAATGAATTTGAAATTGGACTAAAGAGTAATTACTCACAAGCTACTGCCGCATTAGGAGCAATTAATAGTTTTTCAAATACTAAAATCAAGGGTTCTTCCACAAAAGAGTTTATATCAGCAGGTAGTTACACTGCTGGAGAGCTTCCAAGGTCAGGAGGTAACAAGTTTGAGTTTTTTGGAAATGGAATTTTTGACGGGGACAAAATGATTGGTAGGCTTAATGGTGATGAAGCAAGGGCTATGATGATGCTTAAAGGACATTTTAAAACAGGATCAATAGTAATCGCTGATCCACGGAATGATAAACTCAGGATAACAGTAAATGTAAGAGAACAGAAAAATCCTCAAGTAAAGGTATCCTTTAAAAACAAAGAGCCCATAATTAATGTAAAAATATTTTTAGAAGGAGATTTGCGAAATTTGCAAAGTTCTACTGAGTATGAATCACCCAAACTAAAACCAGTTTTGGAAGCAGCTTTTAAAAAGTTTATTAAGGGAAATATAGATAGTACCATTAATAAATGTAAAAGTCTTAATTGTGAAGTATTTAATTTTGGAGAAACTGCAGCCATACATTTTTCAACAATAAAGGACTGGGAAAATTATAAGTGGCTATCTCATTTTAAAAATGCAGAAGTAACAACAAGTGTTGATTTCGTCATAAGACGAACAGGAACAATGACAAAAACCTCAGATATTGAATCTTCGGAGGGAAAGAAGAAATGAAATATTTGGAAATATTATTTTTGATTAGTATCTCCATAAATACTTTTAGTTATGCAGGATACAATTGGAATAACAAAAACAAATGGGGGGCCATAGGGTTAACTTTACTTGGAATATTAGTAATTGTATATCCATCATTTTTGATTTTAACTAGGTAGAAAATAGCAGTAGTTTCATATGTTCAACCAGAAATAATTTTATTATGAGGATTATAATAAATCATTAATCATCAGACTTTGTATATATAATCAAACAATATAATCCAATCAAAATAAATATAACTATAGAAATTAATATTATCATTAGAATAAATCTCATACAATCACCTCACCTATAGTATGCTTAAATTAGACGTAAACTATAACAATTGTAATTAAGATAATGTTTTTAAAACTGATGAATTTCAAAACAAGGATTAACTTAACATATAAAAGATTAGCCTTGTTTTTTTATTTAGCAAAATAAATCATTAACCTTAAATTATGTATGTGATATTTTGATTATAGGTGTATTTTTCAGTTGAAATTTACTTAATTAGTAAGTTTTAATGCTATAATTTAGATATACGTTATTGACTCTCTCAGTATGAGAGGGTTTAAAATGAAATTACGGTCCGGATTGTGTTTGCCGTAAAGGAGGTAAAATGTTTAAAATAGGAGATTTTTCTAAACTTACAAGGGTATCGGTTAGAATGCTTAGGCATTATGATGAGATAGACCTTTTAAAACCCAATTCTATTGATAATTTCACAGCATACAGATTCTATTCAGCTGATCAAATTCCAAGAGTGAATCGCATTCAGGTTTTGAGGCAAATGGGCTTCTCACTTTCAGAAATTGTTGGGCTTATGGAAAAGGATTTAGATTCAAAGCAATTGATTAGCCTTTTGATGAATAGAAAACGTGAAATTTCTGAAATTATCAATAATGAGAATGAAAAACTTTTGAGGGTTGAATCCCTAATTAGATTTATTGATAAGGAGGATTCTATTATGAAATATGATATTTGTATAAAAAGCATCCCAGCGTATAAAGTAATTTCTCTACGAGATATCATTCCAGCATACAATGAGGAAGGTAAGCTTTGGCAAGAGCTTCATGCATTTACTAGTAAGAACAATATTAAGGGTATAGCACCATTCTATGCCATATACAATGACGAAGGTTATAAAGAGAGTGATGTGGATGTGGAAGTAACTATGTGTATAAATGAGAGTGTTGTTGAAACTGAACGGATAAAGGTGAAGGAACTTGAAGAAGTACCAGAAATGGCAGTAATACTTCATCAAGGACCTTTTGAGGAGATGAGCTCTGCATATCATGCACTTGGTGTGTGGATGGCCTCTAACAACTATGAAATGCATGGACAAACAAGAGCAATTTACCATAAGGGACCCTGGTGTGAAACAGATTCAGCAAACTATTTGACAGAGATACAAGCTCCTGTCATTAAAAAGTAATAAGTATAAACTATAAGTTGGATATATTGATTATTTAATAATATATCCAACCTTTAGTTTGTCTGAACTAATTTAGAGATAAAAGTTTTAACTATTTACAATGTAACAATGTTATGTTACCATAAGAAAAGATAAATTTAGTTTATTTATAATGAAAATGTACTGAAAAAATTAAACCACTGAAAGAAAGAATATTTTCTCTAGATGAACAGTACTTGTAATTCACTTAGGTATGTTAGTCTTTGTTTTAACAGTATTAATATTACATTTATCTAATCTAAATGCAGAAAAAGTGATGAAACATTGTTATGCATCTGCTAATTAAATTAAGCATATATGAAAGGAGAAATAATATGAAAGATGATCTAATCATTGAAACCAAAAATCTTAGAAAGAACTATATTTCTAAATCAAAAGGTCAAAAAAAACTGGTTGAAGCTGTGAAGGGCATTGATTTATCTGTGAGAAGAGGAGAAATTTATGGATTACTTGGACCAAATGGTGCAGGAAAGTCCACTACTCAAAAAATGCTTTCTACTTTACTAGTTCCCACCAGTGGAGAAGCTATAATTAATGGTTTTGATTTATTAACACAAAAACAGCAAATTAGGCAAGGTATAGGATTTGTAAGTCAAGCAGGTGGAACAGATTCACTATCAACTGGAATAGAAAACCTAGTCTTACAAGCTCAGCTTTATGGAATTGATGTTATTACAGCAAAAAAACGTGCGGAGGAATTCGTGGAGCGTTTTCAAATGAGTACCTTTGCAGGAAGAAGAGCAGATAGCTATTCTGGTGGCCAACGCCGTAGATTAGATTTAGCTTTAGGAATGATTCATCATCCTGAAATTTTACTTTTAGATGAGCCAACAGTTGGTCTTGACCCACAAAGCAGAGCATATTTGTGGGGAGAAATTAAAAACCTAAGAAATGAAGGCATTACGGTTATTCTCACTACACACTATCTAGATGAAGCTGACAAACTCTGCGATACAGTAGCAATTATTGACAATGGAGAAATTGTTGCTAGTGGCACTCCAATGCAATTAAAAAACGATATAGGATCAGATACTATTCTATTTGGCTTTGCTACTGGGGAAATCGCTGAAAAAACTAAAGAACTGTTTATTAAGGAAATCCATGGAGAGAAGGTACAAGTCACCGAGAGCCTTGTACAACTTTTTATTAAAGATGGAGAAAGAAAATTGCCAAGTATATTGCGTTTACTTGATGAAAATAATTTTGAAGTTGAGAGTATTTCCATTTCAAAACCAAGTCTAGATGATGTTTTTCTAAAACATACTGGCAGGTCATTAAGGGAGGATAATTTATAATATGAAGATGTTATATGAAACAAAATTAATGTTTATAAGAAGTATACAACATACACTCCGTAACCCAATTTGGGTATTTCTTAATCTGTTTCAACCATTATTATATCTAGTTCTTTTTATGCCACTTTTAAATGGTTTGGGTGGTGTACCTGGTCTTCCTTCTGGAAAAGAAGTTCAGATATTTATCCCTGGACTATTAGTGATGCTAGCACTTTTTGGATCAGCTTTTGTTGGATTTGGCCTAGTTGATGAAATACGCACAGGAGTTATAGAACGATTTCTAGTGACACCTGCAAGTAGATTATCTATTTTATTAGGCAGAATCTTAAAGGATGTAGTTGTACTACTGGTTCAATGTATACTAATTACTGTATGTGCTCTTCCTTTTGGATTGAGTGTAAATTTCAGTGGGTTTTTAATTTCATTGCTTTTATTTGCAATAATTGCTATTGCAATGGCTTCTATGTCATATGCATTTGCCATTATATTTAAATCAGAGGATACCCTTGCTTCAACATTAAATACTATTGCATTACCAATTTCTTTATTATCAGGTATTATGTTACCACTTGCATTGGCACCTAAATGGCTTAGAAACCTTTCTAAGATTAACCCATTTTCCTATGCAGTAGATGCTTCTAGAGCATTATTTGCAGGAAACCTAAGTGATGGAGATGTGGTAAAAGGGTTTGCAATTATTATTCTACTGGCAATCATAACGTTCTGGTGGGCTGTTAAGTCTTTAAAGGAAATGGCTGCTTGATGATAAGGATTACTGGTCAAGACCATTAAAAAAATCAAGTGATTATATTTTTTCAATACAGTTGGTGAACAATAGTTTGATTTTGGAAATTGTAATAACAATACATACATGGTATAATATAAACTATTAAATAATAATTATGTTGGGAGATGTTTATTATGCATTTTGAATGGGACAAAGAGTATTCAGTAGGCGTAGAATTAATCGACAATCAGCACAAAGAGTTATTTAATCGTGCAAACCAACTATTTGACGCAATGAAAGTAGGCAAGGGTAAAGAAGAAATATTGGAGACTTTAAAATTTCTAGAGAAATATGTAATTACCCATTTTGCAGCAGAAGAAGAATACATGAAAAAAATTAAGTATAAGGGATTTGATGTTCAGCATGCTCAGCATGAAGAATTCAAGAAGGAATTAACTGAGCTGAAAAAGGCATACGAAACAAAAGGACTTGCTGTGAATGTTGTTATTGCGACCCAAAAGAAGATTTACGACTGGCTTAGGAATCATATTATTGTTTTAGATAAACAAATTGGTCAGAATTAACATTTTAAGAGCTATAAAAGGCTCTTTTTATTTTTAATAATATTTAGTGAATTCAGTGAAAAACTAAGGTGATCTATGGGGAATTATGAAATAACTGTTGTGATTTGTAGAAAAATAAATTATTGAGGAATATAATTATAATTAGTAGGAAATCATTTAACTAAAAAACAAGGAGAGATGATTATGATGAAAGAATTTTGGATTAATCTTCCTGTAAAGGACATTAGTAAATCTAAGCAGTTTTTTACAAAACTTGGGTTTCGCTTTAATCCCCAATTTAGTGATAGCGATGAAGCAGCTTGCTTAGTTTTGGGAGAAAAGGATGTTACTGTAATGCTTTTTAAAGAAGCTGCTTTTGAAGGATTTACTGGTAATAGTATTAATGACACTAAAAGTGGAACAGAAGTCTTGTTTTCCATAGATGCTCAGAGTAGAGAAGAAGTTGATGAAATGCTAAAGAAAGCTATAGAAGCAGGAGGTATAGTTTTCGGAGAGCCAGAGAATAAAGATGGTTGGATGTATGGATGTGGTTTTTCTGATTTGGACGGTCATAGGTGGAATGTTTTATATATGGATATGAGTAATGTGCCAAATTAGCAATACTAATAAATTCATTTCAAATTGCACTGGTTTAGTTACTAGTGCAATTATTTTATATGTTTCATCATAATAAAGTAGAATTTATGAAGAATAAAATATACAATATGATTAGTAGATAATTTGTTAATAAACCTAAATTAGGTAATAAAGCAAATTGAGAGGAGATATTATGAACAAAAGCTATTTAGAAAAATATTCACGACTTATTGTTAAAATAGGAATTAATATTCAAGAAAATCAGATATTAGTTATAAATTCACCAATTGAATGCTTCGAGGTTACTAGAATGATTTCTGAAGTTGCATATAAAGAAGGTGCTAGAGAGGTAGTTATTAATTGGATTGATGACACTTCAACTAGAATTAAATATTTACATGGCAAGGAAGAAATCTTTGATGAATATCCAGATTGGAAAAAAGAATTTTATAATTCATATGTAAGAAAAGGCGCTGCATTTTTGACCATATCAGCCTCTGATCCGGAACTTATGAATGGGGTTAATTCAGATAGATTGAATAGGGCAGCTAAAGCAAGCGGTATAGCATTAATGGAGTATAAGGATAAATTAATGAGCGATAAAAACGTTTGGTGTGTTGTATCTATTCCTACTATTGCTTGGGCAAAGAAAGTTTTCCCAGAGCTTAATGAAGATGAAGCAGTGGAAAAACTCTGGCAGAAAATTTTTGAAGCTGTTCGTGTAACAGAGGAAGATCCTGTTGCAGCTTGGAAGGAACACCAAAGTAGGCTTAAGAAAAGCTTAGATTTTCTAAACGACAGCAATTTTAAATATCTTGTATATAAGAACTCTATAGGTACAGACCTAAAAATAGAGCTTCCAGAAGCTCATCAATGGTTAGGTGGATCATCCTTCAGTCCTGAAGGCACAGAGTTTATGGCAAATATGCCAACAGAAGAAGTATTTACTCTGCCTTTAAAGAATGGAGTAAATGGTAAGGTAGTAAGTTCAAAGCCTTTAAACTATAATGGAAGTCTAATAGAAAGCTTTTCATTAACTTTCAAAGATGGAAGAATAGTAACTGTTGCAGCTGAAAGTGGATATGAGAATTTACAATCTTTAGTGGATACTGACGAAGGGTCTCATTACTTGGGGGAAGTTGCATTAGTACCATTTGATTCACCTATTTCAAATGCAAATATTTTATTTTACAATACACTTTTTGATGAAAATGCTTCTTGTCATTTAGCTATTGGAGAAGCCTACCCTACATGTTTAAAGAATGGAGAAAATATGACTAAAGATGAGCTTAGTGTTGCAGGTGTAAATTATTCATTAACGCATGTGGATTTTATGTTAGGAACAAGTGATTTGAGCATAATTGGAATTACTAGCCAAGGCAAAGAAGTAGAAGTATTTAAGAATGGAAATTTCGTAATACAGAAATAAGAAAAATTGACTTTGTTTTTTAAAAGGTATATTATAAATATGTTACAATTATTAAGTTATGTAAGGTACACTTCAGGGTAGGGTGAAAGTCCCAATCGGCGGTAAAGCCCGCGAGCCTAAAAGGCATGATTCGGTGAGATTCCGAGGCCGACAGTAAAGTCTGGATGAAAGAAGGTATTTTTTGTGTATAATTATGCCCCCTTAAGGTTACTTAGGGGTTTTTTTTTGTATTTTTATATTAAAATTTTGTTATAAAACACCTGAAGGGCTTTATATGAATTTTAAAACAGAAAGGAGTTTAAAAAAATGAAAGAGACGTTATTATCTCAATTTGGAAATTCTAAGGAAAGGGTACTAAGAGCAGTACAAAGCCTTAAGGAGGGAAAAGGGGTATTGCTTGTTGATGATGAAAATCGCGAAAATGAGGGGGATCTTATTTTCCCAGCGGAAACTATTACAGTGCCACAAATGGCAATGTTAATTAGAGAGTGTAGTGGAATAGTTTGTCTTTGCCTTACAGAGGAAAAAATTAAAAAATTAGATTTACCTCAAATGGTAGAGGATAATACTAGTAAGTATGGTACAGCGTTTACTGTTTCTATCGAGGCTAGAGAAGGTGTTACCACAGGGGTTTCGGCTGCTGATCGAGTTACTACAATTCTAACAGCAGTAAAAAGTGATTGTAAACCTGAAGATTTATCTAGACCGGGACATGTATTTCCGTTGTGTGCTCGTTCTGGTGGAGTCTTTACAAGAGGTGGACATACAGAAGGTACAGTGGATTTGATGATTTTAGCTGGGTATAAACCAGAAGGAATTTTGTGTGAATTAACCAATGCTGATGGAACAATGGCAAGGTTGCAGGAAGTCTCATCCTTTGCAATACAAAATAATATGACAGTAGTTTCAATTGAAGATATTGCTGAGTATAGAAGAGGATAAAAAAGAAAGAATTTTAAAAAAGATAAAACCACCGACTTATAGTAGTCGGTGGTTTTATTTATATATATCGTGAAATTTGGCATACTTCAAAGGTATATATAAATAAAACTTCATTTAATAGAATGCATTATTTTGTCTGTGTCATTTGTGTTACTTTCTACTCCTTATTTTGTAAGTAGGTCATAAAGGTAGGCGACTATAACAAGTTTAATTTAATATTAATTTTAATTCAAATAAATATTAAAAAATATTGCAATTTTCAATTAAAGGGTTCATAATTTACATTAAAGGGTAAATTATGACTTTAAAGTGTATATATGTGTATCAAATTATATTCTGTTCGACAATATGGTATCTAAATATGTTAAACGCTTTAAGGGCATATCAAAAATAGGAGGGGAAGTATTAAGATGAAATTTTTCGCAAATTTAAAGGTAAGAAAAAAACTAATAGCAGTATTTTCAGTTATTTGTATCTTTATTATTTTAATAGGGGCAAGAGGAATATTAGCTGCCTCAAAGATTAATGATGGCTCAAAGACTATTTATAGTAATGATTTAACAGCCAGTAAGGATTTAGAAGAAATAAAAGGCAACTTAAATGAAATTAGAGATAATATAAGCTTAATGGTTTTTGAGAGAGATAAGTCCAAGTTAGATGAACAAATAGCGACTATAAATTCCCTAACAGATAATGATATGAAGTTGGAAAAAGAATATGAAGCTATACCAGATGAAGCAGATGCTAATATAGCAAAAATAGAGGCGCAAACCTATGCTGGTTTTAAGAATGACTTAACTCAATATAGAGAGCAGAGAGCTAAGGTTATAGAACTAGTGAAAGCTGGCAACTATGAAGAGGCAGTTAAGATTTACAATTCTCAGATTGATGTAATAAAGATTTCTATGTTTCAAAAATTAGATAAATTAATTGCTGTCAATGGAGAAGATGCAAAGAAGGCAAACTCTGATAACATATCACAATATAATAGCGCAAGGAATACTATTATAATTTATACTGCTATAGCCTTTATAATTATAATTTTTATGGCTTACATATTAAGTAAAAATATAATGTATCCTTTAACTAAAATAAAAGAATTAGCAGGAAGATTATCTAGATATGATTTTTCTGATACAATTACAATCACAAGAACGGATGAGTTTGGTCAGACAGGCATTGCATTAAATACTGCGCAGGAAAATATTAAAGAGCTGGTTAAAGAAATAATGAGCAGTTCTTCCGATTTGAGTGCATCCTCAGAAGAACTTTCAGCTACAGTTCAAGAAATAGCAGGTAAAATAGAGATTATAGACCACTCAACAACTGAAATAAATCAATCTGTGCAAGAAGCAAGTGCAACATCAGAGGAAATAACTGCATCTGTAGAGGAAGTTAACTTAAGTATGGAAGAATTATCTTCAAAGGCTATGGGTGGAAGTAGTAATGCGACTCAAATCAAAGAAAAAGCTAAAGAAGTGCAGCTAAGGGCTAAAAATGCGTTGGAGAAAAGCAAGAATATTTACGATCAAAAAGAAAAAGATATATTAAGTGCTATTGAAGATGGGAAAGTTGTAGATGAAATAAAGGTTATGGCAGATGGAATTGCAGCAATCTCATCACAAACTAACCTACTTGCCTTAAATGCAGCAATTGAGGCTGCTAGAGCTGGAGAGCAGGGAAGAGGATTTGCAGTAGTTGCAGAGGAAGTAAGAACTCTTGCAGAACAAACTTCAGAAACTGTAAATACTATTCAAAGCACTATTGTAAAAGTGCAAGATGCATTTGGAAACTTATCGGTAAATACAAATGACATACTTAAATTCATGATGGAAAATATAAAACCTGTTTTAGAACAATATGCAGAATCAGGAAAACAATATGGTGAAGATGGTGAGTTTGTAAGCACAATGTCTGAAGAAATTGCATCTATGTCAGCAGAGGTAGAAGCCACAGTAAACCAAGTTAGTATGGCAGTGCAAACTTTGGCCGAAAATTCCCAAGCTTCAGCAGAACGTACAGGAGATATTGAAATTAGTGTTGAAGAAACAACAAAGGCTATGGAACAAGTTGCTCAAACTTCACAAATCCAAGCAGAGCTTGCACAAAAGCTTAATGAGTTGGTAATGAAGTTCAAAATTTAAAAAGGGTATCATAATATTAAAATATTTTAAGGGCAGGAATTAATTCCTGTCTTTTTCCAATTTATATTTCTAACTTCTGTGAACCTAAATAAATTAGAAGTCAACATAAGGTAGTTAAATAGTTCTAAATAAATTAGCATTGTATAGTAGTATATTCTGTAATTTCAGTGTAAAATTGTTTATATGGATTCAGATTGATAATTCATATAAAATTGCTGATTGCAGTATTAAGGGATGATGAAGTTTATGATAGAAAATCAGATTATAAGCATCAATAAAGATAAGGCTTACATAGTAACGAAAAATTCAAAAGTGCTAGATGTAGGTTATGCATTTCAAAAATTAACTGGATATTCTGAAGATGAGATTCAAGGTAAAAACATTTGTGAAGTTTGGAATAAACTTATGAGGGCAACAGTTAATGTGTATGAAGTAGAAAATCAATGTTTTATTTTTACTAAGTCCTTAGAGGCAAGAGAAGTAAAAGTAGTAACTTTTCAAGGAAATGATATTGATGAAATAATTTACTATATTGTTGAAAAACCTAATTCAAGACTTGAAGATAAGTTTTCCTATATAGAACAGATTTTTTTAGAGAATAAGTCGGGTATTTGCATATATTCAGATGACCTTACAGTGCTAAAGGCCAATCAGACATTTTTAAGTAATTTTGATGAACCCTACAATAAAAAAGAAAACTCAATTGGACTAAAATTAGATACCTTTGTGAAAGGATTCAAGGATAGTTTTACTGAAGAAAAAATGAGCTATGTGCTAAAAACAGGAGAAATATACAGTACTACAGAGTATGAGTTTGAAAAATCAAAAACAGAAAAAACCTATTGGAGTTCTTCCATTACTCCTATTTCAGAAAATGGAAAGGTAAAATATCTAATTCAAGTGGCTACAAATATAACAGAGAGTGTTCTTAATAGAAAGCATATTGAAGAGCAAAATAAGATAATTAAAAAGCAAAAAGAGCAGCTTGAACAAAGTGAAGCAAATTATCGAAGCTTATTTAACAACATGGAACTAGGAAACGGATATTATCAAATAATTAAAGACGCTAACGGTAATCCAATTGATTATATAGTAACTGAGATTAATCCAGCATATGAAAAAAATTCAGGACTTACTCGAGATAATATTATTGGCAAGAAAGTAACTGAAGTGTTTCCACACATTAAAAACTCACATGAGAATTGGATGGGATTTTTAGGAGAAGTTGCGGTAAAAGGCAATACATTATCCAAGGAAGTTTATTATGAAATAATGAATAAATGGCTAAATGTGAATTATTATTGTAATAAGAATGGATACGTAGCATGTATTTTTTCAGATATTACTGATAGAAAGCTATTAGAGCAAGAGATAACTGAAGCCAAGGTAAAAGCCGAAGAGGCTAATCAATTAAAAAGTGAGTATATTGCTAATATGTCTCATGAGCTTAGGACTCCATTAAATGTAATGTTAGGTGCAATACAATTGTTTGATCTTTATTTGAAGGAAGATAATATTTATAGCAAAGAGAGAATAACAAAACACTTATTCTCAATGAAACAAAACTGTTTAAGAATTTTAAGGTTAGTGAACAATTTAATAGACACAACTAAAATAGATGCAGGCTCTATGCAGATGGAGTTTAAGAATCATAATATTGTTAGTATTATAAAGGGAATAACTTTATCAATTGTAGATTTTGCAAGACTTAAGAATATAGATATTATATTCTGCTGTGATTTAGAAGAAAAAATAATAGCTTGTGATGTTGACAGTATTGAGAGAATAATACTAAATTTAGTTTCAAATGCTATTAAATTTACAAAAGAAAATGGATGCATTTATGTAAATGTGTTCAGCCATATCGAAAAAGTTGTTATTTCAATTGAAGATAATGGAATTGGCATTCCTAAGGATAAAACTGAGGTGATTTTTCAGCGTTATAAACAAGTGAATAAATCATTTACTAGGGAGCATGAAGGCAGCGGTCTAGGTTTGTCTATATCAAAATCCCTTGTTGAAATGCATGGAGGTAAAATCACTGTAGATAGTGTTTTAGGCAAAGGAAGCAGGTTTGTAATAGAATTGCCAGTTAAAGTAATTATAGATAATTCTCTTGACTTAATAAAAGAAAGTTATGTAGTAAATAACCATAATTTCATTGAAAGAATGAATGTTGAATTTGCTGATATTAATCATTAAATAATAAAGTAACTTAAATTTTATAATAGGTTTCTAAAAAAATGGGGGTTAGTAGATGAAAATTCTTTTATGCGGGATGTTAATATTGGGCATATTTGATTTTATATATAATGATTGGTGGAGACTAAAAAAATGTAAAAAGAAGATAAATGAGTATATAAATAATAGTGGTGGACAGGTATATTATATTAAGAGGATAAGTAGGACAGAAAACCTCTATAAAATAAAATATACTTTGGATCAAATTGACAATGAGGCTACTGTAAAATTTAACTTTTCATATACATTGAAAATACTTTAGGCGGAGGACAAAGATGGCAAGAATAACAAGTGTCTATGATACTTTAGCAGAACGCGGCTATACTCGGCAACTTACTCATGAAATAGAAATTCGAAAACTTTTAATAAAAGAAAAAATAAGCTGCTTTATTAGGCTTGATTCATCAACTGATAGCTTAAATTTAGATCATTTTGCTCAAATAATGGTTATGGCGCATATGCAAAAGGCAGGTCATATACCTATAATATTAATTGATGGAAATTTTTGCAACAATGACACGAAGCCAATGGTAACTAGAGAAGATATAGCCATTAATTCAGATAGAATTAAAAAACAAATAGATAAAATCATAGATTTTACTGAAGAAAAGGCTGTTATGGTTAACAATTCAGATTGGTTATCAGAAATTAATTATATGAATACTTTAGTTGAAGTGGGAAAATATTTTTCTGTACCAAGGATGTTAACAGCAGAGTGTTTTAATCAAGAATCAAAAAAGAAATATCCTTTTTAGATTTGAATTCTATGGTTATTGAGGCCTATGATTTCCTTGAACTTAATAGGAAATATAATTGTAAACTACAATTAGGTTTAGATAAGGAATGGGATAATATTATTGCTGGAACTAATTTAATAAGAAAAAAAGAAGGAAAAGCAACCTTTGGAATGTCCATTACTCAATTAGATGGAAAAGAATTAATCAATACTGAAAATAAAGTGATTTGGTTAGATAAAGAAAAAACCTCTCCAGCGGGTTTCTATAAATATTTTAGAAATGTTAAAGATGAAAATTTAGAAAGATATTTGAGCTTTTTCACCTTTCTACCTATAGGACAAATAAAACGATATGCTGCTATGCAAGGTAGAGAAATAAATGAAGGTAAGAAAGCTTTAGCTTTTGAAGCAACAAAAATAGTTCATGGGAAAGACGCAGCCCATAAAGCTAGAACTGAAATTGAGGCTTTATTAGCAAAAGAAGGAAATGAAAAAGATATGCCTAGTATTTCTATTTCTAGGGATGTTCTTAATACTTCCGTTATAGATATTCTAATAGGGATAAAAATACTTGTGTCAAAAGGAGAAGGTCAGAGATTTATCGATCAAGGAAGTTTGTATGTAAATGAAGCTAAGATTACTAGTATAGAAACACCACTAACAGAGGCTGACTTTAGAGAAGGAAGCGCCATAATTAGAAGAGGAAAGAAAAATTACACTAGACTTATTTTGAAATAAATTAGTATGAATGAAATTTAGTACTGTGCAGGTAAAATGGCCAGTACTTTTTTTATAAGTAAATTTAAGTCACATTCAGGTCACATTACTAAATTATAATAACCTTGAAATAAATTTTAAAGGAGTTTTTATAATGAACATACAAGTGCGATATCTTTCAAAATCTGGGAACACAAAAAAGGTTGCAGATGCCATTGCGGAGGAAGTTGGAGTTAAAGCAGAATCAATTAATAAAGGGATTTATGAAGATACAGATATTCTGTTTTTAGGAGGTGCAGTTTATTGGGCGGGCGTTGATAATGAGTTAAAGAAGTTTATATTAGGTTTAGATAATAAGGTGAAGAAAGTGGCTGTATTTAGTACAGCAGCTATTACAAAATCAGCTTATGGGGAAATAAGAAAGTTATTAAAGGATAAAAATATTGATGTTTGCGAAAGTGAATTTCATTGTAGAGGAGAGTTTTTAAAACTTCATAAAGATAGACCGAATGCTTTGGATTTAAATCGTTCAAAACAATTTGCAAGAGAAATAACAAGAGGAATTTCTTAAGGTTATAGATTAGTTGAGATGCTTATGATAATATCTTAACAAAGGATGGTGAGCTAGAATGTTTCATATTTTAGTTGTAGAAGACAGCAAAAATATAAGAAAACTAATAGCAGCTCGTTTACAACAAGAAGGGTATCAGGTATTCCAAGCTGAAGATGGAGAAAAGGCACTGCAAGTTCTTGATATTCAGCAAATAGATTTAATTATCAGCGATATTATGATGCCTCATATGGACGGATATGAATTAACTAAAAGCCTTAGAGAAGCTAATTACAATTTACCAATATTAATGGTAACTGCTAAGGAAAGCTTTGAAGATAAGGAAAAAGGATTCCATGTAGGTACGGATGATTACATGGTGAAACCTATCAATATGAGTGAAATGGTTCTTAGGGTAGCAGCACTCTTAAGACGTGCCCAGATTTCCAATGACCATAAATTAAGTGTAGGAAAAGTCGTTTTAGATTATGATACGCTCACATTAACTAACAAAGATGAAATATATGAATTACCTAAGAAGGAATTTTATTTACTTTTTAAGCTACTAAGTTATCCCAAACAGATTTTTACACGGCAGCAGCTTATGGATGAAATTTGGGGTATGGAAACAGATATAGATGAAAGAACGGTAGACAGTCACATTAAAAAACTACGTAAGAAATTTGAAAACATTGAAGAGTTTAAAATTATAACTATTCGTGGACTAGGTTACAAAGTGGAGAAGTTTGTATGAAAAGACTTGGAGGCTCTATAAGAGCAAAAATCACTTTAGTATTTATAAGCATACTTTGTATTTCGTGTTTAATTTCTTTTGGAATAGTGATTATGGTTAATCTTAACTTTATTGGAGTAAAGGTTAAGAGCAATGATATTGGAGAAGTTATACTTTTAGCAGTTACTCTAATTATTTGCGTTATTATAGGATCCATACTTATGTTTTTTGCAACAAAATTTATCTCTAGGCCAATAAAAAATATAAGTGATATTACAAGAGAAGTTGCAAAGGGAAATTTTGATATACAAATTAATTATGAAAGCGACGATGAAATTGGAATACTAGCTAAAAATTTTAATTTGATGATTAAAGAGCTTAATAATATGGAGTATCTTCGTAAAGATTTTATGAGTAGTGTATCTCATGAGTTCAAAACCCCTATAGCATCAATTCAAGGATTTGTAGAAATTATAAAAGATAAAAACTTGCCAGCTGAAAAATTTGATGAGTTTACAGATATTATTATCGAGGAAACAAGAAGATTAAATAATTTATCATCAAATATACTAAAGCTATCAAGAATTGAGAATCAGGCAATTGAGAATAAAAAAACATGCTTTTATTTAGATGAACAATTAAGAAAAACAATTTTATTATTAGAAGAACAGTGGAGCAAGAAAAACCTAGAGTTAGAAATAAACCTAGAAAAAGTTAAGTATGAAGGTGATGAAGATTTAGTTCAACAAATTTGGTTAAACTTAATAGGTAATGCAATAAAATTTTCCAAGGATTATGGGACTATATTCATTTCTTTAAAACAAGCAACAAGCATTGTAATTGTTGAAATAGAAGATGAAGGTATTGGCATTGAAGAAGAAAGCCAAAGTCGAATTTTTGAAAAGTTTTATCAAGCTGATAGTTCACATTCAGAAACGGGAAATGGTTTAGGACTCGCAATTGTAAAAAGAATTGTTGAGATATGTAATGGAAATATTTATTTTGAAAGTATTGTTGGAGCAGGGACTCACTTTACAGTGGAGTTACCTAAAATAGATTTACAAAAAAATAAACAAGGAGGTAATTTAATGAAAACAGAAATTACAAATGAGGAGATGGAGCAACTAATTAAATCTCAGCAGGGTGAGCTAGATGCAGTTGTACTATATCGAAAACTTGCAGAAAAGGTGAAGGATACTAAGAAAAAAGAAACTTTCTTAAAAATTGCAGCTGATGAAGGAAAACATGCTGGAATATTAAAGCAATATACTAATGAAACCCTAAAACCAAAGAATTTTAAGGCAGCATTTATCTCTTGCATTTATATGATTTTTGGATTAAAATTTACTCTTAAACTACTTTCAAAAGGCGAGTTTAAGGCTGCAATAGATTACAATAAACTGGCAGAGAAGTTTCCTAAAATTAAAGAAATTATTAAAGATGAAGAGTTACATGGAAATTTGATGAAAAATATGATTTAATGAATTATAAAGCAATGCAACCTTTGGAGTATACCCTCTAAAAGGTTGCATTGCAATTAAGATAAAGAGGTGTTTTTTTTGAACAATAATAATATTTCCTTTTCAAGGGCTGAGACATGTATGATTATGGACCCAAGGCACAGTAATCCAATGGGTAATGTCCATGGTGGGGAACTTATGAAAATAATGGACAATGTAGCAGGTATTGCAGCCTTCAAGCATGCAAGAGGTTCAGTTGTAACTGCTAGAGTTGACGAAATTGTATTCTTAAAACCTACCCATGTTGGTGATGTTGTTACCTGTGTTGGCCAACTAGCGTATGTAGGAAAGTCATCTATGCAGATAATTGTGAAGATATTCGTTCACAATGTAAATAACTATACTCAGCCTGAATTAGCACTTACAGCATTTTTTACAATGGTACATCTTGTTGATGGAAAACCTGCCAAAGTACCTAAACTAGTAGTTACTACCCCAGAAGAACAGGAACTTTACAATTTAGGAGAAAAGAAGTATAACGAAATTCGAGAAAAGTATATTGGTATATAGTGAAAGAACATAAGAAATAACCCTAAGTAGTATAGGGCTATTTGAGTTTAAAGGTACCAGTTACAGTGTTGTGATCTGTGTATTTAAAGTCTAAGGATTCAGTAGCTACTTCTATCAATTCTACGTTAGGAGATACTAAAAATCCATCAATTACTGCAGTGAAATTTCCATCTTTTTTATAAGGGACGGAATCTGCTCTGTTTGTGGGAACAGATGCATCTGCTACCCATTGAAAACCTTCAGGCTTAAAGTCAGAGGGTATTTTTTTTAGCCAACTAGGCCACTTTTGTGTGGTTTTGAAAATAGAGGGGTCAGTAAATGGGATAAGATGATTCTTTAAATTAGTTTAAAAAGTAACTTGTAGTAATATTATGAATAAAATATTAAGTAATAGAAAAAATAGAAAATGAATAGGGGTGATTACTTATGGGCAGTACGGAGGAAATAAGTCATAGCAAGGAAGAATTGGTTCAAGAAATATTGGAAAAAGATAAGGACTTAAAGGGCAGTAATATTGATGAAGAATTAATTCATGAACTTATTAGTGGTAAGGTATCAAAAAATACAAATAATACTCATGATGAAAACCTAACCTTTGGACAAAGAACTGCTGACAAAATAGCCTCCTTTGGTGGAAGTTGGACATTTATAATAAATTTTGCAATCATATTGGCAATTTGGATTATAGTAAATGCTGTTATTTTAAGTTCTAAAGCCTTTGATCCATATCCCTTTGTATTTTTGAACTTAATGTTATCTTGCCTTGCTGCTATACAAGCACCAGTAATTATGATGTCACAAAACCGTCAAACTGAGAAAGATAGGTTGACGGTAGCAAATGACTATCTTGTTAATTTAAAAACTGAAATTATAATAGAAGACTTACACGCTAAAATTGATTTGTTAATAAATCAACATGAAGCGTACAAGAAGGATCAAGAAATGTTATTAAAGACAATAGAAGAATTAAAAAACAAAACAGTTGGTTAATAGCCAACTGTTAATTATTAAGGAACTATTTTATAATTGCTTGAACCCTACCAACCTGACCATCTGCTAATCGTACTTTTATTCCTCTAGGATGGTTCTGAGAATTTGTAAGAATATCTTTAACACTTCCACGAGTTAGTTTACCAGTCCCTTGGTCTTGCTTTAATACTATATCTACAATTCTACCTGCATATATATCTGCTCGACGCTGTCCATTCATTTATTTCAACTCCATATCTAATAAATTCTATTTATTTATTCAATCTTAATATAATTATGTAATTTAAGCAATGTTTCTATTAATATTGTATATTTCAAAGATTGTAAATTAGTATAGTATACTTCATAACCGGAAACAATTATTATCAGCAGATTATTTTAATAACGTTATTTAGGGGCGATCTATTTGCATAAAATTGAAATTAAACCAAAGGAAAAGAAAATAATTTTTCAAACAAAATTATACAAGTGAACTTTTATGAAGAAGTCATAAAATTAATGAAATAGTCAATATAAAATCTAAAATAGTAAAGGCTACTGCTCTCACAGTGAGTGGTAGCTTTTTACTATTTAAGTAAGTGAGAAAGAGTTAACAGTTGTCTCAATGAAGCGCTTATGCCATACTGAATATAGTTAAAAATAATTCAATTAACCTGTCAAAATTTTAAAGAGAAAGGTTTTATAGTTATGTTATTTAAACGAAATAGAATTCTATATAGCGTTTTAATCGTACTTGTAGTTGTTTTGGGTTTAAGTTCAAGAGCTTATTCTAAAAAGTTACCATATTGGATAGGAGAATATGCAGGAGATTCTTTATGGGCATTAATGGTTTTCCTAATGTTTGGATTTTTCCTCATAACAATGGAAACCAAGAGGGTAGCTTTTTTAACATTTTTGTTTTCTTTTACAATTGAGGTAAGTCAGTTGTATCATGCCCATTGGATTGATACCATACGTAAAACAAAGTTGGGTGGCTTAATTTTAGGCTTTGGTTTTTTGTGGAATGATTTATTCTGCTATATTGTGGGGATTGTAATAGGAATAATAATTGAGAAAATAGTATTTTATAAACTTACTAAAAGAAAGTCGTTAGAAAAGTATGTCGAAAATACAAATACCAATGTGGAAAGAATCCAAAAAGAGTAATTAATGAATTAGTGGGAAGTGCCCAGAAAAATAAACATAGACAAACGAACGAAATGTTTGTATTTAGCTAGACAAAGTTCTAGTTTTGATATATTATTAATAGAGGGTAAATTATTTCACATTGGAAGGAATTAAATTGATGGATATAAAATCAAATGAATTATTTTGGAGCGCAAATATAGATGAAGTGAAATGTGGGTTTGTAGAAAATGAGCAAGATTATAAATGTATAATTTGCGAGGAAGCGTTTGAAAAGGGACGTATATATGAAATCAACTCAGAATTTTATGATGCTAGGAAAGCCACTGAACTTCATATAGAAAAAAATCATGGATTAATGCTTGAGTATTTACTTGGGATGAATTCTACTTTTACAGGATTAACAGATATCCAGAGGGAACTGTTAATTTTAATAGCACAAGGATTATCTGATAAGGAAATTTCTGTTAAACTTGGAGTGGCTTCATCAACTATCAGAAATCACAGATTTAAATTAAGGGAGAAGGAAAAACAAGCTAAGTTATTTCTTTCAATAATGGATTTACTTTCAAAGAATACTAGCAAAAATATTAATAAATTAGATAAAGAAGTTATATGTGATGCCCATAAAACAGCAACAACTTTAGATGATAGATATAATATAACTGATAAAGAAAAAGATGAAGTAATTAAAAGCTTCTTTGATGAAAATGGTGGGTTAAAAAGTTATCCAGTTAAAGAGAAAAAGAAAATTATTGTATTAATGGAGATAGCTAAAAACTTTTCTAAAGGTAAAACATACTCTGAAAAAGAAATTAATAGAATTTTAAAAAGAATCCATGAAGACAATGCAACTATAAGGAGAGCTTTAGTAGAATATGGATTTATTGAAAGAACAAATGATGGTAGTAATTATTGGGTAAAAGAATAGGCGTTAAAGAAAAAAGAATAAAGAAGGAAATTTGCGTTACACAAAGCAATAATTAACCTTCTTTATTCTTTTTTAATTTATGACATGGTTACATATATCTATATTTTTTAGCAAAATAGTTACTATACATTTTCAATTTGCCAGTCTATAGGTTCCTTGCCTAACTTAGTAAGGAAATTATTAGACTTTGAGAAAGGCTTACTTCCAAAGAAACCTCTAAAGGAAGAGAGAGGACTAGGATGAACAGATTTAATTATGAAATGTCTAGGATTGTTAATAATACTTAATTTAGATTGAGCATTACTTCCCCATAAAATGAAAACAATGGGGTCTTCTCTATCATTTAGTATACCAATTATCCTATCAGTAAATTGTTCCCAACCAATTCCTTTATGAGAATTTGCTTCCCCTGCTCTTACGGTTAAAACAGTATTAAGAAGCAGAACTCCTTGGTCAGCCCATTTTTTCAAATAGCCATTGTTAGGGATGTAGCAACCTAAATCATTATTTAACTCTTTATATATATTCAAAAGTGAAGGAGGAGTTGGTACTCCTGGTTTTACTGAAAAACTCAAACCATAGGCTTGATTAGGACCATGATAAGGATCCTGCCCTAGGATTACCACTTTTACATCTTTATAGGCAGTGTAGTGCAAAGCATTAAATATATTATTCATACTTGGGTATATGGTTTTTGTTCCATATTCCTCCTTTAAAAATGCTCTAAGCTTTAAATAATACTCTTTTTTAAACTCATCTTCTAATAGGTTTTCCCAATCATTTTTCAATATTTGCATTTATAATCACCCCATAATAGTATATCATATGTGAGGTAATATTATTAATTGCATTTGTCACTTGTCAAGTGCCAGGCACCTGATGTATAATATATTTGAACTTGTCACTTGTCACGTGCCAGGCACCTAAAATATAAAATAAAGGAGGATAGATTATGGCTAATATAGTTGGTACTTTTAAGTTTACTTTAAATAAAAAATGGAAATTTAGTTGCTCAATTTCAAAAAGCGCAACTTCAGCTTTCTACGGGAGAAGTGCGTCCATTTTTATAACAAGTACTAATTATAGTGAAAACCATGATTCTATTTTTTGAATTAGTAGATTTGTATCTCTAATAAATTAAGATTTTTAGGACTCAAGGTTTGCGCTTTGGGTCCTTTTATATTGCACCTACTCCCATAAGCCTAAATTGTAAGTTTCTTTAATTATTTTTGTTAAAGAAGCAATATACAAAGGGCTTATTTTTATTTGTAAAAATCGAAAATAATAAATTGTTTAGGGGAGTAAATATGAGTAAAAATAATAAGTTAAAAAGAAATATATCAGTAAGCTATGTATACAATTTTCTATTACAAATGAATATAACTTCAGCAATATGGGTCTTATATCTGGCTTTCCAAGGAATGTCCTTAGTTGAAATTGGATTTTTGGAAGCTATTTATCATATAACTGGATTATTTTTTGAATTACCTACTGGTGCAATTGCTGATTTGTATGGAAAGAAGTTCAGTGTAGTGGTTGGAAGAATTATAAGCATAATTTCTTGCATTCTGATGATTACCGCAAATAGTTTTTTTGCCTTTGCTATAGCCTTTGTTTTAAGCGCTGCAGCAATGAATTTAAATTCTGGAGCATCAGAAGCTTTAGTCTATGATAGCCTTAAAGAATTAGGACAAGAAGATAAATATAAAAAAATATGGGGAAATATAGCCTTTGTTATGTCTATAGCACAAGGGTTAGCTGTTTTACTAGGAGGAATATTAGCTGATGTAAGATTCTTATATGCTTATATATTTGGAACAATTATACAAATAGGTGCTTTAATAGCATCATTTAGTTTCAAAGAGCCTTCTAGCAATAAAGCTAAAGAAGAACAAACAGGAAATTTACTAGTATATCAATTAGTAACTAGTATAAAGGTACTAAAGGAAAGGAAAATGGTACTGTATTTAATATTATTTTCTGCCTTAGTAGCTAGCCTTCAAACTACTGTTTTCTTCTACAGTCAAAAATATTTTTCAGACATGAGTTATTCAAAAACTTTGATTGCTTTAATATGTACTCTTAGCAGCTTCCTTGAAGCAATAAGTTCAAAGTATGCCTACAAATATGAAAGAATTTTTAAATTAAAGGGATCTTTAATAAGTATTGCATTAGTAAATATATTTGCTTTAACAGGACTCGCAATGATAAAGAATTTATCAATAGTGTTTTTTATTTTAACATCTGTTACCGGGGGATTAGCTTTTACAATATTTAGTGATTATATAAACACAAGAATACCATCTGAGTACAGAGCAACAATACTATCTTTTGATAGTTTATGTTTCAGTATATTTATGATAGGTGTGTTCCCTCTGTTTGGATTATTAGCAGAGAAAATAGGGTTTTCAATAACTTTTGGGGTTATTGCAGTGCTGTATATTCCAGTAATGCTATTTCTAATGTTAAAGCTTAGAAAACATAAAGATATGGAAAGTAAGGGAGAAATAATAAATGATTGAGTTAGCGTTAAATAAATTACAAAAATACTATGGAGCAACTATGGTTCTAGAGGATATAACCTTTGAAGTGCAGACTTCTGAAAAAGTAGGGATTGTTGGAAGTAATGGCTGCGGCAAAAGTACACTCTTTAAAATAATTATGGGCATTGAAGGTTATGATAAAGGCATGTTATCAATTAAAAAAGGATCAACTTTAGGATACCTTGAACAAATGCCAATTTATCCTGAAAACTTCAAAGTCTTAGATGTATTAAATGAGGCCTTTGAAGAAATAGATACATTACAAAAGGAATTAGAATCCCTTGAAATAGAACTTTCAAAGGGTGAAGATATTGAGAGACTATTAAATAAGTATGCTAAGTTGCAGACTTGTTTTGAGAGCAAAGGTGGATATGAGAAAGGAGAGAAATTAAGTAAAGTTTGCACAGGGCTTAAAATTGATGATACCTTCAAGGAAAAGTTATTTTCACAATTAAGTGGTGGGGAAAAAACCACAATAATTCTAGGAAAAATACTACTTAAAAATCCAGATATCTTATTACTGGATGAGCCCTCCAATCACTTGGATTTAAATGCAATGGAATGGCTTGAAAATTATCTTAAGGAATACAAAGGAATAGTGATAATAGTATCTCACGATAGATATTTTTTAGATAATGTGGTAACAAAGATAATTGAAATAGAAGATATGGCTTCCAAAAGTTATGAGGGTAATTACACAGCCTTCGTTAAAGAGAAGGAAATACAGCTTCAGCTTCAAATGGATGCTTACTTAGATCAAGAGAAAAAAATTAAAGCAATGGAAAAGTCAATTGCACAATTAAAAGACTGGGGAATGCGGGGAGATAACAGTAAATTTTTTAAAAGAGCAGCAAGTATGCAAAAACTTCTTGATAAAGTTAGGAGAATAGACAAACCTGCAATGGAAAGAGAAAGTATAAGAATCAATGGACAGGTTACTGGAAGGTCAGGGGATAATGTTGTTATAGTTAAAGAACTTTGCAAAAGCTATGATGAAAAAATCCTTTTGGAAAGAGCTAATCTTCTAATAAGAAATTCTGAGACAGTAGCATTAATAGGGGCTAATGGTAGCGGAAAATCAACTCTTATCGAAATCCTACTTGAAATGGAAAAAGCAGATTCAGGAACTGCAACTTTAGGTAGTTCTATAAAGCTTGGATACCTGCCACAAAATATAAGCTTTAAGAATGAAAATAGCACAATATTAGAATGTTTTAGAGAAGACGTAGTAATACCAGAAGGTAAGGCAAGAGAATACCTAGCAAAATATATGTTCTTCGGTGAAAGGGTATTTAAAAAAGTGGGAACTCTTTCAGGCGGAGAAAGAAGTAGATTAAAGCTTGCAATGCTTATGTATAGTGAGGTTAATTTCTTAATACTTGATGAACCCACAAATCATTTAGATATTGATTCAAGAGAGGAATTAGAAGAGTATCTACAAGAGTTTAAAGGTACACTTTTGTTTGTATCCCATGACAGATATTTTATAAATAATATAGCCAGTAGGGTTGTAGAATTATGGCAAGGTTCATTTATTTCCTATGATGGCAACTATGAATACTATAAAGAGAAGTCAGTACAAATAAAAAATCCAGACATGAATAAAGAGGTAGTTGAGGATAATAAAGTAACTAAGCTCCAAAAAGAAATAAAACCTGAAAAAGAAAAACATAGTAACAATCAGTGGAAGAAATTGAATTTAGAAAAACTAATAGAAGAATTAGAAGATAATTTGAAGGTCATAGAAGAGGAAATTAATATATTTTGTGATGACTATGAAAAGTTAAATACTTTATATAATGAGAAGGTAGAGCTTCAGAAAGAAATTGATAGGTTGATGGAAGAGTATTTATGAGTGCCAGGCACGTGACAAGTGACAAATTAAAAAAGCTATTGACATTAACGTAGCGTAAAGGTGTATATTAATTTTGTCAGGAGGTATGAACATGGAATATACAGTGCAAAAATTAGCAAAAGTAGCGGGAGTTAGTAATAGAACACTACGATATTATGATGAAATTGGAATTCTTAAGCCGGCAAGAATTAATTCTTCAGGGTATCGTATTTATGGTGAAGCAGAAGTAGATATACTGCAGCAGATTCTATTTTACAGAGAGTTAGGTGTGGATCTTGAAACTATAAAAAATATTGTTGCTGCACCCTCTTTTGATGGCGCCAATGCACTAAGAGAGCACAGGAAAAAACTTCTGGCAAAACGTGAGCAAATAGATACGTTAATCAATAATATTGATAAAACTATAGCAGTATCAGAAGGGAGAATTACAATGAGTAATAAAGAAAAATTCGAAGGCTTTAAACAAAAAATCATAGAGGATAATGAGAAAAAATATGGTGAAGAAATCCGAGCAAAGTATGGTAAAGACCAAATAGAAAAGTCAAACAAAAAAATTAAAAATATGACTAAAGAGCAATATGAGGACCTAGAAAAATTAAGTAATAAAGTAATTGAAACATTAAAACAAGCCTTTGTAACTGGAGATCCAGCAGGGGAGCTTGCACAGAAAACAGCAGATTTACATGGTCAGTGGCTAAGTTATTATTGGGATAGTTACACCAAAGAAGCTCATGCAGGGGTTGCAGAAATGTATGTTGCTGACGAGAGATTTAAAGCATATTATGATAAAGAACAACCTGGTGGAGCGGAATTTTTAAGGGATGCTATTCTTATTTATACTGAGTGCCAGGCACGTGACAAGTGACAAATTATCCATCCAAATACTGATATATATCCATAGGAATTCTATCAAGTACAAGCTTATTGAGAAGGTAATAAATATAGTTACCTTCTCTTTTTTTATATAAAATATCTGCCTCGTACATTAGTTTTAAATGCTTAGATATGCATGCCTCTGTAAGATTAAGTTGCTTCGCCAAGCTTTGAGTAGAGGCTTTTCCTTTATAAATACTTTTAAGCATTTTTAGGCGTGTATCATCGCCTAAAGCTTTCATGGTATTGTATAAATCCAAGGGTAGTTCATTGGCACTTTCAAGTAGGTGGGCTCTTAAAGTAAACTGTGCCCTTCCTTCTGACATACCGATTAGTAAATGAGGATCAATAAAACTACTAATTCGAATATCTATTATTTTTAGACCTTCAAAAGGGATAATAAAATCTACATATTTATGTAATACAAAGGAGCTTGGGGTAACCTCTATTCTGTTATGAATAGTAGCTACAAAAGCATCAATACCTATAGATTCCATTATATTTATTTGCTTTCTCATACTTCTAATCAATAAAGGTTCAATAAAACGCAGTTCCTTTTCAAAATGCAAATAATAATATGACTTTAAACAGGAAATCAATTCTCTTCTAAAACTCTCACCATCTATAACTATTTCTAATTGTTCTTTAGAAAGTCCTGTTCTATTTTTGATACTTGATACTTCTACTTCTTCATTAAAGGATACATATAAAAGGTTTTCTACAGAAACTTCTAAAAGGCTTTCTATTGCAGCTATTACATTAAAATCATTAAAACTTTCTGAAACTTCACAAAAATCCATTATTCCTAGCCACTCATCAGAGATTCTACCCAAATATAAAAGGCGATCATAAAGGCTTGAATCCATTTTATCTTTCAGTTCTCGAGCCCAGTTTAGGCGCTCTAAATGATGCTCTGGGTTCATTAATACATGAAGGCTACAGAGCATTTCAAAAAATGGAGAATATTTAAAACTTACTTTTGCTAAACTATGATTTTGCTCATAAAGTACCATAAAAAGACCTACCTTTTGATTTACTCCCTATTTTTATTCATCACTTGAAAATAGAATGGCAATATAATTATATCAGAAAATACTAAAACAATGACATATTACCAGTCTTTTTTGCATGAGCTTCCCCTAGTGTTAGACTTATTTTAGTAAACCCTAACATTAGTAGTCCAAGAAATAAGCTAATAGAAATAAAATATCTAAGTTCATAAATACTACTGCCTTTAAGCAGTGCACGTCTTAAGATTTCAGTTGTATAGGTTAAGGGGAAAATAAGGCTTATAACCTTAGCCCAAAGTGGGAATACAGCTGTTGGTATTTTTATGCCTGAGAAAAATTCCATTGGATCTTGAAGTACAGTAAATAGAAACCCTGAATCCCTTGAAAACAGAAATAAGGAATTTAAAAACATGCCCCATAAAGTTGACATTAATACAAGCAAAGCTAGACCGACAGAAAGAGAAGGCAGGTTTATATGAAAGTTATTACTTTTAAAAATAAAGATGCCTGAAGCAAAAACTATAAAAAGCCACACACTTTCAAAAAGTGAGCTAAAGGCATTACCAAAAATGAAAGCTAATCTATTAGCAGGGGACAGGTAAATTAACTCTAGAGTACCTTGTACCCGTTCATATGAAAAGAGCCAAGCTGATTGAACAAGGCAATTGAAAAAGATTAGGCATAGAGAACCTATAAGCATAAATACTATTAGATTATCAGCAGTAACATAACTTACAGACTTTACTATTTTATTAAGTTGAAAGGGCTTATACCCATAATATGCGCTGGTGAAAGCTAAAAGGGGCCATACAAATAAGGATACATATATTTTTTTATCATAGAAAAAGTTTTTGTGCTGCTTTAGCATTTCTGCCTTAGCCACTTTAAAAAAATAGGACATAGTTAAGCCCCCTTTGATAATTTAATAATAGCATCTTCTAGATTAGGTTCCTTAGTATAAAAGGTTTTTATAGGCATATTGTGCTTAAGGAGAATTTTAGCTACCTCATTACTTAAATCCTCTTTTGAAGTTAAAGTATAAAGATTGCTTTGAGCATCTCGCTCTAGTCTTGTATCCTTAGTTGAATAACATAAACCTTCAAGTGCACAGTGGAGTTCTTCATTAGGAAACTTTAACTCAATACATAGAACATTATTTTCAATACCTAAATGAGATAATTCCTTTGGAGTACCTTGAGCAATTACTTGTCCTTTGTCTAGAACATAGATATATTCACATAGAGCTTCTACTTCTTGAAGATAATGAGAGGTCAATAATATAGACTTACCTTCATCATAGGCTATTCTTCTAACATGCTCCCTTAGTTCCCGAGCAATGGGAGCATCTAAGCCAAGGGTAGGTTCATCCATAAATATATAATTTGGATTATTAATAAGCCCTCTTGCGATTTGAAGCCTCTGCTTCATACCCTTTGAATATCTTTCCACAGGAATATCACCACTATCTGTAAGTCCTACTAGATTTAATAAATTGTCTATTTTAGAATTAAGCTCTTTATTACTAATATCATAGAGAGCACCATAATACTTTAAGTTTTCTCTCCCTGTAAGCTTCCAGTAAATCATACGTTCACCACCAGCCACCATATTTATATGTTTTTTCACTGTTAAGGCATCCTTAACTGAATCCAAACCATCAATAGTTATCTTACCACTAGTTGGAGAAAGAAGAGTAGAAAGCATCTTTATGGTTGTAGTTTTACCAGCTCCGTTTATGCCCAAAAGACCCACAATTTGTCCTTCACGAATTTCCATATTTATTCCTCTAACGGCTTCAACCAATACTTTTTCACTTTTAAACAAACCTTTCTTTACTTTTGTTTCATAGGATTTTTTTAGATTTTCTACCTGTAACATATGATGACCTCCTAAAAATTTATTTTTTCTAATGCCACAATTTCTATATGCTTTAAAAGTTTGAAGCCTATTATGCAATATATCGCACTTAAAATACTAAGTTGAGCAAAATTATTTATCTGTGAGCTGATACTCATACCTGAAATTACACTATTCCTTATTAATTCTAAAGAAGCGGTAACTGGAATCAACTTTGAAAACACCTGAGCCCAGTTTGGTAGATATTGAATAGGGAAGGTTACGCCACTTAGTAAGAACATTAATGCAAATAGCGTATTTTGAGATATATAAGTGTCTCTAAAATAAAGCATTACACAGGCTAGCAGTATAGAAATTGAGAAATAGGCTACCATAGAAATCAGAAAGGCAGCTAGGGTAGATATAGGATTTATTTTAGAAAAATTAACACCAAAGGGAGTACAAATTAAAATAGTTATCAATGTTTCAGCTGACGTAGTAAGAGTTTGTTCTAGCATATTGCCTGAGAAATATTGAACTCTCTTAAAGGGTGCAAGCATTAAGCTATCTAAGGTGTCCTCTCTAACTTCTGTAATTAAACTTCTACTTACATTCAGACAAGTTCTTACAACAAATCTATACATGGTACTTCCTACAATAATGTAGGTCATATAATCAGAAGTACCAGCGTAAGATGAAAAGTTAGAATCTAGACTTTTACTGAATAGAAAATGATACATAAAAAATGAAAACAAGGAAATATGAAGGGCCTCAAGTATACTGCTAATAAAAAAATCTTTTGGATAGGCTCTAGTTTTTATTATTAAGTTTCTTTTAAAAGTTGCGGTCAGAGTATTTAGGTGCATAAGTAGTCCTCTCTTTCTTTTTGATTAGATAACTAGTTAATCAAAAGGTGGCCACCGTTTTGGTAGAGGTATTATAGAGAGGCAGGGAGAGTTTGTCAAGGGACAATATTCATATTTACTAGTAGTATTGCATTTCCATTTAAGGAATTATGTGAATTTTATATTTTCTTATGTGAACTTTATGTGGTTTTCACTTTTTTGTTTTTATAGGATTTATTTATGATATAGTGATTATATTAAATAAAAGAAAGGGGAAATTAAATTGGTTATTTTAGTTTGTGGCGGAGCTGGATATATAGGAAGTCATATGGTAGCTGAGCTTTTAGAAAAAGGTGAAGAAGTTGTAATCTTAGACAATCTTCAAAAAGGACATAAGGAGTCAATTTTAGGCGGCAAGTTCTATGAAGGAGATTTAAGAGATAGGCAAATTTTAGATAAGGTTTTTAGTGAAAACAATATAGATGCAGTTATAGACTTTGCAGCAGACTCCTTAGTTGGAGAGAGTGTTACAGAGCCTTTAAAATATTTTGATAATAATATAGGTGGCACAATTAATTTGTTAAAAGCCATGAGAGATTATGGAGTTAAAAAAATAGTGTTCTCATCTACAGCTGCAACTTATGGAGAACCAGAAAGTACACCTATTCTAGAAGGAGATAAAACCTTCCCAACAAATCCTTATGGAGAGTCAAAGCTAGCAGTAGAAAAAATCTTAAAATGGTGTGATAACGCCTATGGAATTAAGTACACTGCACTTAGATACTTTAATGCCGCAGGCGCTCATATAAGTGGGAGAATAGGAGAAGATCATAGTCCAGAAACACATTTGATTCCTCTAATACTTGAAGTAGCAACAGGAAAAAGAGAAAAAATAATGATTTTTGGTAATGATTATGCTACAGAAGATGGTACCTGCATTAGAGACTACATACATGTAACAGATTTAGCAAATGCACATCTACTTGCACTTCATAGATTAAGTAAGGGCGGAGACAGTTTAATTTGTAATTTAGGAAATGGTACAGGTTTTTCCGTTAAAGAAGTTATAGAAGTAGCAAGAAAAGTTACAGGCCATGAAATAAAAGCTGAAGATGCACAAAGAAGAGCTGGTGACCCAGCGATACTCATAGCTTCTAGTGATAAGGCTAAGAAGGAACTTGGTTGGGAGCCTAGATATAATTCACTTGAAACTATTATAGAAACAGCATGGAAGTGGCATGAAAAGCATCATGAGGGATATGGAAAATAATTAACGGTAAGAGTAATATTATAAATATATGCGATTAAATAGATAAATACCAAGATTAACATACAGTAATCTTGGTATTTATCTATTTATTAAAAAAGTGTATGACTCAATATTTATGATAATATTTTCTATTTACTTTTTTCCATTTCATTAAGCTTTTGATTCATGGAATCTGTAATTTTATTTTTTATAGAGGTTTCTTGAGATGCTAATTGTTGTAGGTCATCTACAAATCTATTATATTTTGACATTGCATCGTTTGAGTAAAAGTAGATTTTATTATCTTTTACTTGAAAATTACCCTCTTCACTTAACATAAAGCTCAGTATTTCTTCCATTTTATTAATAATGTTTTTTTCAGCTTGAATATAATTTTTTATGTTATCCCCTGATTTAACTTGTGCATTTTCAAATCCAGCAATGATACCTTCTTTGAAATCTTTAGGAATATCTAATTTGCTGATATCTGAGTGCATGTTTTTAACAAGTTTATTAATATCCGATTCTAATTGATCAAATTCACTAATAGATGGATTGAGTCTTGCCTGCGCAGCTTTAATTTTATCTGAGCTACTGAAGGTATCAGGTGCTAAAATAGTTTCAAAGTTAATACTATCTATTTGGGACTTAAAAGATATATTCAATTTTTTGCATGAAATAAAATATTGTTCAGTTAATTTTAAGAAGGGAGCCATAGAACCATAGTCAGATTTTTTAAAGTTCTCAGGAGTTAATGTTTTCCCTTCTGTGTAATCACGAGCCATATTTATAAATTTGTCTTTGCCAAGGTTATTTAGTCTATTTTCATCTCTTCTCTGAGAAATAGCGTTTGATGCTGATGATATTGAAGAAAATAAAAATAAGATGGATAGTATCATGACCGCAAGGTTCTTTTTCTTTTTAAAAATAAATCTAACAATGAATATTAGAAATGAAAGCACAAGGGCCATCCCGATTATCCTTCCAAAGGCATATTCCAGTTGATTACTTCCATCACGGGAGCTGGAGTTCGAAGAAATATTTGATAATACTATACCTAATTGAATGATTATCCCTAACGTAAAGAATACTATCCCCATGATTTTAAAAGATTTTCTTTCTGAATGCTTTTTTTCAAGTTCATTTTCTGATGTGTAAAATTCGCTCATTTTGTATAAATCCTCCCTTATAAGTAAGAAAATAAAATAGAATACAATCAATATTAACAAAATATTGTAATACAATCAAGTATAGAGTCAATGACTACAGTCACAATTATATTACGATATTTCAAGATAGGAGGTAAATGTGTGAATACAAATAGAGCAAAATTAGAAAGACCAAAGGAGTTGATACAAAAAATAAAATATACGAAAGTGCTGCCCAGCGTTTCAAACTGCACAGGTTTGATAATGTAAGCGTAGACTCAATTGAAAAACTAGGTTTTGATACAAAGCTATCTAAACCTAGTTTCTTATAAAGTACATTAATAAAAATATCAAATGGAAGTTTACACAAAATTATTCACAGACTCCCAATCTATAAAATTTTCGCGCTACTTTTTTAATTTTATCTCCACATTTTTTCCATTTGAGTCTTTAGCAATCATCTTAAGGTTTCCTAGATTATCAAAGGTTGTGGCTTCAAAGTTCAAAGAAACTTTAAACTTTATATCATCACCATCTACATATTCTTGACTTCCAAAAGTTGTTTGTTTGTATGTTTTCCCTTTTTCGTCAACTAAAGTTATTTTATTTATCCTACTGTTTAGGTCAGATGATGCGTCTGTTATAAATGTAATTTGCATTCCTGTTGGTGACATCTCAGCAGAAATTACATTAACAAAATTATTATTTCCCTCAGCTGAATATTTAATTGATTTGCTGTCCTTAAATTTATCATCTAACTTTATATTGTTTTCCCATGTACCATTAAGCTCTTTATATAGTCTTACTCCACCATCTTTTAACTGGATTAGTGTGTCTTTATCTAGTTTAGATTCTGCTTCAGTAAATACAGAATTCTCTATATTATCATTTAGTGATGCAAATAATTGTATTTGGCTTAGCTTTAAATTAATTTTATTTATATCTACAAGCTGCCCATTAGACGACAGCACTAAATTTAACTTTATTTCTCCAGTATCTTTATTAACATCAGTATTCCAATCTGCTGAACCAGTTAAGCAATCGCCTTCATCTCTTGCAATATACCTTCCTTTATCATCCTTAATCTCAATATCAAAACCAAGTGAATAAAAATGGCTCACTAAACTTTTGTCATCAAACTTTAAATTAAGTGATAATGCTAATTTATTTTTATCACAAGTTACATCCGTTAGTTTTATCTCAACTCCTTTATCTTTCATAGTATTATTAGTGACTACTTGCTGAACATATCCATTATCTACAGCCTTTTGAATTCCGCTATCATTGGAAAATAAAGATTTGATATTTGCAAAAGCTGTATTTCCAAAGCTAACTGTACCCAATATACATATACTAGCTACCACTGCCACAGCTACTTTATGTTTATAAGAAAACTTATCACTAGCTTGATTTTTTTTCTTTATTTGCTCAAAGGCAAGTTCTTTTTTGTCTAAAACACTTTTAGGTATTAGAATCTCCTCATTTAAGGAGTTCTCTAGCCTGTCTTCAAAATTTATATGCATTCAAAACTACCTCCAACACTAATATTTTCGTTGTCTACGTTTAAGTAGTAAGTCTTCAATTGTTGCCTGGCTCTACTTAACCTAGACTTGATTGTTCCTTCTTTTTCATTAAGAATTTCGCTAATCTCCCTTGTAGTAAACCTATTAACATAGTACATTACTACTACTAGCCTATATTCAGGACTTAAATTATTTAAAATATTATCAAAATCCAATTCTTCATCAATATTGCTATTACATACAGAAGTAAGCTGAGTATTTTCTACTATTTCATAGTCTTCCATGTGCAAAATTTTATTTTTTTCAAAGATGTCATTACATTTGTTTATTAATATTTTAATTATCCAAGTTTTAAAAAAAGCAGGCTGTCTTAGCCTCTTAATACTGCTAAAAGCGGAAATAATTGTTTCTTGAACTGCATCACCTATGTCTTCTTCATTTTTAAGTCTACTTTTAGCTACTTTATACATTTGTGGCATATATTCATTTATTGCTTGAATAAATGCTTCATTATCTCCGTTTTGAGCTCTTTTTATTAATAGTTCCATAGTGCCTCCTAAAAATTCATACACGTATATGTTTTGTTGTACACTAATTAGACCGGAAATGTATTAAATTAGTTGCACATAAAATCAGTGGGTAGATAAAAAACTTACATGTTCAATATTAACTGTAATATTTTATTAGTATATCATTCAGTAAAGTATAAAGGCATTGATTTCAGAAGTAGTATCAATTTCATTATTAATTTAAGTAAATCGTTTTCATAATTGTGGTTTTAATATAATTCATGTTCCTTGAAATAATTTTTTCATATGATATAATAACGGTGTGATTCGACTAGAATCAACAAATACGGTCACAATTATATTATTGTTATTTAAAGTTAGGAGATAGATTTTTGAGTAAAGAGAAAGCTAAAATTAGAAAGACCAAAGGAGTTGATACAAAAAATAAAATATATGAAAGTGCTGCTCAGCTTTTCAAACTGTACGGTTTTGATAATGTAAGCGTAGACTCAATTGTAGAGAAGGCTGGCGTATCTAAAGGTACTTTCTATGTGCACTTTAGTAATAAGAACGCATTGATTGGAGATTTTGTAGAAAATCTTAATTTAGACTATCAAGCTTATATTGAAGACTTACCTAATAATTTAAGCGCATCGGACATGCTTATTATAGTATCAGGGAAAATTGCTGATAATATCAATAACCTTATAGGATATGATCTTATGAAAATTGTATATGTAGCACAAGTAAATAGGCAGATAGATAATTTTGTATTACTGGGACACAGAAAAAAAATACAAGCTGTCTTTGAAAAAATTCTAACTCAAGGAATTATGCAAGGGGAATTTGAAGCAGACTTAGATATAGAATTTGTAATTAATCATTTTATTATTTGTATTAGAGGAATTACATATGAATGGAGTATAATGTACCCTAATTATAATCTCAAAGATGAGGTACAGAAGCACTTTAAAATTTTACTTAAAGGGATTGTTAAACGCTAAAAATTATGTTGGCACAATTAATGAACTGAAAAGCATAAGAGTATATACATAATGGAGGATTCTAATGGAAGTGAAAAATATAATTGATATTGCGCTTACAGCTGGTGAAATACTATTTGTAAACGGGGCTGAATCATATAGGATAGAGGAAACAGTTGCAAAAATATGTGAATCCTATGGTTTTACTGGAGAATGTTTGTCTATGGCTAGCGGAATCTTAGTTTCTGTGGAAGATTCAGAGCTTAATAAAATTACTTCAATGAAAAAAGCAAGACAAAAGCACGTGGATTTATATAGAATAGAATTGATTAATTCTTTTTCAAGGCAGCTAAAGAAAAATCCATTATCCTATGAAGAGGCTAAAAAAGCCTTAAATGAAATCGACCAAGCACCAAATTTTAGTTTTGGTGTTAGGACAATAGCAGCTTGTATGACTGGATTTATATATACCATTTTTTTTAGTGGGTCCATAATAGATGCATTTACAGCTTTGTTCATATGTATAATTGTATATTTAATGCTTGAAAATATTTCAGAATTAGGTTTCTTTCAATTTTTAGAATTTTACATGGCAGGGCTTGCAATAGGAGGAGCAAGTATTTTTGCACAAATGCTTATACCTTCTATAAACAAAAACAATGTAATCTCAGGTTCAATAATGATGTTGATTCCTGGGGTAACCTTGACCAACGGAATAAAAGATGCACTTTATGGATATTTCTTTTCTGGAATTTCCAAGTTTTGCGAGGCAATGCTTGTTATAATTGCAGTTTGCGTTGGAATAGGAACTGCCTTATTTATTGGATTGAAAGGACTGTGATTCATTTGTCTATAAAAATGATTATATTAGCATTTTGGGGTAGTATATTCCCAGTAATACTATTTAATATTGATAGAAAAAAGATAATATGGGCAGGAATTTGTGGGGCGCTAGGATGGATAGCTTATAGTATAGTTTGTTTAAGAACCGGAAGCGCTGTGGCTGGATCATTCTTCGGTGCCTTTGTTGTTAACCTGTATAGTGAATTCATGGCGCGTAGAATAAAAACTCCAGCATCTATGTTCTATGTTCCTGGTATTTTTCCCCTTGTACCAGGTATAGTAGCTTATAATACAATAAGATATATAGTTGAACATAATTATGATAATGCAATTAGTAAAGGCATATTAACAATTGCAATATGTGGGGCAATTGCTTTTGGCATTATGCTATCAGCCACTATTGTGAAATTTATGGAGAGAGTAAGTAAAAAAATGAAACAGAACTTTAGTAATATTCATAGTTAAGAAGGGCGATATTTTATTTAATGATGAGAAAAATTGCATTCGTCAATCTTAAAACTGTTAACCCATCCTTCAGCTTCTTTATTTTTTTTATTAGGTATAGGTATTACTAATTTTTTCAAATCTATTAAAGTAACATGTCTATCTGAAATCCTTGAAGGGACTCCATATTCCAGTTCTATAGTATTTTTGATAATCTTCTTCTCAATTAATTTTTTATTGCCTGTAATTCCCCAATTATAATGCTTACCATTTATAAATAACCCATCACAAGTCAAAATAACTGTATGATTGGAGAAAAAAATATGATCCACTAATGTAAAAATATTTTTTATTAGTGAGCAAATTATATAGAGAAAGTATATAGTAAATGGAATAGCAAAATATACAACAATATGGTCTCTATATTTTGGAGATGTTATCATTACTAATATAGTAGCAATTAAAGTTACAGACAGAAACCGCTTTCCGAATTGTACAAATGAGTGAAAATCATAGATTAAATTACATTTAAAATCCCTTAGAATAAACTGATTCCAAGAATTTTCGTCATAAATCCATTCAATATAATGAGTATCTTTATGGAGTATTTCTTTATATTTAAAGGCCTTAACTAAGTGTTGTATTCCCTTAACAAAACAATAAATAGGGCACACAACTATAAAAAGCATTAATGCACCTTTCCAAATAGAAGGACCGGAATTTCCATCATTGAAAAATCCAGCTATTCTAAAAAAGTAAATGCTTATAATATCAATTAAAATGAAAAATCCTAAGATTATTGAGAGTCTTATCTCCCTATAGTTCATTACATGTGCACCTCAATTCTAAATATTATGTGAAACTTTAGCATAAATACAGATAGCATTAATGAAAGTTCAGAAGTATATACTATTTTGTAAAATTTACCATCCTATTTTGGCATTTTAAGTGCAGTATACCATATTATGTATGAAGATGAAATAGTTAAGCACTAATTATCCCTTTAGAATTACTAAGTACAATTAAGAGTACATTGATTCTAATAGCCATTGAAATATTTTGTAGCTATACCAATGAATATGCTCATCAATAGTCCTTTTCTAAAGTTTGATTAGTATCAAAATTCATACCTTTAATAGTTGCCTTATAATCAAGCATAATGCTGGTAGTAACAACAGCGTAGTTGAATCCTAATAGTTTTCTATGATATACTAATGACAATATTTACATAAAAATCTAGATTATCTATTAGAATACTTATTTAGAACAGGAAGAGGCGATTGCAGTGGAAAATTTCAATTGTGTTGAGGAAGCTAAGTCCATATTGAGAGATTGTATCAAACTTAAGCTTAAGGATGAGGGCTTTAAAAAAAATGGAAATACATTTTATAGGAAGAGCTCAGAGCTTATTCATGTATGTAATGTACAGTTTGGTAGATCAAATACAAGAGATTATGCTTATTTTACATATAATATTGCAATATCCATGCCCTCTCTTTTTGATAAATTTGATATTCATAAAGATAAAGAAATAGATTGTGCTATTTTTGAGTATAGATTAGGAGAGATTATGGGCATAGTTAATAATACATTCTCAACAGATTATTGGTATGAAATTGGATATCGTTGGCCTGGTTTGGATTATGAGAAACAGTTTATGTTAAGCGCTTATAACAAGGGTGAAGACGTACAGCAAGCACAAGCTAAAGGAAAATATAAAAATCACTTGAAAAATAGATATGATCACAGAAATATGGAAGAGGTAAAAAGTACTATATTAAGAGATTTTGATGAAATTATATTACCGTTTTTTAACAAAGCCCAAAATGTAGATGATTTAGCAGAACTAATAATTAGTAAAAGTATCGAAGGATCCATGGCCCGAACATTTCTATTTACATATTTTATAGATAAGGGAGAGATTGCTAACGGACTAGAAGTTATTAAAGGCGTGAAGAGCGATTATTTAAAGGATAAAACTAATAAGTATCTTAGTGATAAAGGAATATGTATACAGTAGATGATATAAGACTGGTAGCGCAAGGTGAAATTAGGAAATGGTTAATAGTTAATTTTCCAATATCTTTAATTGAAAAGGAATTTCTAATATATTGTATACTGAAAAAAGCTAATCCGCTGTATCACTATTGTTTCTTACGTTCTAATAATGTTTTATTATAATATGTAGAATATAAATGAAAAGGAACAACATAATATTTACTGCTAAGAGGTTGTTCGCTGCGCAAAGAAAGACTAAGCTAATTTATTTTCAAATTACTATCCACTCAAAACTCGCTACGCTCAAACATTTCGTGGATTTAACGCAATTTAAAAATAAATTAGCTAAGTCTTTCTAGTGGCTCGCTCAGACAATCTCTACGCAGTAAATATCATGTTGTTCCTTTGGCGTTCATTTTTTATATAATATATTTAGAATTAGCATATCTATAATTGATAAGTAATTTAGGGAATTATGTAAGGTTTTGTATTACTGTAGATATACATTTATGTTATGATTTAAATAGAATAGTTATTGTAAACCTAGAGAACATGGAGTTGTAGAAAACAGCTCTTTGGGCTTTCCTTTTTTTGAGAAAGCTAGTAAAATCAATATATTAATAGAATGTGGGTACATATTTAAAAGATATTTATAGGAGAATGGGAAATTGTGTATTAGGTGAAAAGCAAAGGGAATCTCTTCTTTACTTATTACTTATTCACTTTAAATAAGTGGAGGAATTTTATGAAGAAAGAATTAACCTTAAAGAAAGTTGAAGAAAGCAATTTTATTGAGTGTTTTAATTTGAAACTTGGATATGGACAAGATAAGTTTGTATCACATCCTATTCGTAGTTTAGCGCAGGCTTATGTATATTACAATCAATGCACACCGTTTGCAATTTATAAGGATGACATTATTGTAGGGTATGTTATGGTTATTTATGATTATGATGAAGAAACCTATAACATTTGGCATATGATGATTGATGAAAAATTTCAAGGGAACGGTTATGGAACTAAAGCTGTGGAATTATGTATAGATTATATTAAATCAAAACCATTTGGAAAATCAAATGATATTATATTAACTTGCAATATGGATAATTCTCATGCAATTCATATTTATGAGAAGCTAGGTTTTAAAGATACAGGGGGACGTGACGATGATGAGATAATTATGAAGTTAGTATTTTAACTTCATTTAAGAGATTGTTCGCTACGCCAAGAAAGACTAAGCAGACAATCTCTTCACATTGAGTATCAGATTGTTCCTTTTGCATTCATTCTTAATAGGAGTATAGTTTTACAAAGAAAAATAAGTATTTTAATTTTGTGTTAATGGTATTGTTATAAAATCTTTACTATCATAGAAAACTTTAATTTTCATGTTTTTAGAACCCTCTGGAAATTTAGCGTAGCTACATGTATGAACAATTCTATTTTCCTTATTGAGTGCAGGAGCAGTACTAGTGAAACCTGGTACTTCAATATTGTTTTCATCAAATATTCTTGGAATCTCTATTTTTTTCTCAAGCTCCTTTGAAATAGAAAAGGTTATAGTTGTTGAAAGTGGTGTAAGAGTAATTTTATCAACAGTTATATCTTCATTTTTAAAAGTGGGAACTATTGTCTTAATATCTGAGGAACTTATCTTGGTAACCTCAAATTCAAAATTCCAATTACCATTTATAGAAGTAGCATCATCATGTTTTTCTGAAAAATCATAATTTATATTGTTAAAATTTAACTTTACCTTGAATTTATCAGGAATTTCTCTATTAAATTGTTTTAATTCATATTTTGCTATACCTATAAAGGTGTTTTTATCGACAAACTTACCAAGAAAGCCTTGTGTTGTAAACAGCCCTTTATAACCACTTTTATTTTCTGCAAACTTATTTTCTAAATCTTTACTATAGTCATCCTCATAGTGATCTTCAAAATCAACTCTAGCAAGTCCTCCTGAAAAAATTTGAGAGTCGAGATCATTACTTTTTTTATTTTCCTTAAAACCATCTTTGGAATTAATAACGGCACTTAAAAATAAAAAGTTTCCATCACATACTGCTTGATCTATTTTTATTGATGTATTTCCATCAGATTGCAGTGCATTTATTCCTTCAGCATAATTATTATAATTATTGTTTTGTCCAGGATCTTTCAAGGTAACATTTTCAAATACCTTACCTAAAAAGGGTATATTATCCGCAAAGGATTGGCTAGTTAGATTAAATAAAGTTACTGAAGAAATCAATATAGCCACTGCAGCGACTTTTGCAATATTTTTCTTCTTTCTTTTCTTACGCTCTCCCCTAGATATAGCATTATCTATAACGCTATCAATATTTTTAGGCAGGTTTATATTGTTAATATAGTCTCTATCCAATATAATCATCTCCTAACTTATCTTTTAATTTCTTCAAACTACGTCTCATGTTTGTTTTTACCGTAGCTTCTGGCATATTAACTTTTTGTGAAATATCAGATATCTTCATATCTTCTATATATCGTAGCCTTAATATTTCTGAACTTTTTTCTTTTAATTCATTTAAAGCTTCTTTTAAATCTAACTCCCGGTCTTTGTTATTTTCTATAATGTATTCTTCACAAAGATTAACATCTTCAATAAACAGAACTCTATTACGGAGTCTAATAAAATTGATGGCAGTATTTATTAAAATTTGAGTAATCCATGTCTTAAAATTTTCAGGTTTCTTTAGTTTGCTTATTGATACATAGGATTTATAAACTGTTTCATCTAAAACTTCTAGAGCATCTGTTTCATTTTTTGTATAAAGAAAGGATACTTTATATAAATAATCTTTATTTTCATGGATTAATTCCGAAAAAGCATTTTTATCTCCTTTGATAGCTCTTTTAACTTTTAATGTATCTTGCAAGAAATTCCCTCCTTTTATTGATTTGTCAGCTGACTTTTGTTAATTACATCTATTAGACAAATGAGTGTTATGGAAAGTTTCACTATAGTAAGTATATTTTAGCATATACGTTATGAAAGTAAGGAACAACATAATATATTTAGAATTAGCATATCTATAATTGATAAGTAATTTAGGGAATTATGTAAGGCTTTGTATTACTATAGATATACATTTATGTTATAATTTAAATTGAATAGTTAACTAATGGGTAGCTTGGACATAATTTGAGATTGAAAATTTATGATTGATTATGTCTATAATGGGTAGTTTACAATAGGCATTAAATAATATAAATGATGTGAATAGATATGTTATTTGGACTATTTAATAGTAAGGAAAATGGTGATGAAGGTCATGATATAAAACAGTATGCAGTAGATATTTCAACAAATTTTAATGATGAAGACAGGGAATATTTGAAGCCAATTTATACGATTAAGTATTATTCTAAATTGAATGCATCAGTTACTAAAGAAGCTATTTTTTCTAGAAATCTAGAAAGCGGGGATATTACTTTGACGCAAGCATTTTTAACGTTGGAGGAAATATTAAAGCATAGTATAGAGAATAAATTGCTCATTAATACAATGATTAATGGGCAATGTGTATTGAGTAACGAGGAAGAAATAACAATTAATAAACTACAAGATATAGTGAAATGTTGGTTGCCATAATCAAAGAAAATATGTTAGGTCAGATAGCCTATCAGAAATACTAAAACAATAAGGAGTAGTATAATAAAAGATTAGAGTCGGATTCTCCAATATGATATGGAAAAAGAAATAATTGACTTCTGATTTGGCTAATAATGGGAAGGCGAAAATAAATAATTAATTTATGAGTGTTGGCAAAACAGTAGTTATATGTAATTTTGTTTAAACTTAGTGTTAGCTCAAAGTTTTTTAATTAACTATTTGATGAGCAATGGTAAGTAAGTGAAAGCTATAATAATAAATTGAGATTAATCATGTATATGAGGAGGTTATTTTATTGAAAAAATAAAGTCATTCATTTAGTGGTATATTAAGAACTTTTTCATTTTGGATTATAAATGGTACAGTAGGTTATCCATTATTGGAGGGGATTGATTACTCGTGTATATTTGAAGAACCAAGTATGATGGAACAAGCATATGCAATCTTTGCTAATGTCATCGAATTGGATGAGGATGGCAATGTAGTAAATGCAAAATATGCCGAGAAGAGAGCAGCACAATTTATAAGAAGTTATGTTGATAAAGATTATGTAGTAGAACCACCATTAGAAGGGTGGAAAGTAGAATTATATGGTTGATGGTGTAGATTAAATAATATCAGTAAGTGTGCGTGCTCTTCTTATATTGCTGAACTAATTTAAAGATAATTTAGAAAGTCTTTATTCAAAGTGTAGTGGTTAAAACTACATATAGCAAGCTCAACATTGTTTCGCAACCACCTCAAAGGTGCTAATTTTACTACCAAGGGGTGCTTATTTTTAATTATCCATAAAAAGTGATAGAACATGTCTAGTATGTTAAGAAGATAAGCCATTTTTATAAATGAATGATATTACACCTTTTACAGCTGGTGATAATAATGGATATTTTGTACTATATTATAATAATATAAATTTTAAAAAGTGTGGAGAGATCACTATGGAAGAAAATCAAAGAAAACCTGAGCTTCATTCGTTGCCATTTATTGTACATTCAAGCTATAAATTTAGAATGCATGTACTCTATTTATTTATGATAACTATGTTTGTGGGATTCTCGTTTATACCTGTCAATGATTTAAGTGGGATATTCTTTAGAGTCTTGTTATTAGTATTTGGAATATTTTTTGCTTATATCTGGTTTTACACAGGAGTTATGAAAAAAGCTTATATAAAACTTACAGAAGATGAAATTTTATTTAAAACCCTTTTCGGTATTAAAAAGCTAAAGTGGACAGATATAGCTAATGTGCAGACATATTATAAGAGTAATAATTCGTTTATTGGAATAATTTCAAAGGAAAAACTGGAAAATCAAAAGGATAATTTTTTCACTTCAATATCTAATCTTTATGGAGGAGTATATTCTTTATCTATTCCATTACAATCTTTTTCTACAGCTGAACCTGAGAAATTATATGCTACAATATTTTATACATTGCAGGAAAAATATCAACAACAATGCAATGAAGAGGAAATCTCTAATGATATCATAGAAAATAAGAAAGATGAAAAGTTGGTTGAGGGCAGTGCAGTAACTGCGCTTTTTAAGACATTAATAGTATCAATGATTTCAGGAGTTATATATGGTGTACTTACTTATTTATTAAAAGTTAATTTTCTGATTATACCTATGTTGGGTTTTTGGGGAATTTATTATGTATATTTTAAAAACTATAAGGAGAAAGGCTTTAATATTGTATGTAGATTTTTCTTGGGTGCTTTATGTGCATTGCAATTTTTTGTTGCATTATTGGTTGTATTAATCATGTTAAATTCAAATTTAATTGAAGCGAATGGATTATGGAGGACAATTTCTGATTGTATTGTGATTATTGTTAAACATCCAGAAAAAAATGGTATTTATTATTATTTTGCAATAATTTTCTTTTTTATAGGTGTTTTTTCTGGATACTCATCTAAGATAACTAGAAGAATGAGAAAAATTTTCATTCACAAACAAAATGGATTTTATATTAAGAGAGAAAAACGGTATGTTTCAATTTATCTGACTGATTATGCAGAATACAATGAGAATGAAAAAAAGATTGTTTTAAGTATTAATCCCAATATATGTTTGATAGAAAAAGAGAAAAAGAATATCTTAGCATTTTACATTTCTGAAGAAGTGGTTGATAGTTTTAATATTGATGCAAAAAATTTTGCAAGAATACTTACCAATGAAAAAATGTATTTCAAACTGGATTTGGGTGGGAATGGCGAACCGAAGCTTTACGGATATTCATGTTTATTAATTTTAAATATGAATAGACAGGTGGAAGTAATTAAATTAGAAACAGATTAATTGCTATTGTGTATCCAATTTAATAGTTAATCGAATATATTTCTATTGTATGAGGTATAAATATTTCGGAAAAATCAAGAAAAAGTGAAGGATATATGGAAAAAGCTATTAGATGGTTAGAAACATGGGATTGAGTATGTATTGAACCAACTACTTCATAAAAAGAACTTTATAGCGAAGTAGCAAGCTCATCTTTGATTCGCATAAATGAATATGAGAACTATTTCTGTTAGCACAAGATACGGTGACAAGTATAATTATTTTTGGAGTTAATGAAAAAAGAAATTCATAATATTTCGTATAACGTTACTTAAAAAATTAAAATTATATGATGTGATATTATTTAAAAAAAGTTTAGTTAGATTAAGGAGAAAATAGAATGAATGAGGAAGACTTACCATATAAAATTAAGCCTGTGATAATAAAGAAAAGAATATTTATTTTTATTTTCATACTATTCATTGTGATTTTATATGCATCATTTCAGTCAGGCAAATTTGATTCAGACATGTTTATATTTCTATCAATAATGATGTTTAGTGTATTTTATATTATTTTTAGATTCACTTTCAGAAATATTTATATTAAAAGTGATGAATTTACTTATAAAGTTTTATTGAAAAAGATAACAGTAGATTATAATAGTATCAATAAAATTTGTATATTGGTAAGGAAAAAAGAACACAACAAAAAGGTTAACACTTATAGCTTGATTTTAGAAGGAAGTAAGAATTGGCAAATATCAACCATTGAGTTTTATAAAAGTAAAGACATCGAATTTTTTATAGATAAGATAAGTATAAAAAATCAGCAAATCGCTTTAATTTCAGATGAGTTGAAAAAGAGTTTAAGGGAAATACATTGGCCGCATAATTAGTATCTATAGCAACAGGGCTTGTCAGCCAACTTCCATTCTCTGTAAGAGGCCAGGAACTTGTAGTATAATGTAATTAACCAAAATGGTTTTTAACTTCTCATTAGGCTAATAATCTGAAGCTGAAAGGTTACTTATAAATTCATCTAGGTGGAAGAGTTATTATATAGTATTTGAGAAAGTAATGTAACTATTTAAAAAAATGTAATTGATATTGATTAACTAATAATAATTTTAGATGGGAGTAGATAAAATATGTTTGATTATAAAACATTAGAAAACACAATTATGGAAACATTACATAAAACATTTTTAAATGCATTTTCCGATTATCAAGTTAAAATCGATTTGCCCTTTTGGAAGTTTCAGGGAATGCTTGAAAGACGAGGCTATGATTCAGAAGTCTCTATAGGTGCATTTGAAAATCAGGAATTAGTGGGATTCATTTTAAATGGATTTCGAAACTGGAATGGGAAACTAACTGTGTATGACACAGGGACAGGTGTTATAGGAGAGTATAGAAAACAAGGCGTAACAAGCAATATGCTTTTAAATATCAGAGAATTGCTTAAAGAAAAAGAAGCGGAGCAATATTTACTTGAAGTAATTCAATCCAATACATCGGCAATTCAACTTTACAAAAAACAAGGTTTTGAAATTATAAGACATTTTGCATGCTTTCAGCTAGATAAAAATAAATATAACCCCATGACAACCTACAAAGTTGAACATATTAATAAAATTGACACAACTAATTGGAAACATTTAATAGACTTTTGGGATTTCACACCATCCTGGCAAAATTCTATTGATTCAATAAATGCTGCACCAGATACATTCATATATTCTGTTGTACGTTTTGACGATACTATTGTTGGTTATGGCATTATTGATAAGAAAACAGGAGATATTCCACAAATAGCAGTAAATAAGCATTATAGGCATAAAGGGATTGCAAGAAGTATCGTTACTGATCTACTAGAAAATACAGAATCATATAAGGTTGGTGTTCTTAATGTAGATGATCAATCAAAATCTACGAAAGATTTTTTACTGAAATTAGGATTTGAAGATGTTGTTGGTCAATATGAAATGATTTTAAAATTATAAATTCTTTATAGAAATATACGTATAACTTATAAAATGCTGTAATGCAACTTTCTTAAAATGTGGCTTAACTGCTGAATGCATAATGGGATTAGGAAGTGTACTACAACTTCCCATTACCCATGCAATGGAAAGTTATTTATATATCTATAATCAATCAGGAATGTTCTCCTTTAAATAATCAATAAAGTACCTGCTTGCAATAGGAATTGTTTTTAAATTATTAAAAGCAATTCCTATTGTACGTGTCACGGGTGGGTTAATCGGTATTTTTACCACATCATAGCTTATGCGTCTTAGAATTAATTCAGCTAAAATACTTATGCCTAAGCCTTCTTCAATCATTGCAAGAACAGAATAATCATCATGAACACACATTTTGATTTTTGGATAAAGATTCTGTGCGTGGAAAGCCTCTAAAGGTTCACTGATAGCGCCTTCTTCCACAAGGAGAAAAGGTTCCGTTACAAGTTGTTTCAATGTAACGATATTCTCTTTTGCTAAAGGATGATTTTTTGGAAGAACAGCCAGAAGTTCTCCATCCTTTAAAGTGATAGTATTTAATCCTGATGCAGCGGCGGGATTGATGAACCCAAAATCCACTTCCCCTGATTTGATCCATTGTGGAATGGTGGTATAGTCTCCTTGATGAAGAAGAAATTGTACATTAGGATACATAGTTTGAAATTCTTTTATCATATGAGGAAGCCAATGGCAGGAGATACTAGAAATAGTTCCAATCCGTATCATACCAGACTCAAGACCTTTTATTTCTTTATTTTTCTCTATCATAGCACGATAAGAAGAAGCTGCTTTTAAGATATAAGGATATAATTCTTGTCCTTCTGGAGTAAGCTTTACACCAGTTCGTGAGCGAAGCAGTAGCTTTAAAGATAACTCATCTTCTAGCGACTGGATCATCTGGCTTATGCCTGACTGGGTATAACCTAGTACGTCTGCAGCTTTTGAAAAGCTTCCAACTTCAACAATTTTGCATAGAGCAAGGTATCGGTTCATATTATTGTCTCCTTTACATTAGGAAATCTAATATATTAATTAGAAAATCTTGTTTTACTTATATATAAACCTATTGTATACTGGGTTCATATAAAAATCAATAAAGCATTTAGATGCTAAGAAAAGTATCAGTTACTACGGTAAATGAATAGTTTAAGAACATTGGTATTGTGAGAAAACAGCTCCTATTTTTCTTAAAATGTTCAACAACATTTAAGTATGAACTTTTATGTGTTTATTTGAAAATTAAAATTATTATATGAAATTAAGTTAATGGTAATGAAATTTTTTAATATTATATTAAGAGAGGAAAATTAGCATGAAAGATGAAACAAAATGTTTACATTCTGGATATAAACCTAAAAATGGAGAACCTAGTGTGATGCCTATTGTGCAGAGTACAACCTATCGATTTGATTCCACAGAACACATTGGGGAATTGTTTAACTTGCCCTCAGAATTTATGTATTCTAGATTTGCTAATCCCACAGTGGACGCAGTTGAGAAAAAAATAGCGGATTTGGAAAATGGAGTGGGTGCACTTTGTACCACATCAGGACAGGCAGCTGTTCTTATATCTATTTTGAATTTATGCAGTGCTGGAGACAGCTTTATTAGTACATCTGCTATCTATGGAGGAAGTGTAAACTTGTTTGCGGTTACATTAAAAAAGCTTGGAATTGAATGTATATTTGTAGATGGTGACGCAGATGAAGAAGAACTACATAAGGCAATTAAATCTAACACAAAACTTATTTATAGTGAGACTTTAGCCAATCCAGCGCTTTGCGTATGTGATATTGAAAAACTTGCAAGAGTTGCCCATAAAAACAAAGTTCCATTAATCATTGATAATACTTTTGCCACGCCCATCCTTTGCAAACCCTTTGAATATGGTGCGGATATTGTAATACATTCAACCTCAAAGTATATGGATGGACATGCTTTAGGACTTGGAGGAGTGATAGTTGACAGTGGCAGATTTGATTGGAGTAATGGTAATTTTCCTGACTTTACTGCGCCAGATGAATCTTATCATGGAGTTATATACACGAAAGACTTTGGCAAGGAAGTATACATTATTAAAGCAAGAATGCAGCTGATGCGAGATATAGGAGCTTATCCCTCTGCTAATTCTGCATTTCAACTAAATATTGGTCTTGAGACTCTAGCAATGAGGATGGAGCAGTATTGCAAAAATGCAATGAAGGTTGCAGAGTATTTTCAAGCATCAGATAAGATTGAGTCAGTGAGCTATCCTGACTTGGAAAAGGACAAGTATCATCTACTAGCTCAGAAATATTTAAAAGGTTGTAGTGGAGTTGTTACCATTGTAATTAAAGGCGGCAAAAAGAATGCTATAAAGTTTATGGATGGATTAGAGCTGGCATCTAATGAAGTTCATGTAGCAGATATTAGAACCTGCGTGCTTCATCCCGCTAGTGCAACACATCGCCAATTAACGGATGAGCAATTAATTGCGGCTGGTATTGATCCTGGAATGATTCGTTTTTCAGTAGGACTGGAAAATATAGTAGATATTATTAATGATATTGATCAAAGTTTAGAGAAAATTAAATAATATATTTTGCATAAAAAGTTATAGGCATTTGTGAAAAGATACTATAATAATAATTAGTTAGTTATAATATAACCAATCAAATTGATGTTAATTTTAAATTAAATACATGGGGGAGCTAATTTTGAAATTTTTATATGACCAAATAAGTTTTGATGATAAAATGGTTTCTTGTTATGATGAACTACCTTTGTGGTCATCACCCTTTGGAGTTCTATTACTAAATAATATGCCACTTCAAAAAAATTCTATGATAGTAGATATTGGATGCGGAACTGGATTTCCACTGCTTGAAGTAGCACAAAGATTTGGGGACAGTTGCAAGGTATTTGGAATTGACCCATGGGAAAGAGCAGTTAGCAGGGCAAATGAAAAAAAAGAACAGTATAGAATAAAAAATGTAGAAATAATAAATGGTACTGGTGACAATATGCCTTTTAGTAATGAGTACATAGATATAATAATATCTAATTTAGGCATAAATAATTTCGAAAATCCTGATGATGTTATTGCAGAATGTTTAAGAGTATTAAAGTCAAGTGGAAAACTTATTTTTACTACAAACTTATTTGGACACTTTGATGAATTTTATTCTATATTTGGTGAAGTTTTATATGATTTAAAATTAGATAGTGAAATTAATAATCTAAATAAACATATAAATAAAAGACACTCTATTGAAGACATTAAAGCAATTGTAAATAGGAACAATTTTCATGTGAAAAAAATTGTTGAAGATAACTATGTTATGAGATTTGCAGATGGTGCTTCATTTTTTAATCATTATTTTATAAAGTTAGCATTTTTACGAGAGTGGAAAGAAATAGTCAAAGAAGAGAATTGGAATAATGTTTTTCTAAATCTGGAAAGCAGATTAAATAGCATTGGAAGTAAAAATGGAGAACTTGTTTTTAAGGTTCCTATAGCATATATTGAATGTGAAAAATAGTAGGATGACATTGCCTTGGGGGCATGAACGACAACTGCAAAGGAAAAAACCATGAGTATTCTAGAAAAATTAGCCTCCTTAATTCTATTTTAAAGCTAGAAGAAAAGGATAAGCTTGATAAAATAGAAGTTTTAAATCCATTTATTAGAAAAGAGCTATTAGAAGAAAAAACTTCAATCCTTGATGTAAAAGCTAAGACTGCAACTGGTGAGTTAATTAATATTGAAATACAATTATCAAATAAATATAATATGGATAAGAGAAGTTTATTTTATTGGAGTAGATTGTATAGTGGACAGTTAGCTGTTGGACATGATTATAAAGAATTAAAGAAAACTATTACTATAAATATAATTAATTTCAACTATATTGATGGTGATAACTTTCATAAGATATTTCATATAAAAGAAGATAGTTCAGAGAAGATACTTAACGATGATCTTGAAATTCATTTTGTTGAACTCTTAAAAGTTCCTAAAGCCACAAAGGAAGAAAGAGATCCACTGCAAATGTGGGTTCAGTTTTTAAAGTATGAGAATAAAGAGTTATTGGAGGAATACGCTATGGCAGAGCCAGCTATTAAAAAGGCAATTAATGTTTTAGATTACTTAAATAAAGATGTTGATACTAAAGAATTATATGAGATTAGGGAAAAGGCTTTGAAGGATGAAATTTCAATGATTAACGGAGCAAAGCTTGAAGGAAAGCTTGAAGCTGCGAAAAATATGTATGAAGATGGAATGCCAATAGAAAAAATCAAAAAATATACTGGGATTAATGATGAAGAGATGAATAGAATCAAAAGCCTATCGGATAAAAAAGCAAATTAATACTTCAATAATCTATTCAGAAAGCTATTATTTATCCCCTAAAACTATACAAAGGATTATTTCAGAAAAAAGAAGATGTGATAACATAAAATGTGCTACCTAATTTATTTTAGGCGGCACATTTTTGCTTAATAATAAATTAGCAGATTGACTTTAGAAACAGACATTGTTTTACACTCTCCTAACTTCTGATTTTTTCCATCTTGTCCATTTCTCAACAGTAGCATAGAATTCATTTACATTAATAGGTTTACTAATATAATCGTCCATTCCTGATTCAATGCATTTGTCCCTGTCTCCATTTAATGCGTAGGCAGTCATAGCAACAATCGGTGTATGAATACGTCTCCTATGCTCTAGTTGTCTTATTGCTCGAGTTGTAGTATAACCATCCATAATAGGCATTTGTACATCCATAAGAATTACATCAAAACTCATTTGTTTTAAAGCAGCCACAGCTTCCTCTCCATTTTTTGCTATTGTAATATCCCAGCCTTTTATCTTTGCAAATTTGCTTACAACTAGCCTACTTGCTTCATCATCGTCTGTAAGAAGTATTCTTAGTTCATTGGATATATTAGACTCAATGTGAGTTTCTGCTGATTGGTTCATAGATTCTTTCTTTAAACCAATCATTTGCAGAACACAGGTGAAATGAAAACTGCTTCCATTTTCCTCTTTACTTTCTAACCAGATTTCTCCTCCCATTAATTCCACTAAACTTTTAGATATGGCGAGCCCAAGTCCAGTTCCACCGTATTTACGAGTATTAGAGTTGTCTACTTGACTAAAACTTTTGAAAAGAACGTCAATCTTATCTTTAGGTATACTTATTCCGGTATCCTTTACTACGAATTCAAGTTTAATCCCTCCATCTTTAAGCACTTCTAGTATATTGACAGAAATGTTAATTCCACCATGATTTGTGAATTTAACTGCATTCCCGACTAGATTAGAAATTACTTGTCTTAATTTGAATGGATCTCCAAGAAGGTTATCTGGCATATCTTTTTCAACGGAAACCTCCATTATTAAACCCTTTTCCATAGCAGAAATTTTAAATAAATTTACTACATCATTAATAACCGTTCCAAGATTAAACGCTGTTTTCTCCAGTTCCATTTTCCCAGCTTCTATTTTTGAATAATCAAGAATATCATTTAATACTCTAAGTAGTGAATCTGAAGATAACTTAGAAATTTTAATATAATCAGTTTGTTCTTCAGTTAACTTTGTCATTTCCAAAATCTGTAACATACCCATAACACCATTCAAAGGTGTCCTTATTTCATGGCTCATATTAGCTAGAAATTGGCTTTTTGATAAATTTGCATTTTCTGCATTTTCTTTTGCTATTTTTAGTTCCTCTTCAGCTTTTTTATGCTCTTGGATTTCTTTTTCCATTATTAGATTGGTTTCTTTTAGTTGTGCATTTATATCCTTAAGCTTAGCCGTTCGCTCAGATATCTTTACTTCAAGTTCGGCATTCAATTTTCGTATTTCTTCTTCAGCCTTTCTACGTTCTGAAATTTCTTTTTCAAGTATTAGATTATTTTCTCCAAGTTCAGCATTCATCTCTTGATATTGGGTTGTTCTCTCCAAAACAATTTTCTCAAGTTTGTTGTTTATTTTTTTCTCTAAATCTACAACTTTCTCAAGACCAGTGGATACAATTAAAAAAATCAGTATAGAAGTAATAAATATATAAAAACATCCTTTGGTAATAGCTACAACAGTTATTGTTGAGGGGTCTTTAATCAAAAAACTAACTAATTTATCAGAAAACAATATCCATAGACAACCAAGTACAAAATAAATAAATGTAATTTTCAAAGATGTACGTTTTGCAATAAATTTACCAGTTGTTACATCAGTATAAGCATTAGATTGTATCTTATGATCTACTAAATCATTAATTCTTTTAAGCATATAGTAACTACCTCCTAAGTTTTTTTCTACATTACAATCTTATATTAACTAGTAAGACAGTTATACATTTTTCTACTTTTATTTTATAATTTCTTTTGTTAAAACATCCATCATTTGAATAAACTTTTTTCAAATCAGAACGTCAACTATAATAGGGTTAAGGAAAGTTACAATAAACCTGCATGGGGTGGGCCTACGGAACTGACAAGGCCATTTTAAACAAATTACAATGTAGTTTCCACTTAGGTGACAGCCACCTGACGATTTATAGTAAAAATAAATTGACAAAAAACATCACAGGAGTTAAAATTAATTCGTACCCGAACGAATGAGGTGAGTAGATGAAAAATGGATGCATATTAGGTAAGATTAATGAAATAAATTCTATTTCTAATAGGTTTATTGCAAAACGAATAAAAGAAGAAGGTTTGCCAATATTACAAAATCATATTCCGTTGTTTTATATACTTCCCGAAGATGGAAGTGCTATGATTTTTAATGAAATATCGAATATATGGCAAATATCTAAATCATCTTTATCTGATATTATAAATAAGTATGAGAATCAAGGACTAATAAAAAAAGATATTTGCGATGAGGATAAAAGAAGTGTATATGTAAGGTTAAAACCAGAAGCTATATATATAAGGAAGAAGCTTGAAAGTATAGAAGAGGAAATATTAGGGTCAATGTTAAAGGACTTTAAACAGAATGAAGGGCAAAACTTTGAAGAAAATATTACTAAAGCTTTAATGAATATCGAAAAAATGTTGTAGAACATTTTTTAATAAATTACTTCGTTCACGTACGAAACAATAAAAATAATTATTTAGACCAGCTAGTAAAAGTCAATGAGTTTCCATAAAAAAATTTATTAATAAAAATAGGCATCACAAAAAATCCATTGAAAACTACGAACAATGGAAATTGACTCCTGATTTTTTAGCCGTTAGGCTGCAGGCTTAGATTGATTATTAAGATACATTTTAGGGTGTATCTTGGGGTCACGTAGTTCATACTCTTTTTGGTTTTTGAGAACAGAGAATATGTAGTTTATTAGCTTATGCATTACTGCTACTAAGCCTACTTTTTTACTTTTACCTTTCATATTCTCATCATAGAAATTAAGGAGAACTTTATTTATAGGTTCACCATTTCTACTCTTACGTATGGACGCTAACGCGACAGCGTATAAGGCTCTTCTTCCTATTCTGGTACCTCGTTTAGACATAGTGTTTTTGTCACTTTTAAACTTACCAGATTGGCTAACAGAAGGATCTAACCCAAAATAAGCAACTAAGTGCTTAGGCTTAATAAAACCTTTAATATTGCCAATTTCACTCATTATTGTAATAGCAGTTAACTCACCAACACCTGGTATTGAATAGAGCAATTGCACATTTTTCTTAAATTCATCTGAAATTCTGTTGTTATGCATTAATACATGTATTTCATTTAACAGATTTCCAAGTTGGATTTGCAATGACTCTATTACAGCAATTGTATTAATAATTTTAACAAACAAACTAGGTGACTTAATACCAATGTAAACAGCTTCCTCAGCGGCATCAATTAGCTTTTTATAAGTTTTTTCACTCTGTACTTGTCCTTTTCTTGAATTACATGAAATGAGAGTAATAAGCTCATCTCTATTAGCATTTAAAATTGCTTCAGGACTAGAATAAGATTTCAAAATAGCAATTGATGTTTTACTAGTAATATCTGAAAAAACAGAACTATAACTAGGAAATATAACTCTTAAATCAGTAGAAAGTTTTTTCTTAAATGTAGATTTACTATCAGTAAATTTATAATAATCTCTACAAAGAGATTTTAAAGTGTAAATTTCAACATCAAAATTAGAAGAATATTTAACATTTTGAAATTTACCTATAGTAGCAATGGTTAATGCATCTTTTTTATCATTTTTCACTTTTCTTATATCACCATTCTTGTTACAATTAGTAATGAGTGGATTAAGGATACACACTTCAAATGTATCTTTAAGAAAGTGGAAAAGAGTGAGATGGTATACGCCAGTAGATTCCATGAAAATTGCCGTTTTCATGTTAAACTCTTCTTCCGCTTTTTTTATTTGATCTACTAGGTAATCAAAACCATTTCTATTATGCATTATCTTAAAAGGCTTTCTATGAATTTCACCGTCAGGTGTCAGCATAGCAACTACTGAGAAGTCAGCAGATACATCAATCCCAACTGTTGGTCTATAAAAGAATTTACTCATATATATTATCTCCTTTGTTTGTGAGATAGAATAGATATTCCATTTCTATCAGTAATTTTGTAACCTTGTTTGTGACACAGGTAATTCCCAAAGGGAAACCTAACCAGCTAAATACAGAATTCTCACTGATGGAATGATACGCTAATTAACGGGTAATAATGACTCGATAGAGTCACTTCCCAGGAGGAGTCCATCTATCTTCTATTCAGGAGATATTATACATCAATATTTACTAATTTGGTTTCCCTTAAGGGAAAATAGAAAACTTAGTTAGATTAGAAACACACCCTTTCGGGTAAAGCTTTTATGAATAATAAAAAAGAAATGAGTTGTAATGTTCGTTAGAAATACGGACAGTTTTCTATTGAATGTTATGACTGTGTTATACAAGGAGGAGTAGAAATGAAAATAGAAATATGGTCTGATTTTGTATGTCCCTTTTGTTATATAGGAAAAAGAAAATTAGAAAGTGCATTAAATCAATTTGAATATAAGGATGAAGTTGAATTAATTTTTAGAAGCTTTGAACTTGATCAAAAGGCTAAAAAGAAATATGATGGAAATATTCATGAAATTATTGCAAAAAAGTATGGAATTTCAGTGGAACAAGCAAAAGCATCTAATGGTCAAATAATAGAACAAGCTAAAACTCTTGGACTTAATTTTAATTTTGATGACTTAATTCCAACCAATACTTTTGATGCACACAGATTATCACATTACGCAAAAACTAAGGGTAAGTTCAATGAATTATCGGAAAGAATTTTAAAAGCTTATTTTATAGATTCTTTATATATATCTGATCACAAAGTATTGGCTAGTCTTGCAGGAGAAGTAGGTCTTGATAGTGCTGAAGCTCTAAAGGTTTTAGCTTCAGATCAGTATGGAACAGATGTAAGAAAGGATGAAGAAGATGCTTCAAGACTTAGAATAAGTGGAGTTCCTTATTTTGTGTTTAATAATAAATATGCCATATCTGGTGCACAGCCACCTGAAAAATTTCTAGAAGTACTTAAAAAAGTAAAGAAAGAGGAAGTTTCATATCAGACAATAGAATTACTATCAGAAGATAAAGTTCAAGATAATGAAAGCGCTAACTCAGGAATTTGTTCTGATGGTAAGTGTGAAATTTAAGACTATAGTTAATATTTTAAAAGCAAAACAAGCAAGGGAGAGAATATTTATGATGAATGTAAATACTGAAAAATGTATAGGTTGTGGAGAATGTATCAAGGATTGTTTCGTAGGAGATATAGAATTAGTAAATGGTAAAGCTAAGATTAATAATATAAATTGTTTTAAGTGTGGACATTGCATTGCTGTATGTCCTAAAGATGCAGTATCAACAGATGAATACAACATGGAAGAGGTAAAGAATTATAAGGAAGAAGAATTTTTAGTGCAACCTGATAATTTATTAAACTTCATTAAATTTAGGAGAACTGTTAGACGGTTTAAGGATAAAGAAGTAGAATCAGAAAAAATCTCTAAAATTATAGAAGCTGGTAGATTCACTCAGACTGGAAGCAACATGCAAGATGTATCTTACATAGTGGTACGAGATAGCATGCAAGAACTTCGGAGCTTAACCTTGGAAAGTTTAAAATCCATTGGAGAATATATGCTAGCTAATTTAACACCTCAGACTATGATGTACAAGCAATATGCCCAGTTGTGGATAAAAATGTACGAAGAATATGAAAAAGATCCTAATAGTAAAGATCATTTATTCTTCAATGCGAAAGCATTAATTGTTGTAACAGCTAATTCAGCAGTAAATGGCGCTTTAGCTTCTTCAAATATGGAACTTATGACCAATGCTCTTGGTCTTGGAACCTTCTTCAGTGGATTCTTTGTAAGAGCTGCACAGGGAAATAAGAAAATTCTAGAGCTACTTGGTGTAAAGGAAGGCAAAGAAGTTGTGACTTGTATGGTGATAGGATATCCTGATGTTGAATATTTAAGAACAGTACCGAGAAAAAATGCTGATATAAGTTGGAAATAGAAATTAACTAGAAATAATATAGTAAAAAAATGTTTTTATAGAGATAAAGTCTTCTGCCACATAAGGTTGGTAGGGGATATTATTTATTTAATAATAATTATCAAATAACATATATAACTTATTGACAAAAGTTATTAGATTGGCTATAATTAAATTGTAAACAACTTAATTGCAAGCAATTAAAATTTATAAAAAGAATTTGACATTACAATTAGAAAAAAACATAAAATCAACATTGAATTGTAATGAATCATTGACAAAAGGAAGTATGATCTTATGCAAACATAATATTTAGTTATTTTAGTAGCTCAGTATCAATGTTAACAAATTAGAAAAAGATTATATTTTAAGGGAGGTTTTAATATGTTATTTTTCGAATCAATTCCTTGGTATTCCGTTATTATGTGGTTCGTTGTTCTTGGAACATTAATGCTCATGAACGAAGTGGGACGTAGAACTAAATGGTTAGCTCTTGTACTATTTACAGTATTACCATTAATTCTTACTATATTTGTTTGGCCAACAACTGCAGGCCCAGATTCAACTGTTGGTACTTGGTTTCATTGGGTGAAAGTTTATTCAGCACTTGCAGCCTGTTTAGGTTTTTGGGCACTTAGACATGTAAAAGGCGCAGAAAAGCACAAAATATTATTTGTTTTCCCAGCACTTATTCTTGCAATCAACATAACTGAAGCAGTTATTCGTGACTTCCAAATTTCATCAATGACTAAAATAGCCGCTTCTAATGCAGCTGGAGGTATGACAATAGTTCCTGGAGCATGGAATGTTATGAATGGTGTTGCAGGTATACTAAATATAATCACTATTACTGGATTTTTAGCAATCTTCATAGGTAAGGACAAATATAAAGACCTATTATGGCCTGATCAACTTTGGTTCTGGATAGTTGCTTATGATTTATGGAACTTCGCATATGTTTATAACTGTGTATCAGATCATGCATTCTATGCAGGGTTAGCATTATTACTTTCTTGTACATTACCAGCTTTGTTTATCAAAAAAGGTACTTGGGTTCAGGCCCGTGCTCATACATTAGCCTTTTGGATGATGTTCGTAATGAGTTACCCAGAATTTATAGACAGCTCAAAATTTGCAGTAAACTCATCACATAATGAAACAGCTCTTATGATTGTAAGTGCAATGTCATTAGCAGCTAATGTTGGAGTATTTGGATACTATTTATATAGAGTAATTAAATTCAAACGTAATCCATTAACTCAAGAAATCTACCCAGAATTAAAAGCATATCAAGAAATTGCAAAATTTAAAACTATATAATATTTCAAATAGGGACTAGGAGGAATCCTAGTCTTTATTGTATGCTTTTCAATATAATATTTTAGTCACTAATTGTGCTTTTTTCATTTTAATGAAATTATTTCACTAAACCATATTAAATCTAATTTAAATATTATATAATAGCATAAGATACAAAGCAGGGGTGAAATTATGAATATAGGAATGAAAATTAAGGAATTAAGAACTCAAAAGGGAATTACTCTAAAAGAGCTAAGTGAGAAAAGTGGATTATCTATTGGATTTTTATCACAACTTGAAAGGGGCCTAACTACTATAGCTGTAGATTTGTTAGAAAAATTAGCTGAGATTCTAGAAGTTAATTTAACTTATTTTTTTGATTATCCGCATAAAAGAGAAGAAAAGGTTCTAAGAAGTTATGAACAAGAACTAATTGATGTACAAGAGGGCGGTTTTATTAAGTATAGCTTAAGCACAAATTTAGAAGACAAGCAATTTGTTCCTAGGCTTATAGAGATTCTTCCCCAAAGGAAAGAAGAAGAAGTTTTATCATCAAAACATCAAGGAGAAGAATTTGTTTATGTTTTAGAGGGAATATTAACTGTTTATATAGATGAAAAAAGACATGAAGTTTATCCTGGAGATAGCGTTCATATGAACTCTAATATTAATCATAATTGGGCTAATTACACTAATAAGAAGGTTAAGTTATTAGTTGTTAACACTCCTAATCATCTGTACAATAATAAATCTAAAAATTTAAATGATTAAGAGGAGAAAAAAACGTGGATAAGGCAGTATTATATCTTATAGGAACCTTCTTTGTTATTGGAGGAATTGATTACATATTAGGAAGCCCTTTAGAACTTGGTGGAAAATTTGAAGAAGGAATGAAGACTATGGGTGCTTTAGGACTTGGGATGATAGGAATATATTCGTTAGCTCCTATACTTTCAAATTCTTTAGAAAGTGCCATTGTTCCCTTTTGTAAAGTATTTCATTTTGATCCTTCCATATTTCCTGCTTCATTTTTAGCTTTAGATATGGGTGGATATCAGGTGGCTACTAAACTAGCTTTGACCAATGATATGGGCTTATTTTCAGGGATTATTATTGCCTCAACTTTGGGTGCAACTATTAGTTTTTCAATCCCTGTAGCTTTAGGTATGATTTCTAAGGAAGATGAAAAATATTTTTCTAAAGGGGTTATGGTTGGAATCACTAGCATACCTATAGGGTGTTTTGCAGCGGGTTTGTGGCAAAAAATAAATATAAGTGTAATAATATGGAATCTTGTACCTATATCGTTATTTGCTATTATTTTGGCAATAGGCTTATTAAAGGCTCAAATTTTCTTAATGAAAGGTTTTAATTTATTTGGTAAACTAATAATGGGATTAAGTGTGGTTGGACTACTTTTACAAGGAATAAATAGTATATTTGGCGTTATGCTTGTTTCAGGATTAGCACCACTTTCTGAATCAACTGTAATAGTAGGGAAAATTGCATTTGTTTTAGGTGGAGCATATCCCATGCTTGCACTAATAAATCGTATTTTTAAAAGCAGCTTTGAAAAAATAGGTGAAAAGTTTAAAATTAACTCAGTTTCTGTGGCAGGAATACTAGGAAATCTTGCCAGCAATCTGCTTATATTTGGAACCTATAAGGAAATGAATCCTAAAGGAAAGGTAATTTGTACTGCTTTTGGGGTAAGTGGAGCTTATGTATTTGGTGGTCAATTTGGATTTGTGTCAGGAATAGCACCTGAAATGTTAGGAGCTTTTATTATAGCAAAGCTAACAGCTGGGATAATAAGCATTGTGCTAGCTGCATGGCTTTATGAATATGAAAATAAATCCTATGGATTTAATGAAATTGGAGGAGTAAGTTATGAAAATCAAGGACAGAATTGAAAAATTAAGACAATTAATGAAGGAAAACAAAATGGATGCCTACATAATTCCTAGTTTTGATGCACATCAAGGCGAATATGTGGCTGACCATTGGAAAGCTAGGCATTGGATTTCTGGATTTACAGGTTCAGCTGGAACTGTAGTTATCACATTAGAAGATGCAGGATTATGGACTGATGGCAGATATTATATTCAAGCAGAAACAGCAGCTTCAAGGATTCTGGAATTAGATTATTTAGAATGTCAGATATCGGTGTGCCTTCGTATACAGATTGGTTGAAAAATACACTTAAGGAAGGAAATACTGTTGGTTTTGATGGTAGTGTTTTTTCAGTAGATATGGTTAAAAATATGGAAAAGGCATTTAAGATAAAAGGAATAGGCTTAAAAATTCAGCAGGATTTAATTGATAGTATATGGAGTGATAGACCAGAGATACCTAAAGGTTCAATTTTTGTGCATGAAGTAAAGTATGCAGGTCAATCTAGAGTAGAAAAATTAGATGAAGTAAGAAAAGAAATGAAAAAGCAAGAAGCTAACTATTATCTATTAACGTCACTAGATGATATTGCATGGCTTCTAAATATCAGAGGAACTGATATACCAAATAATCCAGTTGTAATAGCTAATGTGATAATAGCTGAGGAAAAGAGCTATTTGTTTATTGAAGCTTCAAAGGTTCCTGAAGCTGTTAAATTAGAACTAGAAGCTGATGGCATTGAGTTAAAAGGGTATAATGATGTACAACAGTTTTTACAAGGTATTTCAGCTAAAGATACAATTATATTTGATAATAGTAAAATTAATGCTAGTTTATATCATGCAATTAACAATAATGCAACAAAAAAAGAATTTGAGAATATTACAACTAAATTAAAAGCTATTAAAAATGAAACTGAGATAGAGAACTTAAAGGAATGTGAAATAAATGATTGTGTAGCTATGGTTAAATTTATAAAATGGCTAAAAAAATCTGTAAACATAGAAAAAATTACTGAAATTAGTGCAGAAGAGAAATTAGAAGCTTTTCGAAAAGAGAGAAACCTATTTGTTGAGCCAAGTTTTGACACTATAGCAGGATATAAAGACCATGCTGCAATGATGCATTATAAAGCAAGTAAAGAAACTGAATATACCTTGAAAAACGAAGGATTTTTTTTGGTTGATTCAGGTGGACAGTACTTTAATGGAACAACAGATATCACAAGAACTATTGCTCTAGGAAAGCTTACGGATGAAGAAAAAGCAGACTTTACATTAGTACTGAAAGGATTTATTGGATTAGAGACAGTAAAATTTCTATATGGAACAACTGGATCTAATTTAGACGTTCTTGCTAGACAACCTATTTGGGAACAAGGCTTAGATTATAAATGTGGAACTGGTCATGGAGTAGGGTTTTTCCTAAATGTTCATGAAGGACCACAAAGCATTAGAAAAGATATCTAATAGTGTTAGATTAGAAAAAGGCATGATTATTACTAATGAACCTGGAATTTATAAAGAAGGAAAACACGGAATCAGAACTGAAAATATGATGATAGTAGTTGAAAATGAAAAAACAGAGTTTGGACAATTTATGAACTTTGAATCTATAACTTATTGCCCAATTGATCTTGCTGGAATCAATAAAGACATGCTAACAGAAAATGAAAAGCAATGGTTAAACAACTATCATAAGGATGTATATGCAAAACTTTCTCCTTATTTAGATAAGGAAGAGTGCCATTGGTTAAAAGAAGAGACTAGAGAAGTTTAAAGTTTTATATATGGCATTAACTATATTTTATGAAATAAAGGCTGAAGCAGAAATGCTCCAGCCTTTGTATTTGCTTAATCTGTAGATTAATATTACTTTTTCTAAATAAAATAAATCGCACAAAAGCATTTCTAATTTACTGATTTTGTAGTAAATTGTGCAATAAGATGGAAATAGAAGGTATTATTTTTAGCGCAAGGCCTGTTTTATTATTATTTTTATATTTTAAGCCACATTAATATGATATATTTATAATGTGATTTTAAGGAACTAAATGCTTAAAGAAGGTGCGAAAATATGGATAAAAAGACAAATGGAAAATTTATATTGCGAAAATTCAAAGAATTACTAGAGAAAATCAAGAAAGAAAAAAAGTATAAAACAATGTTTATTTCTTCATTAATATTAATATTTCTCTCAGTAATATGTGTATTTTTTATTTCTAGAGACGAAGGTTTTTACAAAGAAACTATAGCTAAAATCACATCAATAACTAAAACTGATAAAGTGAAGACTTCAGTAGATGGTGGAGGAGAATCCAATGGCAATCAATTAATTAAAGCAGTCATTATGAATGGACCGCATAAAGGTGAAAAAATAGAACTGCAAAATGCAACCTCAGAATCTCAAGCCTACGATATCAAGTTAAAAGTTCATGATGAAGTTTTTGTTTCAATTAATAAGAAAGCTGGGGATAAGATAACCTCTGTAGATATAATAGATTTTAAAAGGGACAATTATATTGCGTACACTGTAATTTTATTTGCTTTACTAATCTTACTAATTGGAGGAATTAAAGGTTTTAGATCCTTAATTAGTGTAGTGATTAATGTAATTATTTTCTTTATAATGATTGAATTAATATTTCTTGGACATAATCTACTTTTAATTGCAGCACTGGCAAGCGTTATTTTTATTATTGTCTCGATTTCTATAGTCAGTGGCTTTAATGAAAAAACTGTTTCTGCAATTGTAGGTACTCTTGCAGCTACAATTGCGTCCATGCTAATAACTGCAATAGTAATACTGGCAACTCACTCAAATGGAATTCACTATGAGGAAATGGAGTATATAAGACCACCAGATATTATTTTTTACATAGAAATACTTATTGGAACCCTTGGAGCCATAATAGATATTGCCATATCTATTTCATCAGCCATTAATGAAATTCACGAAAATAGTCCAGAAATTAGCGATAAAGATCTAATTAATTCTGGTAGGGAGATTGGAAATGACATTATGGGAACAATGGCTAATACTTTAGTTTTTGCTTATATCAGTGGAGGTATTCCAATGATATTACTTCTTATAAAAAATGGGTTTTCCCCATCCTATATAATAAACATTAATCTTTCCCTTGAAGTTATTAGAGCCCTTGTTGGTAGTATAGGAATTGTTATAAGTATTCCAATCACTATCTTCACATCAGTTTTAATTATTAAGAATAAGAGGAATAGGGGGGCTATTAAAGCATGAATATAATATTAGTTTTACTAATAATTCTCTTTTTGCTTATGAGAATTGTAGGCGGAGAACGAGGGAAAAAATCTTTTTTTACTTTGATTTTTAATTTTGTGATTCTTTTTATAATCCTAATAATAATATCTCAAAATGTTGAACCGATTATTGTAAGTATTATAGGATGTTTTCTTATTAGCTATACAACTTTATTCTATATAAATGGAATAAATGTTAAAACAGTATCTTCTTTAATATCAGTTACCTTAGTTGTTATTCTTACTATGATGCTTACATATAAGTTAGGAAGCGATGCGAAAATTCAAGGCTTTGGAACTGAACAAGTAGAAGGACTTGCATTTCTTTCTAGTAATATAAAATTGAATTTTGCAAAAATATTTATATGCCAAGTTATAATTGGATTAGTCGGAGCTATTATAGATGTATCAATCTCTATTTCTTCATCTATGAATGAACTATATAAAGGTGATACAGAAATGTCTCAAGGTAGTCTATTTAAGTCGGGAATGAATATCGGGAAAGATATTTTAGGAACAATGACTAATACATTACTTTTTGCATTTATTAGTGGCTTTATGACATTTATAATATTTTTTCATAACTCAAATTATTCTTTTGTACAAATAATGAATGCAAAAGTTTTCTGCTCTGAGGTATTTCAGATTCTGTGTAGTGGAATTGGAATTATCCTTATAATACCTATAACAGCATTTGTAACATCAAGAGTTTTGTATAGTAAACTTCCAAACAAGGATTTAGGAGAAAAAATATAAAATCTATAAAAGCTTTATACAAAGAAAACGTCAATGCTGAAATAGCGTTGACGCTTTGTACATATATAATCTTATTCAATCTTAAACTGTTTCATAAGATTGAAAAGTTTTTCTGCCCTACAGCATTCTTGTTGGATTCTATTGAGATAGAATTAGTTTTCTTTGTAACTTCAGATACATTAACTACTGCAAAGCCACGACCTTGTTCGCCCGCTCGGGCTGCTTCTATGGCGGCATTTAACGCCAACAAGTTGGTTTGATTAGAAATTCCTAAAATACTGGTTGCCATCTCAGAAATATTTTGAACCACTTACTCATCATTGCTGCTAATGCCAATATTTCGAAGGGTTATAGCGGCCATATTAACAAATAATTTCCGAGAACAAAGTGCTTTCTACTGCATTTTATGTACAATTATGGCATGCTATGTTTGAAAATTTATGGATAGAAATTAATGGATTGTTGGGTTAAGAAATAAATTGTATAGTTTAAGAATTTAGACTATAATCATAGTCGTAATACAAGAAAATAAATTATTGTTTGGAGAAGATAAAAGTATGGATAAATCAGAAAGCATAACAAGTTCTGAAATAGTTATAATGAAAGTTATTTGGAAGGAACAACAGTGTACAGCTGCTAAAATTATTGAGGAAGTATCTAAAAATTCAAAGTGGCATTATAGAACAATAAAAACATTGTTAAGAAATCTTGTTAGCAAAAGAATGGTAGGATTTATTATTGATGAAAAAGATAGTCGTATATATCATTATTATCCCCTTATAAAAGAGGAGGAATATCTTCAAAGGGAGAGACGGTCATTTGTAGATATGTACTACAATGGAAATATAGGAAGCACGGTTGCTAGTTTTCTTAAAGACACAAAATTATCAAAAAATGAGGCACAAGAGTTAAAAAGATTATTAAATAACTGTATTGATAATAAAACCAATGAAAAAGAGTGATAGTTATGGGTTTACAGATTTTATTTTTTAAAGTGTTGGAATTATCAATTACAGCTTCCGTAATTGTTCTTATTATATTGCTTCTTAGGGCCATATGCGGAAAAATTTTTAGCTCAAGATTTATATACCTTTTGTGGTTAATATTGATTTTGAAACTAGTAGTTCCTTTTTCTATACCTAGTCCTTTTAGCCTGGAGAATGTTACTGACAAGTACATTTATGAGAGACAGAATAGTATCATTAGTATGGGAAATTTATTAGATGGTACAGTACAGGGATTAGTAAAAACTAAAAAAGCTATAGGCATATATGATGACAAAAGGGAACTCTTAAAAAGCGATCCTGTATATATAAAAGGTAAACCAACTGTTGACACGAAGACAATATCAGATCCAGCTCTGATAGAACTTTCAAGATACAGTAGCTCTATGAAATTTCTTTTAACATTGCTTAGCTTAACATGGTTTATTGGCTTTATTAGTTCTATAGCAGTAAAATTTTACAGAAATTTAAAGTTTAAAAAGTTTTTTATAAAACACAATTATTGTGAAGATATAGTAATTATAAAGCTTTTTAATCAGTGCAAAAGAGAATTAGGTGTTACGAAAAACATAAGGGTGCTTATGTGTGGAAGTACAATGCCAATGATGTATGGAATATTAAAGCCTTGCATTCTTCTTCCATATGATTGCAAAAGTTTATTTGATGATGAAGAATTACGATATATTATGCTTCATGAATTAGAACACTATAAGCAAAAGGATACATTTTTATTTTGGATTGGAGATATTCTAAAAGCTATGCACTGGTTTAATCCTATAATAAATATTGGTATTAATAAAATGCAAGATGACTGTGAGGTTTTATGTGACTTACATGTAATGCAACATATAAAAAATGAAGAGCGTATAAACTACGGCATGTTACTTATAAAACAGGGTGAAATTAATTATACTAATTTTAACCTGAATACTATTTCAGCAAGTCTTCTGGGTAGAAAAACGCAGCTTAATTTAAGAATTAGAAAAATTGCCAATATGCGATTTTTAAGGCTTAATAAAAAACAATATAGTGTAGGCTTCTGTATTATAGTATTGATGGCATTAATATTATTGCCGGTGAATAAAGCATATTCCCAGCGGGTAAAGTATATTGATACACAGCCTACCATTTATGCCTTCTGGATGAAGGATAACGTAAATGTAACCAGCTTAGATACAATTAACTCTATGACAATACAAATGCTAGGAAATCAATCAGATAATAAAGATGTGGTATTAATTATGAAAGACTTTCAAGATGTATCAATAGATAAATATTCTTTGTTAGTTGAGCAAACATGGCCTTTGTCTAAGCTGGCTCAAGTACATCCTGTTGAAATACATACACAAAGTATTAGAAATGAAGTGAAAAAAAGAGGAATGGGTGAAGGGAAAATCTATATATTTTTAAGTTGTAACATGGGATATACAAAATACTTATCCACATCGGTAGGTATGAAAACCATATTAGATTATGAAAGTTTAGATAGTTTAGATAAAGTGAAATTATATTAATTTAGGAATATTCAGTATAGACTATTAAGTTAGTCTATACTGAAGTCGATATATAAATAGGACTAACAAAATATTTTTTTGCAATTAAGGACTACAAGCATAGTCTGTTGCAGATATTATAAAGGAGTGATTTTATCTTATGCTAGGAGCAAATTCTGTTTCAAACCAAACTATAAATAATATGGTACAAAATTCTACTAAAAAAAGGGTAAGTTCTAACCAGTTTAAAGCTACTGTTCTTAATTATTCAACTGATAATGTTATAAAAGAATTGACTAAAAAGTTTAATATTAAAGTTTCAGTTAAATCGGTGTCCAAAGATAAACAATCTGTTACAAGGGAAAGAACTTCATTAAGTTCAAGTATAGGCTCAGTACCAGTGATGATCGCGCCTAATATTCTAAATGATATGGCAAGCAATACAAAAGGAAAAGAGTATGTAGAAAAAACCATAGAGGATTTTTTTACTCAGCAGAGTGCACTTGATAGTTCTTTGGCAACTAGAGGCAAAAGGGCTACTCCAGCCGTGATAATTTTTCATTCAGATGGTAGCTGGACAGAAAGTGGTGGCTCTGAACCTACCCCAGAAAGTTTATCAATACTCAATAAAGGACAAGCCAACAAACAAAATAACAACTTAAAACAATCTTTAACTGAATACTACTATAAAACTTCAGATAAAAATAACCTTCAAGATAGTAGTAACCTGATGATGAATTATTTATTAAATCAATCTATGAACAATTTATTTAAATCTTCTTTAGGAGGAGGAAGTAGATTAGGTGATTCTGGAGCTATGAATTTAATGACTATGTCCATATATAAAGCATATTCTAATTTGTATAGCAAAAAAAATCTAAATCAGAATAATCTTCAAAACAATAATATGATTTTGAACTATTTGTATAATAAATCTTATTAAAAAACCACTAGCTAAATAATAATTAGAATTTTTAATTAAACCTTGCTTTACCAATTTGTATATTACATACTTATACAATAATAGAAGCAGTTAATAGATACTGGTTAGCACAATATCTCCTTTAAATGCAATGAATTTTCAATTTGGACCAATTTTAATATTCTTATAATATAATAGTATGTTATAATTGTATAAGCTAAGTTAACAATTGTTAAATATAGGGGGATTTTTATTAAATGAAAAAGCAAAAACATATCATAATTTTATTAGTAATGTCAATTATTTTGACTATTACAGGATGTTCGAAAGGAAACTCTTCTAAAGACAACGATACTACTTCAAATAAAATTACGACTGGTAAAGTTGAGGGCGCCACTTACAAAAATGACTATTTTGGACTTACACTTAAAATTCCAGACAAATGGCAAGTTCAAAATCAAGATACAGTGAACCAGATAGAGAAAACTGGTAAAGATATGGTGGCTGGTGATGATAAAAACTTAAATGCAAGCATGGATGCTTCACTAAAAAACGTATTAAACCTTTTACTAGTGTCCCAATATCCATTAGGGTCAGTTGTTAGTTTTAACCCTAATTTTGTTGCAATTGCAGAAAAAGTAGGCTTATTTCCTGGGATTAAAACAGGTAAAGATTATTTAGAAAATTCAAAGAAACTTATGGAGAAGAGCCAAATAAAATATGATTATGGTAAGGAAATATATGAAGAAAAGATAGATGGAGTAAGTTTCTATGTTATGGAATTATCAGTAACAACTGGCGGTATGACAGCATATCAAAAGTATTATTCAACTATAATGAAAAAATATGCTTTGAACTTTATAGTTACTTATAGCACAGACGAAGAATCAAAATCTGTTCAACAAGTAATTAATACTATTAAAATTTCTAAATAACATAAAATATCAAGGCTAGTAGATCTATATTGATCTCTAGCCTTAAGTTTTAATTGCATAAATTAATCTGCTTATTTTAAATTTTTTCTATTAATTATAAAGGTAAATAATTTATGTATGTAGAATTGTTTAGTAGAGAGTATTATAATGATAGTGTAGAACAGTTATAAAACAATAAGATAAATAGGAAGGCTCAAAGAGTTTATGATTTATTGAGTAATCCTTCATAACAAAGTTAAAAAATATTATAGCGTGAAGGAGAATAAAATGGAAAAAGATAAGAAAATTGCAGTGTTAATTGATGCTGATAACGTGTCTGACAAATATATAAAGTACATAATTGATGAAATTTCAAACCATGGAACACCAACCTATAAAAGAATTTACGGAGATTGGACAAAACCACAGTTGGCTTCCTGGAAGAATGTGTTACTAAATTATTCTGTTAGCCCTATACAACAATATAGTTATACTACTGGAAAAAATTCAACGGATGCAGCCTTGATAATTGATGCCATGGATATACTCTATTCAAACAATGTAGATGGATTTTGTATTGTGTCAAGCGATAGTGACTTCACAAAGCTAGCAGCTCGTTTAAGAGAAGCGGGTATGTATGTTATCGGAATGGGAGAAAAGAAAACACCTACTCCTTTTATCTCAGCCTGTGAAAAGTTTAAATATCTTGAAGTGTTAGCATCAATGGCAAATCAAAATATTGAAGCACCTACGGTTAAAGGAGTACATATTCAAGAAGAATCAAAAATTGGTATGACAAGCACTGATACGCTAATAGAAGCTATAAAAACTATTATAACTGAAATTTCAGATGAAGATGGTTGGGCATTCTTAGGTGAATTAGGTAGTACTCTTAATAAAAGATTCCCAGATTTCGATACGAGAAACTATGGATATACAAAACTTACTCCTTTTGTTGCATCTTTAAATCATTTTGAAATTAGATCAACAAAGACTAGCAATCCAAGCATAAGTCTTAAATATATTAGAAATAAAGTATAAACGAAAAAACTGTATAACCTAAATGGTAATACAGTTTTTTTAAGCAAACTATTAGATTATTTTATTTACCAGTGGCATAAAAGTTAAGAATGTAGTTAAAGACAATAGAATTATTATTGTTGACCACCCTATAGTGTTTGCAACTTTTCCATTTACGTGCTCGCCCATTAATTCTTTTTTATTAACCATTAACATCATGCAAATCAAAACAACGGGAAGTAGCATACCGTTTATTACCTGGGACCCTTGAGATATACTGATCAAAGGAGCGCCAGGAATTAATATAATTAAAGCGCCTATAATTAGTATTGAAGTAAATAGGGTATAAAATTCAGGTGCCTCTTTCATAGTCTTGTTCATACCTGCTTCAAAACCGAAGGCTTCACAGATATAAAAAGCTGTTGCAAGGGGAAGAATCGTTGCTGAAAATATTGAGGCAATTAAGAGCCCAAAAGCAAACAATTCAGAGGCGAAAGCTCCTGCAAGAGGCTTTAATGCCAGAGCGGCATCTTTTGCTTGATGTATCTGGATACCCTTTGAATTCAAAGTAGCGGCGCAAGCAACCATTATAAAGAAAGCTACTACTACAGTTACAATGCATCCTAGAATTACATCAATTAAAGCATATTTATATTCAGATATTTTTATTCCCTTTTCTATAACTGAAGATTGCATATAAAACTGCATCCAAGGTGCAATTGTGGTACCAATTAAACCAATTACAGTACTAATCCAATCCTGATTTACGTTACTAAAGGATGGATTAACTATTGCTGTACCAACTTGATGCCAAGCAGGATGAGCAAGTAGTGCAGAGACTACATACGAAAGTAAGAATACACTGAACACTAAGAAGATTTTTTCAGCTGATTTATAAGTACCTTTTACTACAAGTACCCAAACAAGTATACCTGCAATTGGAACAGTAATATATTTTGAAAGATCAAAAACCTTTAAGCTTCCAGCAACACCTGCAAATTCTGTTGCAGTATTGCCTATATCAGCTATGATCAGACCAAGAAATATAAAAAATGTGATTTTCACACCAAAGTTTTCACGAATAAGGTCTGCTAGACCCTTGCCTGTAACAATACCCATTCTAGCATTCATTTCTTGTACTACTATTAAAACTATAAAACAAGGTATTAAGGTCCAAATTAGTTTATAGCCATAGGTTGCCCCGGCTACAGAATAAGCTGTAATTCCACCAGCATCATTGTCCACACTTCCAGTTATTAGTCCAGGCCCCAATACACTTAAAAATATCATTATACTTACTAGCCATGTTTTTTTATTTGAATTTGTCTTTTCATTCATTTAAGAGCCTCCTTAGCTAACCAATTTTTCTTTTGCTTTTAAGTAATTCATAGATAATATCATTAATAATAACATTACCTAATAAATTCATTTCATGATCAGTAATTGGTATAGCCACAAGGTTGTATTTAGATACATTTTTTATTAACGAACCTATGCTATCTGTATCAAACATGGATTTGAATTTCTTGTTCATAATATCCCCAAGCTTTTCAGTTGGTTCAGAAATTATAATATCACGAAGAGAAAGTGTTCCAATTAATTTGTTACCATGATCTACAACATATAGATTATACATTTCATCTTCAGCAGGTTTTAATTCCCGTAGGGTTTTCATTGTAAACTCTACAGTTAAATCATCTTTGAAAGAAATAAAATCTGTACTCATTAGGCTTCCAACAACGTCAGAATCATATTCTAAGAGTTCTCTAATCTCATCAGATGCTTCTTTTTCCATATTGCTAAGAAGCTCTTCTACTTTTTTATTGCTCATACCATCTAATATATCTGCAGCTTCATCAGCTGGCATTTCTTCTAGTACATCCGCAGCCTTATCAGCAGATAGACTTTCGATGAAACTAACTTGTGTATCTTCTTCCATTTCCTCTAATACATCTGCAGCAGTGGCGTTATCTAGTGCTGAAAATATTGTTAGCCCAGTTTTAGCATCAAAGTCTTCGATAATATCTGCTAAATCTGAAGGATGAAGGATTGAAAGCTTATTGTAAGTTTTAGAAACTACAATATTTTCATTTGATGTTACTATAGCTTCTACATCATTCCAAACCATTAGCTTAGACGAAATAGAAATTCCAAGTAGTTTTAGAGGCTTTGCAATGCCAATTCTTCGAAGTAGACCATCCATGCCAATATCTACTGCAACAACATAAGCGCCAGAATCTAGTGATGCTAAGCTTACGTCATTTACACGGACAACTTTTCTACCATTAACATCAATAATTTGTTGGTCTAGCACATGCTTTTTCAGGAAAAGTATATTATCCGAAGGATTCTCTTCTAGTTTTTTGCATTTGAGTACATATTGACCTTTCTCTTTTGTGACTCTAAAATGTTTAAAGTCATAGTACTTAATGCCTAAGTTGGTTTTTACCATAGCAGTTGTAACTTGAGGGCTTTTTACTTCATTAATCACACCGAGGTCCTTTAGTTTTCCGATGACCTTCATATCTGAAGAATAAATAGTATTTCCCAAAATTCTGCTTAAATAAAAATTATTTTTATTCATAATGCATCCTCCTTCTTAGAAGGGCACATTACTATATATAGAAATCATTTAATGGATTTAAAGCCCTTCCAAAATATTAAGTTTTTAGTATATTGTTGATATTCGGGACCACTGTCCATTAAACAATCACACTCCTAATTTATAGATTTGTAGAAAAAAATTCATTATTATCTACACTAACATTATATATCATTTAGCCTAAAATGCAACCAATTAAGCTGAATTTAATGAAATTGATTCATTTTTTATAATTAAGTCAATAAAATAGCTTGTTTACTTCAAATATATATGAATTGGTCCGGTTTTTATAAAATATTTGCATAAGTACTATTCTTTTATAAAATGAGACAGTATATTTTTAAACAAAAAATAGGATGCATAGCCCCTTTAGGGTGAACTATTTATTTCTTTAATACAGGGAAAAACACCAACTACTGGGAGCAATTAAAACTGGTAATAAAAATTATTAATAAGCATAAATTTTAAAGATAATTATTATGTCAAGCATTTTCAAAAATGTCCCAAAAACTTTTAATTATTAGCACCAGCAAATGCTGGTGCTTTATTGTACTTCAAATGATATATTTGAGTATGGCAAGCACAACATAGAACCAATTAATTCTAAGCTAACGCTTTCTAGACTTGTCTTTTTATGCTGTAAGTTGTTTTCGATGATTTTGTTTATTACAATAATGTTCAAATGAGGCTTGTTTCCATGGATGGCTCATTGGCGGTATATATCGTTTTTGTGGATCTTTTGGTGCTACTTCCAAATCAAAGTTTTTCGATGAAAGAACATGATTTGGAAGTAGATCTAACCCATAAACTTGTTCATTTACGCAATAGTACAATCCAGCATCAAAAGCCTTTATAACCATACCGGAGGTTCCTTTACGATAGTGCACTGGATGTCCATTGCTATCAACTGGAAGATAGTAAGAGTTATTAAACTTTATACAGCTTCCGCTGTCTACTTTTCGACTACTAAGAACAGCAAGAATCAAGTTGATTTTTTTAATGTCAACTTGCGTTTCAAATACAGTTTTGTTATTATCTAAAGGTAAAGCAAACTGAGCATTGAATTCTTTTATGTAGGAGTTTAAGAATTCATTTGCTTGCTCAATTGTGCTTATGTGAGCGAGTCTCATTTCTAAGGGGAGGCGTGATTGTAGAGTCTGAAACATTCTTTCTACGCGCCCTTTAGATTGAGCAACACTGCTTGTTTTAATTTCTATGCCTAGCTGTTTACAGGCATAACTAAATTGTGTGAAAGTATCCTCTTCAATTGAAGGGGATTTTTTTTGCTTATACTCAAATACAGTACGTCTATCAGTAAAGAGCATGTACGGAATTCCGTATTGTGTAAGAACTTGATGCAATACATTATAATACCCGTTTAGGGTTTCTTGTGAGTCAAAGTAAGCTCCTACAATAGCACCTGTAGCATCATCTACAGCTATGTGTAATTGAGTTTTTTCTTTACCAAACCAGATATGCACAGAAGCATCCATCTGGAGCATTTCGCCTGCGTAAGCACATCTAGGACGTCTTGGATGTGCATCTTCAGCAGCAACAATAGCAGTTTGTATTTCCGCTAACTCTTTTCTAGTTTTTGCTTTGCTTTTTAATTCTTTTAGCTGTTCTTTAATTTTCTTTCTTGTAGCACGCTTAGCCTTAGGAGACAGGATGAATTCCTGCATAAGGATAGACCTGATTGTGCTTGGAGATGCTTTGATATCTTCATGTTTTGCTAGCAACTCCGAAAAATGAGTTAAGTTAGCATCGGGATATTTTGTTCGGTATAGATTAAGGATTAAATAGTTTTTTTCTTCATCAAAAGCGTTAGCTGGTTTTCTACCACGATTACCATGAACAAAGTATTCTTTTCCACGCTCTTTATACCCTTTAATCATCCGATTAATATGTCTGATTGAACAGTTAAGAACAAGCGCAGCTCTCTTCTTATTACCATTTGTTTCTACCAACTTTTTTATAGTTATGTACTTATCATTTTCTTCCATAGTTAAAATCACCTTTCTGATTATGTCCACCTCATTTCTTAGTCATGAGGTCTATTTTACTATAAGTTATCTATTTGGGACATAATCCAGTGTGGTACACTAAGACATTATCACTAATCAATCAGAAAGCATAAATTTTAAAGATAATTATTATTGACAATTTACCAGATAGTAATATAATAATAGTATACTAATTTACTCGGAAATACTATGAAGAAGAAAAGTATCATAATGGAAATTAACAGGGAAAGAACCTTTTATTGAGATGGTTCTCTAACGGAATTTATGAGAAGTGCCCTTCGGAGTTGTGCACCGAATCAAGTAGGCTGCACCGGGATTACCCGTTATAGTAATAGAACATTTTGGATGTTCGACAAAGTGAGATTCTATACCTAATTAGAGTGGAACCGCGAAGTTATAGCTTCGTCTCTATACATATGAGACGGGGCTTTTTGTTTTAGGCAGAAAAGAGAACTCAGCAAATTTGACTTGGTAGTCTCTTTCGTAAAACATATTTAAATTGTGATTGGAGGTAATGTTAATGTTTAAAAATATAAGAGCTGATATTAAGCATATTATGGATACTGACCCTGCTGCAAGAAATCCTTTAGAAGTCATATTTTTGTACCCTACAGTTCATGTAATGATTTTTCATAGAATCGCACATGTTTTTTACAAACTTAAGCTTCGATTTATTGCTAGATTATTGTCCCAGCTATCAAGATTTTTAACTGGTGTTGAAATACATCCTGGAGCCCAAATAGGAAAAGCATTATTTATAGACCATGGCATGGGGGTAGTTATTGGAGAAACTGCAGAAGTTGGTGACAACGTAATTTTATATCAGGGTGTTACTTTAGGAGGAACAGGTAAAGATAAAGGTAAAAGACATCCTACTGTTGGCAATAATGTTGTTATTGGAAGTGGAGCAAAGGTGCTTGGACCAATTAATATTGGTGATGGAGCTAAAATCGGTGCAAACTCTGTTGTGCTTATAGATGTGCCGCCAAACTCTACTGCAGTTGGTGTTCCAGCTAAAATTGTGAATAAAGTAAGCAATTCTACTATCATAGATATAACTGACTATTGGGTGATTTAATATGGAAAAAAAAATAATTCAGAAGAAGATAATTCAATATTGTAATTCTCTAGGTTTAGACACTATAGGCTTTACTGAGTGCAGGAAATTTACTGAACTAGAAGAAATGTTTGTGAAGCGTAGAGTAGAAAAAATAGAAAATACTTTTGAATCAAAGGAAATAGAAAAACGAATTAATCCCAATCTGTACATGCCTGAAGGAAATACTATAATATCTATAGTATTTCCTTATTTATATAATAAAGATAACCCTAAAAAAATATATTTCTCAAAATATACGCAAGGCATGGATTATCATAAGGTTTTAACAATATATTTAAATAAAATATGTTGTTTTATTGAAAGCATAGGTGGCAAAGCAATGCCTTTTGTAGATAGTAATGCTCTTCCAGAGAGATATATTGCTAAGTTATGTGGTGTTGGATTTATAGGGAAGAATCAGATGTTAATTACAAAAAAATATGGCTCCTATGTTTTTTTAGGAGAAATAATAACAAATTTAGATTTAGGAAAAAGCCCAGAGTTAGAGGAGAATTGCGGAAAATGTAAAGCTTGTTTTAGCATTTGTCCTACCAGTGCGATAAATGAAGGCGGTTGTGAGCCAAATAAATGCCTTTCATTTATAACTCAAAAAAAGGATTTGGAGGACGAATGGTTATCAAAGCTGCAAGGAAGATTATTTGGATGTGATTCTTGTCAAAATATTTGTCCTAAAAACAGTGATATTGAGTTTTCAAAAATACCTGAATTTGTGCCATTGCCATATATGGAAGACCCTAATTTGAATGAACTTATAAAATTAAGTAAAAATGAGTTTCTTGAAAAGTATAAAAATACTTCTTGCGGGTGGCGAGGTAAAAATGTTTTACAGAGAAATGCTCTTATTAGTACAATTTTACTAAAAAAAGCTAATAAAGTTGATTTTAACAATAAAAACAAATATATTGATGAATATTATAATAGACTTTTGAAGTTATAGAAATTATAATATTATTGAAGAATTTATGTCATTGAAAGAAAGGTGGATTTAATATGGATAGCCCATGGTACGTTGAACTTATAAATAAATTACCAGACAATGTAGCAGCTTTTATAACTAATAAAGTTGTAAATAGATTTATTAGTAAATATGCAGATATGAATGTAGAAGGTATGGAAAATGTAGAAAATTTAAAGGAACCAGTAATATTTATTTCCAATCACTTAAGCAATTCAGATGGAGTTATATTAAATAAAATTTTAAAAAAGCAGGATGTAACCTTTGTTGCAGGAGTTAAGCTTTCACATAATAAATTTACAAAACTGGGGAAATACGTTGTGGAAAAAACTATTAATATTAAACCTAATTCTGCAGACAAGGATGCTATGGCTAGCATAATAAAGACTGTAAAAGATGGAAACAATGTTATGATATTCCCAGAAGGAACGAGAAGCAGAAATGGTGAAATGATGGAAGCAAAAAGGGGAGTTTTATTAATTCAAAAACTTACTAAAGCAAAGATAGTTCCTATAGGTATTTGTGGAACAGAAAATCTTTTACCAATTGATGATTCAGGAATGGAAAAGGAAAAATTTCAAAACGCAAAAGTTAATGTTAAAATTGGAAAGCCTATAGACATTATTCCTAAAACTAAGGAAGAGGATAGGCATGAATATGAAGATAGAACCATGAAATACGTTATGAAATCTGTAGCAGATTTGTTGCCTGAAAAATACCGTGGTGTATATAAAGAATAGCCGCTTTAAAGAAATTTAAAGCTCATTTTTGTTTATTAAAAATTAATAATTATAAATCGAAAGATGTCTTTAATAGTTGTGATATACGAGGTACAATTAGGATAGGTAAAAAATATTGCTATTAATTATTATTAAATGTCTTGTGGGTATAGATATAAGATTTTCGCATTGATTACATAATAATTTAGGAGGTATTTACATGAGCGGCAAGGCGTTGCAAAAGTATTTAGATGAAAACCTAAAGGACGTAAGAGAAAATGGGTTATATAATATGGTTAATATAGTCGAAGGAGCAAATGGACCTGTAATCAATATTGAAGGTAAAAAGCTAGTTAATCTTTCTTCAAGTAATTATCTTGGACTAGCTAATGACTCAAGACTTATTGAAGCAACTATACAAGCTACAAAAAAATATGGAGTTGGCGCTGGTGGAGTTAGAGTTATAAATGGTACCTTAGATATTCATGACGAACTTGAAAAAAAATTAGCTGAATTAAAACATACAGAAGCTGTAATAACATTTCAATCGGGATTTAACTGTAATATTGGAGCAATAGCTGCAATTATGGGAAACAATGATTTAATACTTTCTGATGAGTTAAATCACTCTTCAATAATTCATGGATGCTTACTTTCAGGTTCGAAAATAACTACCTATAAACATTCAGATATGAAAGATTTAAGACGAAAAGCTAAAGAAGCTAAGGCAAGCGGAATTTATGATAAAATAATGGTTATTACAGATGGAGTTTTCTCAATGGATGGAGATATTGCTAAGCTTCAAGACATTGTTGAAATTGCAGAAGAATTTGAGCTTATTACATATGTAGATGATGCACATGCATCCGGTGTTTTAGGACAAAATGGAAGTGGTTCTGCAGCTCATCATGATTTAGTAGGCAAAATTGATTTCCAAATAGGAACTCTATCAAAAGCGATAGGAGTAGTTGGAGGATATGTAGCAGGATCAAAGGATTTAATTGACTGGCTAAAAGTTAGAGGCACACCATTTCTTTTTTCAACTGCAATGACTCCCGGAGCAGCTGGAGCATGTATAGAGGCTATTAATATTTTAAATGAAAACACAGAATTAATAGATAAACTTTGGCATAATGGTAGATACTTAAAGCGAGAGTTGAAAAAACTTGGATACGATATAGGACATAGTGAGACACCTATCACACCAATCCTGATAGGAAATGAAAAAGTAACTGAGCAATTTAGTAGAGAATTATTTAATGAAGGTGTTTATGTAAAATTTTTATCATATCCTGTTGTGCCCATTGGATTTGGACGTATAAGGAATATGCCAACTGCAGCACATAATGAAGAAATGCTAAATGAGGCTTTAAGAGCATATGAAGTTGTAGGTAAGAGAATGGGATTAATTTAGTAGGAGAATTTAATTATGCTTAATAAAAAGGAAATAGAACTTGTATTGAACAAATTATACCATATGTATCCCCATGCAGAATGTGAACTAAAACATTCTAATTCCTTTGAACTTTTAATCGCAACAGTACTTTCAGCTCAAACAACAGATAAAAAAGTGAATCAAGTTACTGAAAAACTATTCACAGAATACAAGGAACCAAAAGATTTTTTGAGCATGAACCAGGAAGAGTTAGAAGTGAAAATAAAGGAAATAGGATTATATAAAAGTAAAGCTAAGCATATTTTATCACTTTGTAATTCCTTAGTAGAAAATTTTAATAGTGAAGTTCCAAGCAACATGGAGGAATTGATATCTTTAGACGGTGTTGGCAGAAAAACAGCTAATGTGGTGCTAAGTAATGCTTTTAATGTACCTGCTTTTGCAGTTGATACACATGTTTTTAGGGTTGCAAATAGAATAGGTTTGTCAGAAGGTAAGGATGTTTTAGCAGTAGAAAATCAACTTATGAAAAATGTATCAAAAGATAAGTGGATTAAAACCCATCATACTTTAATTTTTCATGGAAGAAGAACTTGCAAAGCAATAAAGCCTATGTGCGATGAATGTGGTATAAACAGTGTATGCAAATTTTATAAAATCAAATAGTTTTAGCTAGCAGGTTTTTTAATTGTGAAGTTAATCTGTAGAATAGGGACAGACCAATGTAGGTCTGTCCCTATTTTTGAATAAAATATCTATAATTCCATACAATACTTAATAATCAAATCTACTGTGGCAATTATAGAATCCATATGAGTTCTTTCGTATGCATGCGAAGCAAAAACTCCAGGACCAATTAATCCAGTCCTAATATCCCAACCAGCACTTAAGGCTGCAATTGCATCTGAAGAATAGTGTGGGTAAATATCAATTTTGTGAGGAATATTATTTTTTCTACAAGTATCTACAAGCTTTTTTCTTAAAGAATAGTCATAGGGACCGGAAGAATCTTTTGCACATATACAAGTAGAGTATTCTGATGAATTCTGATCAAGTCCAGGAGCACCCATATCAACAGCAATAAACTCTTTTGTATCAATAGGCAAGCTTGCACAGGCACCATGACCAACCTCTTCATAATTACTAATGAAAAAATTTGTAGTATAGGGCAATTGTATTTTGTTTTTAATTAGATAGTTTATTACATATAACAAGATAGCTACACTAGCCTTGTCATCTAAGTACCTACTTTTAATAAAACCATTTTGTGTAATTTGAGTCCTGGTATCAAAGCATATAAAATCACCAACATTTATCCCCAGCTTTTCAACATCCTCCTTGGAAAATACTTTTTCATCTAAAATAATTTCCATGTTTTCAGGAATTCTTTGCAGTGTTTTAGCCTCATCTCCAGAAATGTGAACAGAAGGTTTTGTAGCCTGAGCTGTACCAGTATAAGTTATATTTTCAAAAGTAGTTATTGTACAGTTTTCACCGTCTATAGTATTCATTAAGAAACTTCCAATAGGAACTATAGAAAGGGCGCCATTAGGTTTAATACTTTTTACCATTCCTCCAAGAGTGTCGACATGAGCTGAAAAGGTTCTTTGATAAATATCATTTTGACCTTTTATAGTTATAATTAAAGCACCTTTATTTGTTTCATTAAAGAATACATTTCTCGCAGTAAGCTCTTGTTTAATATGATTCATTATATTTTCAGTGTATCCAGTAGGACTTGAAATATTAAGTAGGGTTTTTAAATAGTATTTAAGTTTCATTTGATCATACATCATCTTACACCTCCGTCATTTTATACTAACACAAATAGCGTTTTTTTTGTATGTAAAAGGGGAATAATAATTGATACAAATAGAAAAGCGAAAGCTCATAATAAATGTATATAAAAGTAAGTATTTTTGTAGTATAATTAATACACATGTGGAAAGGAGGAGAATCATGAAATTAACGAAAATGATAATGGAAAAGAAAATTATTGTACTTATAGTTTTATCTTCAATAATAGTTTTTGGTACAGTTGGTTTTTTTGGATATGTTTATCATGATACAAATAAATGGACAAACCGTGTTTATCCAGGCGTTACAATTAATGATATAGATGTTTCAGGAAAAACCCTTGCAGAAACAAAAGAATTAATAACACAAAAATATGGTAATGCAATTTTAAAGAAAAATTTAAATATTAAGACACCAGATAAAGCATATTCATTAGATTATTCAAAATTAAATGCTAGGTATAATATTGATGAAGTAGCTAAGAAAGCTTATGATTATGGGAAAAGTGGCAATATTCTCAATAAATATAAAACAATTAACAATCCTAAAGACACTAAATTAGAATTGAAATTTGTTTATGATCCTAAGCCAATTAAGGAATTGATTGCGACTATAAAAAAAGAATGTGAGAAGAATGCTGTAGATGGGAAGTTTTCCTTAGTAAATGGAAAATTTCAAGTTGTACCTGATACAAGTGGTATGAAATTATTAGATACTAAACTTGAAAATGATTTATTAAGCAAAATTAATGGAGATGTTAATTCACCTAATATAGCTATTGATGCGCCCTTTGAAACAACGGCGGCTAATATCACTAAAGAGAAACTTCAAACAATAGATACTAAAATATCTGGGTTTAATACTGATTATAGTGGTTCATCTAATGCAAGAGTAACTAATATTGGAATGGCAACAAAAAGCATTAATAACAAACTAATTATGCCAGGTCAGAGTTTTAGCTTTAATGAAATCGTTGGACAAAGAACAGCTGAAAGAGGTTATCAAAAAGCACCTGTAATAGTGGGCACAAAAGTAGATGAGGACTACGGTGGAGGAATCTGTCAGGTATCAACTACCTTATATAATGCTGTGATTAGATCTGGCATTGAAGCAACAGAAAGACATCCTCATACATTACCATCCCATTATATGGGACCGGCTATGGATGCCACAGTTGACTGGGGTAATTTGGATTATAAATTTACTAATACTTTGAGTTTCCCTGTTTACATACAAGGTTTTGTAGAAAATAATAATATTTACTTTAATGTATATTCAAACTCTAGTTTACTAAGCAAAACTTACAATCTGGTAAATGAAGTGTATGCAAGGATTGAACCAGGTGTAAAATATAAGGATGATCCTACACTACCTGAAGGACAGAATCCTGTTGAGCAATATTCTTCAGTTGGTATAAAAGCAAAAGCATATAAAGACACTTATGAAAATGGAAAACTTATTGAACATAAGCAAGTTGCAGATGATTTTTATCAACCAGTTGATGAGGTAATTCTCAGAGGAACAAAGAAAAGTTAAGCTTAGAACCTGCATTTGAGCAGGTTCTATTTTTTAGTTAGCATTTTGATTTTTTTTGAAAAGGTGGATATGAATATGAAAAATGATGAGTTAATTTGTAACATAATAGAGAATGTAGATAAAGTTATTATAGGCAAGAGAAGTGAAATTGTTAATATTATGAAAGGTATTATTGCTGGTGGACATATTCTAATTGAAGACGTGCCAGGAGTAGGAAAAACTACACTAGTTAAAGCCTTAGCAAAATCATTAAATCTTAGCCAAAATAGAATTCAGTTTACTCCAGATTTGTTACCATCAGATGTTACAGGTGTTTCTATTTACAATCCTAGAACATTTGAGTTTGAATTTAAAAAAGGGCCTATATTTACCAATATTCTATTAGCAGATGAAATTAATAGAACTTCACCTAAAACTCAAGCAGCACTTCTTGAAGTAATGGAAGAAAAACAAGTTACAGAGGGGAATATTACGCATAAGCTTTCAGAACCCTTTATTGTTATGGCTACTCAGAATCCCATTGAATTAGAGGGAACATTTATTCTTCCAGAAGCAGAACTTGATAGATTTATGTTAAAAGTAAGTATAGGATATCCCAACAAGGATTTTGAAACGAAAATATTGGAAATTTATAGAAACCAGGAACCTCTTGATAGTATTAAAAGTGTGGCTGAAATTGAGGACATAATTAATCTACAAAAAAGCTGCAGAGAAGTGTTTGTTTCAAAAGAAATTAACGAATATATTGTTAATATAATGGATGCCACCAGAAATAATAAACGAATAGTTCTTGGCGGAAGCATTAGAGCCTCATTAGCTTTATTACGGGTAGCACAAGCTACAGCTTTAATAAAGGGAAGAGACTATGTAATTCCTGAAGATGTTAAAGAAAATATTATATCTGTATTAAGCCATAGGATTACATTAACTTCTTTTGCTCGTTCAAATAATTATACAACTGAAAGCATTATCATTGAAATAGTAAAGTACATTCAAATGCCTAAGGTGAGTTAAAATGGTAAGAATTAAAGTAGCATTTATTTTCTTTACAGTAGCTACAAGTATTTATGCTTTTTTAGGTGGCGGAAATTTAGCATATTCTATTTTTTATGCTACTTTGTTAGTATTTTTATTTGGTATGCTTCAAATTTTAATTCAATGGAAAACAATGAAAATAGAAATAAAAGTAGAAAGGGATATGTATAGTATCGGGGATGAAATTAATTTCCATACAATCGTGAATTCCTTCAGTTTAGTTCCGGCCGCTTACATATTTATAAGTAACACAGAAATTAAAAACATTAAAAAAAATTATGGAGGAGACATCATTGTTTTAAATCCGAGAAATAGAAAGGTGATATTAAATCAGTTTAAGTTCAATATACGAGGCATATATGATTTTAGCGACACTAAAGTTGTTTTCTCAGATTTGTTTTCTATAATTGAAGCAAGAAAAAGTTTTCAAGGTAATAATTCTATTAAAGTGTATCCCAAGGTCTATATAATTGATGAAAAATATTTTGATATAAGAAATATTTATCAAAGTTCTAATAGAAATCTTGCAATAATAGATAACTCAACTGAAGTTAGGGATTATAGAAAGTACATACCTGGAGATAGTTTAAAGCGAATTAATTGGAAGTTAAGTGCAAAACATAATGAGCTTTATGTAAAAAATTTTTCTGAAGTAATTTCAAAAGATTTAAATATATTTTTAAATATGGTGAATCAAGAAGTAATGGAAGAATACCCTGGAATTATTGAAGAGCAAATGATCGATTTCTGCGCATCATTAATTAATCATCTTCAAAATAAAAATATTAAAGTTAACTTGTTTATCAATAATATAGAAGAAGAATATTTTCATATAGAAAACAAAGATGAATTGAATTTTTTGATGGGGTATTTTTTAGAGCATAAAAGCAGAGGCACTAGTAATTTGACTGCTCTATTAAATTCTAAAACAAAAGTATTTGAGTCAGGTAGTTGGATTGGAATAATAACAATAAGGATTGATGAATCCTTAAAAAATGAGATTGATACACTTTTAAGTGAAGGCTTTAAAATTTCTATTTTTTATTGTATTGAAGATAATTTGGAATTCAGTAATGAAACTAAACGTAAAGGATTAGACCTTATTAAATGCGAAAAGGCTATAATCAGTGAGGAAGAATAGGTGGCAATATATGAATATTTTCAAGAAAAACAGCATATACATAGTTATCTTACTAATTAATATTATGTTTTCATTTAGTATTGTGGCTCACTGCTATACCATTAAAAATTTTAACTACGTACTTCTATTTGGAATTTCATTAGTATGCGTCCTTCTATATTTTGTCTTTAATTATATTTTTGAAAAGCCAATGAACAAGATTTTGTTTTTAAGTATATTTATAACTATTATATTAATATGTATTTTCTATTCTGGAGTAGCAATAAATTTGTATAATCAATGTGTTTCAAACTCTAATATATTACGCGATGAAGTTAATAATCGGTTGGTAACAAATTTTGCACAATTTAAAATTTTTTTCATTTTAGCAATCCCTATTTTAATATTTTTCTTTTTAATTATGGCTAATAAAGGATTTACAAGTCCAATTATAATTTATATGTTAGCTATATTAATTATATTTTGGTCACTAGGCTTTCATAAAGCTATTAAGGAAAACTTATTTAGAGCTATATTTCTTCTCATAATAACATTTGGAGTAAATTATTCATTTAAATCAATAAAAAGAATGGAGAAATTAGATGCTAAAATACATTTGCATTCCCAATCCATTTTTGTTTTTGCTTTAATACCTGCATTTTTAATTTGTGAAATAACAACGATACTACCACAAAACTTTAAAGGTAAATACAATAAATCTATAAGTGAAAAATTTATTGGAAATTATTCTTCTGGAAACAATAATAACATGGATAAAATGCAGTATGGATTGGAAGAGTCAGGATATACTAATAATAGCAAAAGACTTGGTGGACCTATAGACATAAATGACGATTTGGTTTTAAGAGTAAAAGCAGAAAAACCTATGTATTTAAGAGGATCAGTTCAGGATAACTATAATGGCTTTGTTTGGACTAGAAATCACGATAATTATAACCTAATAGATAATGCAACAGATAATATAGTTGGCTCTTCATTTGATTTTATGACAAACAAGAAATCTTTAGTTGTTTACTCTGAACATTCTAAGATATCTACAATTTTTGCACCTGCTTTTTCTTATAAAGTTAATTTGGATAAGGGAAATGTTTTCTACAATAATGCGCTAACTTTTAAATGTGACTTATCAAATAATAAAAAATATGAAGTTGATTATTATTCAAATACTCAATTAGAAGAGTTTGAAAGTTGTTCCAATATTCCTTGGTTAAAGAAAGATTTAAATCCCATGGATATTTATAATTATGAACCATATTACGTGGACTATTTGCAAGTGCCAAATACAATAACTCAAAGAACAAAAGATTTACTGAAAAATATTACCAGCAGTTGTAAAAACCACTATGAGCAAGTATCAAAAATTAAAACTTATCTTGATCAAAACTATAAGTATACTACGAATGTTTCCATAGTTCCTAATAATGAAGATTTTGTGGATTACTTTCTATTTACAGAAAAAAAGGGGTACTGCGTCTACTTTGCTACTGCAGCAACCATGCTTTGTAGAATGGAGGGAATACCTGCAAGATATGTAGAAGGATTTAAAATGGGAGATGATAAAGATCAAGAAAATCTTTATAAGGTTACAAATAAAGAAGCTCATGCATGGTGTGAAATTTTAACTGATCCAGATACAAGTATATGGACTAGACTTGAGGCAACACCTGCAGACACTACAACATTAGTAAATGAGGAACCTAGAAATTCAAATGCTTCAGCTAATAAGCCAGTTGTAAATACCCCGTCAGAAAGTAAAACAAAAAAAGATCCTGAGAGTAATACTTTGAGCAAAGATACCCAAGTAAAAACCAACAAAAAAAATATTCCAATAATAAAAGTAATAATTCTAATCCTAATATTACTGATTATATTAACTATTTCTAAAATATTTTTTGCTCTTTCAAAAACAAAGTGCATTTTAAAAGAAAGCAGTTTTATTCCTTTTTATAAACATTGTATTAAGAGATTAGCGGTTGTTGGTATAGTTAAGCCTAATAATCTAGGAGAACTAGAGTATGCTAAAACTATTTGTGACCCACAGTTAAAAAAGATGGTTTGTGAATTAGTTGAGGCAGCCTACCAAGAATATTATGGTAAAAACCCTGCAGATGATTTTGATAGAATATTAGTGTATCAGCAGATAGAAGCATACATAAAAGTAAATAGTAGTGAAATACAGTACTTAACAAAAAAATATTTATATTTTTAAACTATATTTATTTTGAACTTTATTTGTGATAAAATTATACTCAGATATTTTCGCAGGAGTGCTGGAATTGGCAGACAGGCTGGTCTCAGAAGCCAGTGTTTAATCACGTGTGGGTTCAAGTCCCATCTTCTGCACCAATATATAATATAAGGCTATCAGCATTTTTGCTGATAGCCTTCATTTTCTAATTTTTCAAATCTAGCTTTTCAAGTAGATAATAAAGCATTTTCTCTTTATGAGAAACTATCTCTATATTACAAACCATTCCTGACTTTATTTCTGCTTTTTTACCTTTGTGACTATATAAATATTTTTTATCTATATTTGCCAATGCGGAATAATAACTAGCACCTTTACTACTAGCTTTGCTATCCGAACTTATATCCTGAATTTTAGTTTTTACACTTCCATACTCCTTATAAGGCAGGGCTTGTAGGTTTAAATTTATTTTTTGACCATTTTCTATATTTCCAATGTCTTTGTTGTTAATATATACATCTACAGCAAAATTGGAGACTTTCTTAGGAAGAATTGTTGCAATTTCTGATCCACCTTGTAAAAGATCACCTATATTTATTTTTGTTAATGAATTTATAACACCATCATTATCTGCCTTAACAATACAATCATTAATGCTAATATTTAAATTTTTTATATTTGCATTAGCTTCATCTATTTTAGCTTTAGTAGATTTTATACTGTCTTCAGTTTGTATTGTAGTATCCAGTTTGTAGGCATCTTTTGTAGTATATTGATTGCTATTTTCTTGTGCAATAGTGGGGCTGCTTTGTAACTCAGTAAGTTTTTGTTGACTTTGTTCAATGTTAGATTTAATGCTAGATGCATATTGGTTTTTGTATTTATCTAAGTCCTGATTACAACCTTCAAGAACTGAATTTGCAGAGTCAATTTGGCTTTGTTGAACATTGGCAGTACTTTTTACTGTATTTAGAGCACTTTGAGCTTGGTCAATTTTACTTTGGTATTGTTTTAAACTCATTTGATAATCTAAATATTGATTGTAAAATGAACTACTCTCATTAAAGTTATTACAATTATCATTTACAGATTTTTGTAGTAGTGTATAATTTGACAGTGTATTCCTCAAATCTTGAATTTGAACTTGAGTAGATTTTAATTGATTAGTTATATTGCTGCTATCTTGCTGAAATTTATTAAATTTATTATAATAATTTTTCTCGGTGTCTATCTTTTCATCAAACAGATTTTTACCACTTGCAATACTTTCTTTGAATTTAGTTAAATTGTTTAATTCATCATTTAGATTTTTAAGATTTGTTTCGTAAACAGTTTTTTGTAAATCAAGGCTCTCATGTTCTATTGTATAAAGTACTTGTCCTTCTTTTACAGTATCTCCATCTTTATAATTTACTGTAACTATCTTACCAGTAGCCTTATTAGATATTTTAGTAACTCCTTTTTCTGGTCTCACAACTCCGTTGGCATTCACTACAATTTCTTTATCACTAAAATAAGCCCAAACAATAGCTGAAAATAAAATTGCAATAGTAATATATATGAATATTATAGTGAAAGGATGAGGTTTTGCGGCTAATACTTCTCTACTATCAGTAATTTCATCTAGATTTTGTATGGAGTATCTCATTTAAAAAGCACCTCCTAATTTAGTAGATAATGCAACTTCTGCATTAGTTTCTTCATTAATATCATAGCCAGGCAGTTGCTCTTTCCAAAGATTATAATAAGAACCTTTTTTCTTGATTAGTTCTTCATGGCTTCCACTTTCAAGAATAGACCCATTATCAATAACATATATGTTATTACATCTTAGTATTGTACTTAGCCTGTGTGCAATTATTATTGTTGTAATGTCTTTGCTTAGTTCATTAATTGTCTTTTCTATAGCTTTTTCAGTTATAGAATCAAGATTACTAGTAGCCTCATCCATTATAAGAATCTCCGGCTTTCTTAGTATCACTCTAGCTATAGCTAATCTTTGTTTCTGTCCTCCTGAAAGATTGGATGCATTTTCTTCTAGCAAGGTATCATATCTTAAAGGTAATGAATTAATAAAATCATGAAGTTGTGCTTTTTTACAGGCATCAACTATTTCTTCAAAATCTAAGTCATTATTACCAAAACTTAGATTTTCTTTTATGCTTCCACTAAAGAAGAATATATCTTGAGATATATATGCAATTTTATCTCTTAATGTTTCAATATTTATATCCTTAATATTGTATCCATTAATTATTATTTCTCCTTTTTCGCATTGATAAAAATTCATAAGTAGCTTAGATAAAGTAGTTTTACCTGAACCGCTTTCACCAACAAATGCTACTTTTTCACCTTGGGCTATATTCATATTAATATTTTTCAAAACAAGTTGCCTTTTACCATATCTAAAATCAATGTCTTTTATTTCAATTAAGCCTCTTAAAGTGGTTGGATTAATTTTATTTTCCTCGTCAGCAGACTTTTCAAGTTCAAGATCAAGGATTTCACCTAATCTATCTGCAGCAACAATAGCAGTTTGAAGCATTGGTTGGAGGTTTATTATATGTTCAATTGGATCTAAAAAATAAGCTAGTAATGCATTAAAGGTAAGCATTTGACCAATAGAAAGATTTCCACTTAAAACTTGGGAGGTTCCAACCCATAAGATTACAATTCCGAAAACAGATTTTATAGTTCCTTTTATTGAACCTTGAAGATTGTTTATCCATCCATTTTTAAATACACTCTTAATTAACTTAACGAATTTCTTCTCTGTTTCAAGATTTGCTTTACGTTCACCGTTGAAAGCTTTAACTGTTTCTATACCATTTAAAGATTGCACCAAGTAAGAAGTTAATTTAGCATTATCCTCCATTGTTTGTCTACTAATCTTTTCAAGAGGTTTGTTAAATATCCAAACAATAATTATATAGAATACAACAGGAATTATAGTTAAACAGAACAGAAGTCTGTTAACATTGCATAGAATAATTCCGCCTATCACAACCATTAGAGAATCTATCATCATTGTTAATGTAACACTTGAAATAGCATCTCTAATTTTTGAAGCATCGTTAAATCTTGAAATTATTTCACCAACTTCTCTGGTTCCAAAAAAATTCATTGGTAGATTTATTACATGATCATAATAGCCTAGCATTAGAGGTATATCCATATTACGACTTAGATGTAATAGTAACTGAGTTCTAAATGCATCAAGTAAGATTTTAAATAGGCATAGAATTATTACTCCAATTGAAATAATTTGTAGTGATTTATTTAAGTTATTTGGTAGTATGTCATCCATCAAAAATTTAAAATAAAAAGCTGATAGTATTCCAAGAATGGTAATTACAATTGATGCAAAGAAAATATTAATGAGAAGCTTTTTTTCAGGTTTTAACAGGCATAGAAACCTTTGAAATAGGCCTTTTGTTTCATCTCCTTTAATAAATTGAGCTGTTGGAGTCATAATAAGTAGTATGCCTGTCCATATTTTAAAGAAATCTTCTGGTGCATATTTTACGATTCCTTTACCAGGATCAGCTATTAGGATTTCTTTTTTGATATTTTATGAATAACAACATAGTGTTGGAGTGAACCGTCCACAACAACATGAGCAATTGCAGGGAGTGGAAATTCAGAGAATATATCTTCCTGTTCTTTGACTTTAACACCTTTTGCAGAAAAGCCTAATTTTTCTGCAGCTTTAATTAATCCATATGCACTAGTACCTTGTTTGTCGGTGCCTGAGGATTCTCTAATTTTAGAGATTGGAATATTTAGACCATATTGCTTTGAGATGGTAGCTAGACAAGCACAGCCACAGTCTTTAATATCATGTTGATTAATACATACATATTTTTTTGAAAACAACATTAAATTTGTCACTCCTTTATTAAATTTGTAATAGGTTTATCCTTGAAAATAAAATATAGATATCATTGTGGATATATTAACATATATTTATATAAATGTCCATAAATTACAAAATATGTATATAATAATTAAGCATAGTACATCTTAATTGTTTATTTAATGTATTAATTAAAAAGGTATAATGGGTATTAGAAAGATGCAAATAGTTGCCTTCAAATTTTACATAAATGTGTATATATATAATGTTAGTGACATTTGTTGTTATATAATATGTAAAGAATAACCATAATATAGATGAATTTGTATACATGTTATCATTTACATAAATGTAATAATATAGTAACATTTTATTACAATGAATATTCAAATTTTACCAGAAATAAATATTCATTGTAATAATAAACTACTTATGTATAGCAATTATAGTTAAAAAAATAGTCTTAAAGCTTTGTCTGATATTGAAAACCATTTTATTTTTAGAATATAAAAGTAAAGTTGAATTATTTAATCATTCTTAAAAAATAATTTAAGTTTTCAAGTAATATATCTTGAAAAAACAAAAAGAATTTGTACTTAAATATTTCGACAAAGGACAAGCATCTTAATAATACATATAAGTGTAAGTACTCGTATTAAATTAAGTTTTTAAGCTATATATTTTTATTTTTATTTTTGTGTTACTAAGTGTAGTAAAAATATTTGAAAAGGTGGTATGTAAAATGAAATTCGAAAATTTAGATTCATTGCAACTAGAACAAATTAATGGAGGATCATTAACAGATATTATGGGGTTATTAGGTCAATTACCAGTATTTGTTCCTGGATACATTCCAATCCCTGCTAAAGCAGTTTTACTTGTTCCTACTTTATCTTCTGCAGGCTTTGGCTTACAATTTAAAAATGTAGATACTTGTATAAAAATTCCTGCAATAGTTCCAATTTCAATTTCTTCATTAATGGCTAACTTTTAATATTCTTTAAAAAGACAGAGGAAGTATAGTAAGGTACATTAAATAAATTAGATGAAGTAAAACAAATAGTTATCAAGAAAATAAATAACCTATACTTAATATAAAAATAAGTATAGGTTGTTTATTTTTTCAGTATACGAGTAAAGGTTGTTTTAAAATATCAGTATGGATTTTTTATAAACTATGCACATTTTATTCTACAAGTGCATAGAATATAATTGGTTGTTCCTTTAATTTAAGAGGGATACCACAGGACATAACAGACTGAGAATATTATTAATTAAAATAGGTAGTATGCCAAACTACCTATTTTATTTTTTTTTCATCTTTATGCACTTCAATGCCAAATTCTGTTTCGGAATGGTTCGGAAACTTAGCATGGGCTTTTATATTGAAACTTATATTATCTCTTGAGAAATATACTACTGCGGAAATTATTCCAAGAACTGCTATAGTTGTTATACAAAACAGCATGATCATCTGGATACTTTCCGACATTAATTCTCACCTCCCCATATTTATACTCCTGTGGTCTCCCATAAAAAGGGAGGCTTAATCTGTTATGAAAATACCATTCACATATTATAAATGTAATTAAATGGTATATTTATAATATATACCATAATTGCATTAAATTCAATGTTTAATATAATATTGCATAACTATTAATATTGTTCTTTTATTAGTATAAGCAATATTATTTAAAATGGTGCATATTAATACTTTAAGTTCTAATTACTTTTTTATTGCAACAGAAATTTCAAAAATTTGATTGATATTTTGTAGATATTTTCAGTTCTAAACAATAATTTGTATTAAATTTATTATTTACATAAGTGGTGTCAATATAGTAACATAATATTTAACAATATACATATTTTGTAAATTATGGAGAAGATAACAAAAATAAGGGAGGATACTAATATGAATTTAGAGTCAAATTTAGAAGTTTTAGATGAATTAGAACTAGAAAGAATTAATGCAGGTTGCAATGGAAGTTTAATATGGATTGGTTCTGGTAATGTAATAAAAGTAACAGTGCCAACAAATGTAACTGTTCCAGTGAATGTTATTGTAACGGTGCCAACAAATGTAATAGTGCCAACTAATATAAATGTAAAAGTACCTACTTGTGTAAACGTATCTACAATATTGCATCATTTTAAGTTGTTTTAGATTTTCGTTCATGATAATGTAGATTAGTTTAGATACATAGGAATTAGGAATGGAATAGATGGATTACAAATAAGAATAATCTACAAAATATGTATGGTTGTATATTGATATAGATAAATGGTAGGTATTTACTTAGTATATTTTGTTTTTAAATGAAGTATAATTTGCTTATTTTTTGTATAGTTTGAAAATACTACATATTATGTGATATAATTAATAATAATTAGAATCAGTTACTTTTGTGACTGATTTTTTATATATTATATGCTTATGAAAAAGGTGAGAGAAGTGAATATAGGTTTAAAGAAAAAAATAATACATTATTCTATGATTATAGTAATCTTATTAGTTATTAGCTCATTATTTGTTAAAAATCAAGATAAAGCAGAAAAAAAGCCTGTTTCCGTTGCTGTAATTTCTATGAATAAGGCAGGAAGTATTAATTTAGAAGAAAATGAGTTTTTCAAAAAATATACAATTAATTGTTTGGACGATGTTAAAGATATTATATATAGTGATAATAAGAGCGACTTAACTTTAACCCTAAAAAAATCAGATGTAGCTAATTTTAATATCAATAGTAATGGGCAGGTTGATTTATCTCAAGTTAAAGCTAAAGTAAATAATGAAGATGTAATGATAAATTTCAAGAAATTATATGAAAAAGAAAATTACATTCATGTAGACAAAAGTAATAAAAAAAATGTAATTGTGTTTATTAGTAAAAAAGAACAGCCGTATAAATATAAGGTGGTTGTAAATCCTGGACATGGTGGAATTGATAAAGGAGCAAGCTATGGAAAAATCTACGAAAAAGACTTAACTCTTAAAATTTCTTTGCTTATGGAGGATCATCTAAGATTTAATGGTTGTGAGCCTATTTATACAAGAAAAGTAGATGATGGTCTTGATTTTAAAAAGGCAACAACATTTGCAAATGATCAAAAGGCAGATTTATTTATTTCTGTTCATATTAATTCTGGTGATCGCAAAGAATATAATGGAATAGGAACCTATTATAATTATCCTAACGATTTTCAAAAGAATGAGAGAACAAAGCTTGCTCAATCTGTTGAAAGCGAGGTTCTTAAAAACGATCAATGGAAAAACATGGGAACTGTTAGAAGGACGGACCTCTACGTTTTAAATAGAACACTAATGCCTAGTGCTCTTGTTGAATGTGGATATATCTTAAATGATGGTGATAGAGAAAAATTATTAAAAGACCAGGTGCTCAATAATCTCGCTACTAATATTTCTAATGGTATTGTTAAGTACTTATTTCAAAAGTAATTAGGGATAGTATTCGCGTTTGTTTGAAGGGATGCGGTTAGATGAGCTATAAGTTAATTTGCACAGATATGGATGGAACTTTATTAAATGATAATAAAGAAATAAGCTTAGAGAATAGGATTGCCATTAAAAATGCAATAGACAATGGAGTAGTAATTGTATTTTGTACAGGAAGATTATTTACCTTTGCGAAATATTATGCGCAAGGGTTAGGAGTAAATACACCTATTATTGCGTCCAATGGAGCATATATTAGGGAACAGCAGAGCAATAATATTTTATATAAATGTCCACTAGGAGTTGAAAACTCATTTAAAGTAGTAGAGATACTAAAAAAATACAATATTAATCCTCATTTTAATTCAAGTGATACGGTTTTTACTGGCAAGATATCATTTTCTTCAGAAAGCTATTTGAAGCTGAATCAAAGTCTCAGCAAAGAAGAACAATTTAAAGTTGAGGTTGTTAAAGACTTAGAAAAAATGATTTTTGAGTATAAAGAAGAAATACTCAAATGTATAGCAATAGATATGAATTTAGATAATATAAAAATAGCTAAAGAAGAGATTTTTAATTTAGGCGGATTAGTAGTTGAGAGTTCCTTTTATAATAACTTTGAGGTTATGAATAAGGAAGTTTCAAAAGGTAAGGCTGTAAAATTATTAGGAGATTATTATGGTATAAAAAAAGAAGAAATTATATGTATAGGTGATAATGAAAATGATTTATCAATGATTAATTATGCAGGTCTAGGGGTAGCAATGGGAAATTCTATTGATAGTGTAAAAGCTCAATCTGATTTTATTTCAAGTACAAATAATGAGGATGGAGTTGCACAAGTAATTCGAAAATTTGTTTTGTAACATTGATATTAGTTTTTTAAATATATTAAAAATTGTATGGGGGTAATAAAATTGAATTTAAATATTGTACTATTTGAACCGGAAATTCCACAAAACACAGGAAATATAGGAAGAACTTGTGTCTTAACAAATTCAAAGCTACATTTGATAAAACCATTAGGTTTTAGCCTAGATGATAAGCAATTAAAAAGAGCGGGATTAGATTATTGGCCATTTCTAGATATTAGCATATATGAATCCTATGATGAATTGAGAGAGAAGTATAAGGATTCTACATTCTATTTTTCTACTACAAAGGCAAAACATTTTTACCATGAAGTAAAATTTAAACAGGATGACTTTATAGTTTTTGGAAGAGAGTCTTCAGGTCTTCCAGATAGAATAAGGGATAGTGATCCAGATAGGTGTATTAGAGTTCCTATGATAAATACTTCAACTAGGTCTCTTAACTTGTCAAACACAGTTTCTATAATCGCGTATGAAGCTTTGAGACAAATAGACTTTCCTGCTATGAAATAGTAGAAAACAGGTAAACTAAATAAAAATACCTGGAGGAGAAATATGGAGAAGATATATGATTGTATAATAATTGGAGGTGGACCTGCAGGACTATCAGCAGGACTATATGCTGCCAGAGCAAAGATGGATACTATTATCATCGAAAAAGAAAAGTATGGTGGACAAATTGCTACTACAGAAGAAGTAGATAATTATCCTGGAGTAGAGGAGAATATTACAGGTCCAGCTTTAGTTAAAAGAATGAAAGAGCAGGCAGAAACTTTTGGAGCTACTTTTCTAAAAGAAGAAATTATAGATGTGGATTTTAACTCTCAAATTAAAATAGTAAAAGGTAGTAAGAACACATATCACGGGAAAACTGTAATTGTTGCCACAGGTGCAGCACCTAAGCTTGGTGGCTTCAAAAATGAGATGGAATTAAGAGGTAAAGGTGTTTCTTATTGCGCTACCTGTGATGCAGACTTTTTTACAGATCTTGAGGTAGCTGTAATTGGTGGTGGAGACTCTGCTATCTCTGAAGCAATCTATTTAACTAAATTTGCTGAAAAAGTTACTGTTATTCATAGAAGAAATGAGCTTCGTGCGGCTAAGTCAATTCAAGATAAGGCATTTAACAATCCTAAAATAAACTTCATTTGGAATAGTGTAGTAGATGCTGCAATTGGTAGTAATGTTTTAGAAGGTCTTGAAATTAAGAATATTAATAATGGCAGTACCTCAGAGTATAAAACTGATGGCGTTTTTGTTTTTGTTGGTTTAGTACCTTTTTCAAAGGTTTTTGATGGAAAACTAGCCATGAGTGATGGGAAATATATTATTACTGATCAAGAGATGAATACTGATATTTCAGGTGTGTTTGCAGCAGGTGATGTTAGAGAAAAATCTTTAAGACAAGTTATAACCGCTGCTTCAGATGGAGCTATTGCAGCAATTAGCGCTGAACAATATTTAGCGAGTATTGAATAAAATAATAAATATTAATTTCTTAAATTTATATATAGACTTGGAAAGGTAAGGAAATATGTTAGAGGGTAAAAAGATCATTGCTATTGGTGATAAGGATGGAATTTCTGCACCGGCAATTGAAGCATGTTTAAAATCTGCTGGAGCTGAAGTGATTTTTTCTGAAACTGAATGCTATTCTTGTAGGGTAGATGGATTTATTTCAAATGAATTACAAGAAAAAATTATCAGCATAAAACAGAGAATTGGAACTGAAAAATTAATAATAGTTATAGGCATAGCTGATGCAGAATTTTCAAAAAAATTTGCAGAAAATATGAGTATGGTAAATCCTATAGAGGTGGGCCCATTATCAACAATTACCATAGATGTGCCTGTTTATCACATATTTGAGAAAGAAATAAAAGATGAATGTGACCCAATAATATATGAAGATTATTGTGAAATAATGGAAGTTATCTTAGATGTGCCTGCAATAACAGAAAAAGTAAAATTGTGCAGGGTATAATATTATGATAGTCACAAAAAATAATTATGCATAAAAACATTTTTGTGTGGAATTATAATAAGGATAAGAACGTATTATAAAATTGTCGAAAAATGTATATTCGTAAATTTGTATTGATTTTTATGTCGGTTAGGCTTATATTTATATGGAAGAAGTTAATGATTTTTGGAAACCAGTATTAATTTTGGTTATATACTTATGTATATAAAATATATATTTATGGGGGTAAAAAAATGAAAAATAAGAAACTAGTTTCATTAATTACATCAGTTGCACTTGTTTCTACATTAGCAGTAGGATGTGGTAGTAGTAGCAGTAGCAGCTCATCTACTAAGTCTGCAGGAAGCAAAATCAAGATTGGTCTTTCAACAGATCAAGGTGGATTGAATGATAAATCATTTAATCAGTCAGCAAATACTGGAATTAAAAAAGCTCAGAGTGAATTTGGATTTAAATACAAAGCTATTGAATCTAAAGTAAAGGAAGATTATGAACCCAATTTAGATGCACTTGTTGGTGATGGCAATGATATCGTATTCGGTGTAGGATTTCAAATGGAAACAGCTATGGAAAACATAGCAAAAAAATATACTGAGAAGAAATTTGCTATTATTGACTCAGCAGCAGTTGTAGATCAAAAAGCAGATCCACAAGTTCAACTTAGTAATGTTGAATCAATTCTATTTAAAGAGAATGAAGGATCTTATCTTGTAGGAATAATTGCTGGTAAGATGACAAAATCACATAAAATTGGATTTATTGGTGGAATAGATATGCCATTGATTCAAAAGTTTGAAACTGGTTTTGCTGCTGGTGTTAAATCTGTAGATCCAGATGCAGCAAAAGGATTAAATGACAGAAAAACTGTTATATATGCAGGAAACTTTACTGATACAAACAAAGGATATGAAGCAGCAACTTCACTTATTAATCAAGGATGTGACGTAATATACCATGCAGCTGGTGGAGTTGGCGAAGGAATGTTCAAGGCAGTTAAAGAAGCAAATGATAAAGGAAATAAAGTATGGGCAATTGGTGTTGATATGGATCAGTCTTTAACAGTACCAGCTTACTCATCTGTAATTCTTACATCAATGATTAAAAGAGTAGATACAGCTACTTATAATGTTTCTAAAGATATTGTTAACAACAATTTCCAAGGTGGAAAAGTTGTTGAACTTGGTTTAAAAGAAGATGGAGTAGGCATTGCGGAAACATCAAAGAATAATGTTCCAAGTGATGTTTTAACATTAGTTAGTAAGTATTCTGATGCAATTAAATCAGGCAAAATTGTAGTTCCATCTAAAAAAGGAGACGCAGCAAGCTTTGTTGCTCCTACTGATATTAAATAGTATAGCTAATTTATGAATAAAAGCTAGATGTGTAAATGCATCTAGCTTTTTTCGACTAATAGCAATAAAATATTAGTATAAACTTTGATTGTTTACAAAGATTTATGTTGGCTTTTTAATTAATAATAGGAGGTCGGGAAGAAATATGAACAAAGTAATAGAAATGAAGAACATAACCAAGATTTTCCCGGGTACAATCGCAAATGAGAATGTGAATTTTGAACTTTTAGAAGGAGAAACTCATGTACTCTTAGGTGAGAACGGAGCAGGCAAAACTACCCTAATGAACATTCTATACGGTTTATACCAACCAGAAAAAGGCGAAATTTATGTAAACGGTAAACTGGAAAAAATACTTGGACCTAATCATGCAATTAAATTAGGAATAGGTATGGTTCATCAACATTTTATGCTAGTTCATAATTTTAGTGTTGCAGAAAACATAGTTTTAGGATCAGAGCCTACAAAAGGTATCAAACTAGATATGAAAAAAGCAATAAAAGACGTAAAGGAAATATCAGAAAAATATGGTTTTGAAATCAAACCTGAAGACATTATTGAAGATATAAGTGTTGGGCAACAGCAAAAGGTAGAAATTTTAAAAGCTCTTTACAGAGGAGCAAAGATTTTAATCCTAGATGAACCAACAGCTGTTCTAACACCACAAGAAATAAAAGAATTAGGTATTATTATAAGAAACTTAGAAAAAGAAGGGAAATCAGTTATTTTAATTACTCATAAGCTAAAAGAAGTAATGAGCATGAGTGATAGAGTAACCATTTTAAGAAGAGGAAAGATAACAGGGACGGTTAACACCAAAGATACATCAATAGATGAATTAGCAGAACTAATGGTAGGAAGAAAAGTTAACCTAAGTATCTCAAAGAAAGAAGCTTCACTAGGAAAAGAAACCTTAAGAGTTGAGAAGCTTACAGCTAGAGATCATAGAGGAGTAAACGTAGTTAAGGAGCTTGATCTAACAGTTCATGCGGGAGAAATCCTAGGAATTGCAGGTGTTGATGGTAACGGTCAGAGCGAGCTTGTAGAAGTTCTTACAGGTTTAAGAAAGCCTTTATCAGGTAAAATAACATTAAATGAAAAAAATATATTCGGGAAAAAACCGAAGGAAATAATTAAAGATGGAATGAGTAATATTCCAGAGGATAGACACAAACGAGGACTAATTTTAAAGTATTCCTTATATGAAAATTCTATTCTAGGAGAACATACTAGTAAGCAGTTTTCTACTGGAATAATTATGAACTATAAAGCCATAAGGCAGCATTGTCAGAAGTTAATACAGGATTTTGATATAAGAACTCCAAATGATGAAGTAAGTGCGTCAGCACTATCTGGAGGTAATCAACAGAAGCTAATTGTAGCTAGAGAGATTACAAAAGATCCTGATTTGCTTATAGCATCACAACCCACAAGAGGACTTGACGTAGGAGCCATTGAGTACATCCATAAAAGAATAGTTGAAGAGCGTGATAGAGGAAAGGCTGTACTTCTAGTTTCCTTAGAACTAGATGAAATATTATCACTTTCTGATAGAATAGCAGTAATATACGATGGGAAAATAGTAGCTGTTATGGACAGAAAAGATGCTACTGAAAACAAACTAGGTATACTTATGGCAGGAGGTAGCTTAGAAGATATTAAGGAAGAGGTGAAGAAGGTTGAAGAAGGTTAAGGATGTTTTAAGAAAAGGAATAAGAAGTGTTGCTTATCCTATATTGGCAATAGTAGTGTCACTATTTGTTTCAGTATTCTTTGTAATGTGGGCAAAGCATTATTCTCCTTTACAGTATTTTTCAGCTCTACATGATTTATTTAGTGTAATTTGGAAAGGTAGCTTTGGATCAAGAAGACAAGGCTTTACCACTTTAGAATATATCACTCCACTAATATTTACAGGAGTTGCAAATGCAATTGCCTTTAAATCTGGCTTGTTCAATATCGGAAGTGAAGGCCAGTTTATGATGGGGATGCTGGCTGCAGGTATTATAGGTGTTATTCCTGGACTAAACCCATTTATTCATATTCCACTTGTAATCTTAGGAGGAATGATGGCGGGAGCAATCTGGGGAGGAATTCCAGGATACTTTAAAGCTAAGATGGGTACTAGTGAAGTAATTAATACTATAATGATGAATTATATTGCAATGAATATTATAAATTATCTTGTTTTAAGAACAAGTGTTGGAGAAAGTGGAAAGGCTGCTACACCAATAATTCAAAATAGTGCAGCTTTACACAGATTTAATAATTTAAGTAGAGCAAATATAGGTATTATAATTGCTGTATTAGTTGCTATTTTTATTTACTGGCTCCTTTGGAAAACTACAGTGGGCTACGAAATAAGAGCAGTAGGTTTAAACCCTCATGGAGCAGAGTATGGTGGAATTAGTATTGCTAAAAACACAGTACTGGCTATGGCACTATCTGGCGCTATTGCAGGTATAGGCGGAGCCATACATGTATCAGGAATTACCCATCAAGTTCAGGATTTTAGTGCTCTTCCAGGCTATGGACTAGATGGTATTGCAGTTGCTCTTCTTGCTAAGAGTAATCCTATAGGATGTATTTTCACAGCAATTTTGTTTGGTACTTTAAATAGTAGTTCAAAAATTCTTCAATTAAATGATATTCCGAAGGAAATAGTGTATATAATTCAGGCTGTAATAATTATATTTATTGCAACAGATTATATAGTTAAGTATTTAGAAGAAAAGAAAAAGAAGAAGGTGATTACTAATGCCTAGTAGTACAGTAATAATTGCTCTTATAGCAGCTACCTTAAGAATGGCAACTCCACTTATCTTTGCAGGTATTGGAGGCGTGTTTTCTGAAAAATCAGGCGTTGTAAATATAGGACTTGAAGGAATTATGGTCATGGGCGCATTTTTCGCAGTATGTGGAACTTACTACACCAATAGTCCATTTATAGGTATACTATTCGCCATAGGCGCTGGAATATTGATATCTTTGCTTCATGCTTTTTTAAGTATAACCATGAGAGCAGACCAAGTTATTTCAGGTACAGCAATCAATCTTTTCTCAGCGGCCTTTGTAGCTTTTATGATTAAAATAGTATTTCATAAAGGCGGACAGACTGACACAGTAACCTCAATGCCATATAAGTTACCTAAGTTTATAGTAGATATACCTTATGTTGGTGATTTACTTGATCAATTGAATTGGTTTGTAATATTCGCAATAATATTAGTGTTTGTTGCAAGCTATGTACTATATAAAACAAGATTAGGCTTAAGAATTAGAGCTGTAGGAGAACATCCAGCAGCAGCAGATACTTTAGGAATAAATGTTTATGGAATGAGATATCTATGTGTAATGATATCAGGAGCCCTTGCAGGTATTGGTGGAGCAGCTCTTTCCATAGGAATAACACCAGTGTACAGAGAAGGAATGGTTTCAGGACGTGGATTTATAGCCTTAGCTGCTATGATATTTGGAAACTGGAGTCCTAAAGGAACTATGTGGGCATGTTTACTATTTGGATTTGCAGATGCCTTCCAATTAAAAGCTCAAAGTTTTGGTTTGAATTTACCACAAGAAGTTTATGCTATGTTCCCTTATGTTATTACTATGCTTGCATTAGCAGGTTTTGTAGGGAAGACTTCAGCACCTGCTGCTGATGGCGTACCTTATGAAAAAGGAAATAGATAATTAATTAAATAAAATCAGTAATTAATTAAGCTTTTCATAACAAAAGAAAGGCTTAATTAATTTTAAATCTTTTTATAGCTATGTACAAAATAATGCAATTTGCTATGTACAAAAATCAAATTTCATTCTAAAATGAAATAGTACAACAAAAATTGAAAATTCCAATTTTCAATTTTCAATTTTTATGGGGGAGGTAGATTAAATTGGAGTATAGTTTAAACTTAAGTATTGAACAAAAGTTAGTAATGACCCAGCAAATGCAACTTTCAGTAAAATTACTTCAAATGCCTACCTTTGAATTACAACAATATGTTGATAAAGAATTGCTTGAAAATCCAGTTCTGGAAGTTGAACCAGAAATAGATAAGTTAGATTTAGGTGGAAATAAAATTGATTATAAAGATTTAATTAAATATCTAGACTCTCGTGGAGAAGAAAGTAATCGTTATCAACAAGAAGATGAGGATCTTTCTCCACTAAATTTTATTTCAAATACAAAATCTTTAAAAGAATTTTTGCAGGAGCAAATTTTAGAAATAAATATAAATACATTAAACAAAGGAATATGTGGTTACCTAATAGAAAACATTGATGCTAGGGGTTATTTAGGATGCGAATTAATTGATATTTGCTCAGAGCTAAACATTGAATTATGTGTTGCTGAAGAAGCCCTTAAAATATTACAGTCACTTGAACCTGTAGGTATTGGTGCAAGGAATTTGAAAGAGTGTCTAAAAATCCAATTAAATAGAAAAGGCATAGTTGATGAAATTATTTATTACATAATAGACAATTATTTAGAGTATGTTGGAGAGCATAAATTATCTCATATTTCAAAACAGCTAAAGATTTCATTGGAAAAGGTACAAGATATATGTGATATAATAAAATCACTTGAACCCAAGCCTGCTAGAGGCTTTTATACAGGTGAAAGTATAGAATACATTGTGCCAGACGCCTTCATAACTAAAATTGATGATGAGTATATAATTATTATGAATGATGAGGCGGTACCAAGGTTAAAAATTAATACTTTATATAAAGACATTATTATGCATGAAATTGATAAAAAAACGGTAAACTATGTTAAGGATAAAATAAATAGCGCTATATTTTTAATAAACAGTATTGATAAGAGGAAAAGCACTATTTACAGGATTCTTGAAAAAATAATTGAAGTGCAGAAAGATTACTTTGATATGGGCGACGATTATCTAAAACCAATGACTTTAAAGAATGTAGCAGATTATCTAGGGGTTCATGAATCCACAGTAAGTAGAGCAATTAATGAAAAATATATAAGTACCAACTCAGGAATAATTAAAATTAAGACTTTATTTACTAAGGGGCTTTCTACAGAAGATGTAGCTGATGTATCTACAAATACAATTAAAAGAACAATAAATGATTTAATTTCTAAAGAAGATAAAAAACAACCTTTGTCTGATCAAAAAATAAGTGAGTTACTAAATAGAAATGGAACAAATATTGCACGAAGAACAGTAGCAAAATATAGGGAAGAGCTAGGAATTTTGCCATCTAGTAAAAGAAAGAGATTCTAATCAGAAAATTTTATTACTAAAATTTTCTGATTTCTATTTAAAAATAGAGTAAAGTAATCTATAATATAGGTGGGACAATTATAATGCATATGGGACAAAAACAGACCATAGGGGTGACTATTTTGCAGGAAATTTTAAAAATACAGCAACAACTAGTTCCTGAACTTTTAGATACATTAGAAAAAAGATATAACATTCTAAGAGTGATATACTATAATCAACCTATTGGTAGAAGGACATTAGCTAACAGCCTTACCATAGGAGAAAGAGTAGTTAGAACTGAAATTGACTTTCTGAAAAAACAAAATTTGATTAATGTCAATGTAGCTGGAATGACAATTACTTCAGAAGGTGAAGAAGTAATTGATAAACTAAAATATTATATCCATGAAGTAAGAGGATTGTCAGAAATTAAAGATTTCATCAAAGAAAAGTTAAAAATTCAGAACATAATAATTGTACCAGGAGATTTAGAAGAAGATAAGATAGTAAAAAATGAGCTTGGCAGAGTTGCCGCTAAATTTATTTGCAGTGCAATACAAAATAATAGTATAATTGCAATAACAGGTGGTTCTACCATAAAACAGGTAGTTGACAACTTACCAAAACGGTCTGATTTCGACAATGTACTTGTAGTTCCTGCTCGTGGAGGCATTGGCAGAAACGTTGAAACACAAGCTAACATTTTAGCTGCTTCATTTGCTAATAGAATTGGTGCTAACTATAAGTTGTTACATTTACCTGATAATTTAAGTGATGAGGTACTAAGTTCTATAGTAAACGAACAAGGTATTAAAGAAGTACTTGAAAACATACAAAATGCTGATTTCTTAATTAATGGTATAGGAAGAGCAGATGAAATGGCCAGAAGAAGAGGTTTACCACTCTCGGAATTACTTTCTGACGAGAATTCAGTGGCTGTTGGTGAAGCATTTGGACATTATTTTAATATTTCTGGTGAAGTAGTATATTCTTCTTCAATTATTGGAATAAAAAATGATGACATTAAAAAAATTAAAAATCAAATTGCAGTAGCAGGTGGAAAGAGTAAAGCTGAAGCAATAATTGCTGCTGAAATTAACAGTTATAACAGCGTTTTAATAACAGATGAAGGCGCTGCTAGAGAAATTGTTAAGTTACTTAGTTAACCAAATAAATTTATATAAATAAAAATTTTTAGGAGGTATTTACAATGGTAAAGGTTGGTATTAATGGTTTTGGAAGGATAGGTCGTCTAGCATTTAGAGCAGCCCTAGAGAATAAGGAAGTTCAGGTTTTAGGAATAAATGACCCCTTCATCGATTTAGATTATATGGTGTATATGCTAAAGTATGATTCAGTTCATGGTCAATACAAAGGAGAAATTTCTTTTGAAAAAGAAAGCAATTCATTGATTGTTGATGGACACAAGATAAAAATATTTGCTGAAAAAGATCCTGCAAACATAAATTGGGCATCTAGTGGTGCAGAATATATTCTTGAATGTACAGGTGTATTTACAACAATAGAAAAGGCATCTACTCACTTTAAAGGTGGTGCTAAAAAAGTTATTATTTCAGCTCCATCAGCAGATGCTCCAATGTTTGTAATGGGAGTTAATAACACTAAATATTCTAAGGATTTAACAGTAATATCAAATGCATCATGTACTACAAACTGTCTTGCTCCTTTAGCAAAGGTTATACATGATAATTTTGGAATAGAAGAAGGTTTAATGACTACTGTTCATTCAACAACAGCAACTCAAAAGACTGTTGATGGTCCTTCAAACAAGGACTGGAGAGGTGGAAGAGCTGCAGCAGCTAATATAATTCCATCTTCAACTGGAGCTGCAAAAGCAGTTGGTAAGGTTATTCCTGAATTAAATGGAAAATTAACTGGTATGTCATTTAGAGTTCCAACTTTAGATGTTTCTGTTGTTGATTTAACAGTAAAATTAGTTAAACCTTGTACATATGAAGAAATTAAAACTGCAATTAAAAAAGCATCAGAAAATGAATTAAAAGGAATTCTTGGATACACTGAAGATGCAGTTGTTTCTACTGATTTTATTCATGATAAAAGAACTTCAATATTCGATGCAAATGCTGGTATTCAATTGAGTGATAAATTCGTTAAATTAGTTTCATGGTACGATAACGAATGGGGTTATTCAAATAAACTTATTGATTTAACAGTATATGCAGCTGGTGTTGATGCAAAATAATCTTCAAGATTATTAATAATCCTTAGAATTACAATAATTCATTAGAATTTAAATAATATTATATGGTCTGGTTTTGTAGTTTGGGCTATAAGGCCAGACTTTTTTCTCAAAATATAATAAATTATGAGGTGAAGTGAATGAGTTTTAATAAAAAGACAATCGAAGATGTAGAAGTTTCAGGCAAAAGGGTATTAGTAAGATGTGATTTTAATGTTCCGCTTAAAGATGGAGCTATCACTGATGAGAATAGATTAGTTGGAGCAATTCCAACAATAAAGTATTTAATTTCTAAAAATGCAAAAGTCATTCTATGTTCACATCTAGGAAAAGCCAAGGGACCAGATCCAAAGTTAACCTTAGCTCCTGTAGCTGTAAGGTTAAGTGAATTGTTAGGTAAAGAAGTTGTTTTTGCCCCTGACGATAGTGTTGTTGGAGAAAATGCAAAAGCAGCTGTAGCTAAAATGAATGCTGGAGATATTGTTTTGCTTGAGAATACAAGATTTAGAAAAGAAGAAGAAAAGAATGAAGATAGCTTTTCAGAAGATTTAGCTTCCCTTGCAGATATATTTGTAAATGATGCATTTGGTTCAGCGCACAGAGCACATTGCTCAACAGTTGGAGTAACAAAATTTGTAAAGGAATCAGTTTGCGGTTATCTAATTCAGAAGGAACTTAAATTTTTGGGCGAAGTAATAGAAAAACCTGTTAGACCATTTGTAGCAATACTTGGCGGAGCAAAAGTTTCAGATAAAATAAATGTAATAAATAACTTACTTGATAAAGTAGATACTCTTATTATAGGTGGTGGAATGGCTTATACCTTCCAAAAAGCTCTAGGATATTCAATTGGAACATCCTTACTTGAGGCTGATAAAATTGAATATGCTAAAGAGATGATGGAAAAGGCTAAAGCAAAAGGAGTGAAGTTGCTTCTACCTGTGGATGTAATTATGGCTGATAAATTTTCTCCAGATGCAGAGCCAATTGTTGTTGAGGATCAAAATATAAAAGATGAATATATGGGACTAGATATTGGACCTAAATCAGCTAAGTTATTTGCTGATGAAATTAAAACTGCAAAGACTATAATTTGGAATGGACCTATGGGCGTATTTGAATTTGAAAGTTTTGCAAAAGGAACAATAGCAGTAGCTAAAGCTATGGCTGAGGCAGATGCCACAACTGTAATTGGAGGCGGAGATAGTGCAGCTGCAGCAAATCAGTTAGGATTTGGAGATAAAATGACTCATATTTCAACTGGTGGTGGAGCTTCACTAGAATTCCTTGAAGGAAAAGAATTACCAGGAATATCAGCATTAAATAATAAATAATACGCAATAGAGAATACTATCATCTAACAATATTGCTAGATGATAGTATTCATATACTGAATATAAGAGTATAGTTAATAATAATAGAATGGAGTGTTTTATTGATGAGAAAAGCAATAATTGCTGGAAATTGGAAAATGAACAATACCGTTGAAGAAGCATTAAAATTAGTAGAAGAGCTTAAACCACTTGTTAAGGATGCAAGCTGTGATGTAGTTGTTTGTCCTACTTTTGTATGTCTTGACGCTGTATTAAAAGCAGTTGAAGGAACTAATATAAAAGTTGGAGCTCAGAATATGTACTTTGAAGAAAAAGGAGCTTTCACTGGAGAAATATCACCAATTATGCTTGAAAAAATGAAAATTGATTATGTAATAATTGGACATAGCGAAAGAAGACAGTATTTCAATGAGACAGATGAGAGTGTTAATAAAAAGTTAAAGGTAGCTTTCAATCATAATTTAGTACCAATTCTTTGTTGTGGAGAGTCTTTACAAGAAAGAGAAGCTAATATAACAGAAGAAGTAGTTGCTAGACAAATAAAGTTAGACTTAGCTGGACTTACTGCTGAGCAAGTTGAGACTTTAGTTGTTGCATATGAACCTATTTGGGCTATAGGAACAGGAAAAACTGCTACTGATGATCAAGCTAATGAAGTTATAGGTTTTATTAGGAGAACAATCGCTAGTACTTTTGGACAAGAAGTTGCTGACAAAACTAGAATTCAATATGGTGGTTCAGTTAAACCATCTAGTATTAAAGCGCAAATGGCAAAATCAGATATCGATGGAGCACTTGTTGGTGGTGCAAGTTTAGTCGCAACAGATTTTGCAGCTATAGTTAACTATTAAATTTTACTTAGAGTTATTGTGTAAAGGAAGTTTAATCTAGGATTTTAGGAGGCAAACAATGACAAAAAAACCTGTGATGTTAATGATTTTAGATGGATTTGGAATCAGTGACAAAGAAGATGGAAATGCAGTAAGAGCAGCATATAAGCCTAATTTTGATGCATTATTTAAAGACTATCCACACACACAATTAGGTGCTAGTGGATTAGATGTTGGACTTCCTGAGGGACAAATGGGTAATTCAGAAGTTGGACACTTAAATATTGGATCAGGAAGAATTATTTATCAAGAGCTTACTAGGATAACAAAAGCAATTTCAGATGGAGACTTTTTTACTAATAAGGCATTTAATGAAGCTATTGATAATGCTATTAAAAATAATAGTTCATTGCATTTATTGGGACTGCTCTCAGATGGAGGCGTTCATTCTCACATAAATCACCTAAAGGCTTTATTGAAGCTTGCAAGCGAAAAAGGTTTAAAGAAGGTTTATGTTCATGGTTTTCTTGATGGAAGAGATGTTCCACCATCTTCAGCATTAAATTTTGTATTAGAAATTGAAAAATACATGAAAGAAATTGATACAGGTAAAATAGCAACAGTTTCTGGAAGATACTATGCAATGGATAGAGATAACAGATGGGAAAGAGTTCAATTAGCTTATAATGCTATAGTTTTAGCTAAAGGAGAAACTGCCAATAGTGCTGCTGAAGCTGTTCAAAAATCTTATCATGATAATAAAACAGATGAGTTTGTACTTCCAACAGTAATATTAGAAAACGGAAAAGCTATTGCTAATATTAGTAATAATGATTCAGTTATTTTCTTTAACTTCAGACCAGACAGAGCTAGAGAAATTACAAGGGCTATTAATGATGTAGAGTTCAATGGTTTTCAAAGAGAAAAGCTTAACTTGTTTTACGTTACCTTTACTCAATATGATAAAACTCTTCAAGGAGTACATATCGCATTTTTGCCAGATTCCTTTAATAATACCCTTGGTGAATATGTAAGCAAGTTAGGAAAGAAGCAACTTAGAATAGCTGAGACTGAGAAATATGCTCATGTTACTTTTTTCTTTAATGGTGGAGTTGAAGCTGCAAATCCAAATGAAGATAGAGCCTTAATTCCATCACCAAAAGTTGCAACCTATGATTTAAAGCCTGAAATGAGCGCTAATGAAGTGTGCGAAGAACTGCTTAAAAGAATTGATAGTGATGAATATGATATGATAATAATTAATTTTGCAAATCCTGATATGGTTGGACATACTGGTGTTTTTGAAGCTGCTAAAAAAGCCATTGAAGCAGTAGATGTATGTTTAGGAAAGACTGTGGAAAGAATACTAAGTAAAGATGGTACAGTGTTTATTACTGCTGACCATGGAAATGCTGAAATTATGATAGATTTCTCTACAGGAGAGCCAATGACAGCTCATACAACTGATCCAGTTCCATTTCTCTTTGTTTCAAAGGAAGCTAAGCCACTTAGACAGTCAGGTATTTTAGCTGATATCGCACCAACCATGCTTCAAGTAATGGGACTTGAAGTGCCAAAGGAAATGACAGGTAAAAGTCTTATTAAATAAAAAATAGGCTATCATTAAGTAGCAATACTATTTTATAAAGGAGGGTTTTATTTGAAAAATTATGTTGATATTGTAGACGTTTTTGCTAGGCAAATTTTAGATTCGAGAAGTTTTCCCACAGTTGAGGTTGAGGTTATTCTTGAAGATGGCACTGTAGGAAGAGCAGCTGTTCCCTCTGGAGCATCTACTGGAATTTTTGAAGCAGTTGAATTAAGAGATGATGATAAATCAAAATATCTTGGAAAAGGTGTACTTAAAGCTGTAGACAATGTAAATAACCTTATTGCAGAAGAACTAATTGGTATTAATGTGTTTGATCAGGTTTTAATTGATAAGATTATTATTGAACTTGATGGAACTCCTAACAAAGGTAAGTTAGGGGCAAATGCTATGCTTGGTGTATCACTAGCTTGTGCAAGAGCAGCTGCAGAGTACCTTGGATTACCATTATATAAATATATAGGTGGAGTAAACTCAAAAGTACTGCCAGTACCAATGATGAACATTATTAATGGTGGCAAGCATGCGGATAACAATGTAGATTTACAGGAATTCATGGTAATGCCAGTTGGAGCAGCAAGCTTTAGTGAGGCTCTTAGAATGAGCTCTGAAGTATATCATACTTTAAAAGGCATTCTAAAAGCAAAAGGATTAGATACAGCAGTTGGTGATGAAGGTGGCTTTGCACCAAATCTAAAATCTAATGAAGAAGCAATTCAAATAATTGTAGAGGCAATAGAAAAAGCAGGCTTTGTTCCTGGAAAAGATATATATATTGCACTAGACCCAGCATCATCAGAAATATTTGAAGATGGTAAGTATAATTTAGCTGGAGAAGGAAAACTTCTAACCCCTGCAGAAATGGTAGATTTTTATGTTAATTTAGTAGACAAATATCCTATAATTTCAATTGAAGATGGAATGGCTGAAGAAGACTGGGAAGGTTGGAAACTTATGACTGAAAAATTAGGAAATAGGATTCAACTTGTTGGTGACGATTTATTTGTGACTAACACAGATAGGCTTACAATGGGAATTGAAAGAGGAGTAGCTAATTCAATACTTATAAAATTAAATCAAATAGGTACTTTAACAGAAACTCTAAATGCAATTGAAATGGCTTCTAGAGCAGGATATACAGCAGTTGTTTCACATAGATCAGGAGAAACAGAGGATACTACTATAGCAGATTTAGTTGTAGCAGTAAATGCAGGACAGATTAAAACTGGTGCACCTGCTAGAAGTGAAAGAGTTGCTAAATACAATCAACTGCTTAGAATCGAAGAAGAGCTAGATGAAACTGCAGAATATAGAGGATTAAATGCCTTTTACAATCTAAAGAAAAGTAAGTAATTTTCAAAGGAGCATTTAGTTGCTCCTTTTAGTTGTAAAATGTTTTTTTTTGTGGTAATATTTGAATGTACATTATTTAAAATAGGAGGTGTATTTTTATGCACACTGCTTTAGTTGCTGGTGAAGTAATTTCTGGTATTATTTTAATTGTGATTATTTTGATTCAACCTGGTAAAACAGATGGTCTTAACTTTATATCAGGGGGAGCTAGCGATACATTTTTTTCGAAAAATAAATCTAGAACTCATGAGGCTTTACAAGTAAGAATTACAATAGTTGCTGCAGTTATTTTCGCAATAATTACAGTTTTATTGAATATTACACAATAATTTTTTAGAATTTATTGCTAGGGGTATAATCAGAAAAAGATTATACCCTTTGTTTTTAAAGAAAATTAGAATATTTTATATAATTTTATAAAGAATAATAAATGAAAAGAGAGGTGCTAATATGAATATTACAGAATCTATAATAAGTTTTATGGAAGAACAAGCGTATAAACCAATGACAATTCAGGAACTAGCAAGGATTTTTGATATTAAAAAAGCTGATATTAAGGATTTTAAGAATGTACTTAAAGTCATGGAAAGTGATGGAAAGATAATTAAAACACGAACTGACCACTATGGAATTCCTGAAAAAATGGGGCTCTTAGTAGGAAAGTTTCAAGGTCACCAAAAAGGATTTGGCTTTGTAATACTGGGAAGTGATAAACCAGATATTTATATACCTGCTTCTGCGGTAAATGGAGCTATGAACGGTGATAAGGTAATAGCTAAGATATTAAAAGAAGATAATGGTGGCAAAAAATGTGAAGGTGAAATTAGTAGAATACTAGAAAGAGTAAATAAAACTATAATTGGAACCTATGAAGATAGTAAAAATTTTGGGTTTGTTGTTGCAGATGATAAAAGAATTCACCAAGATATTTTTATATCTAGGGATGCACGTAAAGGCGCAAAAAATGGAGATATAGTAATAGCAGAAATAACAGAATGGCCTGATAATAGAAGAAACCCTGAAGGCGTAATCAAAGAAATATTAGGACAAAAGGGTGAAACAGGTATAGATATCCTTACTATTATTAAAAAATTCAGATTGCCAGAAGAATTTCCTGAAAAGGTGTTAAGTTATACTGAAAGCATTGGCGATGAAATTCCTAAAGAAGAGTATAGTCGAAGAAAAGATTACAGAGGTAAGCACATTGTTACTATCGATGGAGAAGACGCTAAGGATTTAGATGATGCAGTTTCTATAGAAAAACTGCCTAATGGCAACTTTAGTTTAGGTGTTTATATTGCAGATGTTTCTCATTATGTTAAAGATAAAAGTCCTTTAGATGTAGAAGCGCTCAAGAGAGGAACTTCAGTTTATCTTATTGATAGAGTTATTCCAATGCTACCACCTAAGCTTTCAAATGGGCTTTGCTCTTTAAACCCTAAGGTTGATAGGCTTACTTTAAGCTGTGTTATGGAAATAGACAGTACAGGTAAAGTTATAGATCACGATATACAAGAAAGCATCATAAAGACAAGTGAAAGAATGACCTATACGGATGTTACTAAAATCCTTCGAGATAAAGATGAAGAAACTATAAAAAAATATGATTATTTGTATGATGACTTTAAAACTATGGAAGAACTTTGCGAAATATTATTTAAAAAGAGAATGAGCAGAGGAGCTATAGATTTTGATTTCGATGAATCAAAAATAATTCTAAATGCAGGGGGTAAACCTATAGATATAGAACCCTATGAAAGAGCCATTGCAAATAGGATTGTTGAAGAATTCATGCTAGTATGTAACGAAACTGTTGCTGAACATATTTTCTGGATGAATATACCGTTTGTATATAGAACACATGATGAACCTGATGAAGAAAAATTAATGCATTTTAATGAGTTTGTACATAATCTTGGATATATAATTAAATGGGGGAAAGAAGTTCATCCTAAAGCACTTCAGGATATAGTTGAAAAAGTAAAAGGTAACAAAGAAGAAACTGTTATTAACACACTTTTACTCCGTTCCATGAAGCAGGCAAGGTATTCTCCTGATTGCTCTGGTCACTTTGGGCTTGCAGCAAAATACTACTGCCATTTTACTTCACCAATTAGAAGATATCCAGATTTAATAATTCATAGGATAATTAAAATGACGATAAATGGACAGTTGGATGAGAAGAGAACTAAAAAGTTAGTGGGCGAAGTTGATTATGCATCTACTCAATCCTCAGATACTGAGAGAGTAGCTCAAGAAGCAGAAAGAGAAGTTGACGATTTAAAGAAAGCAGAATATATGCAAGGTAAAATTGGAGAAGAGTTTGATGGAATTATTTCTTCAGTAACAGGCTTTGGTGTATTTGTACAGCTTCATAATACTGTAGAGGGATTGATACATATTAGTGCTATGGATGATGATTACTATGTATATGATGAAAGACATCTGTGCTTAATAGGAGAACGTACAAAGAACATCTATAGACTTGGAGATGAAATCAAAATAAAAGTTGAAAAAGTTGATATAGCAGCTAGAGAAATATATTTTGATTTAGTAAAAAAGGAAGAAGTTAAAGAAGAAGAATAGTTTAAATTAAGTGGAATTGACTCTATCCAATCAATTCCACTTAGTTAAGTATTAATATGTATAAAAATCGGATACTAGCTGTAATATAATATATGTAGGATTATTATATTATTAACAGCCGTCAAGGTGTTTGACAAAATCTAAAAATAGATAGTATAATCAAATATCAAATGGAATACAATTAGGAGGTGGGTTTATGGCAGAAAAATCAGTAAATAAAACTTTAGCAGAAAATAGAAAAGCCAGACATGATTACTTTATACTTGAAGGCTTTGAAGCAGGAATTGAGTTAGTTGGTACAGAAGTTAAATCAATTAGAGCTGGAAAAGCAAATTTAAAAGATTCTTATGCTGAAGTAAGAAATGGAGAAGTGTTTATTAGAAATATGCATATTAGTCCTTACGAACAAGGAAATATTTTCAATAAGGACCCACTTAGAGACAGAAAACTTCTTCTTCATAAAAGTGAAATATTAAAGCTTCTTGCTTATACTGCCCAACAAGGATATACAATAGTACCACTTTCATTATACTTAAAGAATGGAATGGTAAAAGTTCATGTTGCAGTTGCACAAGGTAAAAAGGATTATGACAAAAGAGATACTATGCTTGAAAAGGCAGCAAAAAGAGATATTGATAGACAAATGAAAGAACGAACTAAAATGTAATAATTGCTATTGCATATTAGTTTAATAAGTTGTAATATAAAGTAGCATCGTTTATTGAAGATTAGCGTACAAGGTACTTAATTGTCAATTGATTAAATTCAGTTGCCAGTTACTTTAACTTGGGGGCGTATTTGGCTTCGACGGGGGTGCGTTGTATTTGAGAAGCGAGTCGAGGGAACCTGTGGACCCGCGTTAAAAAACTATGGGAATAAATATAAACGCTAACGATAATTTAGCACTAGCAGCTTAGTCTGCTACGTCCTCCCTTTGACGACCGCGACTTAGGATAGGGCGCCGACAGCGGTGAAACGAGCCTGGGTAAGCTTTGCCTCAGGAACGGGATTTATGAAGCTACTGAAACCAACAGCCTGTCCTTAGGCACTTGGCAGAGGGAATGTTAATGTAAGGACTGCACTCGGAGATGCTCAGGTATTACTGCTTTCGGACAGCGGTTCGACACCGCTCGCCTCCACCATACATAAACTATAATATTGATACAATAGAAAGTCCTTGATTTCAAGGGCTTTTAGTGTTTTTTGAGCAAAAGTATTTTTTTAGGCTCTTCTATGGGCTCAGATTTAGAATAAATACTGGCGTTAATACCATGGTTGCTTTAATAATTATTTTTAAAATATTAATGGAAGATAAAAATATTTGCACTTATGCTTTTATAGTGTATAATTAAAGCATAAATGCAAAGAGGTTGATAGTATGAATTATCGAGAAAAATTGGAAAAATTAATAATCGAAAAAAAAGGTCTAATTATTACTAAAGAGGTTGAAGAGGCAGGTATTCCACGTCAATATTTAACCAGCTTTACTAGAGAAAATAAGCTTGAGAGAGTCACATATGGTGTATACCTTACGTGTGAGGCGTTTCAGGATGAGATGTATACACTTCAAGCTAAGAGTAAAAGAATTATTTTTTCACATGAGACTGCGTTATATTTACACGAATTGACAGATAGAGATCCACTTGAATGGTCTGTTACTATTCCATCAGGATATAATGGGTCAAATTTAAGAGAAGCGGGGATTAAAGTCTATACCGTTAAAAAAGAACTTCAACTAATGGGTGTTATTGATTTAAAAACCGTATATGGAAGACTTGTTAAAGTTTATAATAAGGAAAGGACTATTTGTGATATTGTTCGTAACCGAAACAATATGGATGCTTCAATTTTAAATGAAGCCATTAAGGAATATTTAAATAGTAAGGATAAAAATGTTCCGATGCTATTAAGGTATTCCAAAGAACTAGGTATTCAAAATATTGTAAGGAATTATGTGGAAATTTTACTATGAAAAACTTAAGACAAATAAAAGACTTAATAAATAATATGAGTAAAGAAAAGAATATTAACGCCCAAATTATTTTGAGAAACTATATGCTGGAAAGGCTTCTTGAGAGAATATCCATATCTGAATTTAATGATAAATTTATACTAAAAGGGGGTATGTTAGTGGCCGCAATAGTTGGTGTAGATATGCGATCAACTATTGATATGGATGCAACCATAAAATCTTATCCAGTGACCATGGAATCTATTAAAAGTGCCTTCTCTGTTATTTTGTCAGCACCAATAAATGATGGAGTAAAGATAGAACTTAAAAGAATAGAGAAGATACGTGATGAAGATGATTACAATGGATTTAGAGTTTCACTAGAAGCGTTGATGGATTATGCTAGAATCCCATTAAAGGTAGATATTACTACTGGTGATAAAATTACACCTAGGGAAGTTGTTTATACATTTGACTTACTGTTAGAGGATAGAAGCATTGATATTCTTGCATATAATATTGAAACGGTGATAGCTGAAAAGCTTGAAACCATTATTGCAAGGGGTATAGCAAATACAAGGATGAGGGATTTCTATGATATTTATATTCTCTTAAAGTTGCAGGAACATAATATTGATAAAGTGTTATTAGGTAAGGCAATTATTGAGACATCAGAAAAAAGAGGTTCGATGAATGTGTTATCTGATGGATACTTAATTCTTGAAGAAGTTTTTTCAAGTGATATTTCATATAATCATTGGATTAGGTACCAGAAGAAATATAGTTATGCTGATTATATTTCATGGAATGAGGTTAAGGATTCTGTCTTAAAATTATGGGATTTAGTATATTTAAGTTAGCTAATTAACATTATGATTAATATAGCATTGCAACAAGTTATTGAAAATGGATTAGACGAAAACGATAAAATAATTGATGAAGAACGTACATTCTAATAAGGAAGAGTGATGGGTAGAAGATGAACATTAATAATTTTCAAGAACATGTTAATAATATAATTTTACAGAGAGGCTATGACTATTATACTTATGGAAATATAATAGAAACATATGAACAGGGAGATAATGAATATGTTTTTCAAGTTGAGGGAAATGAAGATTATGAAGTAGTAGTTCAAATAGATAAAAATGGAGAAATTCTATATTCGGATTGTGATTGTCCTTATGATTTTGGCCCTATTTGTAAGCACGAAATAGCAGCTTACTTTGAACTCAGGGAGATTTTAAGCAATAAATCATCTGAAAAAGATATTAAAAAAGAAGTAACAAAGAAATTAAAAATAGAAGAAGTTCTGAAAGAAGTTTCTAGAGAAGAACTGATTGACATTATAGTGGATATTACTAGGAAGGATTCCACTTTGAAAAATAGCCTTATTTTTAGATACTCAAAGGGAGACGAAAAAGAAGAACTAAGCAAATGTAGAAAATTATTAGACTCAATTGTAAGAAAATACACTGGGAGAGAAGGTTTTATTTCCTATAGAGAAACTAGTGGCTTTGTGAATGAAATCTTCGAATTGATAGATAAGGTAAGAGAAACTTATGAGGATAGTAATAATTTTATATTAGCCTTAGATATGGCACTTTTGCTATTGGAAGAATCTATAGAAGCATTTCAATATGCAGATGATTCAGATGGAGAGATAGGTGGATTAGTATCAGAAATAATAGAGTTATTGGCGGAAATAGTAGAGGAGTCTGAACAATTAGATATAAAAACACGAGAAAAATTGTTTGCTAAACTATTAGAACAAGCGGATAATAAAATTTTTAATGGATGGGAAGATTTTAAAGTTGACATAATTAGGGTGTGCTCGTTGTTTTCTAATGTAGAAGAATTTAGAAATAGGCTTAAACTCAAGTTAGAATGTTTAATTGATGGAAATATAAATGATGAAAATAAAAACTATTATAATCAAAGTATGCTTTTAATTGTTTTTGATATTATAGACAAATATGAAAGCAAAGAAGATTCAGAACAATTTATAAAAAAAAATCTTAGGTTTTCAACGTTTAGGGAGCTTTATATAAATAGATTTATAGCAGAGAAAAATTACTTAAAAGTATTAGATTTAGCATTAGAAGGAGAACGACAAGACAAGCAATATGCTGGTCTAGTATCAAAATGGAAAAAAATAAGATATATTGCATATAAAGAACTTTCATTTAAAAGTGAACAAGAGAAATTGGCTATGGAGTTGTTAACCAATGGGGACTTTGAATATTATATTGAGCTAGAAGAACTTCATAAAGATGAAATAGATGCTTTTTATATCAACATTAGAGAGAAATTAAAAAAAGAAAAAAGCTGGTATGGAAAAAGTATGTATCTTAAGCTTATTGTTATGAAAAACGATTTAGATGAGATAATGGATTATGTTAGGAAAAATCCAGAAAGCATAGAACAATATTCAGAAATCATAGCTGAAAAGTATAATGAAGAGGTTGTTAGTATTTATAGAAAATATATAGAGTCAAGAGCAAAGCAAGCCTCAAATAGAAATCAATATCGAGAAGTTTGCCACATCATTCTTAGATACAAAAAGTTAGCAGGAATTAGTAGCTTAGAAGAGATTGTAATTCAATTATCTATATTGAATAAAAAAAGACCTGCATTTTTAGATGAGTTAAGTAAATTGAAATAGTTTTCAGTTTAATAAAGAGAAGACTTGACGAATAATTAAAGTTCTTAGGAGTTAGTTTCTTCGTAAATTAAAGTCTAGAGTAATGATTTTATGTATAGAAAAACTAAGAAATATATTGATTCTAATGTAATGAAATCAAATTGGGATTATAATCTAAAATATATTAAATATTAAGATAGGGAAACAAATAAAATAGGGGATAGGTAAGGGTAATAATATTATATTAGTGGAGGAAATTATGAATTTCTTTAATTGGGAAATTATTAGTATATTGCTAGTTATAATTATTCTCTTGGTTTGTTCATGGGTGATTGTAATTAAAAGATTTTCCTATTGTAAAAAGGCAGCTGAAAAAGAACATCACTTTGTTGATGATAGAAATTTGTTTAATGAAATACTATCTCGAATTGACACCATTGCATTAGTACTAAAGTTAGACGGAACTATCTATTTTGTGAATGCAGCTTTTGAAAAGATAACAGATACTACACTTAAAGAGAAGGACTATAAAAATATCTTAGGATTTTTTCAAAATCAATCTTTACAATCAGTTATTGAAGGTTTTGAATATGCATCTAAAAATAAGACAACTTATCTTATAGAAAAACAACTTATTCGTACAAAGAATAATCAGGAACTAATTATGAAAATCTCCATGAATTATACTGATATTGGGGAAAACAGCTTCATCATAATTACTGCAAAGGATCTCACACATGAAATTCAATTGGCGAAGGTAAAAGATATTGTTATTCGACTAAATAATATGATTTCTAAGTATTATTGTTTAGATGATTATTTTGATGACATTCTTAGAAGCCTAATTGAGGTTATACCGTATGCTGAACTCGGTAGCATATTATTAGTAGATGATAACAATTGTATGACCATGAGATCCAATGTGGGGTATAGCATCGACAGTGCAAAGCAATTTAGACTCCAGTTTGAAGAAAGCTTTTTCCATAGATGCTGCGGAGAAAATAGAACTAATCCCATTATTATTAATGACCTCTCATCTTATTCAATGAACGGGGTTGCAGGAATCCTAGATAATATTTATGACATTGAGGTAGAATCATCACTTAGCAGTCCAATTATTATAGATGGAAAGTTACGAGGACTATTAAATCTTGATTCATCTAAGAATGATATATTTAATAATGAAGATTTGGAAATCATGCAATTTTTGACTGATCAAATATCTTTGGTATTAACTTCACATCAACTGCTTAATCAAACAATTTATTTATCAAGATTTGATCAACTTACAGGCATGTATAATAGATGGTATATAAACGAACTAGAGAGCAATATTATACCTAATAGTTTACAAAATAAGAAGCATTTCTATTATGTTATGATGGATGTTAATAACTTAAAAACGGTCAATGATATATATGGACATATTTCTGGTGATGTTTATCTAAAAGAATTTTCTTTACTTTTGAAAAAACATTCAGGAGAAAAGGATATTTTCATTAGAATTGGTGGAGATGAATTTGTTGGTATTTATTTTGAAATAGATAAGGATTTACTAATTAGTAAAATGAAAATAATTAATCAAGATTTGAAAATAAAAATGAGAGAGCTTGGGATAGATAATGAGTTAGGCTTTGCATATGGTTTTGTGGAATTCCCAGAAGAGAGCAAGGTGCTTGACCAAGCTATCAAGGTTGCAGATCAACGCATGTATTTAAAGAAGAAAGAAATGAAAAAGTAAGATTATTAGGGAAACCTAGAGTGTGCATAAAGCGTATTGATATTCTTATAAAATCCATTGGAATGGGACTAACCCAATAAAGTCTTAGGATGATTCAGCGCAACCACAGCGGTTTGATACCGCTGTCAAGCATTTTCAAAAATGTCCCAAAAATTTTTAATTATTAGCACCAGCAAATGCTGGTGCTTTATTGTATTTCAAATGGTATATTTGAGTATGGCAAGCACAATATAGAACCAATTAATTATAAGCTAACGCTTTCTAGATTTGTCTTTTTTATGCTGTAAGTTGTTTTCGATGATTTTGTTTATTACAATAATGTTCAAATGAGGCTTGTTTCCATGGATGGCTCATTGGCGGTATATATCGTTTTTGTGGATCTTTTGGTGTTTCTGCCAGATCAAAGTTTTTAGATGAAAGAACGTGATCTGGAAGTAAATCTAACCCGTAAACTTGTTCATTTACGCAGTAGTACAATCTAGTATCAAAAGCCTTTATAACCATACCGGAGGTTCCTTTTCGATAGTGAACCGGATGTCCATTGCTATCAACTGGAAGATAGTAAGAGTTATTAAACTTTATACAGCTTCCGCTGTCTACTTTTCGACTACTAAGAACAGCAAGAATCAAGTTGATTTTTTTAATGTCAACTTGCGTTTCAAATACAGTTTTGTTATTATCTAAAGGTAAAGCAAACTGAGCATTGAATTCTTTTATGTAGGAGTTTAAGAATTCATTTGCTTGCTCAATTGTGCTTATGTGAGCGAGTCTCATTTCTAAGGGGAGGCGTGATTGTAGAGTCTGAAACATTCTTTCTACGCGCCCTTTAGATTGAGCAACACTGCTTGTTTTAATTTCTATGCCTAGCTGTTTACAGGCATAACTAAATTGTGTGAAAGTATCCTCTTCAATTGAAGGGGATTTTTTTTGCTTATACTCAAATACAGTACGTCTATCAGTAAAGAGCATGTACGGAATTCCGTATTGTGTAAGAACTTGATGCAATACATTATAATACCCGTTTAGGGTTTCTTGTGAGTCAAAGTAAGCTCCTACAATAGCACCTGTAGCATCATCTACAGCTATGTGTAATTGAGTTTTTTCTTTACCAAACCAGATATGCACAGAAGCATCCATCTGGAGCATTTCGCCTGCGTAAGCACATCTAGGACGTCTTGGATGTGCATCTTCAGCAGCAACAATAGCAGTTTGTATTTCCGCTAACTCTTTTCTAGTTTTTGCTTTGCTTTTTAATTCTTTTAGCTGTTCTTTAATTTTCTTTCTTGTAGCACGCTTAGCCTTAGGAGACAGGATGAATTCCTGCATAAGGATAGACCTGATTGTGCTTGGAGATGCTTTGATATCTTCATGTTTTGCTAGCAACTCCGAAAAATGAGTTAAGTTAGCATCGGGATATTTTGTTCGGTATAGATTAAGGATTAAATAGTTTTTTTCTTCATCAAAAGCGTTAGCTGGTTTTCTACCACGATTACCATGAACAAAGTATTCTTTTCCACGCTCTTTATACCCTTTAATCATCCGATTAATATGTCTGATTGAACAGTTAAGAACAAGCGCAGCTCTCTTCTTATTACCATTTGTTTCTACCAACTTTTTTATAGTTATGTACTTATCATTTTCTTCCATAGTTAAAATCACCTTTCTGATTATGTCCACCTCATTTCTTAGTCATGAGGTCTATTTTACTATAAGTTATCTATTTGGGACATAATCCAGTGTGGTACACTAAGACATTATCACTAATCAATCAGAATTCCGAATTCAGTTTTAAAACTTTGATTGACAATAGCAATTAAACTTATTATAATAGTAAATGGTAAAAATATACTTAAAAGTAAAAAAGCACTTGTTTGAATTAATTGTTGGTGGGTCACATTAATAACCAAATGAGGAATATAAAAATTTATGCCATAAATAAAAGAATTGAAAGATAGAATCTATTAATAAAATGTTAAGTAAATTTATGTATTATTAAGGTTTTATTATATAGAAGCATAAATTTGACTAAGATAGATGTCAATCTGTAAATTTACACTTTATATGGGGGCAAAGGTTAAGTCATGCTTAAAATAATCAAATGAATTATAGAAAGTCGATTGAAAACTAACTATGGTAATATATTATACGAGGTTATGAATAATGAATTGGTATGTTATATTTGTTCAATACGGTCAGGAACAGAGGGTTGTTGAATTTTTAAGAAGAAGATTAGATCCGGATATGGGAAGACCATTTATACCGGTAGGTGAGAGTTTATTTAAAAAAGGTGGTAATATTGTAACAGAATGGAAAATGCTATTTCCAAGTTATGTATTTATTGAGTCAAACATGTCTGATGAAGAGTATTTAAGCTATATGAATCAATTAATTTATGAGTCTTGTAAAATATTAAAATTGTTAAAGTACTCGGAAACGGAGTTTGCACTTAGAGAGCCAGATAAATTAATGCTAATCAGGCTACTCAATGATAAGAATTGTTTAGAAGCTTCTGTTGGAATTAAGGTTGGAAAGCGAATTTACATAAAGTCGGGTCCATTAAAAGGTATGGAAGGTAAAATTAAAAAAGTTAACAGACATAAAAGAGTGGCTGAAATTCAATTGAACATTATGGGTGAAATAAAAGAAGTAATAGTTACGTTAGAAATTGTAGCGAATCAAGATTATCCATTATTACAAAGGATATGTGATGAATAAAATTTATGAATTGTGTCAATTTAAAACTTCTTTTTATACATGCATTAATTATTGCTATATCATGGTTGATAAAAGAACTCGTTCATCATTGATTGTTGATCCTTCGTGGGAATTGGAAACGATTGAAAGAAAGTTGGAAGAACTTAATTGTCATTTAGTAGCGATTTTACTTACACATTCACATTATGATCATATTAATATGGTGAAATATTTAGTGGGAAAATACAATGTTCAGGTATATATGTCGGAGATAGAAATAGAATATTATCATTTTGAAAGTGTGAACCTGATCGGAATTAAGGATATGGAAACCTTAGAGATAGGTGATTTAAAAGTTGTCTGCCTGTTGACACCTGGTCACACTAAAGGGAGTATGTGTTACTTTGCGGAAGATGTATTATTTACAGGCGATACTGTATTTATTGAAGGATGTGGTATGTGCTATGGTAATGGCAGTTCTGGTAATGATATGTATGAAAGTTTTCAACGAATTAAAAATGTAATACCTATACATGCCAAGGTATATCCAGGTCATTCATATGGTAAAGAGGTGGGACGAATATTTGCACATTTAAAAAAAGAGAATATCTATTTCTTGATTGATAAAAGAGAGGATTTTATAAGATTTAGAATGCGAGAGAATCAGAAAAATTTATTTAATTTTAAATAATGTAAGTGTATACAGATAGAATTAATTAAATAAACAATAAAAGTGTACGCATGATGTGTATATGACAATGGAGGTTCGAGTGAATAATCTAGTAGTTTTTATGTATAGTTGTCAAGGTTCACATTATTATAATATGGGAAAAGAATTATTCAATAATAATAAGGTGTTTAGAAATAAGGTATTAGAATTGGATGAATTAGTAGAGCCATATATAGACTAATGCATTACTTATGTTATATATAAGTCAAGTTTCAGTGTAGGAATGCTATTAGATGGAATAATATACACGCATCCTGCTATTTTTATGATTGAATACGAGCTTCATCAAGTACTTGTGAGAAAAGGTATAAGACCAGACTTTATTATTGGGACAAGTCTTGGAGAATTCACATGCATGGCATTGGCAGTTGCATTATCTGTTGAAGAGAGCATTGATTGTGTAATGAAGTAAGCATTGTTATTAAAGTAAAAGTGCCGTAAAAGTGGAATGTAGCAATTATTACTGATCCTACATTATTTAGCAATATACCGTTATTGCGAGATAATACAGAAATTGTTTCTATTAACCATAAATCACATTTTGTAATTTCCGCTGATAATGAAGTATTGGACATAGTAGAAAAATATCTTGTGAAACAAAAAATATTAAGTCAACGATTACCTGTTCAATATGGATTTCATTCGTCATGTATCGATGGGATAGAAATTCAATATAAAAATTATATTAATAATAAAATCTTTAGTAGGCCTAATTTGCCGTATATCTCATGTATGTCAGGGAAATTAGTAAATGAGGTAGATAACAATTTTCTGTGGGATATTATCAGAGAACCAATTAAATTTGTTGAATCAATTGAATATCTGGAGAACTATAATCAAAACTTATATATTGATGTAGGACCTTCTGGAACTCTAGGGAGATTTGTTAAACAGAATTTGAATGATGCAGAAAATAGATGCTTTACTATTATAACACCGTTTCATCAAGAGGAAAAAAGACTTAATCAGATTAAGTCTTTATTAATGTGATTAAAAAATTTTATATTCATTTTTGATAGTTAATTTTAATGTTAATAATGAAGGCATCTAATATTTTAAGGAGGAATTCAGATGAATATGCAAGAAAAAATGCTTAAAGGGATGTTTGAAGGGCCTATTATTCCAATGATTTTGAAAATAGCCATACCTATTTTTATTGGTAGTATGTTGAGTTATATTTATCTTTTTGTAGATACATATTTTATATCTATGCTAGATCCTTCATCATCGGCGCCACTAGCTGGTACAGGTCTTATATTCCCTATATTCTTCACTGTGATGTCAATTGCATCAAGTTTGGCGGTAGGACTTAGTATTATTACAGGAAAAATGATTGGAGAGAAAAAGTTTGATCAATGTAAGAGTCTTGGCATAAGTGGTATAGTATTAGCTTTAGCGCTAGGAGTACCATTTATAGCAATTTGTTATCTGTTTGGAAGTAAATTAATTTATTTATTAGCAGGTAATGAATTGAGCCATGAGGCTGCCACTTATGGTCTTCATTTCTTATATTCATTAGCACCAGGGCTAATATTCATGATTTTAACACAAATATATGGAGGTATTCTTCTAGGAGAAGGATTACCTTATGTTACTACAATAGGCTCTATGATTATGATAATATTCAATATAATTCTTGATCCAATATTAATGTTTGTATTGAAATTAGGCGTAGCGGGAGCTGGTTTAGCAACAACAATTTCTATTATGCTTTCATTTGTATTTATTTTACAATTTATTCGTTCGGGTAGATCGCGTATACCTTTAGATTTGCGATTGTCTCAATTCAATAAGAGTGTTGTAAAAAAAGTTATTTATGTAGGATTACCACAATTCCTAATGACAATCTCTTTTTATGTAATTATAGTTGTTTTCAACAAAATTATTACTAGTAGCTTTGAAGAATATATAATGAATGCATGGGCACTTACATTGAGAATTGATGAAATACTCATTATTCCTATTATGGCTATTGGAGGTGCAACAACAGTATTTGTATCACAAAATTATGGTCGTAGAAATGTAGAGAGAATTAAAAAAGCATTACGAGTAAACTTAACATTTGTATTTTTATTATGCTCTGGTATTTCTTTAATATACATGGCGTTAGCTCCAATTTTATTCTCAAAATTTACTGAAATTCCTGAAGTAGTAGAATTAGCGACAAAACAAGTTTATATAACGTCATTTACATTTGGTTTCATGGCGATTGTGTGGGTAGTAGGTGCGTTTTTTCAATCAATAGGGGAACCAATTCCAGCAATGATCATCCTATACGCAAGGGTAGTTTTTACAATTGTATTAGGTGTAGTTCTTGTTTATAGAGGATTCGGAATTTATGGTATATTTGTTTCTATTGCCATTGGAAATGTAGTAATAGTTCCATTAGCATATATTTGGATTTCTAAGCAGTTAAATAACATTAGATTTGAATCTATTGTTGAAAGTGATTTAACATAAGAAACAGTTTAATATTTATTTTATAAATTAAATATCATAGCCGATAGGGTAGTCTTTTCCATCGGATATTTATTGTATTTTGAATACCACAGGTTATACCTGTGGTTCTAAAGAGATTTTAGCTTTGTACAGAAAGAAAACCTCTAATAAAGATAGGTGTAGGTTTGCCAAGCACCACTAACAAAGGAGGCATATTCAAAAGGATAATATTACTTAAATGCAAATTAGCTAATAACATTTAAAAATCTATAAATAAGTTAACAGTTATATAGGTCTATAGATATATTAAAATAAAAATTGAGTTTAGAGGTAAAGCTACGGCTATGTAAATCTATTGCTGTAAAAATTATTAATAGAGCCGCTTGAGTGGCTGTATGTAAAAACTGTGCAGTTGGCAAATTGTTCAACGTGTCTTAAGACACTGCCAGTAACATGACCTTAAATTGCTTGACTAGTGTGCCAGCATGGGCAACAACTTGAAGGTAAAAGTCCGTTGTGGGCTTGGTAGTAGGAACAACTAGCTAAAGACAAGGGTGTCCATTGTGAGGTGGAATATGAAGGAATTCCTGAGGCAAGGTCTCAGTCTGAGGGACTCGAACTACATATAAAGCTCATTAAGGTGGGACGAGTTTGCTAAACGAAACAAAGTCCAACACTACCAGAAAACTTAAGAGTAAATGTAGCAGATATATGAGATGAAGGACTGAACTTTAAGGAGGTTTTTAAATTTGAAAATTTTGTAGAATAATCAAAGAATGCGTAGAGAATTCTCGGCAACTTCAAAGGGAGAAACAAGCGAATTTAAGTATTGCTCATTAGAAAAAAATATTATCAAGAGAAAACTTATTTCTAGCAATGAATAGAGTAATAACTAATAAAGATAGCTATGGAGTAGACGGAATAACATTAAATAATTTCTGGAAATGAATTTGGCGCAAATTAGACAAGATATATTCGATAATGAGTATAGACCAATGTCAATTAGAAGAGTTGAAATTCCAGAACCAAATGGAGGAACTAGATTGCTAGATTGATAGCTATACTAACAGTTTTGGACAGATTTATTCAACAGGCAATTGCTCAAGAACTAAGTAATATATATTATGAAAAGTTTCTCGAAGTAGCTTTGCCTTCAGTACTAGCAGAGGTGCAAAAGATGCAATTAAACAAGCAGAAAGCTATATTATTGAAGGATTTAGATGAGTTGTAGATATAGACTTAGAAAAATTTTCTGACGACGTAGACTATGCTATCTTCGTTTATAAATTATCTAAACACATCAAGGATAAGAGAACGTTGAAATTAATAATAAAATATTTACAGTCAGGAATAATGATAAACGGAATATTAGTACTAAGAAAAGAAGGAATACTATAGGGTGGACCATTAAGTCATCTATTATCTAATATCATATTCGATAAACTAGATAAAGAATTCGAGAAAAGAGGACATAGGTTTTATCGTCACGAAGATGAGTGTGATATTTATGTTAAGAGTAACAGAATTGGAGAAAGAGTTTTGGAAAACATAACAAATTTTATTCAAGGTAAATTGAAACTTAAGGTAAATAGCGATAAAAGTGCAGTTGAGAGACCTTGAAAAACGAAATTCTTAGGATTTACACTAGGATTAATGTTTAGAAAAGCATATTCAAGCATATCTAAACAATCATTAAAGAGACGCAAATATAAACTTAGAAATATTATCTAGGTAAAAACCGATGACTTTGGAATAAAGAATAAATAAATTCAATTAAGTAAAAATAGGTTGGGTTAATTATTACGGTATCGCAAAATGCAAAGGTATAGTTGCCAAATTGGATAAGACAAATATTAAGAATGTGTATATGGAAACAATGAAAAAGGTTAAAACAAGATATAAAAGTTTTAAGAAATTAGGACTAAATTACTATGAAGCAATAAAATTCTCCAATACCCGTAAAGGATACTGCGAATTGAAAATAGTGATATATTAAGTACTACACTTACAAATTAATTCTTTAACGACTTAGGCTTGAAAAGTTTAACGCGTCAATATATTAAAATTCATTAAACTTAAAGAACTGCTGTGTACCATGCTGGTATGAACGGTGGTGTGAGTAGGCGGAAAATAAAATAGTTATTTTCCGCCTACTCGATTTTTAGATTAAAGAAAAAACGTAAACAAAGGTATGAAGTGGGTGATAAATAATGAATAAGGAAAAGTTAAAACAAAATAATATTTTGAAAGAAATGACTTTTGACCATATTTTATTTGAAGATGAGTCATTGAGTTTATTTCAGAAAACATTACTTATAACAGATGGTACTGTGACTGATTTGTTAAGACTGTATACAGGGGATAAGATAATGGTGAAAAAATTGAACCAAGAGCTGATATCAAATAATCTGTCTTATGAATGCTTATGTGGTAATGATTCACCAGTATTAAAGCGAGAAATTCTACTAAGTACGAGCAAAGAAAATTTAATATACGCAGATTCAGTATTTATTATGAACAATATAACTAAACATATTCAAGAGCAGCTAATAAAAACAGATAGACCTATTGGCCTTCTTTGGAAAGAAGAAAAATTGAATACTTACAGGGATATTTTCTCGATAAGGGTAGAGTTATGTGAAGATTTAGTGACTTATTTTAATATCGATGCGAAAACACCTTTTTTAGCTAGATCGTACAAAGTGGAAAATTACGGAAATACCTTAGGGATAATTACGGAAAAATTTCCGATAACATATTTTGAGGAGGGGAATAAATGATAAAAGAAGTAAATAAAAAACTTCCGCTTATTTCAGATTATTTTTATGAATTTTTGTTAGAAAAATATAATGATAAAAAGTTATTTGTTTTTAAAGATGGAGAAAAAAATGAAGTGTTTTTGACGGGAAAATTGCTACATAAAAAAGTTAAAATGGTAAGTTCAAGGTTACGTAAATATCTAAAAGCTCAAGAGAAAGTTGTTATTGTATTACCTCAAGGCGTTGAATATGTTTATAGCATCTTAGGATGCTTTAACGCAAATATAATTGCGATTCCAACATCTATACAAAATCAAGCGGATAGTGAATTTATCAATAAATTGAAATCGATACTGGTTGATTCTGGTGCAACGTATATTATCACTAATACAAATTTCAGCAAAATAATAAAAAGAGAAGCGTTTTCAAATGAGATTGAAGTACTTAATGTTGAAACACTTGAGAACGAATCAGTACAGAGCATGGAAAAAGACGGATTTGATGAGAATGATATAGCTTTATTGCTATATACATCAGGTTCTACATCAGCACCAAAAGGGGTACAACTCACTTATAAAAATATTGTAATCCAAGCTAAAGTTGGTGCAAGACAATGGCATATAACTAATGAGAGTCAGATTGTATCATGGATGCCACAATTTCATAATTTTGGTTTAAATTTTAATATCCTGTCACCATTAATTAAAGGTGCTTCAAGTGTGATTTTAACATCAGATAATTTTATTAAATCTCCTGAAACATGGTTTAAAATAATGGCTGAGTATAAGTGCACACATACTGCAGCACCTAATTTTGCCTTTGACTATTGTATATCAGCAATCGAAGCTCAGGCATTGGGGAACATTAAATTAGACTGTGTTAAGGCAATTGTGTCTGGTGGTGAGCCGATAAGAAAGATAACTATTGAAAGGTTTTTTGAAAAATTCCATGAAACAGGTCTTAATAAAGAAATATTCTGTCCTCATTATGGTATGTCTGAAGCAGGTTCTATTACAACAAAGGTACCTGGTGTATCACTCAACTTTATAGCATTTGATATACCGAATTTAAAAGAAGGTACTGCAAAATTAGTTGAAAATGAAGAGCAAGCAAAATGGGCAGTGAGTTGTGGTAATATTGATGAAGATATAGAAGTTATTTGTGTTAACCCAAATACATTTGAATTTTCTACAAAAGGTGAGATAGGTGAAATATGGGTGAAATCTCCTTCTATTTGCAGGGGCTATTATAATAAAGATGAGGAAACAGAAAGAGCATTTGCTAGTGTAGTTAATGGACAAGAAGGTAAGAAATATTTTAGAACAGGTGATCTTGGTTTCATTGAGAACAATGAGCTTTTTATTATCGGGAGAGAAAAAGAGACGATTGTTATTAGAGGCAAGAATTATAATCCAGTAGATTTAGAATGGACGATTAAGAACAAAATTGATTATTTAACTATGCCGATAAGTGTATTTTCAGTTGAACAGGATTATCAAGAAAAGGTAATAGTGGTTCAAGAAGTTGAAACAGCTAAAAGTAACGAGTATTATAAGCGTGTCATTAAGGCAATTCGCAATTGCATTTCTGAGATATTCCAATTGGAAGTATTGGAAGTGGTGTTAGTATGTAAAGGTGCTATCCCTTGTACTGGCAGTGGTAAAATTCAAAGGAAAGGTTGCAAACAATTATATATAAATAAAGAATTAAATGTAATCTTTGAAGAGCAAATAGAGGGTGTTTTTTCTAATAAAGATATTGGCTCAGTTGATAACATAAAAGAAGATATTGTTAGGAAATTGTTTAAAGATGTCTTTTTGGCTGTCATAAATGTGGGTTACGATAGTTTAATTGAAGCAAATACTTTTGGGGAGTTGGGCATGAATTCGATTAAGTATGTTAAATTGTCAAAGCATATTGAGGATGTATTTAATATTGAATTTGCTCCAGTTTTAATATTCAAGTATCATAACATAGATAAATTGGCAGAATATATTTTGTCTGAAGTTAATAAAGACTTGAATTCAGATATTGATAATAGAGAAGTTGCAGGCAAAAGTCTAACTGATAATACAGTCAATCAAGATATTGCCATTATTGGAGTAAAATTTAATTTTCCTGGTGAAGCAGATAATCCTCAAAATTTTTGGGCTAATATTTTTGAAGGGAAGGACAGCATCAATGATATTGCTCAGTATAGACCATGGATTGTTGAAGATATTCAGCAGACGTATGGGATGAATGGAGAAGAAATACCTAGATGGTGTGGATTTGTTAATGATGTTGATAAATTTGATGCACAATTTTTCGGGATTTCATCATTAGAAGCTGAAAGTATGGATCCTCAGCAACGTAAAGCATTAGAGTTAACTTGGAATGTAATTGAAGATAGTGGATATGATCCACTTCAATTATCAGATATGCCAGTGGGACTATATCTTGGGGTTCATAGTCAGGATTATAGTGAACTAATTGCAAGGCAGCCTCAATTGATGGATACTTACGGTGCGTATTTAGATTCGGGTTTGCATGTTAGTATTGTTGCTCATAGGGTATCTAGATGGTTTAACTTCCATGGACCTAGTGAAGTTATCAATACAGCATGTTCAAGTTCGTTAGTAGCGGTACATCATGCTGTAGAGGCTTTGCAAAAAGGTGATTGTAATATAGCAATTGCAGGAGGAATTAATTTAATCTTATCATCAAAAATCTTTTTAACAGGTAAGAAAGCGGGCATGTTGTCACCAGATGGTCGTTGCAAAACATTTGATGAAGATGCGAATGGATTTGTTCGTGCGGAAGGTTATGGTGCTGTGTTACTAAAATCTTATCAACAAGCATTGAAAGACAATGACCATATTTATGGTGTAATAAAAGGTACGGCGATTAATCATGATGGACAATCAAACTCACTTAGAGCGCCAAACTTGAACGCACAAAAATCTCTAATCAAAACTGCATATGATAAATCCAAAATTCCTGTTGAAACAATCAGCTATATTGAAGTACACGGAACAGGAACTCCTCTTGGAGATCCTATAGAATTTCAAGCATTGCAAGAAGCATTTCGTGATCTGAATCCCAATCATCCGAAAAATTTCTGTGGGCTTGGTTCTGTAAAGACGAATATTGGTCATTTAGAATCGGCATCAGGTATTGCCGGTATTATAAAAGTATTACTATCAATGAAAAATAAAGTTTTACCGGGAATTTTACATTTTAATAAATTAAATTCCTATATTAAGCTTGAAGATACTCCATTTTATATTGTAGATAAGAAAATTGAGTGGGAGAGATTAAAGGATAAAGAAGGTAATGAAATACCTAGACGTGCTGGAATCAGTTCTTTCGGATTTGGTGGTGCTAATGCACATATTATTTTAGAAGAATTTGAAAGAACTAACAAAGTAACATGTAAATCAAAAAATTCAAAAGTGATTGTACCTCTTTCAGCAAAAAACAAACATGCACTTAAAGCTTATGCTTCAAAACTGCTAACGCACCTTACTGAATCTGGTGAAATGTTTGATATAACATCAATTGCTTATACATTGCAACAGAGCCGTGCTAACTTAGAGGAGCGTATTGCGGTTATAGTGAAAGACATACCTGAGCTTGTTGAAAAGTTAACAGCTTACATTGAGGGAGACCAACAAGACATAATTAATATGTTTACAGGTAGAAAACTTTTTGAGGTTGTTGAAAATAAGGCGTTGTCGCATAAGAAAACAATGAAATCATTAGAAGAAGTTGCTTTGCATTGGATAAAAGGTGGAAATGTCGAGTGGAAAAATTACTATAATGCTGATATGCCAGTACGTTTAAGTCTTCCAACATATCCATTTTTAAAAACTAAGCATTGGATTCCTGAAATTTCCAAGACAATACCAAGGACAAGTCAAGGTTCAATACAATCTGCTACTCATTCATTGATAATACAAAACAAATCTACGTTTGAAGAACAGTTGTATAGTATCAAGTTTACTGGTATGGAACCTTATTTTGAAGATCATGTAATCAATAAAAAGAAGACATTACCAGGAGTTATATATTTAGAAATAGCAAGAGAGGTATTCAAGTCAGCCTCATCTATTGATGAAAAAGAAAATAGTATTGTAATTAAAAATGTTGTTTGGCACAATCCTATTATTGTAGTTAATGGTGATAAAGAAGTGAGTATTGGACTTTATCCAACTAATGATAATCAAGCATTTTTTGAGGTTTTTAGTCAAGAGAGTAAACAGGAAGATATGGTAATTTATTGCCAAGGTTTGTTGAGCGTAGAAGCGAATAATGAAAATACAATTGATATAAAGCAATATAGAAGTAGTTGTGAAAAAGAGGTTGCCGCTATTGATTTATATAACGATTTTAAGAGCAAAGGGGTTGTTTACGGTAGCAGCCACCAATGTGTAAAAAAAATAATCAAGGGTGATGATATTGCTGTAGCACGTTTAGGGATGAACAATGTGAAACTATGGGAGCAATGGACATTGTATCCGGGAATTATGGATTCAGCATTACAAATTTCTAGTGTATTGCATGAAGAGTCTAACCTTTTATATATTCCTTATAAGATTGATTCAGTTAAAGTAATCAACCTTTGTAAAGGGGAAATGTGGGCAGTTTGCAGACGTCAAGAGCAAGATGCAAACGCATACAATATTTATTTATGCGATAATGATGGCACTGTATGCGTTGACATACAAGGTCTTTCTTTTATACCAATCTTACAAAGCGAGAATCAATCAGTTAAGGAAAAAAGTACTGTGATGTATTATCCGAGTTGGAAAGAGAAACCGTTGAAGGCTTCGTCTGAAAAATTAGAGATATCACGTAAAATCGTGTTGATTGAACCTGAAGAAGCGTTTGTAAAGGCTATAAATTTAAAAATACCTAAGGGTAACGTAATTGTAATTAAATCGGATAGCAGCGATATGGCAGCGAATTATAGAGACTATGCGATGTTGCTCCTGAAACAATTACAAGAAATTTTAAAGACATCAGTAAAAGAAAATTTATTGTTGCAAGTAGTGATTCCTGCTAAGGAAAATACTGTTGCAATGAGTTTATCAGGTATGTTAAAAACTGTTGTGTTAGAAAATTCAATAGTTAGTACTCAAATTATTGGTACAGATAACTGGAACAACACCTTAATTGAACATTTAGAAGAGAATTATGTTAATAAGGCAGATAAGATAATATTATATAAAGATGACAAATGCTTTATTCAACAGTGGGATAGAATTCAGAATAATGAGGTTATTACTGTGCCATGGAAAGATAAAGGAGTATACATGATCACCGGAGGTATGGGCGGGATAGGCTACAATATCGCTAAGGAAATAGCTAAAAAAGTGAATAATCCGAAACTAGTTTTAGTTGGACGTTCAGCATTAGATACTGCTAAAGAAGAGAAGTACAGAAGTATTGAAGCTCTTGGTGCAAAAGTGATTTATAAATCTATGAATGTAGGAGAACTTGAGGATGTTCAAAGAGTTATGGATGATGTAAGCAAGGAATTAGGAACTATTAACGGCATTATTCATAGTGCAGGTATTATTCAGGATAGCTTTATACTGAATAAAACTAATGAGGAATTAGACAAAGTTTTCCAAGCAAAAGTGAATGGATTGATAAATTTAGATATTGCAAGCAAAGCTGTGCAGTTAGACTGTTTTATAATGTGCTCATCAATTGCGGGTGCTTTAGGTAATGGAGGACAGTCAGATTATGCGGCAGCCAATTCGTTCATGGACAATTATGCAGTGTATCGTAATAATCTTGTGAAGGCTAATGCTCGATTTGGTCAGACTTTATCAATAAATTGGCCACTTTGGAAAGAAGGTGGTATGCAGGTTGACTCTGATGTGGAAGCGATGATGTTTAAAACAATGGGGGCTGTACCAATGGATACAGAGGTTGGTATTAAAGCTTTATATGACAGCTTAGTGTCAGGTCGCGATCAAGTTATGGTGATTCATGGCGTTGAGACAACTATAGAGAGATATGTTTCTGAGACTCTTCAAAATCCGATAGAAATTCGATTTAGAGAAAAAGAAGGATTAGAGGACAGTGTAGCTAAGGCTATTTTAGAAGAAAAATCAACTCAGTATTTAATACATTTATTGTCTTCTGTTACTAGGATATCTGTAGATGAAATTGATCCGTATGCACCTTTAGAGAACTATGGTATTGACTCCATATTAATTATGCAATTAATTAATCATATGGAAAAGATTTTTGGAAATCTGCCTAAAACTCTATTCTTTGAATACAAAACAATCAAGGAATTAACAAATTATTTATTAGAAGTTCATCATAAAAAACTAAAAGATTTATTAGGTATAGATGTTGAAGCAAGTAAGACTACGGAGTTTGACATTCAATCAACTAAGAATATTAAATCTACAAAAAAGTTTGAAAGTTTTAGAAATAAATATGATTATAGTCAGTATAGAGATAATAAAAATGATAAGGAAAATATTGCGATTATAGGCTTGTCTGGTAAGTATCCAAATGCTAGTAATATGTATGAATTCTGGGAAGTACTTAAGAATGGCGTAGACTGTATAACAGAAATCCCTAAGTCTCGTTGGGATCATAGTCAATATTTTGATCCTGATCTCAAGAAAAAAGGGAAAACATATACAAAATGGGGTGGATTCATAGACGGTGTAGATGTTTGATCCATTATTCTTTAATATATCTCCGATAGAAGCAGAATTAATGGATCCACAAGAGCGACTATTCTTGCAATGTGCTCATGAAGCGATTGAAGATGCTGGATACTCAAAAGAAAGTCTTGTTAAAAAACATAATCAGAATGGAGATGGTAATGTTGGAGTGTTTGTAGGTGCGATGTTTGAAGAATATTCACTTTATGGTGCTCAATTACAAGCGAGAGGTATTAATACAGCGATATCTGGTTCGATTGGTTCAATTGCGAATAGAGTTTCGTATGTCTACAACTTGCATGGACCGAGTATATCTGTTGATACAATGTGCTCGTCATCTTTAACTACAGTGCATTTAGCATGCCAGAGTTTGCATAATAATGATTGTGAAGTGGCAATTGCAGGTGGCGTAAATATTTCTATTCATCCAAACAAATACTTGTTATTAGCCCAAGGAAAACTTGCTTCAAGTAAGGGGAGATGTGAAACCTTTGGTGATGGCGGCAATGGATATGTACCAGGAGAAGGGGTTGGTGCTATTATATTAAAACCATTATCTAAAGCGATAGCTGATGGAAATCATATTTATGGAGTTATTAAGGCAACTGCAGTTAATCATGGTGGTAAAACCAATGGTTATACTGTACCTAATCCTCAGGCACAAACCGATGTCATATTTAAGGCATTGAAGGAGGCAGAGGTTAATCCAAGGAGTATTAGCTATATTGAAGCCCATGGCACAGGAACTTCACTAGGTGACCCAATTGAAATAGCTGGGTTAACTAAAGCTTTTAGAGAGTATACAAAGGATAACAAGTTTTGTGCTATTGGATCTGTAAAATCTAATATTGGACATTGTGAAAGTGCAGCGGGAATTGCAGGACTTACAAAAGTTCTTTTACAAATGAAACATAAACAAATAGTGCATTCATTACATTCAAAAGTGCTTAATAATAATATTGATTTCGAAAATACTCCATTTACCGTACCACAAGAATTGATAAAATGGGATCAACCAACTGTTTCAGAAAATGGTAAAGATAAAACATATCCAAGAAGAGCAGGAATTTCAGCCTTTGGAGCAGGTGGTTCAAATGCTCATATAATTATAGAAGAATATGTAAATAGTGAAATGAATAAACAAAGAATAAAGGTGTCACATAAAAATCTTGCTATTATCCTGTTATCTGCTAGTCAAGAAAAACAATTAAAAGATAAAGCTAGAGATTTGATAAGAACGATCGAACTAAATAGTTTTACAAATGAGGATTTACAAGAAATAGCTTATACATTACAAATAGGAAGGGATATGTTAAAAGAAAGATTAGGTTTGTATGTAAGCTCAATAGAAGAACTAAAAGACAAATTAGAGAAGTACTTAAAAGGAGATTACAGAAATCTGTATATTGGTTCTACCAAACAGAATAATATGCTAAATTCAGTCCTTGGACTAGATGAGGATATACATGTGGCCATCGAAAAATGGATGGAGAAAGGTAAATATGGGAAACTACTAGAATTATGGGCGAAGGGGTTTGATGTTGATTGGGAAAAGCAATACGCAAACCGAAAATTACAACTTTTGAGTTTACCTACTTATCCTTTTGTTAAGGATAAGTATTGGTATCCAGGTAGTGATGAGGTGCCTTCAACAATATGTAATCATGTTTCATATGATATGATTCATCCTTTATTACACAGAAATACATCTGATCTCATAGAACAAAAATTTACGTCTATATTCAATGGAGAAGAAGTTTTTCTTGCACATCATAAAGTAGGAGATTTAAAAGTGATGCCAGGAGTTGTATACTTGGAAATGGCAAGAGAGGCAGCAACAATAGCTACAAGAATGAAAGAAGACACTAATAGTATCAAGTTAAAAGAAGTAACTTGGGCAAGATTACTTGGAGTAGAGGATGAACCTATAAAAGTAGAGATAAGAATGATGCCACAGCAAAATGGGGATATCCTCTATGAAGTTGATAGTATTTTACAAGAGGAAAAATATGAAAAGCAACTACATTGTACAGGATTTGTGGAATTAGTAGAAAAAGAAAATGCAAAGATTCAGTATATATCCTCCATAAAGAACAGCTGTAAGAAAAGTAAAATAACATCCGAACAGTGTTATAGATACTTTGAAGAAATGGGAATACAGTATGGAATAGGACATCAGGCAATAGACGAAATTTATAGAGGTGAAGAACAAGTATTAGCAAAGTTAACATTACCACAAATATTAGCTGATGAGGATAGTTATGTGCTACATCCTAGTATGATGGATGCAGCATTACAAGCATGCCTAACATTATCGATAGAGTATGATGAGGAAACAAAAATGCACAAAGTGCAAACAGATCATCTAATGTTGCCATATGCATTGGAAGAGATGGATATATTTTCAAAGTGTACACCTAATATGTGGGCGTATATAAGATACAATACAAGCAGCGGTAGAATTAAAAAGATGGATATTGATTTATGTGATCAAGATGGAAAAGTATGTGTACAAATGAAAGGCTTTTCTTTAAGGGAATTAGAGAATAAAGTACAATATAAACCTACTAAATATTATGATTTATGTAAAGATAGTGAGGAAAATCAGTATACCAAAAATATATTAGCTACTCCAGTATGGGAGGAAATAGTTATAGAAAAAAATGAGGGAAACCTAGACGAAAATCAACATGTGGTAGTAATAGGGTGTGATAAAGAGAATAAAATAGCTATAGAAGAATACTATCAAAAGTGTAGTTATATAGATGTAGAAAAAGAAATAAGTATGGAAGAAATGACAAGAAAAATAGCGCTGCTAGAGAATATAGACCATATCATATGGTTTGCACCAGATAACCCCAAAGCATCAATAGTTGAAAAGGAAATAATCGAGGAGCAAAGGGAAGGGGTACTAAGCTGCTTTAGATTAATCAAAGCATTATTGAATAATGGATATTCTGATAGAGAATTAAAATTTACAGCTATAACGACCCAAACTCAACCGATTCATATAAAGGAAGATATCAATCCTACCCATGGAAGTGTAAATGGTTTAGTAGGAGTTTTGGGAAAGGAATTTACAAACTGGCAGGTAAAACTAATAGATATAGAAAGAAATAGTAAACTTCCAGTAAAAGAGATGATTTTTCTATCAAATAAAATGGAGGAAAATGGATATGTATATCGAGGAGAAAAGTGGTATAAACAGAGTTTGTGCGAAGTAGAATGCCACATAGAAGAAACAGTATTTAGACAAGGAGGAGTATATGTTGTTATAGGTGGAGCAGGAGGATTAGGTGAAGTATGGAGTCAATATGTAATTGAAAAGTATAAAGTACAGGTGATATGGATAGGAAGAAGAAAAAAAGATGATAACATAAGTGAAAAGATAGAAAAACTATCCCAAATCGGACCGAAGCCCTATTATATATCAGCAGATGCAACCGATGAGAAGAGTCTTGAAGAAGCATATAAAAAGATAAAACAAAGATATGGAAATATACATGGAATCATTCATTCTGCAATAGTATTGGTAGATCAAAGTCTTTCTAACATGGATGAAGAACGATTTAAGCTTGGCTTATCAACAAAAGTAGATGTAAGTGTTTGTTTAGGGAAAGTATTTCAAAAAGAACGCTTAGATTTCGTAATATTTTTTTCTTCAATGATATCATTTAATAAAATAGCAGGACAAAGCAATTATGCGGCTGGAAGTACGTTTAAGGATATATTTGCCCATCAATTAGCGAGAGAATGGAATTGCAAGGTCAAAGTGATTAATTGGGGTTATTGGGGTACGGTAGGAATAGTAGCATCGGAATTATATCGAATCAAAATGAGCATGTTAGGGCATGAATCAATTGATCCACAAGAAGCCATGGAAGTGGTTGAAGTGTTGTTAGCATGTCAGTTAAACCAGTTAAGCTATGAGAAAATAAATCAAAATATAGGTAATAAACACATTAAAGAAGAAATAATTGTTACTTATCCAGAGGTTAATACAAATAATTATTTTATAAATAATACAGTATCGGATAAAGATAGTACATCTGAGTATATTGATGTGGAAAGTGGAATTAATTTAGATGAAAAAGTATCCATTACTGTAGAGGAGGAAAAACATAAAGAATATAAACTAAAGGGAGGATTACAATTAGAGTTTATGGATGATATAGTCTGTAAAATATTGTGGACTCACTTAGAAGAATTAGGGTTATTCAAGAAAAAGTATACAACAAGACTAGAAATAAAACAGGCATTAGATTTATTAAATATGTATGATGATTGGTTAGATAAAAGTATAGACATGTTAGTAAGTAATTGCTTTTTAGAATATAAAGATAACCAATTATGCAATATAACAAAAACAGTATATGACAAAGAAAGTGTTTGGAAAGAGTGGATAAGATTAAAAGATATATGGATAAAAGAGCCTAATACTACATCTCACACAGAATTATTAGATGTAACCTTGAAGGTATTACCACAGATACTTTCAGGTAAAGTGCAAGCCACAGATGTTATATTTCCAAATTCATCAATGGAGTTAGTAGAGGATATATACAAAAATAATGAAGTTTCAGACTATTATAATGAAATATTAGTAGAAAACTTAATAAATTATGTTAAAGCAAGGATTAAAGAGAACCCAGCAACAAGTATTAGAATAATAGAAATAGGCGCCGGTACAGGTGGCACAAGTGAAGTAGCTTTTGAAAAATTAAGACCATATAGTAAAAACATTAAGGAGTATTGTTACACTGATATATCCACAGCATTTTTATTGTATGCTAAAGAAAAATATCAGGAAGCTAATCATTATCTAACATACAAAATATTAAATATTGAAGAACCAATACTTAGTCAGGGATTTGAAGAAGGCTGGTATGATGTTGTATTAGCTACTAATGTTATACATGCAACTAAAAATATTCGAAATACATTGAAGAATGCAAAGGGATTACTAACTAAAAATGGTGTAATCATGTTGAATGAAATAAGCAGGCACTCCATATTTACCCATATGACATTTGGATTATTAGAAGGTTGGTGGAAGTACGAAGATAAGTCAGTGAGAATACCAGGAGGTCCAGGATTATATCCAGAGATGTGGAAATCTATATTAGAAAGCGAGGGGTTTGAATCAGTATACTATACATTAGGTAAAGTAGATACATTGGGACAACAAATAGTGATAGGAGTAAGTAATGGAGTAATTCGTCGAAAATGTGATGTTAAAGAGAGAGCCCCTAAAAAGAAGCCTGCAACACTAGAAATATCTAATTTAACAACAGTAGAAACACCTAAATTAGCATTACTAGAAAAAAGAATATCTAAAACAATAGAAAATAGAGATGATTTTGATGATTTATTGGTAGAAAGAAGTACCTGGTATATCAAAGAAATTGTAGGGAAAACATTAAAGATACCAGTAGACAGAATGGATGCTTCAGAATTATTGGGAAAATACGGAGTTGACTCAATTGTAGTAATGCAGCTAACCAATAACATGAAAAAAGTATTGCCGAATGTAACTACAACTCTATTCTTTGAATGCCAAACAATAGATGAATTAGTTAAGTATTTTTTGAAGACCCAAAGAGAAAAGATGAAATCGTTAGTTGGTTTAGAAGATATGGATAAGGTTACAGTACATTATAATCAAAAGAATAAAGGTATATTGAAAGAACAACAAGGTAATGAACAAAGATTTTTAAACAAAGAATCTTTCCCAAAGGATGAAAATAGAAATGCTCATACGATTGAAGATGTGGCTATAATAGGACTAGCTGGACGATATCCGAAGGCGAATAATGTGGAGGAGTTCTGGGGTAATCTGGAAAAAGGTATAAATTGTATAGTGGAGATTCCTAAAGAACGTTGGGACTGGAGACAATATTTTGGAGAAGAAAAGGGAAAAGAAGATACCATGTACACCAAATGGGGTGGTTTTATAGAAGATATTGATAAATTCGACCCATTTTTCTTTAATATTTCACCAGCAGAAGCTGAACGAATGGATCCACAGGAGCGTTTATTTCTTGAAACCGCATATGCTTGCATAGAAGATGCTGGCTATACGCCGCAAGGATTAAGCGAGAATAAAAAAGTGGGTGTATTTGTAGGAGTAATGAACAACCATTATCCAACAGGTGCGAAACATTGGTCAATTGCGAATAGAGTATCATATTCAATGAATTTTAATGGTCCAAGTATGGCGGTAGATACGGCATGTTCCTCATCGTTAACATCTATACATCTAGCGTTAGAAAGTATACATAGTGGTACCAGTGAGTGTGCTATTGCAGGTGGTGTTAACCTTATTGTATCAGCAGAACACTATTTAAAGCTATCATCATTAACAATGTTATCATCAGGTGATAAGTGTAAAACATTTGGTGAACAAGCGGATGGTTTTGTAGATGGAGAAGGAGTAGGCGCAATTATCTTAAAGCCATTAAAAAAAGCAATAAATGATGGAGATCATATATATGGAGTTATAAAAGGCAGTAGTGTTAATGCAGGTGGAAAAACAAATGGATATACAGTACCTAATCCAAATGCACAAAATGAACTAATAATCGATGCATATAAAAGAGCAAATATCAATGCGAGATATATTAGTTATATAGAAGCTCATGGAACAGGAACAGCTTTAGGAGATCCTATTGAAATAGCGAGTTTAAAAAAGGCATTTGAAATAGACACTAAAGAAAAACAGTTTTGTCACATAGGGTCTGTAAAATCTAATATTGGACATTGTGAAAGTGCAGCAGGGATTGCGGGAGTAACAAAAGTATTATTACAACTGAAATACAATCAATTAGTGCCATCACTACATTCTGAGAAGTTAAATCCAAATATTAATTTTAACAACACACCTTTTGTGGTTCAACATAAGTTAGAAAAATGGGAAAGGTTAATAATAGATAATCATGAAATACCTAGAATTTCAGGGGTATCTGGATTTGGCGCTGGAGGAGCAAATGCACATATTATTATCCAGGAGTATATAGATGACAGAAATAATAAAGAAACAAGGCTAAAACCAGGTGAGCGAGTAGCGATTGTGTTATCTACAAGAAAAGAAGAACAATTGCATAATAAAGTAAAACAATTACTTACTGCAATAAAGGAAAACAAGATATCTGATAAAGAGTTAATAAATTTAGCATATACTTTACAAGTAGGTAGAGAAGAGATGGAAGAGCGATTAGGGTTCATTGTCTCATCCATTAGTGAACTGAAGGAAAAATTAGAGCAGTTTATATATGGAGTGGAAAATACTTCATCTCTGTATTGTTGTAAAGCAAGAAAAAGTAATATTATGGTAGATGCATTCGAAACAGATAGAGAATTGCAAGAAGTAATTGAAAAGTGGGTGCAGAATAATAAACTTGAAAAAATTATCGAGTTTTGGGTACAAGGTGTTTCAATTAGATGGAATATACTGTATGGAGATAATAAACCAACTAGAATAAGTCTACCAACTTATCCTTTTGAAAAAGAAAGCTATTGGATACATTCTAGCGAAACATATATTAATCCAACAAAAATTGAGACTGTAAAGAAGAAAGATTATAATAATCAGAAAAAGAAATCTTTTGATAATAATAAAAATATGGACGACTTAAAAAATAGGACGATTGATTATCTTAAGAATATGTTTTCTAGTGTTAGTAAGATGCCTATTGAGAGGATAGAGACGGATGTTACATTGGATGCTTATGGCATTGATTCTATTATGATAAGACAGTTATCTAGCCTATTAGAATCAGAATTTGAAGATTTTTCGCCAACTATATTTTTTGAATACCAAGATATAGATTCTTTAGCTAAATATCTAATGAATAAGTATGAAAAGATATTAATGAATATGTTCCAACTTAAAGAGAACGAAGTTGAGAATGAAGTCGAACATGGAGACGATGACAATTTATTGGAATTCAATATAATAGAGCATCAAAGACCAATGCTTAAATCCCAAAAGAAAGAACTGCCATCGCAAGATGATTCTTCAAAGCAAAATGATATTGCAATAATAGGTATGTCGGGTAGATATCCTCAAGCAAAAGACCTTCAAGCATTTTGGGAAAATATAAAAAATGGAAGAGATTGTGTTAGTGAAATACCAATAGAACGCTGGGATTATAAGTGCTATTTTGAAGAAGGCATACTAAGCAGTAACAAAATCAATAGTAAATGGGGTGGATTTATTCAAGATGTTGATAAATTTGATCCACTATTCTTTAATGTGATGCCTGAAGAAGCAGAAAGAATGGATCCTCAAGAACGATTATTCTTGCAATGTGTGTATGAAACAATTGAAGATGCTGGATATACAAAAGAAAGATTAAGAAAAGTAACTAATGATGGTATTGAAGGCAATGTCGGGGTTTATGTTGGTGTAACTTTTTCAGAATATCAATTCTATGGTATTGAAAGTCAAGCTCTAGGTAAACCGATGGCTTTCTCAGGTATTCTATCATCCATTGCTAACCGTGTATCTTATTACTGTAATTTTAATGGACCAAGTATGGCAATAGATAGTATGTGTTCATCATCGTTAACTGCACTACATGTAGCCTGCGAAAGTATTAAGCAGGGCGGATGCAAAATGGCAGTTGTAGGTGGTGTAAATTTATCATTGCACCCTAACAAATACCTATTCCTAAGTCAGTACAATTTCCTTTCAAGCAAGGGAAGGTGTGAAACATTTGGTGATAAAGGGGATGGATATGTATCAGGTGAAGGGGTAGGTGCAATCTTATTAAAACCTTTAACACAAGCGGAAGCAGATGGTGACCATATTTATGGAGTTATCAAGTCTACAGCAATTAACCATGGCGGTAAGACAAACGGATATTCAGTACCTAATCCACAAGCACAATCTGATGTAATATTTAAGGCATTGAAGGATGCAAATATTAATCCAAGAAGCATTAGCTATATTGAAGCTCATGGTACAGGAACTTCAATAGGTGATCCAATTGAAATAGCAGGTATTACTAAAGCTTTCCGTCAGTATACAGATGAGAATAGTTTTTGTGCAATTGGCTCTGTAAAAAGTAATATAGGTCACTTAGAAGCAGCAGCTGCTGTTGCAGGTATAACAAAGGTATTGTTACAGATGAAATATAAGCAGTTAGTACCTAGCTTGCATTCAGAAGTTCTAAATACAAATATTGCTTTCCATAAGACGCCGTTTAAAGTACAAAGAGAATTGGAAGCATGGAATCGACCAACATTAGATATAGATGGAGAGCAGAGAGAATATCCTAGAATTGCTGGGGTATCTTCATTTGGTGCTGGTGGCGCAAATGGTCACGTTATTATAGAAGAGTATATCCCTAATGATGAGGAATATACTGAAATAGTTATAAACAATGAACCTATGTTAATAGTTCTGTCAGCGAGAAGTAAAAGTCAATTAACATTGCAAGCGGAGCGATTATTAGAAGCAATAACAAGGCAAGAATTAGGAGATAAAGATTTGATTCATATAGCATATACGCTTCAAGTTGGTCGTGAAAGCATGGATGAGCGATTGGGCTTCTTAACAAATTCAATTAATGATTTAAAAAACAAACTTGAATATTATGGAAAAGGTAAGAAGCAAATAGCAAATTGTTATCGTAATCAAGATAAAAAGCAAAAGAACCTCCTTTCATTATTTATGAATACAGAAGAATTGCAAGAATCAATCAACAGATGTATTGAAAAGAAAAAGTTCATTACATTAATTGAATTGTGGGTAGAGGGCTTAGATATTGATTGGAACAAGTTATATGAAAATTACAGACCTAAACGTATGAGCTTACCAACTTATCCATTTGAACAGGAAAGTTATTGGCATGGTATAGATACTGTTTCGAGAACCATTAGTATAGCAGAAAATGAAATAATTGATGATGAGAGAGACGATATTTATGAAGAGATAAACAGTATGATTCTACAACCAGTTTGGAAAAAGACAGAGGTGCAACATGAGAATCAGGCTGTTGAGGCGAATCTGAAAAGACATATCATATTTTGTGAACTAACTGGGAATGCAATTGTAGATCAAGTTAAAGCAAATGTAAAAGATGCAACTTGTCACGTGCTTTCTATGAAAGCGGGATCTATTGAGCAAATATATGAATATTATGGAAGAGAAATCTTTAAATTTGTAAAAGAGATAATGATAGATTCATCCAAAGAGCAAGTACTTGTGCAACTTGTCATTTTTAGTAAGGATGAAAAAGTGACATTAAAAGGACTAGGTAGTATTTTAAAAACAGCAAGGTTAGAGAATCCTAAGTTCAATTATCAATTAATTATTTTACCTGTAGAAAGCACTTCAAAGGATGTTGTTGAGAAAATAGAAGAAAATGTTTTATGTTTGAATCATAGAGAGATTAAATATGAGAGTGGTATTCGATATGTGCATCAAATAGAAGCACTTGAAGAGATGGACTTAAGTGAACAGAGAATACCTTGGAAAGAAGATGGTATGTACTTAATAACTGGAGGATTAGGTGGACTTGGGTTAATTTTTGCTAATGAAATAGCTGATCAAGTAAATCATGCAAAAATTATTCTTACAGGAAGATCGCCTTTAAATAGCAATAAAATTTCTGAAATAGAAAATGTGAAATCAAAAGGGGCAATTGTTGAATATAAGCAAGTAGATATTGCTAATAAGGAGAATGTTGCTCAATTAATTAAAGCTGTTCAAGAAATACATGGTGGATTAGATGGTATCATTCATAGTGCTGGTGTAATTAATGATGATTATATCATTAACAAAACTGAAGAAGAATTCACAGAAGTCTTTAAGCCTAAAGTAGTAGGTCTTATGAATTTAGATGCTTGTACAAAAGATATTCAGATGGACTTTATGGTATTGTTTTCATCTGAAGTGACGGAATTCGGAAATATAGGTCAAGCGGATTATGCAGCGGCAAATGCTTTCATGGATTCATATACAATTTATCGTAATCAGTTAGTTAAGGAAGGAAGACGTTATGGGAAAACTGTAACAATTAACTGGCCACTTTGGGAAAGTGGTGGTATGCGTATTGATAAAGACATTGTAAATCTCATGTTTGAAGCAACAGGTATGTTACCAATGAAAACAGAGACGGGAATAAATGCTTTATACCAAGCGTTAATACAAGACAAAGATAGAATCATGGTTGTTGAAGGAGATATTGAAAAGATAAACCAAGTAGTCTTGGCTAATGAAGAAGTTGTCGTTAAGTTAGATGAGACGTTAGAAGAAATTAGTGACAACGACTTAAGGGAAAAAATTATGCAAAAGTTAGTAGCTTTGTTTGGAAAAAGCTTGAAGTTAAATGCAGATAAAATTGATGTAGAAGATGAGTTTGACATTTATGGTGTGAATTCAGTAAAACTAATGGTACTTAATCAAAAACTTTCAACACATTTTAATAATCTACCAGGGACAGTTTTCTTTGAAAACCGTACAATATCTCAGTTAGGGGAATATCTGATTGATGGATATACAAATGAATGTAGAGTGTGGATAAGTAGCGGTAAAGAACTAGTAAAGAAAAAAAAAATAAAGCAAGAGAAATCTTTCAAATTTGATGCAATTAAGAGTAGGAGAAATACAAAAGCAATTAAAGAAGTAAGAAGTACAATAGATAAAAGAAAAGCAAATATCATAAAAGAGACAAAAGTAATGGGAGAAGCAGAAGTATCAGTAACTAATACAAAGAAACTAATAGATGACGAATCAAAATCTTATGAACCAATTGCAATCATCGGTGTAAGTGGGCGTTTCCCACAAGCGGATAATATTGAAACATTTTGGGACAATTTAATACATCAAAGGAGTTGTATTAAAGAGATTCCTGAGGAGCGTTGGTCATTAAATGGTTTCTATACTCAGGATAAAGAAGAAGCTCTTGCTAAGAAAATGAGTTTCAGTAAATGGGGAGGTTTCTTAGAAGGTTTTGCAGACTTTGATCCGCTTTTTTTCAATATATCTCCTGCAGAAGCTTCACGTATTGATCCACAAGAACGTATATTCTTAGAAGAATGTTGGAAAGCAGTGGAAGATGCAGGGTATGTGCCATCGAAAATGGAGGCAAGCTTAAGAGAAAAAATAGGTGTATTCTGCGGTATAACTAAGACAGGATTCAATTTGTGGAATAACGAGCAATTGGATTCAGTGTTTAGTACTTCATTTGCATCTTGTGTGAACAGAGTATCTTATTTCATGGACTTAATGGGACCTAGTGTGCCAGTAGACACGATGTGTTCCTCATCATTAGTAGCCATTCATCAAGGTTGTAAAAGCATAATGCAGGGAGAGTGTAAGATGGCGATTGTAGGTGGTGTGAACTTGTATACGCATCCAAACAATTACGTAATGCTTTCTCTTGGCGGTCTTATTTCAGATAAGCCGAAAAGCAGTGTATTTGCAAAGGATAGCAATGGATTTACACCATCTGAAGGTGTAGGTGCTGTAGTGCTCAAGAAATTATCTGATGCTATTAAAGATAATGATCATGTTTGGGCCGTAATTAAGGGAAGTGCTATAGGCCATAGCGGTAAAACTAACGGTTATAACGTGCCAGATCCTATTAAACAAGCCTATGTGATACAAAAGGCACTGGATGTTGCGGAAATAAATCCGAATACTATTGGACATATTGAAGTAGCTGCAAGTGGTTCACAGCTAGTAGATACAATTGAAATGGAGGCGATTACGAAAGCATTTGGAAGATATAGAAACTCCCATGAGGGGAATTATACAATGAGTTCTGTAAAGATATTAATGGGACATGGTGAAGCTGTGTCCAGTATGTCTCAGCTAATCAAAGCATTGCTGCAATTAAAATATAAAAAAATATGTCCGACAGAACTTCCGAAAGAGTGTAATCCTAATATTAGATGGAATGCATTACCGTTTAAAATTGTAACAGATCAAAGAGAATGGTCGGAAATAAACTTAGATGGTACTGTGTATCCAAGACGTATAGGAATAAATAGTTTTGGTGCTGGCGGTGTATATGCACACGTGATTTTAGAAGAATATCAAAGGAACGAAGAAAGTCACGGTATGGATTGCAATATGAATGAACCTTCGATATTCACTTTCTCGGCAAAGAATCAAGAAGCATTGAAAGAGTATCTAGAAGTTTGGAAAAATTATTTAGAAGAGAATAGGCAAATATCTTTAGAGCAGTTGGCGTATATATTACAAATTAAGCGTGAAGCTATGAAAAGGCGGTTTGCTACAGTTGCTTCAGATATTAAGACTTTAATAAGTAATATTGAACAGTATTTGGTTCAGTTATCAAACAAAGAGAAACCTTCAACTGTGAAGTCACAAAAGTTGACTCAAGAAGAGTATATTACTTTAATGAAAGATAAAAAGTTTGAAGAACTTGCTAAATTTTGGATGGATGGTGCAACTATACCTTGGGAGCAACTTTATATAGGAATATCATACAAACAGCTGCCTCAACTTCCTAAGTATCCGTTTAGGAAAAGAATGTTTTGGATTAATTATGATAATGAAGATTCTCATAAAAACAATTCGCTGAGTCATTCATCATATGTAGTAGAGAATGAGCCTAAGAATGTTGTGATTAATGAAACACAGAAAAAATCTGTCTTTATTGGCATAGACTTAATTTTAAATAAAAGTTCTGAAGAAGAAATTGTGATAAAGCAAGAAGCAGTGGAAAAGAGGCCTCTTGAAGATGGAGAGTTTGTTCCTTGGGAACATTGTACAAATAAGGTAGAAGAACAAGAAAATAACAAAGATGTAGTTAAAAGTACGGTTAAAAAAATACTTCGTGAAATCTTGTATTTAGATGAGCACGATGAATTTGATGAAGATGACAGTTTTCGAGATTTAGGCTTAGATTCAATAACTATGAGCAAATTTATACAACGTTTAAACAAGAGTCTCGAATTATCTTTAAAAGAATCTGTGTTATTTGATTATACAAATACATGTGAATTAACAGACTATATTGCTTATGGGTTAAGAAGAAATAGTTAAGTGTATTCAAATATGAAGAATTATGGCTTATAACTATATTCCAGCAATGATTCATAACTGTTGCTTGGAGTAGTATAGCATAACAATAAAGAAGGAGGTATTGACATTAATATGATACATAATAGCGTATTAGAGGCAGCTAATAGGGGACTGTATCCTGATAGTGCATCTGAAATATTGTTAAAAAATGGAGAGTTTTCGGATACATTTTTCAGTTCACGGGATTATGTTGTTCGATTTGCAAGACCTGATGATATTAATGAATTGATGGAAATAGAAGCGCAGTGTTGGGATCTTAATATGCAAACAGATCAATCAATTATTGAAAAGCGTCTTATTGATCAAGCGTGCTTTACTTTTGTATTGGAATACGAAGGGAGGGTTATTGGATGTAATTATTCTCAGCGTATTAACAAAGAAAATATTAAGGAAATGAATATTTCAACTATAGATAAGTTTAGATTGAAAAATGGATCATGCATTCAATTAATAACAATAAATATACTTCCACAATATCAAGATCGTGGCTGGGGAAATGAGTTGTTAGAATTTATTCTACAGTATGCATCACTTCATACAGAAATAAAGGAAGTTTGTGCTATAACAAGATGTAGGGATTTTAGAAAGTCTAATTTTGATATCTTAGAAGAGTATTTAAAGAGTATTTATAAAAATGATTTATTACATGATCCAACATTGCTAATGCATCAATTGCATGGAGCAAAGGTGTTGGGACTGATAAAAGGCTACCGTCCAAAAGATTATGATAATCAAGGATATGGCATATTAATTGAATATGATGTGAAAAATCGACCATGGGGTAGGGTTTTAAAAGAAACAATGAGCAAAAAAGCAGTTGGTGGTAAACATAAGCTCTTAGAGCATATAAAAAGCAAATTAGGGACAGATAATTTACAACAAGACAAAACCATAAGAGAATTAGGATTTGATTCTATGGACTTCGTAGAATTGTTAATGATCATTAATGAGTGTTTGGGAACAAATATGAAAGTGACTGATCTGAAGGAAAAGACTGTAGAGGATCTTTTGACATTAGACAGTGATGAAGAAGAACAAGTAGTTGTAAAGTCTCAAAAGCCTTTGAAAAGTAGAATACGTGAACTTATGAGACAATATGAAGAATTAGTGCCATTAGTAATAGAAGGGGATGGACCATGTACGTTTTGGATTCATCCACTATCAGGAGATGTAGGCATATATAATTCTATTGCGGAATTAAGCGAGGAATCTTTTAAAGTATTAGCAATTAAGGCCACAGGCTTTCTATCAAATACTAAGCAACCCCTTAAATCTATTAAGGATATGGCTAAGTACTATTGTGATATTATATTGGCTACGGATCCAGTAGGACCATATAATTTGATTGGGTTTTCTTTTGGTGGAACTATTGCTTATGAAATAGTGAGATTGTTGCAAGAGAGAGGTAAAAAAGTAGCAAATTTAATAATGATAGAGTCGTTGTTTGTAACTGATAAAGATGCTCATCTGTTTAAAACTTCTTATCGTACTAACCTATTGATGAATGCTAATTTTATGCTATTAACTTTACTTAAGATGAATCATGAGCTTATTAAAAAAGACAGCAATGGTGAAGTGAATTGGGAATTCTATAAGATTACTGAAGAGCAAGTAAAACATGTGTCTGATGAAAATATTATGATGCATATTGTTAAACTTTGTAAGGAAAAAGGTTTAAAGCAATCAGAGGAATCACTGATGCATAAACTAGATACGATGGCGAAAGTGCATATTTCAAACATTGAAGCTATACAGACTTATCGGATAGAGAGACTTCCGGATTCTAATGCATTAAAAACGTGGTTGTTTAGAACATCATTAGGAAATGCAACATCACGCAATATTTGGAATCCAGATTATTTAGAGGCGATTCAGAATACAAAAGGCTCATTGTTACCTTTATTAGAAGGTTGGAATTCGGTTATATTAGACATGGAAACTATTGTTTTAGATGGGGATAATCACTTTGATATTTTACATGATAAGTCAAGTGTGGCAACATTTTATGATTATTGCAAACGAATTGTTACAGGGGAATTAAAAACATTTAAATCTCTAAGAACTGATAATAATGTGAATTCGAACGTAAATAGAAATTCACATGAAGGTGTAAAATCAGGCAAAGATACAAATTTAACTATGAGAAACAGTGGAGACGACAAAAACAGACCGATTGCAATTGTAGGGATGTCTGGAATATTTCCGGATGCTGATAATATACTTGCGTTTTGGAACAATATAAAAAATGGACGTAATAGTATTAGAGAATTCCCTAAAAATAGAGGATTTAATATTGATGATTATTTTGATATTAGGAAAAAAACACCTGGTAAAACTTATTCCAAGTGGGGTGGCCTTCTAAAAGACATAGATAAATTTGACCCATTGTTCTTTAAAATAGCGCCTAAAGAAGCTCAATTAATGGACCCAAGTGAAAGGTTATTTTTACAGGAAGCATGGCATGCAATAGAAGACGCTGGTTATAATCCGAGAAGCTTAAGTGGTAGACCTTGGGGTGTATTTTCATGTGCGAAGGGCGACTATGCTATGACAATACAGGAGCAGATTAAGTCTTATTATGTACCAACAGACTCATACGCAGCAAGTAGACTTTCCTATTTATTGAACCTTGTAGGTCCTTCAATGGTAATTGATACAGCTTGTTCCTCAACATTATCTGTAGTTGCAGCTGCTTGCAATAGTTTAATATTAGGTGATTGTGAAGCTGCTGTTGTAGGTGGTGGGGCAGTATATACCACACCAAATATCTTAATTGGATCAAGTCAATCATTATTATTATCTCCAGATGGTCAGTGCTTTACATTTGATGATAGAGCAAATGGTACGGTTGTAGCAGAAGCAATCGGTGCTGTCATATTGAAAACTTTAGATAAAGCCTTACAGGATAAAGATAATATTTACGGGGTTATTATTGGTTGGGGCATGAATCAAGATGGTAAGACAAATGGTTTAACAGCTCCAAGTGGACAAGCACAAACGCGCCTACAAACAGATATTTATAATAGGTTTGATATAAATCCAGAAAATATAATGATGATTGAAGCACATGGTACAGGTACTATACTTGGAGATTCAATTGAATTCAATGCATTAACAGATTCATTCAGAAAATATACAGCAAAAGAAAATTATTGTGCATTAGGTTCATTAAAAACGAATATTGGGCATGCATTCTTTGGGGCCGGTATTGCAGGATTTATAAAGACATCATTAGCTGTTAAGTACGGGCAAATTCCGCCGAGTTTAAATTATGAAAATCCAAGTCCTAAAATAGAGCTAGAAGGTAGTCCGTTTTACGTTAATAGAGAATTACGAGAGTGGCAAACACCTTTCAACCAGCCTAGATGTGCTGCGATTAGTGCGTTTGGTGCGACTGGTACGAACGTGCATTTAGTGATTCAAGAGTATATCCCTCAAATGAACTATTCAACGAAAGAAGACAAAGCTTCAGGTGAAATTATGTTTATCTTATCAGCGAAAGATGAAAGTCGATTAAAAGCATATGCTGAAGAGTTCCTTGAGAGATTGGAAATGGACGTTTATAAAGATGCAGATCTTAAGCGTATTGGTTATACCCTTCAAGTTGGACGCGAACATATGTCTTATCGTTTAGGGATGATTGTAAAATCTATTGAAGAGATAGAGAGCAATATATATCAATATTTAAATAGAAGTGATAATAAAAATAATGGCTATAAAGGTTTCTATGTAAATAAAGTGAATAAGAATAATGAAATTATTGATAAAAAGGTGGTTCAAGAAGCGCACGAGTTATGGATTACAAATAAGCATCCAAGATTACTAGATTTATGGATGGAAGGTAACTCAATAGATTGGAATGTACTATATGATGGAAAACTAGAAAAAATTTCTTTACCTGTTTATCCATTTGCTAAAGAAAGATATTGGATTGAAACAGTGAGAAAAAAGGATAGTCTGAATATGAAGCGTGATAATGTAGCTAGCATAACTGCGAATACATCTACAAGTGTAGTAAATGATGCTGTTAGTAATGTAGCTAATAGTACTATTAGTGGGACCACAAGTAAATCGGCAAATATCATATCTAGTAAAGAGAAGTCAGAAAATTGCATACATCAAAATAAAAAAGCCATTCTAATGAGTTTTACAGAAGAGTGGGAAGAGCAATCACTAAAAACGATGCATAGCAGTGAAAAAGAGACAATGGTATGTTTCTTATCAAAAATAGAAAATCAAAAGAATTTGATTGAACAATTGAAAAAGTATAATCCAAATGCAAATGTTGTGTTTATTGCAAGAAATAAAAGCAATGAGGAGAAGAGTTTGACAAAATATATCATAGATGAAAAAGATAGGCAATCATATGTAGAAACCTTTAGAAGAATCAATGCTAAATATGACAATATTTCATCTATTCTATACCTTTGGGCATACGAAGATCAAGCAAGTGATCTGGATTATGTCAATATCCTTAATATTTATCAAGTGATTACACAAGAGAAAATAAGAGCGAACAGATTACTTTTAGGCGGTATTGATGGACAAAAAATTGAAGGATGCTATTTGGATTCATGGATTGGATTTGAACGTTCTTTAGGACCGATGATGTCAAGAACTAGAATAAAAGTTGTAATTCATAAAAAGAACCCAATGAATAGATCAAAGCTTCTAAATGAAGATATTAAGCAAATTCTTCAAGAAATATCTGTAGAAAGCGGACATGGTAGCGTTTTATATAAAGAAGGTAAGCGTCATATTTACCGTTTGAATGAACAAGAGTTAAGTGGAGGAGAATCAGCAATAAAAGAAGGGGGCACTTATCTTATTATAGGAGGTTTAGGTGCATTAGGCTTTATAATCTCAAAACATTTAGCAAAAGAATATAAAATCAACATTATTCTAACTGGAAGAAAAGCGTTAGACATAGATAAACAGATGCGAATTAAAGAATTGGAAAAGCTAGGAAGTAAAGTTTTATATGTTCAAGCAGATGTTTGTGATCAAGAAGCAATGAAAAAAGTGGTAGAGGTAGCCAACCAGCAATTCAGTGGTATTAACGGTGTGATACATGCTGCAGGTATGGTTTACAAAGAGAGTGTTGAACAAAAATTTATAGAGAATTTTGAAAAGGTATTAAAGCCAAAAGTTTTAGGTACGCAGATAATCGATGAGTTATTAGTAGATCAACAGCTTGATTTTATTTGTTACTTTTCATCAGCAGCAGCAGTATTAGGAGATTTTGGTGCATGTGATTATTCAGTAGCGAATCGATTCCAAGTAGCCTATGCACACTACAGAAATGCTTTAAAAAGTGAAATGAGGACATTTGGAAAAGCGATTGCGATTAATTGGCCAATATGGCGTGATGGTGGCATGGGTTTAGGCGAGGAAAATAATAATAAATATCTAGAATCAAGTGGACAAGAGTATTTAGAGACGGCAGATGGTCTGATGGCATTTGAGAAATTGCTTGCACAAATAGATTCGCAGTATTTACTTATAAAAGGTTATCCGAATAGAGTTCGTGAGTTCCTTAAAATCAACAAAATGAATGAGACAATTGAGAGAATTGAAGACATTCAATCAGTAAAAGCTATACCTGAAGAAACAAAAAAAGCGAAAAGTGATTTGACTCAGGAAATGGTTGAAGAAGATATCAAAATACTAATTAGTAATTCTTATGCGATTCCGTACGAAAAAATGGATGTTAATAATCACTTGATAGAGTATGGATTTGACTCGATTAACTTATTTGATTTTGCAAATAAATTAGAAGATACTTTTGGATTTAAGGTTACTCCTGCAATTTTATTAAGTTATTCAACAATATCAAGATTTGCAGAGTATTTAATGAATGAATTTAGAGAATCGTTAGAAATACATTATCAACAAGGAGCTATGGAAGAAGATTTGGCTTTTAATAGTAGTGTAGATGAGGAAAAATTATTAGAAGAACATATGGAAGGGCTTAATGTGCCCCATGTAGATGGGAGGGATACATGCGTGAAAAAATCATTTTTGCACTCGGTTGAACAACCTATATATACTGTAGAAAAAACAATAGATGAACCAATCGCGGTTATAGGTATGAGTGGAGTATTCCCTAAAGCGAATACAGTAGATAAATTATGGGAAAATCTATATCAAAATAAAGAGTGTATTTCAGAAGTACCAAAAGAAAGATGGGATTGGAGACGACACAGTGAAAAATTATCATTTGCAAATAGTGGAAAATGGGGAGGATTTATTGAAGATATAACAACATTTGATCCTTTGTTCTTCGGAATTTCTCCAAGTGAAGCTTCAATTATGGATCCGTGTCAAAGATTGTTTGTACAAGAAGCATGGCACGCATTTGAAGATGCGGGATATATGGGTGAGAAAATAAAAGGTGTATCTTGCGGTGTTTATGTAGGCATAGAAGAAGGTGAATATGGCTTTATGGCAAAACAACAAGGCATCCACTATAGTAACCAAAATGCTGTATTATCAGCACGTATAGCTTATGCATTAGATTTAAAAGGACCGAATATGTCAATTACTGCTTCATGTTCTTCAGGATTGGTTGCGCTTCACGAAGCGTGTCAAGCGTTACGGCATGGAGAGTGCCACATTGCTTTAGCTGGTGGTGTCAATGTATTTGTATCTCCTTCAGCACATATCGGTATGGGAATGTTAGATTTAATATCTCCTACTGGTAAGTCTTATGTATTTGACAATAGAGCAGATGGGTTAGTACCTAGTGAAGCAGTTGCGGCTGTAGTATTAAAACCTTTATCTAAGGCAATTCGTGATAATGATAATATTTATGGATGCATTAGAGGAAGTGGGATTAATTCTAATGGAAAAGGACATGGAATTATGTCACCCAACCCTCTTAGACAAGCAGAACTTATGCAAAATACATGGAATAAATACGGTGTTAATCCATTAGATATATCGTATATTATTTCTCATAGTATTGGCACACAGTTAGGGGATGCTGCAGAAATTGAAGGGTTATCACAAGCATTCCGTCAATATAAGAGGGAAGAGCAGCACTGCTATTTAACTTCAATAAAACCTGTTGTAGGACACACTTTTGCGGCATCAGGTATTGTTAGCTTGATTACAATGTTAATGAGCATTAAGTATGGTATAAGACTAGGAATGCCTTCTTATGAACAGCCTAATGAGAATATTGATTTAACTAAAACATTATTTATTATACAAAGAGAGCATGGTCCTTGGACTACTAATAAGGGGCAAAAGAAATTAGGGGCAATAAGTACTTCAGCAAATAGTGGTACAAATGCCTTTGCTATTATTGAAGAATATCAACCGCAAGTAGAGGAAATTAAAATTTCTGAGGAAAAAGGGTTATATGTGTTTTCAGCCAAAACTGATGAGCAATTAAAGGATATGATGATGAGATTTTTGAACTACCTTGAAAATCAAGAAACAGTGGATGTGAGAAACCTTGCATACACTTTGCAATTAGGACGAGAAGCAATGTCAAGCCGTATTGCAATCATTGCAAATAATCAGGATGAACTTGTAGAAGCTATTCGTTGTTATATAAGATTTTTGGAAAACCAAGGTAAAGTAATATATTCAGTACCTGTGTTCACTGGCAATACTCATGCAATGAATAATAAAGGAATGTTACAATACAATACAAAAATAATTGAGGAAGCAATTAATAATAATCTTTCAATGTTGGCATCTTATTGGATAGCTGGTGGTAATGTTCCATGGGAAAATTTCTATAAAGAGAAAAAAGCAAAGGTTATATCGTTACCGACTTATCCTTTTAGAAAAGAGCCTTATTGGTTGAAGGATTGCCAAAATGTATTTGATAGTGTTGCCTCAAGCAATGTAATAGGTAATGGCAAGTTAGAAAACAAGATTTATAATAATGAAGATAATATTTTAGACAATATAATTAACTATTTTTCAAAGGTTTTAAGAATTCCTAAGACTGAGTTTAATATAAATAAACCTTTGCAAGAATATGGCTTAGATTCAATACTTGCTATGAGATTAAAGCGTTATTTAGAGTCAAAATACCCTATAAGAATATCTATTCGTGATATATGGATGTATCCAAGCATTAGTGAATTAGCAGCTTATTTAGAAAAGAAGTACAAAGATTTAAATTTATGCAATCAAGAATCACAAACTTCACATATAAACAAAAATGGAGACGAAATGATTAAAGAGTATAAAGATGAAGATATTATTAAAAATATTGAACAATATCTGAGAGGAGATATTACTCTTTGTGATCTAGAAAAAAGTATAGGAGTTGAAAAGTAATGGACGTTATTGATATTTTTAAGCAATATCAGGAAGGGAAGTTGTCTACTACTGAGTTACGTGAAATAATGATGAAGAATCAAAACCAAAAGAAAGTAAAACAAGTATTGTCAGAAGGTCAAAAAGGGCTGTGGGTACTTCATAAACTCAATCCTGATATGAGTGCATATAATCTACCTATATGCTTTCTGGTAAGGAAAAAACTAGACATACCCTTATTTAAGCAAGCATTGTTGCATATCAGTAAGCAAAATACTATTTTAAAAACAGTGATTGCAGAAGATAATAAAATACCTTATCAGATGATTGACGAAAATCAACCATTGCATTTTGAGGTAAGGGATATTTCAGCTGTTGACAGTAATGAGTGGCTATCTTATATAAAAAATGTAGTAAAAGAACCGTTTGTTTTGAACAAAGGACCTTTAATGCGTGTATATGTATTCCAAAATGTAGAGGAAGATATTGTTTTAATAAACATTCATCATATTATTTTTGATGGACATTCGATGATGTTATTGATTGAAACTTTATTAGACACTTATTTAAATATATTAAGGGGAGAGAGTCCTAAAGAGGCTTTATCTCCTTGCACATTTTATGATTTTGTCAAATGGGAGCATGAAATGCTATCATCTCATAGAGGGGAAGAGCATAGGCGTTATTGGAAAAATCAATTATCAGGTAAGCTTTTGAAACTTGATTTACCCAAAAGCAGTGAAACTGCTAAAACGGAGAGTTTTGAGGGGGAAACTTACCGTATAAAAGTTGAAGAAGACCGCGCAGAACGAATAGACACTTTTTTAAAGACTAATTTGATAAATCCATCCACATTTTTTCTTGGGCTACTTAAATTGGTGTTGTATCAGTACAGTCAACAAGAAGATTTAATTGTTGGTATAGCAAATATTGTAAGACCAGGAGAAGAGTTTGACTCTGTTATTGGTTACTTTATTAATATGTTACCAATTCGTAGTAGAATAGAAAAGAATAAGACATTTGTAGATTTTATTAAAGCTTTGCAATTGAATATTTATGATGGGATTAATCATGGTGATTACCCATTCCAAGCAATGGTGCGTGAGTTAGAAAGAAAGCATAGGGACGCTCATTCACCAGTATTTCAAGTAGGATATTTTTATCAAAATTTCATTAGAGCAACTAGTAAAGAACGTATGGACAATCAAATGGAAAGTCTTAAAATGACTTTTATAAACGAAATTCACCAAGAAGGTGAATATGAATTAGCTTTAGAAGTATTTGAAGAAGAAAACGGATTTGCTATGAATGTTAAATATCATCCAGGTTTGTATGATAAAGCATTTATAGAACGAATGACAGAGAACTTAATAGCTTTAATGGATAAAGTACTTGAAGACGGTAATAAACCTATAGAAACTTATAAAACGCTGCATCAGAATGCATTTGAAAAAGTGTTTTATGAATGTAATGAGACAGAAGAAGCATTTGATTTAAATAAGACTTTACCTGAATTATTTCAAGAGCAAGTAAACAAGACACCAGATGCAATTGCTGTAACGTATGAAAGTACAGCTCTTACTTATAGAGAGTTAGATGAAAAAAGTACTAAGATGGCAATTTATTTGCAGCAACAAGGCGTAAAACCAAACGAATTGGTAGGTATTTGTGTTGATAGATCATTAGATATGATTATTGGTTTGTTAGGTATTATTAAATCAGGAGGGTGTTATATTCCTTTAGATCCAGAATATCCAATAGAGCGATTAAAATATATGATTAGTGACAGTAAAATCAATGTTTTGGTAACTAAATCGAATCTAAATGACAATATAGATACCTTGTTGAGTTCAAATGTAAAAGGTATTTTCATGGATAAAATTTGGAAGACGATAGATCAAGTAGCTTGTGAGCATGAATTAATAGCACAAGTTTCGGCAGATCAATTAGCATATGTAATTTACACATCAGGAAGTACAGGAAATCCAAAAGGTGTTATGATTCCTCACAAAGCGCTGACAAATTTCTTATTATCTATGACAAATAAATTGAATATTACGGATAAGGATGAATTGTTAGCCATTACTACTTTTTGTTTTGATATAGCAGGTCTTGAACTCTATCTACCTATTATTAATGGTGCTATTTGTCACATTTGTAGTACTGAGAAGCAGAAAAATATTGAGAGACTTAAGCTTGAAATTGAACGAGTTAAGCCAACAATTATGCAAGGGACCCCTGTTACATGGAGTACACTTTTCATGATTGGTTGGAAGAATGAAGAGAAAGTAAAAATTCTTTGTGGAGGAGAAGCACTACCACAAAGATTAAAAGATTTCTTTGTAAATACAGGCAGCGAAGCATGGAACATGTTTGGACCAACAGAGACTACAATTTGGTCATCAATTAAGCATATTAATGGGAATGAACCAATTACAATTGGGAAGCCTATAGCGAATACTATGATGTATATTTTAGATAAAAATATGAATCCAGTACCAATAGGTGTAGATGGTGAACTTTATATTGGAGGATTAGGATTGGCAGCTGGTTACTTAAATCTACCAGAGATGACCCAAGAAAGATTCATTATGAATCCTTTCATCGAGGGGAAAAAGATTTACAAAACTGGAGATTTGGCAAAATGGTTACCGACTGGAGAGATTGCATTTGGAGGACGTATTGATAGTCAAGTTAAGATACATGGATTTAGAATCGAACTAGGAGAAATAGAAAATCGTCTAAACATGCATCCTGCAATTATGGAGAGTGCTGTAGTAGTCAGCGAGAATAACAATAATAAGCAACTTAAAGCATTCTACGTGAGAAAGTCAGATGCAAAACAACGATTAGATGAGAAGTCCTTAAGGCAATATCTGAAAGAATATCTTTCAGTATATATGATTCCTAGCACATTTACAGAATTAGAAGCAATACCACTTACACCAAATGGAAAAATAAATGGCTTAGAATTGTCAAAATATAGTAGTTCAAATATTCAAAAAGAGAAGTTCAAAGAGATCAGGAGATAGAGAGAAATATTTTAGCTATATGGAAAAAAGTTATTGGTACTAATGAAATTGAAATAGAAGACAGTTTCTTTGAAGTAGGAGGAGACTCAATTACTGCGGTAATCGTTGCAGAGCAAATCAAGGAAACTTATGGTTGTGATATTAAAGTCACTGAAATCTTTGAATATTATACTGTAAAAGCGATTGCTGAATTTATTACCAAGTGTTTGGAATCTTGTGAAATAGGACAAGAAGTTCGGGTAGATGTTGGGGATGCAACATTAACTAGTGTTGATGAAATTAGTGATAATGAGTATCCAAGCTACTATAAGGATAGTGTTGCAATAATAGGTATTTCATGTCAATTCCCTGGTGCAAAGAATCAGCATGAATTCTGGGATAACCTGATGAAAGCTAAAGAAGGCGTAAGAAAGTTGACTATGAAAGAACTGAAAGATCTAAATATACCAGATGAAATTTTTAAACATCCTAAATTTGTACCTGTTCAGCAAACGATTGAAGATAAAGATACTTTTGATCCTGAATTCTTTATGATTTCTTATAGGGATGCTGAATTAATGGATCCTCAGATGCGATTGTTATTACAAAATTCATGGAAAGCTATTGAGGATGCTGGTTATGTGCCTGAAGAAATTACAAATACTGCAGTATATATGTCTACGAGCAATAACTTCTACCAAGCACCAGATGAATCTGTAGATTACAATATTGTAGAAAGTTCGTCTAGTTATATTTCTTGGTTACTTGGGCAAGGAGGTACAGTTCCGACAATGGTTTCTTATCAATTAGGATTGAAAGGACCAAGTTATTCGGTGCATTCGAATTGTTCTTCATCATTGGTAGGGCTGTATGAAGGTTATAAGAGCGTGCAGTCTGGAGAAGTTGATTATGCGTTAGTTGGTGCTTCTACGATACATACATCTGAGCCAGCAGGACATATTCATCTTCCAGGGCTTAATTTCTCAAGTGATGGACATATTAGAACTTTTGATGCATCAGCAGATGGTATGGTAGGTGGTGAAGGTGTCGCTGTAATTATGTTAAAAAATGCGATTCAAGCAATAGAAGATGGCGATAATATTTATGCATTGATTAGAGGCATCGGTATTAATAATGATGGAGCAGACAAAGTAGGGTTCTACGCTCCAAGTGTTAAGGGACAAATAGATGTTATTGATAAAGTGCTAAAGTCAACAGAAATAGATGTTGAAACAATAGATTTTATCGAAGCTCATGGAACGGGAACTAAAATTGGTGATCCAATAGAAGTATCAGCATTGACAAAGATATATAGAAGATATACAGATAAAAATCAGTATTGCGGAATTGGTTCTGTTAAGACAAATATAGGACATTTGGATACAGTTGCAGGGCTAGCAGGATGTATTAAAATAGCCTTAAGTTTATACAACAAACATATACCGCCAACATTAAATTATAATAAAGCGAACAAAGAGATAGATTTTAATCAGTCACCATTCTATGTGCTTGACAAGGGCAAGGATTTGAAAGAATCTAATAAACCGTATAGAGCAGCATTGAGTGCTTTCGGTATTGGAGGCACAAATGCTCATGCCATCTTTGAAAATTATATTAGACCAGAAGAACAAGTAAAACAAAGTAAAAAAGACAGTGTTCAAATTATTCCTATTTCTGCGAGAAATGAAGAAAGACTAAAAGAATATATAAAAGCGCTTCATGGATTTTTGAAAAATAAAACTGAGTTAGATATAAGAAATATTGCATATACCTTACAGGTTGGACGTAAGGCTATGGAATCTAGAGTAGCATTTTTGTCTAATAATTTAGAAGATTTAGTACGACAGTTAGAACTTTATTTAGATAATGATGAGAACGATAATTTTGTTGAAAAATCAACTGAAATGGGAGATGAAAGTGCATTAAAAGTTACATTCGATAAACTAAATATAATAACTCAGAATATCAATAATGACAACAAAATAACAAACAAGACAGGAAATCATTCATATTTATCAATTGCTAGCTTGATTGAACAAGGTGAAGTGAAAAACATTGCCAAAGCATGGGTGAATGGTTGTGGAATAAATTGGTTGTTATTGCACGAAAAAGAGAAACCAAGTCGTATTAGTTTGCCAACTTATCCATTCGCAAAGGATAGATACTGGAAGACAAGAACGATGACAAAAAAAACATTGCAAACAGCCATGCCACAAGTTCCAAAGCTACATCCATTAATTGATAGAAACACATCAGATTTTATGGAACAAAAATATACTACGAATTTGGTTGGCGAAGCATATTATTTAGCTGATCATATAATCCAAGATAATAAAGTATTACCTGGTGTAATTCATATTGAAATGGGAAGAGCAGCTGGTCAAATGACTATTAATCAAAATATACATGCAATTAAAAATGTAGTCTGGTCTAGACCGATTATAGTGGATGACATGCGAGATGTTAATGTTGTCCTTAAATTACAAGATGATGAGATTACTTACTCTATTCAAACCTATGAACAGGACGAGAAAATCATCCATTCTCAAGGTAAATTAGTTTATTTAGAAGCAACAAAATATGTACCGCCAGTGAATGAAATTCTAGATATTGAGGCATGTAAAGCAAGAGCACAACACATGATAAGGCATGAAGTTTTCTATGAGTCAGGTGAAGACAATGTTTATAATTATGGATCAACATTCCGTCCTATAAGGGAGATGTATGTTGGTGACAAAGAAGCATTGACTAGAATAGCAGTAGCAGAAAGTCTTTATGAAGATTTTGATCAGTATACATTGCATCCATCATTACTAGAAGGATGTCTTCAATCAATTGTAGGTTTAATGGAAAGTACTGGAATTAAGCCATTTATGCCGTTTGCAATTGAAGAGATTAATATTATTGCTAAGTTCCCGAAGGAAGGATATGTATATGCTACATTAGCTGACGGTGATAATAGTAGTATTGATACTATGCGTTTTAATATGACATTCGTAGATGTTCAAGGGCAACCTGTAGCCATTATTAAGAAATATTCTATCAGAACAATTACAAAAGGATCAGAAAATAAAAACATAGTTGAGAATTGCTTAGATACTGTTTATTTCCATAATGAATGGATAGAAAAGCCTTTAAATAATAATGTGGAACCAGTAGCTATGAATGAGAATGTACTAATCTTTTGTGATAGCGAAATCATAAATGAAGAATTCAAATTAGATAACGCAATTATTGTAAAAGCTGGAGATGGGTATCAAAAACAAAGATATAATCGATATATGATAAACCCTTCAAATATAGATGATTATAAGATTCTATTAGAATCATTAAAACAGAGCAATGTTAATGTTAAGAATATTTTGCATATGTGGTCATGCAGTCAGCAAGAAACAGTAGCAAGCATTATGAATAGGGGTATATACTCAATGTTCAATTTATGCAAAGCTTTAGCTCAGCAAGGACTTAAAGATAAAGTAAAACTAGCGTTTATCTACGATGGAGGCAATGAAATATCTTCTGCCTTAAATAGCGCAGTAGATGGTTTTATACAATCATTAAAGCAAGAACTACCCAAATTAGATGTAAAAATGCTTGGATTAGATAGAGATGAGAATTCGTTGAGAAAAAAAATATTCTCTGAATTGGCTTCTAATGACAAGGATGTTTATTATGAAGGCAATCGTAGAATGATTAAGCAATTTGTAGAAAAAAAATTATATGAAGTAGCAGAAGATGCTCGAGTACCATTTAGACATAAGGGTGTATATTTGATTACTGGAGGTATGGGAGGTATTGGCAAAATACTGGCAAAGCACTTATCAAGTGAGTATAATGCTAGACTTATCTTAATAGGTCGCTCTGATTTGGATGAAAAGAAAAAAACATTCATTGAAGGATTAGAGTTAGAAGGTTCAGAAGTGCTGTATGTGAAAGGTGATATTTCAGTAAAACAAGATGTACTCAATATAATTAATAAAAGTCGTTCAAGATTTGATTTAATCAACGGTATTATTCATTGTGCAGGTCTGTTAAATGATAATTTGTTAATCAAAAAGACTTATGCTGATATTCGAGAAGTGCTTTTACCAAAAGTAGACGGCACAATTTGTTTAGATGAAGTAACAGCAGATGAAACTTTAGACTTTTTCTTACTGTTTTCTTCTGTATCTAGCCTTGGTAATAGAGGTCAAAGTGATTATGCTTATGCAAATAGTTTCTTGAATACTTTTGCGGCGTTGAGGGAGCAAAAGAGAATGGAAAATGAACGCCATGGTAAGACGATGAGTATTTGTTGGCCTATGTGGGAAAATGGTGGTATGAGTATGAGTTTAGAAGCATTAAAATTTTTAAACACTGCAAAGGGCATTCATCCCATAACATCTACAGTAGGTTTTAAAGTCATTGAAAAAGGATTGTTAATAGATAATAGTCATATTTTTGTTTACTATGGTGATATCGAAAAAATTAAGAGAAGCAATCAAGTAGAGCCTAAGGAAATAGAAAATGAAAGAGCTATACCAGTATCTCAGAAAGTGAAAATGGATGGGAAAAGGGTATTTGATCATGTAAAGAACTTTTTAGTAAGTACTGCTTCATCCTTGCTTAAAATTAAGAATATGGATATTGATCGTGATTTAGAACAATATGGTTTTGATTCTATAAGTCATACTGAGTTAACTAACAAAGTCAATGATGAGTATGATATAGACCTTATGCCAACTGTATTCTTTGAGCTAACACAACCGACAATAAGGGCATTAACTCAATATCTATGCGATAAATATGAAGAAAAAATCATCAATATTAAGAAATTGCGTGAAGAAAAGCAAAGTATGCAGATAAATAATAAGCCTATTAATACTAATAATGAAGAATTAAAATTTTTAAAAAAAGTAAGCAAACCAAAAATTGAAAATCTAAATGTGCAATCTACATTTAATAAAAATAAGATAGGAGAAGTAGCTAATTATAGTAATTTCAATGATGCTTTTTATAACGATGTATCGAAGGATATTAATGTGAGTAGACCAGCAAATATTGTTAATCAAAAGCAGAATGACAGAAATGATATGGTAGCAATTATCGGAATGAGCGGTATTTTTCCTCAATCAGAAAACTTAGATGAATTCTGGGACAACCTTGTAAATGAAAGAACATTAATAACGGAAATTCCGGAAAATAGATTTGATTGGAAACAGTTTGACGATCAAAAAGTAAAATGGGGCGCTTTTATGAAAGAAGTGGATAAGTTTGATGCTGATTTCTTTGGTATATCTCCACAAGAAGCGGAGGTAATGGATCCTCAACATCGTCTATTCTTACAGGTTGCATGGAGTACGATTGAAGATGCTGGTTACAAAGCGTCTGATTTATCAGGAACAGATACCGGAATATTTGTAGGTATCGGTACACAAGACTATTCAGAAATCCTAGAAAATAATTTAGTAGGGCACAATCCATATGCATTAACAGGAAGAACTCCTTTCATGTTGGTAAATAGACTTTCTTCTATGTTGAACTTACATGGACCTAGTGAACCAATAGATACAGCGTGTTCAAGCTCATTAGTAGCTGTGCATAAAGCTGCTGAAGCTATTCGTAATGGTACTTGTAATATGGCAATTGCAGGCGGTTCAAATGTAATAATAACACCTAGAGTACATTTAGCGTTCAGTGAAGCAGGCATGTTAAGCAAAACAGGTGTATGTAAAGTCTTTGATGAAGAAGCAGATGGCACCATTAGAGGTGAAGGTATTGGTGCAATATTATTAAAATCATTGAGTGATGCAGTAGCGGATGGTGATCATATCTATGGTGTAATAAGAAGTTCTGGACAGAATCACAAAGGAAAAAGCGCTTCATTGACTGCACCAAATGCAAATTCGCAGTCAGACCTTTTAATAAGTGTATATGAAAAAGCTCAAATAGATCCTACCACAATCAGCTTTATCGAAGCGCATAGTACGGGGACTAGATTAGGTGATCCTATAGAAATCAATGGACTTAAGAAGGCATTTAATACATTATATAAAAAGTATGGCATTGATACTATGAAAGCTCATTGTGCTATTGGCTCAGTTAAGGCAAATATAGGTCATATGGAAGCAGCAGCAGGTATTGGTGCAGTCATTAAAGTATTGTTGTCAATGAAGTATAAAACATTACTAAGTACATTAAATTTCAATAAGCTGAATCCTTATATAAATTTAGATAATAGTTCTTTATATATCAATCAGAAAACTTGTTCTTGGGATGTTGAGGAAGGTATTCCACGACGTGCAGGTGTAAGTGCCTTTGGTTTTGGTGGTGTCAATGCACATGTTATGTTAGAGGAATATTTACCTGAAACATATGGGTTTAAAAAACAGTCTACAATGGAAGCTGATTTATTGGCTCAGAATCCGGCGGTGATTGTATTATCCGCAAAAAATGAAGAGAGATTAAGAGCACAAGCGCAATTGCTATTAGACGCTATTGAAAAGGATAATTTAAGAGATTGTGATTTGATGAATATGGCCTATACTTTACAGAATGGTAGAGAAGCGATGGATGAGCGTTTAGGATTTATAGTCGAAACAATTGAAGAACTTAAAGATAAATTAACAAGGTTTATTATCGGTAATTATGGTTTTGATCAGTCATTTTTTAGAGGTAGAGTAGTAGAAGAAGAAAACGGAATAATATCGGTTTTAACAGAAGATCAAGGTATGGAAAATGTAATCAGGGGATGGACATTTAACAACGACTATAGCAAATTGTTAAGATTGTGGGTTAAAGGATTAAAGGTCAATTGGGCTGATATGTACAAAAATATGCAGTTACAAAGGCTTTCATTGCCAACTTATCCATTTGAAAAGAATCGTCACTGGTTAGCAGTAGAAGTGGGAATCCAAGATAATAATGCATCCAGTATTTGTAAAAAACAAAGAATTAAGTCTTTATTAAATGTAGTAAATACAGAATTAGAAACAACGGCTAAAGAGAAAGTGCTTAGTATTTTAACTAAGTTACTTGGGCACGAAATCAAACAAAATCATATGCAGTATGGTTTATCAGAGATTGGGGTAGATTCGATTATCCTCACTCAATTATTACAACAATTGCAAGTAATAGACCAGAGTATTGATTTTGAAAGTTTATATCTTTGCCAATCTATAAAGGATATTATTGGTTTACTTGAAGCGAATGAAGTAATTTGTGGAAAAGAGAAAATTTATTATTCAGAATTAATTAGGTTGAACAAAGGTAATGATGATTTGCCCATATTCTGGATTCATGGTGGTTTTGGTGGTGTAGAAATCTACAGAGAAATAGCGCAAATGATTAAGAGACCGTTTTACGGCATTCAAGCAAAAGGATACTTAACAGAGGACGAACCTATTGAAGGCATTGAAAATATGGCTAAGTACTATATTGATATTATTAAATCTGTTCAGCCAGAAGGGCCTTATGACTTAGGGGGATTATCATTAGGAGGTACAATTGCTTATGAAGTAGCTCGACAACTTCAAGCTAAGGGGGATGAGATTCGTTCTATTGTAATGCTTGAATCTATTTTTGTTGAAGAATGCATGAAACAGGATTGGGCTTCTATGAAACCATCTGATCTCAAGAAAGATAGGATGTTAAGAGCAGTTAATCTTTTATTGGCATTTTCATCATCAGAAAAATTGGCCTTAATCGCTGATAATGAGCTCAATATCAATGCGTCAGATGAAACATTATTAGAAGAGTTAGTAAGCGTTGCTGTGGAAAAGGGAGCTAAGAAGTCACCGTATCAGCTAAGCAAAGCAATCAATCAATTAGAGAAAATACTTTATGTTTTAGATAAGAGTACAGCAAAATATGAGCCTATAGATTTTAAAGATTGTTATGGATTCCAAGTGTATTATTTCTGCAATAGCAAAGACTCGTTATTTGGAGAAGAAAATCAATATTTTAGACTAGTAGATAAAGATCGTGTTTATGACTATCGTATTTTTGCCGAGAAATGGAAAGAAAAATTACCAAACCTAAATACTTTAAAAGTGGTATCATCGAATCATCTAACTTTGCTTACTGATACAGAATCAAAAGAAGTAATTATGACTTTTTGTGAGCAATTATATAATAAAGAATCAGTATCTCGAGAGTATTTGGAATCATTGCTGTTATGCTAGAATATTTTATGTCCCTTAAGAATCATATTAATTGGTTCTTATCAGGCATTAATTGTTGTATTAAAAAATGATAATTTTGTAAAAAATTTAAAAATTTTATTGATATTTTTTTTAGTATATTATACTATTTAACATGAAATAGCGATGGATTAATTTAGCTAGGAGGTATTATTATGGGAAATGTAGAAATTAAAGGTGCTAAAATTCATAATCTAAAAGGATTTGATATAGATATACCTAAAAATAAACTTGTTGTGGCTACAGGCGTAAGTGGCTCTGGCAAGTCTAGTCTAATGTTTGACATTATATTCGAAGAAGGACGTAGAGAATATTTACAAGCATTAGGTTTGTTTCCAGGATTAGAAGATGAGAAAAAGTTTGACAGCATATCAGGGCTTAGTCCTACAATAGCAGTACAACAACGATTAGTTCGTCAAAATAACCCTAGATCAACAGTGGCTTCAAAGACTCAGATTTTAAGTATGCTATGCCTACTTTATTCAAGTGAAGGAAAGATTATTTGTTCTGATTGTGGTGAAATTGTTGGTGACAATTTAATTTGTGAAGAATGTGGCAATGAAGAAAAAAGATTAGAGATTGGATTCTTCTCATACAATAATGTTAACGGTATGTGTATGCAGTGCTCTGGTAGAGGTGCGTATTTTGATGTGAATATGGATAAAATAGTTACAGATGAGAAAATGACTGTAAGAGAAATATTTCATGTTATTGGTGTTACTCCTGGTATAGAAAGAGTATTGGAAAGAAATTTAAAAGAATATATGGATATGCCTTATATGGAGATTCCGGAGGATATTAAGGATGAAGTCGTTAATGGACATTATACACAAAGTAATAGTGATAATCAAAGCTTTTGTGTAGCTAGAATTTTAAAGAGTCGTCAGGAGAAAGGTGAGTACTTGCATGGTATGTACGAAATGCTTGAATGTCCTGAGTGTAAAGGATTCCGTATAGGTGAAGAAGCTCGAAGAGCGCTAATTGAAGGAAAACATATTGGTGAAGTGGGAAAAATGACACTTACTGAATTAAAAGAATTTTGCGAATCAGCATTAAGAAATCCAGAGATAAAACAATTAGGAATTAACCTATTGAACGATATACTTAAGAAAGTGAATGCGTTGATTAAATCAAGATTAGGTTACTTATCATTATATAGAGAAATGTCTACACTGAGTGGTGGAGAAATCCAAAGAATATTCTTGAATTCTCATTTGGAATCTAAGATGAATTCATTAATTTATATCCTAGATGAACCAACAGCGGGATTACATGAATCTGAAAAAGAAGAATTGATTCATTCTATTAATGGTCTTACGAAATTAGGGAATTCCGTTATCGTAGTAGAACATGATCGAAGGACTATTGAAGAAGCGGATTATATAGTTGATATTGGACCTAAAGCGGGTGTTGAAGGGGGAAATGTCATTTACACTGGTCATCTTCAAGGATTGTTGGATTGTGAGTGTTCAGTGACTGGTCAATATCTGTCAAAAAAAATCGAGATGCCAGTAATAACACAAAGAAAAAGAATCGAAGAAACTATGTTAAAGGAAAAAATTACATTGCACAATGTAAATACTAATAACTTAAAAAATGTCACAGTGTCATTCCCATTAGGTTTTATGGTAGGGGTTGCTGGGGTATCTGGTAGTGGAAAGAGTTCATTAGTTTCTGATGCATTGCTTCCATTAATTAAGAATCATTTTAATAGAGAATCAAGTAGTGATAATAGATTGTCCAAGATAGAAGGTGTTGAATTCATCAAAGGTTACTCGGATGTATCTCAAGCACCAATTGGTAGAAATAATAATTCTAATCCTATGACGTTTATCAAAGTTTGGGATAAAATTAGAAAGTTGTTTGCTGAGCAGCCTATAGCGAAGGAACTTGATTTAACAGCAGGTCACTTTTCGTTCAATTCAAAAGGTGCATGCGAAGAGTGTGGTGGTAGTGGTCGTAAAGCGGTTTTCCCAGATGGAAGTATGATGATGTACACGACATGTAATGCATGTAAAGGTAAGCGTTTCAATGACGAAACGATGTCAGTAACATACAAAGGCAAAAGTATTGCAGATGTATTAGAGATGCAGATTTCTGAAGCTATTCCATTCTTTGAAGGTATTAAAAGTATTTTATCTCCATTAGAAATTATGGTGCGTATCGGTATGGGGTATTTATCCCTTGGTCAACCAACGTCAACAATGAGTGGTGGGGAAATACAGCGTCTTAAGTTAGCAAAAGAAATCGGTAAACAAAGAAATGGAAATATCTTATATGTATTAGATGAGCCAACAACTGGTTTAAGTATGTATGATACGGCACAATTGATTAAATTGCTAGATGAATTATTGGTAAATGGTAATTCCGTAATTGTAATAGAACATAATCTAGATATTCTAAAATCATGCGATTGGATTATTGAACTTGGACCAGAAGGTGGTACTGGAGGTGGCACAATCATTGCACAAGGTTCACCAGAAAAATTAAAAGAAAATCCTCATTCTGTAACTGGAAAATATTTATAGGAAGTGCATTTAGATATGTTACGTAATGAGTTGTAAATAGAGAAAGGAGGATATTACTATGGAGCATTTAAAGACATGGGAAAAAGTTTCAGCAGAATCCGTAGGTATGAATGAACAAAAATTGAAAGAGTTAGATAGTGCATTGAACTTTCAATTAGGTATTGTAAAGGGCGTAACTGTACTGAGAAAAGGGCAAAATGTATTTGAAAAATATTTTAAAGGTGTTGCCCCAGAAACAAGCATTGATATGACATCGGTAACTCAATGCATTATGTCAGCTTTAATTGGTATTGCAATTGATAAGGGTTATATAAAGAGTGTTGATGATAAGGTAATCGACTATTTTCCAGAGGCTGCTGCCAAAGGCAGTGTTTTTTTAAAGCACTCCCTTACTATAGAAAATCTTTTGACGATGACAACGTCATATGCATGGAAAAAGAAAGAGCCACTAGATCGTTTAAGAAAACAAAAGGATTGGCATAATTTTATTTTAAGTATGGTTGCTCTAAAAGGAAAAGATGGAGAAATTAGTTACAATCTATCAACATCTCATTTACTTTCTGTTATACTAACTAAAGCAACAGGCGTTTCAGCAAGAGAATTTGCAAATGAACATCTATTCAGACCAATTGGTATGAGAGAAATACCGGATCAAACAATGAAATCTTATTCAAAAGATAATATTTTCGGTAAGAGTATTACAGGGTGGATAAAAGACCCACAAGGCTACAACACGGGCGGATGGGGATTAACTTTAGCATTAAGAGATATGGCTAGATTTGGTCAACTTTATTTAAATAAAGGTAAGTGGGGAGAGCAACAGATTATTTCACAAGAATGGATAGAATCTTCTATCATGCAAAAGACAGAAGATTTCGGATATTTATGGTGGTTAAGACAGGATAATGATATTAAGACTTATCTTGCAGCAGGAATAGGTGGCACATATATTTACTGTATTCCTGAAAAAGAAATTGTAGTAGCCATCGCATCAGAAATGAGTAAAATGATTATTGATCGTTGGGAAATTATTGAAGAATACGTACTTCCAGCAGTAGAAAAATAAATAAAAAGTTTTATAATAGAGATTGCCTATATCAGAATAATATGGGTAGCTCTATTATTTTGTTCAATATTTTTAAATTAATGAATAGGATTCAAATATGAAAGGGGTTTGAAATATGAAAACTTATGTTTTTCCTGGTCAAGGTTCGCAATTTAAAGGGATGGGAGAGGATCTGTTTAAAATGTTCCCAGAATTAACTAGAAAAGCTGATGAAATTTTAGGCTATTCAATTGAAGAACTTTGCTTAAAGGATCCAGAAGGTAAGCTGTTTTTAACTCAATATACGCAGCCAGCACTTTATGTGGTTAATGCATTAACATATTATAAGAAACTTCAAGAAGATAATGTTGAGCCAGATTTCTTTGCTGGTCACAGTTTAGGTGAGTATAATGCCATCTTAGCTGCAGGTGGTTTTGATTTTGAAATTGGTTTACGACTTGTGAAAAAAAGAGGGGAATTAATGGGGCAAGCTTCACGTGGTCTAATGGCGGCTGTAATCGGATTGGGTGAGGATAAAGTACAAGATATAATTAAGAACAATAGCCTTACAAATATTGATATTGCTAACTATAATACGACAACACAAATTGTCATTTCAGGTTTAACAGAAGATATTAATCGTGCTAAGTTAATTTTTGAATCAGAAGGTGCAATGTATATTCTGCTTAATGTTAGTGGGGCATTCCATTCAAGATATATGCAGGACACAAAGAAACAATTTGAAGATTTCTTAAAGCAATTTGAATTCAAACCATTAAAGAAACCTGTTATTTCTAATGTATCCGCTATGCCATATGATCCCAATAATTTAGTTAACAATTTAGCAGAACAATTAAGATCGCCTGTAAGATGGAGAGACAGCGTTAAATACTTATTAGAAAAAGGTGAAATGATAATTGAAGAAGTTGGCCCAGGACGTGTATTAAGAAAATTAGTTGGTAAGATTGAAGCAGAATTTCAGAAAGAAAGAAAAAAAAGTGGTAATGTAGTGATGACTTTTACTTCATCAGCTATGCAAGAACAGCAAAAGACTAATCAAGTAACTCAAGTTACTGTGACATCAAACAATGTAATGGAGAACAGTATTAGCACAAGCTCCGGTGTATTAGTTTATAAGAAAAGAATTGATGAGAGAATGAGACAAGTAGATCATTGGAATAATGTTTATCCAGTTGGTACAGAAGTTACTTGTCAAGGATATGAAGGTTCTTTAAAAACTAGAACACAAGCTACAATTCTTTTTGGTCATAGAGCAGTAATTTATATGGAAGGGTATAATGGTTATTTTGCGTTGGATGAAATAATACCAGTGCTAAGTTGTTAATATTGTTAAAAAGAGAAAGCTAATAAATATGGATGGAGGCAATTGTTAAATTTATGAAAGATAAGAAATGAAAAATCATAAACACGAAAGAGATAAGAAATGAATACTAAAATATTGGTTATGGAAAAGAAAAAATGAAAGTTAGAAATAGAAGAGTAAGTGATTAAAATTGAGATAGATTTATAAGATGCAGACGTTTATATAGAGTACTCACTGAAACCAACAGGCATGTATTTTTATAAAATTAGCTTTCTAGAAAGAAATTTTTTTAGTGATTCTATAAAAAGAGATAAATTCACAGAAAAACTTACTATACATTCTAACAAGCCAATATCATTGAATTTTTAAATAAATAATCAGTTAAGAACCATAGTCATAAATGTATTTATTAATTATACAATAATAACCATTTATGTTTATTTATATATTTTTGAAAAAATTTACTTTTTAAACAAAATAATATATACTATATATATTATTTTGTTTATATATGTTAATTCACTAGCGTTCAATGATAGGTTCAAATTTCATATTGACAAAATCAAAGTAAAAAATTATAAAATTTATCCATTAAAATTATAATGAAAAAATCAGCAACTCCTGCTTAAGTATAATTAATCACAAAAATAAATAGCAAAGGAATTGCTGATCATTAAAGATAATTATACTTTAGTATTTCAAAAACTTATAGATTTAATTGATTGGAATGTCTTGAAAATAATTGCCTATAAGTTAGATATTGATTATTTAACTATAGAGAATCACTTAAAATCACTCATATATTTTCATATAGCGAAGCTAGATAGTCTAAGAGATATTAATGATTTTATGAAATCTCCTTCTGAACTAAAGCAGCTAATATATGGCGCTAGCCTAGGGAGTCTATCAAATTACAATAATAAGATAAATTATGAAGTTTTACTCCCGATAATGAATGGTATTATTCGTAAAACTCTTATTTCTATTCCAGTAAGTCAAAGAGTTAAGAAATTTGGTTCAGTAAAGCTTATTGATTCTACAACCGTTAGTATGGGTATTACTTACTTCAATTGGGCTAAATTCAGAAGTACCAAATCAGGAATTAAAATGCACACTAAATTTGATTTAGGCAGAAATGTTCCTGAAACAATCGTCGTAACCAATACTAAAGTTCATGACAAAAACAAATTAGATGAACTGATGTCTGAAGAAAATTGCATTTATATTTATGATAGAGCTTATGTTGATTATGAACAGTCTGATTACTATACAAAAACTAATAGATTTTTTATATCTAGACTTAAGAAGAATGCTTTAATTGACGAAATTGATGAGTTAGACTTAACTCGTTGTGATGAAAAACTATTAGATGATAGCATAAAAATAGTTCATGATAAAGTTGTTTATCTTGGCAAAGAAAGCACTTATAAAACCACTGAAAAATACAGAATAATAAAGGTTTTAGATAAAGATAACAATGAATTAGTTTTTGTAACAAATATCTTTTATCTGTCAACTGAAGTAAATATCGAGGGATTTTCTTGGTTTATTTTCTTAGGTAGTTAGCAGAATACTTTAATTCCATATAAATACACAAGCTAACGCTTAGGGGTATCCTATACCCTTTTTCAACGGATAAATAATCCATTAAAGGATATTTACAGCATTACAACTATGAGAATGTGATATTTTTAAAAGTGAATTATGAAATTTTGTTAATTGATGAACGCTAGTGATGTTAATTGTATAATTAATTTAAGAGTATTTTAAGTAATGTTTTTTATTGATGCATATATGAGATTATATTATTGATAAATAGGTTGAGGAGTAAATAATGAATTTTGAAAAAAAAGTAGAAATAGAAGTTAGCTACTATATAGAACAAATAAAAACAAAAAATAATGAAGACTTTATTAAGTGTCCTAAATGTAAAGATGTATTCTTAAAAAATGAAATAAAGTTAAATATTGGTGTTTGCTGCAATTGCAATCATCATTTTAGAATTTCCTGTAAAGAGCGACTAGAGAGTATTTTTGATAGTAATTCGGTTACATTATTAGATGAAGATATTAAAAGTAAAAGTCCTCTAAATTTTCCTAGTTATACAGAAAAAGTTCAGAATTTATCAGATAAATTAAAATTAAATGATGCAGTAATTACTGGAATAGGTTCTATAAATGGCATTAGAACTGGCTTTGGTATTATGGATTCGAGTTTTATGATGGGATCTATGGGAAGTGTAGTTGGTGAAAAGCTTGTAAGGTTGATAGAAAACTCTATTAATTTAAATTTACCTGTTATAATTTTTACTGCGTCAGGTGGGGCTAGAATGCAAGAAGGGATGTTATCTTTAGTTCAAATGGCTAAAGTATCAGCTGCTATAAAAGTACATAGTAAAAAAGGTCTTTTATATATATCGGTAATAACAGATCCAACAACAGGTGGTGTTACAGCAAGTTTTGCTTCTCTTGGAGACATTATTATTGCAGAGCCTAATGCTATGTTTGGATTTGCTGGAAAACGAGTGATTGAGCAGACTATTCAAGAGAAGTTACCTGATTGTTTCCAAAACTCTGAATTTATGATAAAAAATGGATTCATTGATTTGCTAGTTCAAAGAAGGATGATGAAAGAGACACTTGAAAATATATTACTTATGCATAACCCTATAAATATATATGCAAAAAATTTTAGTAAACAAAACACATTAAAGGTAGATTGTAGAATAGATGAAAATAATAATTTAAGCGCGTGGGAAATTGTTAAGATTGCTAGAAATAAGGAAAGACCTAATTATAAGGATTATATTTCATTAATGATAGATAATTTTATAGAGTTACATGGTGATAGATACTATGGAGATGATAATGCTATTGTATGTGGAATTGGATATATTAATGAAATAGCAGTAACTATTATATGTAGCGCTAAAGGTAAGAGTGTAGATGAAAATGTTCAAAGGAATTGGGGAAGTGCTAAACCTGAAGGCTATAGAAAAGCGCTTAGAATTATGAAAGAAGCAGAGAAATTTAAAAGACCTATAATATGTTTAATAGATACAGCAGGTGCTTATTGTGGTGTGGAAGGAGAAGAAAGAGGTCAAGGAGAAGCAATTGCAAAGAATCTATTAGAAATGTCAGATTTACAAACACCAATAATTTCAGTAGTAATTGGTGAAGGGGGTAGTGGTGGAGCATTAGCACTAGGTGTTGCAGATAGAATTTTTATGTTAGAAAATTCTATTTACTCAGTTATTTCACCAGAAGGGTGTGCAGCTATTTTATTAAAGGATTCAGCAAGAGCTAATGAAGCAGCAGAATTGTTGAAATTAACTGCTATGGATTTACTGAAATTAAATATTATTGATGGAATTATAGAAGAACCAATTGGTGGTGCGCATAAAGATGTAGAATTTACTATTAAGAATGTAAAAAGAACAATCTATGAAAATATTATAAATTTAAAACATTACAGTATTACTAATTTAATTAAAGAGAGATATTGTAAATTTAGAAATATGGGTGTTTATATGGAGTAGACGTAATGTTTTATGATGTAATTATAGGAGAGTTTTATAATTATGAAAATTAATATAACTGAAACTGTATTAAGAGATGGACAACAGTCTCTAATTGGGACTAGAATGAGCACTAAGGATTTTGAAGGAATTATAGATTCTATGGATAATGCTGGATATTATTCAGTTGAATGTTGGGGGGGGCTACTTTTGATGCTTGTATAAGATTTCTAAATGAAGATCCTTGGGAAAGGCTTAGATTTTTAAAGAGTAAATTTAAAAAGACTAAATTACAAATGCTTTTGAGAGGTCAAAATTTATTAGGTTATAAACATTACTCGGATGATGTTGTAAGAAAGTTTATTAGGTCATCAGTAAAAAATGGAATAGATATTATAAGAATTTTTGATGCTCTTAATGACGTTAGCAATATGGAGGTTGCTATACAAGAGACTATTTTATGTAATTGTCATGCTCAAGGGTGTATAGTATATACGAAAAGTCCTATACATACCATAGAAAATTATATTGAAACAGGAAAAATCTGATTGATTAGTGATAATGTCTTAGTGTACCACACTGGATTATGTCCCAAATAGATAACTTATAGTAAAATAGACCTCATGACTAAGAAATGAGGTGGACATAATCAGAAAGGTGATTTTAACTATGGAAGAAAATGATAAGTACATAACTATAAAAAAGTTGGTAGAAACAAATGGTAATAAGAAGAGAGCTGCGCTTGTTCTTAACTGTTCAATCAGACATATTAATCGGATGATTAAAGGGTATAAAGAGCGTGGAAAAGAATACTTTGTTCATGGTAATCGTGGTAGAAAACCAGCTAACGCTTTTGATGAAGAAAAAAACTATTTAATCCTTAATCTATACCGAACAAAATATCCCGATGCTAACTTAACTCATTTTTCGGAGTTGCTAGCAAAACATGAAGATATCAAAGCATCTCCAAGCACAATCAGGTCTATCCTTATGCAGGAATTCATCCTGTCTCCTAAGGCTAAGCGTGCTACAAGAAAGAAAATTAAAGAACAGCTAAAAGAATTAAAAAGCAAAGCAAAAACTAGAAAAGAGTTAGCGGAAATACAAACTGCTATTGTTGCTGCTGAAGATGCACATCCAAGACGTCCTAGATGTGCTTACGCAGGCGAAATGCTCCAGATGGATGCTTCTGTGCATATCTGGTTTGGTAAAGAAAAAACTCAATTACACATAGCTGTAGATGATGCTACAGGTGCTATTGTAGGAGCTTACTTTGACTCACAAGAAACCCTAAACGGGTATTATAATGTATTGCATCAAGTTCTTACACAATACGGAATTCCGTACATGCTCTTTACTGATAGACGTACTGTATTTGAGTATAAGCAAAAAAATCCCCTTCAATTGAAGAGGATACTTTCACACAATTTAGTTATGCCTGTAAACAGCTAGGCATAGAAATTAAAACAAGCAGTGTTGCTCAATCTAAAGGGCGCGTAGAAAGAATGTTTCAGACTCTACAATCACGCCTCCCCTTAGAAATGAGACTCGCTCACATAAGCACAATTGAGCAAGCAAATGAATTCTTAAACTCCTACATAAAAGAATTCAATGCTCAGTTTGCTTTACCTTTAGATAATAACAAAACTGTATTTGAAACGCAAGTTGACATTAAAAAAATCAACTTGATTCTTGCTGTTCTTAGTAGTCGAAAAGTAGACAGCGGAAGCTGTATAAAGTTTAATAACTCTTACTATCTTCCAGTTGATAGCAATGGACATCCAGTGCACTATCGTAAAGGAACCTCCGGTATGGTTATAAAGGCTTTTGATGCTGGATTGTACTATTGCGTAAATGAACAAGTTTATGGGTTAGATCTACTTCCAAATCATGTTCTTTCATCGAAAAACTTTGATTTGGAAGTAGCACCAAAAGATCCACAAAAACGATATATACCGCCAATGAGCCATCCATGGAAACAAGCCTCATTTGAACATTATTGTAATAAACAAAATCATCGAAAACAACTTACAGCATAAAAAGACAAGTCTAGAAAGCGTTAGCTTAGAATTAATTGGTTCTATGTTGTGCTTGCCATACTCAAATATATCATTTGAAGTACAATAAAGCACCAGCATTTGCTGGTGCTAATAATTAAAAGTTTTTGGGACATTTTTGAAAATGCTTGACATAGAAAATTATATTGAAACAGGAAAAAAATTAAAAAAAATGGGAGTGAACTCTATATGCATAAAAGATATGGCGGGAATTATGTCACCTAGTGATGCGTATGAGATTATTAAAAGACTGAAGCAAATAGTCAGAATTCCCATATTTCTTCATTGTCATTCTACAACTGGTATAGCAACTGCAACATATATAAAAGCAATAGAAGCTGGTTGCGATGGTATAGATACTTCCATTTCATGTTTTTCAGGAGGTGCTTCATTACCGGCTACAGAAAGTATGAATTATATATTAAACGATTTAGGATATAATACAGAATTAAATAGCAATGAATTAAATATAATAAATAACTTTTTTAAAAAAACAAAAGATAATTTTATAGATAAGGGGATTTTAACAGCACATATTTTTGAAACTAGGACTGAAGTATTAACATATCAGATTCCAGGTGGTATGCTTTCAAATTTAATAACACAGTTAAAAGAACAAAATGCAGAAAAAATTTTACAGGAAGTATTAGAAGAAGTTCCATTAGTTAGAAAAGATTTAGGGTATCCACCATTAGTAACACCTTTGAGTCAAATTGTAGGCGTACAAGCTACTATAAATATATTATTAGGAGAGCGGTATAAGAAAGTTACAAAAGAAGTGAAATCATATTTACTGGGGTTATATGGGGAAATACCATGGGTGGTTAATGGTGAAATAAAGAAAAAGATATTTGAAGAGAACCCTAATTACACAGTACCAACTTTTAATAGAATGAAGCCTGTTTTTGAAATAACTAAATATAAGTTAGAGGATAATATTATAAGTGATGAAGATGTACTCACTTATATATTGTTTCCAGAATATGCAGAAGATTTTTTAAAAAAAAGAGAAGAAAAAAATACAACAAGAGTTAGTTACTTTATTGAGGCATTAAAAGATAACTTTATTTTAAATTCAAAATTAAAGAATAATGATAAATCAATAATAAGGAAAGTCAATTTAATAAGCGTTAATGAAAATGATGCAGCTTTAATTATTGCTATAATGTGTGAGCATCTAAGTTCATCGTTAGAAGAACTAACTTTTAAATATATAAAATTAGTTTAGATACTTTTTTGATAGATTGGAGAGATATCTTTGAAATATTATATTAGTTTAGATAATAGAAAATATGAGATAGAGGTAACAAAGGAAAAAGCTTCAATACTAGGAGTTTCTAATTTGAGTACCCAATTAAAAGTTGAAGAGGGAAGAAATGGTGAAACTACATCTATTACCGACAAAGGTAGTAAAGATATGTATTATCGGAATATTAAAACTATAAAAGCCCCTATGAGTGGAAGAATATTAAATATTAAAGTTGAAAAAGGACAAATTGTGAATAAAGGACAGTGTATTTTAGTATTAGAAATTATGAAAATGGAAAATGAACTTATTTCAAGCTATTCAGGAATAATAGAAGATATATATTATAAAAATGGAGATAGTGTTGTTAAGAATCAAAACATTATGGATATTAAAATACTGAAATAAATACAGAAATCTTTATTTGATGGTATTATAGATTTATAGTGGTAGATTAAATTTATAATTAGGAAAAAGTTATTTTAAATAATGAACGTAGTAAAGAGTATATAAATAATAAATTGGATTACATTAGGTTGGTTATAGAGAAGTTTTGAAAATTAGTATATTGATTTATTGCCTTTACCAGCATAAATACGAAAAGAATTGTACAACTATTACTTTACAATTTGTTATACCATAATAATTAATCCATCCAATATTTATTTGATTCAACTTAATTATTCTTTGTCTTTACAGAACTATTCAAAATAGCTTTACAATTATACAAACTATCATGCAACACATAATTTTTATTTTCAGGTTTAGAGATAGTGGTCTAATTAAATTTTGAGTACTGAAAAACTTATTATGGTGTTACACGTTGTTGTATAAAATGTAAAATCACTATAAAAAAGTAGTGATATACTTTTTTGAATTTAATATATTAATTCAGTAGAATTAGAGTGAGGTATATATGTTGAAAATATTTTGTGTAGAGATGGATGAAGAGTTAAATCAACAGCAATATGAGATTTTATTAGATAAAATTGATAATAAGAAAAAATCAAAGATAAACAAATATAAATTCTACAAGGATTCTCTCAGATCTTTAATTGGTGATTTGCTTGTGAGATATTGTATAAAAGAGTTTTATGATTTAAATAATAGTGAGATTTCGTATGGATACAATGATTATGGAAAACCGTTTTTAAAGGGTTATAAAAATATTTGCTTTAATATTTCTCATTCAGGTAGGTGGATAGTTTGTGCTATTAGTGATGATGAAGTTGGAATTGATGTGGAGTGTATCAATGATATTGACATTAACATTTTTAAGAATTTTTTTACTGAAGAAGAATTTATCGATTTGATGTCATTAAAAGAGGAAGAATATTTAGAATATTTTTTTAGAATATGGACTATGAAAGAAGCTTACATAAAAGGTGATGGTAAAGGGCTATCAATTCCCTTAGACTCATTTTGTATAAAAAGGAATCATGAATGTTTTTTTGTTGATAATGATAAAACTTGGACACTTCATTGTGTATCTATTGGAGAGGGGTATTGTCTATCAGTTGCTTCTAAATCCCATAGAACACCTGATATAATGCAGAAATTTAAATTGAAAAAATTTGCTGAAATGGTGATAGAGACTCTGTGAAGTTAATTGATACATATAGTAAAAGGCGTAAGCTCTGACGGGCTATGAGCTTTGTTTGTACGAAGAAAATTTGGAGGAAAATTATGCCTGTAAGTAAAAAGAGAGTTAAAAAGGTGAAGAAAAGCAAAAATCAACAACTAAAAAAGAAAGAAAAGCAAATAATATTTTAATGTGGTGGATGTGTAATAGAAGAACTTATACCAGAAGGTGTAGTGAATTATTTTGATGCTCTTGGTGATGGAGATATTAGCGTTCTACCAAGGTTTACTTGTGAAGAGTGTGGGGAACAAATGGAGTCAGTTGAATATGAGGGTGCTCATGGGATAACATATAGAGCAAATGTATAATTAAAACCCAAAAGCTACGCTTAAGCAATATGCGGTAGCCACTCTTTAATTTGTGTAGCAATTTGAAAATATAATAATTATTTTACAAATTAGAATTTAAAAAAAAGTAATAGTTTGTAAGAGGCGGCTTTGCCGCTTTTTTTATATGTCGTGAATAATTGGGGATTAAGTATAATTTTGAGTTATTTATAATGATGAAAGCTATATTATGTTATAGTTCAATCACTAAACGTGAGATACTTGTTAAAATGGGGACAGGGTGAAATCTATAAATTTTGGACATCTATTAGTCTTTTGGTATTCCATACATTAAAATAAGTGTAAAAAACTAAAATTTCATTAAAAGCAAATTTTAAACAGGAATTTTAGTGCTAAACTTTGGATTTACACGAATCATGTTGTGTTATTCGTTAGTACGATAAGCAATGGGCGTTTCTGGAAAGAATGCTTTTTATGGAATAAAGAACTGCAAAGGAAGATATAAGAAAAATAAGGAGTAAATATGTGAAATCTCTGATGACATATTATCAATTATAAACTCCGATTATTGTAATTATTGCGGATGGCTAAATCAGAAATTGATATTCCCAATATACATAATTGAAGAAATGAGAGGCTGTTCAAATGAGAAAAATATCTTTTATACATTTGTCTAATATTCGTTTTGTAAAACTAGTGGGAATTCTGCTGATATTGATAATGATCTAAGAGCTGTATTCCTATAGATATAAAAATTAATGCAACAGCGAATTTAAAAACAATTGATGGAGTTTTATTGGGTGGGGATATACCGTTTTATGGAATCAAGGAAGAGTATACAGAGTCTAGAAAAACTTTCAAAAACAAATTTATTTAATATATGTAGTTGAAAAAAAACGAACCTTTCAGTTGTATATATAATGAGACAATTAAATACTATAGAGGAAGGAGTTGACTAATCAATGAATAAACCATGTGAGCTCAATGAGTTTGTTCAACTCGCTGTAAATAAGTATTCACCAACAGTGGCTAAAATGACATTTTCATATCTGAAGAATATTGCAGATGCTGAGGATATAACCCAAGAAGTATTTTTAGCTCTTATGCAAAAGCAAATTGAATTTGAAAATGAGGAACACTTAAAGGCGTGGTTAATTCGAGTTGCAATAAACAAATGTAAAAATCATCTTAAAAGTAGTTTGTTTAGAAGTAATAACCCAATATCTGAAGATATACCATATCTACCCCAAGAACAAAATGAACTTTTACTTACCGTATTATCTTTAAATATAAAATATCGTCTTCCTATCCATCTTTACTATTATGAGGGATATTCGATAAATGAAATTGCAGAGATTTTGGAAGAACCAGCTGCAACTATTGGTACACGCTTAGCACGTGGCCGCAAAATATTAAAAAATATGATTGGAGGATTTGATGATGAGCAAAAAAATTTATAAATCAGCCATTGATAATATAAAATTTAGTGAGAATTTAAATGAAAAAATCCTGAATTATTTGGCTTATCATTCTTCTCTATCTCAAAAGGAGATAGCTTCAAAAAAAGTAAAAAACATAAAGGTATACACTGCATTTGCAGCCACCATGTGTGCATTGGCGTTAGCTATATGTATTCCCTTATTCAAAAGTAATTCTGATATTAGACTACCTAATTCTACTGGAAATGTATCAGCTAAATATATAAATAAAGCGCCTACTATTAACACAAAGGAAAACTTATCATGGCTGACAGAAGAAGAACTTTTTCACAAAAATAATACAGATATTTTTATGGGAAAGATACAGGATATAAAGAATATTAAAATTAATTTTAACGGCTCAACTACATATCGAGCAATTGCTAAAATTAAAATTAGTAAGGTATATAGGGGAAATGAAACAGTTGGTGAAACAGTATCATTATTAATACCTTGCTCTATTGGTACAAATGAGTTGGTGGAAGACACTGAGGGCATTTCCTCCATGAAGGTTGGTATGACTGGAATATTCATGCCTGTAAAGTATGATAAAACATCATGTTTCGAAGAAAACGGAGCAAAAATTTACTGGAAGGATATTTCTGAATACGGACTTAGGGATGGTATGCGATACGCATTTCTTAATACACAAAAAGGACTAATATTTGAAAGACATGCTTATGAGTCTATCGCTTCTGCTACTTCATTGGAAGAAGTTGAGCAATATGTTATCAAAATGATAAAGTGAGCTAATCATCATAATTCATGTACATTAAGTTATATTATCCTATTCAAGAAAAAAGAATGCAGTTTGCTCCCACTTAGTCAATGGGACATTGATATATCAAACCATATCAATACATAGAAAAATTCATTAAAGGAAGCAGTTTTGAAAGCGAAGAAGAAGTGAAAATCCCAGAACAATAATTTTGTCCACTCATTTAATAGACGAAGTAAGTAAGGTTTTTGAAAATATTATTATAGTTAGTAGACATACATAAAGTGAATGTTGTTTTTGCAAGTGGAAAATATAAAGAGATGAACGCTATGTATTAGTTGTAGCTACTAATGCATAGCGTTTTCTCATTTTTGTCATTAAATAATTGAATACTGGAAAAGTGTTTGTAACAATGATTTGATATGGCTTAAAATGAATAAAAATATTAAATTTCACCCACGTTAAGCCAGTAATAACCAAAATGAGGACCACAAAGCAATCATTTAGGTGTATATATCTTAAGCATATTTCCTGGATGGCCAGGTACTATTAATTCAATAGATTTCACTATTGTCATAGGTAATTTATTATATAAATATAAGGAGTGCCTTTTACCGAAAAAATTCTTATATAGAGAAAATTCATATACTTTTTTAAAACCTGCTTTTTTGCAAGTGCATCCATTTGTTTTGAATTAAACCCATTACATTCAGCATCTTCTGAACATTTAAAATGGTCTTTTGCATAGGTATCATACCATATGAAAAATCCGTTTGGATTTAGGTTTTGATATATATTATTTAAAGCATCGTCTAAAAGCTCCTTTGTATGAAGATGCATTAAAACGTCAAAGGCTGTGATTAAGTCAAATCTATCATCAAAATTAAAGGAGTTAACTATATCACCACTTTTATAGTTAATATTTTGTGAAATAGTTCTTGCAATTTTGATTCTATGTTCTGATAAATCTATACCCAATATATTATTTGAATTACCAGTAAATTCAGAAAGTAATCTTGTTATAGTGCCGGAACCACAGCCAACATCTAACACTTTTATTGAAGTAATATCTATATTTTTATTTAACAAAAACCTAAAAATTTTATAAATTACGCCTTCCATATTAATATAACCGTTAAAACCAATGGGGTTGATAATAGAATAAATATCTTTATCAAATTCTTGTTTTTTTTCACTACCATCATAGCGTTCTTTTACAACTTGTTTATATGATTTCACTTAATTCACCTCGTATTTTTATAGTATAGTATTTACAAATCACCATTCAATTTACCACCGTCCATACCAATATTAAAAAATTGAAAACTTGGTAAAAAGAACAAAAGGAATTAAACGAAAAATATTATAAGTAATAACCATAAAATAGTCATATTTCTTCTTAAAACAATAGTTATCTGAGCTATATATGAAGTATAATTAAAATGTACCATGTCCTTCATAAAAGCACTAGAATTGAATGTCTAGTGCTTTTTATTTTTGATAAGCTATTTCGAGCATAACTATAAAAAATTCGCCAATGATACATATTTTGCCATAAAATAATATGCACTAATATGATATATGATTTATAATATAAATAACCCAGTTCATTTTTCTAAAAGCGTCGGAGTGATTAACCGATGCTTATTTATTTCAGACAAAATAATGCTCCCAATAGCAGTAAAGTACCAACATAAACAACCAGATCTATTCTACTAAAATACTTCAATAAAAATCACCTTAGCTAAATTTTGTTCAAGTTGATTGTTTTTATTCATAATTATTTTCTTATTTATAATAATTGTAAACAACAAGATACTAAAAAATATTACAATTATTTGAATAGGTGTTGAAATAAAGAAAATTAAGATATATAATTAATTAATAGAAAAAATTTACAAAGGGGGATAATAATGATTAAATTTAAAAAAAACATTAAGACCTGTTTAGTTCTGTTGCTTACTACTGTTCTATTACTGGGAGGCAATTTTGTTAAACCCAATTTAGCACATGCAGCTGGTACTACCTATTATGTTTCACCATCAGGCGTTAACGACTATAGTCATGGATGGAGTGCTAACAATCCTTTTCAAACAATAGCATATGGTGTTAGTAGAATGTCTCCAGGAGATACATTGCTCATAATGAATGGTACCTATAATGAGGAAGTTCAAATAGAAGATAAAAAGGGGACAGACAGTAGCTGGTATACAATTTCAAATTATAATAATGACACACCAACTTTAAATGGAAACAATACAACTGATTATGCATTTGGAGTTTCTAGATCAAGCCATTTAAAAATTACTGGGTTAAATATTTCCAATTATTTAGGAGCAGGTGTTTGGCTAAAAGGAGCCTGTGACAATGTTATTATGAGTAATCTTGATATTAGCAATTTAAATCCTCCAAATGCCTCTGTAGGATCAGGTACTGAAGGGATTTTAGCAGGAGATTCCACTTATTGTACTGTTGACAATTGTAAAATACATGGAATTGGAATGAATTACGCAGCTCAAAACCGTCAACGTGATCATGGAATATATTTAAATACTCACTGTGATCATTGGACTATAAGCAATAATATAATTAATAATGTTGCTGGTTCTGGAATTCAAAGTTTATCAGGAGACCCAAACGATCATAGGTCCCTTAGTAATTCATCCATTATATACAATTATATATGTGGAGCTTGTAATTGTGGTGGAATCCTACTTTATGATGAGGCTCAAAATAATTTAATTGCAAGTAATGTATTTTATAACAATGGTCCATGTGACTTAAAAATTTCTACTTATAATCATCCAACGTCTATTTCAACCAATAATAGAATTTCATATAATAAATTTGCATCCTGGAATAAAACATCACATTTGATGTTTGATTGCATGCCGTTAGTTGGAAATTTTTCTTTTGATTACAATACTTACTATCTGTCAGATAGCGATTTAAGTACTTTATGCTTGTATGATTGCAAAACAAGTGCTAGCGCTACATCATATTTACCTAATGGAACTTACAAGTTTCCATTTTGGAAAAACTATCAAGAACCTTATGGTACACAAAATCCTGACAGGTCAGCAGTAGTGGCAGATGCTCAATCAAAAATAGCCAACTATAAATAAGAAAATAACAAAAACAATAGTGAATCAATATTTAATAGAATATTAGTCCGTTATTATTAAACGCCACAGACGATAAGTTTTGTGGCGTTTTTAGTTGTGACGGTTAATCTAAAACTCAAATAGAAATCAAAGCATTATAATCATTTCAGGGCTAGATATTGCACTATCGAGACATTTTATAGTAAAAAAGATACAAGTACTAATTCTGGGGCTTTCAGCTATTGTATGGGAGAATAAATAGAAGTAAAATTAAGAAAATATAAAATAAAGTGGGTGATTTCTATGGACTTTAATACTGAAAGCTTTATAGAAGAAATTGATAACCAATATAGTAAACTTAATGTGGACGATATGGAAAAGTATCTTATTAATACTATTTATCATGCTGGTGAAAAGTATGGGGAGGAAAGCGCAGGATATGCTGCACTTCTTAATGAGCTTGGTGGATTTTATAGAACAGTTAGCAAATATGAAAAGGCTGAGGAAATATTTCTTAAGGCAAAAGTGGTTATTGAAAGAGTAGCAGGAAAAGATAATTCAAATTATGCTACCACAATAAATAATCTGGCAGGAGTATATCGACTTACAGGCGACTATAAAAAGGCTGAGCAATTGTTTTTTAATGCTATAGAAATATATAAAAATATAAGCTTTGAAGGAAGTTTTGTTTATTCAAGTGCCTTAAACAATCTAGGGTTACTTTATATGGACATGAAAGAATACCAAAAGGCAGCAAATCTCTTTGAGGAAGCAAAAGAAATAGCAAAAAAAGAGAGTAACGATCCTGTAATCTATGCTACTGGCCTTGCAAATCTTGCAAATGCTTATATTTCAATTAAAAAGACTAAAGAAGCTGAAGAACTCCTTATAGAGGCTATAGAAGTATACAAAGAACATAATCAGAAGGGTAGCTCGCATTATGGCGCAGCAATTAATAGCTTGGGAATGTTATATTTTTCAATTAGATACTATGCAAAGGCTGAAAAGCTTTTTCTAGAGGTACTAGAGCTTCGGGAAAAAGCCTATGGTCAAAATAATCATGAAGTAGCAAAGGTATTGGATAATTTGAGTGTTTTGTATGAGAACATAGGAAAGTATGAAATTGCAGAGAAATGTGCAAAGCAGTCATTGGTCATATATCTTAACCTTTTAGGTGAAGACCATCCTTTTTATAAAAAAAGTACAGAGACGTTAGAAAGGATACAGAATAAATTGGATAAGCAAAAAGCAAACAAATCCCAGATTGAAAAGACTGACTCGAACATGATAAAAGGAATATCAGGAATGGAATTAGCCTTTATAAGTTTTGCACAATTTAGTGCAGCAGCCATATGTAGGAGATTTACGGAATATAGCGATAGGATTGCAGCAGGTCTTATAGGAGAAGGCTCTGAATGTTATGGTTTTGATGATGAATACTCCATGGATCATGATTTTGGACCTGCCTTTTGTATTTGGCTTACAACAGATGATTATAATAAGATTGGTAATGATCTTCAGAATGAATATAAAAAAATCACCAAGAATCTTTTCGGTATGGAAATGGAATTTGAAAATAAACAAAGTGAGGAAAGAAGAGGAGTTTTTGATATAGGGTGTTTTTACAAAAAATACATTGGGCTTGACAGACCTCCGGTGACTCTTAAGGAATGGCGGTCTATACCTGAAATCAATTTATCCATTGTAACTAACGGCAGGGTTTTTATTGATAAGCTTGGAGAATTTAGTAAGTTTAGAAATGAACTGAAAGCCTTTTATCCTGAAGACGTGCGCCTTAAAAAAGTTGCAGCTCGATGTGCTATAATGGCCCAAGCAGGTCAGTACAACTATCCAAGGTCAATAAGACGCTTAGAATATGTTGCAGCTAACCAAGCACTGGCTGAGTTCATAGATGCAGCTATATCTGCTGTGTTTTTATTAAACAAAGAGTACAAGCCTTATTATAAATGGATGCATAGGGCGCTAAAAGCACTTCCTATACTTGGAATTGAAATGTACAATAAATTTTTTGAATTGACTAAGGAAAATAATTTTGATAAAAAAATACTGCTTATTGAAGAAATATGCAATATGGTTGAAAAAGAAATCGTGAAACAAGGTATGAGTGAATCATCAAGCAGATTTCTTCTGGATCATGCAAATGAAATACAGAGAAATATAAAAGATAATGAGCTAAGACTGATGCATGTTATGGCTGAATAAGGAGGGAATAATACTATGGAAGAATTAATCAAAGAAATATTTCTCATAGAGTGGGATATGTTCAGAAATGTTTCCAATGAGGGTGGGCAGGCTCTCTGCCAGCAGAATCTAAAGACCTTTGCTATTATGAGAATGAGTCAGTTCATGTGCTTTACAGAACCTATGCTGAGAAGTTATCTTGAAGACCTTATAAATGCAAAAAGAAGGCAGAAATCTAATGACAGAAAAGTATGCCAGAATGATGAAATATACCTTTCCTGATGAATACAAGCAGTTAGTGCACAGGCTACCCCCAGTATGTTATGAGGCTGAATTGTTAGCGGACCGCATTACAGCACTGATGGTAGAATGGGTAAAGGAGCTCAAAGAAAAATATCCGAGTGTTGTAGGGGCAGGACGTCCAATTGAAAGTAGTGGAGATTCAATCCATAACACATCAATTGAAACCTATAGTAGAGGAGAACTTTTAACTTATGGAATTAATACCTTAAAACTGTGTTGGAAGTATTTTTCAGGCTGTGAGGCCCAAGGGATTAATCACTATGAGGGAGTTCTTAAAAATATGGTGATACTCTATGGCTATGAATCCATTGAACAGGCTGAAGAGGATTTAAGAAGAAAATCAAACGGAATAAATTTTGACATGATTTAATATATAAAAATCACAGCTTTAAAAATAAAGTTTTATAAGCTGTGATTTTTTTGACTTTAATTCCAAAGCAAAAAAACGGAATCCGCACTTAGTCTATATATCTTTTTCATTCTTAACCGAGCAAGGCGTTTTGGAGTATATAAGTGTACATATGACTAATTGAAAATGACCAAGGCAAAGGTGGTTTCGTTTATTAAAAGTCAGTGGATAAAATGGATTAAAACACATTAAGTGAGTTGACTTATGTGAATAAAATGATATAATCTGGGTATACTATAGCTGGAGGTGTTATTTATGATAAGAGAAGCTATTATAGATTTAATAAAATGGAAAGATGGAGATCATAGAAAGCCTTTAATAATTCGTGGAGCAAGGCAAGTAGGCAAAACATGGATTATGAAGGAGTTTGGAAAAACACATTATGAAAAGGTTGCATATATAAATTTTGACAATAACGAAGGAATGGAAAGCTTGTTTAGCGGCAATCTTGATATTATGCGTTTAATAACAGCACTTCAAATTGAATCGGGGGTTACAATAGAAGCCAATAATACACTAATAATTTTTGATGAGGTGCAAGAGGTACCTAGAGCATTAACCTCATTAAAATACTTTTGTGAGAATGCACCACAGTATCATATAGTTGCTGCAGGCTCATTGCTGGGTGTAGCACTCCACCCAGGAACGTCATTCCCTGTGGGCAAGGTTGATTTTATGGATTTGTATCCTCTTAGCTTTATAGAGTTTTTGAATGCAACCGGTAATGGTAGTTTGGCAACCCTTCTAGCAGCAAAGGATTTTGAACTTATTACAAGTTTTAAAGGCAAATATATTGATCTGTTAAAGCAATATTATTATATTGGTGGAATGCCAGAGGCGGTTAGCAGCTTTATTGAAACACAGGATTATACAAAAGTACGTGAAGTGCAGAATCGTTTACTTATGGCATATGAGCAAGATTTTTCAAAGCATGCGCCAAATGAAGCTGTACCAAGAATACGTATGCTATGGACATCAATCCCAGCACAGCTTGCAAAGGAAAATCGGAAGTTTGTATATGGACTCATCAGACAAGGAGCAAGAGCAAGAGAGTATGAACTTGCAATGCAATGGCTTCTTGACTGTGGGCTAATTTATAAAGTAGGTAGAATAACAAAGCCAGATATGCCACTTATGGCGTATCAAGATTTCAATGCATTTAAACTATTTGTTTTAGATGTAGGCTTGCTATCCGCTATGAGCGGACTCGATATAAAATCACTACTAGAGGGTAATAGAGTTTTCGAAGAATTTAAAGGAGCCTTAACTGAACAATATGTATTGCAGCAGTTAATAACAAATAAGGACATAACACCTTTTTACTGGACTGCAGAAAAGTCAAATGGTGAAATTGATTTTGTTTTCCAAGGTGGAACGGATATTGTTCCACTAGAGGTAAAGGCGGCAGAAAACTTACAAGCTAAAAGCTTGAAAAGCTACTGCTTAAGGTACGAACCCAAATATGCAATTCGAACGTCAATGTCGGATTATAGAAAAGAAGATTGGCTAATCAATCTTCCACTTTATGCGATTAATGGAATTTTGAATATTTTAGAATAGTGCTAAAAGTTAAGAAAAATAGCGCTCAGGTTTTTCAGGTACTTCAAGTACCAAAGGTTGAGATTTTAGAAAATACTAAGAATGTAGATCAATAAATAAAAATTGAAAAGGGAGCTAAATCCAGTAGTTCAGTTTACTACTGGATTTAGTTTATCAAAAATAATTTGAAATTCTATACGGAGAATTTTTGACGCTTACATTTAACTTTGAAAATATAACATTTTTAAAAGTTAATTATGGGTTTTTGTTGATTGATGAACATTAGTAGAAGCATATAGAAACACTTTACAACTTTATGGTAAAATATTATATATGATGTTAATTTGAGGTGGAATATGAAAGGTTTAAATAGTTATAGTAAGAAAGTCATAGAGTTAGATGAACTCGAAAAAATATACAAAACTGAAACTTATGATGACTTATGTAGGATAGTGGCTGATTTAATAAAAGAAGAAAGAATTTTACCAGTGAAAAGCAGTGGTGGTAATGGTAAGAAGCCAACGCTGTATAAAAGATATAGAGTATTAGAGAAGGTAATAGATAATAGTGAGCTTCTTGATGAAATAAATTACAAGCTTTCACCTAAGTTAAGTATTGAATATTATAAAGACCATTTAGTTCAATATAAAGAGCATAGACAGTTTATTCTTATGCTAAGTGATTTTATTACAATTAAGCAGCGTTTATTAATAGAACCTATTTCTATGAATGAAAGATCTTTTCAAATTTGGGGACGAGAAAAGTTTTTGCAAAAAGAAGGCGGAAAAACAATTTTAAAAAATTTGAAAATGGAATTAAAAGAACTAAATTATTATGATACCTCTGAGCCTTTAGCATATTACTCAAAATGTAAGGAAACGCCGCAGAAGATTCTAATTCTAGAAAATAAGGATACCTACTATACAATGAGAAGACATTTAATATGTAGCAGAGGAAATATTTTAGGGGAAGACATCTCTACATTAGTATATGGTGGAGGAAAAAATATTAGCAAGGCTTTTAATGATTATAAAATATCAGTTGAGGATTATGTTTCAGATAATAGAAATACAATATTATATTTTGGTGATTTAGATTATGAGGGAATTGTTATATATGAAGGACTCTATAGATTATTTAGTGAAGAATATAATATGATGCCCTTTATAAGTGGATATAAGAAAATGATTGACAAGGCAAGGGCAGAGTCCATTATTTTACCTAAAACTAAAGAAGGCCAAAATAAAAATATTAGTGAAATTTTTTTAAGGGAATTTGATGAAGAGTATAGAACTCAGATAGAAAAAATATTAAAATGTGGCGATTATATACCACAGGAGATAGTAAATATTACTGATTTATAGCCGGAGGTAACCATGGATTTAAGATTTTTAGATGTTCAGCATGTTAGAATGAAAAAAATAGGCGCCTATGCTTTACTTTTTAGGAATAGTATAGCTAAAGGTACCTGGAAAAAGTATGGCTTTGAAGAAGGCTATGAACAAGATAATTTAATATTTTCAGTATTACTGTACATAATGGAACAATCACTAAAGGAAGAAATATGCACTATCGATCATATTGCTGCCTTTATTGACGAGGTTAACAATCTCCATTTTAAAAAAGGGATTACGTATGAAGAATGCAGGAATTTAGGGGAATTCATAGTTAATACCATTTTATGTGACGAAGGTAATGCAATGTATTTTAAAGCTTACAATTATAAAGAGGGTCAGTATAAAGATATAAATATAAGCTTTATTAAAAACAAAATGGAATACATTGAAGAAGTAAGGAGGGTATCATATTCTTTGACTGATGATGGATATTCACTGCTTCTTTCTACTTTAGAAATAGAGGAAAATTTAAAAATCACTATCCATGAAATTGTATTTAAAATGCATTTAGATAAAGCCTCTTATGATAAGGCTGTAGATGATATTAAAAGCATATTTAATATACTTAGGATAAGGGTTCAAAGCATGGAGGAGGCTATAAGAAAGATTGTAGAAAATCCTTTTGCTTTTTCAATTGAAGAATATAAGGCCATTATGGATGGAAATCTAGAGATTTTAAATAGCACTAAGAAGCAGTTTGTTTTACATAGAGAAATGGTAAATGAAAAGATTAATGAGTTTATTGAGCATGATATTCATATTAGAGAATTAAATGAAGAGGAAGAAGAAAATCTTAATAATTTGCGAATAATAGAGAAATATTTAAGCAGAACTATCGATGAAGACCAAAGGGTGCTAAAAAAACATTTTGACTTGAAGGATGTTTATGGAAAAGAGCTTGAAAACATTTCCAAAATGTCCCTTATTGAAAGATTTAATTTCAGAACGGAAGTTTATGATAGAGTACTAGACAATCCAAATAAATTAGAGAACATTGACATATTTTTAAGGCCACTATTTAGAATCCAGCCGAGAAAATTTTATAATATAAATAAAGCTTTAGAATACCAAAAAGTTATTAGAAAAAGTGCAATAGAAGAGGATGAGGAAATTTCTTTTGATGAGAAGGAATTTATTGATGCTGAAAATAAGAAGAAAATAGAAAGGTTGGAAAGGTATAAAGGCGTAATAGAAATACTTTTAAACTTAACCATTGGAAGGAATAAAATTTCTTTAGGTGAAATTAATTTATTAATAAGGGAAAGTGAAATTTTAATGAATACTTTAATACCAACTGTAGAAATATTCAGAGAAGTTATTATTGAAATGCTAAAAAACAGAACAATTGATATAGCTGAAATTAGAGAAGAAAGAAAAGACTTTGTTGAATCTGGAGAAATAGAGTTTCAACTAAATAAAAGCATTTTAGAAATTATTGATGATAATAGCAGTCTTAAGAAAATTGCAAAGATAAAGGTTGAAAAAATATTAGATAATGAAGACATTAAATTAGAAGGTTTACGAAATGAAAATGGAGATATAAAAAACTTTGTATGCTCCGATATTTCCTTCGAAATTATAAAGTCAGGAGGCTTAAGGATATAATGGGATATGCTACTGAAGAAATTAAGATTAGTAATAAAATATTTTATTATTTATTAAAGCATGGTGAACTGAAAGAAGGGGAGCTTTATAAAAGTTACTCTGAAAATGAAAATATAACAGAGCTTGTTAAAGAACTTGGAGAAGCTTCGGAGTGTTATGTGAAAAAATATGGTGGAGTAGTATACCTAATACCAAAGGAAGATAATGATTATATAGGATATTCAAAAGGTGAACTTAAAAAAGTATTATGTAAATCTGGAGCCAATGATAAAGATTATTATTTATCTCAATTTGTTATATTAACTCTTTTGGTTGAGTTTTACAAATCTCAAAGTATCACTAGTAAATCTAGAGAGTACATAAAAGTTGGAGAGTTTCTAAATATTATTACAGATAGATTAAAGGATGGAATAGATAGATCTGTAAATAATGAAGAAAATGGAATTGCCTTTGAAAATATACTTGAGCGGTTTGAAGCATTAAAAAGCAGTGATAATAAAAGTATGTCAAAGACAACAAAGGAAGGTTTTATAAATACAATTCTAGATTTTTTGGATAACCAGGGTTTAATTTACTATATTAAAGGTGATGATATGATTAAAACAACTAAAAAGCTAGATAACTTTATGGACTGGAATCTTCTAAATAAAAATAATTATAATAGGGTGCTAAAAGCTGTAGGAGAAGAAGTAAATGAGTAAAATAAACAAGATTAGATTTGTAAATTTAAATTATAATTACAATACAATGAAAATTGATGATGAGAAGTTTTATTTGGATGGCGAAAATACTATGCTTAATTTAAGAAATGGTGGAGGAAAGTCCGTACTTGTGCAAATGATTATGGCTCCCTTTGTTAATAAAAGATATAGAAGCACAAAAGATAGAGCCTTTGAAAGTTATTTTACCTCTGCAACTCCTACCTATATTTTAATAGAATGGAAACTTGATGATGGAGCAGGTTATTTATTAACAGGTATGGTAGTTAGAAAAAAGGACGCTGCTTCCGACGAGGATTCTAAAGAAAAACTTGATATTATAAACTTTATTCATGAATACAGAGATAAAAATGAATATGATATTAATAATATTCCTATAATCGAAGAGAAGGATGATAGGAAAACAATAAAGAGCTATACTAATTGTAAAAACTTATTTGAAGATTTAAAAAAGGACAGAGCTTTAAAGTTTAATTATTATGATATGAACAACCCTATAACATCAAAAAATTACTTTAGCAAGCTAGAGGAATACAAGATTAATCACAGGGAATGGGAAACTATAATTAAGCAGGTAAACATTAAGGAATCAGGATTGTCAGAACTTTTTACTAAGGCTAAGGATAGTAATGGATTGGTAAAGGAATGGTTTCTTCCTGCTGTAGAAAACAAGCTAAAAAATGATGAAGACAGGATTGATAATTACAGGCAGCTGCTAGATAGATACATTAAGCAATATAGGCAGAACAAAGCCAATATTGATAAAAAGGTGAAGCTTGAGTTATTTAATGATTTATCTAAAAACGTACTTTTAAGCTGCGATGAATTTATAGTTACTTCTGAAAAAAAAGAAGAGATAAAAAATTATATAGCAAATGTAATATGCTATTTACAAGATAATCTTCAAGGAAAAGAAAAGGAAGAATTGGCAGTAGAAGAATTAATTAAAAGTCTTAATGACAAAATAACTGATTTGAACTATGAAGAAGAATCTATAAAAATATATAAAAAGCAAGATGAAATCTATAATTTAGAAACTGCTATTAATAGGCAGCAAGAGCTACTTGAGGAAAGTGAAGCTAGAAAAACCAATTTAACAAGAAAAGGGAATATCTTAGAGTGTGCAAGGATACATAGGCAGTATCAAAGTATATCTAAAGATCTTCAGGAACAAGAAACCAAATTGCTTATCTTAAATAAAAAGAATGAGGATAATGCACCACATATCAATAATCTTGGCTTTTCCATAAGAGGGATTTTACAAAATGAGCTTGCCACTATAAAAATAGAAAAAACAGAAAAGATAAATTTAAAGCAAAATTTAGAAGAAGAAAAAGGAACTATTAATAGTGCTCTAAAAGAAAATAGAGAAGAAATAAATACTTTAACTGAGAGGAAAGGAAGTTTGTCAAATGAGATTCTATCCTTTGATAAACTAGAGGAAAACTTCAACAGTAGTTACGGTTTTAATTTGTTTAGAAATATTGAAGCATATTTTGATGATCATAGATTGGTTGCTATGGATAAAGAAATTAGTGATGAAGCTCTCACATTAAATAAAGAAAGAAAAAATATTAGAGAAAATATTCTAACCGATGAAGAAAAACTAAAAAGCATGGAAAGTGAAAAAATAAAAAATTTACAAAAGATCGCTGATGTTAAAAATAGATTGAGCAATAAAAACTTAGAACTTGAAAAAGCTGAAGGGGAAATACAGAAGAGAAAAGAAATAATTAAATTTATCGATTTTGAAAGCAATAAGGTTTTTGATTATGAAAGTATAATCAATGCTTTTGATAGAAAAATAGACTTATTAAAAGAGGATGAAGCAAAGTTAAAAAAGTTCTTAGAGAACATAACTAATGAGCTAATAAAACTTAAAGCTGGTAAAGTTTTAGAGCTACCAAAGGAAATTGAAGAAAAACTTAACCAGAAAGATATCAGCATAACCTATGGAATGGAATGGTTAAAGAAAAATGGGTATCCTTTAGAGAAAAATGAAAAGTTTGTAGCGGATAATCCATTTATTCCATATTCATTAATAATGGATTCTAAAGAAATTGAAATTTTAGAAAAAGAGTGCTTGGATATATTTACTTCTTCACCTATATCAATAATTAATCGAAAGGACCTTGAAAAAGGTTTTGATAACATAAATGCAGGCATCATTGATTTAAAGGGGGTTAGCTTTTTTATTTCCTTTAATAATAAGCTACTAAATGAAAATGAGCTTTTAAAGCTAATCCATGCTAAGGAAGCAGAAGCTGAGGCTGCACAAAAGAAAATAAATGATAAGAAAGAAAACATTGTTTTCTATGAAGAAAAAAGAAATTTAATAAAATATTCAACTTTAACAATTGAAGCATATGAAGACTTAAAGAAGGAAATAGACACTTTAAAGGAAGAAGACTTAAAGTTAAGGCAGATTGAAATTGATTTAGAAAATAATATATTAACCAGTAGAGAGAAAATAAAAAACTTTACTGAAAGAGCAAATTGTTTAGAGAAGGATATTCAAAGAAATATTGATAAAGTAAAGGCTTTTAAAGAGCTAATAGAAACTTACGAAAAATATAAAAAAAATAAGAGTACTTTATTAATGGTTAATGAAAGCATAAGTGTAATGCAGAATCTAATACACAAGGCAGAAAGTAGAAAAACAGATATAGAAAAAGAAACAACGGATTGTAGCGGCGCAATTAGTAATTATAATATTAAAGAAGAAGAATCTTCTAAGTATCTTTCTGAATTTAATATTTATAATTCTGGAACTATAATTGAAAAGGATAAAGAGGACTTAATATCTGAGTATAATGCTTTAACAAAGGATATTACAAGTTCAGAAAAAGAATTAAGAGAGAAAATCAAGGAGCTTAATAATAAATTTAGAGAGCTTGATAATGAACTTAATTTAAAAACTAATAAATATAGTGTAAAAGAGGATGAGTATGTTAATCAGACTTACCATATTCAGAAGGAGTTTGAAGTAAAAGATGAATTCAGTAAAGAAAATACAAACTATAACAGCTTAAAGGACGAATATAATGACATTAGAAATGCTAACAGTGTTGCAGCAAGCGAATTAAGTGGTTTGTATGTGGGCTTAAAAACTATATTTAATATAGAAGAGCCTAAAACTAAGAGCTTACTAATCGAAAAGGATTTTAAACTGGAAGTTGAAAAATTGAAACTAGAGATTAATGAAACTTATAGTAAAAAAGTCGAAGTTAATAAAATAAAAACAAAAATTCAAAATAATTTATCTGGTTTGAATGAGTTTAATGATTTAAATATTATAGATAAAGTTGATGTAAGTATAGATTTAAATGAATTAGATAGTGCTGTAGGAAAACTAAAAAGAAATTTAAATAATATAAAATCTGAGGAAGTTGAAAGAGAAAGAAAGCTTACAAATTTAGTTGTAGATATTGAAATACAAGATGAATTTAAATATGATAGCTTGTTTAAAGAACCAGTACAAATACTAAAAACCTTAATAGGTAAGCCTGAAGTGTTTAAGGAACAATTAAATTTGGTTATTAATTCCTATGAAATGATTATAGAAAAGTTAATGGCAGATATTGAACTTATTGAAAAAGAAGAAGGCAAAATACTAGAGAGTATATTAGAGTATATTAAAGATGTTCATGAGAATATTGAAAAAATAGATGATAATTCATCAATAACAATTGGAACAAAAAGATTAAAAATGCTTAATATAAGTGTATCTGATTGGGAAGAAAGTAAAGAACTTTATAGAATCAGATTAAAGGAATATATTGAGCAAATAAGAGGTCAAAGCGTAAAAGCTTTAGAACAAAATGAAGATATAGAAGATATTATTAGTAATAGTATCAATATTAATAAGTTATACGATGAAGTTGTTGGAATTGGAACTGTGAATATTAAATTATACAAAATAGAAGAGGATAAGCAAAGACAGATTACTTGGGACGAAGTTTCAAAAAACTCAGGGGGCGAAGGATTTCTTTCAGCTTTTGTAATTTTATCAAGCTTGTTATCCTATATGAGAAAAGATGAAGGTGATATATTTAGCAGAAAAGAAAGCGGAAAGGTCCTTATTATGGATAATCCTTTTGCTCAAACAAGTTCAGCTCACCTCTTGAAACCGCTAATTGATATTGCTAAAAAGAGCAATACTCAGCTCATATGTCTAACAGGACTCGGAGGAGACTCTATATATAATAGATTCGACAATATTTATGTTTTAAATCTTATATCATCAAAATTCAAAAGTGGTGTTAAATATTTAAAGAGCGAACATACAAAGGGAGAAGAGGAAACTGAGGAAATTGTAGCATCTAGATTTAAAATTGAGGAACAAATTAAATTGTTTTAAGAATTTTTAATTTCCAGAATTTGCGCTCAAGTGAAATAAAAGTGCTATTTTACTTTTATGTAGAAATTTGCAATACAGTAATTATGAAACAAATGTAAACATACTGTATAATTGTGAATAATACACAAAAAGTTTAATTAGGCGTGCTTTTCTTTGTATCTTGCTTTGAAGCTTTAATATTTTACCCTGAGGACAAATTTATCGGGTTCTTTTTCGAGGTGTAAAATGAAAAATCACATAATAATTAGCTATTTTCTTATAATGTTCATTTAAGTATTATGAGAGATGGATATAAAGTGCATTAATAATAAATCCTTGACAACAACTGGTCTATAATGATAGACTAACATCATAACTAGTCTATCGTTATAGACCTAAAAGGAGTAAATATAATAATGGATACATTAAAGCTTTGTGAAAGTGAATATCGTTTTGCAACTATTGTTTGGGACAATGAACCTATTGCATCTGGAGAACTTGTTACACTTTGTAATAAAAGCCTTGGGTGGAAAAAATCAACTACCTATACAGTATTAAAAAAGCTTTGTGAACGTGGAATTTTAATAAATGAAAATTCAAAGGTGTATTCTCTTGTTAAGAAAGAACAGGTTCAAAAGTATGAGAGTGAACAGTTTATAAGTAGGTCATTTGGTGGATCACTTCCACAGTTTTTAACAGCGTTTATGGGTGATAGAAAAATTAGTGAGAAAGAGGCCGAGCAACTGAAAAGAATAATTGACAGCTACAAGGAGGATTAACTATGGAATTTAACTTGCAGAATATGTTTATGAGCATTTTAAATATGAGTGTAACTGGAACATATGTAATTCTATTTGTTTTGTTAATCAGGTTTCCATTAAAAAAAGTACCAAAGATTTTCTCCTATAGTTTATGGGGAGTTGTTCTTTTTAGACTTGTTTGTCCATTCTCATTTTCAACAGCCTTTAGTCTCTTAAAATCTATCTCATTTTCAAGTAGCAAAACAGAACCTATGCCTATACATGTAGGAATAATGGGACAGCCTTCAGTTGATGTAGGGATTAATAGGGTAAATAACACAATAAACAGCTCAGTACCTGCTGCAACGCATTATGCCAGCAACAATCCAATGCAGATTATTATTGCTATTATCTCAGTAGTGTGGATTATTGGTGTGATAATTATGCTTGTTTACAGCATTACATCATATATATTACTGAAAAAGAAAGTTCGTAAGACTATTTCCGTATGTGATAATGTTTTTGAGTGTGAGAATATACAAACGCCTTTTGTTTTGGGAATTCTTAAGCCTAAAATCTATTTGCCTGCAGGTCTTACTGCAAGTGAGAAGACATATATTTTAAAGCATGAGAAGACACATATAAAGAGATTAGATTATCTTGTTAAACCCTTTGCATTTTTGGTGCTTTGTATTCACTGGTTTAACCCCTTTGTATGGCTCAGTTTCATTATGATGAGCCGTGATATGGAAATGTCCTGTGATGAAAAGGTGATTAAAGAGCTTGGAAATGTGATCAAGCGTGAATATAGTACATCACTTCTTTTAATGTCTGTAGATAGAACACTTATTTCTGGAAGTCCACTTGCTTTTGGTGAAAGCAATGTAAAAAGAAGAATAAAAAATGTATTAAACTACAAAAAACCTTCCTTCTGGGTTGTAATTGTAGCTGCAATTCTTGTTGTTCTTATTGGAGTAGGACTAATATCTAATCCAAAAATTGAAAAAAAGAGTTCAGTTTCAAAATCACAATCATACTTAAACAATAGGACAGAGTATGTAGGGAATAATTCGAAAGTTTGTGGGATTATAAATTTGCTGACTTTTCCTACCCAAGTATCTTATGAGCATTTTGAACTGCAAACAGGAAATAAACCCTATGGAGTTACCATATATTTGAAAACTGAGGCAGACAGGTTGGATGATGCAATGGCGTCTGACAATATGCAATATCAGAAAAACTCCCTTGTACTTTTTTCGCTTATTGGTAATGCTGATGAAATAATATATAAGCTATCAGATGGTAGCAAAAGCAATACTTTGCAATTCTCCAGAGCTTGGGCAAATAAGACTATGAATATGGATGTTTGGAAGAGCTCAGAAAGTCAGTCTAATTATAACGCATTTATTAATAAACTTGAGGCTAAGTTTTCAAAGAATACAGATATTACGGCTGAAACTGGGAAAAATTCTTCATTTTCCGTTGAGGAGAACTTGAAAACAATTATGTCTTCTCCGCTAGATTCTTCGAATCCTAATGATTATATATATGCTCATAAAAATGAATATGAAAAGATTATAAAATACGGAGGAAAAGATGCACTGGATTATATGATGTTGCAATTTAAAACAGGCAAGGTAAATAATGACCTTAAAGGGCAGATAATGATGAGATTGTGCAAAGAACTTTTAGGTAAAAAGGATAATGTTTCTGATGAAAGATTGTTGCCTTTGGATTGGTATTCAAGGCTGAATATCAGTGAGCAAACCACTTTGCCAGATTTCAGCTATCAAGGCAAAGATCCTGTTTTAAAACTGGCTTATAAAACTGAAATAGAGAAAAATCAAGGCATCAGATATTTTGAAGGCCTATTTAAAATCAAACGGACAGATGGTGTATCTGAAAAAACAAATTCAGGAAGCATAGTTCCACTAACATAACAAAATTAATTGCACCCAGGGAATATTCCACTGGGTGCAATTTGCTTCACTCTTCTAAAAATTCTAAAAGTGCTTCCTTATTTAATATAAGTATTTTTTTATATTTTGTATTAATCCATTTGTATTTAGAAAATTTGTTTAAAGTTCGACTTACCGTAACTCTACTTGCACCTACTGCCCTTCCAATACTATCATGAGTGCAATCAATAGAATTATTAGAATGAAAATTTGCATTTAGGATATATTGAGCAATTCTTTTCTCAGCTGATAGAAATGAAATATTGTCAATTTCATTTGATAACATCCTAACTTTTTTTGATAAAAGTTCTATAAAATTGAAAGCAAGAAATGGATCGTTTTGAAAATATGCTATAAGGTCAGTTTTATTAATGGGGATAATTTCTGAATCTGAAAAGGTTTTTGCTGAAGACATTCTTGGAAAACCATCAAAGAAAGAAGCTTCTCCAAAAAACTCTCCTTTTTTATAAGTAGTTAAAACTTTTTCTATGCCATCAGCAGAGGTTACAAAAGCTTGAACTATTCCCTCTTTTAAATAGTAAAAATTATTAGCAGTTTCTTCTTGTACATAAATTATTTGATTACTTTTAATCTTTTGCGCTGGTTTTGTTTTAAAGGTTTCAAACAATTTGGTTGGCATATCTATTTTATGGTCTAAAAGTAATTCCCATTTATCCAAAAAAACATCTCCTATAAGTAATTATTTTTTAAATTGTATCATAGTTTACATTCTTTATCAAAGTCTTATGTAATAATATAATAAAGTGATTCATTGAAGTAGTAAAAATGAAATTAAGGAGGGATATAGGATTATCTAAACTCACAATTAATATTAAAGGCTTTAATATTTTGAAAAAAAATTATATAATCTAAACAAAGAATTTAATTTTTAACAAATATCTCGAATTGAGGGATTTGAAATACAAGAAAAGAGGCGAAACAAATGGGTAAGACGTTAGCAGAGAAAATATTTGATGCGCACAGGGTAAATATGCCCTTTACTGATACGCATGTTTTAAAATTGGACAGGGTTTTTTGTCATGAAATCACAACCCCAATTGCCATTACAGATCTTATGGCAAGAGGTATGGATAGAGTCTTTGACCCAACGAAAATAAAAGCTGTTATAGATCATGTAACACCTGCAAAAGATTCAAAAACTGCTGAACAGGGAAAGATACTTCGTGATTGGGCTAAAAGGCATGGTATCAAAGACTTTTTTGATATCGGAAAAAATGGAGTATGTCATGCAATATTCCCGGAAAAAGGGTTTGTAAGACCAGGTTATACAATTATCATGGGTGATTCCCACACATGTACTCACGGAGCCTTTGGTGCCTTTGCAGCAGGTGTTGGAACTACTGATCTTGAAGTTGGTATATTAAAAGGTGTATGTGCCTTCCACTTCCCAAAAACAATAAAATTTGTTCTTAATGGATCCTTGAAACCAGGAGTTTATGCAAAAGACCTTATACTTTTCATTATTAAAGAACTCACTGTTAATGGTGCAACAAACATGGTGATAGAATTTACAGGATCTGTAATTGATGCAATGTCAATGGAATCACGTATGACCTTGTGTAATATGGCAATAGAAGCAGGTGGTACTTGTGGAGTATGTTATCCTGATATGACAACAGTGGATTACTTATGGGAATTCATTAAAGATGAATTTAGTACAAAGGAAGATGCTTTGAAGGAATACTCAAAATGGATTCCTGATGCTGATGCTTCCTATGAAAAAGTATATGAATATGATGTTACAAATTTAGAACCAATGGTTACTTTTGGATTTAAACCTGACCAAGTAAAAACAGTTAGTGAGATGACTGGTACAAAACTTAATCAGATTTATATAGGAAGCTGTACCAATGGTCGTATAGAAGACCTCCGAATTGCTGCAGACATCCTTAAGGGTAAAAAAATAAGTGATGATGTGCGTGCAATAGTAAGTCCTGCAACGCCAGCAATTTATTCCATGGCCCTAAAAGAAGGACTAATTGAAATTTTTCAGGATGCAGGTTTTTGTGTTACAAACCCAACTTGTGGAGCTTGTCTAGGCATGAGTAATGGTGTACTTGCAAGTGGTGAAGCATGTGCTTCTACAACAAATCGTAATTTCAATGGCAGAATGGGAAAAGGCGGTACAGTTCATCTTATGAGTCCTGCAACTGCTGCAGCTTCTGCAATTGAAGGAAAAATAATAAATTCTAAAATTTACGAAGCTTAGGAGGTGGAGTGGAAAATGAAGAAATTTAGCGGAAAAGTTTTATTTTTAGATAGAAGTGATATTAATACAGACGAAATCATTCCAGCAAAGTATCTTACTGAAATTACTAAAGAAGCATTAAAGCCAAATTTGTTGGAAGATTTGACAGTTGACGGTTTCAATAACAAAAAAGATATTGAAGGTAAAGCTGTAGTTGTAACAAGAGCAAATTTTGGTTGCGGTTCTTCCAGGGAACATGCTCCATGGGCTTTGGAGGTAAATGGAATCAATGTAGTTATAGCAGAAAACTTTGCAAGAATATTTAGACAAAATATGTACAATTGTGGTATGTTCGCAATAGAATTACCTAAAGACAAGATTGAATATCTTTTTGATAATTATTCAGGCAAAGACACTTCAATAGAGATTGACATTGATAACGATAAAATTATTGTAACATCATCAGAAAAATCAGAAGTAATTGATTTCAAAGTGGGCGACTTTGACAAGACTCTTGTTAAAGAAGGCGGCTGGGTTAGTTACGCTGATAAAAATTATTAATGAGTATATAGAAGATTTAAGACCTGCAGAACTGTTTGTTTTGCAGGTCTTTTATTAGGAAAAATAAACAAATTATAACTTCAAAGTAATAAAATAATCCTCAGGAGTCTCAGCACGTCTTATCATTCTCACCGATCCATCTGTGCATAAAAGTAACTCTGAAGGACGGAGTTTACCATTAAAGTTATAACTATGCGAGTAAGTATATGCTCCGGCATCATGAAATACTAGTATATTACCTTCTTCCATTGAAGGAAGTGGTCTATCAATTGCAAATCTGTCTCTATCTTCACACAAGGCTCCTGTTATATCATATACTTGGGAGCATTCCTCATTTTCCTTACCAATTACAGAAATATGATAATAATTATTATACTTTGCAGGGCTCATAAAGCTATTTGTGGAAGCATCAAGCCCTAGAAAATTCTTATATGTCCTTTTTACGTGGAGAACTGAGGTCACAAAATATCCATATGGACCTGTCATATATATTCCAAGCTCTGTAAATAATGAAATTGGAGCAAGTCCTGCCTTCACAATAGTTTCATCGTACGCTTTTTTAATACAGTAACTTATTGCCTCAATATCAGTAGGGGAATCCTCTGGCAGAAAAGGTATGCCAAGTCCACCTGCTAAGTTCACAAAATCAACTTTTATTCCTGTGTTTTTGTACAAATCTACTATATACTGAAAAATCTTACGAGAATTATTTCCAAAATACTTGGCATCTCTTTTATGGCATCCAAATTGAGCATGAATTCCAAAACGCTTTACTCCTAGTTTTTGAAGATATTTGAAACCATCATAAATCTGTTCTTTTGTGGATCCAAATTTACTATTTTTTAAATTTATAAGAACTTTATCTTCGTACTTTATATCTTCACCAAGGTTAAGCCTACAACAAATGGTTTCAGGTATACCTGCACTGCTTTTTAAGAAATCAATATGACCTGTGTCATCTAGATTAATTATAGCGCCGAGATTTTTAGCTAAGATATATTCCTCCTTAGTTGTTACATTAGAAGTAAACATGATATCTTCCTTTGAAAATCCGCTAATATTAGCTAGCATTAATTCTGTTAGAGAGGCACATTCTACTCCGCAGCCTTCTTCTTTAAAAATCTTGAGAATAGATGGATTTGGAGTAGACTTAACTGCAAAATATTCATGATATCCATTATTCCAAGAAAAAGCCCTTTTTAAATTTCTAAGGTTTTCGCGGATTGCCTTTTCATCATAAATATAAAATGGGGTTGGAAATTCTGATACAATATTTTTAAGTTTCTCATTTGAAAATGGTAGGTTTTTCATTTTAGATTTCTCCTTTCGCTAGGAAGCAATAGTAACTTAGAATGTATACTTCTATTAATAAGCTTACTGTCAAAGTCCATGTAGAACTTCGATTTCCTTTTGTTTGTGATATAATAATTTTAATAGAAATAAAACGAAGAAACCAGTATAGAAATTTAATAGTATACCGGTATAGATGAGGATGCATATGGGTTATAAATATGAAACTGTTGCTGATTTAATAAAAAAAAGTATTTATTCTGGAGAGTATAACCCGGGCGAAAAATTGCCATCAATTCAAAAGTTGTCTAAGGATTTAGCTTATAATACTGATACAATAGTAAAAGCTTATAAGCAGCTAGAAGAGGAACATTTAATTTACGTTGTACCCAAAAGTGGTTATTATGTAATGAAAAATGAAAATAAGATGGATGTAAATAAAAATGTTATAGATATGTTAAACATTTATCTACCTGATAAAATTAATCCCTATAAGGATTTTTATCATTGCATGGATAAGGCAATTTCAATCTATGGAAAGAAACTTTTTGAATATTCTTTCCCCAAAGGTATGCCTGAGTTAATTAATGTTTTAACTAAACATCTAATGAATTTTCAAATATTTACGAAACCTGAAAACATATTTATTACAAATGGTTCCCAGCAAGCCTTGTACATTCTTGGGGCGATGAACTTTCCTGGAGGGAAATCAAAAGTTCTTGTGGAGCAACCTACCTATTCCATAATGCTAAAAATATTAGAAAGTGCTAGAGTTCCTGTTATGGGTATTAAAAGAACTCAGGAAGGTATAGACTTAAATGAATTGGAAGCAATATTTAGAAATGGAGATATAAAGTTTTTTTATACAATGCCTAGATATCAAAACCCCACTGGATTTTGTTATAGTAATGAACAAAAAAAAGAAATAATAAGGTTAGCAGAAAAATATGAAGTATATATTGTAGAAGATGATTATCTGGCAGATCTTGAACTAGATAAAAAGTCAGATCCTATGTACACAATGGGAGATAAAGAGAGAACTATTTATATTGGGAGCTTTTCCAAAACATTGCTTCCAGGCTTGCGGCTTGGCATGGCAATACTTCCAAAAGAATTACATGAAAAATTTATAGCTTTCAAATACAGTATAGACTTAAATACATCTATACTAACCCAAGGAGCCCTTGAAGTTTATTTAAAAAGTAGCATGTACAAGTCACATATTAAAAGAACAAGAAAATTTTATCACAGTAAAATGGATACATTAAAAAAATTATGCCAAAAGGATTTAAAAGATAAAATAACTTGGTATATTCCTAAGACTGGATTATATGCATATATGGAGATGAAAGAAATATCTTCAGAGCTTCTTGAGAACAGCCTATTAAATAACAAGGTGTTGGTAAGCAGTACAAGTCACTGCTATATTGAGGGCTTTGAGCATGAAGAAGGTATAAGGCTATGTGTATGCAATGCAAGTGATGAAGATATAAGAAGAGCAGTTAATATCATTGAAGCACTAGTATAGATGTTAAGTTTGCCTTTTAGCTTACTTTATTAGCTTGTAATATTTACAAAACATATTTATATTGGTGTAATCATTGTCAAATAATAAATAGTTACGGAAATTATGATGTGAGTATTAAAAATATCTTAAAAGTATTGTATTTCTTCTTAAAGTAATAATCATTTTAGCTTCAAATGGCGTATAATTAAAGTAGACTATTCCTTTTCCCTAGTGCTGGAGTCATTACCCAGCGCTTTTTATTTTTTGCGTTTAATTTTATTTTTGTAATGGTATGCCTTAAGTAAAATATCTTTGAGTTTGGTATAATAGTTATGTATCATTTACTTATATACTCAATTAGGTTTATAAATCTTATTTTATAAATAAATATTTAAATATGAGAAGCACATTTTGCTTAAACAACCAATTTAGGAGATGTGAATAATGGAGAAAATACTTATTATTGATGATGAGCTTGCTATATCTAGTCTAATTAAATTGATTTTGAAAAAAGAAAATTATATTGTAGAAACTGCTGATGCAGGAAATAAGGGTATCGATTTAATTCACTCTTTTAAGCCAGATTTGATTATCCTAGATTTAATGTTACCTGATATGTCAGGTTATGATGTTTTAAGGAAAGTTAATACTGAAAATCATATTCCAGTTATTATGGTGTCAGCTAGAAATGAGGTAATAGACAAGGTATTAGGACTTGAACTTGGTGCGGAGGATTACATTTCAAAGCCCTTTGATAATAGAGAATTGATTACCCGGGTAAAAGTTGCGCTACGTAGGATGCAGCAAAGCCCTGTAATTTCTTCTAGATTTTCATATCTAGATATAGAGATAGATTTTAACAATAAAATAGTTTTGAAAAATGGACAAGAAATTCAATTGACTCCTAAAGAATATAATATAATTGAGCTACTTGCAAAAAATCCGAAAAAATTGTTCAGCCGTGAGGATTTATTATCAAAAATTTGGGAGTTTGATTATGTAGGAACTAGCAGAACTATAGATATAACTATAAACAGGCTTAGAAAAAAAATAGAGGACAATCCAAATGAGCCCAACTATATAAAAACGGTATGGGGATTTGGCTACTGTTTTGGGAGGGAGTAACTTGAAGTTTGCACCCAAACTAGCGATATACTATTTAGCAGTAGTACTTACAGCATTACTTATAACTGGTTTTTTTGTTATTCAGTCAATTGAGACACATGCTTCAAAATCAATGGAAGAAGAAATTATGGGTAAAAATGATGCCTCATTGAGTTATATTCGGCAACAAGTTTTTGCACAAACTGGAGAAGGTGTTGATGATCTATGGGATTCCCTAGCAAATCCAATAGCTGAAACCTTAAGTCAAAATACAGGCTCAGAAGTTAGGATATACAATAATAAAATGGATCTGCTAAGCTGCAGCGTGGATGGTGTTTTAAAGCAGGAAAGTGAATTAGGCAAAATAGATAAAAATAAAGAGCTTTTGAAGCATGCACTTAAAGGTGAAACAGTTTATATAATAAAAAATGGTAAGATCTATGCGGCATCACCAATAGTGATGTTTGACAAAACCGTAGGTATTTTTGAATTTGTAACTGATATGAAATTGGTTAACAATGTAATTACTGGTGTTAAACATATTCTTTACATAGGTGCAATTATTTTTTCTGTCACAATAATTGTTCTAAGCTTTTTCATTGCAGGTAGAGTTGTTAAGCCTCTTAATGAACTTGTTGAAGCCACAAGACAATATTCAAAGCATAATTTTGTAACACTTAGTATAAAAAGAAAAGACGAATTTGGAATACTGGCCAGCAGCTTCAATGATATGGGGAATAGAATTCAAGATTATGTTAAAAAGCAAAAGCAATTCGTATCAAACGTTTCTCACGAACTGAGAACTCCGCTTACAGCTATTAAGGGATATTCCGAATATTTAAATAGTGAAATAGAGGGGAATGAAGATATTGAAGAGGCTTTATTTCATTTGAAAAATGAATCGCTTAGACTAGAAAATATGGTAAATGAGCTATTGCTTCTATCAAAAATTGATTCAGGAAATGACTCTTTTGAAAATTATAGTTTAAATCTATCACAATTAGTTGAAGAAATTGTAGCAAATAGTAAATTTAAAGCTGATAAGCATAACATAGAAATTAGGCTTGCCTTAACTGATCAGGATATATTTATAGAATCAAATAGAGAAAAACTAATTCCAGTAATAGTAAATGTTTTAGATAACGCAATTAAGTTTTCAAGCAATGGGGGTTTTGTTGATATAAACCTAGGACTATTGGAAGAAGCATCATATATTGAGATTATTGATTACGGCATAGGTATATGTGATAAAGATAAAGACTCCATATTTGAACGTTTTTACAGAGCAGAAAATGCTAAAGGTGTAACTGGCACTGGCCTTGGACTTAATATAGTAAAGGATATATTAGAAAGACTTGGAGGTTCAATAGAAATTGATAGTAAACTAGGTGTTGGAACTCAGGTTAGAATATATCTAAAAAGGTAATATGATTAATTTTCAGGCGGTGTATATATGAATAAAAGTAGAAATTGTTTAATTGTAAGCATTGTCATAGCATTAATTTTGACATCATGCAGTGTAAAAATAAGTTCTAGAGATACTAGGGTAATTCAGAAACAAAGGGAAGATAAAGTTAAAATCACTGAAGTAAAGGAGCTGAAGAGTGAAAAAGACATTAATCAAGTCTTTGCTATATCACCTTTAAATAATGAAATTTTTGTAAGAGAAGATAATAAGTTTGGATGTGTGAACCTGTCAGATGATTCTTTTACTGAATATCATCTAAAATTAAATAATCCTCAATTCTTAGAAGGTTTAAATTTCTCACCGGATGGCCAAAGTATTACATATTGGGAACCTAATGAAGCAAGGCAGTATTCATATAATTATATAATGGACAATGATTCTCATGCTAGTGCAAAAAAAATAATTGGTACAGGTGAGGAAGATGGTTTTGATGCTAATTCAGAAAGTGTAACATGGTCAAAAGATGGTAAATATTTGGCTTACAGGGTAAAATCTAAAATATTTGTGTTTGATAAGAACTTAAATGAAATAATGTCAATAGATGGTGCATACCAATATTCAAACAAGCCATGTTTTTATGATAATACTACAATTATTTATATATCAGAGGATGGCAACGGTAATAAGAGGATTGTAAGAAGAAATATATTGAAAAAAGATGAAAAAGCTTTTGATATACTGGAAGCTAGTGGCTTTGATTTTTCCGATGATAGAAGGTATATTACATATTATACCGAGGATGAAATAAAATCTACAGAAATAGACTATACAAAATTAAAAACAAGAGTGGCAAAAATAGATGAAGCTTTCAAAATAACAAAAACCAATCAATATACCTTGTTTAACGGGAAATGGATACCAGACAAGAATATTCAATTGTATATAGATCAAGGAAAATTGAAAGTTTATAATGCAAATACAGGCAAAGAACAGGAACTACTTAAACTAAAAGAGATTTCCCTTTCTGATTTTAATGCTTGTAACATTTATTGTGAGAGTAGTAAAGAAATTATTTTAGTATTAAGCAATCTTTACAAAACAAAAATTTTTAAGGTTTCTCTAAAATATGATTAGTTTATTGTTACACCTTTGAAACAATTATAAGATAATATTGAAAAAGGTATTTTGTATAATATGTGTATAGTAAATTTTCGGGAGGAAAGATATATGAATAAAAACTTCGGCATATTGCTTGTTGCAGTTGCGATAACTGGTAGTTTAACTGCTTGTGGCGGAAATGATAAAAAAGTTGGTGAAACTAGCAAAATAAAAGTACTTACAAAGCAAGAACCTGAAAAGGAACAAGGAGCAAAGTCAATTGAACAGTCTAAAGTAAACACTGTATCAGTACAAAATACCGATAAGAACTCTAAAGCACAGGTTCAAAATGAGAAAACTACTGCAATAAAAAAAATTACCTATAATGATCAATTGGAAATGGAAAAATCAATAAGTTCTTTTGGTAAAGCTATTGAAGGTAAAGATTATGAGTCAGCAATAAAATATTGTGCTCCAGAATTATCTGACCATATTCAAAACAAGGTCATTAAAGAAGGGATTGTTGCTTCCGGCATTGATTTGGTAATAAAGGATAAGCTTCCATGCAGGATTACTTCTACGAAAGGATATATTCCTCCAGAGCTAAGTCCAAATAATAAAATAAATTATAATATAACCAAAGAAACTCCGACCACGCATTTCAATGTAACCTTTGAAAGGATGGATCTAGCGGGGAAAAAATACATTGATGAATATTATGTAAGTGGTGTTCAAATTGATGGAAAATGGTACATTGAGGGTTTTAGTACAGGATTGTAATCATATTTTTCATTAGCACTGGCGCAATTAACCGGTGCTTTTCCTACTTTAAATAAATTAGCGTTCCAAACAGCATGGATATGCTAAAAAGTAAACATAATTTTATCTGTATGAAGTACCTCATAAAAATCACCTCACTTTAATTCTCACCAAGTGAAATGTTTTTATTCACAGGAAATTCAAGTTAAATTGGGCAAAGCTAAATTTAAAGAAAAGTATCAATTAAATGAGAATAAATATTTTTGAGTAGATTAAAAAAGAAAAATACTTCACAAAGTAATAAAACTAGTATAAAATAAACCTTAGAATTATGTTAATAGACTTTTATCAACTTGATTTGGTCTACATGGTGTTAATGATACTTTAATCATTAGCGCTTTTATTATTACAAAAAAAATATATAAGAGGATGGGGAATATGAGAAAATTTAAATTTACAATTATTGCAGTACTTGTTATAATTGCACTTTTTATACCAAAGTTATTTCATAAAATTACTAACAAAGCTAGTGATAAAGCAACAGAAGTAACCCAAGATGTAGGGAAAAAGGTAACTAATGAGATTATTGATTCTGCTACATATATGCAGTTCAATAATACTACAGTGCTAGGTCCACAAATTCAACTTGCAGAACAACTTGTATATAAAGATGGTGTAATTATAAGTGTAAAAACTTTAAGTGATAATGACTATAAGCACTATTCAAAGGAAAATCCATATAATGTGAAAGATAAAGACAATTCAAGTTATATAAAGCTTACTAGTAAATTTAAGTCTGTTTTAGTAAAAGATAGTAAGGGAAATGTTACTGAAATAAAATTTGATGAAACGAAGTAATGTTTACCAAGATTTTTGGCACCATAACGGTGTCTTTTTTATTTTAGAGGACATTTTCAATTATATGTAAAGGCACTATAAAATTGGTCACATACAAAAGATACATGGAGGATAAAGGAATGAAAAAATTCATATCATTTTTTTTAGTTTTGTTTTTAACTTTAAGCTTAGTCGCTTGCTCAAATAGTAATACAGATAAAAAAACAAGTCTATTAACATCAGTAAATGGACAACTTAGGGTAAGCTATATTGACGTTGGACAAGCAGACAGCATTCTTATTCAACAAGGTAATAGTTCTATGCTAATAGACGCAGGAAACAATGCTGACTCAGAAGCTGTAAAAAAATATATTAGTAACCAGGGGATAACTAAATTAGATTATGTAGTAGGAACACATCCTCATGAGGATCATATTGGAGGGCTTGATTATATTATTAACTCCTTTCAAGTTGGTAAAATATACATGCCTAAAATAACAAATACTACTAAAACTTTTCAGGATGTAATAACTGCTATTAAAAATAAAGGTATGCAAATAACTATACCTGTGGCTAGAGATAGTTTTAAATTAGGAGATGCTACATGTGAAATTTTAGCTCCGAGCAACTCAACCTACCAGGATATAAACAATTATTCTATTGTTTTAAAGATTCAGTTTGGAAACAATTCATTTTTGTTTGAGGGAGATGCAGGGGCAATTTCTGAAATGGAAATGGTTAAAAAGGGACTTGATTTAAAAGCGGATGTTTTAAAAGTTGGTCATCATGGATCTTACACAGCAAGTTGCGAGAATTTTTTGTCTGCTGTAAAGCCTAAATATGCAGTTATTAGTGTTGGTAAGGTTAATGATTATGGACATCCACATAAAGGAACTATGGAAAGATTACAAGCAAAAGGAATAAAAGTTTATAGAACAGATGAATGTGGTACAGTAGTTTGCACATCTGATGGAAATAATATAAGCTTTAATTGTAATGAAGGAAGTTATAAATACAATGGTACAGGAAGTAAAAATAATTAAAATCTTTACTTGATATTGAAAAAATCGCAATATTTTAAATGATATTAGGAACGAAATGAATAGAAAGGAAGAAACATATGTTTAAAATTGCAGTATGCGATGATGAAGTGATTCAAAGATTAGATGTAATAAAAAAAGTAAAAAGTGCCTTTGAAAAAAACTATTGTTACTATAGCTATGATATTGAAGAATTTAGTAGTGGTGAAAATTTGATTTCTTCTGGTAGTTATTTTGATATTGTGTTTTTAGATATAAAACTGGGCAAGCTTTCGGGCATAGATTTAGCTAAAAGTATAAGAGAAAACAATATGGACACTATAATAATTTTTATAACTGCTTTTGAAGAATATATTTTTGAAGCTTTTGATGTATCTGCATTTCATTACCTTATGAAACCTGCGGCAGAAGAAAAGATATTAGAAATTATTCATAGAATTTTAAAAGCACGTCTTATCAAAGAAAATGATAAAAAGTATATTACAATTAATAAAGCAAAAAGTACAATAAAGGTATTATTAGATAACATACACTTTTTTGAGGTACAGAATAGAGTTATAAATATTCATACTGAAAGAGAAGTAATACAATATTATGATAAAATAGCGCATTTAGAGGAAATGGTTTCAAGTGATAATTTTTTCAGATGTCATAGGAGTTATATAGTGAACCTAAAATATGTAATGAAATTTAATAAAACAGAAATAGTGCTTGATAATGGTACAAGAATAGGATTGTCAAAGAGTAAATATGATGAATTTTCTAAAAGCTTTTTAAAGTATATAAAGCAAGGGGGCGCATAGAAGTGTCTACGCTAGATGTGATTGAAAAAATTTTGGTTATTTCTTTTTCCATTCTAAATTTGTATATATTATACTTAATACTAAAAAACTTCTTGGGATTTAAAGTCAAAGCACAATATGTTGTTATAGCCATGCTTATAACAGCCAATATTCCTTTTCTAATTGTGCAGAAACTCAATATAGAAAGTGTTTATCAGTGGATTCCCACAGCTATAAATATTTTTGTTTTATCACTCATATTTTGCAAAGGTACATATTTAAAAAAGATTATATTTACTATAATTTATACTTGTTTTAATGAATTATTTCAATATCTAACAGTACCTATAATTTATATGTCCAATAATATTGTGATTTTCAATTCCACCTATAAAACAGAGCAAATAATAGGAATAGCAAATCAGGTATTCTTAATTTTTTTACAACTAGTATGCATTTTAGCACTTAATATTATAATAAAAAATTGTTATCTTCAGGATAGCTTCAAGGATATTAAATATATGATATTCTTTGTTGTTCCAAACGTGTTTATAGTTACTTTGCTTTGTGAATATTTTAAGCTATACTACAAAAATATTAATGATCATATATCCATTTTTAGTAATATAAAAATGATGGGATTTGCAATTACTGCATTATTTTGTGCAATACTTACGGTAATTTCATTAGATAGACTAATAAAAGAGAATGCACTGCGGCAGAGGGAATTATTATTATCTCAGCAATTCGACTTACAAGCTAATCATTATAAAGATTTGCAGATACAATTTAAAAATACTCAAGCCTTTAAGCATGACATAAATAATCATCTTATTTGTATAAAAAATTTAATATCAAGTGGTGATATAAATAATACAGAGGAGTATTTAAGTAAGATAACTGAGACAATAGAAAGGCTTAATCTGAAAGTAAATACAGGTAATCCATTTGCTGATGCTGTTATAAGTGAAAAGTACAATATTAGTATAGATAAAAATATAGAATTTAAGTGTAATGTAAAAATACCAGATAGAATAAAGGTTGATTCATTTGATCTTTGTGTAATACTTGGTAATGCACTAGATAATGCAATAGCCGCCTGTGAGAAAATTACTGATGAAAGTATAAAAAAATATATACATATAGAAAGTATGTCAAATAAGTCATTTATTATATTTGAAATAAAGAATAGCATGCAAGGCTATATAAATATTAATAATATTGGTAATGATAAAGGGGATTATGTAAATAAAGGATTAGGACTTTTAAATATCCAAAGTATTGCAAATAAGTATCTTGGAACTACTTATATTGAGAATAGTGAAAATATGTTTGTATTAAATATAATGCTTTAATAATGCTGGTATGGTGATATATTCACTACATCTAATAAAGTATTCACAACAATAGCATTAATTCTATTGTATATTTTACGAAGCTATTAATAAATGAATTCTTTCATTTATTAATAAAAAAAGGAGGCAAATATATGAAAATAGGTGCAGTTTCAAATATACCTTTTAGTTCAGCAGGAAATGTTGGAAAAGAGGCAAGCAGTCTTTCTAATAGTCATTTAAGTCCAGTAGAAAAACAGAAGCAACAGATACAACAGCAGATAAAAGGTATTGAAGAAGGCAATTTATCTAAAGAAAGTAAGGATAAGGCAATTGGTGAACTGGAAAAGAAGTTGCAGGAACTTGAAAAACAATTACTTGAAGAGAAATTTACAAAGTTGAGTGAAAAAACAGAAACTGAAAAGACAAAAGAGAAGGATACTGAGCAGCAAAAATTAGAGGAAGAAAATTGTGAAAATCCTCAAGCAATAAATAAGGAAGTTGTGCTTGGACTTGTTTCAGCATCAGCACATGAGAAAATTGGAAAAGTAGCATATTCAGTGTATAGAGTGGCTAAAGCAAAGGGTGATGAAGAAAAAGCTCACAGGGCATTAAAGTATAACATGTCAGAGATAAAAAAAGCATCAAATAGTGGAAGATTAATTCAACGTGGCATTATGGAATATAAGAAGCAATTAGCTAATATGAAGAAAGCCAATGATGAAGTAAATATTAAAACTACTGAAGAAGTACAAAATGATGATAGTTCAAAAATGATTACTAATGTAGAGGCTAAAACTGAAACAAGCAATAAGGAAATAGTAACGAAAGATGGGGCAGGTTTTAATGAAAAAGCATAACAAACGGGTATAGTGTATTAATTGAAAATTATTTGATTAACAAATATGCACAGATTTCATTTCTAGAAATATTATAGTATTGGTTAATGATATTAAGGGGATAAATATTCATGTATGGTATGTATAGAGACATAAAAGTCAATTCTTATATTAGGGTATTTAATGCTGTGCCTGACTCACCTGCAGTTGATGTTTATGCAAATGGAAAGTTAGTTGCAACAAATCTAAGGTATAAACAAGTTTCCAATTACATCCCTGTGGCACAAGGTAACTATATTATTAGTGTTTATCAAGCAGGTGAAAAAACAAGACCGATATTAAGTACCAATGTATATATTCCAGAGAACTATGTTGCCAATTTAGTTCTTATAGGCAGCTTATCAAATATGACAGTATACCCTATCCCTGAGCCAATCTCTCCACAAGCTTTTGGAAGAGCTTGCATAAGATTTGCAAATCTTTCACCCAGTTCAAAGGCGTATGATGTATCACTATCAGATGGTACAAAGATATTTAACAATATCGGATATAAGTTCATTAGTGATTATGCGTGTATACCTTCAGGAACATATACCTTCAAGGTAAGTGATACAGGAAATAATAATGCGGTGGTAACCATTCCTGATATTCAACTTCAACCTAACGTCTACTATACTATTTATATTCTTGGTAAGCCAGGCGAAGGAGCGGGATTAGAAGGAAAGTTATTACTAGAGCAAAGATGATTAATAATTAGGAGTCATTTATTTTCGGTACTTTAAATTGAAGAATAATAAAGATTAGAGAATTTTAAATCTCTAATCTTTTTTGTCAAATTCTATTCTTCTGTTGAATTATAATTTATTATTACAGGTATAACTTTATCATGTTCAAAGTTAACCATATCGTGCTGTAATTTTAAACATTTTATTTGTTTATAGAAATCTTCTTTTACACCTTCTGGAATAAGAATATCTGAGGCTATGTCATAATAGTATTCCTTCTCATTATTAAAATCCACTAAACATTCTTTGTCTAATTTTTTCTCGTTAAATTTATCATGAATCTTTTTGTCTTCAAATACAACATTTACAATAGTGTTATTCTTTTTAGCAAAGTCAACTAAGGCTGCAGAACCAACTGTGTTTGTAAACCACATAAGTTCATTTGTCTTCGTATCTTTATAAACCGAATGGGCCCCTAAAAATACTAAGTCAAAAGAATTACTATTAAGTAGGTTAAAAATCATAGCATCAGGTAGTAAAGTTATTTTAAACTTAGTTGGTTGTAGCTGCCTAATATAGGAAATTGAATCTTCATAATGCAAAATTGATCTGGGACCACATTCAGAAATAAACAATTCAATATTTTCACTAAAAGCAATTGATTTTTCAAATTCTTTGAAAAAATTAATTACGCTTTGACTTCTACTATATAGAAGGATTCTAATCTTATCTACGCTGATATCTTTTTTTATTCGAGTAAGATTGTAATTGAAAGTTTCAATCGCCTTTTCTTTTATTTTGTTACTATCATATTTATCAAACTCTTCAATAAATTTATCAAATTCTTCTTTAGAATTTACTGCTTCAAGTTTAACTCGTAGTTCTTGTATCATTGTATATAATGGTCTATACTTAAGCACCGCTTCAACTGAGCTTATAGATTCTTGCTTTAACATTTTAACATTTATATTTTTTTTATTTCTGCTTTTTATTTTTTCTGTTATAGCTTTAATTATTTGAATTTCAGTTGGAATTCCGCCTTTTTGAAGCTGATCAAAAAATAGTGGATATTTCTGCCAAGGAATAATTGTTTGTTTACTCTTTTGTACAGTTTCATTCAATTTAATAAGAAATTTAGTAGCATCAGACTGAATAATTTTTATATTAAACTCATTACACAATTTTTCTTGGTATCTATTTTTCTCATTCATTATTGCATAACCTTTTGGAACATATTTCCCAGATTGCTTCTTTAAATATCTAAGAATTCCGAGAAAATCGGGGTCGGAGAAGCTAAATCCAATAAATAGTAAAGTCTTATTAGCTAATTGAGATACTAACATATTTGCAATAATCGGATTTTCTTTGAAGAAATCTACAGTTTCTTCTGAGGTAATATGTAAACTGTTTGGGATAGAAACAGTACCATGTGGTTTAATTACCATAGTAGAATTAACGTAGGGTATCATAATATTTTTATTATTGATTATCTTATCTACTTTCTTCGGTAGTTTTTCTAAAGCTCTTTCAAGTAATTCATCAAAGTTAAGTGAAACATAGCAGGGTAAATTTAAATTAGCAAGAAGTACATGAGCATCTGTTGGTTCTGAATCAGTATCATAGGTTTTGCACAAAAGCTTTTGCAAGCCTTCTCTATCATCGATTAGAAAAGCTGCTTGTGCTAAATTTGTTGCAGAATCTATCCCCTTAAAATGATCTTTAAGCTTCGATGTGAGCTCATTTCCAGTTGGAAGGCAAGCTTCATTTGAAACTCCAGCACCAATTATTGCAATGAAATTTTTAAAATTATTAGATGTTTCTTTTATTTCTTCTAATTCTTTTTCTATATTTAGTGATATTTTAAGTCTACGCTTGGAAATTTTTATAGGCTTTTCATCTAAATCCATTTCCATCAATCTTTTTGCCATTAAGCAGAAAATAGCTAAAAATGCATAGATCTTATTGTAATCAAGTTGCGAATTAAATTTATTTGAATGATAGAAACAAAGGCTTAATATATGAATGCACTCTGTAGTGTATACCATCAATAAAAAATCATGGTCAGATACTCCTTCACATTTTGAAAATTCCGGAATAAAATCTATTAATTTGTCTATGCATTTTGTATAATAATCATTAAAATCAGTATCAATAATAAGATTAATTTTTAAAATATCATTTATCATTTTAGTTTCTAATGTATAAAGGTCGTAATTTATTTCATCATAATATCCTTCAAGAGTTAAAAGTAATTTAGCGAAATCATAATGAGGAAATCCATATAAATCTCCACGAGGATCTATAAAAGTAATGGAATCAGAAGTTATCTCGTTAATATTATCAATTAAAATATTATCTAAATGAAAATTTCCATGTATTCTGGATAGGTGGGTAGATTTATAAATATTATCACAGTTAATATTAAGCCATTCTAAAAACGTCTGGACAGAGGGACATGGAATACCGTTAATGATTATATTTGAAGATTTAAAAAATGGTTGAAATTCATCATACTCTTGAAGATATTCTTTTGCCAAACATATTCTCTCATTCTGGTATTTTAGAAAGCCTCCTTTAGAATCTATAATTTTAGTTGGTCCACTTTTATATAAAATATTTAGTAGATTTTCTATGGATATATGCAAGAATTTTTGTGCCATTTCAGCACTTAACTCTTTGTTAAGAATAGATTTACTCAGAGATTTTCTTTTAAATTTCTGTATTTGTAATTCAATATAGTTCTGTCCTTTGCTAAGGTTGCAAATTGGAAATAAATCAGGGTGGTTTTTCCTAATTGTAGTAGCCACATTGTTATACCATTCATATTCAAGTTGTAATTTTTCGTAGCCTCTATGTATTGAGCCTGAATATCGTTTAATTATAATATTATCTTTTTCAATAATTTCGCAAAGTGAAGCGCCATGAAAAAAATCATTAATTTCCATAAAAAAGCTCCTTTCTTTATCTATAGTTTATATTTTTTGCATTTTGGTGTCTAGGTTTATTTATAATAATATAAATACAATTTATCGAACTAGAAATCAATAGTAAAAAATTTCTTCAGAAAAAACCTTATTAAATTAAGTAATAGTTTATAAAAAAACAAAGTATAAAAATAAAGAAGTACTGGAATCTAATGACAATTAAATTATTATATTAAAATGCCTGTGAAAAATGATAAAACCATTGAGAAACTTGTAGGCAAATGATATGAATTGTGTCACAATATATACAATGTGGGTAAAATAGTGAAGCACACTAAACAATTTGTTACCCTATATATGAATTTAATTAAGAGTTTTTTTATATTTCTATATAGATATAATACTAAGTAAACTAAGCGTTAAGCATAAACTAGCCTAAACCATAAGAATTTGTTAGAAAAAAATCACTTATAGCTAAAAATAATCAAAGTTGGCACAAATTTTGCTATAACATAGTTGTGGGATAAGAACTTTGAAAAAACTAGATTTATCAGTTTACATGGATGTACTATATATTGAGGCAGTCCGTTTATGTGATTATGTTCTTCCAAGCAGAAATAACTGCTATAATAAGTGAAAGGACCTTCAAAGGTTATTTATGTATCCCACATGGTTTTGGAATGAATTTTAATGAATTAACTCCATGCGCTAACAGAGATGAATGGACTTCTCCAATACGTCGTTGAGTTCCTTGTAGAATAGAAAAAATATAAAACAAAATTGAATTATAATTCTCCGAGCAGATTTTACCTAAAGCGTATATGATTATATGCCATGGAATTTTTGCCGATAGGGTGCCGTTAGAAATGGTTGCGCCTCCTGATGGAAAGGAGAGGTTAGATTTTTTAGTACACTTATACTTTGTATAAGTATTTTGTAAAGCCTTTCAGTGTACTTGATTCTATACAACAGCTTCCATTAGGGAGCTGTTTTTTTGATAAAAGAAAATTAGGTTGATGTGTAATTACATAGAAAAAATGAATAATAGAAAGAATGGGATAAAATGTATAAGGTGGGAATTATCACAGCAAGTGATACTTGTTTTAAAGGTAATAGGCTAGATAAAAGTGGTGAATTAGTAAAAGAGATAGTAGAAAAAAATGGATATGAAGTTGAAAAGTATTGTGTGCTTCCAGATGAAAAAGAAAAAATAGCTGAAGAGCTTATTTATATGGCTGACGTGCTCCAGGTAAGTCTAATATTAACAACAGGCGGAACAGGATTCAGTCCAAGAGATATTACACCAGAAGCCACCAAGATGATATTAGAAAGGGAAGCCTTAGGTATATCAGAAGCTATGAGAATTAATAGTTTAAGTATTACAAAAAGAGCTATGCTTTCAAGAGGAACAAGTGGAATTAGGGGCAGGACTGTTATAGTTAATCTACCAGGTAGTCCAAAAGCAGTTAGTGAATCTCTAGAATTTATAATTGCAGAGCTTGAACATGGAATTAAAATCTTGCGTCAAGAAGATGCGGAATGTGCAAGATAATGAAATTATTTTGAGGGTATGGAGGATAAAATATGAAAAAAGTTAGAACACTAGATGCAGTTGGAATGACTCTATGTCATGATATAACAAAAATTGTTGCAGGTGGATTTAAAGGCAGAGCTTTCAAGAAAGGTCATATAATAAAAGAAAGTGATATAGAGGAATTACTTTCCATTGGGAAAGATAATATATATGTTTGGGAAGAACAAGAAGGATTTTTACATGAAAATGATGCAGCAATTAGACTAAAACATTTAGCTTGCGGTGAAGGAATAAGTTTTGGAGAAATAAAAGAAGGAAAAATCGATTTTTTTGCTGACTTCGATGGGATTTTGAAAATAGATAATGAAGAGCTTATTAAGCTTAATATGATTGATGAAATAATGATGGCTACTCTGCATAATGATACTCCAGTTAAAAAAGGACAAAAACTTGGTGGAACAAGAGTAATTCCTTTAGTAATAGACGAAAAAAAAATTATAGAAGCTGAAGCAACCGTACAAAAGAAAATAGTAAAGGTTATACCATTTATGCCTAAAAAAGTTGCTATTGTTACTACAGGAAATGAGGTTTATCATAAAAGAATTGTAGATACCTTTGGTCCTGTAGTGAGAACAAAAGTTGAAGAGTACGGTTGTGAAGTTTTAGGCCAAAAAATTATTCCAGATGATGCAGAGGCTATAACTAAGGCAATTTTAGATTTCATAAATGATGGAGCAGAACTTATTATGTGCACAGGTGGTATGTCTGTTGATCCAGATGATTTAACGCCTTCAGCAATAAAGGCTACAGGAACAAAAATAGTTACTTATGGTTCCCCTGTTTTACCAGGCGCAATGTTTCTTCTATCATATTATAATGAGGATATTCCTATAATGGGACTTCCAGGTTGTGTAATGCATTCAAGAAGAACAGTGTTAGATTTAATTTTACCAAGGATACTAGCTGGAGAAAAACTAAATAAAAGAGATATCGCAATGTATGGTCAAGGTGGTTTGTGTTTGCAATGTGAAGAATGTACATTCCCGCATTGTAGTTTTGGAAAATACTAGGAACGCATAAAAAATACGCTATACTAGATTAAAAGATTTATATTTATGCGTTCCAGAGGTGAGAGGCTAGATGTGAGAAGTGGGAAGATGGCTGTAAGACGTGAGAGACGGAAATAGAACTCAGAGGTGAGAATTAGTGGCAGGAAATAGAAGTAAAGGTGAGAAGTTAGGGGTCAGAAGTAGAATTGAGATCTGAGAAGTTAGAGGGTAGCGCTTAGAAGAAACTGGTTTGATAAGGAGAATTTAGATGAATGGTGGATTAACTCATATAGATGAAAAAGGTAATGCAAGGATGGTGGATGTAACTGAGAAGGATGATACCTTTAGAGTTGCTAGGGCTAGAGGAAAGATAGTAGTGAGCTCAGAAATAATAAAGATAATTGAAGCTGGAGATATGGCAAAGGGAGATGTTATCCAGGTAGCAAGAATAGCTGGAATAATGGGAGCTAAAAAAACCTCTGAAGTTATACCGCTTTGCCATCCACTTCAAATAAATGGTTGCAAAGTAGATTTTGAGGTAGATAGTAAAAATTGCGAAATCAATATTTTTTCAGAGGTAAAGGTTAGTGGAAAAACTGGGGTTGAAATGGAGGCGCTTACAGCAGTGTCTATAGCAGCTCTGACTATATACGATATGTGTAAAGCTGTAGATAAAGAAATGATTATTAAAGATATACAGCTTGTTGAAAAAACTGGAGGTAAAAGTGGACACTTTATCAACAGCAAACTAAGGAGTGGTTAAGAGTGAAGGACAAACTAGGAAGAGAAGCGGAATATTTAAGACTTTCGCTAACTGATAAATGTAATTTACGTTGTATTTACTGTATGCCAGAAAAGGACGAGCCATTCTTAAAAGAGGATATACTTTTGACTAATGAAGAAATTATTCTAATTGTTAAACTTATGGCCCAAATTGGTATCAGAAAAGTAAGGTTGACTGGCGGAGAGCCCTTGGTTAGAGAAAATATTATAACTTTAATAAAAGAAATCAATGAAATTCCAGGTATCGAAGAAGTTTACCTAACAACTAATGGATTGCTTTTTGGTGGAAAAGAAGCAGAATATAAAGCATCAGGCTTAAAGGGAGTAAATATAAGTTTAGACAGTTTAGATGAAAATAAATATAAAGAACTTACACGAGGAGGGGATTTAAAAAAACTTATCGCTTCTATAGAGAAGCTTTTGTCGCAAGGAATGAAAGTTAAAATTAATTCTGTAATTATAGATGGTAAAAATAGCGATGAAATAATAGCTTTAGCTGAACTTACCTTTAAGTATAATTTGGATGTTAGATTTATTGAATTAATGCCTGTAGGATGTGCGAGCAGTTTAAAGGCTGTGAGTAACGATATAGTTAAAGATATCATTAAGGAAAGGTATTTATTTAATGATGCCGCTTACGAGGAAATGAAAGGCCCAGCTCAATATATAAAGCTACCTAATGCCTTAGGAAGAGTGGGGTTCATTAGTCCAATAAGTGATAATTTTTGTGAAAGTTGTAATAGAATCAGGGTAACTTCAGATGGATTTTTAAAGCAATGTCTTCACTGGAATTATGGTGTTGATTTAAAGGAACCTTTAAGAAGTGGTATGAGTGAAAGTAAACTATTAGAATTAATAGAATTTAATATATATAACAAACCGAACAGACATAGTTTTGAAGTAATAAAAGATGGTAAAGATAACAGAAATATGAACCAAATAGGAGGTTAACATGGCAAGTGTAGTTGCAATTTGTATAAGTAAAATTAGGGGAACAAGAAAAGAAACAGTTGATCATATAGAGCTAGTTGAGAATTTTGGATTGAAGGATGACGCTCATGGTGGAAATTGGCATAGACAAGTAAGCCTACTGGGAAAAGAACAAATTGATGAATTTAATAATAAAGGTGGAAATGTGGTTTATGGAGATTTTGGTGAGAATTTTGTTCTTGAAGGAATTGATTTAGTTAATATTAAAATTGGAGATAGACTGCAGATTGGTGAGGCAATTGTTGAAATAACACAACTAGGAAAAGAATGCCACAGTAAATGTGAAATATTTCATAGAGTTGGAGAATGTATAATGCCCAAAAGAGGAGTTTTTTGCATAGTTATAAAGGGGGGTATGGTTGATGTGGGAGACCCTGCTTCTACAGTATAAAGGAGGCCACATTTATGGCAGAGAAAACAAATGAAGTATCCTGTGAAATAAAAAAAACTCCTGTAGAAATTGGATTAATAGTTACAGGAAGCGATGTAGAAAAAAACATCATTATTACAAAAGCTGAAATGCAGGCTATAGGTAGAGGCGAAAATACTGAGTTTCCTTTAACAGAAACAAGAACCTTCTCTACCTACGATAAACATGGTGATAATTCTAGTAAAAGTATAAGAAAAGGAAAGGGCATTGATATAAACTTGTTACTAGAAAAAGCTGGCGCAAAAGATGCTGATGAAATTAAGTTTAAATCAATAGATAATTTTGAAACTACTATTACAGAATATACAAGTGAAAAACATTATTTCTATCCTAATATTCATGAGGGGAATGCTGAGGGCTATGAAGAAGTTTCAGCTATAATTGCATTTTACTCTGATGAAAGTATAGTTAAATTTTTCCCCCATCCTAACTTAATGCTTGGTCAGAAGGGACTAGAGGATAAAAACAAAGATTTTTTTGCAAAGGGTATAAAGGCAATAACTATAGGGAATAAGAAAAATATTTTCTATGTAAATGGTTGTGGCGTTAATCGAAAACGTAATTTTACATTGCTACAGCTCTTAGAAATGTTTAACTCAAAGCAAGACAGCACTGATAAAGCAATATATCCACTAAAAATGCAAGAGGCTATTATTACATACAACAATCCTGAAGCGGGTGGAAAATCTACAGTTTTTGTAAGGGGTATTTCTCTGGAAATAATCTTAAATTACATGGGCATAAAAGAAAATGATACAACTACGGAAAATTTCAAGGTTGCATTTAACAGTGATAATTCTATGGGAAACTCTAAGGCTGATATATCTGTTAAAGATTTATTTAATCCAAAGAGCAATTTCTTTCTATCATTTGATGAAGAAGATGGAGGGTTAAATCTTTACGGCAATTTGTTTGAATTGAAAGATGTTAAAGGCATTTCTATTGGAGAAGTGGTGAAACCTACTATAGTAAATGACATAGGTAAGAAGCCCAATATTTATAGTAATGATTCAGAGTTTTTCATATATGTTAAAGACTCTAAAGGTAGCGGAAACTTTTATTACTACACTGTAGATGAACTTATAGAAAAATATGGTGAAAGTAATAAACCAATATTGCAGGAATTCAGTTTTTATAATCATAATATGGATAATGGAAAAGGTGGAAATAGAAAAGTAACAGCAAAAGGCTTCTATTTTAAAAAATTACTTGAAGATATTAGTGAGCTAGGCGGAGTAGATAGTATTTTAAATGAAACAATGACAATGCAGGTATGCTCAATGGATGGGTATAGAGCTTCAAATCAGCTAGATATGTCTGAAGTATATGATTACAATTATTTTTTATCATACGAAATTGATCAGAGAACAGAAACGGGACTTGAACCAAATGATAGTTCAAAATGGAAAGACAACACTTATAAATTTATACCAGCAGAGGATGAAACTAGATTTCGAATGTATTGTAATAAAGGTTCTGCAAACCCATCTATTTATACAAAAATCATAGGTGTTGCAATAAGCACAGTTGGTGAAAAAGTAGAAATGGGAGATAACGGAGAGAATTGTGGTTACAAGGTAGCATATGTTAATGAAGAAGGAAAAGAAATCAAAAACTGTAAAACAGTTAAAAGTTGTATTCCTGGGCTGCAAGTTTCTGAATGCAATTTAGACATAAGAAACTGTAAATTGTCTGATTCAATAAAAAAGACCATAACACTTCTTAAGGGTGAAAACAATAAAATTGAATTTAAATATATAGAAAATTGTTATTTATATGTTAAGTATTCTTTTAAGGACGAAAATGCTATTAAGTATTACACATATACTGACTTAAAGGAAAAGGAATGGTTTGAAATAGAAACAGAGGAATACAAAGAAGGAATTTGGAACTTTAAATCTATACTTACAAAGATTAAACTACGCAATATTTTAAGTGAAGAAATAGCAGATGATTGCATCTGTCAGTTGGTAAAAAACGATGGGAATTTCATTCAGATTAATAATATTGATGACTATTATATAGTTATCGATGAAATAAAGAAAAAGGCAGCAGGTAAGCTGTCATATAATATTGAATACAAATTGCCAACTATAGCTAAGGGAACTGCTTTTCCATCCACGGATATGTTTAAAGATATAGAGGGTATAATTATTAGAAATTCTATTCTATAAAAAGGTGGTAAGGTAAATTGGATAAAACAGTTGTTATTTTAGCTGGTGGTGCAAGCAGTAGAATGGGCCGTGATAAAGCTAAACTTCCATATGGAGATAAAACTCTACTTGAATATATGATTAGTATATATAGTAAATCTTTTGATAGAATAATCCTTTCGGTGGACCGCTTAAATCGTTTTGATTTTCCAAATGCTGAGCAAGTTGTTGATGAATATAGTAGCGTTGGTCCTATGGCAGGTATATATTCAGTGTTTACAAAAACTGATGCTACAGAATTTTTTTTAACTGCCACTGATATACCTTTTGGAGATCCAGAGCTTGCTAGAAAAATAATGGAATTCGGTGAAGGATATTCAGCTTGTGTACTTAAAAGAAATTCGGGGTATTATGAACCTCTTTTCGCTATGTATAACAAAGAATGTATGGATGAAGTAAAATACTGTCTGGAGAACGGTGAATACTCATTTAAGGGCCTGTTTAAAAGGATTGCTCTGCGCACTTTAAATGAAAATGAGCTAGCTCCGTTTTCCCCTAAACCATTTGAAGAAATATTTATAAACACTAATAGTCCAAAGGAATACTATAAAGCTCTTGCCAAAATGACATGGAATTTAAGAAAAACTCTTGGTGAGGCGGGTGGCATAATTGATGCAGTAGATTTACTTTTGGACAAAGGTGAGAGAAGAAATGCTAAGTCTTCAAATTTCAAGGTGAATGTAATTTCAACAAAATATTTTGAACCGGCACAATATGATATATTCTCAGCACAGCTGATGAAAATGGGGGTCAATGAATTAAATCAGATTGAAGTAACTCAGAGTATAGAGACTATTATGGAGGCCTTATCAGAAGCTGTTGTAAATGAAGTATCTCTTATTATTGTAATTGATAAAGATGGCATAAATAATCTTCAATGGGTTACTAAAGCACTGGAGATTTTTGGAGCACCAATATTGTTTAATTCCGTTTTTATAGGAAACAGTCAAGAAATAATAGGAAGTCGACTTGGGGGTATACCAGTGATAGCAGTAAATAGTTCCTATGAAAGTAATGTAGGAATGTTTAATTTGTTATTATTACCTATGGTGGATTTATTAATTAATGATATTAAGAATAAAGAATAGGAAGAGGAGCTTGATTTTGTGAATTATTACGGAACTACAAAAATTCCTGTGATTTCAGTTGTTGGAAAATCGAATTCAGGGAAAACTACATATCTAGAAAAATTGATTCCTGTGATTAAGAGTCGTGGAATAAAAATTGGAGTTATTAAGCATGATGCACATAAATTTGATATAGATATTCCAGGTAAGGATAGTTGGAGGTTGACACAGGCTGGTGCTGATGTGATGGTGATTTCTTCAGCAGAAAAATTAGCTATAATTGAGAAACGAAAAGAAGATATTTCACTTGATGAAATAGTGTCACGTATTCATGATGTAGATTTAATACTAACAGAGGGGTATAAGGCAGGTACTAAACCTAAGATTGAAATACATAGAGCAGTTTTAAAACGTGAACTTCTTTGTGAACCACAAGAACTGCTAGCACTTGCAAGCGATGAAAATTTTGATATGGGGGTGCCATGTTTGAGTTTAGATAATTTAGAGGAAATGGTAGATATTATTGAAGACTATATGAGAAAATATGAACGGAAGATTTAATATAAATAAGATAAATGTAAAGTACCAACATGATATTTTATGTTAAGAGAAAATTCGCTGCACTAAGAAAGACTAAGCTGTTTAATTTTAAAATTGCTATCCACTCAAAACTCGCTATCGCTCAAACATTTCGTGGACTTAACGCAATTTTAAAATTAAACAGCAAAGTCTTTCTAATAGTTCGCTCAAATAATCTCTACACATAAAATATCATGTTGGTACTTTTCTAGATTTATCTATTAAGATAATATTTATTGATGATATTTTCTTTAGTATGGATTTGTTTAAAATAACCTGGGACATTCTTCAGCTTCGAAGGAAAGCTACAAAGAGAAGAGTGTACCACTTCTACAAAATACACTGAAAAATTCACTGCACCAAGAAAGACTAAGCTGTTTAATAGTTGGCTAAAATAATCTCTACACATAAAAAAACTCATATTATTAAGAACTAAACAAGTTTTTAATAATATGAGTTTTAACATTTATAGTATTGTGAAGTGTGGTATATTATAAATTCAACAAGTCAATATGTTATAAATGGAATTTTACTGTTTACAACAAATCATATTCCTCTAATCTTCTATACAATGTTTTTCTAGAAATCCCTAAATACTTAGCTGTATTAGTTTTATTGTATTTATTAATTTCTAAAGCGTTAATTATATATTCTTTAGTATATGGTACAAAGGATTTAATGTTTGGTTGTACAGGTTTGACAATGTTTTCTACAATAGGTTGAGTAGTTATTGGAGCAACTTCTTTTATAGTTACACTAGGGATTTTCTCCAGCATAGGGTCTTCCATTATATAATTAGCAATATGCTCATAGGTTATTATTGGGCTGTCATATACTTGTATTACACCTTCAAGTAAATTTTGTAATTGTCTTACGTTGCCAGGCCAAAGATATTCTGTAAAGAAAGACTTTACTTGAGGAGACAGAGAAACTGGGGGTTTATTTATTCTTTTGCATATCTTCTCTATAAATTGATCACCTAATAGCAATATGTCATCTTTTCTATATCTTAGTGGAGGTATATAAAGCCTTATTATTCCTAATCGATAGTAAAGGTCCTCACGAAATTCTCCTTTTTCTACTTTTTCTTTTAGATTTTTATTTGTTGCGGCAATTATTCTTACATTTATAGTTGTGGAAGTATTGCTTCCGATTTTCATAAAGCTTTTTTGCTCAATTACTCTAAGAAGTACTGCTTGCAAATCTAGAGGCATGTCTCCAATTTCATCTAGAAATATTGTTCCTTGGTTGGCTAATTCAAATTTTCCAATATTTCCACCTCGTTTTGATCCAGTGTAGGCACCGTCCTCATAACCAAAAAGTTCGCTTGATATAAGGTCTTTAGGGAAAGAAGCACAATTTACTGCTATAAAAGGCTTGATTTGTCTATCACTAGCATTGTGAATAGATTGAGCTATAATATCTTTGCCAACACCACTTTCTCCTAGTAGAAGAATGTTAACAGTGCTTTGAGCTGCGGCCTTGGCTTGGTTAAGTATATTTAAATATTTTTCATTTTTTCCTATTATTTGTGAAAAGGTAAAGGTAGCATTGTTTCCTGTATGCTTAGAAATCAAATTTTGGATTCTTTCACGTGAATTTAATATGATTGAAACACCTTCTATATGAAAGTTTCTACCATAAAAAGGACGTACGGAAAGGTTAACTTTTAATACCTTTCCTGAAATTGAAAGTTTAATGTCAGTATCCTCAATATTGATTTGATTATTAATGAGATTCCAAAAATCTCTATTTTGGGGATATGGATCAATAATTTCTTCTAAAATTCTATAATGCATATCTTTAAAAGGAATATTTAAAAAATTAAAGACTTGCTGATTTATTAGTATGACTTTATTTTTATTAAAGGATTGATCCACAACAATATATCCATCACCAGAGTTAATGAATAGATTTATTGACTCAAACCAAAAAAAGTGTAATGCAATTCCTCTTGAAATAGCATCAGCTGTAGCAATAAAACTAGGGTTGCTATTTTCAATTGATGATATTACTGCAATCCCACCATATTCACTATCATCCTTTGATTCTTTTTCGAAAATAATTGGAGAGAAGTACATAGCAAAATTAGTTGCGAATTTTGAGAAATTCTCTTCACCCACAACAGAAACGGACTTTTTCATTTTAAGACCTAGAGAAACTGCGTTAGTTCCAATTACCTTTTCATCCCAAATTGACTTATTCTCTAATTTATTTTCTTTTGCCCATTTAAGAAATTCGTCATCTCCGTAGAGTTTTATTAAGCAGCCATTTTTATGAAAAAGTGCTAGTCCAAAATTTAATTTATTAAATCTTTTTGAAAAAGTTCTAAGCGCATCATTAGCATAATAATATAAGGATTTCCAGTCTTCTTTATTATGTTCAAATTTTTCATCTGAACATAGCAGAGGAATGCTTTCCTCTGGATCTATTCCATAAGAGTAGCTCTCTTCCCAAGAGTCTACTAAATAATCTGGTAGTTTCTTTCTGAAATTTTTACTTAGATGTAATTCAGACCAAGTTATATGGGTGACATTATTCATGGTGTTTATCCTCCATTTGACTATTTTTTCTATAATTAATTATAGTATAACTTTAGATGATAAGCAATGTGTATCAAATGAGACACATTATATATCAAGTATGACCTTAATCGTATCAATAATGATACAAAATGTGACTTGATAATAGTTAATCTTTAGCTGTCACCAAGTTACATTGAAATATAAGAAATAAAACTGGGTGCTTGTAACGGAGCATTTGTGCGGTAACTAAAGTTATGAAATTAGTATTTTGTGATGAAAAACAGAAATTTTTGAATTCTGGCATGAAAGTTGCTATTAATATAGTGTAAACCTTTGCATACTTAATAATTTATATTGGACTTATTCTAGTATGAATCATGTTCGTAGTGCAAGGTGATATAACAGCGCTGTAAATCTATATTATTAAAAAACTAGACCTGCGACCTTTTGAAGGCGTGGGATCTAGTAAAAAATTAGTATACTGAAAGAATTAAAATACTCAAAAAAACGAAAAGAGGGGAATTTGGTGAAAGAATTAAAAGGAATAGGTTTTTTCGAAAATCTTTTTAAAAACCCAAAAAATGAGTTAGTTGAAAAAGCATTGAGCGAGGGTAAGACAGCTGTTGGCTACAATTGCTATGTTGTACCTGAAGTACTTTTAAATGCAGGAAATACCTTTGGATTATGGATGACTGCACCAGACGTTACCAGCACAATTCAAGCAGATTTCTATTTATCAGCGGTAGCTTGCACATATTGTAAAGCTTTGCTTCAAGCAGGCATGGACGGTACTTATGAATTTATGGGTGCTACAGTTTTTGCTCCTACTTGTGATCATATTAGAAGAAGCGGTCAACATTTTGGACTTCAAAACGTAAATTCAGATAATCCAAAATACTTTAATTATATGGTCGATTCTCCAGGAAAGAAGACAGTTGGAACTGTTGAATGGTTTGCAAAGGATTTAAGAGTATTGGCTGATAAATTAAATGAGGCATATGATACTAACATAAATGATGAAACAGTTAAAAAATCAATTAAGGAATTTAATGAATTCAACTCTTTAATGAAGTCTATTGGAGATTTTAGAAAAGGCGAAAACCCTAGAATAACTGGAGCCGAATGGCATAAAATATATGGCGCTAGCAAAATCGCACCAAAGTACCTTTTAATTGAGCCATTAAAGAAAATAAAGGCAGAAATAGAAGCTAGAGAAATAGAAGAAAATAAAGCTATTAAAATGATGGTAGTAGGATCAACTTTTGATAAATACGAATTTATAGAGTTAATTGAAGCTCAAGGAGCAATTGTAGTAGCTGATAGATATTGCTTTGGCTCACTTCCAGGAATGGAACCAGTTAAAGAAGATGGAGATCCGTTTATTAACATCGCAGAATACTATCTAGATACTTGTCAATGCCCTAGAATGATGGAAAATGGTCCTAAGAGAATAGAATATTCTAAGGAATTGATAAAAGAATACGATGTAGAAGGAATAATATTCCAGCAAATGACTTTCTGTGATTTATGGAACTATGAAGGCATAAGCGTATCAAGAGCAATGAAGAAATTTGATATGCCTTATGTTAATATTTCTAGAGAATTTACAATAACTGGTGAAGGACAGATTCGTACTCGTGTTCAGGCATTTGTAGAGAGTATAAAATCTAAAAGAGAATTAGAACTACTAAAAAAATAGGAGACATTTAATAGCTTATATTTAATAGGCTTTCAAGAACTGTCCCTAAAAAAAGAAAGGTGGATATTATGAAGAATTTAAAAGAGATTAGTACTCTTGTAAAGGTTGCTTCTGCTATGGTAAATGAAGCCAAAGGTTCTGAAGCAGCAGTGAAAGCAAAAGCAGATGTTAAGGAAAGTTTCAAAGGAATAAAGGCTTCAGGTAATACTTCAAAATTAGCTAAGAATATTATAGCTAGCCAAAAAACAAAACTAAAATTAGCCAAAGAAATGCTTAATTCTGATGAAGCTGAATTTATAAAAACAGCAATAAAGGAGTCAGAAGGTGGAAAGAAACTTGCCAATAATTTAGATGCAATTGGTGACATGATTCCATGGGCAATAAAAAGGGAATATACAAATTATAGATATTGGTTGATAAATAATTATTCATTGTTGAAATTTACATTATCTGTACCTCCAGCAAAACTATTAGAAATGTTTATGAAACACCAATGGATGATTGATTTTACAAAAGGAAATGCTATGTCAACAAGATATCAAGAAGGAAGGACAGGAGCAAATTTCTATAGCATGCATGAAGAATTGAAGTATGTAATAGCAGTAAATGCTCAGATGTTAACAGATGCAATAAACCATCCTGAAAGACTTATTCTTTTACAAAACGTTGTTGCTACAGAAATTCTTTCAGCTATGGGGCTATTCTTCCATCCCTGTGAATTAGGGTCAACTTTAGGTAAGCTAGATCAATGGGCTGTATTACCATACCTAGAGGCTGGAGAAGCAGCTGGATTATCTGTTGATACATGCGGATTACCTAAATCAACACTGGGAATGTGTTTAGAAAATGACTTTCCTGAGGCAACTGCAATTTTAGGTTGTAACTATCCTTGTGATGGAGGCATGGCATCCTACAGTTTAATTGCAGATATGACAGGTCTTCCAATCTTCAGATTGAATATGCCTTATGATTTAAGAGGCGAAGGTTATGTAGACAACTTTGTTCAAGATTTGAAGGATATGATTATATTCTTAGAAGCAAATACTCCAGGAAGAATGGATTGGGACAAGCTAAGAACAATATGTGAAGGCTATAATAAAATGGTTGAACTTGAATATGAAAGATGGGAAATGACTAAAATGCCTAACCCACCTTTAACTAATGATTGTTTACAACAAACTCACTACTACAATTTTAGCTATTTATCATCATTACCGATGACAGTAAAGTTACATGAAAAATTATATAATATGAATAAAAAAGCCATAGCAAAAGGACAAAGTTCTTTTGACAATATGAGATATAGAGCTGTAATCTGGAATCCACCACCATCAGCTTGGGGACATTGGTATGGATGGATTGAAAGATGTTGGGGTGTAGGAGTAGTATTTGATATTGAAACTAGTGGTACTATGTGGCATATTGATACAACAGACAATGAAACAATGCTTAAAGGTTTAGCTAAACGTTATATGTGGCAAATAATGGCTAAGCATACTAAGGGACCTGCTTCCAATTATCTTGGAGATTTCTATAATGCTTTAGAAGATTACAAACCTGACTTTATAATTTATCCAAAACCAATTGGATGTAAGAACGTTATGACAATGGAAGGAACTATTAAGGAAGAATGTAAGAAGAGGAACTTACCATTATGTATGTTCAAAATGGAATTACAGGACAACAGAGTTGCTTCAAGACAACAGATGAAAGATGAATTTACTAAATTTATGACAGAAATAATGCATGCAGAGCCGTTAGATGCTAGTTTATTAAGAGTAGATGATAGTGATGCAGGTAAGTGGTAAAAACATATTAACATATATTTTTATAAATTCAAGCTTATAGTATTTATGACTTTAGAAAATGGAAATGTAAATACTATAAGCAAGAAATAGTTTGTACTTTTAAAATTAGAAAAGGGTTTTATAAAGGAGAAGATTAAAATGTCAAAATATTATTGTGGGTGCGATGTTGGATCAACCTATGCAAAATGTGTAATTTTAGATGAAAATAAGAATATTATTTCTAAGGCAACTGTTAGAAGTAAAGTTGATCCAGGTGAGTCCGCAAAAGCAACTATTACTGAAGCTTTAAAAAATGTAGATGGAATTAGTACTCCTGAAGAACTTACTTATATTATTGGAACTGGTTATGGAAGAACGCAAGTTGCTCTTGCAAACGAAAATATCTCTGAAATTAGCTGCCATGCTATGGGAGTTCATGCAGTTAATCCTACAGTTAGAACTATAATAGATATTGGTGGACAAGATGTAAAGGGTATTAGTGTAGATGCTGACGGTTCTGTTAAAGATTTCGGAATGAATGATAAATGCGCAGCTGGAACTGGAAGATTCTTTGAATTGATGGCTAGAGCGCTTGAAGTAGATATTGAAGAATTTTCTGGGTTGTCACTAAAGTCTACAAAAAATGTTTCGATAACATCGCAATGCAGTGTGTTTGCAGAGACAGAAGTTATAAGTCTTTTAGCTCAAAAGGTATCAACATCAGATATAGCTCAAGGTATACAAGTATCAGTTGCTAAGCGTTGTTTTGGAATGGCTAAAAGTGTAGGATTAATAGATGGTGTAACAGTTACTGGTGGATGCGCTAAAAACGAGGGATTAATACTTGCTTTAGAAAAAGTCTTAAGGGTTAAGATAGTAAGACTTAATGAAGACCCACAATTGATGGGAGCTCTAGGAGCGGCAGTATATGCTGTTCAAAAGAGTAAGGTACAAGGTTTAAAATTAAAATATTAAGCTAAAAGGAGGTAAGTTCTTATCATGATAATAAAGAAAGCAGTTAAAGCATTTGTGGTTGCAAATGCAATAGGATATACGGTTTATAAACTAAGACTAGATGAAAAGCTAATTCGTGCAATAGAGCCAAGCTATAGAGAATTGGTAGCTTCACTAAAGCCAAAAACAGAATAAGAGATTTTTATAATAAAAGGGTAGAGGTTAATTTAGTAACCTCTACCCTTTTATTATAAAGTTTTTTGCTCCATAGTATCCCTGTCATCGCCATTTTCACCCAATATAAGAGTAGCAGATTTTGCTTGTTTAAGAAGAATAAAATGATAAAAAACTTGTGTAAGTTATTTTAGATAAGTGAAGAATATGTAAAATATGTAACACAAGGTGTAAATGTACTTTTACATAGTGAGTAATAATTTAAGTAATCTTGGAGAATAAAATAGAAGTGTTTTTACAAATGGAAAATTAAGATAAAAAATAAAATTAGTAATAGACTTGGATACAAGAATCTATAACGGTATTCGAAGGAATTATTAAAAATGTTGGCATACATTATGCTATTAAGTACATTGTGAAGTATGTAGGCGCGTTTGAATATTTTAAATGTAAACCTTTGCATCGTTAGTTATCATAATAAAATGCAAATTGACCTGAGACCTCTATGAGGCATGGGATCAAACCAAATTAAGCTATTATTAAGAAGAAAAGAGGGGAATTTGGTGAAAGAATTAAAAGGATTGAGTTTTTTGAGGGCCTTTTAGAGACGCCAAGAAATGAATTGGTGGACAAGGCAATAGCTGATGGCAGAACTGCTATAGGCTATAACTGTTATGTTGTGCCAGAAGCACTTATTAATGCAGGAAATGTATTTCCAATATGGCTTAGAGCACCAGGGGTTGAAAGTACTTCAGAAGCAGATTACTATTTATCAAATGTAATTTGCTCATATGCCAAATCTTTATTGCAGGCTGGATTAGAAGGAGCATATGATTTTTTAGGAGCATTAGTTTTCGCTCCTAGTTGTGACCATATACGTAGAGGCGCACAGCATCTAGATTTGCAAAAAGCAGTTGGAAATAATGAAAAATTTTTTACATTTGCAATTGATGCTGCAAATAAAGTAGCTCCTTATGAACTCAAATGGTATATTTCAGGTACTAAAAGGTTAGTAGAAAAGTTAAATGAAACATATGATGCAAACATAAATGAAGAAACATTAAGAAAATCCATTAAAGAAATTAACGAATTCAATGTATTAATGCAATCTATAGGAGATTTTAGAAAGGGACCAAATCCTAAAATAACAGGAACTGAGTTTCATAAAATTTATGGAGCAACAAAGGTAGTTCCCAAGGATTTAATTATGGAGCCGCTAAGAAAAATTAAAGCAGAATTAGAGGCTAGAGAACCTGATAAAACAGATGCTATTAGATTAATGCTGGTAGGACCAACCTTTGATGATCCTAAATTCACAGAATTAATTGAAGCTCAGGGAGCAATAGTTGTTGCTGATAGATATTGTTTTGGTTCATTACCTGGAATGGAGCCTATCAAAGAAGACGGAGATCCATATGAAAATATTGCTAACTATTATATGGAAACATGCCAATGTTCTAGAATGATGGAAAAGGCACCAGAAAGAGCTGACTATTCTAAGAAGTTAGTTAAAGAATATGATGTTGATGGAATTGTATTGCAATATATTAAATTCTGTGATTTGTGGGGATATGAAGCTTTGACTTATGTAGATCGTATGAAAGATGCAAATGTTCCAGTTGTAAAGATAGAAAGAGAATATGCACTTAGTGGTGAAGGTCAACTTCGTACTAGAATTCAGGCGTTTTTAGAAAGTGTTAAAAGTAAAAGAGAACTTGAGGTATTAAATAAGTAAGAGAGGAAGGTGAAATTTATTATGGATTCAAGCAAATTAAAAATGCTTAAAATGGTAGTCAAAGGAATGCTAGAAGAAGCTAAAAAATCTGAGAATTCAAAGAAAGCGGGCATAGATTTAAAAGCTGATTTAAAGAATGTTATAAATGATGGAACGCCAAAAAAAGTAGTGCAAAGCATTATGGCTGTAAATAAGGCAAAAGTAGATTCCATAAAGGAAATGCTAAATTCTGATGAAGCTGCATTTATAAAAGAAGCTTTAACAGGATCAGATAAATACAAGGAAATCTCAGAAAAAATTGAAGCAGTAGGAGACATGATACCTGAAGGTGTTAAGTTAGAATATTGGGGCTATAAATATTGGTGCATGAATTGGTTCTCTATAGCAAAAATGGGTTTAACAGCACCAGTACCAGTTATTGGTGGTATATTAAAATATCAATGGATATTTGATTTGTTGAAGTCAAATAACGCACTAGCAACTGCTGGTACAGCAGGACGTAAAGGCGCTAACGTAATTGCAATTCATAAATTATATCATACTATTATTAATGATGTATGTGATTTAGTCAAATTTAATCTTCAGTACCCAGATCAAACTGTACTTAAGCAAGCAATGGTACCACCTGAAATATTAATAGCAATGGATCTACATTATTTCCTTCCAGAATTGCAAGGAACAGTTTTGCCTAAGTGTGATCAATTTGCTGGGTTAAGGTATCTTGATGCAACAGCAGATATAGGATTACCACAAGATACGTGTAGCTATCCAAGATTTGCTCAAGGAGTGGCTTTATTGGATGAAATGATTCCAGGAAGTTGTATGATTGCTTCTAATTTACCTTGTGATGGTGGTATGAGTTGCTTTGAAATTATTCAACAAAGAATGAACAATATTCCAACTTATCGTATAAATATTCCTTATGACTTTAGAAATGAAAAAAGCAATGAAATAATTGCGGATGACTTAAGAGGAATGATAGCTTTTTTAGAAGAACATACTGGTCACAAAATGGATTATGATAAGTTACGTGAAGTTTGTAAAGAATATAATGAAATGATGGATGTTGAATACGAAAGATGGGAAATAATTAAGATGGATAATCCACCTTTTTCAGGTGATGCATTATGGTATCCTCATGAATGGTGCTTTAATCTAGGTTCTGGTAGAAAGGATATGACTCAATTCCTTAAAGCACAATTAGAAATAAATAAAAAAGCACTTAGAAAAGGACAAAAAGCCTTTCCTACTATGAGGTATCGTACTATAGTTTGGGCTGTACCACCTGCTTACTATGGATCTATGTGGGGATGGATGGAGAATTGTTGGGGTGTTGGATCTGTAATGGATTTGGAAACTTACGGAGCTATGGAGTATATAGATACAACCAGTACTGACACAATGCTAAAAGGACTTGGCAGGCGTTATATGTGGGGAACCATGGCGAAACATACAAGAGGTCCAGCAGAGAACTTCCTTGGCGACCTTGATAAAGTAATAGTAGATTTCAGACCTGATTTTGTTTATTACCCTGCGCATTTAGGTTGTAAAAATAGTATGTCATTGACATCAGAAATGAAGGACGTATGTAAAAAACATGGTATAGGATTATGCGTAGTTAGATATGAATTACTTGACAATAGAATAGCTGACAGGCAAGCACTTAGAGACGGATTTAGTAAGTTTATGACAGAGGTAATGCATGCAGAACCATTAGATTCAAGTTTACTTAAAATTGATGATGTTGATCCAGGGAAATGGTGAAATAAGTATACTGTATTGGCAATTTTGCCAATACGGTATTTCTTTTAGAGCTGAACTATAACTAGAATAAAGTAAATCATAAATTTTTTTTAAAGTCCACAGGACAGCTTCAAGTGATTGGTGTTAAGAAAGTAATAGCGAATTGAAAGGAGAATATTCATGAACGAACAGGTTGCTATGCTTAAAAATATTGTTAGTGAAATGGTAAAGGAAGCAAGAAATACTGATATTTCAAAAAAATCAAAAGCAAAATTAAAAGAAGATATAAATAATTTAAAAGCATCTGAACTTCCAAAACAATTAGTAAAAGACTTAATTAAAGCACATAAAATCAGAAAACAATTGATAAATGAAATGCTTAAATCTGATGAGGCTAATTTCATTAAAACTGTTGTGAAAGAATCCGAACAGGTAAAGAAGGTTACCCAGAAAATTGATACTATAAGTGATGCAATTCCTGGAAAAATAAAAATAGAATATATAAATTATAAACATTGGTGCATGAATTGGTTTTATATGATGAGAATGGGTGCAACTGCGCCAGTACCAGTTATATCAGGCTTATTAAAATACCCTTGGATTTTTGATTTATTAAAATTCAATGGAATGACAACAGCTTATGTTCATGATCGAACTGGGGCAAATGTAGAGATGGTTCAAGATACATTATCGTATATGGTAAAGGAATGTTGTAGAAAAATTCAATATTTCTTGGAGAACCCAGGTAAAATTATTTATAACCAGAATATGGTACCGGCAGAAGTACTTATTGCTATGGGATTTGAAACTTTTGTACCAGAATTTCAGTCCTGTATTTTGCCTAAATTAGATCAAAATTGTGGATTCAAGTATTTTGATGCTACTGAACATGCGGGACTGGCTGGAGATACTTGTAGTATGCCAAGATATACAGCAGGTGTTGCTTTGCTTGACGAATTGCCACCAGCACAATGTATTCTTGCCTCTAATTTACCTTGTGATGGTGGCTTAGCTGCTTATGAAGTTATTCAAGCAAAATTGGGTGGTATTCCAACTTATCGCTTAAATATACCATACAATTTTAGAGATGATAAAAGCCAACGGGTAGTTGCAGAGGATTTAAAAAATTTGGTTAAGTTTTTAGAAGAAAATACTGAAAATAAAATGGATTGGGATAAGTTAAAGGAGGTTTGTGAAAATTACAATGGAATGGCAGAAGCTGCAATGGGACTATGGGAATTAGCAAAGCTTCCAAACACACCAGTATGTAATGATGCTCTCCAGGCTACTCATGCATGGAATTTTAATTTCACTTCAGGGGCACTAGAGGCAACTGAATTTCAGAGAAAAATATTAAAAAAGGCAACAAAAGCATTGAACAAGGGGATACCCGCTTTTGAGAATATGAGATATAGGACAATAGTATGGGCTCCGCCCCCTCCAATGTATGCTCATTGGTGGAATTGGCTTGAGAGATGCTGGGGTATAGGAAGCGTTATGGATATGGAAACAAATGGAGCTATTGAGTATATTGATACCTCTAATGTTGATACTATGCTAAGAGGTCTGGCAAGAAGGTATATGTGGGGAACTATGGCGAAGCATACTAGAGGTCCTGGAAAAAATTATGTAGAAGATGTATATCAAGCTTCTATTGATTACAAGGCAGATTTTGTAATTTTACCAGCTCATGTTGGATGCAAAAATGCTATGTCCATGGAAACTATGCTTAGAGATGAATTAAGGAAAATTGATGTACCTTTATGTGTATTTAAGTATGAACTCCTTGATAACAGATTGGCTTCTCGCCAGCAAATAAGAGATCAAATAAGCAAGTTTATGACAGAGATTATGCATGCAGAGCCTTTAGATTCTAATCTCTTAGTAATAGACGATGGAGATGCGTGGTAACAATAGGTGTAAATAATATAGAAAGGAAGGTAATATTGTGAATAAATTAAAAGGTATAGAATTTTTTCAAAATCTTTTAGATAAACCTCAAAATAAACTGGTAGATAAGGCTATAGAGCAAGGGAGAACAGCTATAGGATATAACTGTTATGTTGTGCCTGAAGCATTAATTTCTGCAGGTAATGTGTTTCCAGTTTGGATGAGAGCACCGGAAGTTACAAGCACATCTCAGGCAGATTACTATTTATCAAGTGTAATTTGTTCCTATGCAAAATCTATATTACAGGCAGGGCTAGATGGAGAATATGATTTTTTAGGAGCCTTAGTTTTTGCACCTAGTTGTGATCATATTCGCAGAAGCGGTCAGCATTTTGAAATGCTAGATTTAAACAATAATAATGAGAAATTCTTTCTCCATATGTTAGATACTGAAAATAAGGTAGATGATGCAGGGATAGAGTGGCTAGTTGATGATATGAAATCATTAGCTGTACAGTTGAATGAAGCATATAATGCTAATATCAATGAAGACACTATTAGGAAATCTATTAAAAGCATTAATGAATTCAATGAGTTATTAAGGTCTATTGGAGATATGAGAAAAGGAAATAAACCCAAAATAACAGGTACTGAATGGCATATTGTTCATGGAGCTACTAAAGTTGCACCAAAAGATATGCTAGTAGAACCATTAAAGAAATTGAAAGCTGAACTAGAGGCTAGAGAATCCATAGCTGAAGATAAAATTAGACTAATGATAGTTGGACCAACTTTTGATAATCCTAAATTCACAGAATTAATTGAAGCACAAGGTGCGTTAGTTGTAGCAGATAGACATTGCTTTGGCTCACTTCCTGGAATGGAAGCTATTAAAGAAGAAGGAGATCCATATGAGAATATAGCAAGATACTATATGGAATCATGCCAGTGTCCTAGAATGATGGGTAAAGGTAAGGATAGAGTAGAATATTCTGCAAAAATAGTAAAGGAATATAATGTAAAGGGAATAATATTTGAAACCATGCAATTTTGTGATTTATGGAGTTATGAAGGAATAACCTATGTGGATAATATGAAAAAACTTAATGTGCCAGTAGTAAAAATTTCAAGGGAATATTCACTTACTGGAGAAGGTCAGTTATGTACTCGTGTACAAGCGTTTTTGGAAAGTATTAACAGTAAAAAGTAACAGAATAGTTTGGGTAAGGAATTTTAAAGGAGAAGATGTAAATGTCAAAATATTATTGTGGATGTGATGTAGGATCAACTTATGCAAAATGTGTAATTTTGGATGAGGAAAAGAAAATTATTTCTAGCTGCACTGTTAGAAGTAAAATAGATCCAGGTGAATCTGCTAAAGCCTCTATTCTAGGTTCCTTAAAGAATGTTAGTGGTGTAACTGATCCTAAATATCTTACCTATATCATTGGAACAGGTTATGGAAGAACACAAGTAGCTTTTGCTAATGAAAACATCTCGGAAATTAGTTGTCATGCTATGGGAGTTCATACAGTTGATCCTTCAATTAGAACTATAATAGATATCGGAGGACAAGATGTAAAAGGTATAAGTATTGATACTGATGGTTCTGTCAAAGATTTTGGCATGAATGATAAATGTGCAGCGGGCACAGGAAGGTTTTTCGAATTGATGGCTAGAGCTCTTGAGGTAAATATTGAAGAATTTTCCGATTTATCACTTAAATCCACAAAAAATATTTCTATTACTTCACAATGTAGTGTGTTTGCAGAAACAGAGGTAATAACACTTTTAGCACAAAAAAAAGCAATAGCTGACATTGCTGCAGGTATACAAATGTCTGTTGCTAAACGTTGCTTTGGAATGGCAAAAAGCGTGGGCTTGGTAGAAGGGGTAACAATCACGGGTGGATGTGCTAAAAATGAAGGATTGATAAAAGCATTAGAGAAAGTATTAAGAGTTAAGATAGTAAGGCTTAATGTTGATCCACAATTGATGGGCGCATTAGGAGCGGCAGTTTATGCACAGCAAAAGAGTCGTGTTAAAGGACTTTGAAAAACTCATTGAAGCTATTGAACCAAGTTATAGAGAATTAGTAGCTTCGTTAAAGCCAAAAGCAGAATAACAAGATATGTAACTAACCACTTCACTACTTTTAGGTGAGGTGGTTTATTACATAACAATAAAAAAGAAATTTGCCTCAATATGTAGAACTCAATGCGAAATATCAAAAAAAATTATCTCTTGTAGAAATGAAAAAAATAAATATTAATGATTGATTGGCATGGAAATTGCTGTTATTATAGTAAGTAAATATAATAAAGAAGGGTTATGAAGTCTTTGGCGAACTAGAGATAATTGGGGGACTGTAAATGGATTCGGAAAAGAAATCGGTAGTAATAGCTATTTGCGGCAAGGGAGGCGTTGGAAAAACATCTATAGCTGCTATGATGGCTAAAATTTTATTGCAGGATAATAATGCACGAGTGTTGGCTATTGACGCAGATCCAGCTGTAGGATTGGCATCAGCCTTAGGAATAAAAGTAGATAAAACGGTTGATGATATACGCAAAGTGATGATAAAAAACACAAAAAATACAGATATAAAGGACAAACAATCTATATTATCAAATATAGAATATGAGGTTTTTGATGCCATAGTTGAAAAAGATAATTTAGCATTTTTAGCAATTGGTAGACCAGAAGATGACGGCTGCTTTTGTAAGGTTAACAGTTTATTAAAAGACATAATAACATCGATTGCATCGGAATTTGATTACATAATTATTGATGGAGAAGCTGGAATAGAACAAATTAATCGAAGAGTTATGGAAAAGGTAACACATCTTGTGCTTGTATCTGATGTATCAGCCAAGGGAATTAATGTTGTTAATACAATTAATGAAGTTGCAAAAGATTTAATTGAATATGAAGAAGTTGGTGTTATACTAAACCGCCTAAGAAAAAAAGAAGAGCTGAATAGAATCAGATTGTCTGAGGAAATCCAATTATTGAGCTATATAACAGACAATGATGAGCTTAGAGATTATGATATAGAAGGTAAAAGCATATTAGCATTACCGGAAGGAGATTTTATAATACCCATTAGGCGAGCACTTTCGAAACTAAATATATAGAATGAAACAACAAAATAGACCTAATGCAATTTGCATTAGGCCTATTTTGTTTAAAGTAAATCATATTCTCTTAATCTACTATATAAAGTCTTTCTAGATATACCAAGATATTTTGCAGTGTTGGTTTTATTATATTTATGAAGCTCTAAAGCATGAATAATATATTCTTTTGTATTAGGTATAATGGATTTAATACTTGTCGGTTCAAAGTTTTGGTTGCTTTGAGTTAACTCAGATGAATCATCTTCTGAAGGTAATTCATCAATTGTATTCTTTTCAATCAGATGGTCTTCTAAAATATAATTGGAAATATGGTCATAAGTAATAGTTGGACTATTGAATATTTGGATTACACCTTCCAATAAATTTTGAAGTTCTCGTACATTACCTGGCCAACGATGACTCATAAAAAAATTTCTGACTTCAGGGGATAAAGTAACAGAAGGCTTATTTACCCTTTTACATATTTTCTCTATGAAATTTTCAGCTAACAACAATATATCATCTTTTCTATGTCTTAATGGAGGAATAATAAGTTTTATTATTCCAAGTCTATAATAAAGATCTTCTCGAAATTCACCCTTTTGTATTTTTTCTCTTAAGTTATTATTAGTAGCTGCAATAATTCTTACGTTTATTTCAGTAGAAGTACTGCTTCCTATTTTCATAAAGCTTTTTTGTTCAAGCACTCTTAATAGAATTGCCTGTAAATCTAGAGGCATGTCTCCAATTTCATCTAAAAATATCGTTCCATGATTAGCTAACTCGAATTTACCGATGTTGCCTCCTTTCCTTGATCCAGTGAAGGCACCGTCCTCGTAGCCAAAAAGTTCACTAGATATAAGGTCCTTTGGGAATGAAGCACAATTAACAGCAATAAATGGCTTATCGCTCCGGTCACTTGCATTGTGTATAGATTGAGCAATAATATCTTTTCCTACTCCACTTTCACCTAATAATAAAATATTAACTGCACTCATAGCGGCAGCTTTAGCTTGATTTAGTATATTTAAATATTTTTCATTTTTACCAATAATTTGAGAAAAGGTGAAAGTTGCATTATTCCCAGTATGTTTAGATATCAGATTCTGTATTCTTTCACGAGAGTTAATTACTATTGTTACGCCTTCTATATGAAAATCCTTACCATAAAAGGGACGAACAGATAAGTTTATCTTCATTTGAGCTCCGTGAACAAACAATTTCATATCCAAATCTTGAACTTTTGTTTTATTATTTATAATACTCCAAAATTCTTTATTCTCAGGATATGCATCAATAATATCTTCTAAATTTTTGTAATACATGTCTTTATATGGCGTCTTGAAAAAATTAAAGATTTGTTTATTAATAAAAATAATTTTATTTTTATTATTTGACTGATCCACTACAACATATCCATCAGCTGAGTTAACAAATAAATGTATTGAACCGAACCATAAATACTGTAGTGCAATTGTTCTTGAAAAAGTATCTGCTGTAATTAAGAAGCTAGAATTTTTATTTTTAACTGGTACAATAACAGCAATTCCACCATAAGGACTAATATCTCTGAATGACTCTGGTATATCATTGATATTTGATTGTACCATTATTGGAGAAAAATAAATTGCAAAGTTTATTGCAAATTTGCTAAAATGTTCTTCACCGATTACGGCAACTGACTTTTTTAATCTAAGACCTAAGGAAACTGCATTAGTACCAATTATATTTTCATCCCACAGAGCTCTTTTTTCCAAGTTATTCTCTTTTGCCCACTTAAGGAATTCGTCATTCCCATATAGCTTTATTAGACGACCTGTTTTATCAAATAATGCAAGTCCAAAGTTTGATTCATCAAAACTTTTTGCTGTTGTTGTGAGAATATCGTTAGCATAATAATAAAGAAATTTCCAATTTTCTTTGTTACTATTGAATTCATCTTCACTAGATAAGGGGGGGATACTTTCTACAGGGTCTATTCCTAAAGAATAGCTTTTCTCCCATGAAGAAAAAATAGTATCGGGGAGCTTTTTTCTAAGTGCCAGGTTATTATGAAGTTGGTTCCATTTTAGGTATGTCTTATTGTTCATGACATTACCTCCAAAATAAATTATTTTATATTATATTTAATTATAATATAATAACAGGTGATAAGCAATATGTAACCATGGATAAACAATATGTAACTCATAATAAGCAATTTGGATAGAACGGGATACAAGTTGCTACCCAATTTTACATTTTGTGTAATAAATACAATTTTCAAGTGGCAAAAAAACGGTTTGTTTCAAACAAATAGATGGGCACTTTTGAAGTTAAATATGTAAATATAAATTATAGTAGACCGTAGTTACATATAGAAATACGATATGTAGCTCTTAATAATGTCAAAACATAGTTAAAAAGTTTAAGCAAAGTGTAACCACATAGTAACGAATTGTTACCTGTACTAATCGAATTGAATAGTTTAGGAAACAATATGTAACCTTATTTTGATAATTATTAATAAAAAATTACTTGTTTTTAGTGGAAACAGGGATGAAAAAAATTTTTATAAATAATAATGTTGTTGAAATATCACGGTTTTAATAAATTATTCTATAAAACTAAAAAAAGTTGGCACGCATATTGCTACTATTAATATTGTATCGTAAAGCATAAGCATGCTAAAGAAGCTTTACGATGTAAACCTTTGCATGTACAAAAATTATATGGATATGCGAAATAGGAAGCAAATCAATATAATTTAGTAAATGTGCATTAGATGATTAGCAATTGCTTAAACAATATCAATTGCATTTACAAAAAAACTGACCTGGGACCTTTTGGTAAGGCCTGGGATCCAGCTAAATGCATAGGCTGATTTATGGCCTAGAAAGCAGAAAACATTCTAAATTAAATGAAAAGAGGGGAATTTGGTGGAAAAATTAAAAGGACTTGATTTTTTTGAACGACTTTATGAAAGCCCACAGAATGAATTGGTTGACCAAGCTATTGCAGAAGGAAAAGTTGGGGTAGGTTACAATTGTTATGTTGTTCCAGAAGTACTTCTTAATGCAGGAAATTTGTTTGGTGTATGGATGACAGCACCAAATGTAGATAGCACAGCTCAAGCAGATTATTATCTTTCTGCAGTTATGTGTAGCTACTGTAAATCAGTATTGGAAGCAGGAATTGATGGAACATACGATTTCTTAGGTGCAGTTGTATTTGCGCCAACATGTGACCACATTAGAAGAAGTGGACAGTATTTTGACATATTAAAGATTAATAGCCAAAATGATAAATTTTTCTTCACTATGATAGACGCTCCTTCAAAAGCAGCTGATTTCACATTAGATTGGTTTGTTAAGGACATGAAAAGAGTAGCTGCAAAGCTAAATGAAAATTATAATTCAAATATTAATGAAGATACTTTAAGAAAATCTATAAAAGAATTTAATGAATTTAACAATTTGGTTAAAGAGATTAGTGAATTCAGAAAAGGTGATAACCCTAAGATAACAGGAACAGAATGGGCAAAGATATATGGAGCAACTAAGATAGCACCAAAATATCTTTTAATTGAGCCATTAAAGAAAATAAAAGCTGAAATAGAAGCTAGAGAAATAGACAACCAAGGTAAATTAAGAGTTATGATAGTAGGATCAACACTTGATAAGCCTGAATTTACAGAATTAATAGAAGCACAAGGTTGCATAGTAGTAGCAGATAGACACTGTTTTGGTTCATTACCAGGAATGGAAACTATGGATGAAACTGGAGATCCATTCATGACAATAGCAAAATGGTATTTAGATACATGTCAATGTCCAAGAATGATGGAAAATGGAAATGAAAGAGTAGATTATTCTAAAGATATAATCAAAGAATACAATGTTGAAGGAGTAATATTCCAAACAATGATTTTCTGTGATTTATGGAATTATGAAGAAATAACTTACCTTAAGGAATTAGATAAAGTTAATATGCCATACGTAGATTTGTCAAGAGAATATAATCTTACTGGTGAAGGACAACTTAGAACACGTATACAGGCATTCTTAGAAAGTGTAAGTAGTAAAAAAGAGCAGGCAGCATTAAGAAATAAGTAAGATAGAAAGGTGGATAAAGGAATATTATGAAGAGTTTAGAAGAAATAGGCATGTTGGTAAAAGTTGGAACTTCCATGGTAAAAGAAGCTAAGAATTCTGATAAAATAAAAAAAGCTAAAGCTGACGTGAAGGAAGATTTTGCAACTTTAAAGAAATCTGATTTACCAAAAAAATTGGTAAAGGATGTTGCAGTAAGAACAAAAACAAAAGCACAGATGTTAAAAGAAATGTTAACTTCAGATGAAGCACAATTTATAAAAACTGCAATAACAGAGTCTGAACAAGGAAAGAAAATATCTAAAAATGTAGAAACAATTAAGGATATGATTCCATTCCCAATAGTAAGAGAATATACTAATTACAAATACTGGTTAATGAACAATGGAACAGTACTTAAGATGGTATTATCTGTAAATCCAGTAACATTAATCACTTATTTCTTAAAATATCCATGGTTATTTGAATATACAAAAGCTAACATGATGGTAAACAGCTATCAAGAAAATAGAACTGGAAACAACTTCTTCTTAATGCATGAAGAGTTGAAGTTTGTAATTAAGGCACAAGCATACTGTATTACTCAAGCTATGAACCACCCAGAAACTACAATATACGTACAAAACGTTATTGCAACAGAAATAATTGCAGCTTGTGGATTGAATTTCCAACCAGTTGAATTAGGAACATTAATTTGTAAGTTAAGCCAATGGTCAATTATGCCTTACCTAGAAGCAGGAGAAGCAGTTGGACTAGCAGCAGATACTTGTGGACTTCCAAAATCAAGTTTAGGTTTAGCATTATTAGGAGAAATATTGCCAGCAGCAGCATTCATGACTACAAACTATCCTTGTGATGGAGGAATAGGTTCTTATCATGGAATGAGCGAAATGACAGGTTATCCAGTATATAGAATGAATATGCCTTATGAGTTAAGAAGTGAAGAAGCAGCAGAGGCAATAATTCCAGAGTTAAGAAATATGATAAAATGGATAGAAGAAAATACTCCTGGAAAAATGGACTGGAATAAATTAAGAGAAATTTGCGAAGACTACAATAAAATGGCTGAAATTGAATATGAAAGATGGGAAATGGTTAAGGTTGATAACCCACCAATGTCAAATGACGCAATACAACAATGCCATTACTATAACTTCAGTTTCTTATCAGCATTACCATTTACTTATAAACACCACAAACACATGTATGATATGAATAAGAAGCATATTGCAAAAGGAACACCATGTTTCGAAGGAATGAGATATAGAGTAGTTATGTGGAATCCAGCTCCATCAGCGTATGGACAATGGTATCACTGGTTAGAGCAGTGTTGGGGAATTAGTATACTAATGGATCTTGAGACAATCGGAGACATGAGCCATATAGATACATCTTCAGAAGAAACTATGCTTTTTGGACTAGCAAAACGTCATTTATGGCAGACAATGGCTAAGCATACTAAAGGACCATCAACTAACTATCTTAACGATTTAATTATCGCAATAGAAGGATGGAGACCAGATTTCGTATTGTTACCAAAGCCAATTGGATGCAAGAACGTTATGTCTATGGAAGCAACAATAAAAGATTTATGTAGAAAGAAAGACTTACCATTATGTACATTCACAATGGAATTACAAGATAACAGAGTTGCAACTCGTCAACAAATGAGAGACGAAATCAACAAATTCATGATAGAAATAATGCATGCAGAACCAGCAGATCCAAGCATGCTTAAAGTTGATGATAGTGATGAAACTAAGTGGTAAAAAGAATTAATTGTTATTAAAAGGAGACGGTATAAGTGTCAAAATATTATTGTGGTTGCGATGTAGGATCAACTTATGCTAAATGTGTTATACTGGATGAAGAAAATAACATTGCATCCAGTGCAATAGTAAGAAGCAAGGTAGACCCAAGTCACTCAGCAAAAGCATCTATAGAAGAAGCTATGAAAAATATAGATGGTTTAAATTCAGTAGAAGACTTAGCATACATCATTGGAACAGGTTATGGAAGAACTCAAATTGATTTTGCCCAAGAAAATGTTTCTGAAATAAGTTGCCATGCTATGGGAGTTCATACTATAAACCCTAAAGTTAGAACTATCATAGATATTGGTGGACAAGATGTAAAAGGTATAAGTGTTGATGCAGATGGATCAGTAAAAGATTTCGGAATGAATGATAAATGTGCTGCAGGAACAGGAAGATTCTTTGAATTAATGGCTAGAGCTCTAGATGTAGATATTGAGGATTTTTCAGAATTGTCACTTAAATCTACTAAAGCTATTTCAATAACTTCACAATGTAGTGTATTTGCAGAAACAGAAGTAATAAGCTTATTATCACAGAAAAAATCAACTGCTGATATTGCTTCAGGTATTCAACTTTCTGTAGCAAAACGTTGTTTTGGTATGGCTAAGAGTGTAGGAATGCTCGAAGAAGTAACTGTAAGTGGTGGATGTGCAAAGAATGAAGGATTAATATTAGCACTAGAAAAAGTTCTTAGAGTAAAAATATCTCGACTTTCATTTGATCCACAGTTGATGGGTGCATTAGGTGCAGCAGTATATGCTAACCAAAAGAGCAAAGTAAAAGGCATGAAATTAAAGTATTAAACCGTAAGGAGGTAGTTTTGTATCATGATAATTAAAAAAGCAGTAAAAGCATTTGTAGTTGCTAACGCAGTAGGTTATACTGTATATAAATTAAGACTAGATGAAAAACTTATTCGTTTAATCGAACCAAGTTATAGAGAATTAGTAACTAATTTAAAACCAAAAGCTGAATAAATTTATTATAATAAACCACGCCCTAAGAAATTAGGGATGTGGTTTATTGCTTAATACTACAATTAGAATTGAAGAAGGAGGAATAAAAATGTTTAAAGAAACATTAGAAGAACTTAGGGAATTATTAAAGGCTAGTGAGAACAAATCTAAAGTGATGTACGCAGATGAAATCGTTGATTGGGAAATTAGTGACGGAAACAAGATTTTATTTCCAGAAGACAGTGGATGTGAATTAGGTCATCCTACTAAGCAGTCTGTATATTTTATAGTGTTATTAGGAGAAGATGATGTAATTCATGATGGAAGAATCACATTAGTTGGTAATGATATTGCAGAGCTTAAAGAGGTGAACAATTCATTTGGACAAATTATATTGGTAAAAGGTTCATTTAACGAATCTAATATTCATGACAGATATTTAGAATTGGATGTTTCAAAAAAAGTATATATTTAGATGGATATTCTTTTAGAATAAGACCAGACAGGGGAAAAGAACAAGTAAGAGTAAGTAAAGAAGCTATCAGAAAAGGAATAAACTTCAAAACTGTAGGAAGTGCAATGATTAAAAAATATAAGGAAAAGAAATATGTTAATGAAGTAGAAATTATTTTCATTACCGATGAAGTTGATATAAAATCATTACAACCAAGAAGACTCAAAATGTTAAGGTATGAAGACGAAATTGATAGAAGCATTCATACCATGATGTTTAATAAATTTATGGAAGCAAAAGAAGGTCAATTTGACAAATAAAAGAGCTATCTAACTATAGAAATTAATTTTTATAGCTAGATAGCTTTTTTGAATTACAATAAATTATATTCTTTCAATCTGTTATATAAGGTTTTTCTAGAAATATTTAAATATTTAGCTGTTGTAGATTTATTATTCTTGTTCAGCTCTAATGCATGAAGGATATATTCCTTTGTATCTGGTTTATTTGATTTAATATTTGGTTGATTAAAATCTAAATCAGAAATGATTACCTTACTTGGTTCTTCTATTCTATGAGTCGGAATTATCACATTTTTTTCGATTATAGGTTCTTCCATAATATAATTAGCAATATGTTCATAATTTATCACTGGGCTGTCATAAATTTGTATTACACCTTCAAGTAAGTTTTGCAACTCTCTTACATTTCCAGGCCAATGATAGTCAATAAAAAATTCTTTAACTTGAGGGGATAAGCTAACGGTGGGTTTGTTTATTCTCTTACAAATTTTCTCTATAAACTGCTCAGCAAGCAAAAGAATATCATCTTTCCGATGTCTTAACGGTGGAATAATTAATTTTATTATTCCAAGTCTATAATAAAGATCTTCTCTAAATTCACCAGTTTGTATTTTTTCTTTTAAGTTTTTATTTGTAGCTGCAATAATTCTTACATCTATATTGGTGGATAAATTACTACCAATTTTCATAAAACTTTTTTGCTCAAGTACTCTTAAGAGAATAGCTTGCAAATCTAAAGGCATATCTCCAATTTCATCAAGGAATATTGTTCCGTGATTTGCTAATTCAAATTTACCTAGATTCCCACCCTTTCTTGAACCTGTAAAAGCGCCTTCTTCATATCCAAAAAGTTCACTTGAAATTAGATCTTTAGGAAAAGCAGCGCAGTTTAACGCAACAAAAGGTTTATTCCTTCTTTCGCTAGCGTTATGAATTGATTGAGAAATGATATCTTTTCCAACTCCACTTTCTCCTAGTAATAATATATTAATATTACTATTCGAAGCAGCTTTAGCCTGATTTAGTATGTTTAAATATTTTTCATTATAACCAATAATCTGTGGGAATGTAAAAGTAGCATTATTTCCAGTATGCTTCGATATTAAATTCTGGATTCTTTCACGTGAATTAAATATAAGTGAGACACCTTCAATATGAAAGTTACGACCATAAAAAGGCCTCATAGAAAAATTCGACTTTACCTGGGTACCTTGAATAGATAGGTTTATATCGATATCTTCCACCATAGTTTTATTATTTAATATTAACCAAAAGTCTTTATTTTTAGGATAAGGATCAATAATTTCTTCTAAATTTTTATAGTACATATCTTTGAATGGAATTTTAAAAAAATTAAATATTTGATTACTTATAAACATAATTATGTTCTTATTATCAGACTGGTCAATTACTAAGTAACCGTTTACAGAATTAAGAAATAAATTGACTGATTCAAACCAGAAAAAGTGTAAAGCTATTCCCCTCGCTATAGATTCAGCCGTAATTGTAAAACAAGAATTGCAATTTTCTACAGGTATAATAATAGCAATTCCACCATACTCACTATTATCGTCGTTGTCATTATTTGAATTGTCGCAGTTTCTATCTTTTTCAAAAATAATCGGAGAAAAATACATAGCAGTATTTATAGCAAATTTTGAAAAATGTTGAGTTCCTATTACTGATATAGATTTTCTTAATTTAAGACCTAATGAAACAGCATTTGTACCAATTATATCTTCATCCCAGATGGTTTCATTTATTAAGTTATTATTATTTGCCCAATAAAGTGATTCTTCATCCCCATAAAGTTTGATTAGGCAGCCGTTCTTATCAAAAAGTCCTAATACAAAATTAAAGTTGTCAAAACGTTTAGAGACTGTTGTTGTTAGAACATCATTAGCATAATATTTAAGGCTTTTCCAAATTTCTTTATTTTTCTTTAACTCTTCCTTAGTACAGCTTAAAGGAACGCTATCACTCGGATTTATACCTAAGGCATAGCTCTTTTCCCAAGAACAATATAATACATTAGGTAGTTTATCACGGAGATTGGGACTATTGTGAAGTTCAGTCCATTCAAGATATGTACTAGTGATCATTATATTCCCTCCAGAAAATATATTAATTTTAAGCCTATTATAGTTCAATTGTAAATATTATGCAACGTGTAAAATTATTTACACAATGTGTAAATAATTTTGCTTAATGTGTAAAGTTATTTTACCAATAAACAAAAAGTATTCAGTAGTGTGCAAGTATAATAAATAATTTTAAAATAATTATTTCGATTGTAAGGTGTTATCATTGTTGAACTTAGAGGACTTTTATAAAAATATGAAAACGAATACATATAAGGTTGGCATGAAAGGTGCTTAATAAATCAGTGTAAATATTTACAAATCTATAAGCATATATTTAAAAATATAGCATTATAAGAAGGGCAAGGTCTAGGAAATAAAAGTAAGGACATATTTTATTATTTTTTAGTATTTACAAAAATTAATTGACCTGGGACCTTTTTAAGGCATGGGATCAATAGCTAGATATACAAAGAATATGTCCTATTTTTTTATTACGAACTAGAAGTGAATTATTTAGAACAGATTGAAAGAGGTGAACTTAGTGGAAGAATTAAGGGGAATAAAGTTTTTCGAAAATCTTTTGGAAAGTCCACAAAACGAATTAGTGGATAAAGCAATAAGGCAGGGTAAAAAAGCTATAGGTATAAATTGCTGGCTAGCACCTGAGCCATTAGTTTCTGCTGGAAATGTATTTCCAGTTTGGCTAACAGCACCAAATGTTACCGATACGACTGAAGCAGATTATTATCTATCAAACGTGCTTTGTACCTATACTAAATCGATTTTTCAAGAGGGATTTAATGGTGGATATGATTTTTGCAGTGCAATGCTTTTTAGCCCTTCTTGTGACCAGATAAGAAGAGGAGGTCATTTATTAGAAATATCTAAAGTAAATTTCCAAAACCAGAAATTTTTTATATATCAATTAGAAGCTCCTCATAAGGAAACTCCAGTAAACAACAAGTGGTGTGCAGATGATATGAGGAAATTTGCAACAAAAATGAATGAAACTTATGATGCAAATATAAATGAGGATACAGTAAGACAAGCAATAAAAGAACTTAATGAATTTAATGAATTGGTGAGGTCAATTAGTGATTTGAGAAAGAGCGACAACCCTAAAATAACTGGAACAGAATGGATCACAATTTATGGAGCTACTAAAGTTGCACCTAAGTATTTGCTTATTGAACCTTTAAAAGCAATTAAAGAGGAAATAGAAGCTAGAAAAGAAGAAAAGAATGATAAAAAAAGAGTAATGTTAGTTGGCTCAACAATTGATAAACCTGCATTAATTAAATTGATTGAAGCACAAGGAACTATAGTTGTTGCTGATAGGCATTGTTTTGGTTCTCTTCCAGGTATGGAACCGATCAAAGAAGAAGGAGATCCATTCCAAAACTTAGCAGATCATTATCTTAAAACTTGCAAGTGTCCACGAATGATAGGAAAAGGTTTAGAAAGAAAAAATTATTCTTTAGATTTGATTAAGGAATTTAAAGTAGAAGGTGTAATTTTTACAATAGTAACCTTCTGTGATTTATGGGGATTTGAATCGTTAACCTATATAGATGATATGAAAAATGCAAATATGCCTATTGTTAATATCTCAAGAGAATATGCGGTAACAGGAGAAGGACAAATTGCTACAAGGGTTCAGGCTTTTGTGGAAAGTATAGATCAAAAAAAGGCTAAAGCGTTATTATAATAGGCAAATCAGAAAGGAGGAAAATTATGAACGAACAGATTACTATGCTTACAAAGGTTATTGGAGGGATGGTAAACGAAGCAAAAAATACTGATATTTCAAAGAAAGCTAAGTCACAATTAAAAGAAGATATTAATAAACTTAGAAGCACGCAACTACCAAAAAAATTGATAAAAGATATATTTACAGCGCATAAAGTTAGAAAACAATTAATAAAGGAAATGTTAAATTCTGATGAAGTAGGATTTATCAAAACAGTGGTGAAAGAATCTGAGCAGGGAAAGAAAATTGCCGGTAAGATAGCAACTTTAAGCCAGAAGGTTGAAGTTGTAAGCGAGATGGTACCTTACTCAATAAAAAGAGAAGTCATTAATTATGATGTTTGGGTGCAAAATTATATTACTTTGATTAAATTCGTTTTATCTGTTAATCCTGTAAAGTTAATGGAATATTTTCTTAAATATGAATGGATGTTTGAGCTTGTTAAATGTAACGGATTTATAGGGCATTCTTTAGAAGGCCGAACTGGAGCAAACCATCAATATATGTCTCATTCATTTAAGTGGGTTATTAAGGCACAGTGCACTCAAATTGCAGATATGTTAAATCATCCAGATATGTTTATAATGCAGGAGTACACTTTCGGAGCAGAGATAATTAGTGGAATGGGGTTATATAGTTTCCCTATAGAGTTTTGTTCTATAATGGTTAAACTTGATCAATGGTCAGTTTCAAAATATATTGATGAAGCTCATGCTCATGGAGTTGGAGTAGACTCATGTGCGTTACCTAAAGTAGCTGCAGGATTTGCTCTTAGAAATGAAATAATGCCTGGATTAGCACTTATAGCGGGAAGCTATCCTTGTGACAGTGGTTTTTCAATATACAATTATATTGAGAATAGATGCAAACTGCCAGTTCATTATTTGGATTTTCCTTATAACCTTAGAGGTGATGAGTATCTACCAGTTTTAGTAGATGGTTTAAAAAGTCAAATTGCATTCTTAGAGGAAAAAACTCCAGGAAGAATGGACTGGGACAGACTTCGACATATATGTGATATTTACAATGAATTGGTTGATATAGAAATGGAGAAGTGGGAGATGGCAAAGTTGGATAAGCCATCTGTTTCTGGAGATGCAATTCAACAACTCCAATTCTTTACTTTCGCATATTTCAATCATAAAGAAGAAACTCTTAAAAATTATAGATGGTTTAGAGACACAATGAGAAAAAATGTGCTCAAAGGAAAGCTTTGTTTTGATACTATGAGATACCGTGCTATAGTTTGGAGCCTGCCACCTTCAGGTTGGACTCATTGGTCTGGATGGCTTGAAAGATGTTGGGGAATAGCTGTATTAATGGATATGGAAACATATGGAGCAAAATTCCATATAGATACAACTACACCTGAAACTATGTTGGAGGGACTTGGAAAAAGGTATATGCGTCAGCTAATGATTAGACATACGTTAGGACCTTCGAGCAATTGTATCGAAGATTACATTCAAGTTATAGACGATTACAGACCAGACTTTATTATTATTCCTCAACTTGTAGGATGTAAAAACATGATGTCAATGGATTCTACACTTAGAGAAATAGCTAAAAAGAGAAATTTACCAATTTGCGGATGGAGAATGGAACTAAATGATATGAGAATTACCTCTAGACAACAGTGTAGAAACGAGATAAGTAAGTTTATGACAGAAGTAATGCACGCTGAACCTTTGGATGCTAGCTTACTTCAGATTGATGATAGTGGCTGGTAAAAGGTAACTATATAGTATAGCAATAGGATATGAGAAAGGAGAAGATAAAAATGTCAAAGTATTATTGCGGATGTGATGTAGGTTCAACATATGCAAAATGTGTTATTTTAGGTGAAGACAAGAAAATAGTTTCAAGTGCAACTGTTAGAAGTAAGATTGATCCTGGTGAGTCTGCTAAATCAGCTATTGAGGAAGCTATAAAGGATATAAGTGATCTTAAAGAAACAAAGGACCTTACATACATAATTGGAACAGGTTATGGAAGAACGCAAGTTGCATTAGCTAATGAAAATATTTCAGAAATTAGCTGTCATGCTATGGGAGTAAATACAGTTAACCCAGCAGTTAGAACTATAATAGACATTGGTGGACAAGATGTAAAAGGTATAAGTGTTGATGCAGATGGTTCAGTAAAAGATTTTGGAATGAATGATAAATGTGCAGCAGGAACAGGTAGATTTTTCGAATTAATGGCTAGGGCGCTGGATGTACCAGTAGAGGAATTCTCATCTTTATCACTTAAAGCTACAAGAAATATTTCAATTACTTCACAATGCAGTGTATTTGCAGAAACGGAAGTTATAAGTCTTTTAGCTCAGAAAAAATCAATTGCTGATATTGCTGCAGGAATACAAATGTCAGTTGCTAAACGCTGTTTTGGAATGGCTAAAAGTGTAGGGTTAGTTGAAGCAGTAACTATAACTGGTGGATGTGCTAAAAATGATGGTTTAGTAATAGCACTTGAAAAAGTATTAAGAGTTAAAATTGTAAGGCTTACTATTGATCCTCAACTAATGGGTGCATTAGGTGCTGCAGTATATGCTCACCAAAAGAGCCATGTTAAAGGTTTATAAAATCAAAAATATAAAAAATAAGGGAGAGATTATTAATGTTTAAGTTAGCTAAAAAAACCGTGAAATTATTTGTAGTTGGAAATGCAATTGGGTACACAGTTTACAAATTAAAATTGGATGAAAAGCTTATAAGATTCATTGAGCCATATTATAGAGAGCTAGTTGCTTCTCTAAAACCAAGAAATGGAAAATAAATAGCTTTTGAAATTTTTAATACTACAAAAGTTTTTTATAAAATGAAACATGGATAATAATTATTATAAGAAAAGAGGGGAATTTGGTGGAAAAATTAAAGAGTTTAAAATTTTTTGAAGATATTATGGAAAAACCACAAAATGAGCTGGTGGATAAGGCAATTGCACAGGGTAGAACTGCTATAGGATATAACTGTTATGTAGTTCCGGAACCACTTATTTCTGCAGGAAATTTATTTCCTTTATGGATGAGAGCGCCAGAAGTTACAAGTACACCTGAAGCCGATTATGCTTTATCAAATTTACTTTGTTCTTATTCAAAGGCTTTATTACAAGCTGGAATCGATGGAGAGTTTGACTTTTTAGGAGCAATGGTTTTTGCCCCCAGTTGTGATCATATTCGTAGGGCTGGTCAGCATTTCGAAATACAGAACTGTGTACCTAATAATGAAAAGTTTTTTGTATACATGATAGATACATTTAATAAGGTTAATGATGCAGGTATTGAATGGTTAGTTAAAGACTTAAAGAAATTATCATCAAAGTTAAATGAAACGTATAATGCAAATATAAATGAAGAAACACTAAAAAAATCTATTAAAGATCTTAATGAATTCAATAAATTAATGCAATCTATTGCTGATATGAGAAAAGGAAATGAGCCAAAGATAACTGGTACTGAATTTCACATCGTATTTGGGGCAACTAGAGTAGCTCCAAAAGACATGCTTATAGAACCACTTAAAAAATTAAAAGCTGAATTAGAAACTAGAAAATCTGTAGCAGGAAATGCAGTTAGATTAATGCTAGTTGGACCAGTTTTTGATAATCCACAATTTACAGAATTAGTTGAAGCACAAGGCGCTTTAGTAGTTGCTGATAGATACTGTTTTGGTTCGCTTCCAGGAATGGAGCCCATACCAGAAGAAGGAGATCCATATATAAACATGGCGAGATATTACATGGAAACATGCCAATGCCCTAGAATGATGGGACAAGGAAAGGATAGAGTAGATTATAGTAAAAAAATAGTTAAAGAATATGGCGTTGAAGGAATTATTTTTGAAACAATGAAATTCTGTGATTTATGGTCATATGAAGGTATAACATATATCGATCACTTGAAAGATAGCAATATCCCTGTAGTAAAGATTGAAAGAGAATATGCTATTACAGGAGAAGGTCAAATTCGTACGCGTATACAAGCATTCCTAGAAAGCATTACAAGTAGAAGGGATTTAGAATTAATAAATAAATAAGATAGAAAGGTGGATATTATGAAGAATTTAGATGAAATCAAGATGCTTGGCAAGATTGTAAGTGCAATGGTAAAAGATGCAAGAGAGTCTGAAATATCAATGAATGCAAAAGAAAATATAAAAAATGATCTTAAAAATATAACTGGTTCTGAAATGCCTAAAAAAATATTACAAGATTTAGTAGTATGTCATAAAACTAGAGTTCAACTCATAAAAGGAATGTTAAATTCAGATGAAGCTCAATTTATTGCAACAGTAGCAAAAGAAGCAGAACCAGTTAAAAAATTTAAAGCTAAGTTGGATACTATATCAGATTTGACACCTGAAAAATTAAAGTTAGAGTACAACAATTATAAGCATTGGTGTATAAATTGGTTTTTAATTAGTAAAATGGCTATGGTTGACCCAATTCCAGTAGTTGCTGGTATGCTTAAGTATACTTGGATTTTTGACTTGATGAAAATTAATGGCATGAGAGCTATGTATTTAGATAAACGTACGGGTGCTAATGTAGCTCAAGTTAATTCACAAATAACATATATAATAAAAGAAACTTGTGATATGATCGGATATGGTCTTGCAAATCCAGATAAAGTTGTACTTATGGAAAATATGGTACCAAAAGAAATATTAATTGGAATGGATTTACATGGTTTAGTTGTAGAGACTCCAGGAGCAATTCTGCCTAAATTAGACCAATTTACTGGATTAAGATATCTTGATGCAGCAGAAGATAAAGGATTGGCATTAGATACTTGTGGGTTACCAAGATTCACTACAGGAGTTTCTTTATTGGATGAAATACCAGATGCATGTTGTATGGTAACTTCTAATTTACCTTGTGATGGTGGTTTGGCTTCTTATGAAACAATACAGGAGAGGTTAGGAGACGTTCCAACCTATCGTTTGAGTGTTCCGTACAATTTTAGAGATGATGAAAGTCAAGTTGCATTTGCAGCAGATTTACAAGGATTAGTTGAATTTTTAGAAGAGAATACAGGCCACAAAATGGATTGGGATAGATTAAAACAAGTATGTAAAAATTACAATGAATTAGCTGAAATTGAACTTGAAAGATGGGAATTAATTAAATTAGACAATCCACCTTTGACAAATGATGCAGTATGGTTTGCGCACTATTGGAATTTAAATGTATCTTCAGGTACTGAAGAGACAACTAAGCATCATAGAAAATTATTAGAAATGGCTAAAAAAGCTAAGGCAAAAGGACAGCCATCATTCCCTAATTTGAAATATCGTACAATAATGTGGAATCCACCTCCATCAGGCTATGGTCACATGTGGAATTGGCTTGAAAGATGTTGGGGAATAGCAGTAGTAATGGATTTGGAAACTTGCGGTAGTATGGAATTTATTGATACCTCAAGTAATGAAACAATGTTAAAAGGACTTGGAAGACGTTACATGTGGGGAACTATGGCAAAACACACTAGAGGACCTGCAGCGAACTTACTAGGTGATCTTTATACTTCAATAAAAGATTACAAAGCAGACTTTGTATTATATCCTGCTCATGTTGGTTGCAAAAACAGTATGTCAATGGAATCAGTTATGAGAGAAGGCTTAAAGAAAATGGATGTACCTCTTTGCTTATTTAAATATGAATTACTTGATAACAGAGTAGCTTCACGTCAGGATATAAGAAATTCAATAAGCAAGTTTATGACAGAAGTAATGCATGCAACACCTTTAGATGAAAGTTTGTTAATAATTGATGATGGTGAAGGGCACTGGTAAAATTTCAAATTATAAGGAGGTGAAAGCTGTTACTTTGTAGTAACAGTATTGAATGATAAGACTAATTAAAAGAACAGTAAAAGTATTTCTAATTGGAAATGCAGTAGGTTATGCTACTTACAAATTTAAATTAGATGAAAAACTTATACGTGCAATTGAACCGAGCTATAGAGGAATAGTTTCTTCACTGAAACCAAAAGTAGAATAACAAACTGGATTAAATATATAAAAATGTTGCCTTAAAGTGAACAATTAATCACCTTAAGGCAACTCTTTTTATTATGAGTAAAGTTGTAGAAATTATTTTATATTATATTTTTTCAATTTTACATATAAAGAGTTCCTGGATATGCCTAAATATTCTGCTGTCTTAGTTCGATTATACTTGTTAAATTCCAAAGCGTGAATCAGATAGTCTTTGGTGTGGACAGGCCTATAATCTGAGATAAAAGCGTCAGAAGGCATTTTTGTATTAATTTCTTCCTCTTTTTTATTTGAAACTACAGGGCTTTTTTCAAATAAGGAATCCTCCATTATATAGTTTGAAATATGCTCGTAATATATAACGGGACTATTATAAACTTGTATTACTCCTTCAAGCAAATTCTGAAGTTCTCGAACATTACCTGGCCAGTGGTAGTTCATAAAAAAATCTTTTACTTCTGGAGAAAGAGTAACAAAAGGTTTGTTTACTCTTGTACAAATTTTTTCTATAAATTGATCTGCTAGAAGTAGAATATCATCTTTCCTATTCCTTAGAGGTGGAATAAGAATTCTGATAATCCCTAATCTGTAATACAAATCTTCACGAAATTCACCTGTCATGATTTTTTCTTTTAAGTTTTTATTTGTAGCGGCAATAATACGTACATTGATATTTGTAGGTATATTACTGCCTATTTTCATGTAACTTTTTTGTTCTAATACTCTTAACAAAATTGCCTGTAGATCTAAAGGCATATCGCCAATCTCATCTAGAAAAATCGTTCCGTTGTTCGCTAACTCAAATTTTCCAATGTTACCACCCTTTTTTGCTCCTGTAAATGCACCATCATCGTAACCGAAAAGCTCGCTAGATATTAAATCTTTAGGAAAGGAGGCACAATTCAATGCAATAAATGGGTTATCTTTTCTGTCGCTATCATTGTGTATGGACTGAGCGATAATATCTTTTCCTACGCCACTTTCACCAAGTAATAAAACATTAACATTACTTAACGCTGAGGCTTCAGCTTGTTTTAAAATATTCAGATACTTTTCGTTTTTTCCTATGATTTGAGAGAAAGTAAAAGTTGCATTATTGCCTGTATGTTTAGAAATTAATTTATGTATTCTTTCGTGGGAATTAAATATTAGGGAGACACCTTGCACGTGAAAATTTCTTCCATAAAAGGCACGTACAGAAAGATTTATTTTTATTTGATTTCCAAGTATAGATAGTTTTATATTACTATCCTCTAAAGTAGTTTTGCTATTAATTATATTCCAGAATTCTTTATTATAAGGATAAGGGTCTATTATTTCCTCTAGATTTCTGTAATACATGTCTTGATAAGGTATATCCAAAAAATTAAATACTTGATCACTTATGAGTATTATTTTATTTCTGTTATTGGATTGATCTATTATTATGTATCCATCTACAGAATTGATGAAAAGGCTTACTGACTCAAACCAGAAAAAATGTAGGGCAATTGCCCTTGCAATAGTATCTGATGTAAATGAAAAACTTGAATTTTCCTTTTCAATTGGACATACAATTGCAATTCCACCGTGTTCTTCAATGTCTCTTGTATCTTTTTCAACAATTATTGGTGAAAAATAAACAGCAAAATTAATTGCAAATTGAGAAAAATGCTGTTCTCCAATTACAGAAATAGGCTTTTGCAATTTAAGTCCTAGAGAAATTGCATTTGTTCCAATTACATTCTCATCCCAGACTGACTTCTCTTCAAATTTGTTTTCTTTTGCCCACTTTAAAAATTCTTCACTACCATGAATTTTGATTATGCAAGCTGTTTTGTCAAAAATAGCAACGCCGAAGTTTGAAGTATTAAAGCGTTTGAAATTTGTAGTTAGTACATCGTTTGCATAATAAAAAAGGGACTTTGAATTAATTTTTTTTCTGTGAAATTCTTCATCAGAAAGTATATTTGGAACAGAATTTTTAGGATCAATACCAAGGCTATAGCTTTTATCCCAAGAATCAAATAAGATGTCTGGTAAAACCTTTCTGCTTTGGGGATTAGTATGAAGTTGATTCCATTTATTATATGTGTCATTTGACATAAAATGACCTCCGATTTTAATGATTAATACTATGACCTATTATAATTTAAAGAAATAAAGTTGGCAATATGTAATATAAAAGATTACAATTTGTAATTACTAAATTCTATTTGTAATGACAATATTACAACATGTAATATTAATAATTATAAGTAATGCTAAAATTAGTGCATAAGTAAATTGCAGATAAAAAATGTAAGGTAGTAATACCATTAAACTAACTAAACAATGATAGTTTTTTGCTGAAAAACAAAATCGGTTGGCATGAGTTTTGCTTAATACATTAATAAGGAATGAAAGCATGCTTTATCATTTTAAAATGAAAACCTTTTCTTTTATTTGTTTAGATAGACCGTTGACCTTGAAAAAGGCAATGGATCAAATTTATATTTAGGATAATTAAATTATATTTATAAAATTGAAAAGAGGGGAATAAAGTGAAAAAATTAGAAGGACTAAATTTTTTCGAAAATCTATTAACAAGTCCACAAAACGAACTTGTTAATAAGGCAATTAAGGAAGGGAAAATTGGTGTTGGCTTTAATTGTTATGTAGTACCGGAAGCTCTTCTTTCTGCAGGAAATTTATTTCCAGTATGGCTTACTGCTCCGGATGTTACAAGTACACCACAATCTGATTATTATTTATCAATGGTTGCCTGTTCTTATTGCAAATCAGTTTTGGAAGCAGGCATTGAGGGAACATATGATCTTCTAGGCGCTATGGTTTTTGCTCCAACCTGTGATCATATAAGAAGAAGTGGTCAACATTTTGATTTATTAAAAATAAATAATAAAAATGAGAAGTTCTTCTTCCATATGATAGATGCTCCATTTAAAATAGCTGACAATACAATAGATTGGTATACTATGGAAATGAAGAAAGTAGCAGCTAAATTTAATGAAGAATACAATTCCAATATAAATGAAGATTCCTTAAGAGAAGCAATAAAAGAATTAAATGAATTTAATATGTTGCTGAAATCAATAGGAGATATGAGAAAAGAAAAAAATCCAAAGTTAACTGGAACTGAGTGGCATAAAATTTATGGAGCTACAAAGGTCGCTCCAAAGTATTTACTTATAGAGCCATTAAAGAAGATAAAAGCTGAAATTCAAGCTAGAGTAGCTGATGGCAACGATGATGAAATACGATTAATGTTCGTAGGCTCTACCTTCGATAAACCTGAATTTACAAAGTTAGTTGAAGAACAAGGAGGAGTAGTTGTTGCTGACAGATATTGCTTTGGATCTCTTCCTGGTATGGAACCTATAGAGGAAGAAGGAGACCCGTTTGTAAATTTAGCTAAGTATTATTTAGGTACTTGTGAATGCCCAAGAATGATGCAAAGAGGAAAAGAACGATTAAAATATACTGAAAAATTAATAGAGGAGTATAGTGTTGATGGAATAATATTTGAAACTATGGTTTTTTGTGATTTATGGAGCTATGAAGGAGTAATGTTTTCAGATATTATGAAGAAAATTGATATGCCCTTTGTTTCTATAGAAAGGGAATATGCTTTAAGTGGAGAAGGCCAGATTCGTACAAGGGTACAAGCATTTCTAGAAAGTATAAAAAGTAAAAGAGAGCGAGAAGCTTTAAAATTCAGTAAATAGAAAGGTGGATGAGAGAAAGTTATGAAGAGTTTAGAAGAAATAAGCATGTTGACGAAAGTTGTTACTTCAATGGTGAAAGAAGCTAAGGATTCTGATGTAATTAAGAAAGCAAAAGCTGAAGTTAATGAAGATATAAACTCAATAAAGAAATCTGAATTACCTAAGAAAATAGCAAAAGATATGATGACAAAAGGTAAGGCGAAAGTGCAGATGATAAAAGAAATGGCAAGTTCAGATGAAGTCCAATTTTTAAAGGCAGCAATAAAAGAATCTGAGCAATTTAAAAAACTTGCAAAAAATGTTGATACCATAAGTGATATGATACCCTTCCCTATAAAAAGAGAGTATATAGGTTACAAGTATTGGTTGATAACTAATAAGATTTTTCTTAATCTTGCACTTTCAGTACCTCCTGTAAAGCTTATTGAGTATTTCCTAAAATACCCATGGTTATTTGATTATGCGAAAGTAAATTCAACAATAACAAAATATACTGAAAAACGTACTGGAGCTAATTTTTATGCAATGCATGAGGAATGGAAATTCTTGGTTGAAAAGCAAGCTGAAGGTATTATAAATGCTATAAATCATCCAGATAAGCTTATACTTGTTCAAAACGTAGTTTCTACAGAAATTTTACTAGCAATGGGGTTATTTCCACATCCAATCGAACTAGGAACACTTTTAGGAAAACTAGATCAATGGTCATACCTAGAATACCTAGAACTTGGAGAAAATGTAGGATTATCAGTTGATACTTGTTCCCTACCAAAATCAACATTAGGACTAGCTATATCTGGACATTTGCTGCCATCGAAGATAGTATTAACTTCAAACTACCCTTGTGATGGATCTATGTCTTCTTATAATTATTTTGAAGAAAAATTGGGATTAACAACTTATTGTTTAAATATGCCCTATGACCTTAGAGGAGAGGAATATTTAGACCATTTGGTTGTAGATTTGTATGGAATGATTAGCTTCCTAGAAAAAGAAGCTGGCGGCGTGATGGACTGGGATAAATTAAAGGAAATTTGTGAAAATTTCAATTCTATAGTTAATGGAGAGTTTGAAAGATGGGACATGTTAAAGCTTGATAATCCACCACTTTGTAATGATGGTTTTCAGCAGATTCATTACTTCCAATTCAGCTATATGGGAAGTTTACCTGGAGCGTCTAAAACCCACAAAAAATTATTAGAAATAACAAAAAAAGCTATTGCCAAGGGAATGCCCGCCTTTGAAGGCATGAGATATAGAGTGATAATGTGGAATCCAGCGCCATCTGCTTGGGGACATTGGTATAACTGGCTTGAAAGATGTTGGGGAATTGGCGTTGTAATGGACCTTGAAAGTAGTGGACCAATGCCGCTAATTGATACATCTACACGTGAAGGTATGATGAGGGGTCTTGCACAACGTCATTTATTGCAGATAATGGCAAAACATACAAAAGGACCTGCTTCAAACTATCTAAATGATCTTTATATATCTCTTGATGAGATGAGACCAGATTTTGTTCTATTACCAAAACCAGTTGGATGCAAAAATGTAATGACTATGGAAGCAATGGTTAAGGAAGAATGTAAGAGAAGAAATGTGCCAGTTTGCACCTTCAAAATGGACTTACAGGATAATAGAGTTGCCTCTCGTCAGCAGATTAGAGATGAAATAAGCAAATTTATGCAAGATGTAATGCATTCTGAACCCTTAGATCCAAGCTTACTAATTTTGGATGATTGTGACTTGGGTAAGTGGTAGAAAATAAATAATAAAAATATAAGTGTATTTAAAAGGAGAAGATTAAGATGTCAAAATATTATTGTGGTTGTGATGTTGGATCAACCTATGCAAAATGTGTAATTTTAGATGAGGATAATAATATTGTTTCAAAAGCAATAGTTAGGAGCAAAGTTGATCCAGGTGAATCAGCAAAAGCAACTATTACTGAAGCTTTAAAAAGTGTAGAGGGAATTAGTACTCCTGAAGAACTTACCTATATAATCGGAACAGGATATGGAAGAACACAAGTTGCTCTTGCAAATGAAAATATTTCTGAAATTAGTTGCCATGCTATGGGAGTTCATGCAGTTAATCCTACTGTTAGAACTATAATAGATATTGGTGGACAAGATGTAAAGGGTATTAGTGTAGACGCTGATGGTTCCGTTAAAGATTTCGGAATGAATGATAAATGTGCAGCTGGAACTGGAAGATTCTTTGAATTAATGGCTAGAGCGCTTGAAGTAGATATTGAAGAATTTTCTGGATTATCACTAAAATCTACAAAAAATATTTCGATAACATCACAATGCAGTGTGTTTGCAGAGACAGAAGTTATAAGTCTTTTAGCTCAAAAAGCATCAACATCAGATATAGCTCAAGGTATTCAAGTATCAGTTGCTAAGCGTTGTTTTGGAATGGCTAAAAGTGTAGGATTAATAGATGGTGTAACAGTTACTGGTGGATGCGCTAAAAACGAGGGATTAATACTTGCTTTAGAAAAAGTCTTAAGGGTTAAGATAGTAAGACTTAATGAAGACCCACAATTGATGGGAGCTCTAGGAGCAGCAGTATATGCTGTTCAAAAGAGTAAGGTACAAGGTTTAAAATTAAAATATTAAGCTAAAAGGAGGTAAATTCTTATCATGATAATCAAGAAAGTCTCATTAAAAAGTGCTCATATCATATGAAAATTCTAATAGGTAACAAACTTATAAATTGTAGATAAAAAAGCGTGAAAATTGAATGATTTATTGATCATTCAATTTTCACGCTTTATATGTAATATTATAGATTGTACTCTTTTATACTAAGATACAAAGTATTCCTTGATATACAGAAATACTTTGCGGTTTTGGTTTTATTATACTTATTTTTTTTCTAAAGCCTGAATTATTAACATTTGATGATGGTAGTGAAGAAAAGTGGTAACGAGATATTGTTGTAGTTCTGCGCCAAATATGTTGTGTATTTTATGTATTGAGAATATGTATAATAAAAATTACAATGTGTAAAACAAATTTTACAACATGTGCAAAAAATAAACACGTTGCCTTAAATATTATTTAAATCTGTTACGAAAAACACAATTTATGTAAATATGAAATTAGCGCAAAATAATTATAATTTAGCAATAGACTTGAATGGATGAATTTGTAAGAGCAAACTGAAAAAGATTGGAAAAAATTGGCACATATTATGCTTATATACTAGTTGTGAAGTATTGAAAGTGCAAACTGAACTGAGACCTTTTAGAACAGCCACAAAACAAATTTGTAGACAAGACAATAGCACTAATTTTAATGTACCTTACGATTTCATAAACGATGATAGTATTAGCGCATTTGTAGATGACTTAAAAGGAATGATTAAATTCTTAGAAGAGAATATAGGAGATGCTTAATATGGAATTAGAAGAGAAATCGGTTGTAATAGCACTAAGTGGAAAAGAAGGAGTGGGAAAGACCACAATATCTGCCGTAATGACTAAAATTTTAATGAATGATAAGAGTGCAAGGATATTGGTGATTGATGCTGATCCAGATGTATGTTTAGCAACCGCGTTAGGAATAAGAGTAAGTAAAACAGTTGATGATATTAAAAAGGAGATGCTCGAAACCATAAGAATGGGCGATAAAAAAGATAATCAAAAAATACTAACTAATTTAGAAAGTGAAGTATTCAATGTTATGCTTCACAAAGATAATCTAACGCTTTTAGCCATTGGATCACTAAAAGAAGATGATTCATTCTACATAATTAATAGCCTATTAAAATATATAATGGAATCTATAGTTTTAAAATTTGATTATATAATTATAGATGGTGAGGTTGGAATTGAACAAATAAACCGAAGAGTAATGGAAAAGGTTACACATTTAGTACTTGTATCTGATGCATCACCTAAAGGGATAAATGTAATAAGAACAATTAATGAAGTAACAAAAAATTTATTAGAATATGAAAAGGTGGGTTTCATCCTTAATAGACTGAGGACAAAAGAAGAAGTTAATGTAGTTAATTTAACAGATGAAATACCTTTATTAACATACATACTTGATAACGATAATCTTAGAGATTTTGATGTATCAGGGAAAAACATTTTAGAGCTACCAGAAGGAAGCTTAATACAATCCATACGGATTGCCCTCTCAAAGTTGAATGTTTAAAATTGTTCAAACGTAAGAGGTGAACGCGGATTATCACCTCTTTTTCACAATACTAATGTTTAAAGTAAATCGTATTCTTTTAATCTAATATACAAAGTATTTCTAGATATGCCCAAGTATTTTGCAGTTTTACTCTTATTATTTTTATTTAATGCTAAAGCAGAAATAAGATATTCTTTTGTATTTTTTGTATGAAGTTTATTACTAATATGCTTAGTGTTAACATAAGTATCTTTCTCAGAAAGAGATTTGCATACTAGCTTTTCTTGATGAATTTGATTGGGTACATGCTTTTCAAAGAAGGAATCTTCCATTATATAACTAGAAATATGCTCATAACTGATAGTTTCACCATCAAAAATTTGTATTACACCCTCAAGTAAATTTTGAAGTTCTCGTACATTTCCTGGCCAATTATACTCTAAGAAAAAGTCCTTAACTTCTGGGGATAAGCTAACTAAGGGTTTGTTAATTCGGGTACATATTTTTTCGATGAATTGTTCAGCAAGCAATAGTATATCGTCTTTTCTATTTCTAAGTGGCGGAATAACAATTCTTATTATTCCTAAACGATAATACAGATCCTCTCGAAATTCTCCTTTTTGTACTTTTTCCTTTAAATTTTTGTTAGTGGCAGCAATGATTCTAACATCTAAGTTAGTAGAAGATGAACTTCCGATTTTCATAAAGTTCTTTTGCTCAATTACTCTTAAAAGAACAGCTTGCAAATCTAAAGGCATATCTCCAATTTCATCTAAAAAGATAGTACCTTGGTTTGCTAATTCAAATTTTCCGATATTTCCACCCTTTTTTGAACCAGTAAAAGCGCCGTCCTCATATCCGAATAATTCACTTGATATAAGATCTTTTGGGAAAGATGCACAATTTAATGCAATAAATGGTTTATCTTGTCGATCACTGGCATTGTGAATTGATTGCGCAATAATGTCTTTTCCTACACCGCTTTCACCAAGTAATAAAATATTTATACTACTTTGCGATGAGGCTTTTGCTTGGCTTAATATATTTAGATACTTCTCATTTTTTCCTATAATTTGTGAAAATGTAAAAGTAGCGTTATTTCCTGTGTGTTTTGAAATTAATTTTTGTATCCTTTCTCGTGAATTAAATATTAAAGACACACCTTGAAAGTGATAGTTTTTTTCAAAAAAGGACGCGCAGAAAAATTAACTTTTGTATAGATACCTTGTACGGATACCTTAATATCCATATCCTGTACTGCAATTTTGTTTTCGATAATATCCCAAAAGTCTTTGTTTTTAGGATATGGGTCAATAATTTCTTCTAAATTTCTATAATACATGTCTTTGTAAGCTACATTAAAGAAATTAAATATTTGTTTGCTAATAAAAATAATTTTATTTCTGTTATTTGATTGGTCTACTATAACATATCCATCCACAGAGTTAACTAATAAATGCAATGATTCGAACCAAAAGAAATGCAAGGCTATTCCTCTTGCTATAGAATCAGCTGTAAATAGAAAATTTGAGTTTTTATTTTCAACTGAGGATACAATAGCTATACCACCATATTCAATATTATCTTGAGATTCTTTCTCAAAAATAATGGGGGAGAAATACATAGCAAATTTTGTAGCAAATTTAGAGAAGTGCTGTTCTCCTATTACAGATACAGATTTTTTTAACTTTAGACCTAGAGAGATTGCATTTGTACCAATAATATTCTCATCCCAAACAGATTTAGGCACTAAATTGTTTTCCTTTGACCATCTATTGAATTCTTCGTTTCCATACAGCTTAATTAGGCAAGCGTTTTTGTCAAAAAGTGCTATACCAAAATTAGATTCCTCAAAGTGATCTGAAATTGTTGCAATCGCATCATTTGCATAATAATAAAGAGATTTGGATTGTGATTTTTTATAATTAAATTCTTTATCACTTGACAGTAATGGAAGAATATTGTTAGCATCTATTCCCAACTCATAGCTTTTATTCCAGGATATGTATAAAATATCAGGTAGTTCTTTTCTAATAGCAGAATCCTTATGATATTGAATCCATTTTTGGTATGTACTTCTGTCCATAAAAGTGCCTCCATTTTAATTTTGTTCCGTTACTAATGATTATAGATTAAGTATGTTGTACATGCAATGTGTATTATTAATGATGAAAAGTGTATGATTAGTACAATAATGTGTATGATTATATACAATATGTATGAAATCATACACATTGTATAGTGGGACATATATCTCTTCTAGTGTTGAAAAAAAATATGTATAAAGCTAAAGTGTGTAATAGCCTACAAGAGAACAAACCATACAAATTTATTGTTGTAAACTGAAAAAATTGGCATATATTTTGCTTATTATTAAGATTAGATGTGCTAAATATCTTAAATGAAAACCTTGTAATAACTTTAATATGCTATTTACCTGCTCTGTGAATCATATTATTATACCTACATTTGTGTTTTCGCAGCGGAGGGAAATATATAAGCTTAATGGCTGAAAAATTAGGCCAATTAAGGACTACAAAATAACAAAATATATTGGGGGATTGAAAATGGCTGCAAGAAAAAAAATTGTAAAATTAGCAAAAAAAATTGCTGGAACTACAGCATTGATGGTTAAAATTGATGAGAATGCTCCTGAATACTATGTTTTAGAATGTGTTGTTACCGATGAAATGGCAGATGTAGGATTAGCAATGGAGCTAAGAAAACCACAAACTATTGATGAAATTGCAAGAAAGTGTGGTAAGTCTGTTGAGGAAACTGAAAAACTTGCCTTTGAGCTTGCAAAAGCTGGTGCCTGCGTTTTTTACTCTCAAGGTGGAATTGACATGTATGAGTTGACTGTTTTTGTTCCAGGTGTAATGGAAAAGGCGGTTTCCAATAAGGAACTCTGTGAAAAGCATCCTCAAATTGCAGTAGCCTTTGAAGAGTACGCAAGACTAAGAGGTGGCATGATGATGGCTGCAAACCTACCAATTGGATTGGCACCAATGCGTGTTCTTCCTATCCAATCAGCTATTAATGGTGAAACCAAAACAGTTTCTTATGAGGAAGTTTCATATTACTTGAATAAGAATACATTGTTCGCTGTGGCAGATTGTTCCTGCCGTAGGTCACGACGACTTATGGGAGAAGGCTGCGGACATCTAGAAAAAGATATTTGTATTCATATGGGTGTAGGTGCTGAATACTATATTCGTACAGGAAAAGCAAGGCAGATTACTCGTGAGGAGGCCTTTGAAGTTATTAAAAAGGCCGAAGAAAACGGCTTGATGCATAATATTCCCAATATTGATGGTACAGGAAATACTCACGCAATTTGTAATTGTTGTTCATGCTCTTGTTATGCAGTTAGAAATACAACTTATTGGAATGCTCCTGATATGACTCGTTCTAACTTTGTTTCGAAAGTCGACAAGGATAAATGTGTAGCTTGCGGACAGTGCGTGGAAAACTGCCCAACTAATGCTTTGAAGTTAGGTCAAAAGCTTTGTACAAAGACTCCTATTGAGGTTAAAGAGACACTTTCTCCAAGAGATCATGTTTGGGGTCCAGACAAATGGAATCCAGATTACAGAATAAATAGAAAAAATGTAGTGGAAACTGGTACAAGCCCTTGTAAAACTGAGTGTCCAGCCCACATAGCTGTTCAAGGTTATGTTAAACTGGCATCTCTAGGAAAGTATACTGATGCGTTGGAGCTAATCAAAAAAGAAAATCCATTTCCAGCTGTATGTGGAAGAATTTGTCCTAGAAAATGTGAGTCAGCTTGTACAAGAGGAGATATCGATGAACCAGTAGCTGTTGATGAGATTAAGAAATTTATCGCAGACCAGGAGCTAAACAAGGACATTCGTTTCATTCCAAAGAAAAGATATGATTATGGTAAGCAAATTGCTGTTGTGGGAGCAGGACCTGCTGGACTAGCATGTGCATACTTCTTGGCAATTGACGGATATAAAGTAACTGTATTTGAAAAACAAGCTAAGCTTGGTGGTATGTTGACACTTGGAATACCTTCATTCAGATTGGAAAAGGAAGTAGTTAATGCTGAAAATGAAATTTTGAAGGAATTAGGCGTTGAGTTTAAGACTGGCGTTGAAGTTGGAAAAGATGTAACCTTAAAAGAACTTAGAGAGAAAGGTTACGAAGCGTTCTATGTTGCAATCGGAGCACAGGGAGGCAGAAAGCTTGGTATAGAAGGCGAAGACGCTGAAGGTGTTATTGCAGGAGTAGATTTTCTGCGTAATGTAAATCTTGGAAATGATACAAAATTAAAAGGAAAAGTTATCGTAATCGGTGGTGGTAACGTAGCAATTGATGTAGCAAGAGCTGCTACTAGAGGAAAAGTTTCAAAGGTGGATATGTTCTGTCTTGAAAGCAGAGAGGAAATGCCTGCACTAGAAGAAGAAATTCATGAAGCATTGGAAGAAAAAATTGCAATAAACAACTCTTGGGGACCAAAGCGAATTGTTGTTGAAAATGGAAAGGTTGTAGGAGTAGAATTTAAGAAGTGCAGTTCTGTATTTGATGAAAGCGGAAAATTTGGTCCTAAATTTGATGAAAATGATACTATTATTGTAGAAGCTGACGTTGTACTTCTTTCTGTAGGTCAATCAATTGAGTGGGGTAACTTATTGGATGGCAGTAAGGTAGCATTTAATCGCAATAATACAGCTATAGCTGATTCGTTCACATATCAAACTAGTGAATCAGATATCTTTGTTGGTGGTGATGCTTACACAGGTCCTAAGTTCGCAATTGATGCCATTGCAGCTGGTAAGCAAGGTGCGATTTCAATCCATAGATTTGTATGGGAAGGACAAAGCTTAGTTATAGGTCGTGATAGAAGAGAATATCATGCTCTAGATAAGGAGAACATGGTTGTTGAAGGATATGATACAACTTCAAGACAAAAGGCAGGTCATACACAAGACAACAAAAAATTATATAAGGATAATCGTATAACCTTTACCGAGGAGCAAATGAAGAAGGAAACAGAGCGTTGTTTGGGTTGTGGTGCTGTTATTTTAGATGAAGAAATGTGTATAGGCTGTGGACAATGTACTACAAAATGTAAGTTTGATGCTATTACACTTTATAAAAAATATGATGCTGAAGGGACTACCTTTGAAAAGCTTCCAATAAAAATGGGTGTTAATGTTGCTAAGCGTATGGGGAAAATAGCAATTAGGACGGCAAAGGATGCTAAAAATAAAAGAAAACAAAATAGATAATAAAATTATTTCTACTTACCTGATGGTAAATTTGTAAGCTGAAAAAATTCAGCTTAGCATATTATAAGAGAAGGTGACTAACACTGCTTGGTGGTTGTCGCCTTCTTATTGTTTTGAAAAAAAGTATCCAGCTATTTTAAATGGGCATTTACGTACCCAATTTCTTGTAAAATAATATACACAATATGTATTAAAAATACAAAATTTGTATGACTTATTACACATTAGGCAATTAGTGAAGATTATTTTAAGAGTTAAAAAACTATATTGGAAAAATTAAAATAAGCAATAGCCTAGAAAAATTCAACCAAGGTAAGATTATACCAGTATGCATAAGAATTGGCATATATTTTGCTTGTATATTTAGTTGAGAAGAAAAAGGCCCATTTTAATATTTTGAATGTAAACATTTTCATTCATTTGTGATAGGATTTAATTGGAATTGACATAAGCCTTTTGAGGTGAAAGTAAACTAAAAGATAGATTTTTATAGAGTGCAAAATAATAAGATGTATTGGAGGATGGAAAAATGGCTGCAAGGAAAAAAATTATAAAATTTGCGAAGAAGATCGCTGGGCCCACAGCTTTGATGATTAAAATTGATGAGAATGCACCAGAATACTATGTTTTGGAATGTTGTGTTACTGATGAAATGGCAGAAGTAGGCATAGCCATGGAATTAAGAAAACCACAAACAATTGAGCAAATTGCAAAAAAATGTGGCAAATCGGTTGAGGAAACTGAAAAACTTGCTATGGAACTTTCCAAAGTAGGTGCCTGTGAAGTCTATTCAGTAGGTGGAATTGACATGTTTCAGTTGATTGTTTTTGTTCCAGGTACAATTGAAAAGATGGTTGGAAATAAAGTACTCTGTAAAAAATATCCGCAGATTGCAACAGGGTTTGAAGAGTATGCTAGATTAAGGAGCGGGCTAATGGCACACAACCTACCCGTTGGGGTGGGACCTATGCGTGTTATTCCTATTGAATCAACTATTGATGGCAATACTAGAGTTGTGTCTTATGAGGAAATTTCATATTTTTTGAATAAAAACACTATATTTTCTATATCGGATTGTTCTTGTAGGAAGTCGAGACGAATTATGGGAGAAGGTTGTGGACATCTTGAAAAAGATGTATGTATACACTTGAGTACAGCTGCTGAGTCCTATATTCGCTCAGGTATAGCAAGACAAATCACCCGTGAAGAAGCTTTTGAAGTTGTAAAAAAAGCCGAAGAAGACGGTTTGATGCATTGCATTCCTAATATTGATGGTGCTGAAAATATTTACGCAATTTGCAATTGTTGTTCATGTGGTTGCTATGCGGTAAGAAATGCAACTTTATATAATGCACCTGATATGATTCGTTCTAACTATGTTGCAAAAGTCGATAAGAATAAATGCGTAGCTTGCGGAAATTGTGTGGAATACTGCCCTACCAATGCTTTGAAATTAGGTAAAAGGATTTCTTCAAAGAATGATCTTCAGGTTAAAGAAACAATTTCTCCAAGAGATCATATTTGGGGAGCCGCACACTGGAATCCAGATTTCCGTACTAATAGAGAAAATGTAGTGACTAATGGTACAAGTTATTGTAAAACAAAGTGTCCAGCTCATATAAGTGTTCAAGGCTATATTAAGCTAGCATCTCAAGGCAAATATTCTGAAGCATTAGAGCTTATTAAAATAGAAAATCCATTCCCAGCGGTATGTGGAAGAATTTGTCCTATAAACTGTGAGTCAGCTTGCAGCAGTGGAGATATTGATGGTATTAAGAAATTTATTGCAGATCAAGAACTAAACAAAGATATTCGTTTCATACCAAAGAAAAGAAATGATTATGGCAAGCACATTGCTGTTATAGGAGCTGGGCCAGCAGGACTCGCTTGTGCATACTATTTAGCAATTGACGGATATAAGGTAACTGTATTTGAAAAACAGGCTAAGCTTGGTGGAATGTTGACACTTGGGACACCTTCCTTCAGATTGGATAAGGAAGTAGTTAATGCTGAAATTGAAGTATTGAAGGAAATGGGGGTTGAGTTTAAGACTGGTGTTGAAGTTGGAAAAGATGTTCACATTAAAGATTTAAGGAGTAAAGGCTACAAGGCCTTCTATATTGCAATTGGTGCCCAGGGAGGCAGAAAAATTGATATAGTTGGCGAAGATGCCAAAGGTGTTATTGCAGGTGTGGACTTCTTGCGCAATGTTAATCTTGGAAATGATGATAAGCTCAGTGGCAAAGTTGTTGTAATCGGCGGCGGTAATGTGGCAATTGACGTAGCAAGAGCAGCTGTTCGAGAAAAAACTTCTAAAGTAGATATATTTTGCCTTGAGAGAAGGGAAGAGATGCCTGCGACTAGGGAGGAAATTGAAAAAGTATTGGAAGAGAAAATTGCTTTGAACAATTCATGGGGACCAAATCGCATTGTGGTTCTAAATGAAAGGGTTGTAGGAGTAGAATTTAAGAAATGTACATCTGTACTTGACGAAAATGGAAAATTTAATCCACAATATAATGAAAATGAAACGACTACAGTAGATGCAGATTTTGTTCTTATATCTGGTGGTCAATCAGTTGAATGGGGCAATTTATTAGAAGGAAGCAAGGTAGAATTTAACCTAGATAATACAGCTAAGGCTGATTCATTTACATATCAGACCAAGGAACCTGATATCTTTGTCGGAGGAGATGTTTACACAGGTCCTAAGTATGCAATTGATGCTATTGCTGCAGGTAAGCAAGGCGCAATTTCTATTCATCGTTTTGTATGGGAAGGACAAAGTTTAGTTATTGGCCGTGATAGAAGAAAATATAGTGCTCTTGAAAAGAACAAAAATACTGTTGGCGGATTTGATGATACTAAAAGACAAAAATTAGCCCATAAGCAAGATAGTACAGAATATACTAAAGGAAACTCCATTACCTTGGTAGAGGATCAAATGAAGAAAAAAACGGAATGTTGTATAGGCTGTGGTGCAGTTACTTTGGATCAAGAAATGTGCGTGGGTTGTGGACAATGTATAACAAATTGTAAATTTGACGCAATTAAGCTTACTAAAAAGTATAATGCTAAAGGTACAACCTTTGAGAAGCTTCCATTAAGAATGGGAGCACACATAGCTAATCGTATGGGAAAAATTGCAGTAAGAACAATTAAAGACGCTAGGAAAAAGAAGTAATTGAGAGATAATAGACTATAATAATTTTTATAAGGCATACAGGCTTAAAGAGTATCTTTAAGCTTATATGTCTTTATAAGTTAAGTCAGAGCACAGTATGACCTTAGTAAAAAGTTGCCTAAGACAACCCGGGACACCCCTCAACTCCAGAGCCTAGCTAAAAAGAGAGGGGTGTCCTGCTCTTATACAGGACAAAAATGAAAGATTAAGATATTTTAAAAATATAGTGATATATATTAATGTAGGAACTGGCTTGACCAAGTAGCTTAATTTCAATAGATTTATGTAATAATATCAATGAATAGCCATGAATATTGTTAATATGTTACTTTATGCATGGAAAAAATGAATTTTTATATTTAAAATATTGCATTTCTCTGAAGAATCAGTTATTCTAAGTAGTAAGGATTAAAAAACGCTTTTAGACGTTAAAGTAATTAGGGGGATTAATATGAGTAAATTTAAAAGAGTATTAGTTGCAAATAGGGGCGAAATTGCAATTAGAGTTTTTAGAGCTTGTCAGGAACTTGGAATTCGAACTGTAGCAATATATTCAAATGAAGATAAATATTCATTGTTTAGAACAAAAGCAGATGAAGCATATTTAATTGGAGAAAATAAAAGTCCAGTTGAAGCTTATTTAAATATTGAAGAAATAATTAGCCTTGCATTAAAAAAAGGTGTTGATGCAATTCATCCAGGTTATGGATTCTTGTCAGAGAATCCTGAATTCGCAAAGAAATGTGAGCAAGCAGGAATTGAGTTTATTGGGCCTAATGCAGAAATGATGGACAAGTTAGGAGATAAAATTAAATCAAAAATACTTGCTAAGGAAATAGGAGTTCCAACCATACCAGGGTATGAAAAGGATATTAGAACAGTGGATGAAGCAAAGAAGCTTGCTATTGAATGTGGATATCCTATTATGTTAAAAGCCGCAGCTGGTGGCGGTGGTAGAGGAATGCGAATAGTAAGAAGCGAAGATGAACTGGCATCTTCTTTTAGAAGCGCAAAAAATGAAGCTAAAAAGGCTTTTGGTATTGACACTATTTTTATAGAGAAATACCTCGAAAAACCAAAGCATATTGAAGTACAAGTTTTAGGTGATAAATTTGGTAATATAGTTCATTTATACGAAAGAGATTGCTCTATACAAAGAAGACACCAAAAAGTGATTGAATTTACGCCTGCATTCTCAATTTCAGAAGAAAAAAGACAAGAAATTTGTAATGACGCTTTGAAGATTGCTAAATCAGTAAATTATAGAAGTGCTGGAACATTAGAATTTTTAGTAGACTCCAATGGAGATCACTATTTTATAGAAATGAATCCTAGAATTCAAGTTGAGCATACTGTTACTGAAATGGTAACAGGCATAGATATTGTACAAAACCAAATTCTTATAGCTGAGGGATATTCATTAGATTCTGATCAAATAGGAATAAAGTCTCAGGAAGATGTTAAATTGAATGGATACTCAATTCAATGTAGAATAACAACAGAAGATCCTTCAAACAATTTTGCACCTGATACTGGAAAAATTGAAGTATATAGAACTGGGTCTGGTTTTGGAATAAGACTTGATGGAGGAAATGGTTTTGCAGGAGCAGTAATAAGTCCTTATTACGATAGTCTTCTAGTAAAAAATATATCTTGGTCAAGGACTTTCCAGGATTGTATTAAGAAGTCCATACGTGCTGTGGAAGAAACTAATATTACAGGGGTAAAGACAAATGTTGGATTTTTAATTAACGTATTGAATCATCCTACATTTTTAAAGGGAGAATGTCATACTGGCTTTATAGAGGAAAACCCAGAATTAATTGCAATTTTACCTAAGGCAGATGATGAAAGTAGAATTTTAAGTTTCATTGGAAATAAAGTAGTAAATGAAACTAATGGAGTTAAGAAACAATATGACGTTCCTGTTGTTCCTAAAATAGAAATACCAGGAGTTCAGTATGGTACAAAACAGATTTTAGATACTCAAGGAACAGAGGGACTTGTAAAGTGGATTAAGGATCAGAACAAGTTGCTACTAACTGATACTACTATGAGAGATGCCCATCAATCTTTAATGGCAACAAGAGTAAGAACAACTGATATGATTAATATTGCAAAAGCTACATCTGTTTATGGTAATGATTTATTTTCTTTAGAGATGTGGGGAGGAGCAACATTTGACGTTGCATATCGTTTCCTAAATGAATCACCATGGGTAAGACTTGAAGAACTAAGAAATAGAATTCCCAATGTGCTTTTCCAGATGTTAATTCGTGGTGCAAATGCAGTTGGATATAAAAACTATCCAGATAATGTTATTCGCGAATTTATTAAGGAATCCTCTGCAAGTGGAATTGATGTATTTAGAATTTTTGACTCTTTGAACTGGTTAAAAGGAATGGAAGTATCCATTGATGAAGTGTTAAAGAATGGTAAGGTTGCAGAAGCTTGTATTTGCTATACTGGTGACATTTTAGATAATGAGAAAGATAAATACAATTTAGATTACTATATTAAGCTAGCAAAGGAAATCGAAAAGACAGGAGCGCATATTTTAGCTATAAAAGATATGTCTGCTTTATTAAAACCTCATGCAGCTTATAAATTAATTTCTGCTTTAAAGCAGGAAGTTGGAATGCCAATACACCTTCATACTCATGATACTACTGGTAATGGAGTAGCCACAGTACTATTAGCTACACATGCAGGTGTTGATATTGTAGATACTGCATTTAACAGTATGTCAGGGCTTACTAGTCAGGCCGCTTTAAATTCAGTAGTTGCTGCATTAAAGAATACTGATAGAGATACTGGTATAGATCTAAAAGGAATTCAAGAAATCTCAGATTATTGGGATGCAGTAAGACCAGTATATAGTCAATTTGAATCAGAACTAAAATCAGGTTCCGCTGAAATATATAGATATGAAATTCCAGGAGGCCAGTATTCAAACTTAAAGCCACAAGTAGAAAGTTTTGGACTTGGACATAAATTTAATGAAATTAAAGAAACATATAAGACAGTAAATAACATGGTAGGCGATATTGTAAAGGTAACTCCATCCTCAAAGATGGTAGGAGATTTTGCTATATTTATGGTGCAAAATGACCTTACTCCTGAAAATATATATGAAAAAGCTGCAAATATGGCCTTCCCAGATTCTGTTGTATCATATTTTAAAGGTATGATGGGACAACCAATGGGAGGATTCCCAGAAAAGCTTCAGAAATTAGTGTTAAAGGGAGAGGCTCCGATCACATGTAGACCAGGCGAATTACTTCCAGATGAGGATTTTGATAAAATCGAAGCTTATCTTAAGGAGAAATATGGAATAATTGCAGATAAGAAAGCTGTACTTAGTTACGCATTATATCCAGACGTGTTTGAAGGTTACTTAAAATATATTAGTGAATTTGGTGACTTAAGTAGAGTTGGAAGCGATGTATTCTTCCATGGTCTTAAAGAAGGTGAAATTTGTGAAGTAGAAGTTGCGGATGGAAAAAGGTTCATGATAAAGCTATTAGAAATAGGAAAATTGGATATAGAAGGTAATAAGGTACTTGTATTTGAAGTAGATGGAAACCGTAGAGAAATAAAGATAAAAGATAAAAATAATAAAACTGCTAGAGAATTCTCAGCAACAGAAATGGCAAACCCTTCCAATCCCGGTGAAGTGGGATCACCAATTCCAGGAACTGTTTTATCTATACTTGTTACGGAAGGTGATAAAGTAGCTGAAAACCAACCATTGATGATTATTGAAGCAATGAAAATGGAGACTCGTGTTAGTAGTTCAATTTCAGGTGTAGTTGAGTCTATTAATGTTAAAGAGGGACAGAGAGTAAAAGCAGGAGAATTGTTAGCAAGTATAAAATAAATATTATTTTAATTTACTTATACTAAAGGCATGTGAGAAATCACATGCTTTTTAAAGTAGAATTAAGGCAATAGAAAAAATATAAACCTACCCTTATATTTGGTATAAGATTATAATAAAATAGGGTACATTAGTACTAAATATATTTCAAACGATGGAGGCTAGGATTATGAAGAAAATTATTTTAGCAGGTGGATGCTTTTGGGGCGTAGAGGCTTTTATTAGTAAAAAACCTGGAGTTATTTTAACTAAAGTAGGATATGTAAATGGAATTACTGAGAATCCGTCCTATGAGGACGTGTGTTCACATAAGACTGGCTTTGCAGAGGCTTGTTATGTAGAATATGATGAAGAGATAATAACTTTAGAGGAGTTACTTACTTCGTACTGGAGGATAGTTAATCCAACCACTGTGGATAGACAAGGCAATGATATAGGCAATCAATATAGAACAGGAATATATTATTATTCTGGAGAAGATATAGAAACTATAATAGACTCTAAAGAAAATGAGCAAAAGAAATATAATGAGCTTATAGTAACTGAGGTTGAGCCTGTTAATAATTTCTATGAAGCAGAAGAGTACCATCAAAAATATTTAGTAAAAAACCCCAAGGGATATTGTCATATACCTTTAGATTTGATAAATGAATAGAATATAATAATTTTTAGAATATTTGTTAAAAGATAAAGATATTATGGTAAAATATAAGAGGAATTAAAAGATACAGTCTAATTGATAAATTTAGGAGGAATTATAATGGAACAAAAAACGATGAAAGTACTTGTTTGTGATGACTCTATATTGATAAGAAAGAAACTTAAAGATTGTCTACTTGATTGTGGTTGTGTAGAGGTTATAGAAGCACTTGATGGTCAGAACGCAATAGATTTGTACAAGGAGCATAAGCCTAATTTAGTTTTTATGGATATTGTAATGCCTGTAAAAACTGGTATTGAAGCTGTTAAGGAAATTGTTGAATTTGATAAAAGCGCTAAAATAGTTATGGCATCATCTTCAGGAACAAAGACTCATTTGAAGAATGCTTTGGAAGCAGGAGCATATGAATTTATACAAAAACCTTTTGAAGAGTCGACAATAAAAAATATACTTGAGAATCTATAAAGGGAGGTACGTAAAATTATGTTTACACAACTATTTGGAAGTTACCTTTTAAACAATAACTTAGTGTCTAGAGATCAACTAACTGATGCACTAGAATACCAAAACACTGTACGTCTTAAACTAGGAGTAATGGCTGTTAATTCAGGATTTATGACAGCAGAGCAAGTTAATAAAGTACATGATATGCAGGCTACAGTAGACAAGAAATTTGGAGAAATTGCAATTGATATGGGCTTTTTAAATAATGGGAAATTAGAAATCTTGCTATCTACTCAAAAATCAGGTCATTTACTACTAGGACAAGCAATGGTTGATAAGAATTATATGAGCTTAGAACAGTTTGAAAAGGCTCTAAACAGCTATAAAAATGAACATAGTCTTAGTGATGAGCAATTTAATTCTCTACAAAATGAAGATTTGGATGAAATAATAAATATTTTCTATAATTTTAATTTATCTTCAGATGAATATTTCTATAAGGAATATTTGTTTCTTCTTATTAGAAACATAGTTAGGTTTGTAGATACAGATTTTAAAATACTAGAGATTACTTCCATAAGAGAATTCAAATTTGAATGGATGGCTTCTCAAGAAATAAAAGGTGTAAAGCAATTAAACACATTTTTAGAGGCAGAAGAATATAATTTTATTAAATTTGCAGGGAAGTATGCTAAAGAAGAGTATAGTAATAATGACGATTACACAAAAGCAGCAGTAGGCGAGTTTTTGAATCAAGTTAATGGACTTTTTCTTGTGAACATGTCTAACAACAACCTTGAACTAGAGCTTAATCCGCAAGAAATTTTTTCAAAGGGAGATTTAACTGAGTTAAGTGAGGCATATTGCATCTCTATTGATTTTTCTTTTGGAGTAGTTAAATTTATAATTTCTAAAGAAAAACCTGTGATTCTAAAGTAAATATATAAAAATAACCATGTTCAACATAAATAGATTAAGTTGAACATGGTTTATTTATTTTTTGGAACTAGGTTTGTTCCTTGAGGAAAAAGTTAGTTATCCGTTTTTTATATTTGTTGGATGCTTTTTCAAGAATATAATCAACAAGTTTTACTGTTAGGTACCCTAGTAGAAGACCACCAAAGATATCAATTACCCAATGAATTTCAAGATACATTGTTGAATAAATTACACTTAAACAATAAAAGCTCCATACATACTTAAATACCTTATCCTTTTCTCTTAAAACTAAAAGAAATATTGCAAAAGAAATTGAGGTATGCATTGATGGAAAACAATTTAAAGTAGTTTCTATAGTTTGTGAAGGAGTAAGGTTACGTGATAGTGTATCCACATTACCATGAACATACCATACTTCCTGTAGCCTAAATATAAAATAGAAAGGTGTAATAATAAATACCTGAAGCACGTGAGCGGATAAAGTATACCTAAGCATCTTCTTAAAGTCAATTGAAATTGTTGCTCTATATAAGGGCACTATAACTGCTAAAACAAACCCTGTATTATACACTGCTTTCATATAAATGGTCAGCCATTGGGGCTGGAATATCCTAGCAAAGGAAGCATCATTATAGGGTATGTCGCTAAACAAATCATTAAGATTAAAGATAATGCTACTTTTCATTTCTAATTTCAATACTCCGTGCCAAATACCATTACCAGTTGCTAATATTAAAATAATAAAAAATAAGAATGGCAAACCAATGTAGAGAAATGATTTTACCTTAATATCTTTTCTTAAATCAGGGGTTATTGTCAAACTTGTAAAGCCCAATAACCCTATATAAGCACTGTATTCTAAGGGCAAAATTTTTATAAAAACATTTAATAAGCCAAGTAATAAGAAAAAAAGTCCAATGAAAATATAATAAAATTCTCTTAGAAAATTATGAGTCTTTGACTGTTCCAGAGTAGGATTTGAGTATGTATTTTTTGTATCCACTTGGAAGTCTCCTCTCTTTGAACTGAAAAACTAGTCTCTATTTTTTAAATTATAACACAATTTAAAAAAAGCTGTAAAGATTGTTAAGTGTGTTTTTGATTTTTTGAACTTATGTTAGGAAGTATTACTGTTGATATACCACCCATTGCTATGCAGATATAATAAGTCATCATTCGCCACATAAATATGGCTGGTACTATTGTATTTCCCTTAAAAAATATACCGAAGATTAAATAGAAACCTCCTTCTGCTCCCCCTGCAGCACCAGGCAAGGGAATAAAAGACATAAACATTGTTAAGAATACTTGTGCACAAATCATAGTCCATAAATTAGTTGAAGAAAGACCAAAACTTTTATAGATGCAGAATGGAATAGAATAAAATAGGGTCCATTGAATAAATGTATAAATAGAAGCAACAAAGCACATCTTTATATTTTTGGCCATTATGGCTGAGTTTTTGTGAAAGCTCTTTATTTCATCTTCAATAGTATTACATTTAGCCTCTAGATTTTTAATTTTTTTAATTTTTTTAACAACATTTAGAATCCATGATGAAATTGTCATAGTCATCTTTTCATTAATAGAAAAAATTAGAGCCAAAATTATTAAAGCTGTATTAAATACAAATCCTATAATACAAAAATAAATAAAATAAGGTATTTTTGAGTTAAAATATTTATATTTAGCCAAAATAACAATAACAGAATAAATCGTAAGAGTTGATTGATGAATTATAAATTTAACCATTAACACAGATCCAGAGATACCAACTGGGATATCATTCTCAGTCATTATATATAATTGTGACGGTTGTCCACCTGATTGGAATGGAGTAATTGCGCTAAAAAATTGACCTGTCATTGCAAATTTTATTGATTTCAAAAACAGGAACTTACTAGAATATAGGGATTTTGTGATAATATATAAAATCAAAGTTTCAAAAAACCAAAATAGAAATATGCACAATACTCCAAGTAGTATCCAATTTAAATTTACAGTTTTAAGTTGAACCATTAATGAGTTCATACCATTTGAAAAAATAAAAACTGATAAAAAAATGAATCCTAAAACTGCGACAACTCCTAAATCAAATATCTTGTTTTTCATTTAAGTTTCTCCTAAGTTTAATTTTTAGGGCTGATACCTTTAGAATATATTTTGTCATAAAATTCTTTCCACATATTCAGAACATATTCTTTAGAGTAAAACTGATGGCATTTCCAAGAATTTTCACTCCAATTATCATAATTCTCATCTTTTGATTCAAGCTTAGATATAATTTCAACAAATTCAGAGACATCTTTTCCCTTTAAGTAGTAATCAAATAAAATATTATTATAAATATCTAAATCTCTTAGAAGCACAGGAAGTTTTAACGATAATGCTTCAAGTACTGACATAGGAAATAATTCGCTGAAAGAAGGTAAGAACATTAAATCAGCTATATTATATATATCATTCATTTCTTCTCTTTCAACAATTCCTATGAAATTAACGTTTGGAGGAGGATTTTCAACTATTTTCTTAAGTTCGAAGTATCCATCAGTTATAGGACCAAATGAAAAGCCACCTGCCCAGACAAACTGTATGTTAGGAAGGCTATTTGCAACTTCTATAAAATCTAAAATACCTTTTCTAGTTTGAACCTGACCAACACCGAGTACTACAAATTTGCCAGAAGGAATTTTGTACTTTTCTTTTGTAGCTTGAACTATTTGCTTTTCTTGTATGTAAAAATTATCCTCGGAAACATAATTTGGAATATATGTTATTTTAGTTTCATCAAGCTTATAGCTTTTTAGTACGTCAATAAAGTAGGGATTAACTACTACTAAGTAATCAACACTTTTATAGAATTTAATTATGTATTTATAAAATAACTTTTTAAATAGAAAAGGTAGTTTTAAGCTATCTTCTATTGTTTCAGGAACAAAGTGAACATAAGCTACGGTAACCCCTTTTAATTTTGAAAAAGGCATATTTAAGAAAAATTTAAAGTCAATAGTGTGATGATGGGCTATATTACAATATTTAAAGGAATTTATTTTAATTTCATAATCTTTTAGTCCGTTTTTAACTAATTCAACTTGTTCAAGATAAGCAGATGATACCCCTTGACCTTTTACTTTAGTTGCAGATGATAGCATATTAATAGTTGGCATTATTTATCTGTCCCCTTTCAAGAAATAAACGTATACATCAATTATACACGACAAATAGTGTTTAGCACATTGATTTTTAAAATAATAGTAAATTTATGTGATTATTTTAATTATTTGGTCAGAATAGATATAATTTTTTAAATATTCTAATTTTTTTGGATACTTTCATTATCAGTGTAGAAGTATTCATTTAGAAACAGTATAATTAAATTATTAGTTATAATAATTTGTACTAATTTCAAATTAAGTGAGGTTACAATATGGTAAGGAGAAAGAACAAAAGAAGCTTAAAGAGAAGAATAACAAAAATGGTAGCGGCCTTAAATTTTTATAGCTTGTTAATTATGTTATTAACCTTGATAGTTGCACTTGGTTTTGTTTTTAATATTTTTAGCAGGGTAATCTCAGAAAATGCTGCAAATCAACTTAGCTTTCAACTTAGTGACGAGCTGTCTAGGAATAAAAATATGCCACCTGTAATTAATAATGAAACTCAGGTTGTTCAAGGCAATAAAGATGGTAATGAAATGTTTAAACGGATAGGCTATTCCTATATATTTTTAAAAAATAATAAGTACAAGTTTAGCACTGGAAAATCTGCAGATTATAAAATTTCAATGCCTAATAAAATGCCAGATTTAACAATTCAATATAAGGTATATAAAAATAGGAAACAAGTGTATGATTCTCTAAGTTCAAGTGAAAATAATTTTAACGGGTTACCTAGACATCTAAATTCCTTTACAGAATTAATTAATAAAACTACTAGCGTTAATATCTTAAACTCTGATAATAGTGAAAGTTATAGAATTGAAGTTAAGCTAAATCCATATGTAATCCTTTATGGATATATTGGATTGATTTCAGTTTGTGTAATAATTTTTCTAATAACGTTATGTATATCTAAATTAGCCACTAGTATGTTGACTAGTGTAATTATAAAACCATTATGTGATCTTGATAAAAAGTTAAATGAAATTGCAAATGGAAACATTGAAGCGGCAATGAAAACTGAAATTACGTTTACAAAGCCAATAGATGAAGTTGAAAAGTTAGCTAACTATACGAATATTATTATGTCTAAAATGCAGGAGTTTGTTTGTTCTTTGGCAAGTCAAAATTCGGAGCTAGAGGCGCAAAATATTACGCTACATGAAAATGGAACAGCTTTAGAATTAATAAATGGAATTTTAGATAATAATAATGTGAAACTTAAGAACATTTTTAATAATGTTGAGCAAGGGTTTCTTACCTTTAAGAAAGATTTGCTTATTCATAGTGAATATAGTTTAGAGTGTGAAAAACTGCTTGGAGTAAGCATTAGTGGAGAAAAACTATCGTCTCTATTATTTGGAGATAATATAAATATGAAAAATTTTATGGATGAATTGTTGATAAAGATATTTGATTCTGATACTAATCAAAGGGAACTATATTTTACATTGTTACCAGAAGAATTAAGAGTTTTAGAAAAAGAAATTTTCATATCGTATAAGATTGTTAAAGATGAAAATAATGAGGATATCATTATGGTAATAATTGATGATATAACGGAAAAGCGAATTATAGAAAGACGTATGGATGAAGAAAGCAAAACACTAAAAATGGTAGTTAAAACAATTATAAATAGAGATGAATTTAGGGACCTTGTAAAGCAATATGAAGAGTTTGCAAATCAAGATTTCAAAGTGGTTACGAAAGGGAAATATGATGAAGTATTAAGGCAAATCCATACCTTTAAGGGGAACTTCAGTCAATTTGAGATGGTTTGCTTGGTTGATAGGCTTAATGAATTAGAGAATAGGTTATACGAAAAGCAAGAACTATATTATATAGGTCATCTCAAAAAGCATGATTTAATGTCATGGCTAGCTGAGGATTTAAATGTTATTGAAGGATATGCTGGTAGAGATTTTATAAACGAAGGCGATTTTTGTTATATAAAGAAAGAAAAGCTTTTGGATATTGAACAAAAAGTACGAGAAACTTTGTCATTAAATGAATGTAAAGTTATTTTACCATTAATAAAAAGCCTTAGATATAAATCCATTAAGGATTTGCTAAAAACATATCCTGATTATGTGATGAAGTTAAGCGAACGTCTTGGAAAAAGTATTTCGCCACTATATATTCAGGGTGATGATGTTATGGTTGATACCACTTATTACCATGATGTTGTTAAATCTTTAGTACACGTTTTTAGAAATTCTGTTGACCATGGAATAGAAACTGAAGATGAAAGAGTTGAACAAGGGAAGGAACAGATTGGTAATATTTCATGTAAAGTAGTAGATTTAAATAATTGCTTTAAAATAAATATTTCTGATGATGGAAAAGGAATTGACATTAAAGCACTTGAGTGGAAACTAGTAAAAGAAGGGTTATATACAGAAGAAGAATTAGAAAGGATAGGAACTAAAGAAAAGTATGAACTGATCTTTCAACAGGGCATAAGCACTAAAAAAGAGGCCAATATTGTTTCAGGAAGAGGTGTTGGTATGGCAGCTGTAAAAGAAAGCGTTCTAGCTATTAATGGTGAAATTGAAGTGGAAAGTGAAAAAGGAAAGGGAACAACATTTACACTAACTTTTTCAAAGATAGAAAATAGCGAGGACGAGGTAGTATCAGTTGAAGATTTTATGAAAGAAATGGTTGAAACTGCAAGAAAAATCATTTATAGTCAGACAAAAATTAACTTTGAAGCTCAAGCTGTAGAGGTTAAGAATGTAATTACCTTAAATAAGTTAACTGCATTAATAAATCTTAAAGGAACATTTAATGCTATCTTAATGATAAGTGTAAATGAAAGCATGGCTAAGAGATTGGTTAAAGGATTTATGATAAATGATGTTGAAGAAAATGATATAATTAATTATGTTGAAGGAGTACTCGGAGAAATATCAAACACAATACTGGGAGGAACTTTTGGGAAATTTGAAAATACAAATAACATTTTTCATATAGGCATGCCTGCAGTTTTATCTAATAGCGAGGCATATATAAAATACACACAATCTCCTATTTTAACCTGTAAATTGATTCATGGAGAATATGAATTTAGTATCAATATGTTGTTAGTTGATGGAAATATTAGTTTGAGTGAATTAGAGGAGGGTGTATAAATGGCTAGAATATTAGTAATTGATGATTCAATAGTTATGAGAAAAAATTTATGTACTATATTCACTGAAAACGGGCATGAAGTTGTAGGTGAGGGTATTGATGGAAAACAAGCGATACTACTATACTCTGAACTTAAACCTGATTTAGTTACTATGGATATTACTATGCCTAAAATGAATGGTGTTGAAGCTGTGGGCTTTATTATAAAAAAAGATATAAATGCTAAAATAGTAATGATAAGTGCATTAAATCAAAAGCAAATGGTGTTTGAAGCACTAAAAAATGGGGCTAAACATTATGTTATCAAACCTATTGATCCAGCCAAACTGATTGGAATTGTAAATGAAGTACTTGATCAAAGTAATAATGAATTTGTTGAAGAGAAAGAAGAAAGCATAGAGGAAAAGCATGGGTTTACCATTTCAAATACCCAGGGTGAGTTTGTAGTGAGTTTTAATGAAAACTTGAACATGAAGGATCAAGCTCAATTAGAAACCGCAATAAAAGGATTACTATTTATTAGCCCTCTAAGTGTTAGCTTTGATTTTAATAATATAACGGAACTATCTGACACACTTTTGCAACATATATTAAATATTGGCAGAACCATTGCAAAATCAGGTGGTAAGTTACAATACAGAGCAAAAGAAGAAATCATGAGAAGGATACAGGAGGGTAAATAGATGAGCGATACTATTTTTTTACTAATTGGAAACAAAAGAAATGAAGAATTAATAAGAAATAGTATATATGGCGATTTTCAAGTGCAGTGTGTAAATAAAAGCAATCTTATGGTGGAATTGTATAAAACAAATCCCAAGACTTTATTAGTTGATACAGATGGTTTTGAAAATCAAACTATTGAAATGATTCAGTCTATACTAGCTATTGAATATTTACCTGTAATATATATTTATAGTGAAGATTCAAAAATAATGGATATAATTAAAGATGAAATAATAATTCCAATTGAAAAATTACAAGAAAACATACTACCACTTATTAAACAATCTATTATATTTAAGAAGAAATATGATAGCGTTATGGAAAGTTATAATGCAATTAACCTGTTAAATGGAGAGGTTAAATCCTCACTAAAAAAATATTTAGATATGAAATATTCCGATATTGCCATTATGATAAGGGAACTGATTAACTTAGTTTTTGCTCAAAATTTATTTTTAACTAATAAACCTGAAAGCATATGGATAGTATTTTTTGGTGATGATTGTGACGTAGCAACATTATATAATATATATGATAATCAATATCTAGAAAAATTAAGTATTAATATAGATAAAGATGATCTATTCAATTTTGATATTTATGCTATAAATGGATTCAGTAAAAACTTTGATATGGATGAAATTTCAGATATTAACTGTAGTAAAAAAAATTTCCCTAAAGCTATTAGACAGAATATGGGAGAGATTAAAAATTTCGTGGGTTTCTCTTTAGGAAAATTAACAATAGTAGGAATGAATTATAATAATAGTGTTTCAAATTACGATATTGCAATAATCAAAGCTTTAACAATTAATTTGGATTTGATGGATACGCTTAAATATCAAATGAATGAATTGGAAACGGCATTTGACTATACTACAAATGCATTGGCGAGAGCAGCTGAAGCTAATGATGACATGACAGGTAAGCATATAAAGCGAGTTAATTCTTTTGCAAAGCGAATCGCTGAAGAAATGCGCTTGGATAAAGAATTTATTGATAAAATATACAATGCAGCTCAAATGCATGATGTGGGGAAAATCTATATAGACAAAAGTATTCTTTCTAAACCAGGGAAACTTACTGAAGAAGAGTTCGAATATATGAAACTTCATACTGTATACGGTGAAAAGATAATAGGAGAGTCTGAATATTTAAAGATGTCTGCTGAAATCGCAAGAAATCACCATGAAAAATATGATGGTACAGGCTACCCAGATGGAAAAATGGGCGAAACAATTCCATTGTCAGCAAGAATTGTTTTTCTTGCTGATATATATGACGCGTTAAGGAGCACTAGACCTTATAAGCCAGGCTTTTCCCATGAGAAGACATACGAAATAATAACTGTTGGAGATGGAAGAGTAAATCCTGAACATTTTGATCCTCAAATACTTGAGATATTTAAAAAAATTCATTTGGATTTTCAAAGAATATATGAACAGCTAGAAGATATTGTTTAACTGAAAGTGTTGTATTTTGGAAATAATAATTGAAGGCCTTAGTGAAAAAAATGGGACAACATTATATTATCTTTCGTAACATAGGATAATGTTGTCCTTTTAATTTAATCATTAAAGCCTTTATTTTTTATTGATGAAATTCTTACCTCTATTTAAGTCAATTTCATTTATATTGATAACCCTCAGAGAGTCATTTACTTGTTTTTCCAATGCAAGTTTTCCATATTTGTCAACTTCATTCTTGTCCTTGTGTCCGTGGGTTAATGAAGCTGCACCACCTATACAACCACCGTTACATGCCATTCCTTCAATAAAGTTGCCATTCAATCTATTAAATTTTAATAGTTTTAATGCTTTATCACATTCAAGAAGACCATCACAGCTAATAGGTTTAAACTCTATTTCTCCATTTTCTTTTTCTACTAAATTTTTAACTGCCTCAGAAAGTCCACCAGATCTTGCAAAAATCCTTCCGTAATATGACGCATTGTTCAGTGGTGTTTCATCACATTCTTCAATATTAATTTGTGAAGCATCAAGCATTGCTTGAAGTTCTTCAAAAGTAAGAACGTAATCAGTAATACCTTTTATATCGTCTTCAGTTATTTCCATTTTCTTTGCAGTACAAGGTCCTATAAATACTACTTTAGAAGAAGGATCCATACTTTTAATAAGTCTTGATATTGCTATCATTGGAGAAACAGTAGTAGAAATATATTTTCCTAATTCAGGATAATTTTTTTTGATATAAGAAACGAAAGCTGGACAACAGGAACTTGTCATTGCTGTAAATTCTTTAATATTTTCCATAAATTCTTCAGTTTCATGTAGAGCTACCATATCTGCTCCAAGAGCAGCTTCTACTACATCATGAAAACCCAATTTTTTTATTCCAGACACTACTTGACCAATTTTAGCATAAGTAAATTGGCTAGAAATAGCTGGAGCAATTACAGCATAAACATGCATAGTATCATCATTTTTAGACTTTTGTAATAGATTTACAACATCTACTACAAAGGATTTATCCATTATTGCACCAAATGGACACTGATATACGCAAGCTCCGCATTGAATACATTTATTGTTATTAATTACAGCCTTCTTATTCTCATCAAAACTTAAGGCATCTGCATTACATGCTCTTTTACATGGTCTCATTACATCTGAAATTGCATTATAAGGGCATACACTTTTGCACTTTCCACATTCAATACATTTATTTGTATCAATATATGATCTTTGATTTATTGAGTAGATTGCGCCTACTGGGCATACTTCAGTACATTTATGAGCAATGCAGCCTCTACAAGCTTCTGTTATAGTAAAACGATTAATTGGACATTCATCACAAGCAATATTTATAACTTCAATTACATTTGAATTTTTTTTATCTCCACCCATGGCTAGTTTAACACGTTCGTTAATAATTGCTCTTTCTTTATGGATGCAACATCGCATTCTTGGTTTTGGACCAGGAATAATAAATTTAGCAATGCTTCTACGATTTGAAGCTAAATCACCAGCCAAAGTATGTTTTACAACTTCTCTTAACACTTCATACTTTAAAAGTTGAACATCATTTTCAAAAACTTTCATACATAACATTCCTTTCATTAAAATAAGGATAAATCAAATTATTTCTTATGAATTAATTATATAATTATCAAAAAATTCCGTTACGTTATCTTTATTTACCCCAATTATTGGGCCATCATTTATTTTAACTGAAACTCCTTTTGTACATTCCCCAAGGCAAAAAGAAGCTTTTATAGATACAGTGCTTTCCAACTTACTTATTTCAATGAGTTCTTGAAGAGCTTGTACAACATCATATGACCCCTTTAAATGACAACTGCTTCCAATACACACGAATATAGTCTTCATACTTACCACCCCTACAATTAATATAAACTATATTTTAAGAATAACATTATGTTAATAAATTATCAATCAAAACATTGTTTAATATAGTATACCGTATCTAATAATATAAAACAAATAAATGATAATCAATTTAATCCTGTACTTGATTGAAATCTAAAAAAAAAATAGATAATATATAGATGTTAAAAGAATATCAAACTTATTATTTATTAAAAATATAAGACAAAGAAATGGGAGGGTTAATATGTTACAATGTGGAGTATGCAACTATTGTAAAAGCGTTAATGATAGTAAGGTAAATGCTAACTTCGTATGTGAGATGACCGGATTTGAGTTTAAAAAAAATATTGAAGAGTATGAGATGGAATATCCGTGCAGCAGTAGTGAATATACTATTGCTAGGGTTACTAGTTTAATTCGAAACAAAAATACTGATGCATATGTTGTTATTAATAATAACTGGAAGTTGGAGTACAGGAAGAAAAATCTAAAGCCAACGTTTGATAGATATACTTGCGCATAAGCTTAAAATAGAATTGACAATTAATTAACAAAGTTTTATAATTAAAGTGGTAAGAATGTAAAGCATTTTTACCACTTTAATTGTTTATTATACGAAAGTTGTGGTGAGAAAATGAGCACAATACAGTTTAAAGAGGCAAATTGTAAAAATTGTTACAAATGCATAAGAAGTTGTCCGGTAAAAGCTATTGATTTTAAAAATGATCAAGCAGAAATTGTTCAAGATGCATGTTTGCTTTGTGGAAGATGCCTTCAAGTATGTCCACAGAATGCTAAAAGCGTTAAGAATGATGTTGATAAAGTTAAAGGTTTTATTGATAAAAAACTTAAAGTTTATGCCAGTGTTGCCCCATCATTTGCACCAGCTTTTAATATTACTAGTGAAAAAAATAAATATGGTATTTTGAAAAAACTTGGATTTACACATATAGAAGAAACTGCAATTGGAGCAGCAAGAGTATCTAATGAATATGAAAAATTATTGGTTCAGAAGGAAATGACTAATATTATAACATCTGCATGTCCAGCTGTAGTAACTTTAATTGAAAAATATTATCCAGAATTAATTAATCAAATAGCTCCAGTAGTGTCACCAATGATTGCTCATGCAAAAATGATGAGACAAATGTATGGATCAAGAATAAAAATAGTATTTATTGGACCATGCATTGCTAAAAAGGAAGAGTATAAAGATACGCAGAATAATGAACAGATTGATGCTGTTATTACCTTCGAAGAATTAGAAAAATGGGTTATTGATGAAAAGTTATCTTTTGAAAATGAATATGAATATGAAACAGAAGGTATCTATAATAATAATGCCAGGTTTTATCCAGCACCTGGAGGTATAATAAAATCTTTAGACGTAAATAAGAAGTATGATTATAAGTTTATAAAGTTTGATGGAATAGATAGATGCATTGAAATTTTCGAGGAAATGAAAAGAGGACAAGTTAAGAATTATTTTATGGAAATGAATAGCTGTGTTGGAGGTTGTCTTGGAGGACCATGTATGAATTCAACATGTCCTAGCTTCCTTGAATTGAAAGATAAATTAGAGCATTATACTAAAGTTGCTCCTAGAAGAAAAGTAATAGGTATGGAAGCAGATTTAAGGATAAATGTGGAAAAGAAGTTTACTAATAAATCATTAACCAGTGTAATGCCACCTGAGACAACAATAAGAGAAATACTTAATCAAATTGGGAAATTCTCAAAAAAAAGTGAACTTAATTGTGGAGCTTGTGGGTATTCAAACTGCAGAGAAAAAGCAATTGCGGTATATAATAAAAGAGCTGATCTTCATATGTGTCTTCCATATATGAGGGAAAAGGCTGAGTCAATATCAAATCTAATAATAAGTTCGTCGCCAAATGGAATATTTGCTTTAAATGAAGATTTAACAATTCAAGAGGTGAATTTATCTGCAAGAAAGATATTTAGCTTTGAGGACTCGGAGATCATTGGTAAAAAAGTATTTGATGTTTTTAATTGCCCAGATTTTAGAAATGTATATGAAACTGGAAAAGAAGTTTTGAATAGTAAACATCATTATGCTGAATATGATGTAATAGTTGAGCAAACAATATTGTACTTAAAAGAGCACCAAAGCATAATTGTATTTATGAAAGATATTACAAAAGAAGAAAAAAAGCAGCAACAGATGAATGACGTCCGTTCGGAAACTGTTGGAATTGCTCAGAAAGTAATTGATAAGCAAATGAGGGTTGCACAAGAAATTGCTAGTCTTCTAGGTGAAACTACAGCAGAAACAAAGGTAGCTTTAACTAAGCTTAAAAACTCCATACAATCAGAAATTGGTGAAAATAAATGAGTATTTTTGTAGAAGTAGATTATGGAAGTCTAAATAAAATTAATGAAGAATTATGCGGTGATAAAGTTGAGATAATTAGAACCGAAGAATTTATGCTTATTGTATTAGCTGATGGGTTGGGAAGCGGTGTAAAAGCAAATATCTTAGCTACTTTAACCAGTAAAATTATAGGAACTATGCTTTCCATGGGCTCTAGTATTGATGAATGTGTTGAAACTATTATCAACACATTACCTGTTTGCAATGAAAGAGGAATTGCGTATTCAACCTTTTCTATTGTACAGATATATAATTCTGGTGAGTGCTATGTGGTTGAATTTGATAATCCATCAATAATTAGACTTAGAAAAGGAACCTTTGTAGATTTAGATCCAATTACTAGAGAGATAAACGGGAAATTAATAAAAGAAAGTAGATTTTCTGTTACAACAGATGATGTGCTTGTTTTAGTTAGTGATGGGGCAATTCATGCAGGCGTGGGGCATATTCTAAACCTTGGTTGGCAATGGGAAAATATCAGGGATTACTTAGTGCGAATTTATAGAAAAGATATTTCTGCAAAAAATATCTCTAAACTTTTATTAGAGGTTTGCTATAATTTATATGCAAAAAAACCTGGAGACGATACAACAGTCATAACTGTTAAAGCAAGAAGCTGCTTACAGGTTACTGTGATGATTGGACCGCCACTAGATTCTAAAAAAGATAAAACTATTGTAAATAGGTTAATAAGATCAGAAGGTAAAAAAGTGGTTTGTGGGGGTACTACCTCTCAGATAGTAGCTAGAGAGCTGAAAAAAGAAGTTAAAACAAGTTTTGATTATTTCGATGAAGGTATACCACCAACAGCGGAAATTGAAGGTATAGACTTAACCACAGAAGGCATTTTGACTATAGATAAAGCATTAGAATATGCTAAAAGATACATTTCACCGGACAGTAATATAACGGATTTTTTGGATTTTAATAAGCAGGATGGTGCTTCGAAGCTGGCTAAACTTTTAATTGAAGAAAGTACTTCCGTGAGTTTTATGGTTGGAAGAGCTATGAATCCAGCACATCAAAATTTAGGGTTTCCTTATGATTTGGCTATTAAATTAAATTTTGTAGAGGATATGGCTAGTTGTTTAAGACAATTAGGTAAAAAGGTTACAGTAGAATATTTTTAGTTTAGATTGTAAGTGAGGAATAAAAATGGGTAATTTGATGAAAACAATTGTACTAAAAATTCATAATCCAAGTGCGAGAAAAAAATCAATAATAGAAGAAGCTATGCATAATTACACTTTAGCATTTCAATTTCTCTTAGATAAAGGTAAGGAAGAAATTAAAGATATTGAAATGAACTATTGTGATAAGAATGGAATGTATAGCGCTAGAAGTATTTCGAAATGGGTTGGAACCAGTCTAAGTTCTATGCTTAATGAATATGAAGTTGAGCCATTTAAAGATTCATTAAAAATTGATTTTGCAGCTACTTTAGCAGGACACTTGAATTTGATTAAAACAGGACAATATTCAGATTACCCCATTGCTTATATTAACAGTGAAGAGTTAGATTTTGAATATGATAAATTAACCACAGAATTTATTAACGGCGATAAAGAAGAGGAATTTTCTCTAAAAAAAATCAATAGATTGTTAAATAAAAGCGAGAATTTAAGGCCTATATTCTTTTGTAGGTATGCAACAAATAGAAATTATTGTATTTTGTATGATCCTATAAAAAACAAGTACTTTTTAAAAGTGTATTTGATGAATTCTAGAAACAAAAATAGAAAGGCTTTTGAAAATAATTCAAAGAATATAATTAGATATATGAATGAAAACAAAGAATTGTTTAAAGTTTATGGGAAGAAAGAAGGTTTTTTAATTCTGCCTTTATCTTTTGGGGCATGGCAAGAAGGATACTTAAAGCAAGCTTTTGAAAAGCCAGCTACAATAAAAACAGCTAGAATTTTCAAAAAGAAAAATGATTATTATATTTCAATTAATATTGAAATGGATGAACCTAAAAAGGTTGAAACTGACAAATTTATGAGTATTACAAGGGGATTAGAGAACACAATAAATTATTCAATTGTTAACAAAAGTGATGTGGCAGAAAAATATGGATTTCAAAGAATTAATAATAAAATAGAAATAAATAAGTTACATAAGCTAGCAAATCATTTAGTAGAATTAGCAGAAAATAATACGTGCCAAGTAATTATGGAAAAACTTGTGGATAAAGGTGACAGGATAAATTGGGTTGATAAGAATGGAATAGAATATAAACCTCAATTAGGATGCTATGAATATAATCGTTTATACGATATAATTAAATATAAACTTCTTGATAAAGGACTTCCGGCACCAATTAGGGTAAGTGGTATTGGAATTTTTTATACGTGTCCAAGATGTGGATTTAATTCAAAAGATAATAGATTTTCAGAAAAAATTCTTATGTGCATAGTATGTGGAATGACGCTTCAAATTGAAGAGGTAGGAAGCATAAATTTGGCCATGAAGCTAAGTAAATATAGCAAAGCTGCTATTAAAATTAAAAGTGAAAATACCGGCAGAGGAATTATGCTTACAAATGAAGATTTAGGCTTGTCATGCTTACTAGAAAATGCTGATTTTGCAAACAAACAGTTAATATTTGAAATTAATAAAATAATAAAGTCTTTTTATGAAAATATTAACTTTGAACGAAGTCAGAAGGGGTTTAATAAAAAATATAGTATTATTAAGAAGATACAGTCACAGAGTAATGTTATAGAAAATATTAAAATAGTATAATTGCAAATGGTGTTATTGCTGCCACACCATAGCCTAGCACTTTGGTTTATCCTTTTGCTAGACTGAAATCTGCTTAGCAGAAATGTTTACATTAAAGAGCAGCTATCTAATTTTTTTGATGAAGAAGTGCTATATTATCTCCATTAATTAAATTTAGTTTTGTTTATTATTTGTAACCTTTTTAATTAATATGTATTTATTTGATGAAAAAAAATAACTTTGGTATAATGTATTGAATCAGTAAAAAAGGTTCTAGGGAGATAGTACAATGTGTTTAAAAGTGTTAGTAGTTGATGACAGCAAATTAAATGTAATGATAGTGAAAGATATTTTGGAAACAGAAGAATATAGTGTTTTTTCGTCTTATGATGGAAATTCAGTGATAGAAATGTGCTATGAAATATCTCCAGATGTTATACTGCTTGATATTATAATGCCTGGTATGGATGGCTTTCAAGTATGTAAATTATTAAAAAATAACACTAGAACTAAGGATATCCCTGTCATTATGATAACTTCAAGAACAAATAGTAGTGATGTAAAGAGAGCCTTGGATTTAGGTGCCTTTGATTATATAAAGAAACCTATAGATGAAGTCGAACTAATAGCTAGAATCCAGTCGGCTATAAGATTTAATGCATATCAGGAAAAATTAAAAGAAATGGCTATGAGAGACGGACTTACCGGCTTGTACAATCATTCTTTAATTATAGAGTTATTTCAGAAAGAGCTGGATAAAAAAGAATGTATTTCAAATTCCATTTCATTTGTAATGCTAGATATTGATTATTTTAAAAAGGTAAATGATACCTATGGACATTTGTGTGGAGATATGGTGCTAAAAGAGGTTTCAAATATATTGACAAGTAGCGTTTCAAATAGTGATATTTTAGGAAGATATGGTGGGGAAGAATTCAGTATTGTGTCATCTGGGATTAGCAAAGAGGAATTAAACGAACTTTGTGAGCATATAAGAAAAAACATTGAGGAAAATGAATTCAGAATAGGTAATGAAACTTTTAAAATAACAATAAGTATTGGAGCGTTCTTTAAGGAAAATAGAAATAATATTAGTAATACAGAAATGATAAAAAAGGCTGATGAAGCACTTTATAAGGCAAAAGAAAATGGTCGAAATAAAGTTGAGATGGTGTATGATTAAAAATGATTTAAAGAAAATAATTAAATTAGCTATTCTTTTATTAATAATGATAATTGGATTTGTTGTTATAAGAGTAAATGGAATAACAGATATTTCGCCAGAAGGAATAAAGAGTTTCATATTATCTTTTGGATGGAAAGCACCTTTTATTTATATTTTACTTTATACGATAAGGCCGTTCTTTTTGTTTCCGGCATCATTACTTTCTCTTTCAGGCGGATTAGCTTTTGGACCTATTTATGGCACCATGTGTGATATAGTGGGTGGTTCATTAGGAGCTTGGATTTCATTTTTTATGTCCCGTAAACTTGGTAAAGAGGCAGTTGAAGATGTGTTTGGTAGGAAATTTAGTAAATTGGATTTTCAACTAGAAGAACATGGAACTAGAACTATTATATATCTTAGATTAATTCCATTTATACCATTTGATTCTATAAGCTATGTAGCAGGGATTTCAAAAATTAGTTTTGTTAATTTTGCTATAGGAACGGCTTTTGGACTTATTCCAGGCTCGTTTATTTTTAATTCTTTAGGAAATTCCTTAACTGATATTTTTTCCACAGGATTTTATATTGCAGTGTTTTTGGTTATAATGCTATTTACTATTCCATTGATTATTAGGAAAATCCAAAAAAAAAACAAAGAATAAAATAAAGTTATTTCTATGTTATTAAACTGATAACCTTAGCATAGTCTAATATTAGACTATGCTAAAGTTTTTTGGCATTTAGATGGGGGCAATAATCAAATATGGAAACAAAAAAAGCATTTTTAAACTTAATTAAATGGGTAATTCTAGCTTTTATTTTTAATTTGGGAATTTATTTTTTTATGGGTAGGCAGAGAGCTATAGAATTTTTTGGTGGATATGTAATTGAGCAAAGCCTTAGTTTGGACAATCTCTTTCTCTTTTTGATTATTTTTAAAAGTTTTGGAATTCAATCAAAATTGCAAGAAAGAATATTAAAGTATGGAATACTTGGTGCAATTGTATTACGATTAATATTTATAATTCTTGGAGTATCTATTGTAAATAGATTTCATTGGATGCTTTATATTTTTGGTGCAGTGCTTATTGTAAGTGGTATAAAAATGTTTACAAGGCATGAAGAAAGCAAAAACTTCAAAGAAACTTTTCTGTACAAAAGTCTTAAATTAGTAATGCCAATTACAGATACAGTGCATGGCGATAAATTTTTTGTACATAAAAACAGAAAAATATATGCTACTCCTCTATTTGCAATACTAGTTATTATTGAAGGTTCAGATATTATATTTGCGTTAGATTCAATCCCAGCTATTTTTTCTATAACAACTAATTTGTTTATTGTATATACATCAAATATTTTTGCGATTATGGGTTTAAGGAACATGTATTTTTTACTTGAAAAACTTCATAAAGCATTTAAACTTGTAAAATATGGAGTTGCACTAATACTTGTTTTTACTGGAATCAAGCTATTAGTGCTGTTTGTAAACATAGAAATCCCCACTCTGATTTCTTTACTTGCTATTTTTTCTATAATTATGTTAAGCATTTCGATGTCCATGCTAGTCAAAGAAGAATAAGGCTCTATATAATTATGCAAATATTGCTTTTTATGATAGAATATTAATTACAAATATAACTAAAGATGGTGATGTAATTGAATTTAAAAACTACATATCATTATTCATATTTTGTATACCCATTTTTGATTTCTAACGGACGATATAAAGATTTCGTTGGTAAGTTTCTTTGCGATGAAGAAAAATGGAAATTAAGAACAATGACTGATTCAGATGATTTAAACACCCATGCATATTTTCTGCCTTATGTTAAGAAATTCCTGTTCCCTACTGTATATTGGTCTGAGAGCTTTAAACAGCAGTATGAGAATATGAACTACAAAAAGAAATTGGACACCATTTCTAAATTAACCTCTGTAAGTTTTGATTATAAAATTGATCAAAGTCAAGGTACCAATTACAAGTTAAGCAAAACTGAAATTAATTTTAGAATTTTGAAAATTCAGTTGATTTTTTTTGAGCCTGGAATATGCTTTTTAGTTTTTAAAGCAGAATTAGATAAAGATGATTTTATATATTCTAACGATATACTAGATTTTAATTATAAATTTAGAACTATTAATCCTAGATATTTAAAAAAGAAAAAAACTGAAGGTATATCTATAATAAATGAAGAATTCAGCGGTGTTGAAGATTTATCAAGCTTTATCTCTCATCTCCTTTATGGATATGAAGATGTAGAAAAAGAAAACATATATTTTGATAGATTATTTACTTATTCATATATATGTTTAGATAAAGATGAATGGAATGAAGATAAGAATCTGAAGGAAATAGTAAACGAGTTTTATAAATTTCAGTATGTATTACCTGGGGAATATGGATCAACTTTTGATATTGATTTTAAAGGCAAAAAAGAGAATACATATACTAGATGGAAGTATTCAATTTATGGGTTTTCTAGAGAATCAGGGGTAGTATTTTCTTCTCAAAGAGAGCTTTTTAATAGGAATAAATTGCCCAAGCATTTTGAAACGATATACTTTTATATATTTATTTTAGCTTTTTACCAGAGGATTGCTCTAATATTATTTTCACAGGAATTAATGACAAGTGGTAGAAGTAAAATTGAAGTGCTAAAACGTAGATTCACTAAATTTACACATTTTAGTTGGTTTAGTCAAATAACAAATTCAGAGCAAGGTATGGACATTTGGAAGAGTTGGCAAAAGGCCTTTGATTTACCTTCATTATTTGATGAAGTTCAAAAGGAATATTCGGAGTTTTATGACTATACTGTTGCAAGAGGTCAGGAAAAAATCAACAAATTTCTTGTGGCAATATACACTATTAGTATATTATTGTCTGGTATGACATTAATGTTAGATTTTAAGGTTATTAATTCTGATAATGAATTTGCTAAAGTACTTCTGATTCTTATGCTAAGTTGCACATTATTAGCTTATCCAGTATATATAATAAGTAGGTTCTTTAGTAGATGGATATTAAAAAAACTTAATGATGAATTATAAGTATTAATAACTGTCTAAAGATTATCTTCAGACAGTTATTAATACTTTTATTTTAGTTCAGTAACTGTTTGATTGGACTCGTTTTTTAATTGTGTAACTTCAACAGAAGGAGCATCTTTTGTTACATACCATCCTTTTGTTTTCATTGAATCGAATACTCTGTATTGAAGGTCTTGAGCACTATTAAAGTTGTTAATTAGAGTGTTCCTAAGGTTCATACAGGAAGATTCAGTTATTCCAGTACTGTAAGACGAAATTACTTGTTTTTCACTACTGAGAAGGTCGTGAGTTAGTTCTTTATCATTCATATTATGTTTCCTCCTTTTATTGATGAGAATCTAAGTAAGTTTTTAGATTGTCAAAGTTTTGCCTGTGAACTTGACAACCCTCATCGCATAAGCTTTTAATTTGTGGATCTGTAATTCTTTGATAATACTCGGAGTATTTTTTGTTCATTAAAGCTTCACTTTCAAGTTGGTCTTTAATCACCTTTAAGTTATTAGCTTCAAGTTGTTTGTTTGAGTTATTAGCCATAATTTTACCTCCTATTTTTTTAGAACTATTTCGAGTTTATTATTTACTAAAAGCTAGAAAATATACTAAGGACACATAAAAATGTGTCCTAGAATTTAGAGGTTGGAGGTGAGAGGCTAGATTTTTCAAAGATGCTAATAGAGAAAAAAGCCGCCGAACAATAAGTTCTAAGGCGGCTTTTTATTATATATTTTTCAAGTTTTTCATACTTAGGTCTAAAATCTTTGCTGAGTGAGTAAGTGCACCAACTGAAATATAGTCAATATCAGTACTAGCTAAAACTTCGATTGTGTCTAAATTTACATTTCCTGAAATTTCAATAATTGCTTTATGATCGATAAGCTGAACTGCTTCTTTAATAGTTTCTACATTCATATTATCAAGCATAATAATGTCGGCTTTAGCTTCTAGGGCATCTTTAACCATTTCAATAGTTTCGACCTCCACTTCAATTTTTCTAACGAATGAAGCGTGGGCTCTTGCAGCATTCACTGCATTTTTAACGCCTCCAGCAGCACTTATATGATTATCTTTCAATAAAACACCATCTGATAAATTAAATCTATGATTATTTCCACCACCAATTTTTACAGCTGATTTTTCTAGAATCCTCATATTAGGTGTTGTTTTTCGTGTATCTAATAATTTTACATTGGTGTTTTTAAGTTTATCAACATATTTCGATGTAAGGGTTGCAATTCCACTCATTCTTTGTAAAAAATTAAGTGCAGTTCTCTCGCCTATAAGTATGTTTCTTGTATTCCCAGTTAGTGTTGCAATTAAGGTGTTTGGTTCAACTTTATCACCATCTGCCACTAACAAATTAACACTAACGTCACCAAGAATAGTAAAAACTCTCTCAAAAACTTCTAATCCAGCTATAATTCCTGTTTCCTTAGCAAACAAATCTATTGTAGAATTTGAATTGCTATCAACAACAGAATTTGTTGTTATATCTTCATCAGGAAGATCCTCTTTAAGGGCGTCTATTATAAGTTTATCAATGATTAAATAATTCATCATTTAAATTTTCTGACCTCCTTTTAAACTCTTCTATTGTTAATTCTTTATTATCTTGAATTAGTTTTTCAATATCGGATGGCATCATTGGAAAGTCTACTTGTGATATCTTCACGTTATTAATATCATTATTAATTGAGTTAGCAGCGCGTTTTGAAAACACAAGTCCTTCTAATAAGGAATTGCTTGCAAGTCTATTAGCACCGTGAACGCCAGTACAACTAACTTCTCCAATTGCGTATAGGTTATTCATAGATGTTCTGGAATTAGAGTCAGTTTCAATTCCCCCCATAAAATAATGTTGAGCAGGGGACACTGGTATAGGTTCTTTGGTAATATCAATACCTCTGCTTAAGCACTCTTCATAAATGTTAGGAAATCTTTTTTTGATATAGTCACTATCAAGAAAGGTTATATCAAGCCATACATTTTGCGCATTTGTTTTCTTTATTTCTTCATTTATGGCATTTGATACAACATCTCTAGGCAAAAGTTCATCAACAAATCTTTCGCCGTTAGAATTTATTAGTATACCACCTTCACCTCTAACTGCTTCAGAGATTAAAAATCGCCTATTATCTGTATTTTCATCATACAATGCAGTGGGATGGAACTGTATATAATTTAAATCTTTTAATTTAATATTATTTTTAATAGCAATTGCTATTCCATCTCCAGTTAAATGCCTTTGATTAGTGGAATTATTAAAAATACCACCTATTCCACCTGTAGCTAGCACTAACATTTTAGATCTTATGTTTAATTGAGTTCCATTTTTAAAGGCCACTGCGCCTACACACTTATTGTTATCAACTAATATATCCAATAAAAAAGTATCTTCATATATAGTTATATTTTTAAAAGTCTGAACTTGTTCAATTAATGTATTAGCAAGAGCTTTTCCAGTAGTATCCTTACTATGAACTATCCTATTAATGCTGTGAGCACCTTCTCTTGTAAATTGAAGATCATCCCCAGCTTTATCAAGTTCAACACCTAAGTTTAAAATACTATCAATATTGTTCATTGATTCTTCAGCTAAAATTTTTACCGATTCTTTATTATTTTTGTACTGACCTGCTCTTAGGGTGTCTTCTATAAAAAGTGGAATATCTTTGTTGTTTCTTGCAGTAGAAATACCACCCTGGGCAAGATAGGTGTTAGTTTCAGTAATTTTTAATTTAGTTATCACCAATATTTTCAAATCGTTTCTAAGATTTAATGCACAGTATAATCCAGCTACGCCAGAACCTGCGATTAAAACATCAAAGTTCATTTCCATTTAAATCACCTTGTCAATTTTACAGATTATTACACTGAAAAGATATTTTATAATATTTGTCTAGATTAATTAGATAATCTATGCATATTTTCTAAAGAAGCTAAAGCTTTTAGCCTTATTTCTTCATCAATTTTTATTTCATGTTGTTCATATAGAAGGCTTTCATAAACATCTTCAAGTACAGTTTTCTTCATATTTATGCAAGTCATAGTATTGCCAGGAACATAAAAATCCTTGTCTGGATTTTTTTCTTTTAGCCTATGGAGAACACCTTCTTCTGTAACTATTACAAATTCTTTATTTGAAGAATTTGTTGCATAGTCTATTATTTCTCCAGTACTTCCAATAAAATCAGCCATAGTTCTTACTTCTGATTCACATTCAGGATGAACTAGAACTAAAGCGTCTTTTTTTAATTTTTTTATAGCTTCAATATTTTCTTTTTTTACTTTTCTATGAGTTATGCAAAACCCATCCCACTGAATAAATTTTTTATTAGGAAACTGCTGAGCAATATACTCACCAAGATTCTTATCTGGTAAGAAAATAATTTCATCATTATGTATATTTTCAATTATTTTTACAGCACTTGATGAGGTAACACTTACATCAGATAACGCTTTTATTTCTGTTGTGGAATTTATGTAGCAAACAACAGAAGCATTTGGATGTTCACTTTTAACTTTAAGTAATGTTTCTGGATCTGCCATTTCTGCCATCGGACATCCTGCATCTATATTAGGAAGTAATACTTTTTTGTGTGGTGACAGTATTTTAGCACTTTCGGCCATAAACTTAACCCCACAGAAAACTATTGTATCTTCTTTACAGTCTCTTGCAACTTTGCTCAAATAATAGGAATCTCCTACGAAATCAGCTATTTCTTGGATTTCAGGTCTCTGATAATAATGAGCAAGAATAACAGCATGTTTTTCAGTTTTTAGTTTTTCAATTTTATCTTTAAGATTTTCAGTCATGTTTACACCACTTTCAATTGTTATATAAAGGCGAAAAACACCTACTCATTAGTATAACACTATAAGAAATACAATTCAATAAAACTATAAGAATAGAAATTGTCTTTATTTTGTCAATTTGCATTATATTTTTTCATATGATAAAATTAAATTCGAGTGCTAAAAGGAGGATAATACATGTGTTTAGCTTAAAGGAAGAAGAAAAGAATATTAAAATAATCCTAGGAATTACATGCTTGACATTTTTTTTAATAAGCATATTATCCATTATAATATATGGAAATTCTACGTTGCTTGGAAGTTTATCCAATCCTGATAATGACGATGTTAAATTTATTAGGAGTGCATGGATGTTATTTAAAACTGGAAATTATTATTATCATAATCCTGGAACAGCTACGGTATTCATGATGCCGGGACTTCCCTTTAGTTTGGCATTTTTCATGATGATTTTTGGTAAATACGGTGGAATAACTGCCTATAGAGTTTTTCAAGCAATTGTTCAGACTGGATCATTATTTTTAGTTTTTTTCATTGCAAGAAAAATATTTAACAGCAAAGTAGCAGTTACTGCAGTAATTATTAATGCTTTATGTATTGCTGATTATTGGGTTACAAATTTAATTTTAACGGAAAGTTTATTTAAGTTTTTTGTGTTATTATTAGTATATTTTTCTATCTATGCAATTGAAGAAAAAAAAACCCAGTATTATATCTTTGGTGGATTAGCATGGGGACTAGGTACTTTGTTTAGACCAACCATAGCAACTTTTCCTATAATTATTTTATTAATGTGGGTTTTAAGAAAATACACTTTCAAGGAAATGATAAAATACACTTTTATAGTTGGAGGAGTATTTTGTTTAATATTATCTCCCTGGTGGATTAGAAATTACTCTATTTTTCACAAATTTATTCCATTAACTGAAGCTACAGGAAATCCAATGCTTCAAGGTACATATATTAATTATGATCAGACCAGTAGGAAAACAGATGGACTTAACTATTCGCAGTTTAAATATAAAACTGGTAAAGAAATAGACAATAACTCAGTAGATATTCAAATTTCGAAGTATAGATTGAGAAAACTTGTACCAAAGCATCCAATTGAATTCATTGCATGGTATACTATTGGAAAGACATATTATCAGATAAGATGGCCATTTATTTGGACTAAGTTTTTAGGTGTTCAATATTGGATGGCAGGGCTATGGCATTATTTGATATTGATATTTGGAGTTATAGGAATTAAAAAATATTATAATAATAAAGATAGAAATAAAATGGGAACAATAATTTTTGCTATGATAATCTATTTTATAGTAGTTTACCTACCATTTTATGCTTTTGAGCGATATTTTTATCCCGCAATTCCTTTTGTTATTATGTTTGCTGCCTATGGCTCAATGGGGTTATTAGAAAAGATTAATAAAAAAATAGCTTTAAGGCATCTTCAAATAAATAACTAGTCAATATGCTAGTCTATTTTGATTCATACGACCTCGACAAAATCCTTAGATAGCACAACTATCTGCGGCTTCTGTCTCCTTATCCAAATTAAAATATTCTCCGCATCTTTGCCTTGTTATTTACTTTCAGATGTCTAAAAAAGGAACTGCTTAATTTGCAGTTCCTAATTTTATTTCTATTTTTCAAGATTAATTCTTCGTTTTATTTCACTTAGATGTAGTTCGTACACACGCTTATTTTGTTTTACCACTGTATCTAATATTAGTGCACAAGAGAAAGATAAAGTTGATAGTACTACCAATCCGACAGCAAGTACTGCTGAGGGAAGTTTTGTTATGTAATTAGTCCGAATAAATTCAATAACTACAGGTGTACCTACTGCTAAACCTAGTACTAATAATATTAAAGACGAAATCCCGAAAAAAATAAAAGGTTTGTAGTCTTTGAAAAGGGTAAAAATTGTTTTCATTACCTTCATTCCGTCATTAAAAGTATTTAGCTTTGAAAAACTTCCTTCTGGTCTATCTCTATAATCAATTGGTAGTTCTTTTATTAGGAAGTTTTTATCTAATGCATGAATACTTATTTCAGTTTCAATTTCAAAGCCTTCACTTAGAACTGGCATGGATTTTACGAATTCTTTGCTGAAACTTCTATAGCCAGTCATGATATCATTAATGTCACTTGAAAAGAGTTTATTAATCAAGGTTCTAACCATTGAATTGCCTAAGTTATGAAATTTTCGTTTATTTTCATTTTTATACGTTCCATTCGACAGTCTATCACCAATTACCATATCTGCTTCTTTACTTAATATAGGTTCAATGAGGTTATGTACAAATTCAGCGGGATAAGTATCATCACCATCAACCATTATGTAGCAATCAGCCTCGATATCCATAAACATTGAGCGAACTACGTTTCCTTTTCCTTGTCTATACTCTTTCTTTACAATTGCACCGTTGTTAAGGGCTATTTCAAAGGTTCTATCTTTTGAATTATTATCATAAACATAAATTTTACAATCAGGTAGTTCTTTTTTAAAATCCTTAATTACTTTTTCTATTGTAAGTTCCTCATTATAGCAAGGGACTAGAACTGCAACTTCCACATTTATCACTCCTGTTCTCTTCAAAATAATTTGTAATTTTTTTCATCTTTTTTATTATAAGACATAGAAGGACGATTTTCAACAAATATAAATTTTCAAAGTGTTAGTATAAATGAAACTATGAGAAGTATACAAAAAATTTAGCTTTTTCTATATATACTTTTTTGATTATGCTATAATAAACTGTACAATTTTAATATGCATAATTCGTCGGAGGGATAATAATGGAAACAGAATTAAATAAAATTAAGAAAATTTCTAAAATAGATTTTAAAAATAAATTAAAATATATATCGAAAGATGTGATGTTTTTTTATGTATTCTTTGCAATTTATATAAAGACACAATTGTTTTTAAATCTTCTAAAAAGCGAAAATGCATCAAAGTTGACTTTAAATTTTGATGTTACTGCCTTGTTTAACTCATATATATTTATTCTATTCAGCATAATATTTATTAGCTTTACTTTCTTGATGAAGAGAAGAGCTCATCTAATTTCATTAGTAGTAATTAATGCAGTATATTCAGCGGTATTGATTGCAGATTTATGGCATTATAGAGCTTTTAGCTCTTTTTTAACGTTGCATTTACTAAAAGAAACTCAAAACCTGACTGGCTTAGGTCACGGTGTAATGTCAATGTCCAGGCCGATAGACTTAATTTTTATTATTGACGTTTTAATTATGATAGTATTGGCTGTATTGTTAAGAAACTATTACGATAATCTTCCCAAAGTAAAGGGGATTTTTGTTTTTCTTTTTGTAGTTCCTATAATTAGTATTTTGTTTTTTCATTTAATATATGATTTTCATGATAATAAGTACAATGGTCCGAGAGTATTTGATTCTCAGTGGGTTCCTTATACAACTATGAGAGATTTATCTCCAGTAGGATATCATTTTTACGATATAGTAGCGTTTATAGATGATAATAGAAGTTATAAATTAAATGACAAAGATAAAAAACAAATACAAACTTGGTTTGATAATAAAAATGAAAATTTACCGGATAATCAATATAAAGGAATTTTTCAAGGTAAAAATCTTATTGTTATTCAAGTAGAATCTTTAGAAAACTTTGTTATAAATCAACAATATGAAGGTCAAGAAATAACACCAACGCTAAACAAACTACTAAAAAACAGTTTGTATTTCCCCAATTACTATGAGCAAGTAAACAATGGTACAAGCTCAGATGCTGATCTTATGACAAATGCGTCTGTTTATCCAGTTAGAAGAGGGAGTACTTTTTTTAGGTATCCTAATAATTCTTATAATACTATGCCTAAAATCATGGAGCAAAATGGCTATGCAACAATGGCACTTCATTCTGATGAAGGATTTTATTGGAATGTTAAGAATGCATTAATAAACTTTGGATTTGATCAGTTTAAAGATGAAGAAACTTTTCCAATTAAAAAGCATTTCTGGATGGGGCTTACGGATGAATGTTTTTTTGATCAAACAGCAGGTATTCTTGAAAATAGTAAGCAACCCTTTTATGCGTTTACTGTAACAATAACATCACATATGCCTTTTAATTTACCAAAAGATTTTAAAAACCTTACTTTAGATAAAGCCTTTGATAAAACATATATGGGTGGATATTTCCAAAGTATCAATTATACTGATAAACAAATTGGAAAATTCCTAGATAATCTAGATAAGAAGGGTATATTGGATAATTCAGTCGTTGTCGTATATGGAGATCATACATCTATTCACAAATATTATGGTGACAAGGTAGAAAAAATGAAGCAAAAGGAAAGTTGGTGGGATAATGGCAAAAGAGTTCCACTTATAATTTATAGCAAGAACATGGAAAGACAGCAAATTAATACTATCGGAGCACAGATTGATTTACTTCCAACTTTAGCTTATACTTTTGGAGTAAATGAAGCTGATTATAAAAATACTGCTTTAGGACGAAATTTATTAAAAACAAATAAGAGCTATGCACTCCTTGCTAACGGTACAATAGTTGGAAAGAAAAGTTTGTCTGAAAAGGATATTGAAAATATAAATGAGTCTTTTACAGTTTCTGATAAAATAATAAGATCTAATTATTTTAAAAAATAATTTTATAATATAAATATAATATGAAAGGTGATAATATGAGCGGTATTGCAGGAAAAGGTTGTGAGATTTTAGTTCCTTTTAGTGAAAGGAAATCCTTAAAGGAAATTGAAGAAAGCATTACTAAGATTTATAGAAGAAATATATGGTCTAAATTTGTTAAAGCGGTAAAGAATTATAAGTTAGTTGAAGATGGAGACAAAATTGCAGTTGCAGTATCAGGAGGTAAGGATAGTTTACTTATGGCAAAATTATTTCAGCAGTTAAAGCGAACCCGTCAAATTAATTTTGAACTTGAATTCATTTTGGCTGATCCGGGATATCATGAAGACATAAGAAAGCTTATGCTCGATAATTGCAATTACTTAAATATACCTATAACTGCTTTTAATTCTGGTATATTTGAGATTGTAGATAACATAGCTAAAGACTATCCATGCTATTTGTGTGCAAAAATGAGAAGAGGGGCACTTTATTCAAAAGCTCAAGAACTAGGCTGTAATAAACTTGCATTAGGACATCATTTTAATGATGTAATTGAAACCACAATGCTTAATGTGCTGTATGCTGGAAATTTTAAAACTATGCTACCAAAGTTAAGGTCAGATAATTTTGAAGGACTTGAATTAATTAGGCCAATGTATTACATTGAGGAAGAGCATATTGAAGAATTTACGCAAAGTAGTGGGATTTGGCCACTAAACTGTGCATGTATGGTTGCTGCTGAAAAGATCGGAAATAAAAGATATGAGATAAAGGCCATGATTAAGGAACTAAAGAAAGAATATAAAGATGTGGACAAATCAATCTTTAAGGCTGGGGAAAATGTAAATTTAGATGCAATATTAGGTTGGCGTAATAAAGGCGAAAAATATTCGTACTTAGATTTTTACGACGAAGAACAATAGAGGAGGCTAAGCAATGAAGCTTTGGGGCAAAATTCTTGTAGATAGTAAAATCGAAAAAGATATATTAGTAGAAGCTAATTCAAGCGATAACTATCAAGAAAATTTGAAGGACTGTATCATGGAAATCTGTGATAAGCTCGATATTGAAAAGCCTTATTGGCTTCCTGCTAATGTTAAGGAATATAATCAAAGGGGAAAGACTAGATTTACAAAAGATAATTTTATTGAAGAAATTTGTTTTGATAAATTTGAAATTGAAGAAATAGAGGATGTTTAGAATTATTGATATACTATATACATAATTCTAAAATAGTTAAAATAAAGGAACAACATAATCGCATGTTGTTCCTTTATTTTTTATAATTATTTAAGTCTATTAATTGCACTTACTAGGGCGTTTATAGAAGCTGTATCAATATTTTCTGAAACTCCAACTCCAAAGCAGCGCTTGCCCTCATTTTCGATTTGAATGTAGGCAACTGCTTTAGAATTTGAACCTATTTCAAGTGCATGTTCATCATAGGAAATAAATTTGCATCCATTAACATCAGAGTTGTGAAGGGCATTGAAAAATGCATCTACTGGTCCATTACCAGTGCCCTGAATGTCCATTTCTTTCCCTTGAATAGATAAGTTAGCTTGAAGCTGTACATTATTCTCATCTATTTCTACATTTTGAATAGATTGAAGACTATAACTCTTTAGATGATAAGGTGATTTTTTATTTAAGTACTCTTCCTTAAATAATTCTAAAATTGTGTTTGGATCAAGCTCTATTCCAAGCAAATCAGACTTGTCTTTAACAATTTTACCGAAATCCTGGTGCATAGCTTTTGGAAGAAAGAACCCAAATTCTTTTTCCATAATATATGCAGTTCCACCTTTACCAGATTGACTATTTATACGAATTATTTCCTCATATTCTCTTCCAATATCGTGTGGATCGATTGGAAGATAAGGAACTTCCCACAATTCATTATTATCTTTTTCTCTTGCAAGAAGTCCTTTACGAATTGCATCTTGATGTGAACCGGAAAATGCTGTAAACACCAGTTTACCAGCATAAGGGTGTCGCTCATGCACATTCATTTTAGTGCACTCTTCATATACTTCTACAATATGATTAATATCAGAAAAGTCTAGTTTATGATCAATACCTTGAGTAAATAAGTTTAATGCCAAGGTCATTATATCTAAGTTTCCTGTTCTTTCACCATTTCCAAATAGAGTTCCTTCTATACGGTCTCCACCAGCAAGTAATCCAAGCTCACTTGCCGCTGTGCAAGTTCCTCTATCATTGTGAGTATGAAGACTGAGAATAATGCTTTCTCTATTTTTTAGATTTTTGCAAAACCATTCAATTTGGTCTGCATATACATTTGGAGTGGCCATTTCTACAGTAGAAGGTAAATTAATAATAGCTTTCTTTGTAGGAGTTGGTTTCCAAACATCTAAAACTGCTTCACAAATTTCTAATGAATAATCAAGTTCTGTGCCAGTAAAACTTTCAGGGGAGTACTCAAAAGTAAAATTGGTTTCAGGGTATTTGGCACTGAACTCATTTAAAAGTGTTGCTCCATGCACGGCTATATCAATAATTTCTTGCTTGCTTTTGTTAAATACGACTTTTCTTTGTAGTGTAGAGGTTGAGTTATAAAGGTGAACTATTGCATTTTTTGCACCTTTTAAAGCTTCAAAAGTTTTCTCGATTAGGTGGTCTCTAGATTGTGTAAGAACTTGAATAGAAACATCATCAGGAATAAGATTTTCTTCAATTAGCTTTCTAATAAAATCATATTCTGTATTTGATGAAGAGGGGAAACCAACTTCGATTTCTTTAAATCCAAGAGAAACAAGAAGCTTAAAAGTTTTAATTTTCTCATCTACATTCATAGGAATAGGCAGAGATTGATTTCCATCTCTTAAATCAACACTACACCAAATTGGAGATTCTAATATTTGATTATTTGGCCATTCACGATTTTTCATATTGATTGAAGGATATGCTTTATATTTTTTATTACACATTTACAACACCTCTTCTTTTTAAATATAAATAAATAAAACAAAAAAACCTCATCTCTGTTTATAGAGACGAGGTCAACCCGCGGTACCACTCAAATTAGTTTTAATAAAAAAACTCACTTTTCGATGGCTATAATTTAACTAGTATTACCATCTATCCTTGTAACGGAAGAAACCCGATTTTCCCTACTTAATTTCAGGAAGACAGCTCCCAGATGAGTTCAAGATTTGGAAATTACCGATTTTCAGCATTCATCGGCTCTCTGAAAATTTCATTAATCTTTACTATTTCTGTTCAAAGCATTTTATTTAACTGTATTAAAATGTATTATACATTATTTATAAATAATTGTAAATACCTAAATTCAGATTATTGCGTATTTTTGAACAAATTATATATTATTAGTTTCTAGTTTAAAACAATACTTAATTGTAATATTTTGTCGAATTTACAAGTCTTCTATCTTGACGAACCAACAAGTTAACTGTAAAATCGAGCTACATCAAATAATAATAAAGAGTGTAGAATTTTAATTTTTGATGGGAGAAAAAGTTTATTATGGATGGAGAAAAAGGGAATTATGAAAGCTGGAGAAACTGAAAAAGTAGAGGTAAAGGATTCGAATAATTTAAAGAAAGAAATAGGATTGCTTGAATCAATTACAATGGTAGTAGGAGTAGTTATTGGATCAGGAATATTTTTTAAGGCATCAAAAGTGTTTGATAATGCTGGTTCACCTAATTTTGGAATTTTAGCTTGGCTGTTTGGCGGAATAATTACAATTGCCTCAGCACTTACTATTGCTGAAATTGCTTCTGCAATACCAAAGACTGGTGGCATGTTTGTATATTTGAAAGAGCTTTATAATGAAAGGGTGGCATTTCTATTTGGATGGGTTCAGACCCTTATATATGTACCAGGTGTAGTGGCGGCTTTATCAATTGTATTTGTAACTCAAGCAACATACTTTATTCCAATGAGTTCTGCTTTGCAAAAGATAGCGGCAATTTCATTAATATTATTTATAATGTTAATAAATATTTTATCAACTAAGCTTGGAAGTAAGGTTCAATTTGTTGCTACTGTAGCGAAACTTATTCCTATTTTTCTTATTATAGTATTTGGATTAATTAATGGAAAAGCACATAGTATTTCAGCTAGCACAATATCATCCACTGGTTCAGTTGGAATAGCAGGCTTTGGAGCGGCAATACTAGGCACCTTATGGGCTTACGATGGCTGGGTTGGTGTGGCAAATATGGCTGGAGAACTTAAGAACCCTAAAAAGGATCTTCCTAGATCAATAATTATTGGGTTAACAGTAGTAGTTGTTGTATACATCTTGATAAATGTAGCAATAATTAATACTATGCCAGTTTCCGCTGTTATAGCTTCTAAGAAAGCTGCTTCTGATACAGCTGTAATATTATTTGGAAATTCAGGCGCAAATTTAATCTCTTTGGGGATACTGATTTCTATATTTGGCGCATTAAATGGATACCTTATGACCGGTGTTAGAATTCCATTTGCAATGGCACAAAATAACTTATTACCCTTTTCAAAAACCTTTGGCAAAATTAATAAAAGGTTTGAAACGCCACTAAATACATTTGCACTTGAAGTAATCCTTGCATCTGCATACGTTTTAAGTGGGTCTTTTGAAATGTTAACCAATCTTGCAATGTTTGTAGTGTGGCTATTCTTTGTTATGACAGTTGCGGGAGTATTTATATTAAGATCAAAACATAAACATTTAGAAAGACCATATACAGTTCCTTTTTACCCAGTAATCCCACTTATTGGCATAACAGGAGGAGTGTATATTATAATTAGTACCCTGATTACTGATACTAAGTATGCTCTATTTGGAATAGCAATAACTTTACTGGGATTACCTGTTTATTATTTTATGAAAAGAAATGAAAGAACTAGAAGTTTATAACGTACAAACTTCTAGTTCTTTTTAATACCGTAAATAACTAAATTAATTTTTGGTCACATTAATATCTCCAGAAGAAGCGTGAAGTATTATGCTATTTGTGCTGCTTTTTACCACTCCTGTTAGAGCATTACCCTTACGTTTTCCTTCAATCATTATGGGAAAATCACAATCAACATCTCCAGAGGTAGCTTTAGCATCAATCTTAAACTCCGAAAGCTCGGGTAATTTTATGTCTATATCTCCAGAGGAGGCACTGGCTTTAAGTGAATTATTAAAACTGGAGTAGGATATGTCTATATCGCCAGAACTACAACTAGTTATTAAATTACCACTAAATTCTAGCATTTCTATATCTCCTGAGGAGCATTTTAAGTTTGAATTAGTTGTAGTTACTGAATTTCCGCTTAAATCCCCTGAGGACAATTTGCAGTTTAATTTATCAATAATCAAATCATTTAATTTTACATCTCCTGAATCAAAATCTGCAGTTAAACTTTTTAGTTTCAGATCAGAAAGTTTTAAACTTCCTGAGGAGCTGGTTACATTTAAACTTTCTGAGTAAGTATTTGGTATTCGTATATTAAGCTTTGGACTAGAAAAAGAAATATTTATAAATAAATTTGATTTATGTTTAGCTTTAATTTTAAGGCTATTGCCAGTTTTTTCAGTAGTTAAAGTGTAATTCCTTTTTTGTTTTGCATGACCCATAAATTCAACTTCAACATCACTTCGATTTTCTGGTATAATATTGATATTATCAGAGCTGTCTACTAAGATATTATTAATTCCATCTATAGAAAGAGATTTCTTATCATATACAGTCTGGTTAGCTTTATCATTATCAAATAAAGAAATACTATCTGATGCGAAGAATATAATTCCTGCAATCAGAAAAGATGAAACAGATATTATTAGAAGCCATAGTGATAGTTTCCTTTTGTTATGCATTTTTGTTATCCTCCTGTCCCTTTATGATATTAAGGTTCCATTTAAGGTATTTTAGTGTACCTCTATAAAAGTACTTAGCAATATAACAATCACCAATGAAGAATAAAAATCCTAGCGCAGTTGTTCCTATTGATGCAAATAAACCAACTATTGGTAGAGAAGCACTTTCCCAGAAACCATAAAAAGGTGATATTATACTAGCAAATAGAACACATACTCCAGTAATAATAACTACAATTGCTAAAATATATAGAACAAGTAGAACAGCAGCCAAAGCGATAAATGGTCCTAATACGAAAATAAGATTGAAGAAACCAAGTGCCAATACTGCTAATATTGCACTAAAGATGTTATGGGTAGAAGTATTAGTTTTAGCTTTTTCTATCATATAGCTTGCCTTAAATTGTTTTGCAAGTATTTTAGGATCACCGAGAGAAGTTGCAATATCTTCTTCTGTCTTTCCACTTTCTTTGCCCATTCTAAAATGTTCTTCATAATCATATATAATGTCTTTTTTATCATCGTAGTTTATGCCATTTAAGTTAGCTTCTAGTGTGTTTATAAAAGTTTTTTTATTCATTTGGAGCGCCCTCCTTTAATATTTTATTTATTCCGGTAACGAAAGATTGCCATTCATCAGTCAAATCCTTTTTTGTCTGTCTACCAAGTTCCGTTATTTGATAGTACTTCCTAGGCGGACCCTCCTGTGATTCTTGAAGGTAGGTAATAAAGTATCCTTCAGTTTTCAGCCTTCTAAGAAGGGGATAAATTGTTCCTTCAGAAATTGATATATCCTTTGAAATTTCATTCACCAGCTCATAACCATAGCAATCTTTTTCATCAAGCATTGCTAGAACGCATAATTCAAGGACACCTTTTTTAAATTGAATGTTCACTTCAATTAGCTCCTTTCTGATAATCTAAATGTCTACGCACTTAGTTCATCTTTATCCACTTCACCGTCTTTGATATAGAGTGTTCTACTTCCAAAGGAGGCAGCTTCAATTGAATGAGTTACTTGAACAATAGTTTTTCCATATTCTTTATTAATAGTTTTAAATAATTTCATTATCTCTACACCTGATTTTGAATCAAGGTTACCTATAGGCTCATCAGCTAAAATTATTTCTGGATTGAATAGCAATGCTCTTGCTATTGCAACTCTTTGCTGCTGACCGCCAGACAGCTCTCTAGGGGTATGCTTTTTTCTTGAACTCATCTCTATTACATCAAGTATCTTTTCTAATTCTTGTTCATAATCTTTTGGCTTCTTTCCATCTAGAAGAAGAGGAAGCAGTATGTTGTCTTCTACATTAAGGTTGGGAACAAGATTATAGAATTGAAATACAAAACCTAGTTCACGTCTTCTCATAATACTTTTCTGTTTTTCTTTCATAGTAGCATAATCTTTTCCATTAACTATAATGCTTCCACTACTTGGAATATCAAGCCCCCCAAGTAGATATAAAAGAGTTGATTTGCCGCAGCCTGAGGAGCCCATTATGGACACAAATTCACCTTTTTCTATTGAAAAACTTAAGTTTTTAAGAATATTTAAAGATTCCTTACCTAATTTAAAAGATTTATATAAATTATTTACTTCAATTGCACTTGTCATTTTATTATTCCTCCTCATTATTTTTATTCATATTTTAATTCATCAACTATCTGAAGTTTACTGCTCTTAAAAATAGAAGATAAAGATGTAAGTATCATTAAGAGTAATGTTGCCGGTATTACCATAAAGATAGATTTATAAGGGTATTTTAAAGTTAAATCCATTGTCAAAAACTTCAATATATCTGTTAAACAAATATTTATTCCGATAGCAGCAATCAAGGATATAAAACTTCCGATAATTGCTTGAAATATACTTTCAATTAACATCATTTGGCTTCGTCCACGTTTGGTTAATCCTATTGAACTAATTACTGCAATTTCCCTTTTTCTTTGAAGAAAACTTATGGAAACATTACCTAGAATACCAAAGGCTCCAATTACCATTGTTAAGTAAGAAAATATTCCTAAAATATTAGTCATCTGCTTGTTTGCATCTTCATTATTTTTACTTTGCTCAGTTTTTGTTGTTACATCTGTACCTAATCCTTTAAGCTCTTGTTCTAAAACTTTTTTTGCATCTGATTGAGGCGTAGTAGTGGAAATAAAGTATTGAGAAGGATATTGTACATCAAAATGCTTTAAGGCAGCTTTTGTTGATATAAGATTGTAATTTCCTGTATTCATCATTTTTGCATTAAATATTGATAGAACTTTGAACTTTTCTTTTTTATTATCCGTAGTAAGGGTTATGGTGTCTCCTTTTTTAATATTGTATCTTTTTGACATTTGCTTGGACAAAATAATCCCATCATCATTTTTATCCAGCTCATCAAGTTGCTTGCTTTTATTGTCAAATACAGTATAATCTTCAAAGGTCTTATATTTTTGTGGATCATAATAGTCTAAATAAATAGCTTTTGAGGAATTTCCATTAAGATTTGTTGATATTTGACCCGTTGCAGTAATCATATTTTTGTCCTTAAAATTCTGGACTATATTATCTACATTCTTGTAATAAGTTGAATTAACAGTTATTCCAACATCATAATTCATGCCATCATAAACACCTTTAACTACATCAGTAAGGGAGCTACTTAATGAGGTTATCATTACTATAGAAATTACAGATACTGCAATTAATCTAATGTTATTTATTAATACCTTTGAGGTTCTTACATTATTGAAGGATAACATTGATAATCCATTAATATTTCTTAAGAATCTAACTAAGGGATATGAAAGTATATCAACTATTTTAGGTATAACAAGTATAATTCCAATAAAGGCTAAAAATAGACAAGGAACGGAACTTACATTGTTATTACTTAATCCTAAAACATGAAGAGTTACTGCAATTAATATAAAGATAATTCCAGTAATAAGGCTTTTTAAGGATATTTTATTTGAAGTACTTATTGTATTTAGTATTACATCCTTAACAGGTAGTTTCCTAATGGATAGAATTGGAATTATTGTTGATAAAACTGATAGTAGTATTGCAAATATAAAGCCAGCTACAAAATATGGTGGGAAGAACTCTGTGGTTGCCTTAACTCCATATTGCTTTAATGGATTTCCTAAATATGATATTAGGCTAGTTAGTCCTGCACCTAATAAATCTCCTATAATTCCACCAAGTAAACCATAAACTAAGCTTTCTTTTAATAAGATTAATATTATCTTACCTTTAGTAGCTCCTTGACTCAAGAACACTCCAATTACTGATAATCTTTCTGTTATTATGAGTTTAAAAGAACTGTAGATTATAAAAGTAGTCATTAATAAAACTATTGCTAACATAAAATATAGTGGAATTTTAATTATATTTAATTGCTCTTCTATTTGATCTTCATCATAAAGTTTTGAAGCAACAATTTTATTATCCTTGTTTTTATTGTTGAAGTCTTTTACCCAGGCTGTTAAGTCTTTATTAGTTACTGAAGCAAGTTCCAGGCTATATTTATTTTTTTCACCATATATTGAAAAAACATTTTCTTCAGGTGTTATTAATGTGAATTGCTTTTCTTTATCTGTAAAAAACAATCCTTTATTTGAAGCAATTGCTACAATCTTATAATTGTCTTCTTTTCCTAAGACATTTAATGCAAGAGTATCACCAAGTTTGACTTTTAGAGCTTCGCTGGTTTTTTCAGAAATAATAATTTTTTTACCTGTAAAAGGTTCTAATTGATCTTTGTGTAGTAGTTGCATTTTACTAAAGTTATCAAAATCAGAAAGAGTTGTACCAGTTAAAGTAAATTCCTTTTCAGTATTACTGCTTAAGTAACCACCTATATTTATTGATTTAAAACTTTTTTTCAAATCTGAGCTATTTATATCTGAGGATTTAAAGAGAGAGGTTTCTGAATTTTGTGGTGCTTCAATTGCAACATTAAATTCTCCTAAGTTTCCCTTTACTTGCGTTGATAAAGTACCGAGCAGCGCTTTTACAGATCCTAGGGAAGCAACTAGAAGAGCTGCACTAATTGAAATTGATATAAGTAGAAGAATAGTTCTTCCTTTTTTTTCTGTGATGGATTTTAATAGATATTTGCTGAAAACATTCATATATTTACTCCTTTACAAACTTTTTAGAAAGCAGTACTGTACTTTCTTATTACAATATATCACACGCTATTGTTTATTACAAGGTACTAAATAAAAAACCATCCTTATTCGTTTTTCGAATAAGAATGGTTAACATTTGCCATATGATTTTTATTATATATTAGGATCTATAACATTTTTCTTATCATTGGGGTTTTCTAGCGGATTATGAGCAGGTCCTTCAATGATTTCTCCTTCATATGTAAATCTAGAGCCATGGCAGGGGCAATCCCAGGATTTTTCAGCAGAATTCCATACTAAAGTACAGCCTAGATGAGTACAAGTTATATTTACTATATGAAGAACATTATTAAAATCTCTATACGCACCTGATTTTTTATTGTTTACTTCAATTATTTTAGCTTCACCCATAGATACATCAACATTGTTTTCTGCAGGACTAAGTTTTCCACCTATAAATTTTTCTGCTACGCCAGAATTTTGTACTACAAAATTCTTCGCAGAGGCTATTGGAGTGAACCTAGAAGGTGAAAATACATCTTCATAGGGATTACTGCCTTTAATAATTAAATCTTTAATTATCATGGCTGCGGCAGTTCCATTTGTTATTCCCCATTTTCCAAAGCCTGTTGCAACAAAGATATTAGGAGTATCAGAAGTTAGATTACCTATGTAGGGAACATTATCAAGAGTCTTACAATCCTGTGCAGACCACCTATATAACAATTTTTCCATTTGAAAGGTTTCTTTAGCATACTTTATTAAGTTTTCATAATGAGAATCTGTATTTTTAGAATAACCAGTCTTATGGTCTTCACCAACCACAAGTAACATTTCAGAGTTATCAACTTCTTGACTTCTTAGAGAAATGGTTGGATTTTCTGCATTAATATACATACCTCCTGGAAACTTTTCCTTTACTTTAGCACCGATAATGTAGGATCTATCCGTGTACATTCTAGTAAAATATAGACCTAATCCATCATAGAAAGGGAAATGAGATGCGATAATGACTTTATCTGCTATGATTTTTTTATTTGTATTTGTTAATAAAGTACATGGACTTCCTTGCTCAATATCTTTAACTCTAGTTTGCTCAAAAATATAGCTACCATCCAATGGAATCTCACTTGCAAGGGATAAAAGGTACTTTCTAGGATGAAATTGAGCCTGATTATCAAAACATATTGCTGCTTTGATAGAGAAGGGAAGAGGAATAGAGCCAAGATAGGAAGCAGGTAGACCTAAATCAGTGGCAGCATTAACTTCTTCTTCGATTTTTTTTTCAAATGCTTCTTTTTCAGTAAAAACATAAGCAGATTGCCTAGAAAAATCACAAAGTATATCCTTTTCTTTAATAGTATCGTCTATAAATCTAATTGCTAGCTGGTTAGCTTCAGCATACTGTTTAGCTTTTTCTTTCCCAAATTTATTTATTAATTCATTGTAAATTAATCCGTGTTGAGAGGTTATTTTTGCAGTAGTATGTGCTGTGGTTCCTTGGACTATATGATCTGCTTCAACTATTACTACTTTAAGTCCTTCCTTTTTTAGTAAGTAAGCTGCCGTTATTCCAGCAATACCGCCACCCACAATTGCTACATCAGTTTTTATATCTTCATATAATATAGGATAACTTGTTTTTTGTGTTGAAGCTATCCAGTATGGCATAGTTGCCTCTTGAAATTTATTATTATAAGGTAAATTTTTATTTTCCATTATAACCTCCATTAAAAGTTAATAGAATTATCTTTTCAAACTTTCTAAGAAAATATACATTATATCAAAGTACAATGTGACTTCATAAAATGGTCAACAAAAAGTACAGGTCTGTGAACAAGACCTGCACTTAATTTCATAATTGTAGAGCTAATTCATTCTAGTAGCAAATAAAGCTTTCTATTCTTCTAAGATCAGTTCCGAAGTATACCCATCTACGCCCATTCCATCTCCAGCCAGAAACAGATCGTCTTCCAACGTAAGTTAACCAAGCCCAAAAGCTAGTTCCATTTGTTAGCCAGATATACACATATCTATTTCTACAAGGCCTAATTGCACCAGACTCTATAGCTTTTGCTGAAAGTCCTGCATAAGATTGCACTTGCCCATGGTGTTTTGATGGCTTACCTGAGGGTGGTGGTGCCATAGGAGGACCTCCTTGAGGATTTCCTTGCATGCCACCAAAATTTGGTTGGCCTCCTTGAGGAAAATTTTGAGGTCCCATATAATTTGGTCCTTGCATGCCTCCACCAAAAGATGGTGGCATCTGTTGTTCTGTTCTATAACCGTAGAATGAGCAATCGAAAGGATAGTTAAAGTACATAAAGTAGTCTCCTAAAAAATATTTCAGTTTATTATATGAGAATACTTCTATAAATGTTAATCACCAATTCTTTGTTCAATTGCTTTTCTTACATCTTCAGCAGACAAACCACTAGAATTAATAACGGGTATTTTTGTTGCAGCATCACTAAATCCCAGCATATCAGTATTATAATCCGCAGTAACGATAGCATCTAATCCATGCAAAGCAGAAGAATTATCTAAATTTTCTCCAAGTTCATGCACTGAATACCCATTTCTAGTTAAATGCTCTGAAACATTTGTTAATCCTTTTTCAACTCCAATTTTAATCATGTTTAATCACCTCTCTGGTTATTTTGTGTAGTTGTTAGTAACTTTATTCAACTAGCAAATCAGAGAGTGAAAGAGATAATTTATTACATCTTAAATAAATTACCATAGTAATAATCTCCAACTTCATTTGTACATCCATAATCTATTAGAATATTTACATTATTGATCTGCCCCCATGAGCTAACCGAGAGTATGTCATTATAATATAAATAGTATTTTCTTGTTAAATAAGTTAAATCATCAAGCGCATTTTTTTCTTTTCGAACTGAATTTAAATTTATTCTTTTTGTAAGCAACTTTTTAGATAACGGCATTGCCCTTTGCATAATTAGTATTCTAGAGTTAAAGGCTAGAATTGGACATAGATACTTTAATAAGTCTTCTTCTACGGTATTGTAAACATAGTTTTCAACATTGTTTTGAAAATAGCCATCTATACCTTTAGAAACCTTCATAACATAGTTATCATTTATAGCATATACCTTTCTTGCGATCCCTTCACCTAAAAACATAAAGTGCTTGCTTATTTGCCTATCGCTTAAAGGTAGTAATTCATGAAGAAGCTTTTCAGCATTTCTCATTTTAAGATATCCCTCCTAAGAATTCCAGCTGTTACAATATAATTATGATGTAACAGAAAAAATGTTCTAATTAGGTGTATTAAGAAAGGGATGGCTGAAATGAGGATTACTACGTCAAGCTGAGACATAATAAAGCGATAAAAGAAGGTGGCAGGCTATTAGTTAGCCAACCACCTTTAGTATTAAATACTATTGAGCCGCTTTTTCAAGGGCTTGAGTTAGATCATAAATAATGTCATCAATATCTTCAATACCTACTGAAAGTCTAATTAAGTCTGGAGTAACACCTGCTTTTAATTGCTCTGCTTCTGAAAGCTGAAGGTGAGTAGTGCTTGCAGGGTGAATAACTAAGGATTTAGCATCACCTACATTTGCAAGTAGTGAGAATATCTCAAGACTATTGGCAAATTTCTTTCCAGCTTCAGCTCCACCCTTAATTCCAAAGGTAAAGATTGAACCAGGTCCCTTAGGTAGATATTTTTTGCCTAATTCGTAATATTTGTTATCTTCAAAGCCAGGGTAGTTAATCCAAGTGACTTGAGGATGATTCTTTAAGAATTCCGCAACCTTTCTAGCATTAGAAACATGTTTTTCAACTCTAAGTGATAATGTCTCAAGTCCTAATAGTAAAAGGAAAGAGTTGAATGGACTTAAAGCTGCACCAGTATCACGTAAATATTGAACCCTAGCTTTTAAAATATAAGCGATCGGTCCGAAAGCATCTGTATATACTATTCCATCATAGCTTGGATCTGGACTAGTTAAAACAGGGAATTTACCGCTAGCCTTCCAATCAAAATTTCCTGAATCAATTAAGACACCGCCTACTGAAGTACCATGACCACCAATAAACTTTGTAGCAGAGTGAACAACTATATCTGCGCCAAATTCAATTGGTCTTATTAAGTATGGAGTTCCGAAGGTATTATCCACAATTAAGGGTAAGTTGTTTTCATGTGCTATTACTGCAACCTTTTCAATATCAATAATATTAATTCCCGGATTACCTATAGTTTCAATATATACAGCCTTTGTTTTATCAGTAATAGCTGCTCTGAAATTTTCAGGATCATCAGGATCAACAAATATAGTGTTAATGCCATACTTTGGTAAGGTATTTGAAAATAAATTATAAGTCCCACCATAAAGTGTACTAGCAGCAACTATTTCATCACCTGTTTGGGCAATATTTAAGATTGAAGCAGTAATGGCTGCAGCACCAGAAGCGAAAGAAAGAGCAGCAGCGCCACCTTCTAACTGAGCAATTCTCTGCTCAAAAACATCAGAGGTTGGATTCATTATTCTTGTATAGATGTTTCCAAATTCTTTAAGCCCAAACAAGTTAGCAGCATGATCTGTATCGTTAAATACATAAGAAGTAGTTTGATAAATTGGTACAGCTCTTGACCCTGTTGTTGGATCAACTTTCTGTCCACCATGTACTTGCACTGTGTCAAATTTTAATTTTCTTTCACTCATAAATATAGCCCCCTTAAATAATTTAATATTACTATGTAAAAATAGTTTTGATAAATTTCTATAGAAAACCTAGTAAACATATATATATTGTATTTATTATAAAGTCTACTATAAACCTTGTCAACCTATAAAATAAAATATTTTCGATTTTGATTTCTTTTATTATAAATGGTATTCTTAAATAGTATATTGCAAGAGTTAAAAGGAGTACTGAAATGGATTATAGAATAGAGAGTGATCTACTAGGAGAAAGAAAAATAGACCATGAAGTTTATTATGGAATTAATACTCAAAGAGCAATTGAAAATTTTTCCTTAGATAATAAAAACGTAAGTTTAAAATTAATATATGAGATGGTCCTAGTAAAAAAAGCAGCAGCTATTGTAAATAAGAGTTTGAATAAACTTTCAGAAGAAAAAGCAAATGCTATTATAATTGCTTCTGATGAAGTATTAACAGGAAAATTTGATAATGATTTTGTAGTTAGTGCTTTTCAGGGAGGAGCAGGTACCTCTACTAATATGAATGTTAATGAGGTAATCGCTAATAGGGCTATTGAAATTCTTGGTGGCGAAAAAGGTGATTATGAAATAGTACATCCATTAAATGATGTAAATATGTCACAATCTACTAATGATGTTTATCCAACAGCCCTTAGAATTGCTGCAATACATTTGATAAGAGAATTAAGCAAATCCTTAGCTGAACTGCAAGAAGCTCTTCAAAATAAAGAAAATGAGTTTTCAGATGTAATTAAACTTGGAAGAACTCAACTTATGGATGCACTTCCAATGATGGTAGGTCAAGGCTTTGGAGCATATGCTAAGGCTTTAGAAAGAGATAGATGGAGAATCTATAAGGTAGAAGAAAGATTAAGACAGATAAATATTGGGGGTACGGCTATTGGTACAGGGCTAAATGCCACAAATAAGTATACTTTTATGATGACTGATGTACTTCAAGATTTAACTAAGTTAGGTATTGCAAGATCAGATTACCCAATGGATATCACTCAAAATTATGACGTATTTGTAGAAGTATCAGGATTATTAAAGGCATGTAGTGTAAATCTTCTTAAGATTTCAAATGATTTAAGATTATTAAGTTCAGGTCCTATGGGGGGATTCGGAGAAATAAACCTTCCTCAAAAGCAGGCAGGTTCAACAATTATGCCTGGAAAGGTTAATCCAGTAATTCCTGAAATGGTGGCACAAGTTTCTATGAGGGTCATAGCTAATGACACTGCTATTACCATGGCAAGTTCTATGGGACAGCTGGAATTAAATGCATTTACACCCTTAATGGCAGAAAGCCTACTGGAATCTCTTGAACTATTAAATAAAAGCGTTATTATTTTTAGAGAAAAATGCATAGAAGGCATTACTGTTAATGAAGCAAAGTGCAAAGAGAATCTTGAAAATTCAACTGCTCTAGTCACAGCTTTAGTTCATTATATAGGATATGACAAAGCAGGAGAAGTGTCTAAAAAAGCATTAAAAGAAGATAAAACCATAAGAGAGGTTCTTTGCGAAGATAATATATTAACAAAAGAAAGAATTGATGAGATATTAAACCCCTATGAATTAACAAAACCAGGAATTCCAGGGATGAAGCTATAATAACAAAGACAAAAGGAGGAAAAACATGAGTTTAAATGATACACCAAGATCCGAACGAGTTCATATAGCCTTATTTGGTATGAGAAATGCAGGTAAATCTAGTATAATTAATGCAATCACAAACCAAGAAATAGCCATTGTTTCAGATGTGAAAGGAACAACTACTGACCCAGTTTATAAAGCTATGGAAATACTACCTATTGGACCTTGTGTAGTAATAGATACAGCGGGATTAGATGATGTTGGGGAGTTAGGGGAACTTAGAAAGAAAAAAACTTTGGAAGTTTTAGATAAAACCAATATAGCATTGGTGGTAATTGACTCTACTGTGGGTATAACTGAATACGATAGATTTATAATAAAACAAGTAGAGGATAAAAAAATTCCTGTAATAGCAGTGTTGAACAAAATCGACAAAATTGAAGTTGATGATGGTTTAACAAAAACAATAGAAATTCCTTATGTTACAGTTTCAGCTACTACTAAAAAGGGAATAAAGGAACTTAAGGATAAGATTATTGGAATGCTACCAGAAGATGAAGATAAATTTAAGATAATTGGAGATTTAATAAATCCTGGTGACTTTATTGTTTTAGTAACACCTATAGACAAGGCTGCACCAAAGGGAAGACTTATTCTTCCGCAGCAGCAAACAATAAGAGATATCCTTGAAAGTGATGCTATTGCAGTAGTTACAAAGGAATATGAGTTAAAAGAAACTTTGGAAAACTTAGGTAAAAAGCCTAAAATAGTGGTTACTGATTCACAAGCATTTCTAAAGGTTGCAGCAGATACACCAAAGGATATTTTAATGACATCCTTTTCTATTTTATTTGCAAGATATAAAGGTGACCTAGTTGAGCTTATTAAAGGGGTAAAAGCCATTGAAATGCTGAAAGATGGGGATAAGGTTCTAATTTCAGAAGGCTGTACCCATCATCAACAAGCTGATGATATAGGAAGAGTAAAAATTCCAAGATGGATAAGGCAAACTACGGGCAAGCAGATAGATTTTGAATATTCTGCAGGAATGAGCTTTACAGATGATGTGAAAAAATACAAGCTAATTGTTCATTGTGGGGCATGTATGCTTAATAGAGTTGCAATGCAAAACAGAATAGACACTGCAAAAGAGTTTGAGGTGCCTATAGTAAATTACGGAATATTAATTGCTTACGTTCAAGGTATTCTTGATAGGGCGCTAGAACCTTTCCCACTGGCTAAATTAATTTGGGATGAAAAACAATAGTTAGGAGAGATATACTTGGAACGTATCATAAATGAATTTTCACAATCAATAAAGAAGAATTTAAAGGGCATAATATTAATTATTATAGCAGCGATGCTTACTTCTGTTGGACAGTTATTTTGGAAATTATCAGATGGTAATGATATTAAGTTAGTTTTTTTTGGATTTGTATGTTATGGCTTTGGTGCAGTACTTATGATAATTGCTTTTAGGTTTGGGAGCCTTTCTGTTCTACATCCATTAATGAGTATAGGATACGTATTTGCTATAATTCTTGGCACTACTTTGTTACATGAAAACATATCGATTATGCAATATTTTGCTATCGCAATAATTATGATAGGTGTAACTTTAATTGGAGGCGGCGATGTATAAGTATTTGTTGGTATGCTTAGTAATGACAATATGTGGTGCTATTGGAGGTTTCTTTTTTAAAAAAGCGGCTGATTCAGGTGAATCTATAATTAAAATACTATTAACTCCATTTTTATATATAGGAGGTTTTTTCTATGTATTAGGGGCACTATTAAATATTTGGGTGTTAAAAAAATTAAATTATACTGTTGTATTGCCCATAACAGCCATTACTTATGTTTGGACACTTACAATTGCTTATTTTGTTTTAAAAGAAAAACTTTCTACTAGAAAAATTGCAGGACTTGTCCTTATAATCACTGGAGCACTAATGTTAGGGTTAATGTAAAAAGGAGGCTATTTAATGCAAAACAATATACTCTTTTTAGTTGTAATTATTATCACTCTTATATTAAGTAGTTTCAATATTTTAGATTTTAAGAAGGGAAGACTTAAGTCAGGTACCTTAAAGAAGGAATTTAGTATAATAGAAGCAGTTTTGCTAATTATACTTGTTATAGCAACATTTTTCATTTCAAAAGCGCGATATCAGATGGATGCCATTTTTATTGCTGTGGTTTTGTATTTATTACCATTGATTGTGATTAACTTCAAAATATATGTAAGTGAAAAGACTAAAGAACTTTTATATAGTGGAGTGGTATTCTCAATAATCATTGGTTTATGCATGGTTCTTTTGATTACTGATATAATATAAGTTATATAGGGGGAAAAACAAATGAATAAAATTGGGAAGCAAAAGCATATTGCTTTAATTGCACATGATAACAGGAAACCTGATTTAATAAATTGGATAATTGACAATAGAGAAAGCATACAGAAGCATTTTTTATTTGGAACGGGAACTACTGCTAGGCTTATTTCTGAAGCAACAGGGTTACCTGTGAATGCTTTTAATAGTGGACCCATGGGAGGAGATCAGCAAATTGGAGCAGGAATTGTTAATGGAGAAATAGATTTTATGATTTTTTTCTGGGATCCCTTAACTTCTCAACCACATGATCCAGATGTTAAGGCGCTATTAAGAATCGCAGTATTATATGATATACCTGTAGCTATGAATCAGTCAACTGCAGATTTTTTAATTAAGTCAAGTCTTATGGATAATGAAATTGATAGACATATGATAGATTATTATAATAAGATAAGGAAGGATAATTTTTAGGAGGAATTCTAATGAAAAAGAATAATTATCTAAAACCAGATAAAAAAGAAATAAAGAAAAAATTATCTCCGTTGCAGTATAAAGTTACTCAGGAAAATGCCACAGAAAGCCCATTTAACAATGAATTTTGGGAGGCCAGTAGGCAAGGCATATATGTGGATATTGTAACAGGTGAACCATTATTTAGCTCTATCGATAAATTTGATTCATCTTGCGGGTGGCCTAGTTTCACTAAACCTTTAGAAGGTGAGGCAGTTGTAGAAAAACAAGATTATACTTTTAATATGATTAGAAAAGAAGTTAGAAGTAAACATGGAGATTCTCATCTTGGACATGTTTTTGAGGATGGGCCACAAGATAAAGGTGGATTGAGATACTGCATTAACAGCGCATCCTTAAGGTTTATCCCTAAAGAGGATTTAGAAAAAGAGGGATATGAAGAGTATTTAAAACTTTTTTAAATATGTAAAAGACCAGTTAATTTCACTGGTCTTTTTTTTATGGGAATATCAGCACAAATTTAATTGCGTATATGTCGCATAAAGTACGATTATTTGTATCAAGTTCCTTTATTATTACATAACTGATTCCTACTTCCTCTAAAATTCCTTCTCGGTCTTGTATCAAATTTGTTCCCAAAAGAAAAGTAATTCGTACTCTTTTTCCTATCTGAGTTCTTAAGTAACCTTGTGTATAGCCTGTATCCAAATAAGTTGGAGAGCCAGGTGCCTGCTCGAAGTCAGAAGGTGGTGTTTGAGTTTTGAGCTGGCATTTGTGTTCCAGTATTGTTACCAGTAAGCATTGGATAAACTTGAGTATCATTTATTGCTCTATTAGGCTGAAAACAATTATAATAGCATCTTGGTAGCATAAGGACCTCCTAATTATTATTTTGTTTTGAAATAAAGAGCAGTTGGATTATAAAAACAATGTTTAAGTACACGTATTTGAAAACTTCCTGAACCGTTATATGGAAAACTATATGGACACCTGGGAATAAAGGGATTAAAGTACCATAAAGAAGCACCAATAGGAAATAGTCGATTACCTGCTAATGCCCAATCTGCTATGGCGTAATGAACTGCTTCAGGGGGATTTGCCCAGATAGTTTGAGGATTGGCAACTCCACCAAGTACTGAACGCATACAATCATACTGACCCTTTTGATAAAGAATTCTTCTAATATCACCTTGACCAATGCGACGATACTCTCCGCCATGAACTCTAACTCTATTCATTATAGCAGTAGCAACGGCCTTCATGCCATTGTCGCCTTCACCACCTGATTCACATTTTATAATTCTTGCCAACAACTCTCTGTTTGAGAAAGCCATTTATATTCTCCTTATGAATTAACTATAATAATAATCTATTCAATTTTTATTAAAAGGTTACGGAGTAATAATAGAAAAATAAATATTTTTATTCAAAAGGGAAAATACCTAAAGTATTGCATAGTGTTTTATCGATATCATGTGTCACTGGAAGGTTGCAATCAAGCTTAAATCTAATAACATCTTTTTTTAGTTCATCATCATAAATTCCATTTAATGTACCTTTATAATATCCAGCATTTTTCAATCTTCTTTGGAATTCTAATACATCTGAGCCACGATCACCAGGAAGTAGTAATCTAAATGTATTATAGTTTAAGTCGTAAGGACCACCATATATCACTACCAGGGTACCTATATTTACTAAATCATATAAGTTTTCTACATCTTTATTCAGCATTCTAATACATCCAAGAGAATATGCGCCACCAATTGTAAGAGGTTTGTTTGTACCATGTATTCCATACTTTCCCCAAGGAACATTTAAAGCCATCCATCTTGTACCAAAGCCTTTACCCCAAACTGCTTTATCTACTATTTTCCAAGTTCCAATTGGAGAAGGAGTTTTGGGTTTTCCACTTGCAATAGGGTACACCTTAACAATTTTTCCGGTTTTATTTTTGATTAAGAATAGTTTAGAGTCATTTAAATCAACTAGTATCCTGTATTCTATTTTGTTTGCTTGCTCGTTTGTAGCTGCATTAACATTAAAACTGATAAATGATATCATAAGTATAATAGGCAAGATAAAAAAAATTAATGCATTTATTTTCTTCATTTTTCATCGCTCCCGTCTTTAAACACGTTAATTATTTTGTGTTAAATAGGGCTTTTTATTCTTATCTTCTTTAGAATACATCAATTTGACCAAGGAGTTATGTACAATTTGTTGCATTAATACAAGAAATATAAATGATAAAGAACAGCATGCTATCTATTAGTATAAATAGCATGCTGCTCTTTTTGATTATCAAAGAATTTTACTCTTTCAGCTTAATGATCTGCAGGCTGCGGGACACTCTTCTCTTTTTAGATAGCCGCTGGAGTTGAAGAGTGTCCCGGGTTATCATAGGCAAATTTATTTTGAAGGATACAGTATAGTTTACTCTAAATTGTGTTATTACAAATGGGTTTTTAATATGCAAATACAAGCTTGTCTATAATTATTGCAATAGTTTTTGACCAAAGCCATTTATTTGTTGTAGAGTCATCAAAATAAAACAAAGCGCCTTTAGAGGGATCTATTCCACTAAGTGCTGCATAAGCTGCTTTAATTGATTCAGAGTCAGCTGGTTTATTGATCCAACCATTTAATACTGGTGTGAACTGATAGTACCCATTTATAGTTTGATAAATAACACTGCTAATAGAGTTTGGGAAGGTAGTACTTCTTACTCTATTTATAACTACAGCACCCACAGCAACTTTGGCATTATAGGGTTCACCTTGAGCCTCTGCGGTTATTAATCTTGCAAGCAAGTCAACATCACTTGTAGTATAACTTATAACTTTTGAAATTACTGGTGAAGGTAGCGGTATATTTAAAACTTGTCCAATAAATATATTGTCACTCCACAAATTGTTTGCTCTTCTTAGAGTATCTAAGGTTATGCTATTCTTTTTTGAAATTAAAAACAAACTATCACCAGCTTGTACAGAATAAGTCTGACAAGATACATATAATTTTTGACCAGGAAAAATTGTAGTACTTGAAAGCTTATTATCATTTATTAGATTGTTGGTAGTAGTACTGAATAATTGGCTTATTTTATATAAAGAATCTCCGGATAAAGTAGTATAGGTAGCTGCAAATACAGAATGGGAAGCAAATAATGAAATGCCAAGGGATAGTACTGTAGATAATAGAATAGGTTTAAATCTATTAAAATTATTCATTAAATTGTCTCCTTTCAAAATTTAAGTTTAGTGATACAGATGTACTACTTGGTGAAGCAAGATATATCCTAGCAGAAAAAATTATACTGTTACTATACTTTTATCGTAATAAAAGAAATATCATGTTGTTCTCTTTTTATTTGATTATGAAGGAATCTTATTCTTTCAGTTTCATCTTCTGCAGGCGGTGGGACACTCTTCTCTTTTTAGCTAGCCTCTGGAGTTGAAGGGTGTCCCAAGTTATCATGTGCAATTTATTGACTTATGATAAGAAGTATAAATCACAAAGAACCTGCTTCTAAACAAAAGAACAAAACATGCTGAAGTAATTTTTGCTTACGTGGCTATAGTTTATATAAAAATCAGCTGTATTGCTATATAAAATTATTGGTAAAATAGGCAAGAAAAAACTAAGGGCTACCCCTTAGTTTTTTAATAAAATAAATAATTATGAATTTAGTATGTAGTTAGTAATTATATATATTCCATAGAATAGAGATTGGTCACTTGCACTAAATGATGGTGAGTGAAGTGGCGCAAGTCCTTTTTCTTTTTCGGCAATCCCAAGCCTAAAATGAACTGCTGGAATTTTTTCAGCGAAGAAAGAGAAGTCTTCGGCAGCAAAAGTTTTAATTAAAGGAATAACATTATCTGAACCTAAAATGATTTTCGACTCATGAATAAACTTTTCAGTTACATTTTCGTCATTTATTAATGGTGGAAACTGCCAACTGTAGTAGACTTTAGCTTCACAACCATAGGCTGCAGCAATACTTTCTGATAAAGAAACTATTTTTTTTCGTAATTCCTTTCGAAGACCTGCATCGAAGGTTCTGACTGTTCCTTTGACTATGGCTTCTGGGGAAACTACATTTGGAGCGCTACCAGAATTGATACATGCTACAGTTATTATATGATTTTCTGCTTCAGTCTTAATCTTTTGTATAAAATCTACAGCAGGATATATTGGATTTTTAAATTCACTTGGAATGGCAGCATGTCCACCAATACCCTTAAACTTAATATGAAAATCATCAACAGAAGCCATAGAAGGACCTTTTGAAATAGATATCTTTCCCACCTCAAGGCCTGGCCATACATGAAAACCAATAATTTCTTTGACTTTAGGGTTTTCAAGAACCCCTTCTTCAATCATATGGAAGGCTCCACCTTCATCTTCTTCACCAGGCTGAAATATAAACTTTATACATTTTTTACAACCCAGTTCCTTAAGCACCAAGGCAGTACCAAGAAGAACAGCCATATGATAATCATGACCACAAGCATGTGATACATCATTTACAGGTAGTGCATCCATATCAGCTCTTAAGGCTATACATTCATTATCTTGGTTTAAAAGGGCAGAAACTCCTGTATCAAATAACACAGAAGTTTTTAAATCCAATTGCCCAAGAAAATTCAAAATGATTTTCTGAGTATTATATTCTTTAAATGAAAGCTCAGCATTTTGTGAAAGTTCATTTCTAAGCTTTTTTATTTCAGGCATCTTGGTTTCAATAATTTCTATTAAAGTCATATTTCCTCCAATACTGAATCGAAAACTTTCAAAGCGGCATTAAGCTCTTCAATAGTAACGTTTAAAGGTGGTAAGAATCTTATAACGTTTGGACCAGCACTTATTAAAAGAAGTCTCTTTTCAAAACATTTTTTCATTATCTCCTTAGCATCAATGTTAAACTGAACTCCAATTAATAATCCCATACCCTTTATATCTTTTATCACTGGATATTTTGATTTTAGAGTCATTAGTTTTTCAACTAAAAATTTGCTTTTTTCATATACAGAAGCAATTACTTGGCCATCTATTAGTTCATTAAGAACCGCTAAAGAGACAGCACAAGCTAGTGGATTACCACCAAAGGTACTACCATGATCACCAGGTACTAAAACCTTAGAAGCTTTCTCATTGGCCACAATTGCACCAATAGGAAAACCGCCACCAAGACCTTTTGCAAGTGCTATAACATCAGGTATTACTCCGAATTTTTCATAAGCAAACAAAGTGCCTAGTCTTCCAATACCACATTGAACTTCATCAAATATTAGAAGAGCATTATTTTTGTCACATAACGCTCTTAATTCTTTAAGAAAATCTATTTCAATTGAAATAATTCCACCTTCACCTTGAATAGGCTCAACGATAACACCACATACATCATCTGTAAATGCATTTATTAAGGCTTCAATATCATTAAAAGCTATTTTTTTAACTCCACCAAATAATGGTTTAAAAGGATCTTGATACTTTTCTTGTCCAGTAACTGATAAAGCTCCAATAGTTCTACCATGAAAAGAATTATCCATGTAGATTATAGTGTTTTTTTTACCATTAAGAGAACCATATTTTCTTGCTAGCTTAAGAGAGCCTTCTACGGCTTCAGCACCACTATTACAGAAAAATACACTCTCATGATCTGAATTTTTAATAAGTTTTTCGGCTAAAAGAGTATGAGTAGTGTTATAGTAATAATTTGATATATGCATCAATTTTTTACTCTGTTCTTCAATTGCCTTTACAATGCTTGGATGACTATGTCCTAAACAATTTACAGCCACCCCAGACACAAAGTCAATATACTCATTTCCCTCTGTATCGTAAAGTTTAGAGCCAAGTCCCTTTTCAAAGACAACGTCAAATCTACCATAAGTGTTCATTAAACAATTTTCTTGCATTTGGCTCTTCCTCCTCTAGATAAAATTCTTGTTCCTAGTTTATTATATAAATCAAGAATAAGAGCATGTTCATTTCGTCCATCAACTAAATGTACATCCCTAGTTCCTTTTTCTATAGCCTCAACGCAACATTCTAGTTTTGGTATCATACCATTTTTAATGTCACCATTTTGAATATATTCATTAATTTCATCTATTGTAAGGGTAGAAAGTAGGGTAGTAGGATCTTTTATATCCTTGTACACACCTTCAATATCAGTCATTATTATTAATTTTTCTGCCTTTAAAACACCACTGATAAAAGCTGCAGCAAAATCAGCATTTATATTATAACTATTTCCATCATTATCGCAACCAATAGGGGAAATAACGGGAACAAAATCTCTATTTATAAAATCTATCAAAAGATTCTTATTTATATTAACAATTTTACCCACAAAGCCCATATCAATTTTCTGTCCATCTTGATAAGTATATTGCTTCTTTGCTTTAATCAAATTACAATCTCTTCCGCTGATGCCAATAGCATTTAAGCCCATTGTACTTAAATGTGAAGAAATTTTTTTATTTACATCACCAGACAATACCATTTCAACGATTTCCATAGTATAATAGTCAGTGACTCTTAACCCATTGATAAATTTGCTTTCCATTCCTGTTTTATCTAACCACTTTGATATTTCAGGACCGCCACCATGAACAATTATGATGTTTATTCCTAAGCTTTTTAAGGTTGCTACATCTTTAAAAAAGGCTTGCTTAGCAACTTTATTATTCATTATGCTTCCACCATACTTAATTACGAAAGTCTTACCCACATACTTATTTAAATATGAAATTATTTCTATGGGTATAGTGCTTTCAGTTTCGTCTGTTTTTTTCATTTAAACCACCAACCTTGATGTATATTATGAGGATAATTATACAATGGTTTATATAATTATTCAATGATTTTATTGATTTTTATGAAAAAATGTTGCATAATTATACTATAAAATTAATAAATATAAATTTTAACGAGGTGAAAATATGATAAATGTTGGAATAATTGGATCTACAGGATACGCTGGAGAGAACATAGTTTGGATATTATGCAATCATCCAGAAGCTAAAATAGTGTTTGTAAACTCTCATAGTTATACAGATGTTAATTATAATAAAATATATGGAAACTTTAATGGTTTTTTTGAAGACAAATGTATTGATAGTTCTGAAATTGAGAATAAATTATCTGAAATAGATGTGCTTTTTATTGCATTACCTTCGGGTAAATCTTTTAAAATAGTTAAAAAAGCTATGGAAAAAAATATAAAAATTATCGACATTGGTGCAGATTTTAGACTTGAGAAAGAAGAAATATATGAAAAATGGTACGGAATTAAGCATGAATGTAGCTCTTTTCTAGAGACTTCAGTTTATGGATTATGTGAATTAAATAGAAATGAAGTTAAAACAGCAAAGCTATTGGCAAATCCAGGATGTTACCCAACGGCTAGTATACTAGCAATGGCACCATTATTAAAGAATAAGCTAATAAATATAAATTCAATAATAATTGATGCAAAATCAGGTGTATCTGGTGCTGGAAGGTCTGCAGCCATTTCAAATCTCTTTTGTGAGTGCAATGAATCAATAAAAGCTTATGGAGTGGCATCACATCGACATACTCCAGAAATAGAACAAGAATTATCAAGGGTTGCAGGTGAAGAAGTGTGTATAACTTTCACACCTCATTTGATTCCAATGAATAGGGGAATATTAGCAACTTGCTATGGTAAGCTATTAAGCAATATAAGTACAGAAGAGCTGAATAAAGTTTACTTAGATTTTTACAAAGATGAATATTTTGTAAAAGTAATAAGTGATTTACCTGAAACTAGATGGGTGAAGGGCTCAAATCAATGTCATATATCCGTTAGAGTAGATTCTAGGACAAATAGAGTAATTGTGGTTTCAGCAATTGATAACTTGATGAAAGGCGCAGCAAGCCAAGCTGTACAGAATATGAATATTATGTTTGGGTTAAAGGAAAATATGGGTTTGGAGTTTTTTAGTATGGCACCGTAAAATCTAGAGAATAGAGAAGGATAAAAAGGTTCTGGTGTTGCACATAGAAAAGATTTAAGCTCTTGACAAAAAAATATAGCAACAAATGGATAAGACATTTCCATTTGTTGCTTTTTACTTTATCTAAGCTCTAATATGGTTAAATTTCACTCTAAAATAGTATATACGTCACCGTTAATAAAATTATGTTTCAGTTAGGGATAATTTGACGTTTAACAGCTATATGATGCATCATAGTTCCTGCAGAACCTTCATTAGTCCTGCTAAAGAAGTCTGATTGAAATTGCTTGGAACTGTTACTTTTACATTTTTGAAAAATATCTGAAAATCATCTGATTTAGCTGAATTGCTTATGGGTTTCTCGGCATTTAAAAGAATTGGAGTGATTTCAGCAAATGCCATGCTCACATAGAAGCAGATTTTCAGTTGTGGATTTCAAAATAAAACCTCCCATCAATTACTTTATTAAAGTATAATAATCTCTCGGAATCATGAGTGATTATTATAGCCCTACCGGGCTGGTGTGCTTTGAAAAGTAAATATTATCCAAGAATGAATAAGAAATGTGGAATATAAAGAAAAATGAGCATAAGGAATAGACATAGCTGCCGCTATGTTTTAAAATAAGTATGTATTGATTAAGCGGCTTGCAAAATCAATTTTTTGAGATCTGACTCAAAAGGCAGATCCCAGGCATCGAGATGTTGTAGCATCAAGATGCTATAGAGGCGGCAGTACCACATCTTAGTAGAGCGGTGTCTGCCGCTTTCTAATAGAAAGTCTAATTTCTGGCGTTTATTTGAACGCTCTACAGATGTTCTTGCATTATATTCTATTTTCCATTCTCGACTATCTCTTGGCGGTATATTTATCAGCCTTGGATTATCCTTCATCGCCAGATGTACGGTTCTTCCATACTTGGAATCAGAACAAGGTTGCTCGCAAGAACAGCCATATTTCCTACTTATCAGTGGACAGCGAAATTTGATACGATGTTTGTTTTTTTCAACACCATCATGGTTCATCTGCCTACCGGCTTTGCAGATGGGAATACCATCTTTATTGAGGGTAAAGTCATTTTTATATTTTACCTTGATGCCGCGTTTTTCATTTAAGTCAATGAAAGGTGTAATGTTTTTGCGTTTAAAATACTCATAAAAAGGCATAGCATCATGAGCGGAATCAAGAAGAACCTTGTTAATGTTGAACTCAGGAAGAAAACTCTTCATTGGGAAAAAAGCATGAATGAATCCATGAGAATCATGCCTTGAAGCTGGACCAAGCAAAGGAAATACAGGAAGGTCACTCACAGAATCAGAAGCAACTAACATGTATAGATCATAACCATGATAAAAGCAGTCTCTTGAGGAATCCCAGCCAATGTTACAGTCAGGTTGTGAAAAGAACCTATCACAGTTGCAGTTAGCAATTCCTTTTGAACCACAGTCGCAGACACGATGTTTTCGCTCCCTTGCGGAAGTAACTACTGGAGTGCCATCACCTGCAAGAGCCAGATTTTCTGGAGTGATGAGACCTTTTTGGACTGAAATATTAAGAAACTCATTTTTATAGATATTGAAAAGAGAGCCGTAAGGCTGTTCATCAATGTTAAAAACTGTTCCTTCTAGTTCCTCTAATAGTTGGTCAACTGTTGTTTTTTCAATAGGTGCGGATTTTTGACCCTTCTTTTTAGGTTTCTTAATAGAAACTTTTAAAGGATGCAGATTGGGAGTAAGATTATTGTTATCGCAATCCCAGAGGCGATCGAAGAAGTCGTAAAAAGTACCCACACCAGGGGTGTTGCCAACTTCAAAACCGCTCAAAATAGCATAAAGAGGATTAATCTTAAGCTGTTCAGCCCAGTTAGTAATTGAAGTTATTTTAAAATTAAGCGATAGCAGATAGGAACGGTGCATACAAGAAGGAGTTCTAGGTCTTGGACCGAAAACAGAATATTTGCTTTTCAAATGGTCATCGGTATAAGAAAGATCTAAATTCCAGAAACGATCGATTATATCCCAAGTAGAACGAGCAATAGCATCAGGATTAGGATAATATTTGCAAAGCATTTCAACAACAAATTTTTGATAGGCGGCATGACCGCCAGAGTTAACAGGTAACATAAAAAATTGCCTCCAATCGAAAAATATACCTTGTAAATAAGGGGCGCTACGCGCCACATTTTTCGATATTATTGTCAAGTATTTTTAACAATAAAAGTGGGGGATTTTAATAAAAAAGGAATCTGAAAGCCAGTTAAATCAAGGCTTGGAGATTCCGAGAGTATATTATATCAAAAGGGAGGTTAACTTATATGACGGTGATTGTTTCACCGCTTACAAATATCTTAGGTGTTTCTTAAATTTTTCATGGACATATTTCTACTTATGGTTAATGTATGTCTTGTTACTCCTAAATTTATTGAAGTAGCAAAACTAGAACTTCAAAAAGGTTTTAAAGAACATATATTACCTAGTGGGAAAGGAGATAATATAAATCCATATGGTGAATGGTATGGTATGAATGGGTCAACCTTGGTGTGCTATGTTTGTTTCATGGTGTGCAAATAAAGCTGGTGTACTTGGTAGTATAGTACCAAGGTACGCCTCATGTGAAGCTGGTGCAGATTGGTATAGAAATCGTGGAAGATATAGATCAAGATTCCATGGAAAAATGAATTTTGTAGCTGGTATTTGTGAAAAACTAAAAGTTTCTGAAATAATTGAGAACTCCCTGTCAAAACGCAATGGGCGGAAGCCCGATATTCCACATGGAACTTTGGCTGAAATGATGATAGTGAATTTATGCGATAGCCACAAACCCCTATATTTAATACAAGAATACTATGAACAGAAGGATTTAGAAGGTATTTTTAATACTCAAATTGATATTGAACAGCTTAATGATGATAGGTTTTCAAACTATCTCGATCAATTATAAGTCGCAGGCCCTTTATTATTTGGTTATATTTCCATTAATACAATTTAAAAAATCAGCTCTATCCTCTAATGATTTAAAGGTTACTAGTGGTATTTGTATATATCCTGTTTTATGATGAATATATATATATTTATCTGTAACTACTAAATTGTCTATATTACTCCATAAAGCCTTTAATTCAATAGATGCACTTTTTTTTATTATTTCGTTTTCATTTAACATGATTGTTATTGTTGAATTATTGTGTTTTTTTAAATCAAAAACTATTTTAATTGATAAACGTCTAGAAATGTTTGCTAACAAGTTATTCAGTTTAGGAGATACTAATAACCAAGTTAAGCCCAATAATAATAAAAGTAATGTAGTTAATAATGAACTATTATCCCAAGGGTAAACTGTAGTAATAATAAGGAACGCCATAACTGTAATTGGAAACCATATAAAAATCTTTCTTCTGATTTTTAATAATTTAGAATCTTTAGTAAGATAATTATTATAGTCAACATGATATTGAATATCATCTTTAAATTTAATTTCCATAAATCCTCCTGTGAAAAAGTAAATTAATCACTTATTTTTTTATTAATATAATCTAAAAAATCATTATTTTCTTTTTTAGATTTAAAAGCTACTAATGGAATCTGAATATAACCTCCGTTATGATGAATATATATATATTTGTCTTTAATTATTAAATTGTCTATATTATTCCACGAAACCTTAATTTCAGCAGATATATTTTTCATTATTATTTCGTTTTCATTTAACACCATTGTTATTATTGAATCAATTTCATAAATATCCTTGAAAAATACATATGCAATCTTATTTGATAGTAAAGGATAAACCTTATAATTTATTAATACAAAAATTAGTCCAATTCCTACTTCAATTAATAATCTTGGTAAAGGTATTGTATTCCATAGATATTGAAATATAAGTATTGTAAACGGTAACCAAATAAGAAAAATCTTTCTTATTTTAAATATTATAAATCTTTCTGACATATATCTTTCGAAGTCAACATGGTATTGAATATCCTTTTTAAATTTAATCTCCATAAATCCCCCCACCAATATTAAAAAATGCACAATATTTGTAACAATTATTCATATAACATGGATGGTAAAATATAAATTTTAATAAAATCTATAACTATTATTCTAGTATGATTACTTAATATCCTACATTTCCTTTATAAGTATAATATTCTAAATTTAACTATTTGTAAAGTTTATACTACAATTATAATATTAGTTGTAATATTTGGACTATTTTAGAAAAGGAGATAATTACATGAAAAATATTGGTAAGTGGAACAATGATTTTAACTAGCATTCCTATAACATCTGTAATGGTTGCACAAACTACGTCATCAAAATCTCCAATAATCATTACAGCTTATGAAGAAATTGGGCAAGCAAAAGTTACTAATTGTTATTCTTTAGAGGTACATGTATCTGGTAAAATAGTAATGATGTATCTATATCTTTTCAATAGTAAATAGATATTTAAGACATTTCAAACGTTTTTTTGTATAATTCATAAGTTTTCTATACAGCTTTTACAAATAAAATTGTAAAGTATATTTAAATTCTTTTGCTTGAGAAAAACTAATTTATTTTAGCATTTATTTTAATAATTGTTATTATTTTTAGACTATTTATATGAAAGTTGGTGATTTCTGTCGTAATTTGAAGAATAGTATAAAATTTTTAAGGAACAAGTTAAATTTGCCTAAGTATACAAATAATTATTTCTATGATAACATTTTATTGAGCATATTATTAAGATATTGGAACATAATAAAAACTGTATGGAGGTAGTGTGATGGCAACAGAACCAGTAGTTAAAATTAAGAACTTAAAGAAGAAAATTGGTAAAAAAGTAATTATTGATGGACTTAGCTTCGAAGTTAGACCAGGTGAAGTTTTTGGATTTTTAGGTCCAAATGGAGCAGGAAAAACTACAACTATAAGAATGCTTTTAGGGTTAATTTCTATAACAGAGGGCGAGATTTTTATCAATGGCTTTAGTATAACTAAAGATTTTGAAAAAGCTATAGAGCATGTTGGTGGAATCGTTGAAAATCCAGATTTATATAAACATTTAACAGGGTATCAAAATTTAGTCCATTATTGGCGTATGTATCCAGATGTTAAGAAGGAACGTATTGATGAAGTTATAAAAATTGTAGGTTTAGATAAAAGAATCAATGATAAAGTTAAAACTTATTCCTTAGGTATGCGTCAAAGACTTGGACTTGCACAAGCTTTACTTAATGAACCTAATCTATTAGTTCTAGATGAGCCAACAAATGGATTGGATCCTGCAGGAATACATGAGCTTAGGGCGCACCTAAGAACTTTAGCTGCAGAGCAAAATATAGCAGTTTTAGTTTCAAGTCACCTACTTACTGAGATGGAGCTAATGTGTGATAGAGTAGCTATCATACAAAACGGAAAGCTAGTTAAAATTGAAACTGTTAGAGAATTAATTGATGATGACAAAGCCTCAGTAGTTGCAATCCAAGCAGAACCTATGGACAAGACTGAAAATTATCTAAAGAGTTTAAAAAGAGGGTATAAACCTGTAATTAATAATAAAGAAATAGAAATAGTAGAAAAGATAGAAAATATCCCTGAATTAGTTTCACAGCTCGTTGGGCAAGGAATAAAAATTTACGGAGTACATATGGTTCAACAGAGTTTAGAAGACAAATTCCTAGAGATGACAGGGGGTAATGGAATTGAATAAAATGGTTAATTTAATTAAGAATGAAAACATGAAACTCGCACATAAACTAAGCACATTAGTAATGATAGGAATATTAGTTTTAATTACAATTATTTTTGGACTTGTATTTAAGTTTGGATTTGGTGACACTAGTACTAATCACTGGAAACAAAACTTGGCTCAAGACAATATAGACTATCAAAAAACAATAGACAAATCAGGAACACCTAAAGGTGTGAAAACAAACTTAAGAAACAAAATAAAGGTTAACGAATATAGAATTCAGAACAATAAAAGACCAGTAGAGGATAGATCTCTATGGGGATTCGTAAGTGGTGCAACAGGAGCAATTTCATTTATTTCTCTTTTTACAATTATTATTGGAAGTGGTATAGTTGCAAATGAGTTCTCAAATGGAACTATAAAATTATTACTCATAAGGCCCTCTAAGCGGTGGAAGATATTATTATCAAAGTATCTCACTGTAATGGGATATGCATTATTTATGTTATGTATTTTATTTGTAACATCATTTTTACTAGGAGGAATATTATTTGGTTTTAAAGGTGTAAATGAGCCTTTCATAAAATATGCCAACGGTCATATTACTGAAGTTAACATGATTGCGCATACTATGGGAGTTTATGGACTTAAATGTATAGACCTAGTTATGATGGTGTCGTTAGCATTTATGATTTCCACAGTTTTCCGTAATAGTGGAATTGCAATAGGAATTGGAGTATTTCTATTAACTATTGGTAGTACAATAACAGGATTACTTGCACAATTCTTTACATGGCCCAAATATATTCTTTTTGCAAATACAGATTTAAGTCAGTATCTAAATGGTACACCGCTTATTGATGGAATGACTATGACATTTTCTATTATTGTAATAATTATTTACTTTATTATCTTTAATGCTATATCTTTTTTAGGTTTTATAAAGAGAGATGTAGCAGCGTAAGGAAAATAAATCTCAAAAAAGTCCTGCAGAAGAAATTAATCTGCAGGACTTTTTAAAATTCTGTAAATAGAATGACTATTGGACATATGGATGTTTTCGTAAATGCTTAATGGAGTAGAATTGGGCTGAGTAATTTTTATTGTGGATTTTTGATTTTCAAAAGATACTAATTTTCTATAGGTAATAAATTGAGAATAAGAAAAAAATGAAACTAGAAAAAAAGTAGTAAGAATAAGAACGAACCTAAATTTCATTGTAAGGCATCCTTTCATATAGTATTAAGTCTAGTTTAATGATATATAATCTTAAATGTGTAACATTAGGATTAATATTAGTTACAGAAAGGTTACAATAATTTCTATTTTCCTTCTTCAAGTCTATCGACGGCTTCCCGTATAGCTATTTCATTAGATTTTGTTGCCTTGCCAATATTACCACAAAGCATATTCCATATAACATTATGATCGTCTACAATACAACTAAAATCATGTTGGCTCCATCTGGCCGCAATTACTAAAAGTTGCTTACTTTCAGTGTTCTGATTTAAATAAGTAGCTTCTTTTAGTATTTTTTTAACATTTCCAGTATTAACTTCTCTAGTACCCCAAATTTCATCATCCTGTGCAATAATTAAACTGTTAGCCATTTCATGCATTTCAACTTCTAACGCATTAAGTGTAATTTTAGTATCTTCTATTTTAGAAACTTTTTCCTCGTGTATTTGTGATTTTGTTACATTATAAGAAATAGTTAAAACAATAAGAGCAACTAATAGAGCTATTCCACTACGTGTTATGAAATTTCTTTTCATAGATATCACCACCAATCGATTGTAAATATATTATTTAATTACCATATTATACCATAAAAATGAAATTATTTAAACGAAAAATATTTTTTTTCTTTAAATTTGTAGCAAAATGAGATAACTGTTGATAAAAAAATGGTTTTTATATTGTCAAATTATATTGCCGGTGCTAAAATAAGTTTATCGTTAAAATTACTTTAACGATAAACTTATTTTTATAACCATTGGTTTAGGAGTGTAATTATATGAATTTAAAACTTTTGAAAGAAAGATCTTTTTCACTACTTATGCTAGGAAAGTTCTTATCTATTGCAGGAACACAAATGCAGGATTTTGCATTGTCTTTGTATGTACTAAAACGTACTGGTTCAGCAACACTATTTGCTACAGTTATTATTGTTGCATTAATTCCACAGCTAATACTTAGTCCTATAGCAGGAGTTTTTGCAGACTGGTTGGACAGAAAAAAAATTATTATTTATCTAGATATGTTAAGTGGAATAGTAGTTGTAGGGTTTGCAATAATTTATCTAGTTATAGGAGAGCTGACTTTACCTCTTATTTATGTATTAGTTATTCTATTAACTTTGGCATCTGCGTTATATCAACCAGCAATAAATACGGTAATTCCTACAATTGTAAAAAAGGATGATTTATTAGAGGCAAATTCTGTTAGTACCATAATAATGAATATGGGAAACTTAATTGCACCATTATTAGCAGGTATTTTATTTGGTTTAAATGGGTTATTTATAATTTTAGCGATAAATGCCTTTAGTTTTATAACTGCAGCTATTGTAGAAATATTTATAAATATACCTAAAGCAAACAAAATGCCTGAAAAGATAAATTTAAAAGTATTTAAAAATGACTTTGCAGAAGGTTTGAATTTTATTAAGGAGCGAAAGTTGCTTTTAAATATAATAATACTTGCTTCACTAGTTAATTTTATATTTAGTCCTTTGTTTTCAACAGGTATTATTTTTATTACAAAAAAACTACTTAAAGTATCGGATTTTCAATTTGGTTTAATGCAAACACTTATAATGGCTTCCATGATTTTGACACCACTTATTTCAAGTAAATATACTAAAAAATATTCACTAGGTAAATTAGTGTTTTTAGGAATTTTTTCATGTTCACTTCTAATAGGGATTATGGCAGTTATACCATCTCCTTTCTATTTAAATTTGTTTAGAAGTAATTTGGTTCCCTATATATGTATTACATTACTATTTTTTCTTATTGCTGCAATGACAGTTACAATTAATATAGCATTAGGCACATTATTTCAAAAATAGTTCCATTATCTATGATGGGGAGAGTAAGCACTGTAATGAGTACTTGTTGCATGGCCATATCTCCTTTGGGTCTTATAATATTTGGAGTTTTATATGATTCAATAAGTGCATGGATGTGCATTCTTATAAGTGCTATAATAATGCTTGTGACTATAATGTTTTTTAAAGATGCTCTATATAGTACTGAGGATAATGAGAGTATAGATATTAATTTTTCTAAGGAATTTAATCTTAGCTAATATAAAACTGTTTTAATAGTTTCCAATACAAAAAAATAATCTATAATATTTTTAGAGGTGATATCATGGAGGATAGGATTGTTCTCTCAACTGTTGAAAAGATAAAAGCATTATCAGACCCTTACAGATATAAAATTTTAATGGCATTTTATAAAAAGAAACAACCAGCCACAGTAAAAGAAATAGCTACCTACATAGATGAAGTCCCGGCAAATGTACACTATCACGTAAAGAAGATGGAAAAAGCAGGAATATTGAAGCTCATTTATACTAAAGAAATAAAGGGCATTATTGCGAAATATTATGAGCCTACTGCAAAAATTTTTGATATCCAATATCCTGATTCATGTGAAATGGATAAAAATCTTTTGCTATGTGAAAATCAGCGTATGATTTCACAAATATATGATGATAGTAAAAATACTTTTAATGAACAGTTAGCTTATTATTCAGACGGAAAAGAGAAAGCTGGTAAAATATCTATGGAGGACTTATACCTAACAGATGAAGAGGCCAATGAATTTGAATCTTATATTATAGAATTTATGAACAAGCACAATATGGTAGATAGAAATAAGTCAGATTTAAATATGCATCACTGTTTTTTTAGTCTTTGTAAAATTTACAATAAATAATGGTTCCGAATAAATCATAAGTAATTAGAAAGATATATTTGAATTAAACCAACATATTTGTAGTGAAGGACTGCTGTTTTCTGTCCTTCTTTAATTTTGTAAAAAACAGTTAGTTACCGTAACTAAAATATTATATGAATAGCATGGTTAGTTTATAGTAGATCAGGCCCACGAATATACAAACAGAAGTTTTATATATTCGTGTCTCGTAATTATAACTAATTGCTTGAAATATGATTATTTTGATATAAAATGATAGGTGTAGATACAAAAGGTAAGGAGAGAATTGATGAATATTCAAATATTCGGTGTGAAAAAATGCTTTGATACTCAAAAAGCAGAAAGATACTTTAAAGAAAGAAAAATAAAGTATCAATTAATTGATTTAAATCAGAAGGGTTTAAGTAAAGGTGAATTAACTAGCGTTAAGGCTTCAGTGGGGATAAATAATTTAATTAATAGCAAAGTAAAGGAATATAAGATACTTAACATTGAAAATATTAGAAACGATAGCGTAAAAGAAGAACTACTTTTAAACAACCCTAGACTATATAAAACCCCAATAGTACGTAATGGTAAATTAGCTACAGTTGGTTATCACAGTGATATATGGCAAGAATGGGAGTAAGCCATTAACATTAATGTAAAGAAGATATAAGTAGAGTAACAGCCTGATATTTTATGACTAGAGAAAATTTACTGTGTCAAGAAAGCAATATTAATTGGTGCATTTGATAGATTATCAGTTTCTTTAACTACTTTATCACTAACCCCTAAATCTATATTATTTTTTGATATTTTTGTGGCTTTTACCTTCAAGAATACATAATAGCTGTAGCCACTTCCTAGGCTGAAAATAAGTACAAAGAGCAGAGTACTCGAAATTAATGTTTATTTTACAACTTTGATACAACTATAAGATAGTTTGGATACTAAATTATTTTATAGTTAAATAAACAGGGGGTATCAAATGAAGAAATATAGATTTAAGAACAAGAAGAAAATAAGCAAGAAGAAAATTTTTATAATGGCAGGTGTATTATTAATAACTTTAACCACCCTAAGGATTTGTAGAAACTTTTCATCAGATTCCAAAGTTAATAAAGTATATGGTGAAAAAAAAGATTCTATTAATAATAAATCTTATAGCAGCAATGAAAATAATATCAAAAATGGAGACAAGCCTTTAGTTGTGATTGACCCAGGTCATGGTGGAGTTGATCCTGGAACAAGTGGGAATGGTTTAGTTGAAAAGGAAGTTTCACTTGATTTATGTAAAAAGATTGAAAGTTCATTAAAGAAATCTGGAATTAATACTTATATGATAAGGGATGATGATAAAACAATTGATTACAGAGAAAGAATAAAAATTGCTAATACGAAAAATGCTGCTTTATACTTAAGCATTCATTGTGATAACTTTAAAGATACTAGCACTAATGGATTTGAAGTTTTTTATTCAAGAGCAACTGATCTTAAAAAAGGTAATCTTTTGGAAAAGGATTACGCAAAAATAATGGAAAATAGTCTAATAAATGTACCAGAGATTAAAAGTAGAGGTATATATCCAAATGCAACCTATTCTGTTTTAGTAAGGGCTCAGATGCCGTCGATTATTTTTGAAATGGGTTTTCTGTCTAATAAAAATGATGCAGACCAATTGAAAAGCCAAAGTTATAAATTGAGAGCTGCAGAAGCTTTGTCACAAGGTATACAGAAGTCCTTGGAGAAGATGAAGGAATAATAATAATAATTGGCATAGACTTTTCTTTAAATTAATCCTATTTTTGTGTATAGTAATGGTTATATAGCGATATTTAGTAAATTTATAAAAGTAAAGGTGAAGAGATGAAGTTTTGGAAAAGAATATTTATATATTCAATGACATTATTTTTAATTATATTTAATAGTGCTGGTATATTCATTATCGAAAATATTCATAAAAGAAGTATAGACAGAACTATAAAAGTAGCACTAGACGAGCATAAAAACGTAGAGGGGATTCTGGATCTAAATTCTGATTCTTTTGTAGATACTACCAAAATAATTTACTCCAATGATAAATCAAACTTGTCATCAGTTGACAATGACAAAAATGCGATTGAAAAGCAACTACAGGATTGGATATCATTGGTGGTACCTAGTTATGTTTTCAATGATAAGATAGAACCTAATTTTATAGAGATATACGATAATAATAACAAGCTGTTTTTTTCTAATTCTGGATTGCAAATCAAAACTTCAAGACCAGAAATCATTGAATCAAAGCTAAATGAAAGAACTTTTATAATAAGAAAAGTTCAGAATAAATACTATCTTTTTATAAGCTCTAAATTTAAGATAAAAGAAAATCCGCTTAATCTAATATTAATAAAAAATATAAACTTGGTATATGAAGAACGGTTACAAAACTATAAACTATTTTTAATATTGGATGGGTGTATATCTTTAATACTTGCTATAGGTATGTATTTTATTTCAAAGAAGGTAACAAAACCTATAGTGAAACTCAGTGATGTATCTAAAGAAATTACCCAAGGAAATTACGCTAAGAGAGCAGAAGTTAAAAATAGTAAAGATGAAATAGGGATACTGGCAAAGAATTTTAATACTATGATTCAAGCCACTGAGGATACTATTGAAGAATTAAAAAATTTAAATAATGCTAAACAAGTATTTATTGATAGCTTAACTCATGAACTAAAAACACCGCTGACCTCAATTATTGGATACTCTGATTTGCTGCTAAAAGGAAATATTACGGAAGAAATTAAATATACAGCCTTAAACTATATAAATTCAGAAGCTAAAAGAGTAGAAAAGTTAAGCTTAACTCTACTAAAGTTAATATTAGTGAAGCAAGAAGATTTAAATTTTAATATTATATCATTAAAGGAATGTGTCTATACTGCATGTAAAACCTTAAGTTATAAAATAGAAACTAAAGAAATAGTCTTAAAACTAAATATAGAGGACTGTACAATTAGGGGAGATAAAGATTTAATTATAGTACTTATAATAAACCTTTTAGACAATGCAATAAAAGCTTCTACAGTTTCGGGGATAATTGATATTGAATGTGGGGTTTCTATGGAGTGTGGTCAATACATTTTGATTCTTAAAGATTACGGTGTAGGTATACCGAAAGAAGATTTAAGTAGTATTAAAGAGCCTTTTTATATGGTGGATAAGGCCAGAGATAGAGCTAACAGTGGCGTTGGATTAGGTCTAGCCATATGTGATGAAATATGTAATGTTCATAATATTAATTTTGATATTACTAGTGTAGTGAATGAAGGCACAGTGGTAGTACTAAAATTTAATAAGGAGAATAGCATAGAATGAAAAGAAATTTGAAAATTATTTTGTTAATATTTTTTATAATAGCAAATTTATCAGCATGCTCATTTGATTTAAATCACTACGAAGGTAAACTATACTCTGATAAGAAATTTACTCATGATGTTGATAATAGAAATGAACAAAAGCTGAATATATTTACTAGGAATAAGGCTATAGAAAAAGCGATAATTACTTTTGATAAAGGGTTTAATATAAAAATTGATAGACCTAAACTTACTGAATCAATTAAATTGATTAACTATTATGGAGAATATACCTATGTGTGGCAAATAAACTGGTTAGAGGATTCAACAAATGAAAGTTACAATTGTATTATAGATTCTAGCAATGGTGATATAATAAGTATTAGTGTATTAGATCAAAATAGAAAGCGAGAAGGTAATATTTACAAAATTACTAGCGATGAGAATATAAATATAAGTACTCCATTGTTAACAGAACTTAAAATTAATACTAAGGATTATGAAATAAAGGATTCTAATAATAAAGATATATTTAATAAATACTATGAGTTACAGTTTTCTCGTATTAATGATTCTAAGCAGCAGTTTTTTATTTATATTGATGGCACAAATAAAAAATTGGTTTCTTATTCGCGCTTTAAAAAATATTTATATTGAGGCAGTTAACTATGGAGGTACATAGATGAAGAGAATTTTGGTGGTTGAAGACGATATATCAGTAAGAGATTTAATTTCGATAAATCTTCAGATGGTTGGATATGAGGTTTTAACAGCTGGCGATGGCATATCCGCAAAAGAAATTATAGAAAAAGAAAGTATAGACCTAATATTATTAGATGTTATGTTACCGAAAATGGATGGATTTACTTTGATTACAAATATTAAAAGTAAAGGTGTACCAGTAATATTTGTCACTGCAAAAGATTCTGTGCTTGAAAAAGTTAAAGGGCTAAGACTTGGAGCTGATGATTATATAGTCAAGCCTTTTGAAACAATTGAACTATTAACAAGAATAGAAGTTGTATTACGAAGATATGGAGTTTTGGATAAAATAATAAAATTCAAACACTTAGAAATATATTTAGATCAAAGAATGGTTAAAGAAAATGATAAAATAGTTGACCTTACATTTAAGGAATTTGACCTACTGATATTATTTTTAAATAATAAAAATATAGCTTTATCTAGAGATCAAATTCTGGAAAGAGTGTGGGGTTATGACTATGGAGGAGAAACAAGAACTGTAGATATTCATGTGCAAAGACTTAGAGACAAGTTAAATTTAAAGGATAATATTAAAACTATCTTTAAGATTGGATATAGATTGCAAGAATAAAACTATAGAAATCAACCATATATTTCAAGAAAATTCATGATAAAAAGTGGATTTTTTTGCTTTTTTATTTTACGTAAATAAAATTTGTTTGAAAAACAGTGGAGGAATCAAATGAAAAATTACAGCGTTTTTGATATAATTGGGCCCATTATGATTGGCCCTTCAAGTTCACATACAGCTGGCGCTGCAAGGCTTGCGAAGATAGCAGGCATTATTGCAGGCAAAAATATAAAGGAAGTTGAATTTTTATTACATGGTTCTTTTGCTAAAACCTATAGGGGTCACGGAACTGACAAGGCATTAGTAGCTGGTATTTTAGGAATGGACCCTTGGGATGAAAAACTAAGAGATTCCTTTAATGTTGCAAGAGAGAATAATTTGAAATTTACTTTTACTGAAGTGGATTTAGGAGATGTACATCCCAATACAGTAAAGTTTATTATAAAAAAAGTTAGTGGAAGAATTGTAGAAATATCAGGTTCCTCAATTGGTGGAGGTAATATTCTGATTTTCAACGTTGATGGAGAAAAGGTTAATTTCACAGGCAATTATCCAACACTGATAATTACCCATAAGGATGTTCCAGGCATGGTCTCTAAAGTAAGTACATTATTATATTATGAGAATATAAATATCGCATTTATGAATGTGTACAGGGATAGTAGAGGTTTAAAAGCCGCAATGGTATTTGAAACAGATACTATTATACCAAAAGATGTGATAAACAAGATAAAGCAATTAGGCAATATAGAAAGTATTAAGGAAATTGTTCCTACTAAGAAGGGGGTTTAATTTATGTTTGCAAATTCAGGTGAAGAATTAATTAAAATTTGTGAAGAAGAAGAATTATCTATTTGGGAGTATACTTTAAAATCTGAGGAAGATGAAACTGAAATTAGTAGGGATAAGATAGTTGAACAAATGAAAAAAAATCTAATTGTAATGAAAGAATCAGCTCAATTTGGTTTAGAGAATGAAACAAAATCAATTAGTGGGTTAATTGGTGGAGATGCAATTAAACTAAATAAGTATGCGAGTTCAGGCAACACTTTAACAGGAGAATTTATGGTTAAGGCTATGGCTAGAGCCATATCTTGTTCAGAAGTAAATGCTGCAATGGGCAAAATTGTTGCATCGCCTACAGCTGGTTCTTGCGGAATATTGCCTGCTGTAATAATAACAGCAGGAGAAAAATTAAATAAAACTGAAGATGAATTAGTAAATGCTTTGTTTACCGCTGCTGGAGTAGGAATAATAATAGCAAAAAATGCTACCTTGTCTGGAGCTGAAGGTGGATGCCAAGCAGAATGTGGCTCTGCGGCAGCTATGGGTGCAGCGGCAGTTGTTGAAATGATGGGAGGTTCACCTCAAATGGCATTAGATGCTGCTGCTATAGTTATTAAGAATATTTTAGGCTTAGTATGTGATCCTATTGCAGGTCTTGTTGAAATTCCTTGTGCAAAAAGAAATGCCGCAGGTACAGTGAGTGCCTTGACAAGTGCAGATATGGTTATGAGTGGAGTTGTAAGTAGAATACCTTTTGATGATACAGTTTTGGCTATGCACAAAGTTGGAAAGCAATTGTCCTGTGAACTCAAAGAAACAGCTATGGGAGGCCTTGCAATTACACCAACTGGATTAAAACTTAGAAATAGCATATAGGCTATCTATTAAGAGAAGGGTGTCCTACGCTTACCAAAGACAAAAATAAAAGGTTATTTAAAATAAGGTCTGATTATACAAGAAAAAATGTTGATTTTTGTTGAAATATAGAATATACTGAATTTATTGAATAATTATGGTTGAGATTTTGAGAGCCACAATTAGAGCAAATAGCTTTAATTGTGGCCTTTTGTTTTAATATTATGTAAACGTTTAGTTAGAGACAGAAGATGTAATTACTTAAATGATAATGAAAATATAGTCAAGCCCTAAAGTAATATAAAAATTAAGACTGAAATGAAAAACGTAGCTAACTTTTCATTGCTTCAGTTTTTAATTTATAGAAATTTAATATGAGGGGGTCCATTATTGTTATGAAATTTAAAACATCAAAATTCATGCTTCTAATGTTTGTAAGCGCAATTCTCTTTATCTCTGTAAATATTTATACAGTTAAAGCTGCAGAGGTTCAACCAGATTACGGAATTTATTGGTATGGTAAAGGCAATGTGTCTCAGAAATTTGAAAGCGGTGTGCCAAATAAGTATTATGACCCAACTAAGCCTACAGTTATTTATGTTCATGGATGGCAGCCAACATGTCAATTACTTTACAACAGAGAAACTTTTAATTTTTTAGATGAGCTATTAAGACCAGTTAATGGTGCAGATGATTGGATTGCTAAGGGTTGGAATGTAGGAACCTTCTATTGGGATTTCTTTGCAGATGAGATTAGTGTAACTGATGCAGAAGCAAAGATTTGGACACCTAATGGACCACAGGCTATGAGATGGCTAGATCATAACGGAGTTTATCATAGCTATTCTACTGCAAAAAGTATGGGTGAATTATTCTATGATAATTATGTACAAGCTATGAAAGGCTATCAAGGAAATGAGATTAGAATAGCAGGTCATTCTTTAGGAAATCAAATGGGTACATATTTAACAAAAAGAGTGTATGATTCAGCTGATGCAGGAAAAATAGCTAATAATTTAAAGCCAACTAGGTTAGCGTTACTTGATCCTTATTTCTCAAACCTAGGTAAGTATTACTTAGGAGGAAAATGGACTGGAGAAGTTTGCAGAGGTTATGTTTCAGATTTGAAAAGTAAGGGGTTAGCTATTGAAGCATACAGATCTTCAGTAGTATCAATGGGTGTACTTGGAGATTCAAATGAGCAAGAGTTTGCAATGACTTCCTTTGCAAATCTGATGCCTTTATTTAGGGTAGACCCTGTTAACCAACATAATGCTGCAAAAAGTATTTATTTCAGATCTTTTAGTGCGCCAGCACCAGTCTTATATGACAGAGATATATTGGGATTCTATCATAGAATATCTGGAAGTGGTCCATCAGCGGCTTCTAGTAATGCTGATATACTTAAAAATATGAAGTCCAATTGTAGTTTTCAGCTTTTAACAGGAGCATTTACAATGGATTCGAAGGACAACGGTTATGTGAAATTAGACAGAAATAGTATAATTCCAGTAGTACCAATTAACTAATTATGTACATCAAGTAAAACTTTGATTACAACAGGATATTTTATGCATTGCTACATTCCTCCTAGCGTAAAATATCCTGTTGTATAATTTTTTGCTGTAAATTAGTTTAGGGTTTATTATGAGAAATTGACATGAAAAAGTATAGTGCCGTCATAATTCTTTATTTTCTTCTTGAAAGTCTCTAGTAAAGCTGATAAAATGAAATCTGTAAACAACTGCATAAGTTCGGATGAGTGTAGCAGGAGAGTATGGGTAATCCATACACCGAAGAAGTAAATCTTTCAGGTACCGTAAGGAGATGACTGTTACAGGACGAGCCCTTGGAGAGACTCAAGTTAAATTGAGCACCGAAGGAGAAAATTAGTATTATGCTAGTGAAACTCTCAGGTAAAAGGACAGGGGATAATATTGATTTCAAGGGTCGAATATTATCTATTCGGCTTTTTTTGTAAAAAAAATTAGAGGAGGAACGCATTATGAAGGCTATTTTAACGGTTATTGGAAAGGACAAGGTTGGCATTATTGCTCATGTAAGTAATTTATTATTAGAAAAAAACGCAAATATTCTGGATATTAACCAGACTATCGTTGATAAATATTTTACCATGATTATGCTAGTAGATTTAGAGGAAATTAATCTTTCTTTAAAAGATTTAAATGAAGCACTAATACAAAAGGGTAAAGAGCTAGAAGTATCCATTCGAATGCAGCACGAGGATGTTTTTAATTCAATGCATCTAGTTTAAGGAGGATAAGGAATGAATATTAATCAAATAATGGAAACAGTCAAAATGCTTGATGAAGAAAAACTTGATATAAGAACAATTACAATGGGAATATCCTTATTAGATTGTTGTGATTCTGACGGAAAAAAATCAAGGCAAAGAATTTATGAAAAAATCATGAGAAATGCTGGTAATTTGGTTAGGGTTGGAGAAGATCTTGAAATCGAGTACGGGGTTCCAATAATTAATAAAAGAATTTCTGTAACACCAATTTCTATAATTGCAGGATCATCAATGGATGAAGACTATGTTGAATATGCAGTAATGCTAGATAAAATTGCTAGAGAACTAGGTGTTAATTTTATAGGTGGATATTCTGCATTAATTCATAAGGGTTATACCACAGGAGATCATAGATTAATTTCTTCAATACCAGAGGCAATGAGGGTAACTGAAAGAGTTTGTTCTTCTGTAAGTGTAGCTAACTCTAAAGTTGGAATTAATATGGATGGCGTTAAAGAAATGGGACAAATCATTAAGAAGGCAGCAGAATTAACTGCTGATAGAGATGGAATAGGTTGTGCAAAAATAGTAGTATTCGCTAACGCAGCAGAAGATAATCCATTTATGGCTGGAGCCTTTCATGGTGTTGGTGAACCAGAATGTACTTTAAATGTAGGAATTAGCGGACCTGGAACTGTGAAAGCTGCTCTTGAAAAAGTAAAAGGAGCTGATTTTGGAGTAGTAGCTGAAGAAATAAAGAAAACAGCCTTTAAAATTACTAGAATGGGTCAATTAGTTGGCCAAGAAGCTGCAAAAAGATTAAATGTTCCTTTTGGAATAGTAGATTTATCTTTAGCACCAACTCCAGCTGTTGGAGATAGTGTTGCACGTATACTGGAAGAAATGGGATTAGAAGTTTGTGGTACCCATGGAACAACAGCAGCTTTAGCGTTGCTAAACGATGCAGTTAAAAAAGGTGGAGTAATGGCTTCAGGTTCTGTAGGTGGACTTAGTGGAGCATTTATTCCTGTAAGTGAAGATGAAGGAATGATTGAAGCAGTAGAAAAAGGTGCTTTAAATATAGAAAAACTTGAAGCTATGACCTGTGTATGTTCAGTTGGATTAGACATGATAGCAATTCCTGGAGATACAACAGCCGAGACTATATCCGCAATAATAGCTGATGAGTGTGCTATAGGTGTAATTAACAATAAAACCACAGCAACTAGAATAATTCCAGCACCAGGTAAAAAACTTGGCGATACTGTAGAATTTGGAGGACTGCTGGGAAGGGCACCAATAATGAAAGTTAGCAATTTTTCAAGTGCCGATTTCATTAATAGAGGTGGAAGAATTCCAGCACCAATTCATAGCTTTAAGAATTAGAGAAAAGTAAGTGTTGTTACCTTAATCTTCAAATATTGAAATTACAAGTTATTTGTTATAAGATTGTAGTTATACAAAGAAGGTGACAAATATGAAAATGCCTAAAACTTTGAAGCGGTTCATAAATAATAATTTTCATGCATTAACTCATAAAAACTTTAGAAATTTTTGGCTAGGTCAATGTGTGTCTTTGATTGGTACATGGATGCAGTCAATGGGTCAAGCTTGGTTAGTACTTACATTAACTAATTCTCCATTCTTATTAGGACTACTTGGAGCAATGCAGTTTTTACCAATAACAATATTATCACTATTTGTAGGAGTAATAATTGATAGATATCCTAAAAAGAAAATATTACTTATAACTCAAAGTGTATCAATGGTTTTAGCATTAACACTAGCACTTTTGGTATTTACTCATACTTTAAAATATGAATATATTCTGATTTTGGGGGTTTTGCTTGGAATTACAAATGCATTTGATATGAGTACAAGACAATCTTTTATGGTTGAGATTGTAGGCCGAGATGACTTAATGAATGCAATTGCTTTAAATTCTGCTATATTTAATTTAGCAAAAATACTTGGACCTTCCATTGGAGCAATGATAATGGCTACTTTAGGAGCAGGTTGGTGTTTCCTACTAAATGGACTTAGTTTTATAGCAGTAATATACGGCTTAGTACAAATTAAAGTACAGTCCTATGTTAGAAAAAAGAAATCAAATAACATTTTCAAAGAAATAAAAGATGGACTAAAATACATTTATAAAGAAAAGGTTCTTTTCCAGACAATTTTATTAGTATCTGTTGTTGGAATATTTGCTTTTAATTACAGTGTACTTGTACCGGTTTTGACAAGAAATGTTTTACATCTGCAAGAAACAGGCTATGGTTTCTTGATGGCTTCCTTGGGGGTAGGTTCACTTTTTGGTGCTTTAACAGTTTCATTTAAAAGCAAATCTGGACCTAATATGAAAGTTATGATATATAGCGCTACATTAGTAGCAGTATTTTTATTCTTAATAGGATTTACTAAGCAATATTATTTGCTAGCAATAATACTATGTGTAACTGGAGTTTTTAATATTTATTTTGCAACTACTGCCAATACCACTTTGCAGATGTATTCGAAGGATGAATATAGGGGAAGAGTTATGAGTGTTTACTCCTTGGTCTTTGCAGGAGCTACACCCGTTGGTAATTTATTCGCTGGACTGGCTTCTAGTAATATGGGAGTCTCAAAGACCTTTAGTCTAAGTGGAATATTAATAATTTGTTTTATTATTATAATTTGTATATTTTTTCGTAAAAAGACTAAATTATAAAAGATAAACCGTATAGTTTTGAATATTTAAATAGGGGGCAATATTATGAATAAAGTAAAAATAGCACTACTTGGAGTTGGAAATGTTGGAAGTGGAGTGTGGAAAATTCTTAATACCAACCAGGAAGAAATTAGAAAAAGATCTGGTTTTGATATTGAAGTTTCTAAAATATTAGTAAGAGATGCAAATAAAAAAAGAGCAGTGGATATTCCAGAAGGCATTTTGACTACAAGTATAGATGAAATAGTTAATGATTCATCAATAAAAATTGTTGTAGAACTTATGGGTGGAAATGAGCCTGCAATGGAATATATGCTAACTGCAATGAGACATAAAAAACATGTAGTAACAGCAAATAAATTACTTCTTGCAACTAAAGGTGGAGAATTAATGCAAGTAGCTGAAGAAGAAGGAATAATGCTTTACTATGAAGCAAGTGTTGGAGGCGGAATTCCAGTTATTCAAGGTATCAATGAAAGCTTAACAGCAAATAGAATTGAATCAATAATTGGTATTTTAAATGGAACAACAAACTATATACTTACAAAGATGTCCTTAGAAGGTATGAGTTTCGAAGACGCTTTACTAGAAGCACAAGAAAAAGGCTATGCAGAAGCAGATCCAACTTCAGATGTAGAGGGCTTTGATGCTGTTTATAAGTTAGCTATTTTATCTTCCCTAGCTTTTGGAACTAAAATAGACGTAGATTCAATATATAGAGAAGGTATTACTAATTTAAAAAGTGAAGATATTGAATTCGCTAAAGAATTTGGATATACAATTAAACTTATAGGTGTGGCAAAAGAAGTAGATGACACTCTTCAGATGCGAGTACATCCAGCAATGATTTCCAATAAGCATACTTTAGCAAATGTAAATGATTCATATAATGCAATATTCATTAGAGGAAATGCAATTGGTGATTTGATGATGGTTGGTAGAGGAGCAGGAGATCTTCCAACTGGAAGCGCTGTGGTTGGAGATATCATATCAATTCTTAGGAGTAATGTAGATTTGTCTGCTACAATGGAACGTAGGGCAATAAATTGGACTAAAAAAGTTAGCAGTATGGATGAAACTGTATGCGAATATTATATCAGATTGTGGGTAAATGATAGACCAGGATGTCTTGGAGAAATTACAACAGTATTTGGAAACAACGATGTTAGTATTGCTTCAGTAAGACAAAAGGGCGAAAGAGGAAGTTATGTTCCACTAGTTTTCATTACTCATGCAACAAGCGAAGGAAGTTTAAATAAAGCTATAGAAGAAATTAAAAAAGTAGAAGGTATTAGCAAAATTGATAATATCATAAGACTTGAAAATATTTAGGAGGTAGGGTATGAAATATGTTGTTGTTTTAGCTGATGGAATGGCTGATTACCCTATAGAGGAGCTTAAAAACAAAACACCTTTGGAATTTGCCAAAACTCCAAATTTCGATTTTTTAGCTTCACATGGAATGATGGGAATGGTGAAAACTGTTCCTGATACATTGCTCCCAGGCAGTGATACAGCAAATCTTTCTGTACTAGGCTATGATCCAGAAAAATACTATAGTGGAAGATCACCTTTTGAAGCTGCCAGTATTGGAATCCCCTTAGAACTTACGGATATTACTTTTAGATGTAATTTTGTAACTCTTTCAGAAGCTGAAGCCTATGAAGAAAAAATAATGCTAGATCATAGTTCAGATGAAATTTCTACTGAGGAAGCCACAGAATTAATTAAAGACGTAAATAAATATTTTCAAACAGAGGCAATGGAATATTTCTCAGGTGTAAGTTATAGACACATACTAGTATGGCACAATGCACCAAAGGATTATAAATTAATTCCACCTCATGATATTATAGGAAAAAAAATAACTACATATCTGCCAACAGGTGGAGATAGTAATATACTTCTTGAAATGATGAAAAAGAGTAGCGAATTTTTAGAGAATCATCCTATAAATATAAAGAGAAAAGAAAAAGGTTTAAGACCAGCAAACTCAATTTGGTTATGGGGAGAAGGTCATAAACCAGATCTTTCAAGTTTCTTAGATAAATATCATGTTAAAGGCTCAATTATTTCTGCTGTTGATTTAATTAAAGGACTTGGATTATGTTCTGGTATGACTTCAGTAGATGTAGAGGGCGTAACTGGGAATTATAAAACTAACTATATGGGAAAAGCTAAAGCAGCCCTTGATGAGTTAGCTAGAGGACAAGAATTTGTTTATGTTCATGTGGAGGCACCAGATGAATGTGGACATAGAGCTGAATTAGAAAACAAAGTGCTTTCCATAGAGCGTATAGATCAGCTTATTGTTGGGACTATATTGGAGGAGCTAAAAGGAAAAGGGGAAGATTTTAAATTAATGGTGTTGCCAGATCATCCAACTCCTATTAGTTTAAGAACTCATACTCTTGATCCTGTACCGTTTGTTATTTATGATAGCAGAGATTCTAAAGATGTATCTGCAATTTTTAATGAAGAAAATGCTTCTAAAACAGGAGTATATGTAGCAGATGGGTACAAACTTATGGATACATTTATTCTTGACGAAGCAATTAGATAGGAAGTGAAATTATGAAAAAAGATATATTATATAGTAGTACAAGAGGAGCGGAAGGTAAGTTCACAGCATCCCAGGCTATAATAAAAGGTTTAGCTGCAGACGGAGGACTTTTTGTACCAGATTCAATTCCAGTAATTCTTGATGAATTTGATAGCATTAAAAATTACGATTATAAAGAAATGGCTTATTTTGTTATGAGCAAATTTCTAACTGATTTTACTGAAGAAGAATTAAAGAAGTGCATAGATAGTGCATATGGAGATAAATTTGATACTAAAGAAATAGCTCCATTAAAGAAAGTTAATGGTTCTTATTTTCTAGAACTTTTCCATGGACCTACTTTAGCTTTTAAAGATATGGCATTATCCATTCTTCCATATTTATTAAAAACTGCAGCAGTAAAAGAAAAGGTTGAATCTGAAATTGTTATTTTAACTGCTACTTCTGGAGATACTGGCAAAGCTGCTCTTGAGGGCTTCTCAGATGTTCCTGGCGTTAAAATCATTGTATTTTTCCCTGAAGAAGGCGTTAGTGAAGTACAAAAAATGCAGATGAAAACACATAAAGGAAGCAATACACATGTAGTTGGAATAAAGGGCAATTTCGATGATGCGCAAACTGGAGTAAAAGAAGTCTTTTCTGATAAAGCTTTTGCAACCAAATTAGAAGAGAAAAATTATATGTTTTCTTCCGCAAATTCAATAAATATAGGAAGACTTATTCCACAAGTAGTATATTATTTTTATGCTTATGCTGAGCTTTATAGAATGGGAGAAATTACTTGGGGTGAAAAAATCAATGTTTCAGTTCCAACAGGAAACTTTGGTAATATTTTAGCAGCATATTATGCACAAAACATGGGATTACCTATTGATAAATTAGTATGCGCGTCTAATAGTAATAAAGTTCTATTTGATTTTTTAAGCACAGGAAAATATGATAGAAATAGAGATTTTGTAACTACAATATCACCATCTATGGATATTCTAATTTCTAGTAATTTAGAGAGACTTCTATACCATATTTCAGGCTGTAATGCTAGCAAAGTAAAAGCTTTAATGAATTCCTTAAGTTCAGATGGAAGCTATGAGCTAGATCAGAAAATGAAAAATGGCTTGAAAAACTATGTTGGAGGCTTCGCTGATGAAATTGAAACTAAGGATTGTATAAAAAATATGTTTAAAGACCATAATTATTTGATGGATACTCACACTTCTGTTGCTTATTCAGTATATAATAAGCAGCCTGTGGTAAAAGGTAAAACAGTAATTGTATCAACAGCTAGCCCTTATAAATTTAGTTCAGCTGTTATGGGAGCAATTGATGAAAAATATCTTAAGCAGGATGACTTTAAGCTTCTTGGTGAGATGAGTCTGTTGCTTAAGGCTGATACTCCAGTTCAAATTAAAGATTTAGAGACTAGTCCAATCCTTCATAGTAGCATATGTGAAAAACATGAGATAAAGAGTGTAGTAGAAAAAATTCTATTCTAAAAATAGGGATAGTTGTCTAACTTCTGATTAAGCTGTATAATAATCATTGATTATACTATATTTAAGGAGAAATAATATTTATGGGACTAATAAAACAATTTATCGACATAATTTTGCATTTAGATACATCTCTTAGCTGGATTATCAGGGATTATGGTGCGTGGACCTATGCAATTCTATTCGTTACAATATTTTGTGAAACTGGATTAGTTGTAACACCATTTTTGCCAGGAGATTCCCTAGTGTTTGCTGCTGGAGCCTTTGCAGCAACTGGAGATTTTAATGTATTTATATTGTATATAGGATTATGCATTGCAGCTGTTTTGGGAGATACAGTTAACTATGAAATTGGACGGTACGTAGGACCTAAAGTTTTTAGTATGAAAAAAACAAGATTCTTTAAGAAAGAATATTTGATAAAAACACATGAGTTCTATGAAAAACATGGTGGTAAAACCATTATATTTGCAAGATTTATTCCAATTATAAGAACCTTTGCACCTTTTGTAGCTGGAGTTGGAGGAATGAAATATAAAAAGTTTATTTCCTTTAATGTAATCGGTGGACTTTCATGGGTTACACTATTTACTTTTGGTGGATACTTTTTCGGAAGTTTAGATTTTGTAGAAAAGAATTTTTCATTAGTAATTTTTGCAATAATATTTATTTCAGTTTTACCAGGAGTTTTTGAGTTTGTAAGACAAAGATATTTTATAAAAAAGGTGGAGAGTTAGGTTTTTAGCCTAACTTTTTCTTTATATTAGGATTCTAAAACTCACTATTGATTTGTTGTTTTTGATACAAAATAATAGTATCTTTGAGTTAGGGAAACAATATATTTTAATTAAGTAAATAGGTGGTGAAGCATTATATTTAAGGATAAACGAAAGCCAAAACTTATGGCATTAGATTTTATTAAATACATTGGACCAGGGTTATTAGTTACAGTTGGTTTTATTGACCCAGGTAATTGGGCTTCCAATGTTTCAGCAGGATCAAATTATGGATATACCTTATTATGGATGGTTACATTATCAACCATTATGCTTATCGTACTACAACATAATGCAGCACATCTAGGAATAGTAACCGGATATTGTTTGTCAGAAACAGCTACTATTCATTTAAAGCCTAGAGTAAGTAGGTTCGTTCTTAGTACGGCAGTTTTTGCTGCCATTTCTACGGCACTGGCTGAGATACTTGGAGGAGCAATTGCTATAAATATGATATTTAAGTTGCCACTTTGGATGGGAACTATTATAGTAACTAGTCTTGTATTATGGATGCTTTTCACCAATTCATATAGGCACCTTGAAAAATGGATAATTGGATTTGTTTCAATAATAGGACTGTGTTTTATATTAGAATTAACCTTCGTACATATTGAATGGCATAAAGCTGTAGTAGGATGGATAACACCTTCTTTTCCAAGAAACTCAATGCCAATAATAATGAGTGTTTTAGGAGCAGTAGTTATGCCTCATAATTTATTTTTACACTCTGAAGTAATACAGAGTAGACAATGGAATCTAGAGGATGAAAAAATAAGAGAAAGACAGTTAAAGTACGAATTTCTTGATACCCTGTTCTCTATGATTATTGGTTGGGCAATAAATAGTGCAATGATATTAATCGCAGCAGGGGCATTTTATTCAAATAATATTGATATAAATGAATTGAGTCAAGCTCAAGTTATGTTAAAACCTTTACTTGGAAGTATAGCTTCTTTAATCTTTGCAGTTGCATTACTATTTTCAGGAATCGCCTCATCAGTAACTGCAGGTATGGCTGGAGGTAGTATAGTGGCAGGCATGTTTAAAGAACCATATGATATAGATGATAATCACACAAGACTTGGTGTGGGAGTAACAATTATAGCTGCGACACTGGCCATATTTTTTATCTCTAATCCATTTAAAGGCTTAATATACTCTCAAATGTTTCTAAGTGTACAGCTTCCTATAACAATATTCTTACAGATATACTTAACCTCATCTAAAAGAGTTATGGGGAAATTTAAAAATAGCTTACTAGACAATTGCTTTTTATGGGTAATTGGAGCCATTGTAGCAATATTAAATATTATGCTATTGGTGAGCTATATAAAATAATCAAATATAATAAAATATTCAATTTTTGGAGGTATAAACATGCAAAAAGAATTTTCACTCAGCAAAGGAAATGCCATGGTTAATTTCACAGCTAAGTATTGTGATTCATCTGAGAAATTATTAGATAGCTATGGATTAAGAAAAGTGCTAAAAGCATATTATAATAGGATTCAAAAAAAAGAATCAAATATTTATAAATATATTCAGAAGAACATAGATGGCACTGATAATGAAGAAGTTATAGATGATATAATAAGGGTTTTTAAGTTACTAACTGTGCTGAGGTCAGAAGATATAATAAAGATGGAGATTAAGTATGAAAAGCTATTGATGGACAAAGATAGTTTTATTAGTTTTGTAGAAGATTTTTATAGCTTTTGGAGAAAAATAGAAAGATATACTATTGTACAAAACAATAGGCTTGGAGATGGTCTTCAAAATGTAAGTTTTATTGATGCTAATAATAGCTTTGCAAAGCTTATTTTGAATACTTATAGGAAAATTGAGGAAAGTGTTCTTGGATATCAACCAAAGGTTTATAGACAGTTACCGGCGGGAGGCAATGCGGGAATTATATTGCATAATATAGATTGGCCAATACCTGATAAGTATGAATGTCTTAAAACAATACCATTTATACAAAATATTATGCTAGATCCACCTTTTATCATATATCCAAAGAAAAATACAAGAGATGGTATGTTTCAGGAGTGTTTTACTAATCCACTAGATGATTGTAGTTTGAATCAAGAACATTATTTCTGTTTTCCAGCAAAAGTTGGAGAACTCCTTGCATTTATCTATTTTCACAGAGATTTTATGGCCCATGGAATAACACTTTGTAATCTTTTTGAGATGGCAAGTGAAGAAGAATACTCTGGTAAGAAACCTGATATGGTATATATTTATGGTGCGCGCGATAGCTCAGAAGAAATAAAAACAGTTTTCTACGATGATACTGAAAATAATATAATGCTTGGTTATGTTAATTATCATGAAGATATAGATTATTTTGGTTATATGAAAAAAATGACTCTAACTTTGCATAATTTGATTATGATAAAGAGAGGATATTTGCCAATTCACGGCGCAATGGTAAATATTATTATGAAAAATGGCAAAACTGCTAATGTAGTAATAATGGGTGATAGTGGAGCCGGCAAATCAGAAAGTTTAGAAGCCTTTAGAGAATTAAGCGAAGATTATATTAGTGATATGACAATAGTCTTTGACGATATGGGTGTTGTTAAGCTAAATCAAGAAGGGAAACCTTTAGGCTTTGGTACTGAGATAGGTGCTTTTGTTAGACTAGATGATCTTGATAGTGGCTATGCCTTTAGGGAAATTGATAGAAGTATTTTTATGAATCCAGATAAAATAAATGCTAGACTTGTTATCCCAGTGGCTTCCTATAAGGAAATTACTAAAGGCTATCCAGTGGACCTATTCTTGTACGCTAATAACTATAATGATGGAGAGGAATTAGAATTCTTTAGTGGCAGTGTTGAAGATGCTATTCAGGTGTTTAGAGATGGAGCTAGAATGGCAAAAGGGACTACCACCGAAAAAGGATTAGTTAAATCATATTTTGCAAACCCTTTTGGACCAGCACAAAAATCAAAAGAAACTGATGTACTACTTGATCAATATTTTAATGAGTTTTTTAATACAGGAGTAAAAGTAGGTCAACTTAGAACTTGCCTTGGTATTAGTGGAAAAGAGAAAGAAGGCCCTAGAAAAGCTGCCATAAAACTTTTTGAAATAATTAAGACTTTATAAAGCCTATTTCCAAGGAAATATGATATGCTCAAATATATAATAAAGATTAAAAGGTGAAAGGCAAATGGGATGAAGGATAAAATTAAAATTCTTATATATGGTAATAAATTAAGTTTGATTGCTACAGGTGGTAATTGCGGACATTCTGAAAAAGATTGTGGTAATTGCAGCAGTTGCAATAAGGAAGGTTCATCTGGTTGCTCAGGTTGTGGAGATAAAGAAAAAGATAATAAGATTAAAAATTGGGGAGATGCATTTTTAGATTTAGAAAATTATTTTAAAGTTAACGATCTGAAAGACAGTGTTGAAATTGAGTTTATAGAACTAGAAGCGGGAAAAATAGGCGCTAATCAAGATATTGAAGAAGTGATAGAACGTGGATTTGAGCCTCCAATAACAGTAATAGATGGAATAATAAGATATTTCGGAGCCATTTCTAATGTACTTATTTATAACGATGTTAAAGAATTACTGCAATAAGTAGTTGACAGAAATAAAGATAAACATTAGAATTTGTAATATAGTGGTGAAAAGACTATGAGGAGAAGAGTAGAGTTGACCTTAATGACAAGTTGGGTGGTACCATGAAATTTTACCTTTCGTCCCTTATGTGGATGAAAGGTTTTTATATTTATTAAATTGCACTTATTATAAAAATGAAAATATAGGAGGCAAAAATATGGAAACAACATTAATAAAAAGACTTTACAGAGATAGTGAGGCCTTTTCTGGTCAAACTTTAACAATATCTGGATGGATTAGAACTGTAAGAGCATCCAATGCCTTTGGTTTTATTGAATTGAATGATGGTAGTTTTTTTAAAAGCGTTCAAATAGTTTTTGAACAAAATTTAGATAATTTTAAAGAGGTATCAAAACTTTCTGTTAGCGCGTCAATAATTGTTGAAGGAGTGTTAGAATTAACTCCAAATGCTAAGCAACCTTTTGAAATCAAAGCAAAAAAAATAATTATTGAAGGAAATTCTACACCAGAGTATCCGCTACAAAAGAAAAAACATTCTTTAGAGTATTTAAGAAGCATTGCTCATTTAAGACCAAGAAGTAATACGTTCTCAGCTGTATTTAGAGTTCGTTCTTTAGCTGCATTCGCAATACATCAATTCTATCAAGAAAGAGAATTTGTATATGTTCAGACTCCGATAATAACAGGAAGTGATGCTGAAGGAGCAGGAGAAATGTTTAAAGTAACAACTTTAGATATGAAAAATCCTCCTTTAACTGAAGATGGAAAAATAGACTATTCAAAAGATTTCTTTGGAAAAGAAGCTAGTTTAACTGTTAGTGGTCAATTAGCAGGTGAAACTTATGCCTTAGCTTTTAGAAATATTTATACTTTTGGCCCAACTTTCAGGGCTGAGAACTCAAATACAACAAGGCATGCTGCTGAATTTTGGATGATTGAACCTGAAATTTCCTTTGCAGATCTTCAAGATGATATGAGATTGGCAGAAGATATGGTTAAATATGTAATAAACTATGTTATGGAAAATGCTCCTGAGGAGATGGAATTTTTCAATAAATTTATTGACACAGGTCTATTTGATAGATTAAACAATGTTGTTAATTCGGATTTCGGTAGAGTTACTTACACTGAAGCAATTGATATACTCTTAAAATCAGGAGAAAAATTTGAATATCCAGTACAGTGGGGAATAGATCTTCAAACAGAGCATGAAAGATATATAACTGAAAAAGTATTTGCAAAACCTGTATTTGTAACTGATTATCCCAAAGATATAAAAGCTTTTTATATGAGAATGAACGATGACGGTAAAACAGTTGCTGCCATGGACTTATTAGTTCCTGGAGTAGGTGAAATAATCGGAGGAAGTCAAAGAGAAGAACGCTATGACGTTCTTACAGAAAGAATGGAAGCCTTAGGACTTAACCTAGAAGATTACTGGTGGTATTTAGAATTAAGAAAATACGGCGGAACAAAGCACGCAGGCTTCGGATTAGGCTTTGAAAGAATAATAATGTATATCACAGGAATGACTAACATAAGAGACGTTATTCCATTCCCAAGAACAACAGGTTCAGCTGAATTTTAGTAAATTATAATCAACAAAAACAAGTTAATATATAACCAAGGGACAGGTCTAAAAGTAAGTAGACCTGTCCCTAGTTTTTTATAATAATAGAATAAGTAAACAATAATAATATTCTTGCCCAAGAAAACCCGGGACACCCCTCAACTCCAGAGCCCAACTTAAGAGAGAGGGGTGTACCGTCGCCTGCAGATGACAAAAATCAAAAATTAAAACGGCTGAACAACTCAAATATATTGACCAATAAAATCTGAGACATACTTCAACTTCGAAGCCCAGCTATTATGAAAAGTGTGCCCCACCACCTACAGAAGAAATCAAGATAATGAGATATCTTAAAAATAAGATAAAAAGATAACAAGAAAACAAGATAAAAAGATAAAAAGAAAAGAAGTTATAGTCACCATGCGGGTTTCAAGGGTTACAGATAAAAATTCAAACCAAAACCTTGCCCAAGAAAACCCGGGACATCCCCTCAGCTCCAAAGCCCATCTAAAAAAGAGGGGTGTCCTGCCGCCTGCCTAAGACAAAAATGAACGATTAAAATAGCTGAACATCTGAAACATATTGAATAAGATAACCTGGGACATACTTCTACTTCGAAGCCCTTCTATTAAGAGAAGGGTGTCCCGCTGCCTGCAGATGACAAACTAGAAAATTTTCTGAATAATAAAATCAAAACAATAAATACTAATTATAAACGGATTGGAAGGAGAAAAAATATGAATGAAAAATATCCAGGTTCTGATTTTCCACAGAAGCTTCCAGCACAAAAGCAATCAAAACAACCGGGTCTAAATAACTTAATGAATCCTAAACCGATATATGAACATCCTGATTATATTTCTGCCAATAAATTAAATGGAAAGGTAGCAGTTATAACTGGAGGTGATAGTGGAATTGGTAGGGCAGTTGCAATTGCCTTTGCAAAGGAGGGTGCAGATATAGTTATTCCCTATTTTGATGAGCATGAGGATGCAGAGAAAACAAAAAATATTATTGATAAATTGGGAAGAAAATGTTTTTTGATTCCAGGAGATATTGGAGAAGAAGAGTTTTGTAAAGTAGTTATAGAAAACACAATAAGTGAATTCAATAGATTAGATATTTTGGTAAATAATTCAGCTGTGCAGTATCCACAAAACAGTATTGAAGATATTACAAAAGAGCAACTTGAAAAAACTTTTAAGACAAATATATTTTCTATGTTTTATTTAACAAAAGCTGCTTTGAAGCATTTAAAGGCAGGAAGTTCAATAATAAATACTACTTCAATTACAGCATATGCAGGAAGTGAAAGATTGATTGACTATTCATCCACTAAAGGTGCTATTGTTTCTTTTACAAGATCTATGTCACTTTCTTTAGGAGCGAGAAAGATAAGAGTAAATGGGGTTGCACCAGGACCTATTTGGACACCTCTTATTCCATCTTCCTTTGATGAAAAGAAAGTATCTGAATTTGGAACGGATGTGCCATGGGGAAGGGCAGGGCAACCTGTGGAACTTGCACCAGCATATGTGTTTTTAGCTTCACCTGACTCTTCATATATGACAGGACAAATACTGCATATAAATGGTGGTGTGATTGTAAATGGATAGAGATTAAAATTTTCATTTATCCAAGTGAATTTTATTTATATATCAGTATTGATATATATCAGTATTGATAATTACATTAGTAATGATATAATAAAAGTATATGTAAAATTTAAGGGGGAATTACCTTGGATAAAATTGCTTTTATTAGCGATACAACTTGTGATTTATCAAACGAGATGATTGCCGATAATAATATTCACCTTTTACCATTTAGAATAATATATAAGGATAGAGAATACCTAGATAGGGTAAATATAACAGCCAGAGAAGTATATGATAATATGGTACATGAAATTCCTACATCCTCAATGCCTTCAATGCAAGATATTGAAGATATGTTTACAAAATTGAAAAATGAAGGATATACTCATGTTATCGCGGTTACTTTATCAACAGGATTATCTGGAATATATAACGCTATAAGAGTAGTAAGTGAAAATTACCCAGAGCTAGAAACTTATATTTGTGATTCAAAATCAATTTCCATTGGAGAAGGTGCAATAATACTAGAGTGCACAAAACTTTACGCTCAAGGAAAAAGCTTTGATGAGATAGTAAAGGAAATACCTAATATAATGAAAAGAATACATTTGTTTTTTGTTGTACCAACCTTAGAATATCTTAAAAAGGGTGGTAGAATTGGTAAAGTGGCAGGTACAATTGCAGAGCTATTAGATATTAAACCTATAATAACTGTAGATGACGAAGGAAAATATACTACCTACGCTAAAGTTAGGGGAAGAAAACAGTCTCTGGCCAAATTAACTGATATAGCTAAAAATATGCTACAAAAAACCAGATGCACTGTATATTTAGGCCATGGAGCTGCCTATGAAGATACTGAAAGAGTTTACAATATTATTTCTAAATTCGAAAATATATTAAGTATTCACTTATCAGGCGATATTAGTCCAGTTTCAGGAGTACATAGTGGACCAGGATTAGTTGGATTAGTATTAGTTGAAGAATAACATTTAGTCCTAAATATTGAAGTCTAAAACTAATATAATAAAATATATTAGTTTTCTAAAACTGATATAATAAAATATATTAATTTTCTAAAACTGATATAATGAAATATATCAGTTTTCTTAATCTGATATAATAAAGTACTTCAGATTTTTTTGGGAGGCAATTATGACAAACATATTAGTATTTATATCACTTGCACTGAATTTCATAGTTATATTAATATTGCTTTTTAAGCATAGTAACAAAGATTTAGTGAAAGTGAACAATCGGTTAGCGACCTTAGATAAAAGTTATGATAGGCTAGAGCGGGTATTAAGAGAAGAAATGTCTGCAAATAGAGAAGAATTTAATTCTGGAAATGCAAAAGGTAGGATGGAAGTCATGGATAATATGACTAAAATTGCTATGCTACAAAAAAACCAACTAGATATCTTTTCTAATGAGTTATCAAAATTAACTTCGCTAAATGAAAAGAAATTAGATAAAATGAGTGATGCTATAAGTGAGAGTTTAAAGGCTATTCAAGAGGATAATAATATTAAGTTAGAAAAAATGAGACAAACTGTTGATGAAAAGCTAGAGAAGACCTTAGAACATAGACTTGGAGAATCTTTTAAACTTGTCAGCGAGCGATTAGAATTAGTTCATAAAGGACTTGGAGAAATGAAAACCTTGGCAAATGGTGTTGGGGATTTGAAAAAAGTTTTAACTAACGTGAAGACAAGAGGAACCTGGGGAGAAATTCAGCTTGGTAACCTGTTGGAACAAATATTAGTTAAAGAACAGTATGAAACAAATGTTATAACTAAAAAGGGAAGTAACGAAAGGGTAGAATTTGCAGTTAAGTTACCTGGTCAAAATGAGATTGGAACTGAAGTATACATACCTATTGACTCTAAGTTTCCTATTGAAGATTATCAGAGATTAATTCAAGCTCAAGAAGAGGGCAATGCACTATTAGTTGAAGAAGCATCTAAGCAATTAGAAACTAGAATAAAGGCAGAAGCTAAAGATATTAGAGATAAGTATATTGATCCACCAAATACAACTGACTTTGGACTGTTATTTCTTCCAATAGAGGGACTTTATGCAGAAGTATTAAGACGAAACGGACTATGTGAATTATTGCAGAGAGAATATCGTGTTGTTATCACTGGGCCAACCACATTAACTGCCTTACTTAATAGTTTGCAAATGGGTTTTAAGACTGTAGCTATAGAAAAGAGATCCAGTGAAGTGTGGCAGTTACTTGGTGTAGTGAAAACGGAATTCTCTAAGTTTGGTGATATATTAGAAAAAACACAGAAAAAACTTCAAGAAGCAAGTAACACTATTGATACAGCTACAAAAAAATCTAGAACAATAGAAAGAAAGTTAAATAATGTTCAAGTACTAAATTCTAATATTACTGTAGATGCTTTAGAGGAACCAGAGGAAGAAATAATATAATATTTTTAATTATAAATTAAAGCTTATACTTATATAATTTAAGTATAAGCTTTTTGCTGTATAAATTTTTATGGGGGGTAAAGGAAATGTCCCTTTATTTTTTAATTTCTATTTCAATTGCGCTATCATTAGATGCATTTGGAGTAGCTGTAAGTATTGGTCTTAATAGAGGGGTTATGTATAATCAAAAGCTAATTTTTTCTTTGAGTTTTGGTTTTTTTCAATTTTTCTTTTCACTTATTGGTGCTTTAATTGGGGTAGCTTTTAATACATATGTTACATCTGTTCCAAGTATTGCAGGGGGAGTAATTGTAGGGATAGTTGGCATACTAATGATAAAAGAAGGGTTAAGTGATAAAAATGAATACTTTATCTTAAATCCAAGGATGTACATAATTTTAGGAATCTCAGTTAGTATTGATGCAATGGTTATCGGATTTACTGTTCTAAATCTATTATCAATTATAGATTTAGTTAAGGTTAGTATTTTCATTGGGCTAACTGCTCTAATTGTATCAATTGTTGGATTTCTAGTTTCAAGATACTTAAAAAGAATCAAGATTGTGAGGCAATATGCAGATTACATAGGGGGAATTATATTAATATTATTTGGGATTAAGATGATATTTTCATAAAATATCAATTTATGCTATAATGATAATTAATGATTTTAAAAGGTGATAAAATATGGATATAAAACTATACTTAAAAGAAAAAAACATTAAAGTAACAAAAGGCAGGGTTTTTATACTTAACGTACTGGAACAAGCTGAAACAGCTGTAAGCGCCGATTTAATCTATGAAAAGTGCAAGGCTGCAGGATCAGAACTTGACTTATCAACCGTGTACAGAAATCTAGAATTACTTGAGTCTACTGGTATTATAGAGAAATTCGATCTTGGTGATGGCAAGTATAACTACATCATTAAAGATATAAGCCATAATCACACTCTTCAGTGTGATTTGTGCCACAAACGGATTGAGATAGATTGTCCTATGGTGCAGATTCAAGAGATGATTAAAAGCAAGACTGGATTCACTTTGCTCGAACATGAGTTAAAGCTAAAAGGCATTTGCAATGAATGCAATGAACATAATAAAACCTAGTTTTCAAGGGAATAAGGATAAATATTTTTAACCTTCCAAATTCCTTGATTATTTTTTTTAACAAATAATTTATAAGATGTTTTTTTGTGAGGTAATGCTTTTTCAATACCTGTAACTACTATTACTGATGTAGTTCCATCTGAAAATATTAGTTTAGAGGATTCAACTTTATATAGTTTATTTCTATTAAACAATCCAGTTGTAACGTATTTTTGAGATGCGTAATATAAATCTTTAGATTTTGCTTTTTCAGAATTAATTTTCCAAGAGGAAAATATACATACTAGTACCAAAACGACCATTAATAATTTTTTCATAAATACCCCCACACATCCGATAATGTATTTACATTATATACAAATTATGTAAATAATGCAAAACAAAATGAAAGGAGAAAACAAATGAATTTTTCTTCATTAGTTCTAATGGAAAAAGACAAAGAAAAAAATATACTGACAAATGAACTTGGAAGTTTCCAAGTAGGGGAAGGTGCCGAATTTATATGTAAGCTATACTGTGAGGAAGGTATAGTTAATATGTTCTTCGATACTAAATCCGATGTTGAAGAATGGGAGTATACTGCTATATTTGATTTTTTTAATGAATCAGTGTTTACTTCAAGAGGCTATACAATAGAAAGCATTGATGAGGAGTATAATCCCACATGGAAGATAACTTTTAAGTATAATGAAGAGTACGCTTTTGTTCATGGGAAGATAAATGAATTATGCGATTTGATTGAAGAGGAAATGAAGAGGGTGCTTGAAGAGATACAAGATAAGCAAGAAGAGTATAAATAAGGTTATCATATTAAGGTACTATTTAACTTTAATAATCAATAAAAGGGGAAACAACATATTATATTTTGCTAAGAGATTGTTCGCTGCGCATAGAAAGACTAAGCTGGCTAATTTTCAAATTGCTACCCACTCAAAACTCGCTAACGCTCAAACATTTCGTGGATTTAAGGGGATTTAATAATTAATATATGATTAATTAATGTACGTAAACAACATGATATTTCCTGCTAAGAGATTGTTCGCTGCGCAAAGAAAGACTAAGCTGATTTATTTTCAAATTGCTACCCACTCAAAACTCGCTATCGCTCAAACATTTCGTGGGCTTAACGCAATTTAAAAATAAATCAGCCAAGTCTTTCTAATGCTCGCTCAGACAATCTCTACGCAGGAAATATCATGTTGTTACGTAGCGTTAAGTTTTTTATATATTAACAGTAATTTTGTATACGATAACCCGGGACATTCTTCAGCTTCGAAGGCTATCTATTAAGAGAAGAGTGTCCTGCGCGTAGGCAAGACAGAAATGAAAAAATACTTTAACTTTAATAGTCAATAAAAAGATAAACAACATATTATGATTTGATTACAGATAGTTCTCTGAACAAATCATATTATGTTGTTTCTTATTTTCTATAATTATTTAAGCTAATAAGTTAATTGCATATGATAACCCGGGACACCCTTCAGCTACGGAGCCCATCTAAAGAGAAAGGGTGTCCTGCATCAACCAAGACAACCTGAGATATCCTTTAGCTTCGAAGGCATACTACTAAGAAAAGGGTGTCCCGCAATTAACTAGATTGATGTCTAATAATTAACTCGATAACGATGAATAATGCTATCCTATATGGAAGTTATCAACTTCAAATCACCTTCATAAATAGTCTCTTTTCTAACTAACTCCAACGCTATTTTTTCTAACATTTCGATATTAGTTTGTATTATATCTTTAGTTTCCTCGTATAGAGAGTTAACTAAGGATTTACATTCTGCAATTATATTGTCTCCACTGGTTATATGCATATCTGAAATCCCCTGTAGACTTAATAAGCCTAAAGAATCACCCATGCCGTATTCTGTTATCATAGTAGTGATTATACTTGTGGATGTTTTTAAATCGCTATAAGCGCCTGTTGTTACATTATCATTTCCATAAACAATTTCTTCTGCAGCTCGTCCGCCTAAAAGAACTTTAATTCTTTTTCTTAAATAATCTTTATTTTGATATAATTGATCTTTTGGAATACTAAGGGTATATCCGCCAGCACCTTTACTACTTGGTATAATTGTAATCTTCGAGATTTGTTCATCTGGAAGAATAAAACGGGAAACAAGAGCATGTCCAGCTTCATGGTAAGCAGTGATTAGTTTATCAGTATCTTTAATATAGTCTCTGTTAACTTTTTCATATCCTGCTAAAACAATAGAAAAAGCTTTATCAATATGTTGATTTGTTATAAATTTACTATTATCTTTACAGGCAAGTATTGCAGATTCATTTACAAGATTCTCTAGTTTAGCTCCAGAAAAATAAACAGTTCTGTGAGCCCAATCTTTTAAATCAATATCTCCAACTGGTTTGTTCTTTAAATGTAAATTTAGTATTTTTTCTCTTGCAGAAATATCTGGTAGAGATATTTCAACATGCCTGTCAAATCGTCCAGGTCTTAAAAGGGCTGGGTCAAGCATATCAAGTCTGTTAGTAGCTGCTAAAACAATTATTCCTTCATTCTCATTAAAGCCTGACATTTCTGTTAGTAGAGCATTTAATGTTTGATCTTTTTCGTCTGAGCTTCCGCCTTTTGAATTGCCTCTCTTTTTTCCAATTGCATCAATTTCATCTATGAAGATAACTGCTTTTCCATTTGTTTTTGCTTTTTTAAAAAGTTGCCTTATTCTGCTAGCGCCTACACCAACGTAAACTTGAATAAAGTCAGAACCTGACATTGCATAAAAAGATACACCTGCTTCTCCAGCTATTGCCTTGGCAAGTAGAGTTTTACCTGTACCTGGTTCCCCGTACAATATTATGCCTTTAGGCATCCTAGCTCCATAGGCAATATACTTGTCTGGATTTTTTAGGAAGTCGACTACATCTTTAACACTTTCTTTAGCCTCCTCATTTCCTGCTACGTTATCGAAGGAATAAGGCATATCATTTACTTCAGTAGTAGTTAGTGTATCTACAGAAAATAGACTTTTAGAAGTTATTTTAGAGGACTTAAGGAAGAAAATCAGTATTGCTATAATTGAAATTACTAGTAAAGTAGTTGGAACAATATCTTTGATAGAAGTTGGATAATTTTCTGAAACTTTTATTCCCTTTTCTAAAAGTGTTTCTTTAAATTTGTCATTTCTAGGGTTATCAGTCTCATATTTAGATTTATCCTTCAATTCGATTAATATCTTAGGCGAACTGGTTACATAAACCGAGGATACTTTATTTTGAGATAAGTCATTCATAAAGTTTACATATAGTTTGTAGGATACAGGCTTTTCAGTTACATTACCTATTAGTAGTGCTAGAATTGATAGTATAGCAATTATTAAAGGAACTAGTAAGAATTTATTTTTAAATTTATTCAATGCATCCACCTCACAATTAAGTTTACATAATACATTATAATTCATCGGTGAATTATGTCTAATGAAAATCATAAATTTTGCTATGGGAATTTCTCCTAGGATTAAATATTATTCTTGATATAATGTAAATATATAGTATACTTTTATATAGGAAAAGAAAATAGGGGGAGTAATAATGAAAATCAGTACTATAAAGGTAAAACTAACTGAAGAGGATATTTTTTCCAGCATACAAGAATATGTAAAGGTTGATAATTTCAAAGTTGAAAGCTTAACTTTCGGTGAAAACATTAACATAGCTTGTACATTAAAAAAGAAAATTAATATCGCTTTAAAAGCTAAAATAAAGATAGACAAAGTTGTGGACAACGTTCTGTATTTAAGCATATTAGATGTAAACGTTGCTAAAATACATATTTTTAATGGAATAAAGAATTTTGCATTAAAAACTGCATTAAAGGATTTTGCTGATCAAGGAATTAAAATCAATAAAGAAACTATAAGCGTAGATTTAGATATAATTGCAAGCAAAGTACCATTTGTTAAATTTAAATTGGTTAGTTTAACTACTGCTAATGGAGCTCTCGAAGCAGAAGTTGGTGATCTTGAGGTTATAAAGCCAGCTTTACAGGTAACTGAAGGAGAAAAAGAAGCTGAAGTAGAAATCGAAAAAGTAGTTGAAATAGAGGGAAAAATCGAAGAAGCTTCGATTATTAAAGTAAACGATAAATATACAAGTTTAAGAGTTATGGCAACTAATAAAGTACCTGAAAAATACGCCATAGTAGCTGAATATGCATTTCTAGTACCGGATATACTAATTCTATTTGGAAGAATACTTAAAGACAAGAGAGTTCCAGTAAAGGATAAGCTTGTTATTGGAAGTGTAATTGCATATTTTGCATCTCCAATTGATATCGGCTTATTATTTATTCCTTTTATTGGTGAAGCAGGAGCTGTAGCAATGGCATTTTATGGACTTAGCTATGTTATAGCAAAACTTCCAGAACAAGTTATTATGGATAATTGGCAGGGAAAAGAAGAACAAATGCTTAAAATCAAAAAAGGCGTAGAATTATTAAATAAAGCAGCAGGCGGAAAAAACATACAAAAATTATTGAAAATCTCAAATTACAGAAGAAGAAAGAAAATGAATAAAAAATAGGAGGTTTTCCATGAAGGAAGTGACTATTTACACTGATGGTGCGTGCAGAGGAAATGGCAAAGAAACAAGTGTAGGTGCTTTTGGTATTGTACTAATATATAATGGTACAAGAAAAGAATACAAGCAAGCATTTTTAAATACAACTAACAATATTATGGAATTATCTGCGGTTGTAAAAGCTCTGTCAATGCTTAAAGAGCCATGTAGTGTAAAAGTGTATAGTGATTCAGCATATGTTGTAAATGCTATTAATCAGAATTGGATTGTTAACTGGGTAAAAAATGGTTGGAGAACTTCAAACAAAGAGCCAGTTAAAAATAAAGAACTTTGGGAAGAGCTAATTGAATTACTAAAATTTCACAAGGTGTTTTTTCACAAAGTTAAAGGTCATAGTGATAATGAACTTAACAATAGATGTGATGAATTAGCAAATGAAGCAATGGATGAGTTAGTAAAATAAATTTATGTTTAAATATTTAAAAAATGCATACTCTATATTTGACAACAATTAAATAAGGAGTGTGTTTTTATGAGTACTAGATTTTTTAAAGGAATTGCCACTGGGGCAATAATTGGAACTGCAGCTGGTATGCTGATTTACCCACAGATGGATAGAAGTACGAGAAACAAAGTAAAAAGATCAAGTAAAATGGTTAAAAATGCTGCAGAAGATGTTTTTGGTGAAATGAAACATTGGTCAAAATAGAAATAAAGAATTTGAGGTTGACTCAAATTCTTTATTTTTTATTAAAAATTAAATTTCAATTGATTTTGTATAATAAAAAATTATAGAAATAAGCAACAATGCTTTGCAGTTATTGTTGGAAATATGTTATAATATAGAGGATTTTGAAGTATAAAAAAGTTATACACTATTTTATAAATGAAAAGGAAGAGGTATTATGGAGATTTTATCCTTGGGTGAAAAAATTAAATTGAAAAGAAAAGAATTGGGGTTGACTTTAAAAGATTTAGCTGGAGATAGAATTACACCAGGCCAGATAAGTTTAGTTGAATCAGGCAAATCAAACCCAAGTATGGATCTACTTGAATATTTAGCTTCCAACCTTAACACGTCTGTTGAATATTTAATGGAATCTGAAGAAACTCAAGCCGAAAAAATCTGTTTGTATTTTGAAGATATGGCAGAGTTTAATATAATGAATGATAACTTAAATAGTAGTGAGGAATATATTGAAAAGGCACTTTTCTATGCTGAACGGTACAATTTAGAGTATAGAAAGGCTAAAAATCTATATTTAAGGGGAGCTATCTGTATTTCGAACAGAGAATTGGCTCTTGCTCAACAATATTTTCTTTCAGCAAATGGGATATTCATTAAAGAAAATAAATATGAGAATATAGTAAATACATTTTTAAAGTTAGGTACAATTACTTTGGAATTAAAAGCATATCATTCTGCTTTTAGTTATTTTCAACAAGCTGAAAAAGTGTACACTAATAATGATATTGGAAATGATTTTTTGCTTGGTCAAATTTATTATCATATAGCATTTACAAATTTCAAACTAGACAATATTGATAGTGCAATTAATTATTCCTATCTTTCTAAAGAAAAATTTAATCAACTTAATAATAAAAAAGAATACGCTAAATCTCTTTTATTAATTGCTGAGGAATATAGTAAGATTGGAAATATTGATAAAGCAATAATGTATTCTAAAAAAACTTTACAAGCTTTTAAAGATGTAAATGATTCTGAGTATTTATCAAAAATTGAAAATGATATTGGCAAGCTGTTTTTTGAGTTCGATAATATGGAGGAATCTTTTATACATTATAATAGAGCTAAAGAGTTACGAGAAAAAAACAATGACAAAAGTTTAATTGAGACATTAATAAATATTTGTGAAAATTATATTAAACTAAAAGATGTAACTAGTTCAAATTTGGTATTAGATGAGATTATGGAAAATATCTCTGAGGGTGATGCGGATACCTTAGTGTCCTATTATCTTCTTAAATATAGAATTAACAGTCTTGAAAATAATGAAAATGAAGCTGAAAACACACTTATTATTGCATTAGATTATGCGAGAAATATTGGTAATATTAGTAAAGCTGCTGAGATTTCAATTATTTTGGGGAAATTCTACATCGATAATGGAAATGATAAGAAGGCTGCAGTCTATTTAAATATGGGAGTTGAACTTTTCAAAGAACAAGGCATTTTGAAATAGTTAGATTAAAGATGGGTGTGTTATTATGGAAGTATTATCTATTGGAGAGAAAATCAAAAGAGCGCGAATTTATAAAGGTTTTACATTAAAGGATTTATGCAATGGGAAAATTTCTGTTTCAAAAATGAGTTGTATTGAGAATAATAAAGTAAGCCTTGACCAAGAAGTATTGGAATTTATTGCGCAAAAACTTGATGTTGATATTGATTACTTGAAAGAAGATGTAGAAGAACAAATTATCAGAAATACACTTGAGCAAGACAAATCAATTAGTATCGTAGATTTTGAAAGCGATATGCTATATAACCTAGAAATTGCCGAAAACTATAGTTATTTCAATTCAGCTTTTATTATTATGCATAGATTGTTCAGTTATTACCTTGATTTAAATTTAGTCGGAAATGTAGAAAATATTCTTCCTAAGTACTATGAGCTATACCTAAAATCAGATGATGAAGAAAATAAATTTATTTATAATTTAGATATGGGAAGATTCTTATATATTAACAAAGAATATCTTGAAGCAATAAACTATTATAGAAATACAAGATGCAAACTATCAGAGAAGGATTTTAATAATGATTTAATTATTAAGGCTGCTATTCAAGAATCAAAATGTTATTTAATGTTAAAAAATTATGAAAAAGCTAATGAATTTGTGGACATACTATTAGGGTATATTGTGTATATTACAGAAGATAGCCTTAGAGCTGAAATTTATCACCATGTTGCAATTATTAAGCTTAGGAATAATAAAAAAGACTTCTTTGAACTAGAAGATAAAGCTAATAAGTGTTATGGGGATAATTTATCAAATAAAGCTGAATCAATGTATGATTACTCAGTGATTTTCTTTGAATTAGGGGATAAGCAGAAGGCTTTAGAATATTTGAAGATGGGAATAGATATATATCCTTTAGATTACAAATGTAACTTAGCACGTTTTGTTATGAGAAATGTATGTTTATTGATTGAAAATAATGAAATAGAATATGCGGATAATTATTGTGAAGAGTGTTTAAATCTTGCTATTGACTTAAATAATGATGAGTTAATTGAAAAAACATACTATTATAAGTCATTAATTTTATGTAAGCAAAACAACTTTATTTCAGCTGAGATGTATATAAACTTATCACTAGATGTGTTGACGAAATTTGGGAAAAAGCAAGATATTTATAATAGATATATGGAAATAGGCAATATGTATTATAAAATAGGTGCTATTTCAGATTCTTTAAAGTATTTTTCATTGGCCATTTCATTAGAAAAGAAAATATAATGAGAAATGCTGTGTTGGCTATGCGTTTTAAGCAAATGTGAGTTTAATAGTATTAAAAAGCCAGGGTAGTTAAGAGAGAAGGGATTTTTTGAAAAAGAATATTTATTTAACTATAATTAGCATTACTATTTTGCTTACAATATGTTTTTCTGTTTCATATTTGTATTTTTCCAAATTGAAACCAGCTTCAGCAAGTTCATCTGAAATAAGAGTGGACAACCATTTTACTGAAAACATTTATAGTGAAGCTATACCAGCAATAACAATAGATGCATCACATATTTTTGAAGCAGAGGACAAGCCACTTTATCCTAAAGAAGTCTTTCTAACTATAGATGATGGTCCATCAGAGAATAATACTTTAAAAGTACTATCCATTTTGAAAGAAAATGGTGTTAAAGCTACATTTTTTATGATAGGTAAAAATGCAGAAGCATTGCCTCAAATAGTAAAAGCTGTGAATGATGCAGGAATGAGTATCGGAAATCATACATATACTCATGATTACAAATTGTATGGAAGTATAGATTCTTGCCTTAATGATTTTGATAAGTTTAATGTTATTATGGATAAAACCATTGGGAAGAAGTCTATAAATTTCATTAGATTCCCTGGTGGATCTGATAACCAGGTTTCTAACAGTGATATAATGTCTCAAATTAGATCAACGGCTGTAGCGAAAGGTTTGTTTTATGTAGATTGGAATGTAAGCTCTGGAGATGCTGCTCCAAGTGGACTAACTTCTCAAGCAATAATAAGCAACATTACAGGACAATGTAGTAATAAGAATTTTGCGGTTGTATTGATGCATGATGCTCCAGATAAAAAAACTACGGCAGAAGCTCTTCCCACTGTAATTAAATACTTAAAAGATAACGGGTTTGTTTTCAGAACCTTTGATGATATTACTCCTACTGAAAAAAATGAAATGATAAAACTTAGAATTGTAAATAGGGGAATAAAAAAGTAAAGAATGATTTTAACATCATTCTTTACTTTTTTACATTTTCTCTACTAATTATTATTTCTCTAGCTTTTTTTTCAAAACTATCATCTAAAGGGTCAAGTTCAACTGAATCGTATTTATGGCCTAGTGCAGTACATATTAGTTTATCAGCAAATTCAGGGTTTTTTGAGAGAAAGGAACCATGAAAATATGTTCCATAGGTGTTTTTATATTTACAGCCTTCAAAGCCATCCTCACCATTGTTTCCATTGCCTAAAATAAGTTTACCAAGAGGTTTTAAGTCACCAATGTAAGTCCTACCTGAATGATTTTCAAAACCAACTAGCGTCTCGCCAGTATCTTCATCTTTAATAATGGTATTTCCAATAAATCTAGTTTCACCACCATCTGTACAGATATCAAGTATCCCAATACCATTTAGTTTTTCGCCCTCAGGAGTTGTATAATATTTCCCAAGCAATTGATATCCTCCACACACTGAAAGGAGAACTTTCTCCTGCTCTATATATTCAATGAGTGCTTCTTTTTTTGTTGCAATTAAATCTTCAGCAACTATAGATTGTTCATAATCTTGACCACCACCGAAAAACACAATATCATATGCTTCTTTATCAAAGCTTTCACCCATCGATAAATTAGTAATGTTCACTTTAATATTTCTTTGCTCTGCTCTATATTTTAGAATAAGTATATTACCAATATCACCGTATACATTTAAAAGATCAGGATAAAGGTGACATATATTTAGTTCCATTTAATAAGCCCCCCTTACCATATATTTTTTATATATCCTTTACCATGCAGAAACTTTCTGAAATTTATCATAGCTGTATAGGTTGCAAGAATATATACTGTTTCATTTTCACAAAGCTTAATGTTTTTAAGAAGTTCATCATAAGTTTCTGCTGTAACAAAGGAATCTGTGTTTAGTCCTGCAATTTTCAGTCTAATAGCCATATCATATAATCTTATTCCTCCAATGAGGAATTTTTCAACTGAAAGAGTTGAAAGTTTTTCGAAATTTACATCCCAAATCCAAGATACATCACGGCCATCAGCATAATTATCATTAAGTAGAAAACATAGACTAAGAGCTCGCTTATCTAAAGTTACTGTATCTATAGCTTGATTAAAACCTGCAGGATTCTTTACCAATATTATCTTTACATTTTTATCTCCGATTTTCAATGTTTCTTGTCTTCCAAAACTGCTGTTCTGATTTTCTAACGAGCTTGCTATAATTGAATTTTCTATGCCCATTGTTTTTGCAATAGAGTATGCAGATAGTGCATTATAAATATTATAAACACCAGGAATATTTATAAAGTACTGATTTTCGTTAATTGAAACAGTTGAATTTTCAGTATTTACATCGAGAATTTTATCCACAAAATAACTTAATTCTGGACGAGTATATCCACAATTTGCGCAATAAAAATCACCTAAGTGGTTATAAGTTATATGGTTATACATATAAGGAGCTTTACATTTTTTGCAAAACTTTGCATCTGCATTAATATCTATTATAGTATTGTGTTCAATGCTATCTTTAAAGCCGTAATAAAAAATATCATTCTTTATGCTTAAATCACCTAGTAAAGATTCATCACCATTTAAAACTAATATAGCTTCGGGAACTTTTTCAATTCCAACCATTATCTTTTTTAGGGTAGTATATACTTCACCATAACGATCTAGTTGATCTCTAAATAAATTTGTAATTGTAATTATGTATGGTGAAATATATTCAGTTATAAGCTTTACATTAGCTTCATCAACTTCGATAACAGCATAACAATCAGAATTATTTTTTTTGAAGGAATAGTTATCTATAAAACATGAAATAATTCCTGTAAGCATGTTTGCACCAGTATTATTTGTTATCACCCTATTACCATTGTCCTTTATAATGTTATATAGCATACTAGATGTAGTTGTTTTACCGTTAGTACCAGTTATTAATATTATTTTATAATCCTTTGCAACGGTAGCTAATATATCCTTGTCAAATTTCAGAGCAACCCTCCCAGGAAAATTACTTCCACCTTTAAAAAGTTTTTTTGATAAAAAAAGTATTATTTTAGAAAAAATTATAGAAAGAAAAGTTTTAATTCTTCTAATTTGATACACCGCCCTTTCTTTTAGAGGACTACTTTTATATATAATATCTAATTATTGACATTTATAAAAGAAAAGTCATCAGTTAAAGTCAAATTTAAATTTGGTGAATATTTTATAAGTTTATTCATAAATTCAGTTTTACGAGTATCAACTAGTGGAGTTGGGCAATAGTCATTAGTATTCGTTACAGACGAAATACTACAAGGGATAACCTTTATACCACTAGAAGTTAATTTGTCGTTAGTAAACTTGTACTTAACCTGGAATATAAAAGTGTCTTTATCTGGTGGATTTTGATTTCCTCCAAAACAGAAGTTACCTAAGCTATAGCAAATAAACTTATTTTTGTATTGTTCAATGCCTTGAATAACATGAGGATGGTGACCAATAATTAAATCAGCTCCATTATCAATGGCAAAATGGGCTATATTTGTTTGAACTTCATTTGGAGTGTAGGAACCTTCTTGGCCCCAATGAAAATTTACAATAACTATACAATTTTGAGATTTTAATTCAGCTATATCATTTTTGACTTTTTTCAAAAAAGTACTATCATTACTAAATCCCATATATCCTAAAAAACCAAATTGTATTCCCTTAATGGTAGTTACATATTTATTCCCTTCTCCAAAATAGTTGATATTGTTATTTTTTAAAGCAGTTATAGTATCATTTAGACCTTGGTCAAGATAATCATGAATATGATTGTTTGAAATAGTTACTGCCTCAATAGATCCTAGAGTTAGAGATTTTGCGTAGGATGGATCACCTTTAAAATTGTAAAATGGCGGATCACCTTTAAAAAGCTTTGAATTTGAGGTTGTAAAAGTAGTTTCCAAATTCGCCGTAGTTAAATCATCTTTCGAAAAAATGCTTTTTACATTTTTAAAAAAATACGAAAAATCATTATTATTTTTTTCTAGAACTGTAGGAAGCGTATTATAAGTAAATTTGTCATCTGTACCTATAGTACAATCTCCTGCGCAACTAATTAGAACTTCAGAAACAGTATCTTGTTTTATAGGTTCTTCAGTTAAAATTTTAACTGGTGAAGGCTTTGTAACTACTACCGATTTTTTGCTACCACCATCTTTTGAAAGGAAATACATACATGTAGATGACAGAAGAAAAATCATAAAAAGCGAAAGAAATAATACTAATTTTTTATGCCTCAACATAAATACCCCCAATTTATCTAAGCAATATTTTAATTTTAGTATATAATTTTGTAATTGTCTAATATTTTGACAAGATTATTAAGTAGTATTTTTCAGTAATTTTTGTTAGAATAGTTAAGTATGAATAAACTAAGATAAAATTTGAGGTGAAAATCTAATGGGTATACAAAAGATTAAAGATGATTTTAATTCTAAAATAAAAAAAGTTAATATAAAATTTAAAAAAATAAAGCTAAAGGATAAAGTGGATTTTAGTAAGTTGAAATGTGTAAAACCAATAAAAAAGTTTGTTAAAAAGAATATAAAAGGGAAATATGGGAAAGCATTTTGTTATGGTAGCCAAGCTTTACTAATAATTATAGTTATTAGTTTTGTTTTAGGAATTTATAAAATTGAGCATAATAATCAAGAAAAGAAAACTAAAATTACAGATAATAAAGCAGAAGAGTACTACTATGCAGGAAATTATTCTAAAGCAGTCGATGAATATATTAAAATTTCTGAAAAAGATAAAGGAAATGCTTGGTGGACTGTAAAAATTGCAGAGGTATATTCAGTAAAAGGTGATTTGAATAATTCTAAAAAATATATTGAAAATGCAAAAAAACTGTAATTAAAGATAGCAATAAGGAAAACAAAGCAAAGGCCATTAACTATATTGTTTTTACTGAATTTATGAATAAGGATTATAAGGGTGCATTAAAGGATGGACAAGATGCATTAACTTCTTATCCTAAGGATACAAAAATTATTAAAACCATGTTTACCGTGTATATGGCTAATAATGATTTAAAGTCTGCTTCAGACTTAATTTCTAATTATCCAGTTAACAAGAAATCTGCATATGACATGGCAGAATATTCAAGAATGATGATGATTGTAGGTAGATGGGATGAAGGAACAAATTTATTAAAAAATGCTTGGGCAATTGATAAGGATGAGTATAAAATATATGATGTTCTTTCTCAAAGTTATAGTTATAATAAAGATATTCTAATGCAAAAATTAACAGAGTTAAGTGTTAAAAACCCAAATGATATATCATACAAAATGTGGCTTGCAAAAATATATTCACTTAGCCCTGATACTTCGGAGCAAGCAAATATTCTATTAAATAGTATTAATAAAGAGAATTGTGGAAAGATTGAGGTAAATTTAATAAAAGCTAGTATACTTCAAAATACTAACCAAGTTAGCAAATCAGATTCACTGTTGAATTCAGTAATTAAAAAATATCCGGAAGACTACAGAGTTTTACATACCGCTGGTTGGTACTACTTAAATAAGAAAGATTATTCTAAGGCTTTACAATACTGCAAAGAGTCAATTGTTAAGAATAAAGATTATCCTGATAATTATTGTTTTTTGATGCCTGAAATTTTGAAGGCTCAAGGGAAAAGTATTGAGGGTGAACCATATTTTAGAATAGCCATGTCCAAGGAGCCATATAATTATAATATTATGTTAAATGTGGCTAATTTTTATTGGATAACATCACAAAACATTGACAAATCTATTGACTATTTTAAGTTAGCAGAGATAATTAAACCCTCAGATAGTGAAATAAAGTATTCCATGGCAAATGTTTATTTAAATGCTCAGAAGGATGCTGAAGCTATAGGATTATTAAATCAGTGCATAAAATTGGATGCTTCAATACCTAAATACCATAGGATGCTTGGAACAGTCTATTTGACTGAAAAAAATGGAGCTGAAGCTATAAAAGAAATCAGATTAGCCTACCAAGCTGATTTGCAAGACATATTAACTTTGAGTAATGCAGGATGTTATTATATAACTTTTGAAGCTGATTTAACCAGAGGAATATATAATTTGCAAAAGGCAGCCGAAGGAATAACTGCAACTACTGATGCATATGTAAAAGAAAAAATAAGTGATAATTATGCAAAAGCTAAGAAATTGCAGAGTGATTATAGTAACGGAAAGTCAAATGAAAAATTCCAGATACCAGAATTTACTTTGTTTTATTAGGGTACCAAGTGTATTTTAATATATTAATAAAATTGAGAAAGTGTGTGATAATATGATGCATAACTTATTATTTATATTTAAAGCGATTATAATGGGTGTTGTAGAAGGAATAACAGAATTCATACCAATTTCATCTACAGCACATTTGATAATTACGGGGGATATAATTAATTTTTCAAAGCATAAAGAGTTTTCAGATATGTTTAAAGAAGTAATACAATTAGGTGCTATTTTAGCAATTATTGTACTTTACTGGGATAAGATTTGGAATTCTTTAAAACATTTACAACCAAGTGGTTGGGGATTTAGATTGTGGAGTAAAGTAGTAGTAGGATTTTTACCTGCAATGGTTATAGGGTTTGCTTTCAAAGATAAGGTAGATGAGTATTTAATGGATAATGTACTTGCAGTTGCATGTGCAATGGTTGTTGGAGGAATTTTACTTATAATATTTGAAAATAAATTCAGAAAAAAGGCTAAAATCAAAAATATGGATTTGGTAACTTACAAACAAGCTTTTATTATTGGTTGTTTTCAATGTTTATCAATGTGGCCTGGAATGTCTCGGTCAGCATCAACTATAATGGGTGGATGGACTGTAGGATTGACTAGTTTTGCAGCAGCAGAATTTTCATTTTTCCTTGCAATTCCAACCATGATGGGAGCTTCATTTTTATCTATTATTAAACTTGATTGGTCAGCTATTAGTAATATAGAAGTAATATCACTTGCAATTGCTTTCATTGTTTCATTTATTGTTGCCTTAATAGTTGTAGAGAAATTTGTTAACTTCTTAAAAAATAGGCCTATGAGAGTATTTTCACTATATAGAATTTTAATTGGTATTATATTACTCATTCTTGTGTTTATGAATGTAATGTAATGTAAATAAAAACTTCAGATTATCTGGGGTTTTTATTATTTAAAAAAGTAATATTATAACAAAAAGAAATTATGGAAATTCAGAGGCAATTTACAAGATTAACATATAAGTAATCTAAATATACTTGGATATAATATATATTAAAATATGTTGTGAAATTTAAATCTTTTAAATTGAAAAATATGAATTTAATTTATGTTTTAATTTATCATTTTATAGTGTATAATTAATAAAAATTGGGTTTGGAGGGATGAATTATGGCAAAGGTCGCAAAAAAAATTGCACTTCTCACAGGTGGTGGAGATTGTCCAGGATTAAATGCAGTACTCAGAGCCGTTACTCGAACAGCGATACTCAAATATGGTTATGAAGTTATTGGATATAAGTTTGGATATAGGGGATTATATTATAATGAGTATATAAAAATGGATACAAATACTGTTTCTGGTATCTTGCATAGGGGTGGAACTATATTATATAGTTCAAACAAAGATAATCTTTTCCATTATGCAATTGAAGAAAATGGAAAAATGATTAAAAAAGATATGTCAGACATAGCTGTTGAAAACTTAAAAAAGGAAGGTGTAGATGTATTAGTTGTAATTGGTGGTGATGGTACACTTACATCCGCAAGAGACTTTGCAAGAAAAGGTATAAATGTAATTGGAGTTCCTAAAACCATTGACAACGATTTAGCTTCCACAGATGTAACTTTTGGATTTAATTCTGCATTAAATGTTGCTACTGAGGCATTAGATAGACTTCATACTACAGCTGAATCTCATCACAGAGTTATGCTACTTGAAGTTATGGGTAGAAATGCAGGGTGGATAGCGTTGGAGTCAGGTATAGCGGGATCAGCAGATGTTATTTTAATCCCAGAAATACCTTATGATATTAATAAAATAGCTGATCAATTAAGAAGAAGAAGAGATATGGGGAAATTATTTAGTATTATCTGTGTGGCTGAAGGAGCTAAGCCAAAAGGCGGAGATGTTGTAGTGCAGAAAATAGTTGAAGATAGTCCAGATCCTATAAGACTTGGAGGTATTGCAAATAAAATTGCCTATGACCTTGAAAAGTTAGTTGATGGTTATGAAATTAGAAGCACAGTACTTGGGCATCTACAAAGAGGCGGTAATACTTCAACTTATGATAGAATCCTATCAACAAGATATGGAGTTGCAGCGGCAGATTTAATCGCTGAAGAAAAATACGGAAATATGGTTTGTTTACAGGGAGCCCATATATCCTATGATAGTTTAGAAAATGTAATTGGTAAAACAAAAGTCGTTGAGCCTAATGAAGAATTAATTAATGTTGCAAGAAGTATAGGAATTTCATTAGGAGATTAGTTATACAATTAGGTAGTATTTAAATATTTAATGTGAAGTATAGGATATGACTTTTAATCATTTTGATTTAAGGTATATCCTATTTTGTTTCATAATTTTAAATTTTTAAAATTGTTTCTATATAAATCTAACGAAGAGCCATAACAGCAATGAGGTTGTTTATATATAATTATCAGCCTAGAAACACCAAAACACATTAAAATCATAAGAATATATGCATACACATTTCCTAGTGTATCAATATAAGGAAAGCAAAGAAACTTTAAGCAATTATTAGGTATAAGAGGTTAAATTAATATTATTGACATATTGTAAAATTATTAATCGATTAAATTTGATAGAATATCCCTTGTCGCTGCTTAAACACAACAACAGACACGCAACTTAGATATAAATTCACAAAATAATTTATGTCGAAAATTTGGTTGACATATTAAAAATTAAGTGGTACACTAATTAAGCTATTAGGAATGATAGCAAAACAAATTGGTCTTTGAAAATTAAACAGAGGTAAATAAATATAAACCAGCAATTCTGTCTGAAACAATAGTTTCTTAAAGCTTTTAGTTTTGAAAAACGGAAAGTTTCAGATAAAATAAGTAAATGTCAAAGTTTACTTAGAGTTTTAGTATGCTACTTCGGTGGTAGACCAAAATTTGAGCTATTCAAACTTTTAAATTGAGAGTTTGATCCTGGCTCAGGACGAACGCTGGCGGCGTGCCTAACACATGCAAGTCGAGCGAGAAACTTCGGTTTCTAGCGGCGGACGGGTGAGTAACACGTGGGTAACCTGCCTCATAGAGGGGGATAGCCTTCCGAAAGGGAGATTAATACCGCATAATACAGTTTAATCGCATGATTAGATTGTCAAAGGAGTAATCCGCTATGAGATGGACCCGCGGCGCATTAGCTAGTTGGTGAGGTAACGGCTCACCAAGGCGACGATGCGTAGCCGACCTGAGAGGGTGATCGGCCACATTGGAACTGAGATACGGTCCAGACTCCTACGGGAGGCAGCAGTGGGGAATATTGCACAATGGGCGAAAGCCTGATGCAGCAACGCCGCGTGAGCGATGAAGGCCTTCGGGTTGTAAAGCTCTGTCTTTGGGGACGATAATGACGGTACCCAAGGAGGAAGCCACGGCTAACTACGTGCCAGCAGCCGCGGTAATACGTAGGTGGCAAGCGTTGTCCGGATTTACTGGGCGTAAAGGATGCGTAGGTGGATATTTAAGTCAGATGTGAAATACCCGAGCTTAACTTGGGTGCTGCATTTGAAACTGGATATCTAGAGTGCAGGAGAGGTAAGTGGAATTCCTAGTGTAGCGGTGAAATGCGTAGAGATTAGGAAGAACACCAGTGGCGAAGGCGACTTACTGGACTGTAACTGACACTGAGGCATGAAAGCGTGGGGAGCAAACAGGATTAGATACCCTGGTAGTCCACGCCGTAAACGATGAGTACTAGGTGTAGGAGGTATCGACTCCTTCTGTGCCGCAGTTAACACAATAAGTACTCCGCCTGGGAAGTACGGTCGCAAGATTAAAACTCAAAGGAATTGACGGGGGCCCGCACAAGCAGCGGAGCATGTGGTTTAATTCGAAGCAACGCGAAGAACCTTACCTAGACTTGACATCTCCTGAATTACCCGTAACTGGGGAAGCCTTTCGGGGCAGGAAGACAGGTGGTGCATGGTTGTCGTCAGCTCGTGTCGTGAGATGTTGGGTTAAGTCCCGCAACGAGCGCAACCCTTATCACTAGTTGCTACCATTAAGTTGAGCACTCTATTGAGACTGCCGTGGTTAACGCGGAGGAAGGTGGGGATGACGTCAAATCATCATGCCCCTTATGTCTAGGGCTACACACGTGCTACAATGGTGAGTACAAAGAGACGCAAGACCGCGAGGTGGAGCAAAACTCAAAAACTCATCCCAGTTCGGATTGTAGGCTGAAACTCGCCTACATGAAGCCGGAGTTGCTAGTAATCGCGAATCAGCATGTCGCGGTGAATACGTTCCCGGGCCTTGTACACACCGCCCGTCACACCATGAGAGTCTTCAACACCCGAAGTCCGTGAGGTAACCCGTAAGGGAGCCAGCGGCCGAAGGTGGGGGCGATGATTGGGGTGAAGTCGTAACAAGGTAGCCGTAGGAGAACCTGCGGCTGGATCACCTCCTTTCTAAGGAGTCGATGCAAAGGGTTTAACCTTTGTAAAAAAGAGTCTATTAGATTCTTAAGACACAGCTGGACATTTACTTTATCTCTGTTTAATTTTGAAAGACTAATACCTAACGGTAATTATACCATTAGGCAGAATCTTTCAAATGGGCTTATAGCTCAGCTGGTTAGAGCGCACGCCTGATAAGCGTGAGGTCGATGGTTCGAGTCCATTTAAGCCCACCAATTGTTCTTTGAAAATTGCACAAGAAAGTTAAAGTAAAGTTTTCTTTTACAAAGAAACGACATTTATTATGTCTATGTTTCTGATGTAAAAGTTAGATTTAGATAATAGACTAGTTATCGCTGATGAAATCTATTATCGATATAAAAGGTCAAGCTACAAAGGGCGTACGGAGAATGCCTTGGCACCAGAAGCCGATGAAGGACGCGATAAGCTGCGATAAGCTTCGGGTAGGCGCAAATAGCCTGTGATCCGGAGATTTCCGAATGGGGCAACCCAGTATGCTAACGCATATTATCCTATACTCAATACATAGGTATAGGAAGGTACACTCGGGGAACTGAAACATCTAAGTACCCGAAGGAAGAGAAAGAAAAATCGATTTCCTGAGTAGCGGCGAGCGAAACGGAAAGAGCCCAAACCGGAAACTTGTTTCCGGGGTTGTGGACAGATCATTAACGGTGAGCGTTTTTAGCTGAAGAGAACTGGAAAGTTCCATCATAGTGGGTAATAATCCCGTAGGCGAAAAGAACTAACATTAGATCTGATCCAGAGTACCACGAGACACGTGAAACCTTGTGGGAAACAGGGAGGACCACCTCCCAAGGCTAAATACTAACTGGTGACCGATAGTGAAGAAGTACCGTGAGGGAAAGGTGAAAAGAACCCCGGAAGGGGAGTGAAATAGAACCTGAAACCGTATGCCTACAACCGATCATAGCACTTTAAAGTGTGGTGATGTGCTTTTTGTAGAACGAGCCAGCGAGTTACGATATGTAGCAAGGTTAAGTACTTATGGTACGGAGCCGAAGGGAAACCAAGTCTGAATAGGGCGACTAGTTGCATGTCGTAGACCCGAAACCGGGTGACCTATCCATGGACAGGATGAAGCGGAAGTAAAATTTCGTGAAGGTCCGAACCCGTTGGTGTTGAAAAACCATGGGATGAGCTGTGGATAGCGGAGAAATTCCAATCGAACTCGGAGATAGCTGGTTCTCCTCGAAATAGCTTTAGGGCTAGCGTCGATTAACTGAGTAATGGAGGTAGAGCACTGAATGAGCTAGGGGCTGACAACAGTTACTGAACTCTATCAAACTCCGAATGCCATTTACTTTTATTTCGGCAGTCAGACTGCGAATGATAAGATCCGTAGTCAAAAGGGAAACAGCCCAGATCATCAGCTAAGGTCCCAAAGTGTAAGTTAAGTGGAAAAGGATGTGGGATTTCTAAGACAACTAGGATGTTGGCTCAGAAGCAGCCACTCATTAAAAGAGTGCGTAATAGCTCACTAGTCGAGAGATCCCGCGCCGAAGATGTCCGGGGCTAAAACTTACCACCGAAGCTATGGATTAACGTATTTATACGTTTTTGGTAGAGGAGCATCCTGTATGGGCAGAAGCTATACCGTAAGGAGTGGTGGACTGTACAGGAGAGAGTATGCTGGCATAAGTAGCGAGAAAAGAGTGAGAATCTCTTTGGTCGAAAACCTAAGGTTTCCTGAGGAAGGCTCGTCCGCTCAGGGTTAGTCGGGGCCTAAGCTGAGGCCGAAAGGCGTAAGTGATGGACAATCGGTTGATATTCCGATACCACCAGCGTCCGTTTGAGAAATGGAGTGACGCAGAAGGATAGGATGTGCACACTATTGGATGTGTGTCTAAGCATTTAGTCAGATTAGACAGGAAAATCCGTTTAATTAATGATGAGGTGTGATGGGGAAGAGCTCTTAGAGCTTAAGTATCTGATTCCACACTGCCAAGAAAAGCTTCTATCGAGGATTATGGTGCCCGTACCGCAAACCGACACAGGTAGGTGAGGAGAGAATCCTAAGACCAGCGGAAGAATTATTGTTAAGGAACTCGGCAAATTGACCCCGTAACTTCGGGAGAAGGGGTGCCTCTCTATGAGAGGCCGCAGAGAATAGGCCCAAGCAACTGTTTAACAAAAACACAGGTCTCTGCTAAAGCGAAAGCTGAAGTATAGGGGCTGACGCCTGCCCGGTGCTGGAAGGTTAAGGGGATCACTTAGCGCAAGCGAAGGTGTGAACTTAAGCCCCAGTAAACGGCGGCCGTAACTATAACGGTCCTAAGGTAGCGAAATTCCTTGTCAGGTAAGTTCTGACCCGCACGAATGGCGTAATGACTTGGGCACTGTCTCAACAATAAATCCGGCGAAATTGTAGTGCAAGTGAAGATGCTTGCTACCCGCGATTGGACGGAAAGACCCCGTAGAGCTTTACTGTAGCTTAGCATTGAATTTCGGTATTGTCTGTACAGGATAGGTGGGAGACTTGGAAACAGGGTCGTCAGGCTCTGTGGAGTCATCCTTGGGATACCACCCTGGCAGTACTGAGGTTCTAACCGGTCACCATGAAACTGGTGACGGGACATTGTTAGGTGGGCAGTTTGACTGGGGCGGTCGCCTCCAAAAATGTAACGGAGGCGCCCAAAGGTTCCCTCAGAACGGTTGGAAATCGTTCGTAGAGTGCAAAGGCAGAAGGGAGCCTGACTGCGACACATACAAGTGGAGCAGGGACGAAAGTCGGGCTTAGTGATCCGGTGGTTCCTCGTGGGAGGGCCATCGCTCAACGGATAAAAGCTACCTCGGGGATAACAGGCTGATCTCCCCCAAGAGTCCACATCGACGGGGAGGTTTGGCACCTCGATGTCGGCTCGTCGCATCCTGGGGCTGAAGTAGGTCCCAAGGGTTGGGCTGTTCGCCCATTAAAGCGGCACGCGAGCTGGGTTCAGAACGTCGTGAGACAGTTCGGTCCCTATCCGTCGCGGGCGTAGGAAATTTGAAGGGAGCTGTCCTTAGTACGAGAGGACCGGGATGGACCAACCTCTGGTGCACCAGTTGTCACGCCAGTGGCATCGCTGGGTAGCTATGTTGGGACGGGATAAACGCTGAAAGCATCTAAGCGTGAAGCCCACCCTAAGATGAGATTTCCCATAACGGCGTACGTAAGTACGAGTTAGTAAGACCCCTGGAAGAACACCAGGTTGATAGGTTAGAGGTGTAAGCACAGCAATGTGTTCAGCTGACTAATACTAATAGGTCGAGGGCTTGACCAATAATCTTTAACTTTTTCTTGTGCAATTTTCAGAGAATAAATTATTCTCTATCTGGTGATTATGGCGTTAAGGGTAACACCCCTTCCCATACCGAACAGGTCGGTTAAGCCTTATCGCGCCAATGGTACTGCAGGGGAGGCCCTGTGGGAGAGTAGGTTGTTGCCAGGTTAGAAGCTAGAAATTTGAGGTGAGAATTGATTTTCAATTCAAACCTCTTATCTCTAACATCTGTTTTTGTTCCGAGATAGCTCAGTCGGTAGAGCATTCGGCTGTTAACCGAAGTGTCCAGGGTTCGAGCCCCTGTCTTGGAGCCAATTTTTTTGAATAATTTGAAGACTACATTAATGTAGTCTTTTTATTTTTTAGAAATTTTATTACCATCACTAAATAAAACAATAGTACCATCTTTGTCAGTTCTATAAATTCTAGAATTTATAGCTTGAAGTTTATTTAAAGTAGGTTTGTGGGGATGACCGAAATCATTATTGATTCCACAACTAATTATGGCAATTTTGGGGTTTACTTTTTGTAAGAATTCATCGGAGGTGGATGTACGACTACCATGATGACCAACTTTTAAAACTGTGCTAGTTAAATCATAGCCTTTTTTTATAATTTCATCTTCACTTAGTTTTTGTGCATCGCCAGTAAATAAGAAAGTTGTATATTTATAATCCAATTTTATTACAGCTGAATAATTATTAAGGTCCTTATAGGTATCACTGTTAGGAGCAAGCATTTCACAGTGAACATTGTTTCCTAAGTCTAAAGTTACACCTGCTTTAGCTATTTGAATTTTTAGAGCTTTATGTTGTAATGAATCAATCATATATTTAAATGAATTTGTTGTTGTAGTAATTTTAGGGGCATAGAAGTTTAAAATACTAAATTTATTAATAACTTTTGTCATTCCACCTATGTGATCTTCATGAGGATGAGTGGATATTACGTAGTCTAATTTTTTTATATGCTGTTTTGTGAGGTAAGTAATTAATTTTGAAGAATTAACCTCGGGGCCAGCATCAATCAACATATTTTTCCCATTTACTTGAATTAGCATACTATCACCTTGACCAACATCTATGTAATGTACAACTAAAACATCCTCTTTAGCACTTATTGTACTGTATTTCGATGCACAACCTAAAAATAAGAATATGAAAATAAATAGTAATATAATAAAAGTTATAAATTTTTTAGCTCTGTACAATATATCATCTCCCTTACTTTAATAAATAGTTCCGACATTAATACCTAATTGTTATTTTTCTCTTTATAGAAAAGTTTCTTAACTCTCAACTAGTTAGTATGAGCTCATAATTGCAATAAGGCTATTAAGTTAGTATAATATTATTATTACACTTTGAAAGGATTTGAAACAAATGAAGCGTATTTCTTTTATTGCTTACGTGTCAACTACACTTTTTTATGTAGTACCGAGGAAGATAAAAATGGATAAACTTAGGAAAAAAGGAGATATAGAAAATTTGGATGACCTTGTTAATGAAACAGTTTCTGTTTGGTCAAGGTCAATTCTAGATAAAGTAGGAGTAAAAGTATTAGTCAAGGGAAATGAAAATATTCCAGAGGGAAGTTGCTTATTTGTATCTAATCATCAGGGAAATTTTGACTTTCTTGCTATGATGGGATATATAGATAAACCAATAGGATTTGTAGCTAAATCTGAAATAGGTAAATATCCATTTTTCCCTAAAGTGATGAAAGAGATGCATTGTGTTTTTATAGATAGAGATGATATGCGGCAATCTGTAAGAGCAATAAACGAGGCAGCAGAACATTTGAAAAATGGTTATTCTATGCTTATATTCCCAGAAGGTACAAGGAGCAAAGGTCATCATATGAATGAGTTCAAAAAAGGAAGCTTAAAATTGGCACAAAAGGGTTCAGTTCCAATTGTTCCGGTTACTGTAGATGGTAGTTATAAATTATACGAAGAAAATGATGGCAAGGCCATGACTCCTGGAGAGATAAAACTGATTATAGATAAACCAATTTATTTAGATACGCTTTCACAAGAAGAAAAAAAAGGTATTGCTAAGTATGTACAGGATGTTATACAAGAAAATTTAAATAATATGTAAAAATACGTGTGAGTGGCAGACTATTTGTAATCTGCCACTTGTTTGTTATATATTCTATAATTATTCCTTTAATGAAGCTTGTTCAAATATATTTTAGTAGCAGCTTTCCAGTGAGGTAATTCTAAATCAAAACAATTTTTAAGCATTGAAGTATTAAGCGAAGCATTTTTAGGTCTTGGTGCCACAGTGTTTATAATATCCTTAGGAATTGCAATTAATTCTTTTTTTATATTTTTAACTTCGAAAATATAATTTATCCAATCAAATTTACTTACATGATCTGGACTTGCACAGTTATAAATTCCGTACAAATCTGATTGAATTATCCTTTCTATAGCAAAACAAATATCCTCAATATTTGTTGGGTTTCCTATTTCTTGAGTACACATGAATACTTCAGCAGTTTTATTATCTAGTACATTTTGAATAAAGCAATCCTCACCACCAAAAATCCAAGAAGTTCTAATAATAAAATATTTTTTACACAAGGTTCTAATGAGTTTTTCGCTTGCAAGTTTAGTTTTGCCAAATATATTAACTGGATAGCAATCGTCGGTTTCATAGTAGGAAGTTTGTTTCTCGCCGTTGTAGACATAACTTGATGATAAATAAATTATAGGAATATCTAACAAACTGCAGGGATATGCAGTATTAAGACTTCCGATAGTATTAAAAGTATAGGCAAGACCTTCATCCTTTTCACATAAATCAAGGTTTTCTAAAGAAGCAGTATGAATTACCACATCAGGTTTTATGCTTGCAATAGTATCTAAAGTTTTTGATTTATCTGTTAAGCATAATGTATCCTTAGTAAATCCAAAAATAACGTTACTTTTGGACAAATAAGAATTGAGATAATTCCCTAAGGCATTCTCTATATCAGTTATTAAAATATTCATTACATTCCTCCTTGTATTAGCTAAATTTAGAATGAATTAATATATAGCCTTTATTTGCATTTATAAAAGTAAATAATAGGCTATATATAGATTATATGAGATTTATAATAAATAATTCATGTTTTAGCTTGACATTAATAAATTCAAAATATATAATTATTAAACTTGCAATTCCATTGGTTTGTTTAATGGGAGGATTTAAATGGCTATTGAAAATATTGAATTTTTAAATGAAAAAGATAAATTACAAGTTACCCAAGTATGGTTAAATAGGGAAAAAGTTGAGATTGATAAAAATACTAACCAGTTAGAAGGAAAAATTGCAGTACTTAAGAAGCAAGCAAAAGGCAGATATAATGAAGAACTTGAGATGAATCAAAAACTACATAGCATTGCTTGCAAGAACCTTGAAAAATATATTGAAGCTGAGCCTAACCCTTATTTTGCTAGAATCGATTTTAAAGAGTATAAAAGAGAGCTAGAGAGCTTCTATATAGGAAAATTCGGACTTGGAGATATTGCCACTGGGGATGAGATGGTTATTGATTGGAGAGCACCTATAGCAGATTTATACTATAGTAGCACAGAAGGTGAAACATATTATGAAGCACCTATGGGACTAATTAATGGCAAATTGTCTTTAAAAAGAAAGTTTCTAATAAGAGAAGGCGAATTGAGAGACGCCTTCGATGAAGGTATTAATGAGATAATACTTAAATCTGCTACAGCTGATGCAGAATCTGTACTTATAGATGAATATTTGAGAATAAATCTTGAAGAGAGCTTAAGCGGTAAACTAAAAGATGTAGTAGCAACTATTCAAAAGGAACAAAACACTATAATACGTGCTGAAAAGAATATACCGTTAATAGTTCAAGGTTCAGCAGGTTCGGGCAAGACAACAATAGCACTACACAGACTAGCATATCTGCTTTATAAATATAAAAGCAGACTTTCAGGTAAAGATATTCTAGTTGTAGCGCCTAATAAGCTGTTTTTAGATTATATTTCTGATTTACTTCCTAACTTAGGTGTTGATGAAGTTAGGCAAAGTACTTTTGAGGAAATTTCCTTAGATATATTAGAGGTTAAAGGGAAAGTTCTTACTAAGGATAAGAAACTCTCAGAGGTATTAGAGAGTAAAGATATAAATAGAGCTAAAAATATCACAGCAATAAGCAATTTAAAGGGCACATCTTTGTACAAAGACATAATGGATAGGTATATAGATTACCTAGAAGAAGCTGATTCAAAGGTTTCAGATATTATGATTGAAGACTATGTAATTTTTGATAAGAAGGAAATTAAAAGATTATTTGTAGAAGATTTAATTAAGTTTCCAATAAATAAAAGAAAAGATGAAATTAAAAGGTATTTAAAATTAAAAATAAATGAAAAAATAGTAAATATTCTTTCTAAGATAGATTTCAAATATGAATATTATATAGCTAGAATTAAGAAGAACATGGAAGATGGATTAGAGAGAAGAGCAAAATTAACTGAGATTTATGACGAGAGAGATAATAAGAAAAAGGATATTCAAAAGAATATTTTAATTGAATTTGATAATTATTTTAATAATTGGAAACATGGAAGTAACACTGATTTATATTTACATTTAATTAATAATGAAGAAATCTTTAAACAGGTTTCTGGTAATCAAATATCAGATGAAGTATATATGCAAATTAAACAAGGTATTAATGAAAATTTAATTAATGGAAGTATTGATAGTGATGATATTCCAGCAATGTTGTATCTTAAGTTTAAAGTAGATGATGTACCTGAAAAGTATAAATTTAAACATCTAGTGGTAGATGAAGCTCAAGATTATTCTATTTTTCAACTTTTAGTTATGCGAATGCTTGCAGTAAATAATTCCTTTACAATGGTTGGAGATATAGGTCAAGGAATTTATTTTTATAAGGGGATAGATGATTGGAATAAAGTAATTGAGGAAGCTTTTGAAGGGGAAGGTAAATATATTTCCTTAGCTCAAAGCTATAGGTCAACTGTAGAAATAATTGATTTTGCAAACAGAGTTTTAAGAAAACAAAGCAATAGTTTAGAACCAGCAAAACCTGTATTAAGACATGGTAAAAAACCAGAGATTATTAATTTTGATGGCAGTAAAGATTTTTCAGAAAAACTTGATGAAATAGTTGCAAACATTATAATAAAAGGCAAAAATAGTGTAGCAGTTATAGGAAAAACATTAGATGAATGCAAAAAAATCAGGGAAATATTGAAAAAGAATAGTAAATATCAATGGGAATTTGTTAAGGATACTGACAAAAAACTAAAACTTGATAAAATAATTATTCCTTCATATATGACTAAAGGTCTAGAGTTTGATTGTAGCGTAATATATGATTGTAGTGAAGATAATTATAAGGACACAGAACTAGATAAAAAAATACTTTATGTAGCCCTTACAAGAGCATTACATGAAGAATATGTGTTTTATTGTGGTAAACTAACAAATATTTTGATATAAAAATATTATTCAATGTGTTAAACTACTTCTTAGAAGATACTAAACATAATATAACTATAATATTTATATGAGGAGTGAACCAATTGGAAGTAAAAGATGTTATGTCCTTTAAAAATGAAGATGGTGAGAAAATTGATTTAGAAGTGGTAGCAAAAATTTATCTTGAAGAAAAAGAGTATATTCTGCTTTCACCCATTGAAGACGAAGGAAAAGATGAAATTGACACTTTCTCGTATAGGGTTGATATTGAGGACGGGCAGGAAGTTCTCAATATGGTAGAAGATGAAGAGGAATTTATTAGAATTAAGAAAGAATATAAAAAATTACTATATCATAAAGAATAAAGGTAGGTATGAAAATGGATAAGAAAATAATATTAGATTTACTAAAAGAAAATGAGCTTTCAGATATTGAAGAATTACAATACAAAGATGATGTGCTAGTTGTAAGATTTTATTACGATTTTGATGAAACTGAAATAAAGGCTGCTAAAGCTTTTGCAGACGATGAGAGTGGAGAAGAAGAGCAGAATGAAATATGGACTGAAGAGTTTTTCTTACCATATCTTACTGACTTAGCAATAGACAATGTTGGAGAATATATTGAAGAAATAATGGAGCAGGCAAAAGTTTCATCACAATATATGTCCTACGATTTAAATATTGAAGAGACTGATTATTGTGAGTTTATAGCTGTTTTCTATGAAGGTGAAAATGAAATTGAAATTGAAACTGTATTGGATGAATTAAAGCTATAAAGATAAAGAATAATTAGAAAATTACAAAATAAAATTTAGGCTTGCATATATTATGAAAGATGATATAATAATACATGAGTTGTTCCTAAAGTGTTCGAAAAGCTTATTTTTTCAACCGACATAATCAATAAGGGATTATCAATAATTTTATGGATGTCATGCTGATATTATTTGATTAGAAGACAGAAATATTATGAGATTAGCCCACCTGCTTAAATGCGGGTGTGATAGATAAGTGAAACGGCATTTCGGGATTTAAATGATTATTAATTTGACATGGACAATTGTCCGTGTCAATAATTTTGGCCTCATGGTCAAGCGGTCAAGACGTCGCCCTCTCACGGCGGAAACTGGGGTTCGATTCCCCATGGGGTCACCAAACATTGAATGACTGGTTTTACAGAAATGTAAAGCTGGTCATTTTTTATTTTGATACAATATGCCTAATTAAACAAGTTACTTCTTCTAAAGAAAATACTTTAAGCACCATGTATTTACTTAATATTACATTTAAGGTATAATAATACCAACAATGTAATAGGAAGGTGGTCTATATTTTGGGAAATAGCGAAAGAATAAGTTATTTGGACATTGCAAAAGGAATAGCTATAGTACTAGTGATTTTAGGACATATCTATAATGAAAATCCCATTAAAATTTGGTTGTATTCTTTTCATTTACCTTTGTTTTTCTTTATATCAGGATGTTTGTTGAGTTCTAAAAATGTAACTAATGTTAATATGGGCAAAATTATTAGGGATAAAGTAAGAAGTTTAATAATACCATATTTTAGTTTCTCAATTATAATTACTTGCCTATGGGGAATTGAAACTTATCTAACGAAAAGAACAGATTTGACAATGGGTTCAATAGAGAATAATTTAATCTCAGTTATTACTTTTAGAGGAATAGAAGCATTATGGTTTTTACCCTGCTTATTTGCTATTGAAATAATTTTCATATTTTTTATTAAGCATTTAATACATAAAGAAATAATAATATCAACAATAATTATTATTTCTTTATTGCCTTTTGTAAAGCTATCAAATAATATTTACTATTTAGAAATTGTGAGAGTATTTGTTGGACTAGTATTTTTAGGAAGTGGATATTATTTGTTTAAAAGTATTAGTAAGATTGACAATATAATATTTCCAATTGTTTTTCTGATGATAAATATTATAATAGCAAATTATAATGGATTTGTGGATATATACTCAGTGACTTTAAATAATTATTTACTTTATTATGTTTCAGCATTTTGTGGCATTATAGGAATTTTACTATTATGTAAAAAAATTAGACAGATCAGAACTATTGAATTTATTGGTGTGAACTCACTTATTATTTTTGCGACACATCTACAGGTAATGGCAATTGTCTTTAAGCTTTTAGGGAAGATAACTAAGCATTCTAGCCTATATTTAAGAGATAATGTATTATGGGGAATTGTTGTATTATGTGTTGTTATTTTAATGGAAATGCCTGTAATATATATAATCAACAAATGGTTTAGTTTTCTTCTAGGGAGAAGAAAATTTTACAAAGAAAAAGAATATGAGAGAGATCTTGTATTAACTAGATGAATATAGATTTAAGTAGATAGGGAAGGCTTATTTATTATTTATTTATGTTTTCCACTACAGTAAAAGTAAGTTGATAATTTTGCATGAATTCGCTCCCTTTGATTTTTAAGAAAGATTTAGTATAATTATTTTATTAGGTATTTTCTATATATTAAGGAGTGGTTTATGTGACAGTTAAAGTGGAAAGTATAATAGAGGATTTAAAACTTGAAGTACTTGTTGAGGGAAATTCTAATATGGAAATTGGAGTAAGTGATATGAATAGGCCTGGACTTCAATTTGCAGGATTTTATAATTACTTCGCTAACGATAGGGTACAAATTGTTGGTCGAGCAGAATGGGGCTACCTAGATGCAATGCAACCTGCCTTAAGAAGTAAAAGATTGAAAAAGTACTTTGAATTTGATACTCCTTGTACTATCATGACTAGAGGACTAGAACCGCATAAAGAATTTATTTTAAGTGCAAAAGAGAATAATAAATATATTTTAAGAACTAGTAGTATATCTACTCGTTTTATTAATAAGTTAATGAATTATTTGGATGAGAAGCTGGCACCTGAGACTAGGCTACACGGAGTGCTGGTTGATGTTTATGGTATAGGTATGCTAATTATTGGTGAAAGTGGAATAGGAAAGAGTGAAACTGCATTAGAGCTTATAAAGAGAGGTCATAGACTAGTAGCAGATGATGCGGTAGATGTTAAAGCTATAGATGGCATACTTATGGGTTCATCACCTTATATTACCTCAGGGATGATTGAAGTAAGGGGTATGGGTATAATAGATATTCCTGCCTTGTATGGTTTAAGTTCTGTTTTTGAAACAAAAAATATAGAGCTAGTAATATCTTTGGAGTATTGGAAGGATGGGGAGTCCTACGATAGACTAGGATTAGATGATGAGTTTATGGATATATTAAACATACCTGTCAAGAAAATTACGATACCAATTAGACCAGGTAGAAACCTTGCAGTTATTGTTGAAGCTGCAGCAGCAAACTATAGATATAGCTTGATTTCAAAAGTTTCACCTGTGGATATTATTGACCGAAGAATGGATGAAGTGATGCGAAATGAAAGAAAAAGATGATTTAAGAGAGAAAATGAAATGGGAAAGACAAAAACTTATTCAATCACAAAAGGAAATTTGGGATTGTAGTATTTACAATAATTTAATTAATAATGAAAATTACATTAATTCAAAAATAATTTTTATTTTTGTAAGCTTTGAAAAAGAAGTACATACTCATAAAATTATTCAGAATTCTCTTTTACTAGGAAAAACTGTGTGTGTTCCTAAAGTAGTTTCCAAAGATGGAGGTATGAAAGCTATAGCAATCAATAGCTTTGATGAATTAGTACCTGGTAAATATGGTATATTAGAACCTAAAAATGCTTTAGTAGAAATTGAACCTATTAATATTGATTTAGTACTTTTACCAGGACTAGCTTTTGATCAATATGGTGGAAGAATTGGATACGGTGGAGGATATTATGATAGGTTTCTGTCTAAGGTAAATTCTAAAACTGTTTTAATAGGGTTAGCGTACAATTTTCAATTAGTTCCAAGTGTTCCTATGGCAGAGTATGATATCAGAACTAATTTTGTAATAACAGAAAGAAATATTAATACAATAAATAAAAGCTGCTAACAATTAACAGCTTTTTAATTTATTCAAAAATTCATTTAAATACTCTCCAGTTAAAGGGTTAGTACCGATATTACCATGCTTTGTATCATTTTTACTTAGCCCATGAAAATCTGAGCCAGCAGTTACTATTTTATTGTTATCAGATGCAATTTTTAAATATTTTTCAGTTTGCTCAGGTGAATTAAGAGGGTATTTACCTTCAATTCCATCTAGATCATACTGTACTAAGTCTTCAATAGAAGATTTTTTTATTAATACTGGGTGAGCAAGTACAACTAGTGCATTAACTTCCTTTAGTATTTTTATGCCTTCAATTAAAGAAATATTTTTATTTGGAACATAAGCTGGACTATCTTTACTGATTATATTACTAAAAATATATTCAAAATCATAATTATAACCGGCATTTATTATAGCTTGAGCAATATGAGGTCTAGCTATAACACCTTTAGCGTCCTTTACTAATTGATCACCATCAATATGTATATCAAAATATATTTTTAAATTATCAACAATTTTCTTTCCTCTCCAGACTCTATAATCATACATTTCAATTAGAAATCTTTGAAACTCATCATTTCTATATGTATTATCTTTAAAATATCCAAGTAAATGAACGCTTTCGTTATTATGAAGAGTAGAAAGTTCTATGCCAGGGATTACCTTTATCCCCATATCTAGTCCAGTAGCAATAGCTTCCTCTAATCCTTTTGTAGTATCATGGTCAGTGATTGCAATAATATCTAATTGCTGCACTTTTGCAGCTTTTACAAGCTGAGAGGGAGTAAATTTTCCGTCTGAAGCATTTGTATGTAAATGAAAATCTCCTTTATAAAACATGAAATCCCTCCTTTTTTTATATTTCAATTGTATATATAATAATACTACATTTTATTTTTGTTGTCACTTTTGATATAATGAATAAATATTGAACTAAAGTTTGGAGTGTTAATTATGATTAATGAAGATAAAATAAAAGAAGCAGTTAAAATGATAATAGAAGCAGTTGGAGAAGATCCTAATAGAGAAGGCTTATTAGAAACCCCGGATAGGATTGCAAGGATGTATGCAGAAATCTTTTCAGGTATTAATGAGACTCCAAAGGATCATTTGGAAAAAACCTTCACCGTTGAAGATGATGATATAATAATTGAAAGAGATATTAATTTTTACTCCATGTGCGAACATCACTTTCTACCATTTTTCGGGAAAGTGCATATAGCATATATACCAGATGGCAAAGTTGCAGGGCTTAGCAAGTTAGCTAGAACTGTTGAGGTATTCTCTAAAAGACCTCAACTTCAAGAAAGGTTAACTGGACAAATTGCTGAGGCCTTGATGGAACATTTAAAAGTAAAAGGTGTGATGGTAATAATTGAGGCTGAGCATCTTTGTATGAGTATGAGAGGTGTAAAAAAACCCGGCAGTAAGACAATTACTGTAGTTACTAGAGGAATAATAAGAGACAATGAGGACATAAAAAAAGAAGTATACAGCTTAATGAAAACGGGCAATTAAATGGATAGAGTTAAAAGCATAATCGAAAACAAAAAATACATTAAATATTTGAAAAAAAATGAAAAAAGAGAAGAAAACCGAATATATTGTAAGCATAGTTTAGAACATGCTATAGATACTGCAAGGATAGCTCAAATTATTAATCTTGAGAATAGTTTAAATATAGATAAATCACTTATTTATGCTGCAGCCTTACTTCATGATATTGGCAAGTGGAAGCAGTATGAGAAGGGTATTCCTCATGAAATTGCTAGTAGCACTATAGCAAAAGTAATTCTAGAAGAATGTTCTTTTAGTGAAGATGAGATTTCAATGATAATAGAAGCAATATCCGAGCATAGAAAAAAAGAAGAAAATCCAGTTGATCTTAAAGGAGTAATTTCCTTAGGTGATAAACTTTCTAGAAATTGTTTCTACTGCAGTGCAAAAGAAAAATGCAATTGGGATGATGAGAAGAAAAACAAATCTATATATTATTAAGGAGTTTTGTAGTGAAGATAGGAAATAAAGAATTTGAAATAGGTAAGAGAACTTATATTATGGGAATATTAAACGTAACACCAGATTCCTTTTCAGATGGCGGAAAATGGAATAATATTCAAGCAGCTGTAGCACATGCAAAAGAAATGATAGAGCTAGGAGCAGATATTATAGATATCGGAGGAGAATCAACTAGACCTAATCACATAGTTGTTAATGAAGAAGAAGAAATAAGCAGAGTAATACCAATTATTGAAGCTTTGAAGGATGAAATCTCAGTGCCAATTTCAATAGATACTTATAAAGGAAAAGTGGCTGAAAAGGCAATACTTGCTGGTGCTTCTTTAATAAATGATATATGGGGATTTAAAAAAGATCCTTATATTTCTGAGGTTGCTGCAAAGTATCAAGTGGCCTGCTGTTTGATGCATAACAGGGACAATACAAATTACTCAAATTTAATGGAGGGTATATTACTTGATCTAAAGGAAAGTATAGCTATTGCAATAAAGGCTGGTGTGAAAAGCGAAAACTTAATAATTGATCCAGGCATAGGTTTTGGAAAGACTTATGAACAAAACCTTGAGACAATGCAAAAGCTTGAGCTTTTAAATACTTTAGGATATCCTGTTTTACTTGGAACCTCAAGAAAATCTATGATAGGTAATGCATTAAATTTGCCTGTTGATGAAAGGGTTGAAGGTACAGTTGCGACTACTGTAATAGGAATTTCAAAAGGCTGTGATTTTATAAGAGTACATGATGTTAAAGAAAATAAAAGAGCATGTATAATGACTGATTCAATACTAAGGAAAAAATTTATATAAGGAGGCTCTTTACTTTGGATAAAATATATATAAAGGATCTTGAAGTATATGCTTTTCATGGAGTTAATCAACAGGAAAAGGATATGGGACAAAAGTTTTTAATTTCTCTTGAGCTTTTTTTCGATTTAAGAGAAGCTGGTGAAAGTGATGACTTAACTAAAACTGTTAGCTATGCTGAAATATGTTCAGTAATTTGCGAAGAGTTTAAGAAGAATAAATATGACTTAATTGAAAAAGCTGCAGAGGAAACTGCTTCATTTATACTTCTAAAATATCCAAGGATAGAAGGAATTAAGGTTCTTATAAAGAAGCCGTGGGCACCTATAGGAAAAGCTCTAGATTATGTAGCGGTTGAAGTAGAAAGGTTTTGGCATACAGCCTATATTGCAATGGGGTCAAACCTAGGAGATAAAGAGCAGAATCTAAATGGTGCTATTGATAAAATAAATGCTTTAAATACAACAAAAGTTTCTAAGCGCTCTAATTTATATGAAACTAAGCCAGTTGGATATGCTGATCAGGATAATTTTTTAAATGCTGCCTTGGAAATTAAGACACTTCTTACACCTCAGCAATTAATTAAAGAGTTACTAAAAATAGAAAGTGAATTGAAGCGAGAAAGAACTATTAAATGGGGCCCTAGAACTATAGATTTAGATGTTCTTTTATACGACAATATAGTTACTTGCACTGAAGAGATTATAATACCTCATCCTCGTATGCAAGATAGAATGTTTGTACTCAAACCACTTTCAGATATAGCTCCCTATGTAGTGCACCCTATACTAAATAAAAGAATTGTAACATTAATTGAGGAGTTACCAGAAGAAAACAAAAGTTTTTAGTGAGGGAAAGTAATGGAACTAAAAGAAGAGACTATTAGCATAGGACTTAGAAATGAGAAATCCCTTCATGCTTCTTTAAAAAAGTGGTATTCACTTCCAGAAGATGAATTTGAAGTTAAGGTAGATGGCTATATTATAGATATTGTAAGAGGGGATACCCTTTTAGAAATACAGACGAGAAATTTTTCTGCAATGAGTAGGAAATTACGAAAATTAGTTATTAACCATAGGGTAAGACTTATTCATCCAATTCCAATAACCAAATGGATAATAAAGCTAAGCTGTGATGGGCAGGAATTAATTAGTAAAAGAAAATCACCTAAATCAGGGTCTATTTATGATTTGTTTAACGAGTTAATTAGAATTCCAGATTTAATGAATTATGATAATTTTTCCATAGAGCTACTAATGATTATTGAAGAAGAAATAAGAATTGATGATGGAAAAGGAAGCTGGAGAAGAAAAGGTGTGAGTATTGAGGATAGAAGGCTTGTGGAAGTTGTAGAAAAGGTGAAATTAGCAAGTAAAGAAGACTTTATGCTTTTTTTACCAGGGAATCTAGACAAGCAATTTTCTAATAAAATACTAAGTAAAGCAGCAAAAATACCAATAGCTAAAGCAAGAAAGACAACTTACTGCCTAAAAAATATGGGTTTAATAAAAGAAGTGGGTAAGAATGGCAACGAGTTGTTGTTTGAGGTTAGCGACTAATTGTACACGGTTATCTAAGAAATAGGAATAAGAATTTAATAAATAAACTAGGAACAACATGATATTTTGCGTAGTGATTAATCGCTTAGTATAAAATATCATGTTGTTCTTTAATTTTTAGGAAATATATTTTTGCACATTCCATAAAGATTATTACTTAAATAAACACCAGTCATATCGATATAATCCATAGGAAAATTACCATCCCAAGGATAGATTGCAATGTATTTTTCATTGTAAACATTAATCACATATTTTGCCTTCTGAAAATTTAAATATATTTTGTATTCAGGTTTTTTAGGTAAATCTTTGGGTGCGTTAATAAAATTATTACCCTTTAAAGTTTTAATGAAACTTTTTATAGTGCTAATATCTTCTGAGCTAAGATTAATTTCTTTATAAAAATTTGTGTCCATAACGGTTCCATTTATTTTATTATCTTTTACTAGGTGTTTTGCCACCAAGTTTGTATAATAATATTTATTGCTTTTTTTTGAGTTTATTGGATTTGAACAAGATGAAAATAAAACAGTAATTAGAAGGAAAACAATAATTGCATATTTGTAGTTTTTCATTTTTTCACCCTCTATTTTTAATCTATGTAATGTTGTTATACAATAGAAAAATTTAATTTTTTATTTTATTTCAGATGTATTATAAAAAATATGATGATAATAGAGAATTTATTACTGAAACATTAATGTCAAATGTGGAAAAAAGTTAATAAGATAAATAGAGGAGGTTTTAGAGCATGTTAAACAGTGAAATTATAAAAATACAACGACTTTTAAATAGATTAAAAATATATAATCAAAATAATAAGCCATTAAAAGAAGATGGTTTAGTTGACGAAAATTATTATTTTGCTTTAAATAAATTTAGAGAAATAGTAGGGCTTTGTTTAAATTCGGAAAAAGAAGCTAGAGAAGCACTTGAACTTATAGCATCAAAAAAATTATTAAAGGAGAATGATGAACATTTTTCAGTAAAATACTTGCAATGGGTACTAAAAATAAATTCAAATGGTAAGTATGATATGAGAACTGTTTCAGCGGTTATTAAGTATCAAAACAAAAACAAAATTGCAACTGATGGGATTGTTGGAAAAGAAACTTGGACAAAAATATTGGGATAATACTAAAAAAAGTCTCCTCGCTTTTACGAGGAGATTTTTTTATTGCTCATTAATTTTAATAACGGTAAATGCCTTTAGTAAGTAAATACAACCAATTCCATAGAAAATGGGAAATGAATACAAACTAAAACCAGACATAGGCTTATCAATAGCAATAATTATTAATTTAAAGGTAGTAGGCAGAGTTAAGGCATAGAAACTAAGTTTAAAGCAATCACCAAAAGTTAACTTCATTTTTAAAATGTTTCGTAGTATAAGCCCTAAAAGTGCAAGAATAAGGGCATTAACAATATATCCAATAAAAAATTTAATAGGATAGAAAATTATTATTAATATATCGATAATTTTTAATTTTGGTAGAATTTTTTCAATATCCTTTCTGTTGAAATTAATTCCTTTAAATGAACTTAAAGGTACTTTAGATATTTTTCCGAAAAAATCCTTTTGATAAATTGAGTCCTTAGTTATTAACATTCCGCTTTCATCATTTAATATTGAACTTTTCGTTTTTCCAGTTGTATCAATAATATATCTATAATCTGAGTCACCATACCTCAAAGGCACTTCACTATCTACAGTAAGTTTGCCGTCTTTAAAAGTAAACTCAGGTGCATCTTTCTTATAATCTCTAGTAACAGTATCAAGTTTGGTATTAAAATTGTATAAAGGTCTAATTATACTAAATCCACCAAGGAAAATAGTTAGAAATAGAAGATATAGAAAGGCTTTCCCAATAGATAATTTAAAAAAGGAATTATAGGCATTAAAATCTAGAATACTATCAATATATGTATTTAAAACTTTTATTTTAGTTTTTTTCAAAAGTAAAACCTCTTTTCCGTTATTTATATAGTCAAATAAGCTGAAAAAACCACTTCAGCATGTCTGATTCTTTTTTGAAGCAAGATCTTTGAATAAATATGATAAGTGATAAGCTTGCTTCTCATTACATTGTTTAAAATCTATTGATATTATAACATAAATTTGTTATATATATAGATGTAATAAAAAAGATAAGGGGTTTTTAAGATGAAAAGTATGAGAAAAATTGATAGACAAATGAGCCAAGATGAAACATATCAATTACTTTTAAAAGGTGAATATGGGATTTTATCTACTGTAGATGCTGATGGACAGTCTTTTGGAACTCCTTTAAGTTATATAATTAATGAAGATAATATATATTTTCACTGTGCTTTAGAAGGAACAAAGCTGGACAACATTTCAAGTAATCCTAGAGTATGTTTTACAGTAGTAGGTTCCACAAAGGTTCTTCAAGAGAAATTTAGTACGGAATTTGAAAGTGTAATGGCATTTGGAAAGGCTGTAATAATACAAGGGGACGAAAAAATACTTGTATTAAGGAAGATTATCGAAAAATATAGTCCTAATTTTATAGAAGCTGGGGAACAATATATTAATAAAGCAGCTAATAAAACTTGTGTTGTTAGAATTAAAATTGAACATATTACAGGAAAGCATAGAATTTAAATTAAGAAGGAGATTATTATGCCTCAACATTCACTATCAAGAACAGAATTATTAGTTGGAAAAGAAGCCTTGGAGAATTTGAAAAATAGCAAAGTTGTAGTACTTGGCATCGGTGGGGTTGGAAGCTATACTGTTGAAGCTCTAGCTAGAGCGGGAGTAGGTAAAATAGTTTTAGTTGATGATGATACTATATGTCTTACTAATATTAATAGACAAATACATGCAACCTTTAAAACCTTAGGAAAGTCAAAGGTTGAGGTTATGAAAGAGAGAATTCTAGATATTAACCCACATTGCGAGGTTATTACTCATATGACTTTTGTTACTGCAGATAATATAAGTGAAATTATTACTGAAGACGTTGATTATGTGGTAGACGCTATAGATACAGTAACTTCAAAAATTGCTCTTGTTCTTTTCTGTCAGGAAAGAAACATTAAAATAATTTGTTGTCTTGGAACTGGAAACAAATTAGATCCTACTCAATTTAAAATAGCTGATATTTATAGCACAAAAATTTGTCCACTTGCAAAAGTAATGAGATATGAACTGAAAAGAAGAGGAGTAGAATCTCTTAAAGTTCTTTATTCAGAAGAAATCCCACAAAAGCCAAGAATGGAAGAGGTTGTCACTTGCAAAGAGGGATGTGTTTGTACAGGCGGAAGTAAAAAATGCTCAATAAAAAGGCAGATTCCAGGCAGTATTTCTTTTGTGCCACCAGTTGCAGGTTTAATTATTGCAGGTGAAGTAATCAAGAATTTAGCTGGGTAAAATTGGCATGGCTATATACTAGAAAACAATTTACTTTCTAATGTAAAAGTAAATTGTTAAGGATAATTTTTATAATTGTGAAATAATAATTTTAGGTTATTAGAAAAAAATAATAACATGTTGACAATGGAAAAATCATGTACTATAATTATTATATAATACATATAGGTTTACTAGGGATTTAGGAGAGGTATTTATGAAGATTTCTACAAAAGGAAGATATGGCTTAACTGCAATGGTGGACATTGCTATTAATGCAATCAATGAAAATGTAACTATTAAAAGTATATCTGAGAGACAAGACATATCAGAAGGATACCTTGAACAAATTTTTTCTGCTTTAAGAAAGGCTGGGTTAGTTAAAAGTATCAAAGGCTCCCAAGGAGGCTATATACTTGGAGACAACGCAGCAAATATAACTATTGGAGATATACTAAGAACTCTTGAAGGCAGTTTAAGTGTTATTGGCGATGAAGTAAAGGATGAAGAATCAAATTTATTACAGCAATGTATCAAGACTAAGATTTGGAACGAGATGGACAGAAGTATTAGTTCATTAGTAGATTCCATCACACTTGAAAAATTAGTTGTAGAGTATAAAAAAATGACTGATTCCTCAAAATCCATGTACTACATCTAAAATTTTAAGTAAATTCCTAGTAAACCTATAGGGTAAATAATGAAAGGGGTAAAGATTATGGGAAAGATAGTTAAGAATATTACTGAATTAGTAGGAAATACACCATTACTCGAAATAGCAAAATTTAGCGAGAAGAATAAAGCAGGTGCAACTATTCTTACTAAACTTGAATACTTTAATCCAGCTGGAAGCGTAAAAGATAGAATAGGCCTTGGAATGATTGTTGATGCAGAAGAAAAAGGTTTAATTAAGGAAGGTACAGTTATTATTGAGCCAACCAGTGGAAATACGGGTATCGGTTTAGCATTTGTAGCTGCTGCAAAAGGATATAGATTAATACTCACTATGCCAGAAACAATGAGTGTAGAGAGAAGAACTTTAGTGAAAGCCTATGGTGCTGAAATTGTATTAACTCCAGGCGGCTTAGGCATGCAAGGTGCGGTGGATAAAGCCAATGAATTAGCAAAAGAAATACCTAATTCTTTTATACCTCAGCAGTTTTCAAATCCAGCAAATGTTAAAGTTCACATTGAGACAACTGCAGAAGAAATATGGAAAGATACTGATGGAAAGGTGGATATATTTATTGCAGGGGTTGGGACAGGTGGAACGGTATCAGGTGTAGGAACAGTGCTTAAACAAAGGAAACCAGAAGTACAAATAATAGCAGTAGAGCCATTTGATTCACCACTTTTATCTGAGGGAAAAGCAGGTCCTCATAAGATTCAAGGCATAGGTGCTAATTTTGTACCAGAAATACTAAATAGAAGCGTAATTGATGAAATATTTAAAGTAAAGAATGAAGATGCCTTTGAAAAGACAAAAGAATTAGCAAGGGTTGAAGGCATACTAGTTGGAATTTCCTCAGGAGCAGCAATTCACGCCGCTTTAGAAATTTCTAAAAGACCTGAAAACAAAGGAAAAAACATTGTAGTACTTCTTCCTGATACAGGATCTAGATATTTGTCTACACCTGTATTTGAATAAGGAGTAAAAACTTAACTGTAGAATATTAATTATCTACCATACAATTAGTGTGGTAGATTTTTTTGTAGGTAGAATTCCATGAAATTATTTTAATTTTGCCTGATATGTGGTAAGTTGATTGTATAAGTAATTATTTCTTAATAATATATTTTTTGGAGGTAAACGAATGATAAAGAAAAAAGGCAAAAGAAGTATCAGTAAATTTCTAGTATTAACGATAGTAGTGTGCTTAATTATAAATTTACCAATAAGTGTTTATGCTGATAACTCAAAGGGGACAACATTTGCAACAGGTCTTCACTTCCCAATAGGGATGGCATTTGATAGCAGTGGAAATCTGTTTGTTGCAAATTGGTCTGATAATAATGTAAAGAAATTTGATTCTAATGGTAATTTTATTAATAACTTTGGAACAGGTTTCAGTGGACCATTAGGAATAGTAGTTGATAGCAATGGAAATGTCTATATTACAAATGAGTATAGTAATACAGTAAAGAAATTCGATGCTGCTGGTAATTTTCTTAAAGATATTGGAACAGGGTTTAATCGTCCTACTGGTATAGCTTTAGACAGTAGTGAAAATATCTATGTTGTAAATAGTTCTGGACATAATGTAATGAAATTTAACTCTAATGGTGATTATATTACTACCCTTGGAACAGGGTTAATATTGCCGTATGGCATAGCTGTTGACAACACTGGAAATATATATGTTGCAGATCGCGGCAATGATGCAGTAAAAAAAATGGATTCAAATGGAAATAATATCATTACCCTTGGAACAGGGTTTATTCAGCCTAGTTGGGTAACTTTGGACAGTAGTGGTAATATCTATGTTGCATGTTGGGGTGGGGGTAGAGTCGAAGAAATGGATGCAAGTGGTAATCCTATTGCTACTATTGGAACAGGTTATGATCGCCTTTATGCAATGATATTTGACAATAATAGCAATATGTATATTGCAGATTCGGGACACAATGAAGTAGATAAAATATTAGGATTAATAGGAGTACCTACAATATCAGATATAAATGTTATAAATGGAACGACTAAGGCAAACATAGGATTGCCACAAAATGTTAATGTGACACTAAGTAATTCAACTACTAAAAGTGTACCAGTTAATTGGGATACTTGTAATCCTGCTTATGATGGCAATAAAGCAGGAACCTATGTATTTACTGGAACATTAGCAACGCCACAAGGGGTTGTTAATCCAAATAATAAAAGGGTGAGCGTAAATGTTGTTGTTAGAGCGCCATCAGTAACAACAGTACCTTCCATACCAAATATAAATGTTGTGAATGGAACTACCCAGGAGAATATAGGCTTACCACAAAATATAAATGTAACTTTAAGCAATTCAACTACTACAAGTATGCCAATTACTTGGGATACTTGTAATCCTGCTTATGATGGCAATAAAGCAGGTACATATGCATATACAGGAACATTAACAATGCCACAAGGGGTTATAAATCCCGATAATAAAAAGGCAACTGTAAATGTTGTGGTAGAATCAAAAGAAACAATAAAAGGTAATATTGTCGATAAAAATGGACAATCAGTAAGAGGCGTAGAAGCACAGGTAACCACAGAAGCTGACGGAACAAAAACTGTTAAAATGAAAGCAAGTGAAGCTGTATTGTTAGAACAGGCAGATGGAACTAAAGCACCTTTTAGTGATGCTTCTAAACTAGGTTTTCAGGTAGATGGTAATGCAAATGTTTCTATTGCAGCTGATGGAAACATAACAGTTAACAATTTAGCAAAGGGAACAAGTGCTACAATTTCAGTTACCTATGATCTAGGTAATGGACAAAAAATAACTGTTTGTAAAATAACTGTTACAGTAGATAGTAATGGAAACACTGTTGTTACCAGTACTTTAATCGACCCTTATGGAACAATAACTGATAAGACTACTGGCAAAGTTATTACAGGAGCAAATGTAAAACTATATTATGCAAACACAGCAAGAAATATAGCAGCAGGAAAAACTCCAGATACATTAGTACCACTTCCAATAATTGATGGATTTAAGCCTAATGATAACAAAAATCCACAAATTAGTGATACTAGCGGAGCTTATGGTTTTATGGTTTTCCCAAATTCAGACTACTATGTAGTAGCAACAAAAGCTGGATATGAAGACTTTAAGAGTCCAACAATATCTGTAGAAAAAGAAATTGTAAAGTATGATATGCAGATGACACCAGCAAAAGCAGCAATGCTTGTGCAAACAGGTTACTTTATAGATACAAATATGTTGATTTTTGTAGGAATAGTATTTATGACTGCAGGATTCATTTTTATTAGGAAGAAGAGAGCGTAAACCTTAAGTAATCGTGTAGAAAAAAAGAATAGTTAAATAAAAATAAATCAGCTATATCAATATAAGAAAGTGATATAGCTGATTTTTTGATTATGCTCAATTTTGTAGAGGCTATTTAATCAGGTTGTCTATTACATAAAAAGTCATTTTAAATAAGTTAATGTAGATTATTGTAACTATATAGGTATATTATTATAGTATAAAGAGGATAAAGCATCTATGGTAAAACAATTAAAATCAATGAGAATACAAAGCAAGTTCATTTTATATAAAGTACGATTATGACATAAAGAGTATTTGAGAACGAGGTGAGTTTGATAATAATGCATAAAACAGGAATAGGGAAAAAATTTAGGATACAAGGGAGAATAATATTTATTATAGTAACTATTGCAGCTATGTTTATTACTATTGCTATGATGTACTCCACTCATTCAAGGCAGGCTGTTAATGGAAAGGTAGATTTTACGAAAGACAATTTTGGGAAAAGTAAAATAGCTACTTTAGATGGTCAGTGGGAATTCTATTGGAATAAATTATTGACACCAGAGGATTTTAGTGGTGAAAAAAAGCCACAAATGGATACACTGATGAAAGTGCCAGGCAGTTGGCAAGATACTAAAGTAGGAAATAATGTCTATCCACATAAAGGTGTTGCCACCTATAGGATACTTCTAAAATATCCAGCGACTATTAAGGATCCCGCTCTTGAAATTAGAAGAGTTACTAGAGCTTACAAACTCTATGCCAATGGACAGCTTATTGAAGAAGTTGGAAAGGTATCGAATAAAGCTTCAGACTTCAAAGCCGGCTATGAGTTAGATATTGTAGATCTGCCAAAGGACACTGATCAGCTTGAACTGATTATTCAGGTAGCGGCCATGGATTATCCTAGAGGCGGAATTATGGAAAGTGTAGAATTTGGTTCAAAACAGGTATTAGAAAATAGAAAGATGCGGCTACTTTCAGTACAGCTAATATTTATTGGTAGCGTTCTTATCTTCGGCATTTATTATTTATTTCTCTTTCTTTTGGAAAGAAAGAATAGGACGGCATTAATTTTTAGTATTCTTTGCTATATCACTACTTTCCGTGCTTTAGTATATGGGCAGTCTCCTTTATTGGTGATTTTCCCTAAGGTGAAACTAAGCGTCCTATTGAATATTAACTATATTACCGCCTATAACTTGGTGCCAATTATAGTTTTGTTTGTTGTGAGTATTTATCCTTTGGACTACAGAAAAAAAGCATTGGGTTTAATTTTGATACCTACCCTATTTTTTGAGATGCTACTTTTTACATCTATTTCATTTTTGGCATTATTTAGTAATTATCTGTGCATACTTATGCTAATTCAAATGATTTTTATTTTGATTGTCCTAATAAAAGCAGTGCTCAAAAGAAGGGATAATGCTAAGTTAATGTTTGTAGCTATAATTATTTTGTCGTTAACTATCATTGAGGACATCCTTTACAATGCGGGGATTGGCGGTGTTAACATATCATATATGTTTTTATATGGAAACTTTGCTGTTATTATTGCTATGTCATTTGTTCAAGCAAGACAGCAGGCAAGTGTTCGTAAAAAACTTGTTTTGTATAATGAAAAGCTAGTTGAAGCAGACATACTCAAGGATAAAATTATGGCAACAGAAATGTCTTTTTTACAAGCACAGATTAAGCCACATTTTCTATACAATGCCTTAAGTGCCATTGCCAATGTATGCGAAAAGGATGGGAAAAAGGCTGGTAAGCTAATTATAGATTTAGCAATTTATTTAAGAGGGAGCCTTCAATTTAATCAAATAGATAAAATGATGACTATAGAAAAAGAATTAGAATTTGTAAACACATATTTCAATATTGAACAGGCACGTTTTGGAGAAAAAATACAGCTAATTCAAGAGATTCATGTGCCTTTAGATTATCAAATTCCTGTTCTTATAATCCAACCCTTAGTTGAAAATGCAGTTAGGCATGGTATATCAAAAAAGAAATCTGGGGGTACTGTTATAGTAAGGATGAGTCAGATAAAGGAAGATATAGATATTGAGATTAAAGATGATGGCGTTGGAATTGAAAATGAAAAACTTAATTCGATTTTGAATGAAAATAGAAAAAGTGAAGGTGTTGGTCTTCTTAATATCCACCATCGATTACTTAGATTATATGGTAGAGGCCTTGAAATAACAAGTAAAGAAGGAGAAGGAACCTGTGTAAGACTAATAATACCAGAAGGGAGAGAACAATTATGATACGTATTGCAGCAGTAGATGATGAGATGCATGCACTTGAAAGATTTGAAAGAATGGTGCGTCAAAACAAGGAACTTGAGCTATGTGGTCTTTTTGAAAGTGGAGAAGAATTATTATCCTATTTAAAAGAACAGCCACTGGATGCAGTTTTTTTAGATATTGAAATGCCAGGGGTTAATGGTCTTCAGTTGTCGCAGCAGATATTAGACCTAAATGAAAAAATAGAAATCATTTTTGTTACTGCCTTTAATCAATATGCAGTTGAAGCCTTTGAATTACAGGCCATGGATTATATAATGAAGCCCTTGACAGAAGAAAGGCTAGATAAAACAGTAAAGCGATTGTTGAAGACAAGTAATAAAGTGATAGAAACAGGAAAACCTTTTATCCAATGCTTTGGGGATTTCCAAGTGTTCTTAAACGGAAAAGCAATTCCCATTAAAAACTCCAAGGCAAAGGAGATTTTGGCCTTTTTAGTACACAAAGAAGGAGTACCAGTTAGTTGGGAAAAAATAGCTGATGCAGTTTGGCCTGAATATGATGCGGAAAAAGCTCAGACAAACTTTCATGCAAACACCTATTTACTTCGTAAAAGATTGACAGAGGCAGGAATCTCGCAGATATTAGAAAACAGCCGCGGAAGCTACAGAATAATAACAGATAAGGTAAGCTGTGATCTCTATAACTTACAGGAACTTATTAAGGTTAATCATTTAAAAAGAAAAGAAGATTACAGTTTACTTGAGAAACTAAGTAGTGGAGGATATATGGAAGCTAGTGGGTATACTTGGACATATTCAAAGGCAGCTGAACTTAACGAAATGTGTAAAAAGTTGATAAATATGGTTTGAAAAAATAAATCATATAGGACACTTTTCATTTAGGGTTCATTTAGGGTTAGTGTTTTATTATATAGATAAGGTGAGAAATATAAAAAAATATAGAGATGGAGTATGGCAAAAATGGTAAGTTTACAACAAGTTCAAGTAAATATTGTTTTATCCATTTTATTAATGGTTTTACTTGTACATGCTAATTTAAATATGAATAGAAAAAAAATAACGAATAGGTTATTTATGTGGATTATGGGATTAATCTGTTTTACTTTAATATTAGAGATATTTAGTATCCTATTAAATAGTCCAAACTTAAAGCAATTTATTGTATTACATAAGTTAGTCAATATAATTGGATTTATAGTGACTCCTATTATTCCCTTTTTAGGATATTTATTTATTAAAGAATGGATTAATAGATATGAGAAAGAAAAAATAAAAGTAAATAACATACTTCTAGTGCCGCTATTTATTAATGGGATTGGAACCTTGATAAGTTATAATGCAGGTGGACTTTTTCATATAACTAGTGAGAATATCTATGAACGAGGACCATTGTTTTTTATTTTACCTTGTGTCAGTTTCATATACTTTGTGTATAATTTATATTTTATTTATAAAGAGCGCAAAAAACTTACTTATTTGGAGTTTGTCACATTTAATTTGTTTTACATTGTACCAGCAGTATTTACTAGTATTCAATTAAAATATTCTACTTATTTGACTACTTGGAATAGTGCAGCAATAATTATTGTCATTGCTTATATTTTTATACTTAACGATCTAGTATATAGGGATAGTTTGACTGGACTTCAAAATCGTTTAGCCTATGAGCATTATGCTCAAAATTCAAACCATAAAAAGCTTAATAAGCTTTTTATAATTTATATAGATATAGATGAATTAAAGAATATTAACGACCAACATGGACACTGCGAAGGCGATGAAGCGATTAAGACTTTTGCGAATTTACTTACTCCAAGTTTTCCGCTAAGGCAAAGAAAACTAATTCGTTTAGGAGGAGATGAGTTTTTAATTTTATTAGAGGAGCAAGATGAGAAAAAAGTTGAGGGGTGCATGAAAAAATTAACAAAACGTGTTGAGGCGTATAATAATAAAGAAAAAAAACTATATAGACTTAGTTTCAGCTATGGTATGGCTCGTTATACAAAGGCTTTTGAAAACATTGGTCAGCTTTTGGAATATACAGATAAACAGATGTATGAGCAAAAGCGAAATAAAAATAATAAGAAGCAAGAAAAAAGAGTTTCATATTAAAATAAAAAATAATTTTGAACAAATAATATCTGAACTATGAAAAAACAGGAAGAAATTTTGTAAAAATAATGATATAATGAGCAAATAATAAATTGTGAAAAATCACCCGGTGGGTGATATAAAATAAAATTTGAATCAATGTGGAAGCATGGAGAAAAAGGAGTAAATAGGAGGTGAATTTACTAATGAAATAGGTCATTGCCGATCCCAATCAGCAAAGAGGTAATGAGTTAATGGAAATATTGGATGTCTAGGAAAGTTTGAATTTTAGAAGAGATTTACTGCTATATATGTAGGGTCACCTGGTATTGCTTTTATTAGGATAGACAACGCTGAACTGAATGCTTTGAAACTTACTAGCTTAATTTGAGAGCTAAATACATTTTCAAAAGTGATTTTTTTAAGCAGTGAGGTTGAATATGCAGTACAAGCTTTTGAATGTGAGGTAGATGGGTTTTTATTGATACCTTTTGATAAGGGGAAAATTGAGCACTTGATGGGTAGGTGTGTATAAAAATATTGATTGATATTATTAGATAAGAATACATCTAGAAAAACATAAATTAAAATGAAATCACCCAGTGGGTGATATAAAACAAAAAAGATTATCGTAAAATTAAAGGTAGAAGAAGTTATTTATGACCAACAAGGGTTTTTGCCAACAGAGACATTTTGCTTTATAAATTAGGTTGGACATAATTGTGAAAAGGGGGTGATTTCATAAGAGAACATACTAACAAAGGAAGAAAGGAGGATTTATAAAAATGAAAAAAGTTAAGAGATATTTATCAATATGTATTGCAATAGCATTTATGTTCTATGCAATTCCTTTAAACATTTCATTTATGGGAAAGAGATTTTCTAATGTTAAAGTAGTAAAAGCAGCATCGATGCCCATTTATGCGATGGAAGACATCTCTGTAGATACGAATTATCAATGGGGGCACGGGCAACTAGGATCATCTGGATTGGAGAATTATGTTGGGTCCAATCTATCTAATGCTTTAACCTATGAACGATTAGCAATTAAATTTGATTTAAATTCAATTCCAGCCGCAGCTGATATTTCATCTGTAAATTTGAAACTTTATGTAGATGATGTAATACCTACTACACCAGGATATCCGGTGGTGAATATTGCAAAAATGCAGCTATAGAAAATATAACTTGTCATCAACTGCAGGAACAATGAATGTAGGTATTTTCCTAATATTGTGATGTTGGGAGGAACTAGTGGAAATGGGTTATCAACAAGCTATAGATAACTGTCGTTTTAGAGGCAGTATATCAAAGACGAATATAAGCAGCAATGCTGTTACAGGCGGTATTGTTGGAATTAAATCAGGTGGACGTATATCTGTTGCTGCACAGATGAAGGTACCATCACTGGAACAGCCACAGGAGTTGGAAGTAGTGAAGCAGATATAGGTGAAATTGCAAGGACAGATAACTGCAGATTGAGTGCAAATTTAACAATTCCAAGTACAATTTTAAATTGCTACAACAAAGGGAATTGCTACAACTTAAGTGGAAATTCAAATTGTGATGATGTAGGAGGCATAACAGGAACCAATTTAGGTGGCAACAGCATAAAGTTTAAGTGCAAATGTAGGAGAGATACGGTTAACACACACAGATTCAAATTCAGGATCAACTGTAGGAAGTAATATAGCAGTAATCAGTGCAAGCGTTATATGTAGGAAATAACACTAGTTTTTAGAGTACTGCTTAAGTGGCAAGTGGAAGTGGTTTTGGTACATGAGAGGAGGAGTATATGGTTCATCTAAGGATGATACGTATGTAGCACTACCAGTTTCTCAAATTGGGATACAGGTGTGTGGAATTTTCAGGCAGGCAGTATCCTACGTTGAAGTGCGTTTATACGTTAACAGCAACACCAACTACAGCTTTGACAGAAACGAACATGAACGGAACTACAGATAACCAGTGCAGTAAGTGGAGCTACATATTCAGCACCAGATGGAGCAATAGATGTAAGTAAATTTACATAGAATAACAAGCCAGCAGGGTTAACTTAAGTGGTGTAAATAAGAGTGTTGGTAATACGATAACTTTAACAGGAGCATACACAGTAAAGGATTTGGAGTGCAAATGTAACCAACTTTAACGTTAACAGTCAACGCAGATTACAGCAGTATCCCCGTCAGGAACTGTAGGAACAGTAGATATAACAGTAACTACAGCTGGTGGAACCAGTGCAACAAGTCCATCAGATCAGTATACATATGCTACAGCACCAACAGCAACAACAGGAAGTGCATCTAGCATCACAAGTACAAGTGCTACTTTAGGTGGAATCATAAATGATAAAGGAGCATCTACAGACGTAATCTTTGAGTATGGAACATTAGTATTGTATGGAAGTGCAGTCACTGCGACACCAAGCACAGTGAGTGCAGGAGCAGGAAGCATAAGTGTCAGTGTAGGAATACAGTGGATTACTACCCAATATGACATATCACTACAGAGTAAAAGGAGTGAATAGTGTAGGCACGACATATGGAAATGATGGTTTCTTTACAACAAGTGCAGCAGCACCAGCAGTTTCATCAGTAAGCCCAACAAATGGATCCACAGCTGGTGGTACGAGTGTAACGATAAAAGGAACAAATTTTACAGGAGCAACAGCAGTAAAGTTTGGAAGTGCAAATGCAACAAGCTATACGGTTGTTAGTGCAACACAGATTATAGCAGTAGCACCAGCAGGAACTGCAGGAATAGTAGATATAACAGTAACCACAGCAGGTGGAACCAGTGGGACAGGTGCATCAGATAAGTACACATATGTAGCAGCACCAACAGTTTCATCAGTAAGCCCAACAAACGGATCTACAGCTGGTGGTACGAGTGTAATAATAACAGGAACAAATTTTATAGGAGTAACAGCAGTAAAGTTTGGAAGTAATACAGCAAGCTATACTGTTAACAGTGCAACACAGATTACAGCAGCAGCACCAGCAGGAGCTGCAGGAACAGTAGATATAACAGTAACCTCAGCTAGTGGAATCAGTGGGGCAAGTGTATCAGATCAGTATACATATACAGCAGCACCAACAACATATACCTTAACCTACACAGCAGGAGTTAACGGAAGTATCACTGGAACAGCACTACAAACAGTAAATAGTGGAACTACAGGATCTGCAGTAACTGCAGTACCAAACGCAGGTTACCACTTTGTAAGTTGGAGTGATGGGGTGAACACAGCAACAAGAACAGACAGTAATGTAATTGCAAACATTAGTTTAACTGCAAACTTTGCAGCAGATACACCAACACCGCCAATCCCGCCAACCCCAGAACAAACCACAGTAAAAGGTGACGTTATTGACCAAAATGGAACTTCAGTAAAGGGTGTTGAAGCAAAAGTAAGTACCGAAACTAACGGAAACAAAATTGTTGAGGTAAAATCAAGCGAAGCAGTACTACTTAAACAACCTGATGGAACTAATAGTACTTTAAGTGATGTTAGTAAACTAAGTTTTTCTAATCCAGTTACTACAAATAATGGTTCAACTTCTGCTAACACTGCAAGTGTTACTCTTAAAGCTGATGGAACTATCCAAGTTAATAATTTACCTAAAGGAACTGAAACTAAATTTGATGTAACCTTAGATTTAGGTAATGGACGAAAAATAATTATAGGATGTATTGATGTTAAAGTTTCAAGTAACGGAGATGTAAGTTTAACTAGTACTTTAATCGACCCCTATGGAACAATAACTGATAAGACTACTGGCAAAATTATTACAGGAGCAAATGTAAAACTATATTATGCAAACACAGCAAGAAATATAGCAGCAGGAAAAACTCCAGATACATTAGTACCACTTCCATTAATTGATGGATTTAAGCCTAATGATAACAAAAATCCACAAATAAGCGATGCTAGTGGAGCTTATGGTTTTATGGTTTTTCCAAACTCAGACTACTATATAGTAGCAACAAAAGCTGGATATGAGGACTTTAAGAGTCCAACAATATCTGTAGAAAAAGAAATTGTAAAGTATGATATACAGATGACACCAGCAAAAGCAGCTATGCTTGTACAAACAGGTTACTTTATAGATAGAAATATGTTAATTTTTGTAGGAATAGTATTTATGACTGCAGGATTCATTTTTATTAGGAAGAAGAGAGCGTAAACCTTAAGTAAGTGTGTAGAAAAAAAGAATAGTTAAATAAAATCAGCTATATCAATATAAGAAAGTGATATAGCTGATTTTTTGATTATGCTTGGATATATTCAAAGGTTGCTGAACTTAATGAAATGTGTAAAAAGTTGATAAACAAAGTTTGAAAAAAATAAATAAAAATTTTTTAATAGTATTTTTTATCTTTAAGAATAAACTGGAAAGATGTTGATATATAAGGAATTTAATTAAGTACCCTATAGAAAAAATTAATCCTATAGGGTACTTCTCATTTAGGGTTCATTTAGGGTTGGTGTTTTATTATATAAATAAGGTAGTGAATAGGGGGTGAATATACTTATGAAATATATCATTGCAGGCTTAGATGAGAAAAGTGGTAATGATTTAAAGAAAATATTAGATGAACATGGAATATTGGATTTTATGGGCAGATTTATTACCACTGAAATAGCAGAAAATGCAATCGGCGGAGAGCCCCCGGATATGGCTTTTATCATGATGGACAAAGCAGAACTAAACGCTTGCAAACTTACTAATTTAATTCGAAAGCTAAATCCATTTTCAAAAGTGATTTTTCTAAGCAGTGAGGCGGAATATGCGGTACAAGCTTTTGAATGTGAGGTAGATGGATTTCTATTACTACCTTTTGAAGAGGAGAAACTTGAGCATTTGGTGATTAAGTGTATTGAAGGGAGGAGGTCTTAAAGAAAATTAAATATATATAAATACCAAGTAAAATAGGCTGGATAATGCAAATTATAGTATAAGTGTAAAGAAGGAAAAAGAAAAAACTGACAGAATAGGAGAATTTTAAATGAAGAGGAAATTCAAAATAATTTCTAAAATGTTAGTAGTAATACTAACTATGGTATTGACGTTAAGCAATGTTGCATTTGCATCACAACTAGCTACTATATATGTAATTGACCAAAACGGGAATCCAATACCTAATGCAACTGCTGTGATAAGTGGTGGTGGTGGGAGTTATACTACAGATACGGAAGGTAAATTTCAATTTCGACGAAATGGGGACTATATAGTGTGTTCAGTAACTGCCAATGGATACACTACAAATACGAAGGAGTTTTTCAGAAGTGATTTCGACTATGCAGCGATGGGGATGGTAAGGTTGACAGTGCGTTTAAGTGCCATTCTTAGCACAGATGCAAAATTAAGCAAGTTGGAAATAAATCAAGGCACATTAAGTCCCGCATTTGATTCAGGAATAACAAGCTATACTGGAAATGTGGCAAATGCTATTACAAGCATGAGGGTAACGCCTACTACCAATGAGAGCCATGCAACAGTGAAGGTAAATAATAGTGCAGTAACAAGCGGAGGACAATCAGGTGATATAGCCTTGAATGTTGGAAGTAATACCATAAATGTAGACGTAACTGCGCAGGATGGAACAACGAGTAGTTCATATACAGTTACAGTTACAAGAGCAGCGGTTATAGCGCCGGGATCACCAACAAGCGTAAGTGCAACAGCAAGTGATGGACAAGCAACTGTAAGCTTTATGCCACCAGCATCAAATGGAGGAAGTGCTATAACAAGATATACAGTTACAGCAAGTCCAGGAGGGTTAACTGCTACAGGAACAGCAAGTCCAATAACTGTATCAGGACTAACAAATGGAACAGCATATACGTTTACAGTAACAGCAACAAATGCGGCGGGTACAGGAAGTTCAGCATCTTCTTCTAATGCTGTAACACCACAGATACTACCAACCCCAGAACAAACCACAGTAAAAGGTGATGTTATTGACCAAAATGGAACTTCAGTAAAGGGAGTAGAAGCAAAAGTAAGTACCGAAACTAACGGAAATAAAATTGTTGAGGTAAAATCAAGGGAAGCAGTACTACTTAAACAACCTGATGGAACTAATAGTACTTTAAGTGATATTAGTAAACTAAGTTTTTCTACTCCAGTTACTACCAATAATGGTTCAACTTCTGCTAACACTGCAAGTGTTACTCTAAAAGCTGATGGAACTATCCAAGTTAATAATTTACCTAAAGGAACTGAAACTAAATTTGATGTAACCTTAGATCTAGGAAATGGACAAAAAATAGTTATAGGATGTATTGATGTTAAAGTTTCAAGTAATGGAGATGTAAGTTTAACTAGCACTTTAATCGACCCTTATGGAACAATAACTGATAAGACTACAGGAAAAATTATTACAGGAGCAAATGTAAAACTATATTATGCAAACACAGCAAGAAATATAGCAGCTGGAAAAACACCAGATACCTTAGTACCACTTCCATTAATTAATGGATTTAAGCCTAATGATAACAAAAATCCACAAATAAGTGATGCTAGTGGAGCTTATGGTTTTATGGTTTTTCCAAACTCAGACTACTATATAGTAGCAACAAAAGCTGGTTATGAGGACTTTAAGAGTCCAACCATATCTGTAGAAAAAGAAATTGTAAAGTATGATATACAGATGACACCAGCAAAAGCAGCAATGCTTGTACAAACTGGATCATTTATAGATGAACATATGTTAATTATGCTAGGAATAGTGTTTATGCTTACAGGATTGGTTTTTGTTAGGAGGAAAAGGGCGTAAACCTTAAGTAAGCGTGTAGAGAAAAAGAAGATTACATTTTGCTTGAGAAGTTAAGTATTGGAGGATATATGGAAGCTAGTGGTTATGCTTGTATATATTCAAAGGTTGCTGAACTTAATGAAATGTGTAAAAAATTGATAAATAGAATTTAAAAGATAAATAAAAAAATTTTTAATAATATTTTCTCTCTTAAAGAATAAACTAGAAAAATGTTGATATATAACGATTTACATTAAGTGTCCTATAGGAAAAACCAATCCTATAGGGCACTTTTCATTTAGGGTTCATTTAGGGTTGGTGTTTTATTATAGAAATAAGGTAGTGAATAGGGGGTGAATATACTTATGAAATATATCATTGCAGGCTTAGATGAGAAAAGTGGTAATGATTTAAAGAAAATATTAGATGAACATGGAATATTGGATTTTATGGGCAGATTTATTACCACTGAAATAGCAGAAAATGCAATCGGTGGAGAGCCCCCGGATATGGCTTTTATCAGGATGGACAAAGCAGAACTAAACGCTTGCAAACTTACTAATTTAATTCGAAAGTTAAATCCATTTTCGAAAGTAATTTTTCTAAGCAGTGAGGTAGAATACGCTGTACAAGCTTTTGAATGTGAGGTAGATGGGTTTTTATTGATACCTTTTGATAAGAGGAAAATTGAGCATTTGTTGGGTAGGTGTGTTGAAAGATACTAATTGACATAGCAAGAAAAAAACTAACTGAGAAAAGCATAAATTAAAAAAATCACCCAGTGAGTGATAGAGAACAAAATAAGTCATTGTTTAATTAAAGGTAGAAGAGGTTATTCATGACCAATAGGGATCTTTGACAACGGAGAGAGAGTTTGCCTTCTAAATGAGGTTGGACATAATTGTAAAAAGGTATTGATTTCATAAGAGAATTTATACTAACAAAGGAAGAAAGGGAGAATTTATGAAAATGAAAAAAGTAAAGAAGTATTTATCAATGTGTACTGCAATAATATTTATATTTTATGTAATCCCCTTAAACATCTCATTTATGGGAAGAAAATTTTCAAATATTCAAGTAGCAAAAGCATCAACAACTAGTATTAATGCGGCAGAAGATATCTCTATAGATAATAACGCTCAATGGGGGCTCGGACAAGGAGGAAAAAATTATATTGGACGAAACGGAAAAAATTGTTTATTATATGAAAGATCGGCAATTAAATTTGATCTAAGTTTAATTCCATCGGCCGCAGATATTTCATCTGTAAATTTAAAGATTTATGTAGATGATATACTGGGATCACCAATAGTGAATATTATGTCAGCTACGGATAATACTTGGTCAGAATCAGCAGTAGGAATCGGAGGAAATACTGGGACTTTTCCACAGAATAATGGAAAAGATGTTACAGAAACAAATGGTGGAACGATTATAAATGGGATAGCCAATCAAAGAATAACAACATCAGGATGGAATAGCTTCGATGTAACACAGTATATCAAGGACCAATATACAGCAGGAAATCGGTATGTGACAATAGTATTGACTGGGAAAGTAAGCGATGGTATAAATACCGACAATGACAACGATGATTTCGGTTACGTATGTAATAATCAAAATGATCAAAATGATCCAAATTATAATAGAGTACCCAATCTAGATTTGGTATATACAACAGCACCAACAGTTTCATCGGTAAGCCCAGCAAAAGGACCAACAGCTGGTGGTACAAGTGTAACAATAACAGGAACAAATTTTACAGGAGCAACAGCAGTAAATTTTGGAGCAAATAACGCAACAAGCTATACGGTTAACGGTGCAACACAGATCACTGCAGTAGCACCGTCAGGAGCAGCAGGAACAGTAGATATAAAAGTAACCACAGCTGGTGGAACCAGTGCAACAGGTGCATCAGATCAGTATACATATGTAGCAGCACCAACAATTTCATCAGTAAGCCCAACAAATGGGCCAACAGCTGGTGGTACAAGTGTGACAATAACAGGAACAAATTTCACAGGAGCAACAGCAGTAAAGTTTGGAGCAAATAATGCAACAAGCTATACGGTTAACGGTGCAACACAGATCACTGCAGTAGCACCGTCAGGAGCAGCAGGAACAGTAGATATAAATGTAACAACAGATGGTGGAACCAGTGCAACAGGTGCATCAGATCAGTATACATATGTAGCAGCACCAACAGCAACAACAGGAAGTGCATCAAGCATCACAAGTACAACCGTTACCTTAAATGGAACGGTAAATAATAATAATGCTACAACAACCGTAACCTTTGAATATGGACCCACAGCATCCTATGGAAGCACTGTGACAGCAACTCAAAGCCCAATCAGTGCTGGAACTGGAAGCACAAATGTCAGTGCTGGACTAAGTGGACTTACGCCAAATACGACGTATCATTTTATAGTGAAAGGGGTAAATATTGCAGGAACCACAACAGGAAATGATGGCACCTTTACAACCAGTGCAGCACCAACGTATACAATAAGTTCTATATCCAATCAAACAATGACAGCAAAGACAGAAGGATATGCAGGAGCTCAGGAAACAAAAGCAGTAACCATAACAAGGACTGGAACAGGAGACCTTGCACATTTAGCAGTAAGTTTGAGTGGGGGCGGAAGCAGTAATTTTACAATAACGCAACCAACAGCAACAACATTAAATAATGGTACATCAAACACAAGCTTTACAGTGAAGGCAAAGGATGGATTGGCAGCAGGAACATATACAGAAACAGTGACAGTATCAGCAGACAATATGACCAATGTAACATTTACAGTAACCCAGGTTATAAGTGCAGCACCAACGTATACAATAAGTTCTATATCCAATCAAACAATGACAGCAAAGACAGAAGGATATGCAGGAACTCAGGAAACAAAAGCAGTAACCATAACAAGGACTGGAACAGGAGACCTTGCACATTTAGCAGTAAGTTTGAGTGGGGGCGGAAGCAGTAATTTTACAATAACGCAACCAACAGCAACAACATTAAATAATGGTACATCAAACACAAGCTTTACAGTGAAGGCAAAGGATGGATTGGCAGCAGGAACATATACAGAAACAGTGACAGTATCAGCAGACAATATGACCAATGTAACATTTACAGTAACCCAGGTTATAAGTGCAGCACCAACGTATACAATAAGTTCTATATCCAATCAAACAATGACAGCAAAGACAGAAGGATATGCAGGAACTCAGGAAACAAAAGCAGTAACCATAACAAGGACTGGAACAGGAGACCTTGCACATTTAGCAGTAAGTTTGAGTGGGGGCGGAAGCAGTAATTTTACAATAACGCAACCAGCAGCAACAACATTAAATAATGGTATATCAAGCACAAGCTTTACAGTGAAGGCAAAGGATGGATTGGCAGCAGGAACATATACAGAAACGGTGACAGTATCAGCAGACAATATGACCAATGTAACATTTACAGTAACGCAGGTTATAAGTGCAGCACCAACGTATACAATAAGTTCTATATCCAATCAAACAATGACAGCAAAGACAGAAGGATATGCAGGAACTCAGGAAACAAAAGCAGTAACCATAACAAGGACTGGAACAGGAGACCTTGCACATTTAGCAATAAGCTTGAGTGGAGGCGGAAGCAGTAATTTTACAATAACGCAGCCAACAGCAACAACATTAAATAATGGTATATCAAGCACAAGCTTTACAGTGAAGGCAAAGGATGGATTGGCAGCAGGAACATATACAGAAACAGTAACAGTATTAGCAGACAATATGACTAGTGTAACCTTTACAGTAACACAGGTTATAAGTGCAGCACCGACACCAACGCCAACGCCAACCCCAACACCTGAACCACCAGCAGAAAAAGGTACAGGTACTGTAGTAGACAATAATACAGGAGAAACAGTTAAAGGTGTTGAAACAAAAGTATCTACAGGAACAAATGGTACTAAAACTGTAGAAGTGAAATCTTCTGAGGCAATAATAATAAAACAGCCAGATGGTACTAAAGCTCCATTACAAGATACAAGTAAGCTTGGTTTTTCAGGAGCGGGTAGCAGTTATGTTGCTGTATCTTCTGATGGAAATATAGACTTTAAAAATCTTGCCAAGGGTACAGAAACAAAATTACAGATAACCTACGATGCAGGAAATGGACAGAAACTTTGTATGGGAACTGTAGATATTAAGGTTTCAGATAGTGGGGAAGTTAGTGTAGTTATTACCCTTATTGACCCTTATGGAACAATTACAGACAGTACTACAGGACAAGTTATTTCAGGAGCAAATGTAACTTTATATTATGCAGATACAGAAAGAAACAAAGCTAATGGAAAGACTCCCAATGCTGTGGTTCAGCTCCCAATAATAGATGGATTTAAACCAAATAACAATAAAAATCCTCAGATAAGTGATGCATTAGGAGCTTATGGTTTCATGGTTTTCCCAACTTCGGATTACTACTTAGTGGCAACAAAAGATGGCTATAACAAATATATAAGTCCAACCATCTCTGTAGAGCAAGAAATAGTAAAATGGGACTTTAAAATGAGCAAGATTAATCTTACAAAGCCTGTTATAACAATAGTAGGAAATGCTGAAGGTAAATTAAAGTTAAATGAAATATATACAGATCCAGGAGCTACAGCTAAAGATAGTAATGGAACAGATTTGACAAGTAGCATTATTACAACCAATTCTGTAAATACAAATAAAATTGGTGACTATACAATAACTTATACTGTTACTGATGGAAACGGTAATAAGTCAGATACAGTCACAAGAACAATACATGTAACTGGAGTAGAAAGATTAGCTGGGTTAAGTAGAATTGATACAGCTCTTGAAATTGCAAAAGCTGGTCATACTGGAAAACTATCAAATGTAGTAATTGCAACTTCAGAAAATTATCCAGATGCATTATCAGGAAGTGTACTAGCCTATAAGGTAAATGCACCAATATTGTTAGTTAGCAATTCATATGAAGATCAAGTAAAAGTATTAGCCTACATAAAAGCAAATCTTGATCCAGCAGGAACTGTTTATATACTTGGAGGAACAGGAGTTGTAAATAGTGCTTTTGAGGCAAATGTAGTAGCTAATGGCTTTAATAATATAAAAAGACTAGGTGGAGCAGATAGATATGAAACTTCCTTAAAGATAGCAGAGCAATTAGATATTAAGGCAGGAACACCTGTAGTGCTTGTATCAGGAGAAAATTATCCAGATGCTTTATCAATAAGTAGTACTGCTGCAGTAATGCAGTATCCAATATTATTAGTTGGAAAAGACAGTATAAGTGATTCAGTAAAGAAAAAACTTTCTGAAATAAAACCAAGCAAGATATATATCATAGGACTTCAAGGAGCTATAAGTACTTCAGTTGAAAATCAAGTTGCACAAGTTGCAGCTTTAGATAAAGCCAATATTGTAAGACTAGGCGGACAAGATAGATTTGAAACTTCACTTGAAGTAGCAAAATACTTTAATTTAACTGGCCAAAACCTTTGCATAGCAACAGGCTACAACTTCCCAGATGCATTAGCAGGAAGTGTATATGCAGCAAGCAATAACTCACCAATAATCTTAACAGATGGAAAGCTTTCAGATAATCAAATCAATTATCTTAATACAAGAAAGACTACAAAGGTTACGATTTTTGGAGGAGAAGGAGTTGTAAGTCAAGAGGTAGAAAAGAATATTTCAGAGTTGATAGTTAAATAGAAGATAGAAGAATCTACTATATCAAGAGTAAAAGCTTGACATAGTGGATTTTTTTTAGTTCTTCGTTATATTATTATAAATATATGGTAAAATTAAAATTATATAAAGAAAAGATAGACACAAGGGGCGTGGATTGTTAATGGAAAAAGAATTTAATGTAACAGGAACATGTATACCTGATAAACATTATATGGTGGATCTATCCAATAAATTAGAATCAGTAATGAAAATAATACAAAAGGGTAAATATTTTATTATAAATAGACCAAGACAATACGGAAAAACAACAACTCTATACATGATGGAGAAAACTCTTGAAAAAAATCAAGAGTACTTAACTGTGTCAATAAGCTTTGAAGGCGTTGGGGATGTAATCTTTGAAGAAGAACAAAGCTTCACAAAGGAATTTTTGCAGATATTAGCTGATAGTTTATTTATGACTAATGAGGAACTGGCTGGATTTCTAGAAGAAGAAAAAAATAAAGTTAGTAATTTTAGTGATTTATCAAGAGCTATTACAAAGTTTATAAAAAAGTCCAATAAAAAAGTGGTACTTATGATAGATGAAGTTGATAAAAGTAGTAATAATCAGCTGTTTTTAAGCTTTCTTGGTATGCTTAGAAATAAGTATTTAAACAGAAACGCAGGTAAAGATTATACTTTTCACAGTGTAATACTAGCGGGGGTACATGATGTTAGAAGTCTAAAGTCAAAGATAAGATCAGATGAGGAGCATAAATATAACAGTCCCTGGAATATAGCCACAGATTTCGATTTAGATATGAGTTTTTCAAGAGAAGAAATAGCCACTATGCTTAAGGATTATGAAGACTCCACAGGTACAAGGGTAGATAAAGAATATTATTCTGAAAGATTACGGTATTATACATCGGGATATCCTTTTTTAGTAAGCAAGCTTTGTAAAATAATTGATGAGAAGCTTTTAATGTCAGGGGAAAAAACTTGGGAAAATGAGTATATGGATATTGCTGTGAAAGAGATTCTTAAGTCCAGCAACACAAATTTTGATAGCCTTATTAAGAATTTAGAAAATAATAAGGGACTAAAGGAATTAGTAAAAAAGCTTATATTAGAGGGTAGTGAAATTACATATAGTGAAGATAATCCCATTACAAATTTAGGAATAATGTATGGTATTTTTAAAAATGAAAACGGTAAATTAAAGATTCATAATAGAATCTACGAGCAGAGAATTTATAATTATATGAGTTCACTTATAGAAACTTCAACAAATTTATCTTTTTATAACCAACGAGATAAATACATAAAAAATGATGGAAACTTGGATATAGAAAAGATTCTCGTGAAATTTCAAGAATTTATGAAACATGAATATTCCAATAGAAGGCAGGGTTTTTTAGAAGAAGATGGAAGGCTGTTATTCTTAGCCTTTTTAAGTCCTATCATAAATGGCTCAGGATTTGCTTTTAAAGAAGTAAAGGGGGGAGATGAAAAAAGATTTGATATTGTTATAACTTACGAAAAAACCATGCATATTTTAGAACTGAAAATATGGCGTGGAGAGGAATATCATAAAAAGGGATTGATACAACTTGGTGAATATTTAAATCAATATGGAATAGATGAGGGATATCTTTTGATTTTTGATTTTAGAAAAACCAAAGAAGTGCCAGAAAAAATGCAAGAAGTAATTATAAGGGTTGGTGATAAGGATAAAAAAATAATGGAGATTTATTGTTAGAAAATTATTTTGAGAGGTTTAGAAATGAACTTTCGGATTTGATAGCTAAATAAAAGTAAAATCCGCAATATTAATGGTGAAAATTGATATTGCGGGTTTTTTATTGAAATTGAAATGTCTTAGAATCAAAGAAAAACACTAATAAATTTTATCTCTGAATTGTTTGATGTTAGTGCATTATGTTATACTCAAAATACTATTGTTTTGTGGAGGAGCTTTTTTATGCTTATACAAATCGGAATATGTGACGATAACAAAGAAGATATTAAAGTCTTATCTGAATCTTTAAACCTCTATGGAAATTCTTTTAAAATTATACAATATGCAGATGGAGAATCTTTGATTGAAGACTGTTTGCAGCATAAAATAATATTTGATATTCTTTTCTTGGATATATATATGCCTGGACTAAACGGTATCGAAACTGCTCGAAAAATACGCTCTTGTATGAAAGAGGTGAAAATCATTTTTTTATCTTCAAGCAAGGAGCATTACCCAGAGTCCTATGATGTTTTTGCTTTCAATTACTTAATAAAACCTTTAAATCCAGAAAAGCTTAATCGGGTACTTGACCAAGCATTAATGAGTATTAACCCTGAAAATAGACAGCAGATTTACTTTAAATATAAAGGAATCAATTGTCGTATCTTTTGTAATGATATTAATTATATAGAAAGTAGTGATAAAATCATCATTTTTCACATGGCAGATAATACTTCATTAAAGTGTTATGATAAACTTGATGAAATATTGAAGAGATTGCCAGAAAGTTTCTTTATTCGATGTCACCAGAGCTATGCTATAAATGTTTTACATGTTGATGAAATGGCTGAACAACATTTTCGTATTGGGCAGGCACTTATAAGTATTTCTAAGAAGTATCAGAAATCAGCAAAAGACAAATATTTTGGGTATCTATTCACTCATATGAATAATAGAGTGTAGTGGTATGATAAAAAAAGAGCATAATAAAAAATAGGTTACCCTTTTGGCATCAGTTATAGAAAAATAAAAAATTAAAGCATTTTTATCTAATTTCGCCAATAAAATGGCTAATTTCGACATTGATTAAAGTTGTGAAATTTTTAGGCTATAATATGAATATTAAAACACTCAGAGGGGGATTTTTTATTATGAAAAAAGTTATAGCAATAATTTCAACATTACTTCTATCTATTACAATGTTAATAGGTTGTGGTAGCTCGTCAGATTCAGTTTCAGTATCAAAGGATTTAATTAATTACAATAATAATCTAATGCCAGCGCTTATTACATTGGATACAAAAATAACAAAGGATTTCACAGATCAAGTAGGAAGCAGTAGTAATACAAATGAAACTCTTGCTGCTAAATTGAAAGATGTTATTATCCCAGAATCTAATGATTTGATTGCAAAAGCAAATGCAATTGCTACTGAAACAGAAGATGTACAAAATTTACATGCTAAGTACATAGCAGAAGTTACGGAACAAGGTGAAGGATTTGCGTTATTGCTTCAGGCAGTACAAAATAATGATACTAAAATAGAAGACAGTGCAAATGCAAAGGTAGAAGATTCAATGAAGTTATTAACAGAATATGAGGCAGCTTTAAAAGACTTAAAAGATAAAAATAAAGTAGTAGATGCCAAGAAATAAGTGAAATGTATATGTGTAAAATAATATATAAATTAGAAAGAGATTAAAAAAGAGCCAACTGCTGATTACAGTTGGCTCTTTTACCTTATGCTCAGGAGTTTTATCAAAGGTTGGAGCAAAAACGATTAGCGTTACCGAGAATGAAATGAAAATAATTTTATATGTACTTGAAAGATATGTACCAAATTGTGAAGTTAGAGTATTTGGATCTCGTTATAAAGGCACCGCATAGCAATACTCAGATATCGATTTGGCAATTGTAGGCACAGTGTAGAATAAAAAATCCTATATATCAAGGGTGAAAATTTGATATATAGGACTTTTCTATAATGTTTATAAATCGACAATAACCGCAAAACAATACAAATATATGATACAATATTAAGTATAATTGCTGCCATTAAATGTGTAACATAGGGGTGTTATTTTGAAAAAAATAAAATTATTAAAAAGAGAGCGTATAAATCATATTTTGTCCTCCATTTATTACTATCCACTTACTATAATTGAAGCTCCTATGGGATATGGCAAAACTACTGCGGTGAAAGAATTTTTTTCTGAGGAAGGGAATCCTTTTGTTTGGGTTTCCATAGTGGATTCAGAGGACAATGTTTCTTCGTTTTGGAACGAATTTTCAAAACAAATTTCTAATGTGGATAAAGAAATTGGGGATAAACTAAAAAGCTTAGGATTTCCTTTAGATGCACCTCAAAAATCCAATATACTAGCCATAATAAATAACATGGGCATTCATCAGAAAACTGTTATTGTTATAGATGATTATCATTTAATAAAAGATAAAAGGATAAATGAACTTATTTTTCAATTGGTTATTGAAGAAATGGACAACCTTCATTTTGTTGCTATAACAAGGGATACTAACAATCTCAATATTGCTGAGCTAACTGTGAAGGGATTGTGTAATACTATATCCCATCAGCAATTAAAATTTAATAAGGAAGAAATTCATGAATACTGCAATATGATGAGCCAGAAAATTTCTGAAAGCGATTTTATAAATATAAGCGAGTATACAGATGGGTGGATATCTCTGATTTATTTGATTTTGCTAGGTTTAGAAAAAGGAGCTCCTATAGGTATGAATACTACTATAGATGAGCTTGTGGAAAGAAACTTGTACAATCCCTATGATGAAAATATAAAACAGTTTTTATTGAAGATTGCTGTAATGGACGGCTTTACCTCCGTTAAGGCTTCCTTTGTTACTGAGGAGCCTAAAGCTGATGAATATCTGAAAAAACTTCACAGAGAAAATGCCTTTGTATACTATGATGAAGTTACAGGGATTTATAAAATCCACAATGTATTACTGGATTATTTAAGAATAAAGCAGAAATTTGATAAAAGATAAATATACGGAAACATATAATAGGGTGGGGCAGTGGTATTTTCAGCAAGGAGAATTGATTAATGCTTATAATAATTTCTATATTGCTGGAAATGTGGAACTAATATTATCCTTACTAAATGATAAAGATAATATTAGTAATGACCTTAGTAAATTCCAAGGCTCTGTCAAATGTTTAATAGCGTACCTAAAGAATTGCTGTTTAAGTATCCAATTGCATATTTGCAGCATATTTTTCTTGGTATATTAGTGTGTGAAGATGATGAAACAATGGAAAAATACATATATAATCTTCAGGAACTTCAAGATTTTTATAATAGATAATGAAAATATAACTGAAGGGTATAGAAATCGTATTATTGCAGAAATAAAAATTGTTAGTGTTTTTACACAGTTTAATGATATTGAAAAAATGTTTAAATATTATCCCGAAATAACTAGACTTCTTAATGGAGAGCAGTCATGGATTACTAAAAGAGAAAATGAATTTACTTTTGGATGTCCAGAAATGATTTATATATACTATAAGGAACAAGGTAAACTAGAACATATAAAGGATACTTTAAATAATCAGGACTATAATTATGCCATATTTTCCGATGGTTGTGGCACTGGATCAGATTATTTGGTTTCGGCGGAATATGCCCTTGAAACTGGTGATTGGAATAATGCTGAGTTGAATGCTTTAAAAGCTATTTACAAGGCAAAAACCAAACAGCAAACTAGTATAATCATTAATGCAAACTTTGTTTTAATCAGATTATATATTCTCCAAGGTAAAATTGAAGATGGGTTGAAGTTACTTCAGCAGATTCAGCTTGAGATTTCAGCTATTAACAATTCAATATATAATACCACTATAGAGCTTTGCAGAGGATATATTTATGGATGTGTGGAACAGCTGGACAAGATACCGCTATGGCTTAGAATTGGAGATATGTCTTCAGCTGATTTCTTCTATCAGGGTATAGCATTTAATTATATTATTTATGGAAAAGCTGTAATGCTAAGTGAAAACTACATTCAGCTGGAGATGCTCTGTGAAAGCTTTGAGGAGTATTTCTCCATATTCAATAATCAGTTAGGGTTTTTAAATAATTTTATATTCAGAGCAGTGGCAAAATACAATCTGTATGGTATGGAGGAAGGAAAGACTGCTTTGAAAAAGGCATTGGAACTAGGACTGGCAGACAACATTATTCTTCCTTTTGGTGAGAATGCTTCACATATAATAGATATGCTTAGGCAATTATTTAGTGAAGATAAAAATAACCAATATATTTCAAAGATATTATCATGTTGTGAGCAGTACATGGAAAGTCTTGGACACACAGAAAAAAGGGAAGTTTGTATCTCGCCTAGGGAAGTAGAAGTACTTAAGTTGACTGCAGAGGGACTAACTCGTAAAGATATTGCTGAAGAATTAACTTTATCTATAAGCACTATAAAAACACATCTTCAAAATATTTACCTGAAGTTGGAGGTGAGTGGGAAGATTGCTGCTATTAGAAAGGCACAGGAGATGAAGCTTTTTTAAAAAGAATAAAATGAGAGCGCAAATGAATTTGATTTACAGAAATTCATTTACACTCTCATTTTTTATTTTGTTAAAAGCAAAATTTCATTATTTAATGTTTAATATTTTAACAGAAAAGCAACTTTTTTAGCAAAAATACTCCAAAAGGCTGATGGGAAAAGGTAGAAAAAACTATTTATACTTAGTTATTATAGGGCTTTTTATGAAGATAGAAAGGAAGATTGATATATGAGTAAAATACTAAAGGTTACTGCTAACGATGATTATACTATTATAGTAGAATTCCAGCAGGGCAATAAAATATTTTTTAATATGCAACAGCTTATAAAGACTATGCCAGTACTGTAGCTTAAAGGATATTAATAGATTTAAGAATATAACTATTGAAGATAAGGCTATTTGTTGGCCAGAGGTGGGAAATCCTGAGTTTAGAATGGTACCTGTAAGGCTAACTGTGGATAATATGCTTTTTACAATAAGGGACTGACAGTAGAAATAAAGAATAGAGAATAAAGAATAGAGAATAAATAAGATGGAGTGAGAAACTTTTCTCTGGCGAGAAAAGGAACAATTAAAGTTTTGCACCTCCATTGTCCATTGTCAATTGATACAAGTGTTCTGCCGTTAACAAGAACAATGTAGACAACTAACTAACCAAACAAGAAAATATAGAAAAAACAAAGAAGTTTAGAGAATAAAAGGGAGTATAAAAATGAAAACAAAGAAATTATTATCCGTGGTAATTATTTTTACTATGCTTTGTACTATGCTAACAGAGGTTACTACGGTATGGGCTACATCAACAGCTGAATCTGCATTTACTTTTGATAGTAGTACAGGAACTATAACTAGCTATATCGGAACTGACACAAATGTGGAGATTCCATCTACAATCGGTGGGGTAAATGTTGTTGCCATTGGTGATAATGTATTTAAGGATAAAACCAACTTAACCGTTGTAAGCATACCAAGTAGTGTGACTAGTATTGGTAAATATACATTTTTGAATTGTAGTAGCTTGAAAAGTGTAAGCATACCAAGTAGTGTGACCAGCATTGGGGAGGCTGCATTTAAAAGCTGCACAAAATTAACTAACGTAAGCATCCCTAACAGTGTGACCAGCATTGGGGATAGCGCATTTGCTAGTTGCACTAACTTATCTGCTGTAAACATACCTAGTAGTGTGACTATCATTGGTCGGTATACATTTGATGAGTGCAAAAAATTAGTGAGTGTAACTATACCTAGCAGCGTAAGCAAAATTGATACATATGCATTTGGTGGTTGTACAGGTCTATTAAAGATATATTTTGATGGAACGCCTACCATTGGCGGTTATGCTTTTGATTCTCTGCCTGATAATTGTAAAATTTATTACAGGCAGGGGAACACTGAAGTCACAATCGATGTATTTACAAGTCAGGGGGTCGGAATAAAAAATGTATATACTCCAAGTGTTACAGGTGGCACCATTGTAGCAAGTACTAATGCTGGGATGAATGGTGAAACTATATCTCTTAATATTATTCCAGCCCAAGGTAAAAGGGTAAAAACTGGAACACTTAAATATAATAGCACTCAAATAGAGGGTACAAGCTTTACTATGCCAAATGGCAGATGATATAACCTATATGAGAAATTTCCTAGCAACGGGTGGTAGAATTGCTTTCTGTGGGGAGCATCCTGGTTTTTTTGCAAGTGGAGATGGATATATCACTAGGGCAGTGGCTGCGTTAGGAGGAAATTTCAGTATCCTAAACAGCATGCATTCGCCTACTAGTGGCATAGTAACTGGAGCTGGATTAGCAAAAGGCTCAAGCCTCACAGATGGAGTTACAGGGTTTTGTTATGCAGCTGCACCAGAAATATCTTACATTGGAAGGGCTCAGGTTGTTCTTGATGCTTTGGATGGTTTGCCTTTAGTAATAGATCAAGCAGTTGGAAAGGGTCGTATCACAATGTTTACAGATATTAATGCTTGGGATCCTGTGGCTAGCAATAGTACAAATCAAGGGAACAATGGAATCCTTTTCGCAAATCTTATGAAAGATGCAAAAGCGAATCAAGGGACAGTTGCTACAAATGGTGATCCTAATATTGGATATGGAGATACATTAAGCTTTACAGTAAATTTCAGTGAAACAGAAACAGTGGATACAATCACTGGCACACCTGCTTTAAGTATAACCATAGGCAGCACGAAAAAAGAAGCTATTTATGCAGGTGGCAGTGGTTCAACAGCAATTGTATTTAAATATACAATTGATTTAGGAGATTTTGACAGTGATGGCATAGCTATTAATGGAGTAAGTCTTAATGGTGGGAGTATAAAAAATAACAATAATGATAATGCAGACATTACATTAAATAAGGTTGGTGTAACAACAGGAGTTAAGGTTTGCTCTTTAAGGATAGTAAGAGACAATCCACGAAATGTAACAGCAGGAACTCTATATTTATTTACTTTAACTTCAAATGGGGGAATAGGAGAAAAATCTTATTCAGCAGTAGGATTGCCAAGTTGGTTAAGTCTCAGTAGTGAAGGAATATTATCAGGAACACCAGCAGCTTCAGATTGTGGAAGCTGTACATTTACTGCAACTGTGACGGATGATGGGAATTCTCAGGCTAGCGACAGTTGTGAAGTCACAATTATAGTTAGTATACCTTATATTCCGCCTGCACCATCTCCAGTAGTGGAGCCAACAGTTCCAACATCAGTAGTAACACCAGGGCAAGTTATTGACAGCACAACTGGTCAAGTAGTTCAAACCATAAATACAAGTGTAACTACAGAAAGTAACGGTACCAAAACAGTAGCTATGATTGCTGCTCAAGCATTAATATTAACTCAGCCTAATGGAAATAAAGGTACTATTGCTGATTTATCAAGATTAGGTTTTGGAGGAGCCAATGGTAACAATTTTACTCTTTTACCTGATGGAACTATAAGAGTTAAAGGTCTAGCTAATGGAACGGAATTGCAAGTTCCTTTAAACTATAATTTAGGAAAAGGGCAAAGTATTTGTATTGGAAATTTGGCAGTTGGTATATCAGGTTCAGGAGCTGTATGCTTAAAGGATTGTTTAATAGATCCATATGGAATTATTACAGACAGCAGTACAGGTCAGGTTATTTCAGGAGCAAATGTTACTTTATATTATGCAGATACTGAAAGAAATAAAGCCAATGAAAAAACTCCTAACACTGTGGTGCAGCTTCCAATAATAGAAGGCTTTAAACCTAATGATAACAAAAATCCACAGGTGAGTGACGATAGCGGAGCCTATGGATTTATGGTATTCCCAACTTCAGATTATTATTTAGTGGCAACTAAAGATGGATATCAGCAATATAAAAGTCCAACAATATTTGTAGAACAGGAGATTGTAAAATGGGACTTTAAAATGAAGAAAGATATTGCAGGAGTTAATACAACAATAGAATATGCACTGGGAAATAAGAATTTCTATAATTTTAACATGGCTTATGCACAGATTATTAATCTTTCTGATGAAAATCAAAAGAAACTATTACTTTCAAAATTAGCTACAATTAGTAAAGATATTTGGACACCTTATGTAACTAAAGCTGTAAGTATGTTAGAGAAGGTTTGTAATCAAAAGGATGGTAGAATCTATGCTGAAACTGAAGCTTTTTTAAAGAGGTTAAGCGAAGCGGATATGGACAAAATGACCCAAGGATATTTATTAGGTCAATTAACAAGTTGGGGAAGAGATTTTGTTTTCACAGCAGACTACACAAAAGCTGTAGATTCACTTAATGAAGCTTGGGCGAAAAAAGATACTCAATCTAAAAACATAGCTACAATAAATATAGGACAAGTTAAGAATCAAGCAAGTAGAGAATACTTGATAGAGGAACTAAATAAGCTTATACAAAAGTAAAAATAAAAAAATTATAAGAATAAGTAATTATTTTAGATAAAGTATTTGATACAGAATATGTAGATAATAAGGAGCAGGGTGATATTTTCTTTGAGTGAATATCATTCTGTTCCTTTATAATTGGAATTAACTCAAAAGCTTTATTAAAACAATATTTAGTAAAATAAATTTAAATATTGTAGTGAAAAATCACCCACTGGGTGATATAAATATAAAAAAATCCACTGTACAATTATTGTATTGTGGATTTTTTTTATAAGGGAGGGGATTCAATTCAAAAAACTAACCCGACTTTCGGTAAAATCTTTTGAGTATATAAATTGGAAAATATAGGAGTGATAGATTGTGAGTTATTTTAAAGTACGAAAGAAAAATAAAACGAAATCTGGATTTATCAATGTTAAAATGACATTGATTTTGATATTGGCATTTATAGTAGGACTGGTCAATCTAAATGTTTTGACGGTGAAGGCTGGAGTAGATGTTACTTTTGATTTTCAAACAGATATTACTGGTAGCACAACACCTGGAGATCCATCTGGTTTCAATAGAACCGCTACGCAAGCAAAATCGGGATATACTCTTACAGTAACACAAGATAACGGTAATTTATTGGCAATGGATGGTTCTAGCTATAATAGCGGACCAATAACAAATTTAAATGATAATATAATTATTGTTGATGGGTATTATGATGTTACAAACAAATTAACGCTAGCATCGAATGGTAGCTATACATTTGACTTAACTAGAATAACAGTAATGGATCAAAAGGGAATGGGCCTTACGCTTAAATTTCAAACTTCCAAGGGGGCTGTAACAGCTTCTGTAGGTGCAAGCGATGGTCAGATTATAAATTTAAATGATGCTAAATTAAAAGGTGTTAGCTCAGTGGAAATAACGGACAATAGCGGTGGTACAATACAGCTTGAAATGGATGATATTATTTTACAAAATATTACCCCTATGTTATCTCAAGTAGCCAATGTAGCACTTTCTGATTCAGGTGTAGCAACCTGGAACGATGTAGCCAATGAAAGCAGTTTTGAAGCGCAGTTATACAAAAATGGTGTCGAACAAGGTTCCGCTGTACCAATAGCAGCAAATACATTAACTTGTGATTTTCTTTCAGCTATGCGAGCAGCAGGGGCGGGGGCATATACAGTCAAGGTAACAGCTAAGGGGGATGGAGCAAATTATGCGGATGGACCACAATCAGCGGTTTTAGGAAGTCAAACCATAACCAAGCTTACCACAGTAGCAGCGGGTACTTGGACTGGGGATATAGCAAACTGGACACCAGTACTAAGCGCAGTAAGCTATAATGTACAACTTTATAAAGGTGGAATTTCGTTAAATGCACCAGTAAATGTAGCAACTAATAGTGCAGATTTTACAGCAGCTATTGCAACAGATGTTGCAGCAAACGGCGGTGGAACTTACACTTATAAGGTTACAGCAATAGGAAATACAACTTTACTTTTAGATGCAGCGCAATCGGTAGCTTCAAGTAATAACATTAAAGCGATTCAATTGCCGCAGGTTACTGGAGCAACAATTTCTCCATACAGGAGTGGTAAGTTGGACAGCTGTACCGAATGCGTCCAATTATGAAATTGAAGTATTTAAAGATGGTGGTTCACAAGGAACTGCTGTAATGGTAGAAGGAAGTTCAATGCTTCCAGCAATGAGATCAAGAGGCGCAGGGGCATATACTATTAAAGTAAAAGCCAAAGGAGATGGAACTTTTTATTCTGATGGAGTGCAATCTATAGATTCAGCCAGTCAAAGCATAGTGCAACTATCAACAGTAAGTATAGGACTTACTTGGACTGGAAATGTAGCACACTGGACCGTAGTGCCAAGTGCAGCATGTTATGATGTACAGCTTTATAAAGATGGAAATCCTTTAAATGGACCAATAAATGTATTAGCAGCAAATGCAACGATCGGTGCAGATTTTACAACAGCCATTGGAGGTGTCGGTGGCGGCGGTGGTACTTATACCTATACGGTTACAGCAAAGGGAGATGGAGTATTATTATTGGATGCAGCTGAATCGACCTTCTCTAGTGGTAATTTAGTTGCCACACCATTGGCGCAGGTAACCAATGCGGTTTCTTCCTGCTTCTGGTGTAGCAGGTTGGGACAATGTGAGCAATGAAGTTGGTTTTGAAGTTAAGTTATATAAAAATGGAAGCACACTAGTGGCAACAGCAACAGAAGCAGCAGATACACTAACACATAACTTCCTTGTAGCTATGAGAGGTGCAGGGCCAGGCGTATATACAGTTAAGGTAACGGCTAAAGGAGATGGAACAAATTATTCCGATGGCTTACAATCAGTAGCTTCAGGAAATCAGACAATAGTTCAGCTTACACCAGTAAGTACAGGACTCACTTGGACTGGAGATATAGCACACTGGAACGTAGTTGGAAGTGCAATAAGCTATAATGTACAGCTTTATAGAATGGAAATCTTTTAAATGGGCCAGTAAATGTAGTCGCTGGTAGTGCAGCCTCTGGTGTAGATTTTACAACAGCTATTGCAGCAGATGTTGCAGCAAATGGCGGTGGATCTTACACCTATAAAGTGACAGCAATAGCAGATGTAACAACTTTGCTATTGGATGCAGCGCAGTCAGGTGCTTCTAATAGCAATATTAAAGCAGTTCAATTGGGACAGGTAACCAATGTAACACTTTCTGCTTCAGGAATCGCAAGTTGGGACAATCTAACAAATGAATCTAACTTTGAAGTGCAGTTATATAAGGATGATATTGCTCAAGGAACTGTAGTAACAAAAACGGCGAATACACTAAGCCATGATTTTCTTTCAGCCATGAAAAATGGCGGAGCAGGTGTATATACTGTTAAAGTTACAGCAAAGGGAAATGGAACTACATATTCTGATGGAGTACAATCCTTACCATCAGGAGGACAAACAATAATTCAACTTGCAACAGTAAGTGCAGCAGGGCTTACGTGGACAGGAAATGTAGCACACTGGACAGAAGTAGCAAGTGCAGTAAGCTATGATGTACAGCTTTATAAAAATGGAAATTCTATAAATTCACCAGTAAATGTAATGGCTGGTAGCGCAGCATCTGGCGTAGATTTTACATCAGCAATTGCAACAGCAGGCATTGGAACTTACACTTATAAGGTTACAGCAAAAGGTGATGCAAACTTAATATTAAGTGCAATACAATCTGTGGTATCGAATGATAACATCAAAACAGTTTCAATTGATGCAAATTTAAGTGGGCTTAGCGTAAGCAGCGGGTCCTTTAATGAAGGCTTTGCAGCAGGAACTACAGCGTATACTGCAAATGTAGGAAATGGAATATCAAGTATAACCGTAACACCAGCAGTAAGTGAAAGTCACGCAACAGTGACGGTAAATGGAATAGGAGTAGCTAGTGGAAATACATCAAGTGCAATAACGCTAAATGTAGGAGCTAATGCAATAGTAGTAGCAGTAAAAGCACAGGATGGAACAACAATAAAAACCTACACAATAACAGTAACAAGAGCTGCAGCTGTAATACCACCAACCCCGACACCGACACCGGCCCCAACACCGACCCCAGAACAAACCACAGTAAAAGGTGATGTTATTGACCAAAATGGAACTTCAGTAAAGGGAGTAGAAGCAAAAGTAAGTACCGAAACTAACGGAAATAAAATTGTTGAGGTAAAATCAAGGGAAGCAGTACTACTTAAACAACCTGATGGAACTAATAGTACTTTAAGTGATATTAGTAAACTAAGTTTTTCTACTCCAGTTACTACCAATAATGGTTCAACTTCTGCTAACACTGCAAGTGTTACTCTAAAAGCTGATGGAACTATCCAAGTTAATAATTTACCTAAAGGAACTGAAACTAAATTTGATGTAACCTTAGATCTAGGAAATGGACAAAAAATAGTTATAGGATGTATTGATGTTAAAGTTTCAAGTAATGGAGATGTAAGTTTAACTAGTACCTTAATTGACCCTTATGGAACAATAACTGATAAGACTACAGGAAAAATTATTACAGGAGCAAATGTAAAACTATATTATGCAAACACAGCAAGAAATATAGCAGCTGGAAAAACACCAGATACCTTAGTACCACTTCCATTAATTAATGGATTTAAGCCTAATGATAACAAAAATCCACAAATAAGTGATGCTAGTGGAGCTTATGGTTTTATGGTTTTTCCAAACTCAGACTACTATATAGTAGCAACAAAAGCTGGCTATGAGGACTTTAAGAGTCCAACCATATCAGTAGAAAAGGAAATTGTAAAGTAGGACTTTAAGATGACACAAGCAACAGCAGTTAATAATTGAACAGACTGGGCAGTTGAGAACATATGTTATTATGATAGGAATAGTGTTTATGCTTACAGGATTGGTTTTTGTTATGAAAAAAAAGAGCATAATAATTAGGTAATACAATTTTTAAAGTAATAACTGTGGCAAGTAAATAGAAAGAAATTTAGAGTTGATGGTAAATGAAATCCGCTATATCAAATGTAATAATTTGAGATAGCGGATTTTTTAGTTCTTGTTATATCATTTAAATTTATGGTAAAAATAAAATAGCTAGAAGGTATATGAATATGATATAATAAAGCAATAGAAGGGGTGTTAAAATGAATGACAGGGAACTATTGGAAAGTATATTAGGTGAAATACAAGGGGTTAAAGTTGATGTAAACTCAATGAAGAGTGATATTAAATCAATGAAGAGTGATATTAACTCAATGAAAGCTGATATTAAATCAATTAGTGAAAGACAGGAAGAAGATCACTCCATTTTAAAAGCCTTGGAACATAAAGCAGAAATAAATAAGGCAGAACACGACAAAATGGATAATGACATAAATCATATTAAGGGTGATGTTGAAGCACTTAGAAAAGACTTAGCTAATGTGGAGATAATAACCAGTAGCAATTGGAATGAGATAGCAAAATTAAAGTTAGTGAAATAGCTGCTTAAAGATAGAAACTAAAGAATAAAATGAAGATATATTTACATTAAAAATAAGTTAATATAAAAAAAGTCCGCTATATCATACAAGAAGTTGATATAGTGGGCTTTTTTACGTTTAAGAAAAATATTGAACATGAAAAGATTTACAATTGATTCTTAGCTGATAATTCACCTAAAGCATCCTTAACTTCCTCCATAGTAAGACCACCAGCCTCAATTAAACTGGCATCAACTTTGAGAAGTCTTTGGTAGAAGGCTATACCCTCATTTACAATTTCAATAGAGTTATTAGTAGGAATCAAGTAATTCAAAAAGAATATCTTCTGACTTTGCAAAATTTATAGTTTCTTCGTAATATCTAATAAGTTTAAGACTAGTTCTTTCAGAAAATTCGTACTCACCCAGTTTATCTATAATAATAGGAAGTTCAGAATAATAATCAATTAATTCTGGAGAATTATTTGTAATGAAGGCTTCTAGCAGCATGTTTAGTGATTTAGTAGCTAAATAATGGCTTTCATTTGAGTCTCCTTGAAGGCCAACTATTTCTGATTCTTTTTCTAATAAAACTGAAATTATTATGCATCTGTCTGCATCTACTCTACCGTTTATTTTAATCATTTCTAGTAAAGTCTCATCAGAAAGTGAATTAAAAGACTTTAAATTTAATCTAAACATATCAAGTAAAGCTTCATTAATAACAATCAAAGAAGAATCATATTCACTATTTTTATTAAACCCTTCAATTTCCACAAGCGCAGCTTTAAATTTTTCAATTAATTTTTTTATTGAATCCACAGTTATCATCTTTCTAACCTCCAAGAGTAATAATTCTATTAGTCATTATATCACTAAAAACTAGAAGTTAAAAGCAACCATATTGTCCAAGATAACCCTGGACATCCCTCACTACAAAGCCCAACTAAAGAGTGAGGAGTGCCCTGTCGCCTGCCCAAGGCAAAGAAAAAGAGGATTCCTTCACTGATCAATATCAAATTAAAACTGATAACAGAGCAAACAAATCCGACATTTTAGTACTAATATTGTATTATTAAGCAATTATGGATGATTATTTATCTAATTAATAGTAAAATATACTAGTGTGAATTGAATTTAAAATACGAAACTACTAAAACCATGGAGGTAAAGCAATGATTGAATTTATTGATGTTAATAAAAGTTATAATGGTAAAATGAAAGCTGTAGATGAATTAAATCTTACAATAAATGAAGGAGAAATATTTGGTTTTATTGGGCCAAATGGTGCTGGAAAAACTACAACTATTAAGATGCTTACAGGAATACTAAATCCTGATAAGGGTAGCATTAAAATAAATGGAATAAATATAAGTGAAAAACCATTGGAAGCTAAAAAGCAATTTGGTTTTGTTCCAGATAGCCCAGATATGTTTTTAAGATTAAAAGGATTAGAATATTTGAATTTTATGGGAGATATATATGAAGTTCCAAAGGAAATAAGAAAAGAAAAAATAAAAAATTTAGCTTTGAGATTCGAGATGGAAGCTGCACTTACAGATCAAATTCAGAGCTATTCACATGGAATGAGACAAAAGATAATTATAATGGGAGCACTTTTAAATAATCCTGCTGTTTGGATACTGGATGAACCAATGACTGGACTGGACCCTAAGGCTTCTTTTATATTGAAAGAAATGATGAGAGAGCATGCTGAAAATGGAAATACAGTATTTTTTTCAACTCATGTTTTAGAAGTTGCAGAAAAACTTTGTGATAGGGTTGCAGTAATCAATAAAGGTAAGATACTATTTTGCGGGACTATTGAAAAGATGAGAGAAGACTTTAAATCAAAGGAATCCTTAGAAGAAATGTTTCTGGAGATGGTGGAACATGAATAAGTTTTTATCTTTAACAAAAGTTTTATTGGTTACTGGCACTACCCCCTTTGCGCAAAATAAGAATAAAAGAATAAAAGGAATTCTACTTTATGCTATATTAGCAATAGCTTTTATTCCTATTGCAATTTCTGTTGGAGAACTAACAGGTGTAGTTTATGATGCACTTGTTAAGATTGACCAAGAAGGTACGGTACTTTTACTTGGATACACTATTATGAGCATGATAATTATGGTGTTTGGCGTTTTTTATGTGCTTAGTGTTTTCTATTTTTCTAAAGATGTAGAGAATTTATTACCACTGCCTTTAAATCCCATGGAGATATTAGGGGCTAAATTTTTAGTTACATTAATATATGAGTACTTAATTGAAACTTTATTCTTACTTCCTGTAATTATTTCCTACGGAATAAAAAGTGGCGGAGGAGTTGTCTATTACTTATATAGCCTAATTATTTTCCTAACTATACCTATAATACCGCTAATAATAGCATCCATTTTAGGTATGGTACTTATGAGTTTTACTAATATAGGAAAGAACAAAGATAGGTTCAAGGTAATTAGCAGTGTTGTTTTGATACTTGTTATATTCGGATTTAATATGTATACAAATAAATTATCAGCAGGAAATACTTCACCAGAGCATTTGCAGAATTTATTGTCCACAGGAAATAATTCGCTAATAAATACTATAACAACAATATTTATCAATGCAAAACTAGCAACCTTTGCTATTGTTAACATAGGAAATTTAAAAGGATTATTAAATCTATTTTTGTATTTGCTTGTTGTGGGTTCGTTTATGGTATTGTTTTTAATATTTGCTCAAGGTTTATATTTTAGAGGTGTAATAGGAATAAATCAATCTGCTACAAAAAGAAAAAAACTAACAACTGAAGTTTTAGATAAAGGTACTGTTAGTAGCTCCTCTACTAAAGCTCTAGTTTTCAATGAACTAAGGTCGCTTTTTAGAACACCAGTATACTTTATAAACTGTATTTTAATGAATTTCCTTTGGCCAGTGTTTCTTATTTTGCCTATGATTCTTCAATCAGGGGGGCTTAAAGGAGTTCATAGTTTGTCAGATTACATAGCTAAAGGTCAGGGACCAAGCACTGCAGTTTCCTTGGCATTTCTAGTTAGTATTTTTATTACTTCCTTGAATTGCATTACTTCAACTTCAATTTCAAGAGAAGGCCAAAATCTGTTTTTCTTAAAGTATATTCCTATTAACTACAAGAAACAGATAAATGCTAAGATTCTTTCTGGAATAATTATAGGCATGCTAGGCGTACTTTTCATGATAATAACATCCGCATTTATATTAAAGCTACATGCGTATTTGATTTTAGTAATAATGTTGGTAGGAATTATAGGTATAGTACTATCTGCTGAAATTGGAATGCTAATAGACCTATACTTTCCTAAATTAGTATGGGATAATGAGCAAAAGGCTGTAAAACAAAATCTAAATGTGTTTATAAATATGGTAATAGGGCTTGCTGTAGCAGGTATTTCGGCTTATATAACTATCAATTTTAATCTATCATTGATTAGTACAGTTATGATTATAGTTATTCTTTATGGTGCTTTAGATTTAATACTTTACAATATTTTAATGACAATTGGGGTGAAACAGCTAAAAAATTTAGAGAATTAGGAGTGATTAAGCATTGAATCCAATAGCATTTTCAGTATTTGGCGTGGACATAAGGTGGTATGGAATTTTAATTGGAGCAGGTATTTTAGTGGGATTACTTCTAGTAAAATATACTTGTGAACTAAAAAAGCTTAGTTATGATACTATGCTAAACATGATATTAGTAGCTCTGCCAGTAGGGATTATTGGTGCAAGGTTATACTATGTAGCGTTTAATTGGGATATATATAATGGAGATTTTGTGCAAATCTTTAATATAAGAGGTGGTGGACTTGCAATCCATGGAGGATTGATTTTTGGTTTAACAGCTGGATTAGTATATGCTAAAAAGGAAAAAATAAGTTTTTTAGATTATATTGATGCAGCAGTACCTTCCATAGCAATTGCACAAGCAATGGGAAGATGGGGAAACTTTTTTAATAGTGAAGCCCATGGAAGTTCAGTTTCCTACAATTTTATAAAACATTTTCCAAAGTTTATTCAACGAGGAATGCATATTGATGGAGTTTATTATCATCCAACCTTTCTTTATGAATCATCAATGGATTTAATGATTTCAGTAATACTTATTTTGATTTTAAGAAAATCAAAGCATAAGGGAACTGTTTTGTTCACCTACATATTCTTATATTCCTTAGGTAGATTTTTTATAGAAAGCTTAAGAACTGACAGCTTGATGCTTGGACCTATAAAAATGGCTCAATTTATAAGTGTTATAGGAATGGTAATATCTTTAGCATATTTTGCATATAGTTATATTAAGAAGCATCATTAGTTTGATGCTTTTTATTATAAAAAAGAAAAATATTGACATGCGAACAAATGTTCTATACAATATAAATATAATAAAGAAAAGGTGGAGATAGTATTATGGATAACAGAGGAGACTTATTTGTTAAAGTTAATTATAAAGTTAAAGGAACTGGCAATAATATAAGATGTGATGCTAGAATTAATTACATAAATGCAGCTGAGTCTTCAAAATATGCTATTGGTGGAGGCTTTAGTAATAAAGATTCCTGCTCCTTTGTATTTAAAGCAAGCAACTTGGAAGAAGCAAGGGAAATAATGAATGAAAATCCTATTTTAAAAAAGTGGAGATTAAGATATAATGAAATAAAGTGTGACTTTACTGTAGTTCCTGGATTTTAAGCATCATTTATGATGCTTTTTTCAATTAATATTTACAAAGCTGTCATGAAACTGTCACAATTTTAGGATAGTATAAGTACATGAACTAATACAGTAAGTTCTATTTAGGAGGTATTTTATATGGACAATAATGAAGATATTGAAAAAAATCAGAGTGAAAATTCTGAACCAAAAGCTTTTGAAGAAGCAAATATAGTAGAAGTGGATTATGAAGCAACACATGTAGTAGAGCCTGATATTCAAACCATTAGTGAATATGATGAAAATATGTTTTTCAATCCCATACAAAATGAAGACACCAAAGGTTTGCCGGTTCAAGCTATTAATCCTGTTAAGAATAGTAAATTTAAAGGCTTAAAAACTAAAGGCTTTAAAAGGGCAATGTCCTATGTGTTAGTAGGGGTTATATGCTCTGTGATAGGAGGAGCTTCTGCAGTTGGTGCAATGATGTATGTAGTGCCACACACAAGTGCTTTTAAGGATTCGGCTCTTTACAAAAAATTAGCGGATAATAATACTACAGTTACGCCAACCAAATATCAACCTACCCTAGTTAGCTCAAATGGGCAAGGTTTATCAGTTGCAGACATAGCTAAAAAGGTAGGCCCAGCTGTTGTAGGAGTGTCAACAAAGAGTCAAGTTAGTTATGGAAGTAGGTATGGAAGTGCTAGCGGGGTTCAACAAGGAATGGGATCAGGAGTTATTTTTGATGCAAAAGGATATATTATTACAAACTATCATGTAATTAAGGGTGCTTCACAAATTCATGTAATTTTAAATAACAATAAAGAAGTAGTAGCAAAAGAAATTAATCATGATGAAGCAAACGATATAGCTATTATTCAAATTACAGATAAAGTTGATTTACCAGGAATTGCAGAACTAGGAGATTCATCAACACTTCAAGTTGGAGAACTAGCAGTAGCAATAGGAAATCCAATGGGACAGCTTTTAGGATCAGTTACTACTGGAATAGTTAGTGCTGTGGATAGACAAATTGAAGATTCTGGAGTTAAGTTTATTCAGACTGATGCTGCAATTAGCCCAGGTAATAGCGGAGGACCTTTAATAAATTCTCAAGGACAGGTTGTTGGAATAAATTCAGAAAAATTAGTTGCAGATGGAAGTGAAGGCCTTGGATTTGCAATTCCAATTAATCTAGTAAAAAGTAAAGTTGAAGGACTTATAAAAACACCTATTACAACTAACCCTAATACTGCCCAAGCAGATTCAACAATTATGATAGGAATTACAATACAGGATATTGATGAAGCTTTGGCAGCTGAAAACAATACAGTTGTTGGAGTTGGAGTAACAGCTGTTGCAGCATCTAGTCCTGGAGCAACTGCTGGAATAAAAGCTGGAGATGTAATTGTAAAGTTTGATGGCAAAGCAGTTAAAACTGCTGCTGAACTAAATGCTTTAAAAGCAAAGCATAAATTAGGAGATAAAGTAAGCATCGTTATAAATAGAAATGGTAAACAGAAAGAACTTACAATAAAGTTTGTTCAGGTGGATTAATAAGTGAAGAGGTCTTAATTAAATTTTAGGACCTCTTTTTTTTTTTCTTAAAAACTTTTTTCATTTCGTGAAATAGAAGTATATTGTCTTGAATTGATATTTATTACAAATAAATACATATAAATGCGCTTACGACTAAATACGTACGTTTTAATACAAAATAATGTTTAATTAAAATTTATGTGATAAACTACTTTCAATACATGTATTACTATTTATTTTAGGAGGTGGACTTATGATTTCAATATTACCTGCAATCGCAGAGTGTACGAAAATAATTGCAACTACTGTTGGAACTGTTACTGGAGATGTAACTAAATGTGTTATAGATGTTGCTAAAGTTATAGTTTCTATACCAAAATAATAGTTCTACCTAAAAAAATGCTAACAAGCAGTAATTAAGCTTGTTAGCATTTTTTTAGGTTATTTAATAGATTTTTTCAATTCTTACTTCGTATGTACTTTCTGGGGATACTACAGTGCAAACTGCACCAACTGACTTTCTATATATTGCAATTCCAAGAGGAGATTCAATGCTAATAGCCATAATGTCAGGGTTGGTTTCTACTGTTGATACTAGACAAACTTTTTCGATATCATCAGTATCTAGAAATTTAATATCAGCTTCTCCACCAAGACCTAAAGTTCCCTCAACTATTTCTTCATCTGCTACAGTACAATTATTAAGCAAATCCTGAATCTTAAGAATCCTATCATTATTGCTTGCCTCATCATCTTTAGCAGCATCATATTCTGCGTTCTCACTTAAATCGCCATGAGCTTTTGCTTCTTTAATGGCAGCGGTTATCTCTCTTCTTTTTTCTCCCTTACGTAAATCTAATTCTTCTTCTAATTGCTTTATTGCATTAAGGGTTAATATTGTCTTTTCCATGATTAATCACTCATCCTTTGCTTTTCTAATTGAAGTCCTATTTATATTGTACCATTTTTCCATTCATTTAAATCAAGTAAAAAATAAAAATATAGAAAAAATAAAAAAGCTCATCATCATAAAGTCTGTTTTATTTTCGCTAATATGCAGATATGCTATAATTACCATAGGTAAAGTATGGATTTTTTAAATTTAAAAGATAGCTTAGGTTATCTTAAAATAAGCATATAAAATTAGCGGAGGAAAAGAAGAATGAAGTTTATGTGTACATTAATAGTTGTTAAGGATATTTCTGTTTCAAGAAATTTTTATGAAACAGTACTTAATCAAAAGGTAATATTAGATTTTGGAGCAAACATTACTTTTGAGGGAGATTTTGCATTACAATCAAAAGAAACTTGGATTGATTTTATTGATAAAACAGAAGAAGATATCAAACAAAAGTCAAATAACTACGAGTTATATTTTGAAGAAGACTCTTTTGATGCTTTCATAGGAAGATTGAAAAACTATCCAGACTTACAATATGTGCATGGTGTTAAAGAGTATCCATGGGGGCAAAGGGTTATTCGTTTTTATGACCCTGATATGCATATAATAGAAGTTGGAGAAAATATGGTGAGTGTTGTAAAAAGATTTTTAGATCAAGGGTTATCCGTTGAAGAGGTAGCACAAATCACACAGTACCCAACTGAATTTATAAAGAAGTGTTTAGATTAATTCTGATTCACAAATGAGCCTTATTTTATCCTAAAGAGAGAATTATTTCAACTAAATATGGAGTATAATTAAATTAAGTAAAAACCATTTTCTTCCCATTAGCGCTGGAGTAAGTAACCAGCGCTTTTTATTTTTGCAAACAGTAAGTTTTTACGTAACTTTTTACTTATCGAAAATAAACTTTCGTTAATAGATATTGAGTGAAGTGAGCCATGAAGCTGTGGCGATGGATCTATAGCGGTAGTATGTAAGAAATGTAATAAGTTAGTATTTTTAAACCCCAAAAATAGTTAGAAAGAAAAATAAAAGTTGCTCTGAGGGATTCCTTGGAGCTTTATTTTTTTAGTATATCTTTATACAAAAAAGTTAAACTAATATCATGGAGGTGATAATACATGAGTAAAGGACCTTTAGTTCCAGGTGCTAAAGAAGCACTTCATAAACTAAAAATAGAAAACGCTAATGAAATAGGAATAAAGCTTAATAATAATTACAAAGGTGATGTATCATCAAAAGATAATGGTTTAGTAGGAGGCGAAATAGGTGGTATGCTCACAAAGAAAATGGTGGAGGAATACGAAAAAAAATTAATTGATAAATAGGGTTATACAAAAAACTTTGGCAAAACAAAATGTTTAAAACCAAAGTTTTTACTAAATATATTTCATGAAATATTGAAAAACGCAGGAACAATCCTGCGTTTGAATCTTAGAAGTATGAATAGATAATTTACAGCTTCCTTTCATATTCTTCTACCATACGTTTAACCATTTCTCCACCAATAGATCCATTCTGCCTTGAAGTTAAATTACCCTTATCTATCTGGTCATAATTATCAATGCCTATATCTCTAGCTATTTCAAGTTTAAATTTGTCCAAGCCATGTCTTGCTTCAGGTACAAGATTTCTATTACTATTTGACATTTGGCATTCCTCCTCAGTAGTTTATAAGGTTATTTTGCTCAGATATAATCCAACTATGTTAGGGAAGTAAAGGCTATCAATGAATAAATAATCTATTGAGGATAAAAATAATTCTCTTGTAAGTATCGCTTTGTGCATAATCTGTTTTATAACAATAGAGTTTGCATGTAGTCTTCTCCTAAATAGTATTTTTGAAAATACCTATGCAAGTTTTATATATAATTTATAATTCTTTTAAGTAAAATAAAGTATAGTATATGGCTATGTATTTTATTGGTTTAGAGGAAATATGGCAAGTGGAATATATGCTAATTTACCGTTCACTTGTTTACTTTCCATTAATGTAATATTAATAACTGGAATCACAAACTTCTCTATAGTTAATAAATCTTTAAGTTCAACTAGTTCTTTTTTTAATATAATTTGCCTGCCTAAAGTAATATGAGGTTTTAGTGGTTTTTCATCAAAAACTACTCCTTCGTATTTAAGAGTAAGAGATAATTCCTCATAAATTCTTATTAGGTTTTCATTATGTTTTATACCTATCCATAGTATATTAGCATTTCCTTTTTTAAAGCTTCCAAGTTTGTCTAAGGTAATACGAAAAAGATGATGTTTTGAAACACATTTTTGAATAGCATTTGATAGCATAGGAATACTTGATTGCTCTAATTCACCAATAAATTGTAGAGTTAAATGAAAATTGTTTATATTAGTAAAGTTACCTTTGATGCAGTAGGTGCCTAATTTACTTTTAATATCTTCAAAGTAAGACTTTATGCTCATGTCAAAATCAATAGCAATAAATATTCTTATTTTTATCACTCCTTACTACAATATTTTAAAATTATATTAAATAAAATCCTTTGTTTTTCAAATTTTATGAAAAGTATATGATATAAAAACTGCAATAAGATATTAAAAATATATACGTTTCCTTTGAGTTATTATTTACCTTATTCATAGTTATTACTCAAATTATGATTTGAATATATCTTGAAGCTGATTTATTAATGGTATGAAAGAAAGCTGAAATAAAGTATATGAATTATAAATCAAAAAGTACATACCATATACACATAATTAAAATGTATTGATTTTTTTGATAAATCCAAAATTCATTAATCGGCAATCGTAAGGTGGATAGAGTAAGGTAAGGGTAAAGGAGATACAAATAATGAGCAATAAGCTAACTGTAACCAAAAAGAAAATGGCTGCTTTAGGAATAAGAAAAAATGAAGAAAAGGGTTATGAATATATTAATCCTGAAGATAAAAATAAATCAAAATATAAGCCAATAAAGAAAGATAATAAGATACATACATAAGTAAAAGAAATTGATACAGCAGATATAATTACTCATATTCTACCTTTAGATAAAGGGAGCATTTGATTATGAAATACTTGATGAAAAACATGGTAATTGTATTAAGGTTATTTTAAGTCATGAGAGGTAACTATTGTTACTTTGAAAAAATTACAAGTTTAATTAGTTTATAAATGCAAATAATAAAATATTGGTTACTGGAGGTATTTATATATGAATATATTTTAAAGATATTCTTGGAGATGAGGATGTTGATAGAAGAGAAAATAGGGAAGATGATGCAAAGCTTAGTCTACGCACGGAAGAACTTGATATTAATAAAAGTAGAGAGCAAAAGGGTGAAGTAGAATTTAGCAACAGCTGAAGAAAGTGCAGCTGCTAGCGAAGAGCTCTCAAGTCAAGCATCAATGCTTAAGAATATGGTAGGAAAGTTTAGGCTAAAGGGAAGTACCTCAGTGCCAAATCAAGAAGTATCTTTAGGAGCTCACAGAAATGGAAACCATGTAAAAAAGAGTCCTAAAATAGCTTTGAGTAGCACTGAGTTTGGAAAATACTAAGAAAACTATATTAAGACCATGGTACTTGAATAAATTAAGTGCCATGGTCTATTTTAATTTATTTTCATAGCATATGTTGGATTCAAAGAGGATTTCTATCATTAATTGCACCAATTGTAACAAATATTATACATTTATGACGAAACTTTGACACATTTTTATTTTATACTTTTATTAACAGATGTAATTTATCTATAAATCCTTTTGTTAAAAATAGATAAAAGCAAATCTGTAACCTAATTGTAACTTTTTGTAACTAAATTTCAACTTTTAAAAAATTCAAATTGATACAATTAAATTAGCATACTTAGTAAATTTATTGGAGGAAAATATCTTGTGTGGTTTTGTAACATTTTATAGCAATAAACAATTAAGAGTAGAAGATATTAAAAAATTAATATCAATGAATGAGGCTTTGAAGCATCGAGGTCCAGACGATGAGGGAATATATATAAATAATGTTATTTTCCTTGGCTTTAGAAGGCTCAGTATTATAGATATAGAAAATGGTAGACAACCATTCTCCTATGATTCTGGCAATTATAGTACCGTTTTTAATGGAGAGATATATAATTATATAGAACTTAGAGAAGATTTAATTAAAAAAGGTTATAAGTTTAGCACCAATTCTGAAGCTGAAGTTATACTCGCTATGTATAAATGCTTTGGTGAAGATTTTGTAACCCAGCTAAGAGGTATGTTTTCTTTTATTATTTGGGATAATATAAAGCAGCAACTATTTGGTGCAAGAGATTCTTTTGGAATAAAACCCTTTTATTATGTTGAAAATGATAATGGCTTATATTGTGCTTCTGAATTAAAGAGCTTTTTATATAAGGAGGATACCAACTATAACAAAATAGATATGCAAGCGTTTCAAAATTATTTAACTTTTCAATACGTACCTGAGCCTAAAACAATGTTTGAAAATATAAATATTCTAGAACCTGGCACTATTATAAAAAAAGCAATTGGAAAAAAGGCTGAAATATATAAATATAATAGCTTGTGTTTTGCTCCAAAGAAAACACCTATTAATGATAAATTATGTTTAATAAGAGAAGCTATAGAAGATTCAGTTAATATTCATATGAGAAGTGATGTACCAGTGGGTACTTTTTTGTCAGGAGGAATAGACTCCTCAATTATTACAGCTTTGACTAGCAAAATTAATCCTAGAATAAAAACTTTTACTGTAGGGTTTGAGCAAAAGGGTTATAGTGAAATTGAACTAGCAAAGCAGACAGCTTACGAGCTTGGAGTTGAAAATATTAGTAAAACTATATCAGCCCAGGAATTTATCGAAGAATTACCTAATATTATATGGAGCATGGATGGCCCAGTGGCAGATCCCTCAGTGATTCCACTTTATTTTATTGCAAGAGAAGCAAGTAAACATGTTAAAGTAATACTTTCAGGAGAAGGGGCAGATGAATTATTTGGTGGCTATAATATATACCATGAACCTAAATCACTTGTAATGTTTCCGTATATACCTAAGGAAATTAAGAAAATGTTAAAAGCTTCAGTTTCATATCTACCTGAAGGGATAAAAGGCAAAAGTTTTATAGAAAGAGGTTGCACCCCCCTACAACAAAGATATATGGGAAATGCACATATTTTTAATGAAACTGAAAAATCACAATTTATGAAAAACTATAATAAAGATTTTTCTCCAACTATAGTTACACAGCCTTTATTCAAATTAGCAGAAAATCTAGATGCTGTAACCCAAATGCAGTATATTGATATTAATACCTGGCTTAAAGGTGATATTCTAGTAAAATCAGATAGAATGTCAATGGCTCATTCTTTAGAATTGAGAGTGCCATTTTTAGATAATAAGGTTTTTGATGCAGCCTCTATTTTAACTATGGATGATAAAATAAATCATACTACCACTAAATACCTACTTAGAGAGTCCTTTAAAGATATTTTACCTTCAAGTGTTGTAGCAAGAAAAAAATTAGGCTACCCTGTTCCAATACGTCATTGGTTAAAAAATGAAATGTATGACTGGGCTTTAACTCTGATTAAGGAAAGCAATACTGATAGATATTTAAACAAGGAAAACTTTATATTGATGCTTGAAGCACATAGAAAAGGCCCAGTGGATTATAGCAGACGGCTATGGACTATTCTTACTTTTATGCTGTGGCATAAAATTTTTATTGAAAATCAGAACAATAATGCATTAGATAAATCAAAGCAGCTGCTACTATATAAAGAGGTAGCTATAAATTGTTAATTTTTCTACTGAGACTGTTTAGCTCCCAATTGTTCTATACTTGCAACATTAGTAACAATGCCCTTTGCTGCAAACCTTTTAGCGTAAAATTCAAAGTCATAAATTGCTTAATCAACAACTGGTTTATTTAATATGACTGTACTAGTTTGTTCAAGAACCAACGTAGTGGTTAAATCTGGATGTGTAAAGATATACGTTTTACCTTCGTCAAGTTGATCAAGGACAATCGTTCGGTTTCCTCTACATGCACTTTCAATTTTACGTGTTGAATAATAATGATTCATGTACGAATATAACACAAGCTTAAGCATCTGCTTTGGGGTTGCTGATTTTTCATTATTTTACGCATTTTGCCGGAATTTTAAGTCCGAGAATTATGTTCTTTCAAGAAAAAAGCTGTTGAACTATTTTCTTAGTGCAACAGCCAATTTATTAAAAATATATAGTTTATTAGTAAACTATTCAAATGTAATCATAAGTAGAGTTTCAATTGAAAATCAGATTATTTATAGTACATTAATTTAGATTTTTGGGGGCATAATTTACTTCTATTTTTTCAATTTTCCCACTTTCATTATTAACCATAAATACAACTTCTTGAAACACTTTTCCGTATCTATAATACTTGAACGTTGAGTTATTCTCTACGCTATCAGGCTGCCCATAAGCTGCAATTACCTCAGCTATGCTGGATTTCTCTGAAATTCCTTTTGCTAACCCTAAAGGAATCATTGCACCATTGTTGTAGTATTCAACATAGGTAGCAAAACAGTGTTTTACAGGTTCACCCTTATCACTATAGTTATAAATCTCAGTTCTTAGCACTTGATTGTCTTTTCTTAATTCAATGCCAGTTGTATTGTCATTTGCAGCGATGACTTCATCACCATTTGATTGAAGCACCCAACCATTTTTTACCATCTCAGCAATGGGAATTGGCAACTTATAGTAACTTTCACCATACTTCACTTGAAAGGATAATAATTCAGTACCCACGCTTGAAGGCGCTTTATAATTTTTAACCACTGCAGGAAGATTCGAATCAGAAGATGAAGTATTTGCTTTTGCAGGTGGTTCTAAATTTTTTATATCAATGGAAGATACCTTCTTACTGTTAGCATCAATTGAAATCTCATAACTTGAATAGTCACCAGATTTATAGGTTAGTTTAATTAGGGTATCTCCCTTATTTTCATTGGAAGGTTTACCATATGCTGCAATTACTTCATCATATGTAGAATCTAGAGTGAGTCCTTTTGCCATGGAGAAGTTTGTACCCTTCTTTTTATAGCACGAGTCCATTTGAAGTCCACCAACTTGACATTTTGACAGTGGTAAAACATCTAAACTGAAATTTGCCATAGTAATCATAATGGTTTGTTCACCATTTTTCATGGATACAAGGCTATACTGATTTGGCGCCAATGTAGTACTACCAAAGTCTTGGCCTGTCCATCCATTTTTTTCAAAGTTAGAAAATGGAGTAGGAAAAGAATATGCGGTACCATTTAACAATACCTCATAATGATATAGATCATTGGATACGGTTCCTGATGAAGGTTTTGTAGTAGTCTCTGTTTTTTTACTACCTACAGTTTTATTAGAAGCTGACTTTGAGCAAGCAGCAAGTAATGAAACTAGTACAACTAGTGATAATACCAATAGTGATTTTTTTAGATTTTTCATTTGTAAACATCATCTCATTTCTTTCTTATTATTTTAGGAAGTGGTATGATTACAATCTGTTTTGTTCCAAAATTTGACTTTGAAAAATATAATTCCGCATTTTGTGACTTAGAGTTCCATAATATTACACCTTATCTTAGCTAATTATGTAAAAAAAGACACACAATAGTATATTAACAAAAATAATCAATACTTACAAGTGGTGTAAAGAAAATTTAATTATGGTTATAATATGAAATTTTAAAATTCAGTTTAGGATTCCTTTAATCTTTGTAAGGATTTTTAGGTACTTAGTAAACATTAGTATTCTCATAGCCAAAATTTATTTATCCAACTAGTATTGCTAAGACTAGCTATGTGAAGTCAATAGCTGATTTAAAAAATGTTAATAATTTTAAAGAAGGATTACTAGAGCATATAGTTGAAGGAGAACTAAATGCTAGAGGAAAAGCTCTAGGTTTTAATTAAGAAGTAATGTCAACTGCAAAAGCAAATTATGGAACAAAGCATTACTATTGTGAAAAATGAGATGAAGGATATATACTGCGAAATTGATAGGATGACAGATTTTGATTTTGGGGGAAGAGAGATTACCCTAATTCATTCACTTGGACATACAAAGGGGTATATTGTTCTTTTAGATAGAAAAACTAAATGAATTAGAGTTTGATACTGTTATTGCTTATCATTTTATTAAGCCTTTCGAGAAAGATGTAATTAATAGATTAATTCATTGCGCTAGGTATATTGATATTATTTATTAAGTAATTTGAGCAATTCACTACTTGGAACGGCTAAGTTTAAATTTTGTCCTTCAGAATACCCAGCAGTTGTTATGCCCACTAAATACCCGTATCTGTCTAGTAAAGCACCACCAGAGCTTCCAGGAGAAATAGGTGCAGTAATTTGAATGAAATTTTCATTTTCAAAGTTTCTAAAACCAGCAACTATACCATCAGAAATTGTATTCATAAGCCCAAGTGGGCTTCCTATTGCCACAATTTGCTGCCCCCTTTTTAGAGTATCCTTGTCCCTAATTGGTATGGGTTTAGCTTCACACTGGATTTTTAATAAAGCAAGGTCATAATTTTGATTTACTTTAATAAGTTTGGCTGGAATACTATTGTTAACATCATTTTCAAATAACACTTCAAAAATACGTCCATTGTTAACTACATGAAAATTAGTAACAATAAGTCCTTTTGAATCAATTACAACACCAGATCCATTACCACAATGAACTAAATTGTCATCAAATATTTTAATCATAACCACACTTGAAGCTAAATTAGCCAATTCTTCATAACTCTTTTCAACTTCAATAGGTTTAGTGCTTATTGAAGTTATTTTATTCTCAGCAACAAGGTCTATTGGTTTATCAACCAAAGGTAGAGTTTCTTCTGATGCCTTAGGAAAAGCAATGAGTTCTATTTTATTTGGGTATTCTAATAGTTTTGAATAAATATTTAGAGGGTCTATTCTAGAAAATTGTTCATCTTCAGAAGGATTTATATATAAAACATCGCAGCCTAAGGTAGAAATATATATAAGAAAATATACTTCATTTCTTTTTATATTTCCATAATAAAGAATTTTAGGTATCTCATTATTATTTTGGATTGGGAATAATTCAGGTAAATAGGTATCAATCCAAAGTATCATTAGTATGCCAAAATTTTTTATTATGGTTTCATTAATATTTTTTTCAGTTGCTTTGAAGTATTCATAAATTTCAACAAACCTTTTTTTAGAGGTCCAATTCATTTTTTTATTCCAATTTAAATTGAAGAGATTAATATCTGTTCTATTAGGATTATTCTCCCAGTGAATAAACTCCGCCAAAAGCTTATTTGCTCTTGAGATTTCTTCCGAAGAAAAGTTTTTGGTTAACCCATCTATTACATTAATATAAGAAAAAAGTGAATTTTTTAATCTATGATCCAAATTTTTAAGCTTGTCCATATAATTAGCTTGGGTATCCTCTACCCCTATATATCTATAAAAATAGATTGGAGTGCTATTATTATTTTTAAAAGCTTTATTTCTCTGGATTTTTGAATTAAATATATGATCAAAAGGATTATTACTTTCGAGAAGAGTAATGGTAGTTTGCTTTTCAGTTATAATCAATAATATCACCTCAAAATCAAGATTTTTAGAATTAAAATTATGTATTCTATATTTATTATATAATTCCTTTATTTTTGAGGCAACTTAGAACTTTGGGATTAGACAACTTACAAGAACTTGAACAAGTTTATTGCTTTGGATTTGGTAAGTTGATAGGGATAGTTAATTTATGATATGCTTTTAAAGTAAATTAAAATTTGAGAGTGCTAAATTAAATTGGTAGAATATTTAAATTTTGTGATTATTGCATTTACTATAAGCAATTCCAGTTTGAATGGGAATTTACGTATAGCAGGCTCATTTATGCCAAGTATAATATTAATTTGAAGGAGTATTATCATGGGGGAATTATCAAAACTACCTAATATCGGAAAAGAAGTTGAAAGGCAGTTAAACATAATAGGCATATTTACTTATAATGAATTAAAAGATATTGGCACAGAACAGGCATGGCTTAAAATACAAGAAATTGATAGTTCTGCCTGTATTCATAGATTATTAGCACTAGAAGGCGCAATTCAAGGAGTTAAGAAAGTAGCTTTACCACAGGATAGAAAAGCAGAACTAAAAGAATTTTATAATTGGCATAAGTGTAAATAGTAATTTAAAATGGAGTGAAAAAATATGGATATAGCAGTCTTAGCTGATATTCATGGCAATTACATTGCATTGGAGCGTTGCCTTGAATATGCATTATCACGCAATGTTAGTACATTTTTATTTTTGGGTGATTATATTGGTGAATTAGCATACCCTGAAAGAACAATGCAGATATTATATGATATGAATGATAGATATAAATGTTATTTTATAAAGGGAAATAAGGAAGATTATTGGCTAAAATATCGTGCTGGTGGTGAAAAAGGCTGGAAGGACAAAAATTCTACCAGTGGTTCATTACTATATGCATACAAATCACTTACATCCAGAGATTTGGATTTTTTTACACAGTTGCAATCAGTACGGGAAATAACGATCGGTGATATGACAGCAATCACTATTTGTCATGGTTCACCCAATAAGGTAAATGAAAAAATGTTACCAGATGATGATAGGACTATCGAAGTCATGAATAGTGTTAAAACATCAATCATCTTATGTGGTCATTCTCATATACAAAGGAAGATTGTACATAACGAGAAATGTGTTCTAAATCCAGGGGCTGTTGGTGTACCTCTCTTTAGTGAAGGAAAGACGCAGTTTTTGATATTGCATGGAAATGGTGGGATATGGTCAGAGGAATTTATCAGTCTTGAGTATGACGTTGATAAAGTAATCAGAGATATGCATGAAGTTAAACTTGATGAACATGCACCTTACTGGAGCCTGATAACTGAAAATATCCTGCGTGGAGGTAATACGTCTCATGGTAAAATTCTATCAAGAGCTATGGAGTTATGTAGAGAAGAAACTGGTGATTGTGTGTGGCCTGATATCCCTGAGAAGTGTTGGGCACAGGCTGTATATGAAATAATAGGGCTATAGAAGTAATAGCTTATTTATTGAAATTGATACTGATATTCTGATAAGATTTGAGGAGTTTAAATTACTGGCAAATGCTTCTTTTTCTCATTATATCACTTCCTATAAGAGTGATTTTGAGTCATCTAATTAGAAGTTTACCTCAAGAAATAGGACTAGATTATGCAACAGCTTATCTTGTAAGGTTGACTTTTGTATATGTAGGAAGAGCTATAGTTATATACATGAGAGTCCCTGATTTTTGAAATGTTATATATTCTCAAAGAGAGGAGAGAAAATTAAGAAGCAGGGTAAGAAAATTAATCCGTAGAGAATATCGCTATTTCATATAGGTAAGTTCGTTAAAAAATTTCAGCTTCAATGAAAAAGCTGAGATTTTTTGTGTTTTTGACGGTTACGAATTTATTTTTTAATGGCTATTTATATAAAGATAAGGGCGTAGTAATATTATAAAAATCTAAAAATAGAGTCTTTATCAATAGTATCGCTTACTTTTCTCCCGCATCCAGGATATGTGATAACCTCGGTTTCTATCCGTTTTTTCATATATAAATTAAACTCCTTTTCCGTTAAACAACAACCTTTTCCGCAGCCTTTACATTTGCATAAAACTTTTGATTCTAAACATTCCAATTAAATTCCTCCTAAGTGTAGACACAATGGCTTTTTATAGACACGTGTAGATAATTTTCTTATTTTTTATTATAATATGTATTATAATAATGTTCAATAAACATATCACAATGAAATGTATTTTTGTGAACAAAAATATTTAATTGTTTATGTTTTCGAGGAGGATCTCAATGAAAAGTAAAAATAGTGATAGAAAATTGGACCGAAGAACAATATATACAAAAACGAGTATCAAAAATGCATTATTAGAAGTTAAGAATAGCAAACCCTTCAATTCCATAACAGTAACTGAAATATGCCAGGCAGCAGAAATAAATCGAGGAACATTTTATCTGCACTATTATGATATTTATGACGTTTTAGATGATCTACTTACTGAGTTTCTTGAAGATACTGGACATCCTATGGATTCTTTAATATGTGATAATGAAAAAACTGTTAATGAGTGTACATATCCACTTTGTCAGAAAATACAGATGAATCCCAAATACAAAGTTCTGTTTCTGGATGATTCCATTACCTGTCACATTGTAAAGAAAATATATGATTTGGCAAAAGATGATTTTATTAAAAAGCTTACCGCTCATAGTAATTTGACCTCAATGCAAGCTGAAGCAATCTTTATATTCCAAATAAATGGGTGCTTTGCTGTGAATAAAGCCATGAACTGGAATAGTGATGGTAACTGGTGTCAAACTCAAAGCATCATTGACGAATTTATCCAAAATGGTCTGGAAAAATATATTGACAATAATAGAATGTAAATGTGGAAACTCTACAATAAAAAAATAGAAATTTTTTTATTAACTAACTACTTTTTTTCCTGTTTTTTCACCCATAACTGTGCTTGTTTCATATCCTTTATTTGTTTGGCAAATTATATCTTCGTCAATTTTTACTTTACCGTTTTCAAAAAATAGAATAATTGTAGAGCCTCCAAACTTAAAAAAGCTTTTTCTTAACTATTAGTTCTAATAGATTCATTCCAACTGGTGAAAAATAAGTCCACTTGAGATAAACATATTGCCTGAAAAGTATTGCAACTTTGATTGCATATTTTGCCCTATTGGGAGGTCGTACAACAAAATAGACACTAAGCAAACATTTATCACCAGACAAGATAATTATTGAGAGAATGAAGGATGAAAGATTTAAAGCGAAACTAGGAATAAGTGATGAGAAATTTTATGTGATGTCAAAGGCATTGCTTGATAAGTAGCATATAGAAATCAACCTAGGAGTACAGTTAGGTAATTTGATAGGAATAGTTAATTTATGGTATAATTTTAAAATTAGAAGTAATTTGATTTTATTGAAATAAAACTATAGATTGTTTTGAATTACTTATTTATTGGAGGTGGCAATTATGAATTTAAATTATGAGCCAATGGAAGAAAAGCATGAAAATCAAGGATTTATAGAATGTGGTAGGTTCTTTGATATAGGTAAGAGTAAGTTTGGTAACTTTGATGTAGTGTGGATGCAGAAAAAAATAGCCTAAACTTTCAAAAGTATAATTCATAATCTTCTAAAGAAAATTTTTATATAAGCTCGGGGGAAGTAAAATGTTAGAAACAAAAAGATTATTATTAAAATATCATACTTTAGAAAATGTAGAAAAAATGAATACGTGGAGTAATGATTCAATTCTATCATATTATGATGATGATAGCCCAGAAAACTCCAAATTAATACCGATTGAAAATACTAAGAAATATATTGAAAGAATTATTACCGAGGTTGATCATAGCATTCTTAGATTTGGTATTCACAAAAAAGACGATAATTCATTAATTGGTTTTTGTGTGATAGCATTTATTGATGATTATAACAAAAATTGCAAACTAGGGGTAACGATAGGTGAGAAACATGAATGGGGAAAAGGGTATGGGAAAGAGACTCTAAATGAAATTATAAGATATTGTTTTGAAGTTTTGTATATGAACAGAATTGGAGTAGAAATATATGCATTCAATGAACGTTCAATAAAAATGTTTGAAAATGTGGGGTTTGTAAAAGAAGGTATAATAAGACAACTTGTTTTTAAAAACAATAACTTTGAGGATCAATATATGTATGGATTACTAAAAAGTGAATGGAACAGATAATAAAATACTATTGTTTTGAAGTATGGTTAGTACACCCCTTTCTATTATCGCTACTCTAGCATTTAAAAAAATACCTTGTTTTCTATTTTAAAGCATTATATGATGTTTTTAGACATCGATGTACTTTATATAGAAAGGGAAAATTATGAATATAGATATTGAAAATATATCATTTTATAGAATCGCTTATATAAGGCAGATTGGATCTTATGGGCAAAGTAATGCTCAAATAATGGAGCAATTGAAAAAATGGGCTAAGTCTAATGGACTGCTTACTGAGCAATCTATAATACTAGGAATTGCTCATGATAACCCTAAATTAGTAGAACCTGAAAATTGTCGTTATGACACATGTATTGTTATTTCAAATGATTATTGTATAAGTGATGATTATATTAGTGAAGGTAGCATTCTTGGAGGAAAATATGCAGTGTTTAAAATAAGACATACAGCTGAAGAAGTTTCAAAAGCCTGGATTGCAATTTTTCAGGAATTATCCATGGAAGGCTATCAACTGGATGAAACAAGACCTATTCTTGAAAGATACAAGGCTGAAATAGTTAAAAACCATTATTGTGAAATCTGTGTACCAATACAGTAAAATTAAACCTAAGCAAAAAAATCTCAGCAACAAAGCTGAGATTTTTTTATCTTCTTAATTAACAATTATTTATTAATTAATCCCTTAACTATATCAATAGATAGACTTGTTTTAATAGAAAGAGTTTCAATGACTAATGTATTTAGAGATCAAGTTAAGATTATAATTAGGTAAGTTGATAGGAATAGTTAATTTATGGTATAATTTTTAAAATTAGCAACAATTTAATTTTGTTGTGACGAAATTATAAGATATGGCAACTATTGATTATTAATAAAATGGTAAAATGCTATAAAATAGTTGTCAGAATAAATTAAGTTGACTGTAATTTGTCTTGAAGGAGAGGGGATTTAAAATGCCATTTGTAAACGTAAAAGTATTAAAAAATCAGGTTACTTTGGAGAAGAGGAAAGAGTTAATCAGTGGCTTAACTGATTTAATTGTAAATATTATGGGCAGAGATAGAAGTACTACTGTAATAACAGTTGATGAACTAGAAGCTTCCCAATGGGCAATAGGTGGAGTTACCTTAGACCAAAATCAATGGAAAAATGAAATAGTCACTTTTGTTAATATAAAGGTATCAAAAGGAACCACTAATCCAGAAGAAATAAATAAAATGATGAAAGCTACTAAAGAACTAATAATCCGTGTACTAGGAAGTAGTGCTAAGCCAAATTATTTTAGTATGGATGAATTAAATCCAGACGGATGGGGTTTTGATGGAATTTCAATGACAGAGTTGAATAAGTTAGAACATTAGTAATCGTAATCTTCTTTTAATGTTCAATCAGAAAAAACAAAACTAAAACAATGGACCCAGCTTTAAAATAAAAGCTGGGTCCATTGTTTTATTGGAAATTAAGTTAAGATTGTAATTAGGTAAGTTGATAAAAATAGTCAATTTATGGTATAATTTTAAAAAATAGCAACAATTTGATGTTATAATAACGAAATTGTAAAATAAGACGAATTAAAGTTTATTCTTTTGATTATAAAAAAGGGGTGGAGTTATTGTGATAATTAAGGTAAAAGATTTAATGAAACTTCGGAAATTTTCTTTACTGTGTTTATTTATGTCAATTCCAATCAGTTTGTTTGGTGGAATTTTATTAATAAGATTTTTAATTTATATTGGAATATGTCTATTGATAGCTTTTATTGTTATATCTCTTATATTCTGGAGATGTCCACATTGTAAAGAAAGATTGCCTATCAGATTTAATATTAATACTGATATTGATGATAGTTATTGGTGCCCATATTGTGATGAGAAATTTTAAACTTTAACAATATCAATAAAGAAGGTTACTAATGAATACGCAATATCATAATAAGTATGGGGGAATTATAAATGATGATGAAAAAAGGTAGGGAGAACAGATGATTGAAGAAATAGAAAAAATAGTTGAAGATGCTTGTAAAAGTGATTCTAACGCTTTCGGGTATAGTATTTGGTCTCATCATATAGTTTATGTTGTTAAATATGCGAAGCAATTAGCAGAGAAACTAGGTGCAGATTCAGAGATAGTAGAAATTGCAGCGTTATTACATGATTATGCTGGAATTAAAGATAGTACGATGGCTGAAGAACATCATATTTATGGAGCCATTGAAGCTGAACGAATTCTTAATGAATTCAACTATCCTAAAGAAAGAATTCAAATGGTGAAGGATTGCATCATAACTCATAGAGGTAGTGTGCCAATGAAGAGATTAACACAAGAAGCTGAATGCATAGCCAGTGCTGATGCTATGACACATGTTTTTCAAGCACCTTCCTTATTGCATTTAGCATATGTTACCCATGGCATGGAAGTCGATGAAGGTAAAGAATGGGTTATGAAAAAAATTGAGAGAAGTATGAATAAACTTTGTCCTGAAGCGAAGGAAATGGTACAAGAACATTATTTAAAGGTTAAAGAGGTGCTTAGTTAGTATAAGGGATGTATACTTGCACAAATAATTATAACAAACAAGTATTGACTCATTTTCTTTAGTGGGCTATGGACCAGAAGTAGATTTACCTTCCAGTATGGAAGAGCTAAAGAATTGCTTTTTAAAATTTGATTTTACAGTTGAAGTACATAAACTACATCCACTTGTAGGAGTTGTAGTTGCTAATAGAAATAAAATTGCCAACAAGCGATAAATTAGGTTGAAGATACATAATCATAAAGTTGACTAAGGTTCAAGTTTACTTAACACTAAAACGAATTAACATCTATTGTCTATAATAAAAAGACAGTCTATACTAAAAAATAAAAGAGAGGATAATCAGGAGGTATTAAGGATGAATGAAGTCAGTATTGGAAAAACAATTTTGCGATTGAGAAAAGGAAAAGGAATTACGCAAGATCAACTTTCTATTATGATTGGTATATCAGCAGGGGCAGTTAGTAAGTGGGAAACCGGAAATTCCACACCAGATATTGCTTTATTGGCTCCGCTTGCAAGAGCATTAGATACATCTTTGAATGAGTTGTTATCATTTCGGGAAGAGCTTTTAGAGCAGGAAGTGACTGAAATCAAACAAGAGCTTATAGAAGTATTTTTACATAGTGGGTTTGCAGATGGTGAGATGAAATGTAAAAAGTATCTTAATAAATACCCAAACAGTTCCGCTTTGAAACTAGAAGTTGCTGGATTAATTCAAATGTATTCTATGCTGTTAGGTGATGATTACGCTGAGTTGGTTAATACAAAAAAACAATATGCTTTATCTCTTTTATATCAGGTACTAGACTGTAAAGAGACTAAATACTCACAATCTGCTTTATTTCAAATTGCATCCATTCAGATGACACTAGAAAACTATGATGAAAGCGAAAAGTGTCTTAAGGAGTTATCCAATTCATTTGTTGATCCAATGATATTACGTGCTTCTCTTTTGCAAAAGCAGCATAGAAATAAAGAGGCTGAAAGCCTTTGTAAAGGTTGGCTATTAGCATACTTGAACCAAAGTATAACAATGCTGTCAATATTATCGAATATTTCCAAACAAGAAGATGATTTTGATAAGTCCCTTAAGTATTTGGAGGCAATTAATCAAATAGAGAGCACATTCAAAATAGGGCTTTGTTCAGGAGGGTATCATTTGTGTAAGTTGTATATGGAGGCGGGGAAGAAAGAACTTGCAGCCCAATGGTTTGAGACTTACGTTGATGGGTTGATTTCTACTGACTATGACTATACAAATAATCCTTATTTTCAAAATTTACAACTTGAAGTAAATCCAGAAGGGCAGAGGGTTATAAGAAAAGAACTGTTTCAGACTCTGATAGACGAGGTTGACTTGAAAGAGTTATCAGAAAACAGTAAATATATCCAGGCAATTGAAAAATTAGAAGTAGCTATTTCATTAATATTAAAAAACAAATAAATTTTTAACACCGTATTATTCAATAGAATTTCAAGGTGTTTTTTTATTTAGTTACTGCGGATTATTCTTTCCAAACTAGGATTATTTTAGGTAAGTTGATAGAAATAGTTAATTTATGGTATAGTTTTTAAATTAACAATAATTTGATTTTGTTGCGACGAAATTGTAAAATATGGCGTATTAGTATATGTAAAAAAGGAGAGTAACAATGAAAGAAGATAATTTGAATAATAATTCAACTGAATATAATAACAGTGATGACAAATATAAGTTAGGCGGAATTTACTATAATCCTGATGACAATGAAACAATTGTTGATAAGAGACATGGAGTAGGTTCTACAATTAATTTTGGAAGTAAGGACGGTAAGATAGTAGCTATCGTTCTGAGTATTCTTTTTAGTGTACCAGCACTAGTAGTAGGCATTTGTATTCTTTTTAAAAAGTAAAATATGGTTAGGGCTAGTAATACTTAAACAATCCAAGTGACTTTAGAAAATACATCGTAAACGATTTTGTTTTATTGTGTCACAGAGGTAGAATAAAACATAATAAACTACATAGATTAAAGGTTGCGATAATTGAGGATATAATACAAAAGAGTGGGTTTTTTAAGCCCATCTCTTCCACATGTTTTATGAATTAAAAGTTAAAGACTGTATTCCAGTTAAAGTCTCCAGATTTCTCCACATTCTTAGGCCAATTGGAACACCATTCTGGGACTAATGGATTTTCTACTCTATCAAGGCTAGGAGTGTAAGGTTTAATATCCAAAATAGAGGTCCCATTATCAGCATCGATATATGCTAAACCAACAATACCGTTTTGCAAATCAACATAAGTAACATAGCTACAGGTTAGCGCAATAGGGTTTGGACGCTCTGGAGAACGTGTTGCAAAAGCTCCTAATATTTCTGGTGCATTTTTGTAAGGGCTTTTCTCGATAAGTTTTGATCGAGAGTCAGGATTATCACATTTATCAAACCACCATAACACATTGATATAGCTGAAACCTTCAAGATTTGTAAGAGCGGGAATGTATTCCTTATCTAATATTAATCTCATTCCTTTGTCATCAATTTGAACTTTTCCTATTGATTTTAAACTAAATTGTTCCATAAATAAATCTCCTCGCCTTTTTTATTTTATTTACGGCGCCGTTAATTTTATTATACTGATGTGTTTCTACACTACAAGCTTTTTTATAAAAAATGTGAAAATATGGGATCAGACCACTTACAATAAGAAAAACTGGAATAGGCTTGTTTGATTGAATGAAGAAAATAGAATTTTAAATATATTTAGGATAATTATATTTAAATATGAAAGGATTGTTTTGGTATGAAAAAGGCATTTTGGTTGGTTCCATTATTGATATTAATACTATTTATGACCTCATGTGGAAAAAATAATAATAAGCATAATAGCAAACCTAGCGCAAGGAAAAACAATGTAGTAACGAACAATGGAGGCACATCTAACAGTATTTTGAATGTGAAAATTTTAGATATTTCCTTTTATGATGAAAAAGGTAAGAAGATCACCCCAGTTGCTGGTTGGATACATGTAGGAAAAAACACAAAGATTGTTGTATCATATGAAGGAAGTGCTTACCAAATCGATTATATCTTTACTCCAAGCGGTACAGAAACTTATAATTCTCAAAAAATTATAGGCAATTCTACAGTTGGAGCCAATGATACAAAGGGTGAATTTGTTTGGAATCCAAGTACAGATGAATCTTTAGGATATATAAACATTTCAATAAATCAAGGTAATTATTCACTTAAATCTGATGTTATTAACGTTACTACTCAATAAAATCATTAATGTAATTAAGATAACTCACAAAAAAGAAATTTACAGGTGGTGAAAAGGCTATATGTAGTGATTTTGCTGTTATTAAAAGTCTAAGCTTCAACTAAAAAGCTGAGGCTCTCCAGTTTTTGGGTTAACAATTATTTATTACTTAAGCCTTTAACCACCTCAATAGATAGACCCGTTTTAATAGAAATAGTTTCAATATCCAATACATCTAGTAAATTTTTTGCTATTGTAAGAGCTGTTTCTTCTCTAGCAGCTTTCTCTCTTGTAAGTTGATCCATAATCTCAGCCTGCCTAGCGTCGTATGCCATTCTGGCTTCCTTGCTTTTACTGACTCTTTGAAGTATATCATATGCAGTTTTTATGTTTTCATTATTTTGCGCTAGCATTTCCATGTCCTCCTTTGACTTTGAATCTATAAATTCAAGCCATTCTAATATGGGATCGTTATTATCTTTTGATTTTTCTAATCTCTGGAGCTTTGGTAGCTCTAAAAAGTGTATCTCTAGAATATCAGTTAGTTTAAAGCTTGTTTCATCTTCTAAAATATGAAATTTTGTATGTACCTTATCTAAAGGTATTCGCTCAAAATCAACAATATTAATGGTGATGCATTTTTTTAGCTTATCATAGGTATCTCCTGGCATTATTTGACTGTTATACATTTTAGACCAATAAAATAAAGTTCTCTCGGCCATAAACTCAGTAGGGAATATTTGAATTTCTATGTCAATTTGATGATTATCTTTAGTTTTGACACGTACATCTAAAATACCTTTTTTATCTTCTTTAAATTCGCTTAAAAGTTCAGTATTTAATAATTCTATACCCTGAAATTCTTCTTCAGGCAGCCTTAGGGCTGCGCTTAAGAATGCGATTAAAACTTCTTTATTTTTTTCATCTCCGAAGATAAGTTTAAAGACAAAATCCACCTTTGGAGACATTATAAAATCATCGTCAATTATGTTCATATTAAATTTGTCAAAGCTAGTTGTCATGTTATATACACTTCCTATAGTTTAATAGAAACTATATATAATCTAGCCATAATTGATGATTTTTATTCTGTTAAAAGTTACTTTACTCAATTATAGCATAATAGAAATCAACTTAGAATTATATTTGAGTATGTTGATACAAATAGTTAATTTATGGTATAATTTTTTAAATTAGAAATAATTTAAATGTTAAGACGAAATAGCAAATAAGGCAAGGAAAATTAACACTTTTGAAAGGGAGAGTTAAATACAAAGGACAATATTGTATTATTAGAAAATAAATTAACTGCTGAGCAGTTTTGTAATTTGAGGGAAGCGGTAGGTTTTGGAAGGCCAAATGTTGTGGTTGGGTTAATGGCGGCAAAAGGTAATGAAGGGTTTTAATATTTTTAATGTACAATGTTCTTATTAAACGTCGCAACTATTTAAAACAAAATAATTTTTAAAACACCATATTATTCAATAGAATTTCAAGGTGTTTTTTTATTGCGTTAATATAGATTCTGATTATTTTCCCGCCAAACTATTGAAATTTTAGATATGAACAAAGGTCTTTGATAAGTGAATTATACGGTACTAAAAAGGAAAGAGCATATACTATACTTTACCAAGATAGTTGTATATCAATACAAAAGGCGCTATAATTAGAATTATTTGGAATGAAATAGTAAAATATGACGAATCATATTGAGCAAGTATTTTAGATGGAGAGTGATAAAATGGATAGTTTTTCTTATGGTAGCCCATATATAGATAGTCTTGCTGAAAAATATAATTGTGTAAAAATGCTACACGAGACCTTTGATAATGTTATTGTACCAAAGTTTAAAGGAAATGGATTCAGAAAAAATGGTAAAACATTCTATCGCCAGCGAGATGATCTTATAGAAGTATGTACTGTTCAATTTTCAAGAGATAATAGTTGCATTCATGCTTGGTTTATTTTTCATATAGAGATTGCCATACCTTCATTGTATGATTCATTGGATAGTAAGTATACTAAAAAATGGGAGGCAACTATATTTGATATAGACACTGGTTCACTTATTGGTTGGGAGAATGGTGTGTCTGATTGCGGTCCACTTTACTATATGTTAGATTTAGGGAATGTGAAGTTAAGTGATGCTTCCCCAAAGGAGATAGCCAGAGGTGAAAGTGGATACGTATTTCTTCAGAAACTAGAATCCAGGTATAATAGGCAGACTGGAGAAGGATTTAATGAAATTGTTTCTTCTGATATTGAAAATACAATAATTAAATTTTTTAGTTCAATTCCAAGTGCTCAAAAGTTGATAGAACATGTTGATAATGAAGAACCTAATGGATATGCTGATGAAGCGATAATGGAAAGTGTAGCAATATTTTATTATAGATGGGGAGAGCAAGAAAAAGCAAAAAAAATATTGAAAAAAATACAAAATGGTTATTTAAAAGATGAAATTCAGAAATTTGTTAATCGCGCAGGAATTATTTTATAGACCGTTTATTTCATTTCATACTTAAAGAGTGAATTTTATTAAACTTGTTGTAAAAGGTAAAAATTAAATACAAGGGGGATAACGGTGAGAAAGATTATTTGTCTATCATGTGTTATGTTACTTTTATTTGGCTTTGTTGGTTGCGGTTCTTCTGAATCCTCCACTAATGTTAAGAGCAGTACAGTTATTACATTTCCAGATAAGGATTTAGAAAAATTGGTCAGAGATACAATTAAAAAACCTACGGGCGATATTTTAAAAAGTGATGTTGAAAAGATAACAGTACTGAATGGTAACTATCGAAAAATTGCAAATATTTCAGGAATAGAAACTTTAACTAATTTGACTGAGTTAAAGTTATACAATAATAAAATCAGCGATATAAAACTTTTAAAAGGCTTGAATAAGCTGACGGTATTGCTGCTATCTGGTAACCCAATTAGCAATATAGAGCCATTAAAGGGATTGACTAACTTGACTACCTTGGAGTTAGGTTCTAATGAAATTAGAAACATAGATACTTTAAAGGGATTGACTAATTTGAATGTTTTGAAATTAGATTCTAATAAAATCAAAAATATAGAACCTTTAGAGAGGTTAACTAAATTGACTACTTTGTGGTTAATGAACGCTGAAATCAACAACATAGAATCTCTAAAGTTATTAAATAATTTGACGGAATTAAAGCTTTATTCTATTGGAATCAGTAATATTGAACCTGTAAAGGAATTGACAAAGCTGACAAAATTGACTATAGTCTATAATCCATTGAGTAATATAGAACCATTAAAGAGTTTGACTAACTTGACTAACTTGGAGTTATTTAGTAATAAAATCAGTAACATAGAAACAGTAAAAGGGTTACCTAACTTGAATACTTTGAAACTACAGTCTAATGAAATCAGCGACATAAAACCTGTAGAAGGCTTGACCAAATTGACTAATTTAGCATTGGATAGTAATAAAATTAGTAACATCCAGCCTTTAATAGGATTGACTAAGTTGACTTTTCTAGCTTTGTGTTATAACCAAATTAGTAATATGGAACCTCTAAAAGGATTAACTAACTTGAACGGCTTATTTTTAAGTCACAATCAAACTGAAGACTATTCTCCCGTTAGCACTTACTATAATAATCTTGAGATTAAAGACTTTACACAGCCGTAAAAATATTAAATAACAGAATGAGTAATGTTCTTAAAAAGTGTCACACTGGCAGACTATTATAAAGAATGAAGTTATATACTGGAAGAAATAGTATGGCTATAAAAATTTTTAGATGTGGGTGGGATGAAATAAGGTACATCAAAGACTCAATTTATAAATCTTATATAAATTATTATATTTTAAATGGAGGGAACTAATATGAATTATTCAAATGAAACTATGAAATTATTATATCAGCGTGCAAGCTGCAGGAGTTTTAAAGATATTATGATACCAGACAATGTATTGAATGAAGTAATTGAAGCTGGTGTTCACGCAGCAACCGGTGGAAACTTGCAGCCCTACTCAATTATTAAAATAACAAATAAGGAAACTAAAAAACGTTTAGTGGATGAGTGTGATATGCAAAATATAGTTGAAAAAGCCCCAGTTAATTTACTTTTTTGTATTGATTGGAGAAGGATAGGGCAGTGGGCGGAGGCTTGCAATGCACCCTTTGTAGCCACAAAAAGCTATAGACATTTTTGGATAGCTCTTCAGGATACAGTTATATGTGCACAAAATATTTGTACTGCGGCTGATTCAGTAGGATTAGGTTCAGTATATATTGGTACAGTAGAAAGTTGTTTTATGGAACTAAAATCTATTTGTGACCTTCCTGAGGGTGTATTTCCTGTTGTACTATTGAGCTTAGGATATCCTACAGAATATCCTGCTCCTGCTAAAAAGCTTGGTATTGAAGCGTTAGTACATGAAGAAACTTATCAGGATTTACCTATAGAAAAATTAATAGAATTACAAGATGAAAAATATAAGCACAAAACATTTCCCAATAGTGAGTCTAATTTGCGACAGATAAAAGAAGTTGCTCATGATATTGGTGGAAAAGAATATTCAGATAAAATGATAAAACAAATAGAAGAAACTGGGTATATTAATATGGCCCAAAGGTATTTTGGACTTCATTATCAAGCTAACCAGACATGTATTGGAAACAAGGCTTTTATTGAAGCTTTATTGGCTTATGGCTTTACTTGGATTGAAGGTAATGATTTTCCAGTGAAATAGCTGAAAATTACCCATCAATAAGTAAGGGGAAATGATTAATTAAGACACTCATTAGATTGTTTATATATCAGGAGGTAGTTATATGAAGAAAAAATATGCATTTTTACTTATGGGAAGTCATTATAATCCAGAGGAGCATAAGGCTTGTTTTGAAACAGAAAAACAGATTACTTATATTTTCACTGTTAGAAGTTTTCAAGAAGCCTGCCAGAAGCTTTCTTTATTGGAAGGTGAGGGTGTTGGTGCGATCGAATTATGTGGAGCATTTGGCGAAGAAAATGCTCAAAAGATGATTGAATTGACACACAATAAAATAGCTATTGGCTATGCTACCCACAAGTCTGAACAGGATAATTTATTTTTCAATTTCTTTTCAAATTTTAAATAAGATGTGGAGCTAAATTTTACAAAAAAATGGAACAAATTTTGTTGTTCATTAGGAGGGAAACTATGACAGAAGAAGAAAAAATATTTGCAGGCAGGTTGTTTGATGCCCGTACAAAAGAGCTTCGAGATATAAAACATAAGGCACATATTCTCTGTCAGAAATTCAATCAGCTTGATGAGTATGATGAAAGCCGTCTACCAATCATCAAAGAATTTATCGGAAAAATCGGAGAAAAATACTATTTTCAAGGCCCCATACAATTTAATTATGGGTGTCATACCTTCATTGGTGAGAATTTCTTTGCAAATTTTAATACCACCATTTTAGATGATGGTAAAATTTTTATTGGTGATAATGTTATGTTTGGACCTAACGTTTCCCTCATGGCAAGCTCACATCCACTCATTGCACAAGAGAGAATTGCCCTTAAATATGAGGATGGTCATGTGTCTGTGTCCGAATACGCAAAGGAAATCCACATTGGAAACAATGTTTGGATTGCTTGCAATGTGGTGGTTTGCGGCGGTGTCCATATTGGAAATAATGTAGTCATAGGAGCTGGCAGTGTTGTTATAAAAGATATACCGGATAACTATATTGCATACGGTAATCCCTGCGAACCAATAAGATTAATTACAGAAAAAGACTCAAGGTTAGAGTTATTGTAAAAACTGGAACAGCTTTTGTTGCCTAAAATAATAAAAAAATTCTCAGCTTCATATAAAAAAAGCTGAGAATTTTTTCCGTTTTTGGAGTTAACAATTACTTAGTCTATTACAGACTATTTATTCTGTTACACACTACTGAACATCAAATTTAGTAACTGCTCTCTGAGTCAATTGTGCCCCATACTTAGCTGTTAGACCGCCACCTTTGCTAGTGAAAACATCCTTCACGATGATGGTATCCATCAAAGCAGAAGCCTCAGTTTGTGTAATACCAGGCTTAACCCCAGCTACGCTAATGGATATTTTATCTCCACCAGCATTTACAAAAGTCATTGATAATGTATATTCCATAGTTTGTCCTCCTCTCATTTATTTTGGTATTGAATAAGTTTTAGAATTGATTGATTACGCGTTGACAAGTTTTGAAGCTTCAGTTAAGTAGTAATCTCTTGTTTCAGCACTTAATACTGCTTTGATTGCTTCTGCAACATCAAAGACATTTTGGGCAGCAGCAGTAGTTTTGACACCAGAAAAGTTCTTCTTTGAATAAGTCTTAGCCCCGTTTTTATCCGTGCCACTTTCTACCTCAATATAGAAGCTAGTTGTGTTTAGAACCTTATTTACAGACATATAAACACCTCCTTTTTTATTAATTGATAATTGACAGAGGACAATGGACAATTAATAAAACTGTCAATTCAAAGCTCTCTGCTATCAACTAAAATAGATATATGCTTTATCTATAAATCTTTCTAAAAAACTTATAAATAATTTTCTGCGGTCTAAGCTATTTTATTTTCCTCGCTAGTATCAATTACAACTCCAAGCTTTGTTGAAATAATTGTATTCAGCTTATTAATAGATGCAGTCAGTCCGATGATCTGTTTTTCTAATCTGATAAGCAGATAGGCACTCACAGCTACGGGAAAACCTACATTTCCAATAAGAGTTACAAGAGCGTTGACATCCATTTTCTTTCACCTCCAATCACCTTTATTATTCAAATTAAAGTGGCATAACAAAGTCAAAGTCCTGAAACTTATGAATGTAGGACTTTAAATAGATATATGCTTTAGATTGAAAAATTTTATTTATGTAACTGATGATACTGAATATAAAAATGGTTAATCCTATAATTAAGACATAGATTTATTAAAAAATAGGAGGTAGACCAAATGAGTGCATTTTTAGGTAAAATACATTACTGGCTATATGATAAAGTTAAATTACAGGAAAAGTTAATAGAAAATGTAATAGAGCTAGCAGAAGAAAAAGGCTATAAAAGCGAAGATATGTTAAGGGTAAGTTATTCAAGATATGGCTTTCCAGCAGCGGGGTTACTAGAAAATCAAATAGATGAAACTAATATTCACGGCTGGCTTCAGGAGAAAATAAAAAGTGTAGAAAGCAGATTGGCATATGTAGTAACTGAATTGTTACAAAATAAAGTTATTACAGAAGGAGAGGTTGCGGATGTTTTCTATAAAAATGCAGTAGGTACAATGAAGGAACTCGACATTAGCAAGAGCTCACCACATGATTTCTTTAATCTGATTTTTGATTATATAATTGAAGGAATGCCATGTGATAATGTAAATAGAATAACTGAGAATAGTGAAACAAAGATTACCTGGGAAACTACGAAGAATCTCCATAAGGATTATTGGGAGGAAGTTGGAGGAGACTCTAGTAATTTCAATAATTTTAGAGATTCATGGATAAATGGATTCTTAAGTGAAAGTGGTATGGGGTATAAATATACTAGAACAGAAAAGGGTATAAATACAATAAGTAAAGTGTGAGTCTATGGATGGAATTGTTAATAGAAGCAAAAAAGTGGTTAAAACCACTTTTTTTAATACTCGGAAAACCCCTTTAAAGTTTAAAAAAACCTGTGACTAGACAACTTACAGAAACTAGAATAATTTTTAGTGCCCAAAGTTAGAGAAAATATTGCAATATTTTATGAATTAATTTATAATGAATATTTTATTAGGAATATAGATTAATGTATAATACATAGTGAAAGGAATATAAACGTTAAAACACCAATATTAGAAACGAATAGATTAATTTTGACACCATCTTGTTGAGAAGATGCTCAGGAAGCATAACCTTTATTCGCAAGGATAATAGGATAAAACTTAATTTGTAAATTTGGAGGCATTATATGAATGTAGTTCAGTTAATATTTATTTTTATTTTGGTTTTAACAATTGTTAAAGCAGTACTAACCTACAATAAAAATGAAAACTCGCCAATTAAATCGGTTATGGCAGAACTTATTAGTAAAGAAAAAAATTTGAAGAATAAGAAAGATATTGATGGCTTTATGTCAACTAGAGAAATCTTAACATTAGTATTTAAGCTTGAAAATGGCAGTGAATTAAGATTTGATGTTGGAGGTCGTGTTTTTAGAGATGTACCAGAGAATGAATGGGGAAATCTAACCTTTCAAGGCAAGCGTTTTTTGAAGTTTCAATCATCCAGAGGGGTTATTGAAAGTAGTCGCAAACATGGTTTTTGAATTCTGTAGAAATTGATGAAAAACCCCAGAGGACTTAAACAAATTATAATAATTTTAGAGATCATGGATAAATGGATTATTCAGTGAAAGTGGTATAAATTAACTACTTTTTTTTAATAATCGCAAAATCGCTTTAATAATTCAATATCCTTTATATTTACCGTAGATAAGTGAAAATCAATTAAACCCTCATCTCTCATTTGGCACATCTCCCTTGATAGTGAAGGCCTGGACACATTTAGAAAATCAGCAAGTTCGTTGCGCTTTAGGGGCAAAATTATGTTAACATTTTGGGTGTTTTCATATTGTTCTAAAAAGTATTTGCAAATTTTACCACGAATATCTTTGATTGAAAGATATTCAACCTTCTTGTTTAACATTAAAGATTTATCTGATATTACTCTCATGAAATTTTGGAGCATGGAAATATGCCAGGAACAATTATTCCCACAAGTAGCTATAAGGTCAGAGTTTCTAAGAAATATAACTTTACAAGAGGTTTGTACCCTTACTGTCACTGGCCATATCTTACGACTTGAGAATACTAGCATTTCACCAAACATATCGCCTTTTTCTACAACAGCTATAATGACTCTGTTTCCTTCAGAATTTTCCTTGAGAATCATGGCTTCACCATCTAAAACTATGCCAAATCTATCAATGGTTTCACCTGAATTCACTATGCACTGGTTTTTGCTATAGCTTTCTATTTTGGGAGATAGGCAATGTAGTAATGAAGCAATTTCCTCTGTTTTTATTCCATAAAATAAAGGGGATTCTTTAATTATATTAATATATGCATCTATCATTTTATACATCCTTTTTATATCCTCAGATACCTAATTACTGTAATTTCTATAATATAGTAAGCAAATAAGAATAACAAGGGAGAAATGTATATAACAAATAGGAACAGGAGTACATGTCAATACTTTTTAGGTAAAGTAAATGAACCATAAATAAAAAATGGAGGTGGAGATTTTGACTAAAGACAATATTAAGACCATGGTACTTCATTAAATTAAGTACCATGGTCTATTTTAATTTTTATCTATTAAATTTTGTTTTAATACTTGTCCAGTAGTCTGAATTTTCAAGGCCTAATCTCCAAATAGCGATACCGTTTAAGTTGTAAGTATTAACCAAATCTAGTTTGTATCCAACGCTTTGGCTATTTTCGAACCAAGCTGAGTGTGCTATACCTGATGCATCTGTATAGTTAAAATATGGTGTTTTGGATACATCATCCCACATTACAGTAGCGTTATTTGTAGCTGCAACATTGTACATACCATTGATTCCATATGCTTTTGTACCACTAGAGGACCAATCATATCCATAAGCTGCCGTGCCGAGCATGATTTTTGAACTTGGAATTGCTGTAACCGCATATTTTACTACATTTTCAACCCAGCCTATAGAAGCGACTGGACCTGCTGCTCCACCAGCATAGTGTTCATCATAAGTCATAATAGCAATTTGATCACAATACTGAGATAATGCAGCATAATCATAGGCTCCGCTCCAACTGTTAGTTGGACTGTCACTAGTTTTAGCTGGTACCGAAAGAGTTACTGTATAACCCTGCGGAGTTAATAGATTGTAAAGTTCTTGTACAAAAGTTGTGTAGTAACTTCTGTCATAGTAGAAAACTCCTTCAAGATCTACATTTACACCTTTATAATTATTAGTTTTAATAGCATTTAAAAGGTTATTTTCTAAAGCTTGTCTATTAGCTTGATTCTCCAACACTGATTTTGCAATATTACCATCAAAATTATTTTGAAGCATTGCATAGGCTTTAATACTATTATTGTTTGCATAAGTAATTTGGTTAGTTGGTACTAAGCCTGAAATATTACCAAGACTATCAGTATTATAGTTTTGAGTTGCTATTTCATCAATGGCTGAAGTATTAGCTACCATAGAATTATAGGAAGAGGTATCTCCACTATAATAATAAGTGGTAAAGCCTAAAACCTGTTTTTTACCTACAGTTGTTATAATTTGTAGAGTTGTAGCTGACACATGAATTGAATTTGGAGATGAGCCATAACGATTGTAAGCGCTAACATAGAACCAATAATTTGTGTTAGAAGTTAAGCCAGATTTTATTAGGCTTGTACCAGTAACAGTGGCAATCTTAGTGTAGTTAGTATCGTTAGGTGTAGCCATATATACATAATAACCTGATGCACCTGATACTGAAGACCAATTTAGTGTTATAGAGCTTGTAGTAATATTAGAAGTAGTTAATCCTGTTGGTGCTGTTGGTACTGAACTATTTGGCTTCGCTGCTAGTGCAACCTGTGAGTTGAAAATTAAAGCAATAATAAGTGAAATAATTACTACCAGGTTTTTTCTGATTTTCATTTTGCCATCCTCCTTGAATTTTAATTTTTGTTTCACCAAAAGTTGATTAACTAGCTATATAATTATCGAATTACTAAATTTGTAAAATAGCTGTAAATTATGGAAGTTTGTATAATTGCAACAAGATTTTGTTATCAACTATTGATGTATTACTTTTGTTTGATGTTTTAATTATAAAGGTTATTTAGATATACTAATAGATTCCTATAGCCACATTTACATTAGGATAAAAGGCACAAGAAAAAGGGACTAAAGTCCTTAGTAATAAGATATGTTTTTAAAAATATTGGAAGAAAGCATATATTTTTTTAGTGGAGAGCAAGAACAAAAATTGATAATGGACAATTGACGAAACTGTTCCTTGTCCATTATCAATTGAAGAAAGGTGGTGATTAGAAGTGGTAGATTCAACTTTAGTTTCAAACTCAATTGTGATCAGGTATGTTAGTGGAATTAAGCCTGATGGAAAGGATATTATTAAAAGTCAGACCTTTAATAAACTTAGAACTAATATGAGTGATAATGATATTTTTGCAGTTGGTAAGGCATTGATGTCTTTAATGGTTGATCAGGTGGTGGATTTGAGAAAAACAATGGAGTATACATTAGTTGAGAGTTAGAAAAATTGAAGAGAAAGAGGGTGTTTAATAAATGCTAGTAAAGTATCTAGTAATGAATTTTAAAACTGAGGGCGGAGAGACAGTAGCTTTAGCTGTCACCGGATTAAAAGAAGATTTAACTTCAAAAGAAATATCTGCGGCAATGGATGTTATCATCGCCAAGGATGCGCTTATTGCTAAGGGAGGAGGTCTAAAAAGTAAGGCTGGTGCACAGATTATTAATAGGAACGTGGAAGAGTTTCAGGTGAGTTAGGAATTTGGAGTAGCTGTGGTGCTTAAGTGGGGCTTAGGTACTACAGATATTTTATTTACTGTGAGATTCCTAAATTCTTATAACTACTTCTGTTCCATCCCCTGTTTTTACATCAACCAGCTTTAAACCCTTGTAAGCTTTCAAAACATCAAGGCTTTTTCCTAGGGCTTTAAAGTCAATACATTCAATATATTGGCGGTGCTCTTCTTTTACAATTCTTTTAGCAACAAAAGTTCCAAAGCCACTTAAGCCAAGGATAAACTTCATAAGTGGGATTGGGGCAGGAATTTTGTGCCTTCTACCAGTACCGATTTTTATAAAGATTTTCAACTTAATTCACCCTTTCAATAGTTATAGAGGTTAGCCTATAGATACTTCTACAATATCACCATCACCGCTGGTAACATCTACGATTTTTCCTTCAAGGCCAGCATCAATGGCATCCATGATCATCTTTATATCGATTCCATCTGTTTCAGAAATCCCAGGTATTTTAATATTGTTTACAGCATTACCTATAGCTTTTAAAAACTTAACTGGAATAGTTACATTTACATTATCCTTTGAAGAAGAAAGTACTTTTACCCTCAACATTTTGTCCGAATTCCCAGTTTCAGTTGATTTACCAGTAATAGAAGAAGTATTTATTGCTTCAATAAGCTCGCTTGCTTTATCTATGTCAATTTTTCCTTCTTCAAACATTTTTAAGATTCTTTTAATTTCCTCTTTCATTTTTAAATCCATCCCTTCAAATTTAATTTTCTTTCATCATATTAACCGCTTGTTCTGCGGATATTTCGCCCTTTTCTAACATATCAATTATTTCTTTATTGCTAATTTTAGGTTTCTTTGTTTCAATGGAGTAGCCTAGAGCTAAAACTACTTCCTCTAGCTTTGCCCTAACGGTGGGATAGGAGATACCAAGTTCTTTTTCTACATCTTTAATATTACCTCTGCATTTTAAGAAAACTTCCATAAAACTAAGGTGTTCCTCTGCTAAGCCTTCAAATTTAGAAAACTCAAATTCATTTTCAATAATGGTGTCACACTTTTTGCATTTAAGCTTAACAACTTTAAGCTTTGAACCGCATATGGGACATTTGCTTATCACTTTATAACTCATAATTGATCTCTCCTTTACTATATTTTTATTATAGTAGTTTTGATTGAATAAATCAATATTAAAATTAAAATAATCAATATATAAGTATAATATTATTAATTATATGAATACGAGAGTTGATAATATTAATTACAAGAATATGTGTCAGATCACTTGTGAAAACTGGAATGGCTTTTGCTGTGTTAGAAGGAATGAGGATGAATTTGAGGTAATGTAAAAATTGACAATTTAGAATGGAGAATATAAGAAATATATAACAAAGGCTATTCAGATTAGTGATATTACGTTAGCCAGTGAAAAGAGTTTATCTAAAGATTGGCTAAAACCTGAGGAGGAAGACTACTATAAAATAAAAAAGCACATAGGTTTATAGCCTATGCGCAAATGAAACAATTGTCATAAAAAACTTAGGTTTAACATATATGGCTTAAGACTTTACAAAATCTCAGATTACCTTGTAGTTAATTTACTTTCATACTCTTGAACCATATGTTTAACCATATTTCCTCCAACAGTACCATTTTGTCTTGAAGTTAAATTTCCTTTGTCAATTCTATCATAGTCAGTTAATCCTACAGATGAAGCAACTTCATATTTAAATTTTTCAAGACCTGATCTAGCTTCTGGAACTAAAACTCTATTTCTGCTACCACTATTATTTGATGACATAAAATCAACTCCCATAAATTATTTGTGATTATTATCACGTTAATAGTATGTACTTGAATAAGATAATAATCCTGCTTTAATAATGGTATAGCCGATAGATAGTAACCAAAGAAATTAATAAGTTGTAATTAATATAAGTTTTATGTATATCTGAAGTTATTACCAGTAAAGGAATAAAAAATAGAAAGAGCCCTTTTAAAAGAGCTCTTTCCCCTATAATTATTGAATTTAGAAAATACAACATAGGAAACGTACCACATTCATAATTATAGACAAACTTTGTAAGACTTATTCAAAATGCAAAGGGGTGGAAACAGAAAATAAAGTTATTAATATAAGTAACACTGATTATTTAACTACAATATGTCACTTATTAAGCAGAGACTAGGCAATATTATTATGTACAGCAAGACATAAAATATGCAGAATAAATTTTTCACTTATTTCATTTCAAGTCTATTTTGTTACAATATTTGAAAAATATGAGTAAAAAAGCAAACTCAGAAAAATAGGAGAAGAGACCGTCATCCTTGCTATTTATAATAAACAATGTGGAATAAAAAGCAACTTTCTGATAAGATAAAGGTATAGAATGCTGAATATAATCATCAAAGTTGGTGAAAAATATCATCAGGAAGTGATGATATGGCTAAAGTAAAAGGAACTACAAGATTAATTAATAAAGAGAAAATAGAAGATGATAATTTCATAATGTCTCCTAAAATAGATTTCGCATTTAAGTTGCTATTTGGAGATCCAAAGAATATAGATTTACTAAAAGCACTACTATGTGCAATACTAGAGGTACCTAAAGATGAGCTTAATGAACTTACAATAATAAATAGTGAATTGCCAAGAAAATTCAAAGAAGATAAAAAAGGAATCTTAGATGTACGAGCCAAAACAAAAGAAGGCAAAGAGATAGATATAGAAAAAGATGAAAATGCCGCAATAACTCAATGGATGGAATTTATCGCGGCAAAATCAAAGGAGGTAATGGAGATGCTAGCAGTAAAAAATGAACAGATAGGAAAAGCGTACGATGAATTGCAGGTTATGAGTAAGAATGAAAAAGCGAGAATGAGCTACGAGGCGAGAGAAGCAGAAATCCATGACCAAATGACAAGAATTAAAAGTGCTAAAGAAGAAGGGGCAAAGGATAAGGCAATAAAGATAGCAGAAAAAATGCTAAGACGAGGAGATAATATAGAGGATATAGTTGATATTACGGAACTTTCATTAGATACAGTAGTGAAATTAAAAGGAATAGCAAGTCATGAGTAAAAACGAAAAAGCAAGAATGGGATATGCAGCGAGAGAAGCAGAAATCCATGACCAAATGACAAGAAGGAATATATAGGTTCATTGATCTTCTTACCTTGAGTAAGAGGATTTTTTTTCTTTTAAAGCAATACTATCAATTTAACTTCTAATAATCATATTTGCTAAGGATAATAGTTTTTATTAAAAGTGATTTTTACAATAACCATAAAAGAATGGCTATTTTACTAGCTTTCCTAAATTTCGGAAAGCTGAAATTTAGGAAACTCAACTTCATTTCCAAGCTATCTCAGTGGTGCTAATTTTTATGTTCAACCAGAAGAAATTAAATTTAAATAGAAACAGTCTCAGCTTCGAATTAAAAGCCAAGACTGTTTCTATTTTTATTTAATTGTCTTTATTAGTTCACAGCTTGTTTCTGGAAAATATTACACCCCAGAGGTTACGCATATATGCGTATTACATTATAGGAAGATGAACCTTCTTTAACCTCTTCCATAAGCTTTTTTGAAAGCCCTAAAGTAGGCGCAAGCGCTGCTTTGCCTTCAAATTCTTGTACAGGTGCATCAATAGCCCAGTTCACATTAGCAAGTAAGCCTTCCTGAACGGAACTTTCGCTTCCAAGACTGTCGGGCTCTGCTGTGTACATACGCTTTAATTCTACACCGGTACGCCTAAATATGCGATAGAGTTCTCTTGCGTTTACTACAATATCGGCACTTTTGCTTTCGGTAGCTTCCACTGCGTTTTCGTTCTCATTTGTGAAGCTGATAACTTTAAGCTTGTCCGCTGCTATAGCATTTTTAGCTGCAAAATCTTTTCTTATAATGTCTCCGAAAACCTGCTGAGAATTTGGATAACTCTTTACTGCAAGCTCAGGGAAATTTGCATCTGCATATTTCTTTGCAGAATAGCTGCTAGTTATAATTGTAGGTGCTTTTGCATTCTCTTCCATAAGCTTACGGCCTTGCTCTTGAGATTTTCTAAGAGCATAGTCTTCAGTAAATACATGGTCAATACCGATCTTTTTCAGTCCGTATACAACTGTTTTTATGTCGGGAAGATTGTCCATTTTAAAAAGCTTCTGAAGCTCGGGAAGGATGCTGTAGGATATTTGAGCTGCTGTCACAATGTCGTAGCTGTGAGTGTAATACAGGAGCTCATCTTTGTGTTCTGCCATATGGATTGCTCCGGTTGGGCAAACATCCACACAACGGCCGCAGCCTACACATGCACTTTCAATCATTGGTTTGTCATCTACAGTTGAAGCATAAGCTGTTTCTCCTTTGCCCACCATAACAAGATTGCCAACGGATTGGACAGTATTACATACACCTACACATAGCTTGCAGTGCACGCATTTATCAGGGTCACGAACAACGGCTGTTGAGCAGTCTGCTGTGCGTCCTGGAATTTCAACTTCAAAGGGTAGAGCATCAATCTTGTATTCTCTTGCAAGTGACTGCAATTGACAGAAGCCTTCACGTACACAGTCACAGAAGAAGCACATTTCACAGGACTTAGGATCAAGGTCCTCACAGCGGCTCATACCGATGCGAAGGCAGTGATGACAATCAACAGGGTGGCGGCGCAGTAAACCCATAATGGTATTTCTGCGACTTTCAAAAACCGCAGAACTGTTGGTGTTAACAATCATGCCATCTTTGACTTTAGCTGCACATGATGGCATGAGATTTTCTGTACCTACAATTTCAACAACGCAAATGCGGCAATTTGCATGAAAATTCGAGCCATCCAAATGACATAGCGTAGGAATGCTAATGCCTGCAAGTTTAGCTGCTTTAAGAATTGTTATATTATGGGGAACATTAAGTGCTTTCCCGTCAATGGTAATATTAACTGTGCTCATTTTCATACCTCCTCATTCTTAGAGACCGGCTCAATACGGCATGGTATATAACGGAATATAGGGTCTCCAGTCATTTTGTCATGGTGGCTTGCAGGCACAAAACGGCTTGCTCCTACGCCATAACGTTTTCCGTTAAAATCAAAGCCGAAGTGATGCGGAAGCATAACATAGCCTCTACAGGTCAGCCACGAAAGCTCAATGGCTACTTCCTCAGAGTGTATAGAGGTGCTTAGTTTCACCATGTCTCCGTCATTAACTCCCATTGCCTTGCCGTCCTCAGGGTTCATAGTAAGTACGCAGGGGTTGCGGTATTTGTAGGTTGAAGGATCACGTAGAGTGCCGTTCATACCTCCGTCTGCATGCTTACCTGAGCTCATTACAAATGGATACTCTTCAGTAGGTGCAAGTGCAATAGTTTCAAGTTCAGGAGTTATCTCCAGAAGCTCTTTTTCAACTCTTGCATTATATAAATGCACTTTACCATCCTTGTGTTTCATCTTGTCCCAGTTTCCGTTAATATCAGCTTTGGCGAAGATAACTCCTTCTGGATGATCATCCATTGCCTTAAATACAGTATCCATCAGGCAGAATTTTTTAAATACAGGCATTTTTTGAAGTATCTTGTGTGCTTTCGGGTCTGCACTGTAGCCTGCTCTTGCAGCAGCACCTGATTCTGCAAGGGGAGAAGTAATTGTTGCAGCCCAAGTAATTGCCTTTGTATGTGAACCCATGCCGGTTCCCAGGGTTTCTGCAATAATAAGTGGTAAACCTTCTTTGTACTTAAGGTTCGGTATTACAAACTTCACTAGCTTCAAGAAATAACCGATGCGGTCGCCGTTTTCCGCTGCCTTGCGTCCAGCGTCATATAGCCACTCAGGCATTTTTGGTAGATATCCCATTGCCATTGTAAGTTCTGTCCATATTCTTACACCCTCACGCTGCTCACCTTCAGGTTTTAGCATTGGATGTTTAAGCTGCATGAAAACCTCAGGCCATGTGTATTGGAAAGTACCAAAGTCCCAGCCCTCATAAGGCGTTGTTGCCGGCAGAACATAGTCTGCATGTTGAGCTGTCTCAGTCATACAAACATCAATTACCACTAAAAGATCCAGTGCATCTAGGGCCTTTTCTACAAGAGCGGAATCGGGAAATGAACGAGCAGGGTTCGTAGCAGTCATTATCATAGCTCGTATATGTTCAGGATTCTTACTAAGTATCTCCACTGGCATACACCACTCAGCGTAAACGCTGTTTACAGGATATGTCTTACTCTCTAGGGCCTGCCATACAGTTGGGTCTTCATCATCACTTTCGTGAACAACATTAAAGGGTCCATCGTATACCACCATTCCGCCTGGTTTGCACAAAACTCCGCACATACATATGAGAATTTTGGTCATATATGGGCTCAAAGTACTATGTCTGCCCATGGACACACCTAGATCTTGATGCATACACCAAAGCTTGGTTGTTAAGATTTTGCAGAATTCCCGCAACTGACTATAAGGTACGCCAGTTATTTTACAGCAGGCCTCAATGTCTACATCTTTAAACCAGGCTTTTATATCTTCAAAACCGGTTGTGTGTTCCTTAAGGAAGTCTTTATCTTCCCAGCCTTCTTTGAGAATCAAAGCTATAATGGCTTTGAGAAACAGTGCATCAGTGCCCGGCTTAAGAGCAATGTGCATATCGGCCATACGTGCGGTCTCAGTTACACGAGGGTCTATTACAATTAACATTTTATCTTTATTTTCTGAAAACTCACGTATTGATTCACGAGCTCTGGCCTTCTGGTGAGAAACATAGTTGTTGCAACCCCAGGCTATAAATACATTTGAACGTGAACTGTCAGCCTTAGGTGCACAGTACTGGCTGCCGAACAGCTTGCCGTCTGCCCACCATGGCCCCATAAATTCAACGCCCAGGGGACCGAAGACATATTTGCCACCTGCAAGGGTCAAAAATGAGCTCATTGCTGCAAATTCAGATTGGCTAGATGCTAAAGTAGCTCCAGCAACGGAAATAGAACGTGGTCCGTAGGTATTGCGTACACTTAGAAACTTTTCAGCGATTTCGCTGTATGCCTGCTCCCAGGATATCTGAGCAAATTCGCCGTTAACTTTTTTCAGCGGATAATTAAGTCTGTCAGGATTATGCTGATAGCTTTTCATTAACCTACCTTTACGGCAACAATAATTTTTGCTGCGCGGGTTTGCAGGGTCGGGTCTGACACTTATTATTTTGTTATCCTCAATTTCCAGCTCAAGCCCGCAGGTCTGAGCGCACAAATTGCAGTTGCTTTTTTTCCAAACGCCCATAGTAACTGCCTCCTAATTAAAATAATTATTATTTTTGACTTTACCTCAATCATAGCACTGTATACACTTATAATCTAATACTTTGTTAAGTATAGAACTATAATCCAATAGTTATAATTTTGTAATCTGGGGGATGTGATTTATGAATTTAAATACTCCTAAAGCGTGCCCATAATCTGTTATTATTTCAACACCACTGTAGTGGTCCAAGTTAAATCCGACATTTTTAGCGTTTATCAGATTAATTTAAACAAATTTAGTACAATTGACTATTTACATTTCTGATATCCCTGAGATATGATACTTATATATGTATAAATTTTCAGATTGAGGCATAAACAGTGCTAGAATATTTAACTGGTTGATTATTGTGAGGAATATTATGGAACTACGAGATTTGAGATTTTTTTCTATGGCTGCTCAAATGCAGCATATATCGAAGGCTGCGGAGCGCTTAGGGGTATCACAGCCTTTTTTAACCAAAGTTATAAAGCAGCTTGAAGCAGAACTGGGTGTTCCACTCATAGAGTCTTCTGGTAGAGGAATCGCTCTTACAACTTACGGTGAGTTATTATACACTCGTGCAAATGAAATACTTAAAAGCGTTGACAGCATTTATGATGATATAAGCGATATTGTAGATGTGGAACAAAAGACACTTAAGCTGATGACAGATGCCGGCGGATATATGCCCCAATTAGTGCTTGCCTGTAACAGAAACTTTCCTGATAGCAAATTAATTATCAGCTACGGATTCAGGGATGAAATAATAAGTGCAGTTGAAAACAACAGTGTGGATTTTGCTCTTTGTACTCCCTCTTTGACTGGCACCGAGTTAAAGCATATAAGCACGGAAACTGTGTATACAGAGCATGGCTGTGTCCTGTTGCCTCCTGAAAGTCCCCTTTTGCTGAAAGAAAAGGTGTCCATTAATGATCTCCGTACAATACCGTTAATTACATCACCTATTGGTGCCGGAGTACGCAATAATGTTGAACTGTTCTTTACTAAGTACGGTTTCAGTTCGAAAATTGTCTGCGAATCTCATGACATGAATTTGATAGTGAATTCGGTTATGAGCGGAATAGGCTATGCTTATATGCCAACTTTGATTGCCAAAGATCAGAATTTAGGTAAATATTCCAGGGCTATGGACTGGGATTTTTCAACCGGAATAGACCTTTGCTGGAATAAAAATAATTCTGATAGGCAGTCCACAAAAGAGTTTGTAGAGTTCATCAAAGCCTTTTTCGCAAAGATAGATGCAGAGGATTGTTTAACAATTTGAAGGATCAATAACCAAAAAAATCGTATATTCAATCTTGCAAAAATCATTTCATGATCATATAATTGTGACGGATCAGGAATATAATAAAATTTGTAAATATATAGATATGAATCTATCAATATGGGTTAAAGATTATTTTTATTAAAAATACAATCATTAAAACTGCTTCACAATATTCTTTTAATATTCAACAAAAATAGAATCAAACCTAAAGAAAAAAATCTCAGCACAAAACTGAGATTTTTTTTGTTTTCCTATTTAACAATTATTTATTCTGTAACAATCTATTGAACATCAAATTTAGTAACTGCTCTCTGAGTCAATTAAGCATTAACATCCATTTATCAATCACTTTTGTATTCTTCATTTTTAAAACTCCAATCATTTTTATTTTCTGTGCAGGTTTAAAAAAGATATATGCTTAAAAAATTCCTATTTTATGTTTTTTTAACCTAAATTTCAAAGCAAAAACCCTGAAAGCCGCACGGAGACTATAACTTCTTATCTTGTTAAAAAGATTTCTTGTTAACAAGATTTCTTTTTATCTCGATTTCTTATTAAAAAGTTTAGACAAAAAGCATATATATTTTTAGGAAGAGGGAGTGAGCTCTGAATAAAAATGGGGGTGGTGATAGTGCAACTTATCTGTTAGTGGAATAAAAGAGGATTTAACTGCAGCTGAGATTCCAGCTGCAATGGATGTTATAATTGTTTAAGTGTATCTAAAGCAAAAAAAATAAAGAATTACAAAAGAAGTGGTCACAAATAAATGAAGATGAACCAACAGAAGATGAGATTAAATTATATAAAGAATATAAGGATACAAAAGAAGAAGCTATTCCTTTAGAAAATGTAATAAAGGAATTAAATTTAGATGCAGAATAATTACAATATAAAACTAACTAAAAAAGCAGAGAAGTTCATTAAGAAACAAGATACTGACACTCAAAAAAGACTATTAAGAGCAATTGTTGAACTTCCAGAAGAGGACATAAAGAAACTAAAGGGCATAGATGAACTATATAGATTAAGAGTCGGTGATTTTAGGATTATATTTGAGAGAAAAGAGACCGAATTAATAATTATAGAAGAAGCAATTAAGACGAGGGAAGAGTGGCAAACTTTAGATGATTTAAAATGAAAACAAAATAATTTCAATTCAACGTGTTTTACATGGAAAAAGAGATTACATGTCATTGCTAATGGATGATAATAAATTTAATAGTTAGATTAATACTTGTTAATTTCAGCAGAAATTCATAAGCAAGTGACAAGAATAAAAAATATTAAGTTCATTGATCTTCTTACTGTAGAGTAGGGGGATTTTTTTACTTGAAAAACAGGAATTTAATTTAAAAAAATTGACTTCAGTATAATCTATATTATTTGGGTTTTAAATTAGCGCAATTATCATATATAATTAGTTTATAAAGACAAATTTATATCACCATTGGCAACACAAATTAGTATTTCTATTTCACTTTTTAAATTTAAGGAGGTTCAAATGGTAAAAGAAAAATATAATCTAATTAGTCGCCCAAAAGAAGAATTGATTACGTTAATTAATGAATTAATGAATAAATTAACTGAAAAAGAGAGAATAGAATTTATTTCAAAATGGATAAGTCCACAGGAAGCACTTTTAGAAGCTGGTGTGCATGATAAAAATAGTTTTATAAAAAGAGTAGAAGTATTTTGTAGAGAATGCTTAGATAGACAGTATTATATTGAACCCGAATACGATAGTTACCGTGCTTATTACGGCGAAGAGACTGAGGACTTTAGTGAAAGTGAGTGGGCGATGCAGTTTGAAGAATTACTAAAAACATCAATAATGTTTGCTAGAAATACAAATTATGATGCTTCATATAAGGCTTTTGAAACTTTACTGAAATGTCTGCATGAGGCAGAGTTTGATGAAGAAATTCTTGGAATAGCGAGTCCTATGGATTATATAGATATAGATTGGTATGAAGTTTTTGAAGAATATTATGTTTCAATGAAAAATCAGATATCAAATGAAAAGCAAGTTGCAGGAAAAGCTATTGAAATTTGGCTGAGTTTTGGAGAAATGTGTACTGAGGGTATTCTCAATAATTTTAAAAATAACTCTTATATAGAAGAAATAATCAGAGAAAATATTGCAGATAACTGTGATTACTGGGAGATACAGCATAGCTTGTATGAATTGTTGAAGAGTTTCTACTTAAAGAAGAACTTTCAATTTGATGAAATAATGGTTGGAAAGAGTTTAGTTTGCTATAATTCTAATTTTTTAAATGATGTATCACAAGGGTATATTAGCCTAAAAATGTGGAATGATGCTATCAAAACTATTGAAGTGGCAATGAAGGAAGTTGATAATCAACAAGTGATTTCAGCTCTTAATAAAAAATTGGTAGATTGCTTTGAAAACTTAAATAAATTTAATGAAGCATATAATGTTGCAGTTAAAATGTTTAAGAATAACAGTAGCCATGAGTTGTATTTGAGAGCAAGAAATTTAGCAGTTAAAACTGATGAGTTGAATAGTTTTATTGGTAATATGCTGGAATTTGTTGAGTCCAGTAAGAGATATGACTCAATTTCGATAATATTAAGAATACTGTCATTTGAAGGATATACTTTAGAACTCATAAATACAGCATTAAAGTCAGTAGATTATTCACGTCATGATTACTTAAAATATACTGCTAAATCGCTAATTTATCGTGCGATGAGAGATAAAAATATAAAATTCAAGGATCTACAAGAATTTATACAAGGGATTGAAGATAATAAGCTAGATGGAATTGTAGACATGATTAAAAATCCAAAGGATTGTGATGAGGAGTATCTACTACTAAATAGCTCAATTGATATTCTTAAGCAGATGGTGCAATTCCACATAAATGCAGCACAGAGAAGCAGATATGCAAGAGCGGCATATTATTGTTCAATAGTAAAGGATATTTATACCTATATGAATGAAAAAGAAAACTTTGATCAGTATTATAGTAAGATTCTTGCAGGAAACAGCAGAAGACCAGCTTTAAAAGATGAGATGAGAAAGAAAGTTCAATAGGAGATAATATACAAAAGCATGAGTAAAAAGAAAAAATATAAAAAACACACAAATGACAACATTGAACTATGGACAGAGGAACAATATGAAGAGTATTTAAAAGATTTATATGGTATGGAGTTTATTGCTGGATTTACAGAAAGTGGCGTACCTTATGGTTTGTTTAATGAGGAAATATCAACAGCAAGTTATATTGATGCTGGAGAAAATGTTAAAGGTGAGGATTAAGAGAGGTATAATGTAAGCAATGAAAAACAATTGGATTAAAAATAAAAACTTTTACAATAATCCGCAATTAGTTTCAGAGGAATTTATCGAGTTTGATGAAAAGATGCAAGAAGGATATCAATTTTTAATGGATAGTCAATATGATAAGGCTGTTAGAAGTTGGATAGATGTTTGGAATAAATTGATGGATTACATGAAGAATGATAATTTAAAGACATTTGATAGCTTTGATCATATTTATAACGGTACTCAATTTGTAGCAAATTGGTTAACTGATTTTGATGATTGTCTATGTAACATAGTTGCAACCTCTAATAATGATGAGATATTAGAGGTTTATGGGAATTTACGTATTAGCATGAATGAACAAATTATAACTTTTACAGATGTTAAAGAAGAGTTAACTCTGGAAAATGCAAAACGAGCTATAGCAGAAACCTACTTTTATATAGGGAATATAAAAAAAGGTGAGGAGTTATTTGAAAAATATTTATCAGAAAATCCAAGATGGGGTTGGGGATGGATAGGATGGTCTGATCAATATTGGATTAGAAGAGCAGTAAAACCTGATTTTTATAAAGGTGAAGAATTGCTTTTAAAGGCTCTTGATGTATCTAATTTAATTGATAGAGAAGATGTAGAAGTTAGACTTCTTGAATTGTACAGTGAGTCAGAGCAAAAAGAAAAACTAAATAACTTCAATAGCTTTAAAAACAAGGCATAGAAAAAGATGAAAATGCAGCAATAACTCAATGGATGGAATTTATTGCGGCAAAATCAAAGGAGGTTATAGAGGATATAGTTGATATTACGGAACTTTCAGTAGAGAAAGTAATTGAAATTAAAAAGAATATCATGTAATAGTAACATCCTTAAATATATATGTAAAAATCTCAGCTTTTAAAAATAAATTTTAGAAGCTGAGATTTTTGTGTTTTATGCTGCACTAGTTTTTATAATACAATAAGTCATCTAAACAGGATAGATTACTTTCTCCAAATTTTAGCAATTACCATAACTGGATGTCCACTTGCACAGTATGGTATACAAAAACCATTGTAAGAAGGATAAGAAGGGGCATCACCACTAACCGAACAGTTACTAAAGAACTCAATTGAACAAGAATATTTATCACGGTTATCCCCCTGAATATCTATATATGCATAATTATCAAAATAAAATGGACAACCAAACCTAATAATAACCTTTGCTTTATCTTCGATTTTGTATACTACTTTCCCTTCGCTTCCAAAACATCCAGAGCAATCTTTTAATTTAAACATATTCCAGGATCCGTATATTGATTCTTGTGGAGGCATAGTGCTCCAGCATCCGTGATAAGCAGTTTTGCTTTCAAGGGTAAGATGAATAGATGAGCTAGTATCAACGAAGCATTTACAAGAATAATCCATAGAGTTTCCTCCTTAATGTTTAGTATATAATCGTATATAAAATTACTATGATTATATATACATTATATGAGATTTATAGTATATAGTGATTGGCCTGGAAAAATGCTATAAGACCATTAAGTTAATTTGAAATTGCAATTTTATCCGTATCTAAATTATAGGAGTCTTTCACTTACTTTAGTTTCTGAAAATACTTTGAAACTAATTTATAAGAAACTACTAAAACAAAAGCTACATGAACTAACTGAGATAGCATGGAAGCATCAGTTAAGTGAAGGTGATACAGAGAGATAATATAGTATTTTAATAAGTTAATGGAAGACATTGTGCCTAGAGGAATTGTTGAATAGGGGAATGAAGGTAAAAGTAGGGAAGCGGTTGTTCAAGCAAAAAACAATAAACTAAACTTGATTTTAAGTCTAGAATTCATATCGTAATTACAATATAATATTGATATATTAATCAGGAAGTGCATTTTATGCCATCAATAAGACCAAGTTCAGATTTAAGAAATAATTATAATGAGATATCAAAGTATTGCCATAAATTTAATGAACCAGTATATATAACTAAGAATGGGCAAGGGGATTTAGCTGTTATGAGCATTGAAACTTACGAAAAACTTGTGGGGAAATTTGAATTGTATAAATTACTTGATGAGGGTGTAGATGCAATGCAGAATAAAAAAGTGAGACCTTTTTCAGAGACATTAGCTGATATTACGTATAATTTTAGTGAATAACTATAGTAGAGTAGTGATAGTAACCTATATCATAAATTTTTAGTTATTTGATTTGGAACAATTTTGAGTATATACTGGATATAAGGGAATAATAATTTATGGATATCATATCTAAGGAGGTAAATTATGGGATTGGCAGAAAAAATATATGAAGATGTTAAAGAGTTATCAGAGGAGAAGCAAGGGGAGATTATTGAATATATAGAGTTTGTAAAGTCTAAAGAAAAAAACCGGAAAAATAAAATCGTGGACAGTTTCATAGATGAAAACCTTGAGGCCTTGAAGGAGCTTGCAAAATGATTTCCTTTGAGTTCGATGAAGTTATAGAGATACATGAAAAGTTGATAAATAGAACTGGTGGAAGTCATGGTGTGAGAGATGCCGAATTACTAAAGAGTGCTTTAGAGAATCCATTTCAAACATTCCAAGGAGAAGAATTGTATCCAAACAATATAGAGAAAATTTCCATTTTAACTCATTCGGTGATAAATAATCATTGTATGGTGGACGGAAACAAAAGATTAGGTATTTCCTTGATGGGTGTATTGTGTAAACTTAATAATATTAATATAACCTATACTCAATCAGAATTAATTAAGCTTGGTCTTGATACAGCAGAAGGTAAACTTGATAAAAAGGCTATAAGGCAATGGATATGTGAACATATAGTTGAATAAAAATGTGGGACCAGATCACTTACAAAAGCTGGGCAGCTTTTGCTACATTAAGTATTGGAAAATGGGAGCATAAATATTAACCGGACTTACTCTTGATGAAATTAAAAAAATATAAATGTTCATTGATCTTCTTACTGTAGGGTAAGGGGATTTTTTTGTACGTCCAGCATGTATGCTGAGCCGACAGGCTGAAAGAAGCCTGCGTCACCTTACCAACGGGAAGACAACCTGAGAGCAAGGGCGCTACTGGCAACGGTAGGGTCTGAAGGAAGCAGCAGGGGAAATGTGGAACATAGCGAAAGTAAACCGGAGGTGGCTTATAGAGTGGGTAACCCTGCAAAATATGGGAAAGCCCCAAAGTTGGATGACTCTATAAGTTTGCACGGATGAGTTCACATTTAGGCATGTATACTTATCTGGAGAAGCCTGTATTATCCTAATAATTAGGTAAGTTCAAACAAGTGGAAACACAAGGGAGATACGATGTAGTGCAGGTGGCAGATGAATCCGTAGTAGTGATTAACTTTTAGCCAATGAAAACTGGTAACAGTATGGAGGGGAAAACTAAAAGGACATTATGCAGAAACTACTATAACAGTCATAATGGGGTATAGACTACCAAAAGTGTCTATATCTGCGAAGGGAGGAAGACAAACCAAAGTTTGCGATTCAGCGTTATGAATTTATAAACTTATTAGAGAAGATAATCGAGGTTGAAATACCAAGAGGTACTTGTAACTGGTGATGACGAATCTACTGGAAACAGAGTCCGCACTAAACATAGTAACTAGAGTAAGCTAGATATATTGCCGTAAGGCTAAAGAAGTCAGCAAATCTAATGAAGAAACTGTGGTTTATAAAGGAATAGCTTAGATAGCAAAGCGAGAGGAGTTCATGATGAAAAAGTGGTATAGCTTGATTGATAAAGTGTATAGAATTGATAATTTAACAAAGGCTTTTAAAGCAGTCAAAAGCAATAAGGGAGCCCCAGGAATAGATGGGGAGACTATTGAAACTTTTGAGGCAAACATGGAAGCCAACATAGTCAAGTTAAGTCATGAACTTAAAACCGAAGCGTATGAACCACTACCAGTACGCAGGGTGTATATAGATAAAGATGATGGTTCTAAAAGACCGTTAGGTATTCCAACGGTGAGAGATAGGGTTGTTCAACAAGCATTAAAGAATGTTCTAGAACCAATATTTGAACCAAATTTTCATCCTTCAAGCTACGGTTACAGACCGAATAGGTCCTGTCAAAAGGCTGTAGCAAAAGCTGAAAGATTCATGAATAAATATGGATTAGAGTATGTAGTAGATATGGATTTATCTAAATGCTTTGATACATTAGACCATGAAATAATAATTAAATCGGTAAATGAAAGAGTAAGTGACGGTAAAATTCTAAAACTAATACGCAAATTTTTGAAAGCTGGAATTATGGAAAGTGGAATTGTTGACGAATCTGATATAGGTTGTCCACAAGGTGGCGTAATTTCACCATTGCTAATGAATATATACTTAGATTATTTTGATAAAGTAATGATGGAAAAGGGAATCCGCATAGTCAGATATGCAGATGATACTTTGATTTTTGCAAAAACAAAGGCATTAGCAGGAAAATATTTGGCACTGGCAATCCATATATTAGAGAAAGATTTAAAACTCAAGGTTAATGAAGCCAAAACCCATATAGCAAATAATAGTAAAGGCGTAGCCTTTCTTGGATTCATAATAAGAAAAGAATGGGTTTCGATACATCCTAGAAGAATTGAAAGATTTAAGAATAAAATCAGAAGATTAACGGCTAGAAACCATGGAATGAATATAGAACAAATGGTTAAAAAGTTAAACCCAGTAATTAGAGGATGGGCAAATTATTTTAGAATCGCAAACTGTAAAGAACTTTTTCAGAACCTGTTTAGTTGGATTAAAAGAAGGCTAAGAATGAAGAAGATGAAAGAGTGGAAAAGTTATAAATCTCTGCATAAAGCTGTTAGGCGAAGAGGTTATAAGGGTGAATTCAAGAAAATATCAATGGCGAGATGGAGAAATTCGAATTGTGCATTGTTACACATGGCACTTCCTAACATATGGTTTAAAGAAATAGGTCTTGTTCACTTATCAGATATACCTGTCGGTATCTTGTCAAATTATTATGAATAAATAATTTTAAGGTTTGTCAAGAGCCGTATGCGAGGTCCGCACGTACAGTTCTGTGAGAGGAAAGAAGTCGGAAATTTATTTCCGACTTTCACCTACTCGATCTTTAAAGCAATACTATGAATTTAACTTCAAATAATCATAATTCCTAAAGGTAATGGCTTTTATTAAAAGTGATTTTTACAATAACCACAAAAAATGGAAAATAAGCTCGGGATATGGTAAACTATACACTATATGTGAGGATATAATTAATTTAATTAAAGGTATATAGAATTTGATTCTAAGACCACTTCAAAGATATCTATATAGATTAATTCAAGGGAAAGTGAGCTTAATAATAATGGACTAGTAGGAACAATTGGACAAGAGTTTATTAATTTAATTGAGAATATTGTAATGAAAAAAGCTACAAAATGACTATTTTACTAGCTTTCCTAAATTTCGGAAAGCTGAAATTTAGCCTAAATGAGAATGATATTTATGAAGAATGAAGGTTAGTACCAGTAACTTTTGGGCTATTTATCATAATATTAATGGTAAATAGGATATTCTTAAAAAAGGGGTTTTTATGTTAAAGGTTTTTGAAAAAATTAAAATTAGATACCTATTACTATTTATATTTATTGTTTTTATAGCTTTAATGGTTGGTGCAGGAACTGGCCTTATAGTTGATAATGTAAATATAATAGAGGGTATATTCAGTGTATTAGTAATACTTTGGGTTATTTCTATGTTTTTGAAGCATAAAGGGGATTATAAATTAAATTTAGCGCTACTTAAGGAGAAAAACGTAAAGATAGATATATTTAAAGTTTTGGTTTATCAGTTTCTTTTTAGCATAGGCACTGTCTATTTGCTTACCGCAATTATATATATTACTAAGCCAGCTTGGATGTATAGGGTGTTAAATAGCTCACCAAGTACTGGTAATATGTACTCAGACTTTATATTAGCTGTAATATTTGCCCCTATTTTAGAAGAATTAATATTTAGAGGCATATTATTTTCAAGATTCAATAAAAAGTGGGGATTTGCAGCCGCTGCCCTTATATCTTCCATATTATTTGGATTACTTCACATTGAGATGGCTATGGTGGGAGCTATAGCTTTTGGTTTTTGCCAATGCATACTATTTGAAAAGTACGATAATATTGCCATACCCATAATGGTGCATTTTATAAATAATTTTTTATGTGTCGTATTTGATGGAATTTTCAGCTTGTTTAGTAGTTCGCCAGAAGCAGAAATAACAACTAAAACAGTGATTTCAAACAGCGATATAATAATGCAGTTATTTATTGGAATAATATTTTTAATACCATCTACCATATTAACAATTAAATTTATTAAGCATAATTGGCCTAAAAAAGAAATGGTGTCCATAGAGCTATAATCTTAACAACTAATATTTATATAAAAAAAGATAAACATAAATCAAGAAAGTATTATCAAGAAAGGTTGAAAAATAAAAATGAAGGTTTATAACAAATTAGTAAGGGATTTAATTCCCCAGGTAATAGAGAAAAGTGGGAAGCAATTTGATACTCATATAGCTGATACGGCAGAGTAGGGAAAGTTACTGGAAGAGAAGCTGATGGAAGAGGTTCAAGAGTATTTGGAAGATAAGAATTTGGAGGAACTGGCGGATGTATTAGAGGTATTGGTGGGCCTGGCTAGTTCTTTGGGGTACACGGAAGAGGAGTTGTTTGAGAAGAGGAGAGAGAAGTTGGAAGAACGTGGAGGATTTGGTGAGGGGGTGGTTTTGGAGAGGGTATGGGAGTAAATATTCAAATGATAGATAAAATGAATCCCTATAGAGAAGAGACAGTTATCCTTGCTATTTATAATAAACATTGTGGAATAAAACATAACTTTCTGATAAGATAAAGGTATAGAAGACTGAATAGGATCATCAAAATTGGTGAAAAATATCATCAGGAAGTGATGATATGGCTAAAGTAAAAGGAAATACAAGAACAATTAATAAAGAGAAAATAGAAGATGATAATTTCATAATGTCTCCTAAAATAGATTTCGCCTTTAAGCTACTATTTGGAGATCCAAAGAATATAGATTTACTAAAAGCACTACTTTGTGCAATACTAGATGTACCTAAAGATGAACTCAATGAACTTACTATAATAAATAATGAATTACCAAGGAAGTTCAAAGAAGATAAAAAAGGAATCTTAGATGTACGAGCCAAAACAAAAGAAGGCAAAGAAATAGATATTGAAATTCAAATACTACCAACAGAATATATGGCAGAAAGAACTATGTTCTATTGGGGTAAAATGTATATAGAGCAAATAAAATCAGGAGATTCTTATGATAAGCTTAAAAAATGTATAACTATAAACATATTGGATTTTGAATGTACGCCGCTAAATAAGATACATTCAAGCTATCATATTACAGAGGATGAATCGCATTATAGATTGACAGAAGCATTAGAGATAAGATATCTCGAGCTACCAAAGCTTGAAAAAGAAGATATAAAAAAAGATGAAAATGCCGCAATAACTCAATGGATGGAATTTATCGCGGCAAAATCAAAGGAGGTTATGGAGATGCTAGCACAAAAAAATGAAGAAATAGGAAAAGCATACGATGAATTGCAAGTTATGAGTAAGGATGAAAAAGCAAGAATGAGCTACGAGGCAAGAGAAGCAGAAATCCATGACCAAATGACAAGAATTAAAAGTGCTAAAGAAGAAGGTATAACGATTGGAATAGAAAAAGGCGAAAACTCAAAAGCAATAAAGGTAGCGGAAAATTTCTTAAAGATGGGATTTACAGTTGAAGAAGTTGCTAAAGGTTCTGAGCTGGCAGTAGATAAGGTACTAGAAATAAAAAATAAAATGCTATAATCAAATTAAAAAAAATATATATTCATTGATCTCCTTACTATAGAGTAAGGGGATTTTTTTCTTTTAAATCAATGCTATGAATTTTACTTCTAATAAACATAATTCCTAAAGGTAATAGTTTTTATTAAAAGTGATTTTTACAATAAGCATAAAAAATGGAAAATAAGCTCGGAATATGGTAAACTATACAGTATATGTGAGGATATTATTAATTTAATTAAAGGTATATTGAATTTGATTCTAAGACCACTTCAAAGATATTTATATGCATTAATTCAAATGAGAAAGTGAGCTCAATCATAATGGATGAGACTAAAGAATTTCTAGAGCAAGATAATAAGTTAAGCTTTGATAATATTACCTATAAAGGCGAAATAGCAACTGGTAATTGTATAACTGGAAATAAAGATTACTTTGTAAATTATTTAAGAGAAGCTTTTAAGAATGCTAAAACTATAGATATTATTGTAGCCTTTCTTATGGAATCAGGAGTAAGGCTACTTGAAGAGGATTTAAAACTTATTAAAGAAAGAAACATTCCCATAAGGATACTTACAGGGAATTATTTAAATATAACTCAGCCCCAGGCACTTTATTTATTAAAGGATATATTAGGTGATCAGGTGGATTTGAGATTTTACAATCAGCCTAGAAGATCCTTTCACCCTAAAGCCTATATTGTTGAATATGAACAAGGTGGAGATATTTTTGTGGGCTCTTCTAATATTTCAAGATCGGCGCTTACAAGTGGCATTGAATGGAATTATAGATTAGAAAAAGAAAAGAATGAAGCGGATTATAACAGCTTTAAAGGAACCTTTGAAGAGCTGTTTCTTAATGATTCAATAATTATAGATGAGCTGGAGATGAAAAAATACTCTGAAAGCTGGAAAAAGCCTAAGGTTTATTATGATTTAGAAAAAAGCGAAGAGGCTGAGAGTAAGGTAATTGAACTTATTAGACCAAAAGGAGCGCAAATTGAGGCATTACATGAACTTAAGAAAGCAAGAGAAGAGGGTTTAGATAAAGTAATAGTTGTGGCTGCAACGGGGATTGGAAAAACCTATTTAGCAGCCTTTGATTCTTTAGAATATAAGAAGATTCTCTTTGTGGCTCATAGAGAAGAAATCTTAAAGCAAGCGGAGGCAACTTTTAAGATTATTAGACCTAATGATAAAACTGGAATTTTTAATGGTGTAGAAAAAAATAAGGATAAAGATATAGTATTTGCATCAGTTCAGACCCTAGGACAAAGCACCTATTTAAATGAAGAATATTTTCAAAAGGATGAATTTGATTACATAGTAATGGATGAATTCCATCACGCAGTAGCGGGTAATTATCAAAAGGTTTTGGACTATTTTACACCTAAATTTCTTTTGGGATTAACAGCCACACCAGAAAGACTTGATAACAAGGATGTTTTCGCTCTTTGTGATTATAATGTGGTTTATGATCTTCGTCTAAAAGCAGCCATAGACAAGGGTTGGCTAGTTCCATTTAGGTATTATGGTGTATTTGATGAAACTGATTATGAAAATATTGCCTTTAAAAATGGAAAATACGATGAGAAAAGTCTTGAAGAAGCTTTAATGATTAACAAAAGAGCAGAAGTTATATTAAAACACTTCGAAAAATATAGAAGTGAAAGAGCCTTAGGCTTCTGCACCAGTAGAGCTCACGCAGAATATATGGCTAAATATTTCTGCGGAAATAATGTGAAAGCATGTGCAGTTTATAGTGGAGAAGGTAGCGAATTTTCCCTAGAAAGAAAAGAAGCTCTTGATAAGCTTAACAAAGGTGAAATCAAGGTGATATTCTCAGTAGATATGTTTAATGAAGGCCTTGATGTGCCAGCGGTTGACCTTGTTATGTTTTTAAGACCAACAGAATCACCTACCGTGTTTTTGCAGCAACTAGGCCGTGGACTTAGAAAGAGTAAAGGCAAAGAATATCTAAATGTTCTAGACTTTATAGGTAATTATAAGAAAGCAAATTTAATTCCCTTCTTCTTAACCGGGAATATTAAAGACTACTCTTCAAAGTCAAAAGTTTATTATGATCCAAAGCCAGAGGACTACCCACAGGATTGTATTGTAGACTTTGACTTTAGAATCGTGGACATATTTAAAAGACAAGCAGAAGCTGAAAAGAAGTTTACTGAACTTAAAGATATTGCAATTAAGGGACCACAACTAAGTGTTCCTAGATTTGTTGTGGAGGAATACCACAGAATCAAAGAATATGTACAGGAAAGACCAAGTAGATTGCAGTTTTATACTTATTTTGATGATGAATTGTATAAGCTATTAAATTCTAAGACTAATGTATTTAAGGATTATCTGTGGTTTTTGAAGGAAATAGGTGAAACTACAGAGGAAGAAAGCCAATTAGTGGGAACAATCGGACATGAGTTTATTAAAATGATTGAGAATACTGTAATGACAAAAAGCTATAAAATGCCTATTCTACTAGCTTTCCTAAATTTCGGAAAGCCGAAATTTAGCCTAACAGAGGATGATGTTTATGAAAGTTTTAAAGAATTCTACAAAAAGGTTCTAATCACATAGATTTAACTCAACATAAATCAAGTAGAGATTATAAAGCCTGGGGCAAAACTGGCTATATAAATTTAGCTAAAAATAATCCTGAAAAAGCCTTTTTGTCCTCAGCTCCCGAATTCTTTTATTTGAATAATGATAACTATTGTCTAAATGAAAAACTAGAAGAATTTAAAGATAATTCATGCTTTATTAAGCAATTTAAAGATGTTATTGATTACAGAACCAGAAAGTATTATAAGGAAAGGTTGGAAAACAAAAATGAAGGTTTATAACAAATTAGTAAGAGATTTAATTCCACAAGTAATAGAGAAAAGCGGTAAGAAGTTTGATACTCATATAGCTGATACGGCAGAGTACGGAAAGTTACTGGAAGAGAAGCTGATGGAAGAAGTTAATGAGTATCTAGAAGATAAGAATTTGGAGGAACTGGCGGATGTATTAGAGGTATTGGTGGGCCTGGCTGGTTCTTTGGGGTATACGGAAGAGGAATTGTTTGAGAAGAGGAGAGAGAAGAAGGATGAGAGAGGTGGATTTGGTGAGGGGGTGGTTTTGGAGAGGGTTTGGGATTAGGTTGGTAAATAATTCTACTTTTAATTTAAGAAAACAAATCAAATTTTGTTAATTAATAGTATTTAATGTATAAATATGTATGATATAATAAATTCAGGTTACATCAAGAGAGAGAGAATCTAATGCATTATATTCTAACAAGGTTAATAACTACTAATATTATTAGATAGCATTTTAGAGATTTTATAAAAGAAAATGGTGAAATAAGAATTTATTGATTTATTTATTGAATTCAAATTAATGCTATAGTAATAAACACATAAGGGTAATTTTACGTTTATATAGACTAGAATATTGTTTAAAAACAGTAATGATTATAAATAACAGTGATACAAATTAATTATGTTTGTAGGTATAATAACGTAATGATTTAATTGTAAGTTCAAAGTATTATATACGGGGAGGTTAACTATGATTGGTGAAATTATTAATGACTACCAAGTAAAAAGTTTTTTAGGGCAAGGTACTTTTGCAAATACATATCTTGTTAATAAAAATGGCACTGACTTTGCTATGAAAATTTTTAAACTTGAAATGATTAGAACTGAAGTCGATGAAACTAGAGTAAAAAGAGAAATTTTAGCTTTGAAGGGTGTAAATCATCCTAATGTAATAAAATATATTGACGATGGGCAATTCAAAAAGGGGTATGAAACATTTAAATATCTTGTTATGGAATATACTGACGGAGAACCACTTAAAAACTATATTAAATCAAAAGGAATGCTAGATGTTAATCAAGCTATTCAAATTACAAAGCAAATATTAAATGGACTTAAGGAAATTCATAAACTTGGATTTTTACATAGAGATTTAAAACCGGATAATATTTTTGTTCGGAAATCTGGGGAAGTACAATTGCTTGATTTTGGTTTAGTTAAAATTTTAGATGCAAGCACTTTAACATCAACTGGGGCAACTATGGGGACCTTCGCTTATATGTCACCAGAACAATTAAAAGACAGTAAGAATATAGATGAAAGATCTGATTTATATAGTGTTGGTGCGATTCTATATCATATGATATCAGGCAAAATTCCTTTGGAAATAACTAGTATTGTAGATGCTCCTTATAAAATTTTAAGCGAAATTCCGAAACCTCCAAGCCATTTTAATAGTTCAATTCCTTCAACATTAGACGAAATAATCTTAAATTTACTTGAAAAAGACGCATATATGAGAGATTTTGATATTCCTTCTTTGGTAGGGGCTTTATCAGATATAGATAAGATAAAAATTGATCCAATACATGAAAAACTTGATTTGAAATTATTGCCAAGGTTACTTCACAACGAGGGTTCTATTATTGAAGAATACTTAAAAAGAAATAGCCTTGATGGAATAGTGTTTCCTGCTAATTTTTTACCGAAATATCGAAAAGTATATGATTTAGTTGCACAAAATCAAGGTGATTTAGTAATTGATCCATTAGTATATAAATTGGCTTATTCTAAATTTACTGGAACCAAATCTCTAGTCGATTTACCATATATACTATCAGGTGTAACTAAAGAAAGACCGGAAGATTATGATGATATTAATTTATGTAAGAAACGTGCAAAAGAAGTAATTGAATGGCAATTAAAATTTAATGCCTCTATTTTAATTTCCCCATTTCATTATATAGAAGATATAAATGATAAGTGGATAGATAGGGATCAAGTAGTGTTTAAAGAAGCGCGAAAATATCTAAAAGAAACATCTGAAACAAGACCTTTATTTGCAGGTATATCTATACAAATAGAAAATGTATCAGATAAAATATCTGCAGAAAGACTTGTAAATTATTATACAAGAATTAATGCTGATGGTTATTTCATAATGTTTGATATTAATCTAGAATCCAAAATTAAAGGTCATTATTATTGGTTTACAAAAATCATTCATATGCTATCAAGTAAGAATAAACCTATCATTTTATCTAGGGTCAACAATTTTGGCCTGGGAATGACAGCTTTTGGTGCTACTGGAATATCTTCTGGAATTGGATACATAGAGTCATTTAAAGAATCGCTATTAATAGAAGAATCAAGTGGTTTTAACATAAAACCACAATATTATATACCTGAGCTTATGAGTAGTTTTAATTATAATGAATTAAAAGATGTTTTTGAACCAGCAATGAGTAAAAAATATATATGTAATTGTCCATATTGTTCAGGTAGTAGTGATGTAAATTTTTTAATGACTCCTGCAATTGCAAAAGGACATTATTTGTATAAAAAATCTGAATTGATAAGAGAATTAAATGAAATGAGCAATATTGGCAGATACAGCTGGTTTATAAAAAACACTACTAACGCAGTTGAAGAATTAAAAGCAATAAAAAAGGCAACTAAAAGTAGATATATTACCTTTGATTATATGCAAGTTTGGGTTGAATCCTTAAAAGATGTTTATGCAGATATTCAAAAAGAAGTAAAGGAGCCTATGCTTGAGTCGGTAATAAAATAGTAAACTCTCATAAGTTTTTCTATTAGTCAATAAATAGAACAATTATTCGTGATAATGGATTTGTATTATGAAAAGAGGGCTAGTAGATTAATTACAAAAATAGCGAAATGTATTATTTAGCAATGATTAGGAAAGAGCAGATATTCAATGAAATATAGTTAATAATGGAGATATGGTGAAAGTTAATGAATTTATCAATTTATGGCTTTATTTTTTCTGTTAGTTTTATAATGTAAATTAAGCAATCACTTTTCATAAATGATAACTAACTCAATGATGGATTAGTGCCTTTGAGGAAACCAGCTGAGTGGATTTTATGTTTATTCAATCCATTTCAAAAAGTTAATAGTGTCATTAGATAACATTAAGTTTTAGTATTATAAGGTAATCTAATACAATACTTTCATAAAAATAATAGTAATAAATCGCACCTTAGAATTATTGAAGTAAATATCGTAGGAGGATACTAGATGGTTAACTGGGATGAAATTAAGAAGAAAATAATAAGTGAAACGCAACAATTATTTAGAAACAAGCCTAAATTTAATATTAGTGGTACTATTGAATTGTTTGAGCAAGTTATAACTTTTCCGCTCAATAAACCGGAGTTAAAACTTGATGGCTTAGAGACAAGAGTTCCGAATGCAATTGAAAAGATATTAGTTGTAGATGCAGGCAAAAATGATAGCCTACCATATTTTTCAGATTTTGCAAAAGTAGAGCCGTATTTGCGAAAAATCCTATATTTAATAAACCCTAATAAGTTTTTTGAACTAGAAAGTAGGAATGCTGGCTTAGCAGCGTTTATAAATGGTTTGAATTTAAATACTAATAATATTGATTTTAGCAGCTCTAAGATTGAAGATTTCAAAAGTAAAAATGATTTTGATGAGCATTTATTTCGAACATATAGTTTAAGAAACATCGAAAGTCATCAATGCGAGAATTGGACAAATAGGGAATTTTATGAAAATGTAGAAAGTGTACTTATATTTTACTTATATGCAACAAGTACACATAGTTCTCTATTAAAATCTAAAGTTGAAAACATCGAAAAAGCACCTGATTTTAAAGAATATCTTAATAGCGTGAAGGATAACTTTAAAACAAGAATAGGCAGATTTATTCATATAAAGGGGCAAGAGAATATTAAGCTTTCTCATGGCTATGTCATTGAAAACATTACTGATGAGGAAAGTGAAAAAGCAGAAAGAAAAGGAACAGTTGATGAACTACGTAAAAATAGAATCCCTGAGAAACGTATGCTTATTTGGGGCGATGCTGGAATGGGCAAAAGTACAACTTTAGAATATTTAGCATATATAGATGCGGAAGTGTGTTTAACAAGTTCGTCTGCTAAAATACCAGTATATATCTCATTAGGGTTATTAACAGATAAAAATATATCAATAAAACAGACAATTTTTAATAAAATTGGTGTTGATACTCTAATGGGTGAAAAAATGTTAAAACAAGGTGAAATAAATATTTTTCTTGATGCGGTAAATGAAATACCGAAAGATGATAATTACCAGCTTAAAACTATTCGACAGAAAGAAATTAAAAACCTCTTAAATGATTATACAAACGCGTTTATAATTATTTCGGACAGACCACAAGAGGAGAATATTTTTCGAGATATTCCAGTTTTTCATCTATTGAAAATGGAAAGAGAGCAGATTGAGGATTTTATTAAGAAAAATACTGATGGAAGCTCTATTATTGCAGAGAAAATATTAAACGAAATAGAAAAGGATGCTCGACTTGAAAAAATAATTAAAACGCCCCTAATGTTATCAAGATTAATTGAGATAGTTAAAGTAGAAGGGGAAATTCCTAAAAGCGAAGGGGAGATAATAGATCGTTTTATCCATAGTCTTTATAGAAGAGAAAAAGAAGAAAAAATGGATGCAAATTTTGATATTAAAAAAATACATAGATTGTTAAGATATCTAGGATATGAAAGTCTTGAAAAAAAAGATACAAACTCTGGAATGTCTGAAGATGAGGTCTTAAATTGTTTTACTAAATGTAAAAAAGACTATGGTTTTGATATTGACACCATATATGTTCTTGAAAAAGCTACACAACTTGGAATTTTAGAAAGAAGAGAAGACTTATATGTATTTGCTCACCAAGCATATCAAGATTATTACCATTCTCAGGAAGAGAAGGGGGTACTGGGGTTTTGATAATTGATTTGGAAGCACAAGCACAAAATGAAAAATATTACAAAAGTCTTAGATATTTATCTCATTCACTAAAAGGCGAAAGAAGAAGTGATTTTATAAATTTATTAAGTGAATATAATCCCTATCTTGCTGCACAATGTGCAATGTCATGTGAAAGAGATATGGAACTTGAGAATCAATTGGCTTTTAAAGCAATAGAAGACTCAAAATCAGAAATACATGAGAAGAAGTTCTTGGGAATATTAGGACTGATTGAATTAAATAGATATGATATGATTAGTGAAGTTTTTAGTGACTTGAATAACAATATAAAGGTATACAGGCTTCTTGTAAAGCAAATAATAAATGAACTAGATACAGATAATATAATTAAGTTTTTGAAAATGATAGTGGATACAAATACAAAGTGGTTAATTTCGTCAGTGATAAATGCGGTGTATTTTAGAGAGATTAGTATTACAAATGATCAAACTAAGCAAGTTGAATTGATTTATGAAAACCTCAAAAGAATTTATTCTAATGGTGACTATAGAATATTAAAGTTTTTGCTTGCGTTTAATTTGCCTAAAAGATTACTTCCAGCAAACTTAGAGATTATTGCAAAGAAAAATATTAGGAGAAATCGGCTTGAACTTATTAAGGACTTATACAATAAATATGACATTGAACTTCCATTTTCAGATTATGACATATGTGCTATTTGCTTAAGTAGAAATAGACAATCAACTGCTTTTACTTTTGCAAAATCTTTTTTTAGCATTAATGAAAATGAAGAACAACTAGATTTATTAAGAGTATGCTTGAAAAAAGGAAAATACTATAGTGCTTTTTGCTTATCATTATTAAAAGATAAAACAAAGAGGGGATTGTATGCTTATAAATTAGATAATTATTTAGATATATTAAATCAATCTCGGGTTTTTGATAAAAAAAATTATCCGGAGATGAACCAGAAAATAATAGAACAGTTAATTATTAATGAGTTAAAATAAGCAACAAGCTCCGTTATTATTCATTTATAATGTTGACTGCTGGACTGATAGTACAGTTAACTTGATTTTTATAAAGCAGGAAATTTACAAAAAAATGTGTACTTAGTAGTAATAAAGATTCAAATATTTATAAGTTTATCAAAATTAGTATTAACAAAACTTGTTAGCAAAGTCCAGATTTCTGAAAGGTCAGACGATTTGCAAAAACTAGAATAATTTTCTTGATAAATAATATTTAGAATGATAGGGCTTATAGCGAAATATGACTTTGAAAAGGTAAGAAAAGATTTCATGTGTAACGAATTATTTTCTGAATATTTACCTGAGAACTTCAACTTAGTTTGTGAGGAATTTGACATTTTTAATGATGTACAAATTAGCAAGCTCAGTCACACTTCCCTCGAAAAAGGGTCAGACCCTTCTAATAAAAAGACAACGAAAAAGCTTATCAGGAGAACTTTATGAACATATATAAAGAACTAATTCTAATAAAAGATAACAAAACAAAAGAATTTAAAGATAAGACTGCGGAGATAAGTTACTTCAAATATATAAAAAACCAAGTTGAAGTAACTTATTTAAGTATCAATAAAACCTACACTTACAATTCTTCAAATGTACGTGTATTTAAAGAGCCTAAAACTATTAATGTTGATGAAAAGATTGTATTTATCTCTGGGTTTCCAATAGCCACTTCTTCGTTACTACTTGATTTTGGAGATTATGTTAAGATAATCGATTCTAATGAAAGAGCTGAAGCATACCATAAATCAAAAGTAAGTTATGAAAATTCATGTCTTAATTTAAAGCAGCCTAAGGCTGTTTTTGATTATTTTAAGGGCTTATCTCCATATGTAAGTGTTATGGAGGATGGCAAAACAAGGCTTCTTGACCAATATAAAAAAATAAGTAAGATTAGAGAGCAGAGTGTGCTATCTACATATTTGTCAGGGAATCCAATTAAAAAAAATAGGAATGATGATATTAATATATTTCCATTCGGTTTTAATTTGAGTCAGAAAAAAGCAGTAAAGACTGCTTTAGAAAATTCTATTAGCATTATTGAAGGGCCACCGGGCACTGGTAAGACACAGACAATATTGAATATAATTGCAAATGTTGTGGCTAAAGGAAAGACTGTTGGTATTGTAGCGGGAAATAACTCAGCTACAGCAAATGTTCAAGAAAAGCTAGAGAAAAATGGCTATGATTTTATCACTGCCTTATTAGGTAACTCAACAAATAAAACGAATTTTTTTGAACATGGACAAAGTGCCATACCTGATTTAATGGATTGGGGTATTCAAGTAGGAGAAATAACAGAGTTATCTGAAAAACTTGTGAGCATTTCTAAAAATTTAGATGAGCTACTTGAAAAACAAAAGAAAATAGCAATACTAAAAGAAGAACTTTCAAAACTTGAAGTTGAGCAAACATATTTTGAAAATAATTTTAAAGAATTATATAATGATATTCTTAAATTTTCATTTTATACAAAATGGTCAAGCAACTCTATTTTAGATTTTCTCACTTTTTTTGAGAGAACTGTATTAAGCGGTGAAAATAATAAACTGAAGGTTAAAGCTGTATTATTTATTAAATATGGGATTTATAAATTTAAATATATTGATGAAAATCAGAGTTATGTAGTTACGTCTCTTAAAAGAGATTATTATAAAAATTCAATACTTGAAGTAAAACAGCGAATTTATTCTTTGGAAAAGAAGCTTGAAAACAAAAGTTATAAAAAACTTATTCAGCAGTATCAGGACATCTCAGAAAAGCTATTTAAGGCACAATTGCATAGAAAATACGCTAAGGTAGCTAGAGAAAATTATACTGTCAAAAGTTTTAGATATAAGTTTCAAAAATTCATACAAGATTATCCTGTTATACTTAGTACCACTCATTCAATAATGAATAATATTTCTGAGAATTATTTATTTGATTACATAATTATAGATGAGGCATCTCAGGTTGACTTAGTTACAGCTTCACTTGCTCTGGCTTGCTGCAAAAACGTTGTTATTGTTGGAGATGTAAAGCAGCTACCACAAATTGTTGGAACAGATTTAGAAAATAAAAGTAATGAAATATTTTATTCTAGTAACTTGAAGGAAGCGTATAACTATAACAGAAACAGCATTATAGCATCATTAATGGAACTTTATAAGGATGATTTGCCCAAAACTTTACTAAGTGAACATTATAGATGTCATCCTAAAATAATTGGATTTTGCAATGAAAAATTTTACAATAATCAGCTAGTAATAATGACTGAAGAAAACACAAATGATGTGCCTTTAAAAATTTATAAAACAGCACCAGGCAATCATGCACGAAAAGGAAAACTTGAAAATGAAAAAGGTTGGTGCAATTTAAGACAAATAGAGGTAATTAGAGATGAGATTCTTAATGGAAATACGGACAAATATCAAGACAACACTCAAATAGGCATCATATGTCCGTACAGAATGCAAGTTACTGAAACAGTTAAATATATTGGGAAATCGCAAATAGAAGTCGATACCGTACATAAGTTTCAAGGTAGAGAAAAAAATACAATTATTTTTACCACTGTGGTTAATGATATTAATTCATTTGTTGACGATGCAAATTTAATAAATGTAGCAGTATCTCGTGCTATAAAGGAACTTATAGTTGTCACTTCAAACAAAGTTTTTCGGCAACATGGAACTAATATCGGTGATTTGATTAGATACATAGAATATAATTCATTAGAGGAAGCAGTAATAGAAAGCCAAAAAATATCAGTATTTGATCTATTGTATAGTGAGTATTCTGAAAAGCTTTTGAAGATTATGACCTCAATTGAGCATGTTTCTGTGTATAAATCAGAAAACCTTATGTATAACGTTATTGATGAAGTACTAAAACTTAGTGAATTTACTTCTTTTAAATGCGTTATTCATGTACCATTAAATTCTATAGTGAAGGACTTAGATATATTGACCATAGATGAAAAAAAATTCGCACAAAATCCTTGGACACATGTTGATTTCTTGATTTTTAATAGATTGGATAAAGAACCGGTTTTAGTTGTTGAAGTTGACGGTTATGAATACCATATAAATAATGAAATACAACGAGCACGGGATGCAATGAAGGATAAAATATTGGATCAGATAAATTTACCGATTTTGAGAGTAGTTACTAATGAGAGTGGGGAGAGGGAAAGATTAATAGAAGCATTAAATAGGGTAGTAGAAGAGTCTGGGGAGATGGAATAGTGAAGATAGAAAAAATACAACACTTCAGTTTCAGAAATGAACCTTGGGTTCTATTTTTTTATTTACTTAAAAATTAGTTAATTTATATTGATTTCATTGATGTTAAAAGCAATAACATAGCACGTCATGCCAGATTACTACTAGTAATTTTAGTAAATGCAAATTTAATCACAAATAATTAGTTATTAAGATGAAATATGAGAGGAAAAATTTATGTTTGTAAAATTTGAGGAGTTACAAAAAGCTAATTTGATAGTAAATACAATATATCAAGGTGGTAACAAGGGAAATTATTCTGATGAAGTATTAAGTAAATTGATGGGATGTGAAAATTCTTCCGGTTTTAGAAAAAAGGGAAGTCTAAAAAACTCAAAATTAGAGTATGTAGTTTTGTATTCAACAGGAAAACATAGTGATTGGAAAGATACACTAAATATAGATACTGGTGAATTTATTTATTATGGCGATCAAGATAAAGTAAATAAGGAGCTATTTGATACCCCAAAAAAGGTAATGTGGTATTAAGAAGAACATTTGAAGATTTAAAACAAGAAAACAGAGGAAATATTGCACCATTTTTTATATTCGTAAATGATGGGAATAGAGATGTTAAGTTTATTGGACTAGCAGTTCCAGGAAGTATAAATAAGAAGGTTGAAGAGTGTTTGGAAGTAATAACAATTAATAAATTAGAGGGGCAAATCAAGAATTATAGGGCAACTTTTACAATATTAGATGTTAAAGAAATAAATCGTAAATGGTTAGAAGATTTAGAAAATGGAAATGGACTTAATAGTGAATATGCCCCGATAAAATGGAAATTGTGGGTAGAAAATGGGGGATATAATGAATTAGTAAATAAAAACATAGAAGAAGAACATAAATATCAGAACTTAAATCAAACATGTTTTGAAAAGAACTTATTAGAAAATATTGATATAAATGAATTAAATTACTTGGTTAAAAATATTGATGAGGTGAAGTTTAATGTTATAAATAAAATAATCGATAATAAAAATCAATATTTCTCTGAGGATAAAACTGAAGTGGAAGATAAAAAGAAAATTATCAAACCTGGAAAAGATAAGGATTATATTGCTGAGTATATTAAAAAGCAAATTATAGGGCTTATTGGAGAAAATATTATACTAAAGATTGAAAAAGATAGACTTATAAATAGCAAGCAAATTGAGCTTGTCCAAAAAGCAAATGAAGTTGAGTGGTCTTCGAAAGATCAAGGGGATGGACTCGGATATGATATTAAATCCTTTGATATTAAAGATGGGGAAATTGTGAATAAATATATAGAAGTAAAAACAACAGTTGGACAAGATAAAGACTTTGAAATAACCATAAATGAAGTAGAGAAATCTAAGTATTTAAATATAAATGGATTATATGCGATTGCACGTGTTTATAATCTGGACATTAACAAAAGAACTGCAAACTATTATTTTAAAGAAGGAAACTTAGAAAATCATTATGTCTTAGAGGCAAGGGAGTATATCGCACATAGAAAATAGAATTAATGAATGTAATAGTGGATGATTTTAGAAAGATGTCTTATATTAAAAGTATTAATCTAAGTATACGTATACAGTGATAAAAATAGTTATAATATTATATCTATGAATTATATGGAAAAAGAGGAATTAAAGATGGAACTAGAAAGTAAAAAACATGTATTAATCAGATATTTAGAGGAAGTTGATAAAAAAATTGAACTACTAATACAAAGAAATGGAACTAATGAGCTAGATAGTTTTTTATTCGCATTTAGAGGCGAATCGAGAGACTATGGAAGGACGAAGTTAATGCCATCCTTGTTTAGGGATAGCAGCTATGTTTCAAAAGAAAAATATTTATTTGAATTATTAAGCGATTATGGAGTGATTGAAGAAGAAAAGAATCGTAATATAGAGAAAGCAATTGAGGCACAGCATTATATTTCTATAAGTCGAATGCTGGATATTACATTTAGTATTTTACCAGCTTTATATTTTGCATGTTCATCTGAAAAAAACAAGCAAAAAGATGGACGAGTATTTATTTTTTTATTTCCAGAACATTATTCACCACATTCAAAATACATTGAAAATTTTTATACAGCAATGTTACATGGTAAAGATGTGGCTTATTCAAAAAATTTCAAGGTGGTTTCTCATAGTTATTCAAATGACCGTATAAAGGCACAGAATGGTGGATTTATTTTCTTTCAGGGAAAAGAATTTTCGCCAATAAGTGAAATATATTATGAGAAAATTAGCATAGATAAAGAAGATAAAGAAATCATTTTAAAAGAACTTAATTTTTTATTTAATATAAACGAAGCAACAATTTATCCGGAAAAGGAGAATAAGGCAAAGTTGGTAGAACAAAAATTTAAAAAAGGGAAGTATAGGGAAAAAAATTTGACAGTAAGTGCAGAAATACATACATATTTTGAACGTATTCAATATGAATGTAATATCTATAAAAAGAAATTAGGTAGTGATTTTGATAGGATATTGTATTTGAGAAAGTTACGTAAAGAAAAAGATGATTTATTAACATACTTAAATCTAAATATACTAGATGAGAAAGATAAAAAAACGCAGATTGAATATGTCGAGAAAAGTTTTAAAATACTTGAGAATTTATAAGGAGATTAAATTATGAATGAACCAATAGAATTTTATGATAGAATTATTAATACATTAGGTGTGCTTCCTGAAACGGCTGATTTAAAACGGTACGAAAGTTATAATCAGTTTATGGTATTAGAGGGAGAAGATTCGAACACAGGTATTGAAGTTAAATTTTTAATATATAATTGCAGTAGGGAAGACTTGAGTTTTAATAAAGATGAATACAAAAAAGTAATTGAACAAGTAAGACAAAAAAGTTTTATTATTCCAGTTATGATATTTGAAGATTTGGACAAAGAATCAAAAATAAGGACATCAATTTATAATGGATTAGGAACAGCAAATGAAAGGAAACTATTTAATAAATATTTTGATGAAAAGATTCCATTATATACAAAAGCACAAGAAAAAATATATATAGAAGTTGAAAAGGAAGGAATTAACTTTCTAGAATATAACACTAACGGTGAGGTCAATTATTTGAATGGGTATATTTATAATGTATCTATTTGGGAGTTAAAGGAAGTATTTAATGTAACTGGAAGTAAATTATTTCATAAGAATGTAAGGGTTGGACTAAATAATAAAACCGGAAAGAAACTAAAGAAAGCTTTTAAAGACTATATTAAGGTTGGTATGTATAACGAATTCATCAAGATTAAAGAACTTGAGGGGAAAAAAGATGATATTATGGAGAATTTAGGGATAGAGCCCAACCATCTTAAAATTAGTGCGCCAGACAAGTTCTGGTTCTTTCATAATGGTGTTACAATTTTTTATTATAATGAAACAAAAATTAATAGGAGCAATAATCGAATAGAATTAGTTACCAATAAAATAAGTATCATTAATGGAGCACAAACGGTTAGTAATTTTTATCATGCAATCAATGAGTTGAAATCTGAATGTATGAATTTGATTAATGAATTGAAAATAAGTCAGTGTAGTGAAGAATGGCTAGAGGATATTTTAACAAACGTATGTAGGAAAATAAAAATTAAGACTATTATCATAGATGGATTAGATGAGTATGTTAAAAAAATTTCTGAAGGGTTAAATACGCAAATTCCAATTGAAGAAGAGCATATTTTGGCGACATCTGAAGAAGTAGAAGAAATGAATAAAATTTTAAAATCCAGGGGTATTAGTATAACTCGTGATGGAGAAGTAAGTGCTGAATCTAATTTATCTGTACTAGAATATATTAAGAAATACTTAATCATAATAGGGAAACCGGGTGAAAGTAAAAATCTAGACAAAACCAAAATTAAAAAATTGTTAATAGATTCAACAAAAGCTTATTCAGATAATGATTTTGTATCAAAGCTTAAAATTTTACTAATATTAGATGAATGGTGGCGCAATATACGTTATTATCAAGGGTTTATTAATGATGAAAATAAAAGTGATATAGAATATTATAAATATGGAAAAAACTATTTTGGTAGTTATTTAGTATCTAAAGAAATAGAACAATTTGATGAAGAAAATTTGTATAATTTGTTTAATCAATTTATTAAGGAATTTAAAACAATACAACCCAAAGTTGATTTAGAAGACTTTAAAGATGACGTTTTATATGATAAATATTTAGAGCAAAAGAATCTTCCAAAAGAAGAAATAGATGAGATATCAAAATTAGGTAATATAAATAAGGTTGATTTATGTGAGTTCATAAATAAAAATATAAAATCAAGATATGCTGTATCTAAAATCGTAGCGATGTATCTTGCGAATCAGAATATAAGTATACCATATTTTAGAGTTATAGCAGTAACAAAAGATACAATAAAAGAAGGGTATCCATTCCCTAGTAGTACGTTTACAGAATTATATCAGACAAAAGATGAAGAGCAAAATGTGGCTCATATAGAATACAAAGATTCTCAGTTTGCTAAAGAAATTAATAAAGAATTTCCTGTATTTGTTGTCAGATGGAAAGAAGATAAGGGAAATAGTTTAATTGATAATGGTAAAGTAGAGTATGTATATATCATTAAAAAATTTTCTTTTAAGGATTATGAAGAATCAGCGAAGCAAGTTTTTGATATAACAAAAGAGGCTTTTGAAAAAGGAGACGAAAGTATTTTTACTAAAAGTAGTGAGAAGAGGAAATTTCATATTAGACCTAAAGCAATTAATTCAGAAGATACTTTTGAGTTCTCTAATGGAATGCAAATTACGAAAAGAACATTTTGGGCTAATAAAGAAACCGTTAACCAAATAATACAAAGGTATGGCGAAAAGGACGAGGATGATAATTTAAATAATTAAGTATTCTCATGGTCGGTTCATAACTAGTAACTTTGGAATTATGAATAAAGTGCGAATAAACAATCTATAATAAAAGTAAATTTCTATAGTAGAACTAGAGTATAATTGCCAATGTCATTAAGATAAGCAAATATAAATTTCAGAAGTCCGTTAGAAATAGTTTTAATATATCTAACGGCTTCTTTTTATATACATTGCTTGTTTTTTGGTATAGCAAACAAAACAGATTAAAAACCTGTTTTTAGAATTTGAGAGTTAATGATTTTTATGCTACTCTATAATTGAAGCTTATCGTGGTTTTAGACTTCAGTTTACGTTGGTCTTTTCGACCATCTCGGATGGGTAGAATATACTTGCGTATAAGAGCTTCAACATCATGTGGAGATATATTTTCGGGACACTTAAAAAAGTGTGTACATATTTGCATTGCCATTGTAAAGTTTACTTGGTATGTATGCTTTGTAGATTTTTGTTTTATCACTACGTGCAGTGTTATGATTTCACAAAAATTATACATTACAAGCTTTGCAAATATTTCTTGAACAATGTACTCCACATTTTTTGAGTGAAAATTAATAAGACCAAGAGAATACTTCAATTCCCTAAATGAAGTCTCAATACCCCATCTCATATGATATAGTTTCTTAATCTCTTCAGTAGAAAACTCAGATGAATCCAAGTTTGTCATTATAGTTTCATAGCTATTTTCTGAAATTTTAAATCGCACAACTCTAAATGTAATAGGGAAAAACTCTCTATCTTTGGGCTTTAGAAAATCAAAGGGTACTTTTTTAGGCAAAAATTTATAAATATCTTGATGAGCTTTAATTTCATTAGTTTGTCTTCTTGTAAGTTTTAAGTTTATTATTGTATCAAATTCATCTTCAGCAGGCAATACAAGGCTAGATATTATACCATTGCTAGTTATATCCTTTACTCTAATAGCATATTTAAAACCCATTTTTTGAATATGAGCAAATACATTGTAGCTTTCGTAACCACGATCAGCAACAAATATGGCCTTTTCCTTTATTCTGGAACACTCAACCATATCTATGAGAGCTCTATACTCATTTTTTTGTTTATATCCTTGAATAGAAGCATCAATATATAGTTTATTACATAAGTCATATATCGCATTAAGATGTAGGATATTAAAGCCTTTAGAATCAGGAGAGGATTGACAATAACTATCAACGTCTTTAGGATTATGGGCAATATTAAGGTCTGATCCATCTACTGCAAGTAGTCTATAACCATTGTAAGTTTTAAGATTATCAAAAGAATTAGTGAATTTATCAAGCAAAAATTCAAAAGCACATGGCAAGATTTTATCTCTTTGTTGTACAAAAGCTGAAGATGATGCTGTAGCAACATCATAATTAAAGTGTTTTAAAAGTTCTTTGGAAATAGAACCTCCACCAATAGACAATAAAATTTCAATAACAGATTTGAATGTTAGTTTACGATTACGTGTAAAATCCCGTTTAGGATTCTTAACATAATAATCAGGGTGCTCAGCCATTTCTTCTATAATACTCATTAGCTTATTCTTAACATGATCAGTATAATTAATCATTTGCAACGCCTCCAAAAATCTATTTTTTTAAGGGGCTGCGCCGCATATTTCTATTAACTTGTCAAGTGATTTTTCAAAAAATAAAAAAGAGCAGGTACATCTTTTTATACCTTACTCTTTTGAGTTTTTTCATCCTAATGTCTTAACTTAATGACATTGGTATAATTGCTCTAGTTTTTATATTAGTTATAACTTGGCATGTGAATACTAATGAAATCCTAGACAATACTTAATGCAAGTTTTGCCTAGGGCTTTTCATGTGAAAAGTATATTTTATTTGGGCAATATAGGAAATTTACAAAATAAATTTGCAAAATATGAATTTGATTTTCTTTTCTTTGAAAAATAGATTATAATATCTTGTAGGTTATAATTCAAAAGGAGAAAAGTAATATGGCTATAGATAAAACAGTATGTGAGCTTTTTGCAGGCGTAGGTGGATTTCGCTTAGGTATAGAAAGAGCTTCACAAGAATGGAATACAGTTTGGGCTAATCAATGGGAACCAGGGAAAAATTCACAACATGCTTTTGAGTGTTACTGCTCTCATTTTGGAAATAATGAAAATCATGTAAACATCGATATTGCTCAAGTGGATAAAGGTGAAATACCTAACCATAATTTGTTAGTTGGCGGCTTTCCGTGTCAAGACTATTCAGTTGCTAGATCTGGAGCAAAGGGCATAAATGGAGTAAAGGGAGTACTATGGTGGCAAATTAGGGAGATACTTGAGGTTAAGGCTCCTAAATTTGTTTTACTTGAAAATGTTGATAGGTTACTAAAATCTCCTACAAAACAGAGAGGCAGAGACTTCGGGGTTATATTAGCTTGTTTTAATGATTTAGGATATAGTGTTGAGTGGCGAGTTGTTAATGCTGCAGAATATGGTTTTGCACAACGTAGAAGAAGAGTATTTATTTTTGCGTATAAGAATAAAACAAGTTATTTTAAAAAGATGAAAAAAGCAACAAACAAAGATATTATAAATAAGAAAGGTTTCTTCGCTACTACCTTTCCAATTGAAGAATGTGAAGATTTAAATATTAAAGAATTTAATTACGAAGATATTTATGATGTATCTGAGAATTTTAAGCATGAATTCAATAATTCTGGAGTAATGCGCAATGGCGAAATTGCTACAGTTAAAGTAACACCTAAATATGAAGCACCAATAACTATAAGAGAGATAGTTGAAAATAATGTAGATGCTAAATACTATTTAGGGGAAGAGCTTTCAAAATGGGAATATCTAAAAGGTTCTAAAAAAATACAAAGAACAAGTAATACTGGACATTCATATACTTTTTCTGAAGGTCCAATTGCATTTCCAGACCCAATTGATAAGCCAGCAAGAACAATGCTAACAAGTGAATCAAGCGTCAATAGAAGTACTCACGTTATAGAAGATCCAGAGACAAACCAACTAAGATTGATAACTCCAATGGAAGCAGAACGAATACAAGGATTTGATGATAATTGGACGAATACTGGAATGCCAGAAAAATTCAGATATTTTTGTATGGGCAATGCTCTTGTTGTTGGAGCGGTTGAAAGAATGGCAAGAACTTTAAATATAATTTTTGATGAAGAAAAATAACCAAAGGAGCTACGAAATGTAGCTCCTTTGGTTATTTTATAATGTTTCTATTTAGTTGTTTCAAAATATAACTATTGTTAATCCAAAAACATTGAGTTGTCATCCATTGGCCATCTGGGAGTTCATTGGCATCTTTATTTATATTGCCAATTACGGAGCCATCAGAAAAAAGATATGCACTTTTCTGAGTATGTGGTCTTATATGAATGATAGGATTGTCATTTTTCTTAGGAAGATTGTTAGATACAATTGTACCTGATTTTGTTTCTTTTTTAGTGAATATAATTCCAGTTTTAATAGCGTTTCGAATACTGTTCCATCCATCATAGACTGTGGTATTTAAATCGTTATATGGCATGTTCCAAAGTTGGCTACCTTTCAAAATATAATTATCACCATGTTTTTTGAAGATGACAAATAAGAAGCGAGTTTCATTAAAGTAAGTAAATAAGTCAGATTCTTCCCATTCTTCGTTAACTAACTCTTTGAACTTAAAAGAAGGAAAGGACATACTTTGTATCATAGCATCATTTTCTTCTAAACGAATAGCTTTTACAACAATATTAGCCTTTGCAAACTCTTCCGCTTGATTAGATTTTATACCCAACATACGGTATGCTAGGTCAATCCATTGTGCCTTATTATTGTTATATTCTCTACCAAATAATTCACATAGTGATTTATCTGATTTACCGCTGAAAGAATTTATTCTATTTATTATATAATCTTCAAAGGTTGTACCATTTAACTCATTTATATCCTTGATTATAGGCTCATATGTAGTCTTATTTGGTACTATGAAAGAATTAAGTATATATGTCATATAAGATGTTTTCAGTGAAAAAGCTCTTGGCTTAGCGGTAACATCAGAAAAAGGTTGAGTTTTACGATCTGATGAAGTTGCAGCTTTAGTGGCAGCACCTAGATACAGGGTGTCTCCTTCTGAAAGTTCATGTGCTTTACCAGCCTTAATTTTATCTACTATTTTCTCAAAATCCTGTTTCATTATTTTAATATCTTCCTCGGGTGGAGTAAATAATTTAGAATAATGAATAGGGTAATCTAACCGATTAGTAATATCTTTAGAGTATAAATAGTAGATAAATAATATTAATTTGGATTTTGACCATAGGTGGCTTTCAAAGAAATCTTCATTGACTACATTATTAAAATCAATCATTGTAATAATAACACGCTCTTTAGCAGAAAGAGTATGATTATTGTTTATTTTATATGGAGTTACTTTCAATTCAACACCAGCTTTATCAAAGTCTGGTCTTGAATCATTATTACACTTATAGTGGAAAAAACGCTCTTCAATTAGTTCTCCCAATCCACCCTTACGTTTCTTATTTTCATGACTCTCACCGTAGTCGCTGGAAATCTCTTTAATCAATTCATTGTTATTAAGGTCCTCATTAAGTACATCAGCAAAAGTTTTACCGATAAGCTTCTGTGAATATGCTTCAATACTTAGTGGATTTGTTTCGTCGTATTCTTTTAAGGTCATAATAAACCTCCTTGTATAATATATATTGTAAATTTTACCTCTTTATAGGGGAGTTGTCCATATTAATATGTTTGGAGTTTTTGCATTAATCTACAATTTTTGAAGGATATCCTTATATGTAGCAAGGAGCTGACTTCCAGTCATCTCCTACGACCCCTGGGGTGATTATTTTTACATTCATGTAAAAATAATCAAATTAAACAAATAACTATATCATAAAATCTTTCTCATACCCTATAGAGTGGACCATATAAAAAGTCTACCCAATAGGGTATTTTTGCATATACATAGGGAAAACAAAGAATATAAAAATCCAATTGTGAAAGATGCTGTAGGATTTAAAAAGTTTATGCTATAATTATTTACAATAAACTTATAATTTGAAATGGAGAAGAGTTTGAAGGAATTAGAGGATAATTTTAATTCTTTGATGCAGAGAGCATTTAAGGGTAAAATATTCAATTAGCGATAAATGACTGGTATATTTCTGGTATGTATAATAATTAAACAAAGGTAAAACTTAATATTGTGATGTAATTAATTTTAAAAGGTAGGTAACTTTAGTATGAGTGTAGAAAAGTCTAATGAATATAAGGAATTAATAAGTGGGATAACACTTCAAATAAAAAATTCAAGACAAAAGGCTTTATTAGCTGTAAATAAGGAGTTACTAATATTATATTGGAATATAGGTAACATAATATTAAGATATCAAGATAAAGAAGGCTGGGGAGCTAAAGTAATCGACAATATTGCAAAAGAAATAAAAGATGAATTTCCGGATCAAAAAGGCTTTTCATCAAGGAACTTGAAGTATATGAGAAAATTTGCATTGGAATATAAAAGTCTAGAATTTGTGCAACAGGTTGTTGCACAAATTTCATGGTCTCACAATGTGGTATTAATGGATAGAATAGTGGATATTGATAAGAGAACTTGGTATATAAATAAAATTATTGAAAATGGTTGGAGCAGAAATACTTTAGTACATCAAATTGAGAGCAATTTATTTGACAGGCAAAACAATGAGATAAAGACAACGAATTTTATGGAAAAACTAGAAGCGCCTAATAATAAATTAGCCATAGAAGCGTTAAAAGATCCCTATATATTTGATTTTATTACAATGACAGAAGATATGAATGAAAGAGATATAGAAAATCAATTAGTAAAGAAGATTACAAAACTACTATTAGAGTTAGGATCAGGTTTTGCTTTTATTGGGAATCAATATAAGTTGCAAGTAGGTGGAGAGGATTATTATTTAGGTTTGTTATTTTATAACCTAAAGTTAAGATGTTATGTAGTAATAGAATTGAAAACTGGTAAATTTAAGCCAGAGTACGCAGGAAAATTAAATTTTTACCTTTCAGCAATAGATGATATATTAAAAACTGAAATAGATAATCCATCAATAGGTATAATATTGTGCAAAGAAAAGAATAGACTTGTAGCAGAATATTCACTTAAGGACATGACAAAGCCTATAGGAGTAAGCGAATATAAGTTACTAGAAAAAATACCAGAAGAATTAAAAGGAACATTACCAACAATAGAAGAAATGGAAGATACTTTAGAATAAAATTTGAAATGAATAAGTATATCATAAAATCTTTCCCATACCCTATAGAGTAGACAATCTAAAAAATCTACCCAATAGGGTATTTTTTCCATATACATAAAGAAAACAAAGAATATAAAAATCCAATTGTGACAGATGCAGATTATTTATTTTCAACGGTTCAATCAATGAATAACCAGCTTGAGAATTTCAAGCAGGATGAGTTTGAATATATAGTTGTAGATGAGGCCCACCATGCGTCTAGTCCATCCTATGAAAAAGTTATGGCATATTTCAAGCCAAAGGTTTTACTTGGTATGACAGCCACCACAGAAAGATGTGATGGAGGAAATATATTCGATATTTTTAATTAGCAAGTTCGATCCCCTCACAACCATCGCAGGGGTGTTAATTTTTTTATTTATGTAAAAATTAGTTATAAATCAAGTAGGTTGAATGAGGTGTTAAGTAAGTAAGTTTGTATAATAACCTAAGGAAGTGGTAAGCTTTGGAATTAAAAAAAGATTTGATAAAATGGATTGATAATTATGATAATTTAAAATATCCAACAGGAATTTATGATGAATTAGTCGTCCAGGGACTAGAGCATAGCGATAAATTCTTACTAATGGGGGCATGGAAAACAGGAAGTTTACGGATTCATGAAAATGGCAGTGTATACAAGGATAAAGATGGCTTTTCTTATTCTTATACAAAGAGGTGGAAAGACGACACACCTGTTGGTTATGAGGTTTGGAATTACATTTCAAAAAATCAAGAAGTATTAAAGAAAAAAGTACCATTGACGTTTCCAAATGAACAACCGAGCATTGCAATAGAGCTGGAATCTAAAAAAGGTTTTGGGTTTATTTGGACGATATTTGTTTTGCATTGTTTTTATCCCAAGATATATCCTCTTTATGACCAACATGTGTACAGGGCATACAAATTTATGGTGTCAGAAGGAAAAGAATGTCCTAGTTTTGCAGCAAATGATTGGAATGAATACCTACAGTATAAAACTTTTTTTCATGATTTGTTAGAAGAATTGAATTTAAATTATTGGAATTTGGACCGAGGTTTGTGGGCATATGGAAAACATATAAAACAGTGTAATATAGCTGTAGATATAAAAGAAAAAACTGGAAAAAATTTTAGTAGCAAAGTAAAGGAGAGTTCTAAAAAAATTGTTGAAGCTTCAGATTGGATTAACTCAACCACATTTGGAGGAAAAGCAAAAAGTTTTTGGTGGAGAGTTGATGAAAATTCTAATTTATTAGTTTTGAGACAGTTTAAAGGATTTAATACTGAAACAAATAGCTTCATAAGTAAAGTGGATTTAGATAAAATAGATATTTTTATGGAAGGTAGAAATTGGGTAGATCTTGCTAATAATGTTGAAAAAATCAACAATGGTTCTGAAAAAGATGGCCTTGGAAAATACCTTTTCCAATCATTAGGCTGGAAACCAGGGGATGCTCAATTAGCTAGCCATTTAGGAGTTAGCAAGCTCAACTTTGTTTCGCAACGACCTCTGGGGTGTTAGCAAGCTCAACTTTGTTTCGCAACGACCTCTGGGGTGTAATATTTTCCAGAAACGAGCTGTGAACGAATAAAAACAACATCTAAACTAGAGTTAATTTCTCTAGTTTTTTATTTAACTAATAGCAAATTCGCTTCGTTCATAGCAAGTTCGCTCCCCTCACAACCACCTCAGGGGAACAAATTTTTCCAAGGATAAGCTATGAATTATAAGCAACAGAACTTGAAAGCAAATTTCCAACTTCTGTAAGACACCAGACCCTTGTTAAAAAGTAACAGCGAAACTAGAGGCAATAATGTTATGAATTTTATCAAGCTAAGTCATACTCCATTTTCGTATATAAGTTAGTTCACGAAATAATATAATCATAAATATCTTCTCTAATAGGTGTATATAACTGATATTTAATTTCTACAGCAGATTTGTCAGTATTTTTCATAGCAAGCTCAACTTTGTTTCGCAACGACCTCTGGGGTGTAATATTTTCCAGAAACGAGCTGTGAACGAATAAAAACAACATCTAAACTAGAGTTAATTTCTCTAGTTTTTTATTTAACTAATAGCAAATTCGCTTCGTTCATAGCAAGTTCGCTCCCCTCACAACCACCTCAGGGGAACAAATTTTTCCAAGGATAAGCTATGAATTATAAGCAACAGAACTTGAAAGCAAACTTCCAATTTCTGTAAGACACCAGACCCTTGTTAAAAAGTAACAGCGAAACTAGAGGCAATAATGTTATGAATTTTATCAAGCTAAGTCATACTCCATTTTCGTATATAAGTTAGTTCACGAAATAATATAATCATAAATATCTTCTCTAACAGGTGTATATAACTGATATTTAATTTCTACAGCAGATTCGAAAAAGGTATAGCAGGAGATTTTGCTATACCTTTTTAACTAGAGTGCCAGGCACGTGACAAGTGAGGCACGTGACAAGTGACATTTACACCCTACTGCTTATTTTTGAAGCATCCAATCCAGTGCATTTATTCGTTTTATGCCGTCATAATCCGCCGTTGGATCTTCGTCAAGTGTTAAGATATATTTAGGGTAATAATCATTAATTTTCTGCAAGGAATTAAGCTCTCTTTTCAGCGTTTCTTCATCTCTGACGCTTGCAGCTACTTGAAAATAGTTTATTCCATCTTGATTCATAGCAACAAAGTCCACTTCCAAGTTGCCCACTTGTCCCACATAAACATCGTAGCCTCGGCGTATTAACTCAAGGTATATCACATTTTCAAGAATGTGTCCCACATCAGCGCTACGCTTACCAAGGAGCATATATCTCAGCCCGATATCTACCACATAATATTTTTCTAGAGTCTTCAAATATTGTTTTCCTTTTATATTATATCGTTTTGCCTGATAAACAATTAGGCTATCCATCAAGGATTTTATATATTTTTCAACAGTTTTTGCATCAATTTTACGACCACCCGAGGTCATGGTGTTGGCTATTTTGGTTGTTGACATCTGATTTCCGATATTGTCAAAAACAAATTTTGTAACGCTTTCAAGCATCATGACATCAGAAATATTATATCTTGCGATAACATCTTTTAAAATAACAGTATTATATAAGCTTTGCAGATAATCGATAATTGCTTTTTTATCATCCCCATATTGCAGTGTATATGGAAATGAACTGTTTTCAAGATATCTTAAATACTTCTGATTTACAGTAAGATTATCTTTATTTCCATCACAATATTCACTAAAAGATAATGGTAGCATTTTAAGCTCAATGTACCTTCCAGATAGCAAGGTTGCAAGCTCTCCAGACATGAAATAAGCATTGGAGCCAGTTATATATAAATCTACATTCTTTTTTATAAAAAGACTGTCAACAGCTTTTTGATATTCCAAAACATGTTGTATTTCATCGAGGAAAATATAGTTCATTTTGTCGGGTATCAGTTGGGATTTAATATGATTATATAGCGTCTTGTAATTTGTAAAATCTTCATATTCTACATCTTCAAAATTAATATATATTATTTGATTTTTGTTAATGCCATTATTAAGAAGATATTCACGGTAGATTTCAAATAAGGTAGATTTACCGCATCTACGTATTCCAGAAACAACCTTTATAATCTGTTTATCTTTAGAACTAATTAAAAAATTCATGTATTCATTTCGTGGTATCATATGTTGCATAATAACACCTCCATCGTATAATATACTCATTATACTCCGAAAATATTCATTTATCAATAAGTTTAAGGAACGTATTACGAAAATTATTAGCAAGCTCAACTTTGTTTCGCAACGACCTCTGGGGGCACGTCCAGCTAAGCTGAACTATACTAACTGGTGAAAGTCCAGTAAAGGTAATCGTCAAGGAGCCTTTTAGCTATCCACTATGCGTATAAAAAATTATATGTGTAAAGTGTGGTGACAAAGTGTTCGAAAGAATGCGAGCAAAAATACAGGTTGCAACATAAAGTGAATCCTGCCGTATCGTAAGGTTGTTCTGTAGATGCAGAACAAAGAGGAAGTCGAGCACTGCCCCGGATTGCGAAGACCATGGAAGATGGGAAGAACTTGAAATGCACCATCGAAGAATCCTCCGGTATAATGGGAACGACATGTACTGAAAGCATAGTTTGGATACTTACGAGACCTTCCTTTGCACAGCGATAGCTGTAGAGAAGATACATATAAGTCAGTTGACGAAATTGTATTCTTGCAAAGAAGGAGTCGGAGGAGTTCATAGTACCAATAATTATGCAGACAACATAACTGCATATAGGGAAGGGACTCTACTTTATTCAAGTTTTTAATGGAGGTAAGAGCGAGTGAATGCGAAAGCTAATAACACCATAGATAAAGTTCGAGAACTTCAAAGGAAACTATATCTAAGCGCCAAAGGAAGTAAGAAAAGAAGATTTCATGCGTTGTATGACAAAGTATATCGGATGGATATACTGGAAAAAGCATGGGGACAAGTAAAAGATAATAGAGGTGTAGGCGGTATTGATGAAATAAGCATAGATGATATTATTGCTTATGGGGAAGATAAGTTCTTAAAAGAAATACAAGAGGAACTTAAAGAAAATCAATATCGAGCAAAACCTGTAAAAAGAGTATATATCCCAAAGAAAGATGGTAGTAAAAGACCACTTGGTATACCAGTAATAAGAGATAGAGTAATACAAATGGCAACAAAGATAGTTATAGAGCCAATATTTGAGGCTGATTTGAAAGAATACTCCTATGGATTTAGAGTTAAACGGAGTGCCCATGATGCATTGGAAGTTATAAGAAAAGAATGCAATAAAGGTGGTTGGTGGGTATTAGATGCTGATATCAAAAATTATTTTGGTAATATAAATCACGAAAAACTAATGATATTAGTAAAACAAAGAATTTCAGATAGGAGAATACTGAAATTAATTGAGAAATGGCTCAAATGTGGAGTGTTAGAAAAAGGTGAATATAGTGTCAGTGAAATCGGTTCGCCACAAGGAGGGACGATTAGTCCGTTGTTGTCAAATATATATCTTAATTATTTTGATATGTTATGGGAGAAATACTATGACCATTTAGGTGTGCTTGTTAAATATGCAGATAATTTTGTTATTATATCTAAAAATAAGAAAGATATAACGCATGCTCATAAAGCAGTCGTACAGATATTTAATAAACTGGAACTAGAGCTACATCCAGAAAAGACTAAAATCATAAATTTATGGGGAGGAAAAGAAGGCTTTGACTTTCTTGGATTTCATCATAGAAATACCATAAGGAAGACCAAAAATAATAAAGAATATCGTGTAATGACACAAATACCAACAAATAAAGCAATGAAAGGTATGAGAGAAAAGATTAAGAAGGTGTTTTCTAATAGAGTAACATTAGGAAATGATATCAAGGAAATGGTTAAAACTATAAATAGAAAATTAACTGGTTTTAAGAATTATTATGCCTTGAATTACAGTGCTAAACAACAATTAAAGAAAATAGATTGGTATTTGACACTAAGGTTTACCATATGGTATAGAAACAAGAAACAATTAAAACAAAGATGTAGATATACCAGCGAATTAATGGTGAAATTAAAGAAATTGATGATAGTCAACTTATCTTACTAAAACTGAATGCCTTAGAAAGAAGAATATCGGAAAGCCGTGTGCGGGAAAATCGCATGCACGGTTTGATGAGGAGAAGGAGGCGATGAGCCTCTGACTTACTCTACTGCTTATTTTTATAGCATTTCCATAATTTATATGGTAAACTTTAATTGTAAAAATTAAACATCAATATATCAAGAATTAGGGTAGAGATTTAGTGATCTCCTTACATTAGGGTAGGGGATTTTTCATATGCAATTAAATATTAACAATAACCATAAAAAATGGGAAATAAGCTCGTATTATGGTAAACTATCATTGTGTGTGATTACTAAGGATTATAGGATTGATACCATAAAGATTGAAACGGTTGTAAAAGAAAGTATAAAAAATGAAGCTTCTTGGTTTATAAATAAAGACATAAATCTTCAGCTTGAAAGATTGGACATGGAGGTTGAGTCTGATTATAAGTGGCTTCTATTTATAATAAAACAGATTCTGGACAACTCTGAAAAATATACAGAGAAAAGTGATACCATAAAAATATATGTAGAGATAGCGGAAAAAGAAAAACTTTTGCATATTGAGGATAACGGTATTGGAATAAAGCAAGAGGATCTTGAAAGGGTATTTGAAAAAAGCTTTACTGGTTACAATGGAAGAGTAAAACATCATTCAACGGGAATGGGACTTTATTTAAGTCAAAAACTTGCTAAAAAGCTAGGGCAGTATATAACCATAGCTTCTGAATATAATAAAGGTACAAAGGTATCAATACATTTTCCTAAATGGAATGATTATTATAAATGGGACTGTAATTAGATTTGAGTAAGTTCAAATCTAATTACAGTTTTTTTACTTGCGTTTTTTTAAAGAAGAATACAGATATTTTAATTTTATGAAGCCTATTATTAAAAGAGCAACAGAAATTAGAATGCAGGCTATTGACATATCTGTAGAATAATACATCATACATTTCCAGGTTCCACCTTGGGATGAAGGATAAAAAACAAGCAATATAATAGGGATAATAAAGTTTACAAAAATAAGAGAGATAATTTTAAGAACATAGGTAAATTTTCTTTTATGTAAATTCAATTTCCATTTCCTTAGTTTAAATGCAGATATAATTATTAATGAAACAATTATAATAAGTATAATATTAGTAAGCATCATCATATTTGCTGGAGTAGCAAAAGATTTGGCAGGGGTTTTACCACATAAAATATCGGATATTCCAGGTACAATTTGCCCAGCAGTGAATGAACCACCAAGATTATCAAGAATTAATATACCAAGCTTTTCTTTAGGTCTTATCATAAAATCAGCGTGAAAGGTTGCTATCTCTCCTGAATGACCTATAGAGTCAATTACTCCGTTTTTAACTAATATATCTAGTCCCATACCATAGTAGCATTCATCCGCATCAACACCTAGGGGAAGAATTGTTTTTACCCCGGGCTTCATCATTTCATCTATTCCCTGTGGAGAAAGTATTGAAATATCTTTATATTTTCCCTTGTTTATAAAAATTGATAGGTAGTGACACATGTCTTCAGCAGAGGAGATAATATAACCTGCTGGTAGACTGCTCTTAAAAAATTTTGTTTTTGTCTTGAAAGGGATGCCGAAGTATGGCTTGTATCCAGAAGCCATGTTTCCTTTTTTGGCGTTTTCTAAGGATACATAGCTGTTACTCATTTCAAGGGGCTTAAAGATATGCTCTGTTATATACTCTTCGTAAGTTTGGCGAGAGACTTTTTGTATAATTTCTCCAAGGATTATATAGTTAGCATTGGAATATCTAAAACTTTTTCCTGGATGAGTAATAAGTTTTGTTTTAATGAGGTTATTTTCTACCAGCTCCTCTATTGATATTTTAGTGTTAACAGTGTTGTCAAAGTACGGTGCTATACCACTAGTGTGATTTAAGAGTTGACGTACTGTTATTTTTGAAAAATTATCATTTTTATTTTGCAGACAAGGCAAATAATTTTTTATGGGGTCATCAAGATTAATACGACCAGCCTCAACTAATTGCATAATTGAAAGGGCAGTAAAAGATTTTGAAACCGAGCCAATAACAAAAGGTGTTTTTTCATTCACGGCCCTTCCTGTAGAATCAGCTTTTCCATAACCCTTAATAAATAAAACTTTATCATTGTTTATAATAGCTGCTGAGAGGCCAGGTATGTGAGTTCCTTTCATTTCTGATGAGATGTAGCTATCAATTTTATTAAAATCGTAATTATTATTCTCAGCTTTTACAGTTGATGAAATAGGTAGAAGGACTTGAATAAATGCAAGACCAAATATAATTTTTTTTGTTAGTTTCTTTAAGTTCATGTAAAATTCTCCCTCCCTTAGTAAAGTAGCATCAAATATAGAACTCTCCTTTCTTTAGTTCTTTATCATCATTATAAGATGGGAAGATTTAAAAAAACATTTATTCATCTTACAATTTTTCCAATTAAACTTACATTATTGTAATAAGAAGAGTAAAAAGAATATCAATATATTTATCTAAAATGATATAGGGATATTTTTGAGGATGAAATAAAACTAGGCAGCGTTGCAGAAGACTTGTTTATTGAAATATTTATGGATACCTTTGGAGCAGAGAATGCTAGCAAGCTCAACTTAGTTTCGCAAACACCCCTGGGGTGTAATATTTTTCAGAAACGAGCTGTGAACGAATTAAGACAATTAAGACAATTAAGTAAAAATAAGTGCGTGAACAAACACTGTCATGAAAAAAGCAACATCTAAACTAGAGTATAATTGCTCTAGTTTTTTTGATTAACAAGAATACAAGTTTGCATATTTTTCCTAAATTAGTCAATACTATAAACACATAGATCTATGATATAATAGAAAGTAGGTAGTGTTTATGGAAATAGCCTATCAGAATAATGATATTATAATGAAATGTATGTCTGAAGCTTTTAAAGATGCAGCTTTAGATTTTTATGGATTACATACAGCTAGAATTAAAGCAGTAATTCCCTCCGAGCTTCCTGTAATAGAGGTTAGTGAAGAAGTTATGGATTTTATATTCTTATTACAAGACGAAAGCTTGCTACACCTAGAATTTCAAACTACTAATAAAATTGAGAATCTATCACGTTTCTTGCTTTATGATGCACGACTATATAAAAAAGATAAAAAGCAAATTAATACAGCAGTAATCTATTCTGGTGATATTGAAAAGGCACAGGATGGCATCAACGTTGGTTCAATAAATTATCAAGTTTCCAATGTATATATGAAAGCTTTTGATGGAGATGAGATATTTTGTGATTTACAAGAAAAAATTCAAAGAAAAGATAAACTTGCAGATAAAGATAGATTGAATTTAATATTTTTGCCCTTAATGAAAAGTAGTACAGATAAAAACGAAATGGCTATTAATGCAGTAGAACTTGCTTCAAAAGTTGAAGATGATGATGAAAAAATGTTATACATAGGAGCAATAGTTGGCATTTCAGATAAGTTTATTGATAAAGAATACGTTTTAAAACTGAAGGAGAGATTAAAAATGACTAGAGTAGGTATGGAATTAAGAAAAGAAGGCATTAAAGAAGGTATACTTGAGACAGCAAATAAAATGGTTAAAAAGGGGTTTTCTATAGAGGACATAATTGAAGTCACAGATTTGCAAAGGGAAGAAGTTCAAAAACTTTATGAATTGAATAAAGAGAAACATTAACAAGTTCGTTCCTCCTAACAACCACAGCGAGGAACAATTTTTTTCAATCATAACCTAGGAATTAATAAACTCATTCATGTATCAATCACAGAACTACCTAACCATTTGAAAATCTAAATTGAAACGAATAAGTATAACATAAAATTTTTCTCATACCCTATAGTGTAGACGATATAAAAAATCTACTCTATAGGGTATTTTTACATATACATAGAGAATATAAAAATCCAATTGTGACAGATACTGTAAGATTTAAAGATTTTCGTCGCTTCCAATGAAAAGGGTTTCCATACTAAAGCCTATATTTTTGAAAATAAAGATGAATATAAAATAATTATAGGATCTTCCAATATAACGCAAAGAGCTTTAAAAAGTAATGTAGATGAGGCTCACCATGCCTCTAGTCCATCCTATGAAAAAGTTATGGCATATTTCAAGCCAAAGTTTTTACTTGGTATGACAGCCACCCCAGAAAGATGTGATGGAGGAAATATATTCGATATTTTTAGTAACAATGTTGCTTTAGAAGTTAGACTTAGGGAAGCTTTAGAGTTAGAACTAGTTATTCCTTTTCATTATTTTGGCATAACTGATATTGAGGGTATTGATTTAAGTGATGTAAAGCCTCAGGATGTTGACGAAATAGCTAAAAGATTAAAGGTTAACGAGAGAGTGGATTTTATAATAGAAAAGATGGAATTTTACGGCTATGATGGAGAAAAACGTAAGGCTGTAGGCTTCTGTGCCAGTATTGATCATGCTGAGTACATGGCGGATGAATTTAATCGAAGGGGAATAAAAAGTATATGCTTAACAGGAGATAATTCTACTGATGAAAGAGAGTTTTATATAAAGAAATTAGAAGCGGATGAGGATGACCTAGAAGTTATATTTACTGTGGACATTTTCAATGAAGGTGTGGATATACCGGCTATTAATTTAGTTTTAATGCTTAGGCCCACTAACTCTCCTATAATATTTATTCAACAGCTGGGTAGAGGACTTAGAAATTATAAAGAAAAATCTTTTCTAACTGTATTGGATTTTATAGGAAATCATAAAAAGGCATTTTTAATAGCATTAGCTTTAAATGGCGCAAGATATTATGATAAAGATAGCTTAAAGGTAGCGGTGGCAACTCAGTTTGGTAATATACCTGGATGTACACATATTCAGATGGATAGAATTGCCCAGGAAAGAATACTAGAACAGTTAACTGAAGAAAATTTTAACTCTATGAAATACTTAAAGGAAGAATATTTAGAGTTCAAAAAGATGAACAATGGAAAAGTACCATATTTTCTTATGGATTATATAAAGTATGATGGAGCACCAGAACCTCTAAAATTTTTAAATAAGGAAAAAACCTATATTGGCTTTGTGGCTAAGATGGAAAATGATGATGCCTTAAAAAAATTATTAGAAGATGAGGTTTTCCTTAAAATCCTTAAAGAACTTTCAGGGAAGTTACCTATAAAAAGAGTATATGAGTTTAGTATATTAAAATACTTGCTAAACCATGAAGAAATAAGCTTAAAGCAAGCTAAAAACGAAATATTAAAGTATATTGACCAGGTAGATGATAATAGTATTATTCATGCCTTTCAGTGTTTGAATCAAAACTATTATGATTCAGCTCAATTTAAAAATAATATTAAATGCTTTGAGTTTAATGGCGAAAGCTTAAGCTGTACCTGGAATTTTAAAAAGATAATAAACGATAAAAAATATAGAATGTACCTTGAAGATGTTATAAATTATGCTCTTATAAGATATGAAAAGGAGTTTGAAAGTAAGTATTATGGAGTGCCCTTCTTTAAGTTATATGAGCAGTATCAAATGATAGATGCGGCATTACTTTCTAATTATAATAAAATCCATAGTTCCTTTAGGGGAAGCGGCCTTATAACCAATGGAAATGAATATTTTCTTTTTGTAGATTTACATAAGGAAGAAGGTATTAAGGAAAGTATAAATTATAAAGATAAATTTATAAATTGCGGATACTTTCAATGGCAAAGTCCAAATGGTACTTCTCAAAGTTCAGACCGAGGGAAAAATATTATCTTTAATAAACAAAGAGGGATTAATCTGCATATTTTTATAAGAAAGTATAAGGAAATTGATGGGGTTGTAGAGCCTTACATTTACATAGGTAAAGGTGATGTAACAGATTATGAAGGGGAGAAACCCATAACTGTTATAATGAAATTGGAAAAGGAAATGCCGGTAGATTTGTATACAGAATTCACAAAGAAGGTATAGCACACAACCACCCTGGGGAACAAGTTTTTCCAAGGATAAGCTATGAATATAACTGGGGTGCCAGGCACGTGACAAGTGCGTGACAAGTGACAAATAAAATTCATGTATTCATTTCATGGTAATCGCAACGACCTGCGGGGTGTAATATTTTCCAGAAACGAGCTGAGAAGGAATTAAGACAATTAAGCAAAAATAAGTGCGTGAACAAACACTGTCATGAAAAAAGCAACATCTAAACTAGAGTATAATTGCTCTAGTTTTCTTGATTAACAAGAATACAAGTTTGCATATTTTTCCGAAATTAGCCAATACTATAAACATAATATTACTAGGCTAATTCATGATATAATGAAAGAAGAAATAAGTGTGACGGAAATCGATCCTAAAGTGGATTTTATTTTCAAGTTAATTTTTGGAAATGAAGAAAATACTGATATTCTTTTAAGCTTACTTAATTCTATTTTAAAGTTAGAAGAAAAGGATAAACTTGATAAAATTGAAGTTTTGAATCCATTCCTTAGAAGAGAGTTATTAGAAGAAAAAACTTCAATCCTTGATGTAAAGGCTAAGACTGTAACTGGTGAATTAATTAATATTGAAATACAATTATCAAATAAATATAATATGGATAAGAGAAGTTTATATTATTGGAGTAAATTGTATAGTGGACAGTTAGCCCTTGGACATGATTATAAAGAATTAAAGAAAACTATTACCATAAATATAATTAATTTCAACTATATTGATGGTGATAATTTTCATAAGATATTTCATATAAGAGAATATAGTTCAGGGAAGATACTTAATGATGATCTAGAAATACATTTTGTTGAACTCTTGAAAGTTCCTAAAGCTACAAAGGACGAGAGAGATCCACTGCAAATGTGGGTTCAGTTTTTAAAGTATGAGAATAAAGAGTTATTGGAGGAATACGCTATGGCAGAGCCAGCTATTAAAAAAGCAATTAATGTTTTAGACTATTTGAATAAAGATGTTGATACTAAAGAATTATATGAAATTAGAGAGAAAGCTTTGAAAGATGAAATTTCAATGATTAACGGGGCAAAGCTTGAAGGGAAACTTGAGGATGCAAGTATAATGGTCAAAAAGGGCTTTACTATTGAGGATATAATTGAAATCACTGGTTTAAAAGTTGAAGAAGTTCAAAAACTTTATAAAATGAATAAAGAGAAACATTAACAAGTTCGTTTCCACTAACAACCACCCCAAGGGAACAAATTTTTATAACCAAATGAAATTAGAAAAGGAAATACCCGTAGATTTATATACAGAATTCACAAAAAAGGTATAGCATAATTTTGCTATACCTTTTCTGATAAAAGCTGCTCCACAGCTGGAATATCAGCAGGAGCCCATTTTAATGACTCTAGATTTTATTTTTTTAGCCAAATAAATTTTGAATGTTCAGTTGCAACTGGGGTACCAGCTATTACCTTGCACTTTAAAGTTATCAAATTAAAGATATATAAGAATTTAAATTAAATTAAAATGTATACACTAGAACTAGAGTCTGAAGTGCTCTAGTTTTATTATGGTATTGATTCAAATGCGGTGTAAATTCGCAACAGTTGAATCAATGTGCATTAATAAAAAAGCGAATAGAAATTCGTAGAATTGGGAAAATTATACTAGAAAATTAATTTATAAAGTAAATTCATTAGGAGGTTTTCCCATGGATACAAAGAAAATAGAAGATGCAATATTTAAGGAGGCTATGGATGTCTTTAAGGACAGTGCAGTTAGCTTTTTTGGAATAGATGTGAACATAATCGCACCAGCATTAACAGAGATAAAAGACATAGTGATAAACACAAATTTTACGGATTATACCTTCTACGCATCGGACAATTCTATACTACATTTTGAATTTCAAACCACAAAAAAGAAAAAGGATATTCAAAGATTTATGTTTTATGATGCTTCTTTGAACTATAGCCAAGATAAAATAATTAGAACAATAGTAGTTTATTCATCAGAAATCGAAAATGCACCTAGTCAATATGATGCAGGAAGTATAAAATATAAAGTAGAAAACTTCTACATGAGCAATTTAGATGGAGATAAAAACTTTGAAGAAGTAAAAAGCAAAGTACATGCTGGGCAGCAATTAAGTAAAAAAGATATACTTAATCTTACTTTTGTTCCCTTGATGAGGAGTAATAGGAGTAAGGTAGATAGAGCTGTAGACAGCATAAGATTAGCAAATGAGATAGAAGATACAGAAATGAAAAAAGCAACTTTGAGTATATTGTATGCTTTTATAGATAAATTTGCAGATAAAAATTCTAAAAATAAGATTATGGAGGAATTTTCTATGACTGAAATAGGTAGAATGTTATATGAAAAAGGTATAAAAGAAGGAGAAGAAGCTGGAGAAAAAAAGGGAGAAAAAAAGGGTAAAGCAGAACTACTATTAGTCCAGCTTACAAAGAAATTTAAAAAAGTACCTGAAGAATATAGAGAAAAATTAAAAGCATTGCCAGACAAGACTATAGAATTAATTGGTACAGATATTTTTGAAATAGAAGATATAAAGGAAATTGAAAAGTATTTTTAGCATCAATTTGATTTCGGCTTTCCTTTTTTGAGAAAGCTAGTAAAATCAATAACTAAGCAAGCTCAACTTTGTTTCTCAACCACCCCTGAGGTGTAATATTTTCTAGAAACGAGCTGTAAACGAATAAGGACAATTAAATAAAAGTGAGTGCTGGAACAAACACCGTCATGAAAAAAACAACATCTAAACTAGAGTATAATTGCTCTAGTTTTATTTAACTAATAGCAAATTCACTTCGTTCATAAAAATCCCTTGGGGGATAAACAAACTAATAATTCAGAGGACAGTCTACACTGCTCCTCTTTTTTCATACACAAAATTCAATCCCACAAAGTAAAATCAAAGAAATATTTGTAAAACAATGTTACTAAATACAATATATAGTGATAAAATAATAGTGTATATTTAACCTTTACAATTAATGAGTTAACTAAGGAAAAAAAACAAGGAGAAACAAATGGATAATATAAATGGAAGTAAGCTAAAAACACTATATTTACTTAAGATTCTACAGGAGGAATCAGATGAAGATAATGAGCTAACCATGCCGCAACTTATCGAAAAGCTATCTAACTATGGCATAGAGGCTGAGAGAAAATCTGTAACACGGGATCTGAAGGCTCTATGTGATTATGGTTATGATATAAGTTTATTTGAAAGCAAAAAAGGTTATTATCTAAGAGAACGAGACTTTGATCTTTCGGAGCTTCGCTTTTTAATCGATGCGGTTTTGTCTTCAAGGTGTATAACACCTAAAAAGTCAAAGGAGCTTATTTCAAAGCTTGAAAAGCAAACTAGCAAGCAGGTGGCAAGGAAACTAAAGGCAAACAGAAATATCGATGATAGAATAAAGTGCAAGAACGAGGAGTTCTATTATAATATTGATAAAATAAGCAGGGCTATAAGCGAAAATAAGAAAATTACCTTTCAATACTATAATTATAATGTAGAAAAAGTTAAGTCTTTGAAAAGAGAGGGGCACGTTTATGAACTGAGTCCCTACGATTTGGTGTGGAATGAGGATTTTTATTATCTTATAGGTAGTCATGACAGATATAATGATTTTACACATTACAGAATAGACAGGATGCACAATATTAATATTACTGAAGAACCTAGAAGAAGTATAACAGAGTTAAATGGTTATGAAACTAATGCGAATACCTCTACATATTTGAAAAAAACCTTTAAGATGTTTGGTGGAGAAACTTGTAAGGTAGAAATCAAGTTTAATAATGATATGATAAATTCAATTATTGATAGATTTGGTGAGGATGTTAGCATAATGCCCTTGGATGGGGAGCATTTTAAGGTAATAACAGAAGTAAATGCTGGAGAAGGGTTTATATCCTGGATACTTCAATCTGGAGAAAAGGCAGAGATACTCTATCCTGAGAGGATAAGAAATGAGATTAAAGAGAAAATTGATAAGATGAAAGAGTTGTATAAATAATTAAATATACATTCCAATGATAACTGTACTAAATTTGGTACAGTTATTTTGTTATTATAAAATTGTAAAAAGTGGTATATCATTGGGAGCTGGTAATATAGAAGAAATCTTAGAGAATTATGTTGCTACTGGAGTATCCTTATGAAATTTATTTAAATTGTGCGATAGAATTAAAATTTGAAGAAGGGGAGGTTATTATTATGATGGATGTTGGTGGAACAGCTTTAAGAAATGGAATAATTTTTATATCAGAACATAAAAAAGCCATTGGTACCGTTGATAAAGATGGAAATTTTAATATTCAAGTAAAAAATCTAGCTGTGGAAACGTATCCTTTGTTGGATGATATTGAATATTATATTTACAAAATACCGTTTATTAGAGGTATATATGAGCTAATGAGTAATGTGGTTATGATAATATCTATATCAATCCTAGGAATTGCATTTTTATTAGTAAATTACAATAAAAAAATCAACTTGGGTACTAATTCAGATTCATATATTTTAGCAACTGAAATAGTTTTAACTATTATTATGATTCTAATTTTAGTTAAAGAGCTAATGAAAATATATAAAAATATTATTAAATTAAAAGCTTTGTATTCCTTTCATGGTGCAGAACATAAAGTAATTAACACATTTAATGATAATAGAGAATTAAGTATTGATGAAGTAAAAAAATCAAGTAGAGTATCAAATAGATGTGGATCTATCTTAGTGATATTTTGGATTTTTCTTGTGATAATTGGACTCGCTTTTTTTAGGTGTAATTATCTAATAAGTAGTATAGCATCATATTCTATTGCATATGAGATATTTTATATAGAAAATGGTGAAAAGCTATTTTTTATATCACTGTTCTATAAACTTGCAAACATTCTGCAAGAAAAGGTTGTAACTAGAGAACCAGATGAAAAGCAACTTGAACTTGCAATATTGACTTTTAAGGAAATTGAAAAAGCAGAACTTGAATTTGATGTGGAGAATTATGAACTTGAAATAGAAGTCTAGTTAGGGGATGAATTAATGACAATGGGAAATAAGCAAGTTAGGTGCTATACTAGATATTTTCATAATTTAGGTAATAGTACTGCAAAAGTTATAGGTGTTATTTCTGATGAAAAACATAACTTGATTTATAAATTCGAGAACGAAGTACATATTGAAGAAATAAGTACTAGAGGTTTAGCTGTAATTAATATGATGTTAGATTATTTAAAAAAGCTAGAAACTGAAGGAGTAATAGAGAAAAACTCAAATGTAATTATCTATACAGGAGAAAAAGGAAATATGTATAGAATAAACAAAAAAAATTGTCCACAAAATACTAAAATAAAATTGCTAGATAATATAAGATTTATTTTACAAGAGAATAAGAACTGGAGAGTTGCATGGAAAAGGTGCATAAAAAAAGATATATGTGATGTTTTTAATAAACAGAAAAGATTGGAGAAACAAAAGCTAGTATCAGTTAAGAAAATGAAAAAAGAAAAAATTACCTTAGTTCAGGAATTAATAGAAGATAACAATACTCAGATTGTCTTTTTTGATGTGGAAATGAATTGTTCCGATCATAAAAGAAATAATGAGGAATGGGAGATAATATCATTAGGTGCTATAAGGTGTAATAGTAGCTTCAAAGTAATGAGAAATGAAGTTTTTTATAGTTTCATAAAACCGAAAATAAATACAGTACTTTCCGATAAATGTAAAACTATTACCGAAATAGTACAGGAAGATATTGATGAAGCCTCAGACTTTAATACTGTATTATATAACTTTGTTAATTGGGTTGGGGATATAGATAAAACAATTTTCGTAAGCTGGGGACAAGAAGATATAAAAGCTATCATAAGAGACTGTAAAAAAAATTTAGTAAATATAGATATTTGCAATAGGATTAAAAGCAAGTACTTAGATTATCAAAATGAGTTCAGCAGATTCATGTGTTCAAAGGACAGAATATCATTAATAAATGCTTTAGGAATATATAATCTAGATTTTGAAGGCAAACAGCACAATGCAGCAGATGATGCATTGAATCTTGCTCGGATTTATGAGGCATATATAAGAAGTATTAAAATTCAAACAACCGATATTTCTGAGGGATGATATAGAAAATCGACGAAAGTTTCTACAGAAATACTAGGGTAAAGCTTTTTGATATCTTAAGATTAATATAAATATGGAAAAAACAGACATGCTTAATATGTTCAATTTCGTGAACAGAAGATAATTTATGGATTGGGGTGTTGTAATGAATTATGTTGTTTTAGACTTGGAATTTAACAATCTTTATCAAATGGAAGAAGATAAATCAGAACTTTATTTTGATGCTGAGGGTAGTTCTTTAGAATCTTGTCCAAATGAGATTATTGAAATTGGAGCTGTAAAGCTAGACAAAAACATGAGGTGTATAGATACTTTCAAGGTGTTCATCATTCCTAATATTTTTAGAAAGTTTAATCCGAAAATTAAAGAGTTAACTGGAATTACTGAAGAGGATTTGGCTACTGGTACTACATTTCTTGAAGCATTGCAAAAGCTTGAAAGTTTTGTAGGAAATGAAAGTATAATTTGTTCCTGGGCGAAAGATGATGCGGTTGAATTAATTAGAAATGCGCACCATTATGGGCAAACTTCCATTCCTTGGCTAAACCAATATATAGATTTACAAGATTACTGCACAAAAGTTCTTGGTGAGAAAAATGTACTAAGTTTGAAAAGCGCATTATTAAAACTTCGAATTAAGGTGGATGAGGAAAAGCTACATGATGCCTTAAATGATTCCATATATACTTCAGAAGTGTTTAGACGAGTCTATAATTTTAGGGCAGTTCAACAATTTATAATTAGGGATATTGTAAATATGCCTGCTATTAGAGTTAAAGACTTTACAGGATTTAATCTTGATGAAAGTAAGTTGCAGTTAAGTTGCCCTAAATGTGGGACAACTGTTGAAATGGAATATCCACTTAAGTTTTTTAGCTGGAGGTTTATTGGACTCGGTTTTTGCAATTGTTGTAGTCACAAGATTTTTCAAAAGGTGATAATAAAGCAAACTTTGGCGGGTGATCAGGTATATGATTCCTCAGTAAGAATATTAACCGAGGAAGAATATTTAGATCATGTATATAGGTTTGAGCATAATAAGTTGGTGGGGTAATTAGCGTAGGATTTACTTTAATTTAAATTAGGCTGATTCACAGGGATGTTACCTTAATGGATTAATGTAAGATGAATTTGTAAGTGTAAAGAAGTTTTAAGGTCATGAAATATATTAGAAAACGATGTATATATTAAATATAACTAGGGGGGAATAATATGAGAAAATTTTTAAGTTTTATTGATAATTCTAAACACTTATATATAACTATTTTTATTGTGGTTATAGTTACTAACATATTGCCATTACCACAACAAATCATACCTACAATATATACTTTCTTTTTTACGCTTATGTATTTGAATATATTAAGAAATTCAATTATGAGGTCAACCACAATACTTAGAATGATTAGGTGGTTACTAATTGCTCCAATTCTTATTTCAATAATTGTAGCTTCCTACATAAGCATGATTTGGAAGCCTATACTAGAAGATATGTATTTTTTACCTATGCTTTTGCTTTTATTTATATTATCATGGTTATTTGCAGCGTATAAATTTGAATATAAAAAAATTAAGGCTGCGGTTACTATTTTAAATGGACTGTTTATGCTAATAATAGCGTTGGTATTTTTAACTACTTTAAATGCAGATCTATCAAAAATGGTTTTTGATAAAGATACTATACAGAGTGCATATAATAACGGCATTTCAGCAAATTCAATAATTGAAATAGTCGTTAAATTTATAACGCTACCATTTGTTATTTCTGCATTATTGGCACAGGTACTACTGGAGTTAAGATGTCTGGAAATTATTAAAAAATGAAAAGCCAAGTATTGCAATATAGCTTTAGACATAAAAGAAAAAATTCCAAAAGATTTTAGTAGCATAGTAAGGGGTAACTCCAAAAAAATGCTAAAAATATAGATTAGTTTTACTCTGCTCATTTGGATAAAAAGCAAAAAGAATTTGATGGAGAGTTGATGAGAATTATAATTTATTAGTTATGAGACAGTTTAAAGTATTTAATAAATGCCAAGAACTATTAAGACGATATTATATTAATGCGATTAATTATAAAGTGGATTGAAGAATAAAGTTAAAAGTAATTAGGAGGATTACAATGCTATATAACAGAAAACTAGTACGAGAAGTAATTAATATTCTAGACATTGATCTAACATTTACTGAATATAAAGTTAGTGTTTATGATGAGATAACAAGTTATTTATCAGATAATAATTGTACTGACGGAGTGAATTTAGTAAATATGGCTAAGCAACAGATGGATAACTATGTAAAGAACTTAAAGAATGACTTGCTTGAAATAGAAAATATATATGCTGAAATGTCTAGTATAATTAAAAATTTATTTACTGAAAAGAAAGATATCCCATCAATACTTACTATTAATAATAAGGATATTTTTATAAGCAAAACCGAGAAGCAGTATGGTTTTATATACGCAATTGGATTTGATGAATATAAGAAAATATATAAATATGGTATTATTGAGGGAGAAATAAAGAAAGGAAAATTCTACAAATTAAGAAATAAGATTGGATTTTCAGAAGATAGTGAATTGACTAGATATGCTGATTTTAAGACATACTTTGATGATTCAATAAATGAATTTAATAATGCTAAAAGTATTGAGAAATTAGATTATTTAAGGAAGAGTATGGATAATGAGTTGATGAGGTTCTTTGATACTGAGGACTTAAGAAAATATTTAGTTTGTAAAAATGAATTAATAAACAAACTGACTGGAATAAAAGGTATTAATATATTGAGTATGCTTTATCAAAGTTATGATATTAATAGGGTTAGAATTAAACTGAGTTTGAATGGTTATTCAGTTGATAATAGTCAATTGATTGAATTAATAAGATCTGAAGTATCTTGTAGAAGAGTGTTAGATGAAATTGATAAACTTGATGACCTAGAAGATGCAGATATGAAGAAGAGTTATACTGAATTAGCCAATGAAACAAGTAAGGAAGTTGAATTTTTAAAGAGAGAACTGAATATGAGTTCAGCTGAACTTGAAATAGCGATTAGTAAGGTTAATTCTGAATTTTAGAAGCAAGCTCACTCATACTTCACAGGCAACAGCAAGGAACTAACTTCTACAATAAAACTAGAGTTTATCTAAAATTGTCTACTCGATAGGGTGGATTTTAAATTGCTCTAGTTTTTTTATATAACATGAACAACGAGAATATAAGTTTGCATATTTTTCCGAAATTAGTCAATACTATAAACACATAGATCTATGATATAATAGAGAGAAGGTAGTGTTTATGGAAATAGCCTATCAGAATAATGATATTATAATGAAATGTATGTCTGAAGCTTTTAAAGATGCAGCTTTAGATTTTTATGGATTACATACAGCTAGAATTAAAGCAGTAATTCCATCCGAACTTCCTGTAATAGAAGTTAGTGAAGAGGTTATGGATTTTATCTTCTTGTTAGAAGATGAAAGTTTGCTGCACTTAGAATTTCAAACTACTAATAAAAATGAGAATCTATCACGTTTCTTGCTTTATGATGCACGACTATATAAAAAAGATAAAAAGCAAATTAATACAGCAGTAATCTATTCTGGTGACATTGAAAAGGCTCAGGATTGCATTAACGTTGGTTCAATAAATTATCAAGTTTCAAATGTATATATGAAAGCATTTGATGGGGATAAGATATTTTCAGATTTACAAGAGAAAGTAGATCTGAAAGTGAAATTAACAGATAGAGACAGGTTAAATTTAATATTTTTACCCTTAATGAAAAGTAGTACAGATAAAAACGAAATGGCCATTAATGCAGTAGAACTTGCTTCAAAAGTTGAAGATGATAATGAAAAAATGTTATATATAGGAGCAATAGTTGGTATTTCAGATAAGTTTATCAGTAAAGAATATATCTTAAAATTAAAGGAGAGATTAAGAATGACTAGAGTAGGTATGGAATTAATAAAAGAAGGAAGAGTAGCGGATGCAAATAAAATGATTAAAAAGGGTTTTACAATAGACGATATAGTAGAAATTACTGAGTTGAAAAGAGAAGAAGTTCAAAAACTTTATGAATTGAATAAAGAGAAGCATTAGCAAGTTCGCTCCCCTCACAACCACCCCATGGGAGCAAATTTTTCCAATCATAAGCTATGAATTAATAAACTCATTCATTTATCAATCACATAACTAACTAACCTTGTGAAAATCTAAATTAAAACGAATAAATTATAACATAAAATCTTATCATACCCTATAGAGTAGACGATATAGAAAATCTACCCAATAGGGTATTTTTGCATATACATAGAGAAAACAAAGAATATAAAAATCCAATTGTGACAATAGATGCAGATTATTTATTTTCAACGGTTCAATAAATAAATAACCAGCTTTAAAGTTAGAACTAGTTATTCCTTTTCATTATTTTGGCATAACTGATATTGAGGGTATTGATTTAAGTGATGTAAAGCTTCAGGATGTTGAGGAAATAGCCAAAAGATTAAAGGTTAACGAGAGAGTGGATTTTATAGCATGGGTGCCAGGCACGTGACAAGTGGGCACGTGACAAGTGACAAATAGAATTCATGTATTCATTTCATGGTAATTGCAACGACCTTCGGGGTGTAATATTTTCACATATGTAGGATGTATCCCTAGATGTACTGATTCAGTATAGGAAATTAATCACAAATTATTGTAAGGTACCTGAAAAAAGTCATTGACAAACAATGAAGGTACCTTCATAATGAAATAGTAAGGTACCTTTTGAAATGTTTAACACTTATAAAAGGAGGAATTTAAATGGAGGAAAAGAACTTTGACTTGATTATGCAACTTACCCGGGTTGAATGGTTACTTCACCGATATCATCAACAAAATCATATGCACTTTGGCCCAATGGGAGATCCCCACAAAGGGCAGGGCAGAGTATTGGCTATTCTTAAGATGAAACCTGAAATTAGTCAAAAGGAATTATTGGACCTGCTAGACATGAGACCCCAATCCTTGGGAGAGCTTCTTTCTAAGCTGGAAAAAAACGGATACATTACTCGTACACCATCAGAAACTGATCGTAGAGTTTTAAATATCAAACTCACCAAGGAGGGAACCGAGGCAACTCAGTCTGTTGAGCAGGGATTTAGCTTTGACAATCTGTTTGAATGTTTGAATAAAGAAGAGCAAGAAAATTTGAGTAGCTATCTTAACCGTATCATCGAAACGCTTGAAGCTCAACTTGGTGATGAGCTGCCTCAATCCGATTTAGACCCACGAGAGAGGGGAGGCAATCCGTTTGACAATCATTTGGTTATGCAGCCCAATTGCCCAGACCGCAGAGAATTTTCCAGAGATGGACAATTTGATCCTCGTATTGAGATGGGACTGAATCATCCTGGAATGAGCAGAGGGCAGGGGGAACACCCTACCCAATCACAAGATAAACCTGACGAAGAAGAATAATTAAGGCAGCATAATATGAAGGCGCTGCAGCAAAATAATTGCATAAACAGTGCCTTTATTTGCTATGCCCATTTTTATACAGTTTTAATCACAGAGGAAAAATCCTAAACTCATCCTACTGTACCTTTAAGTGTTTCTTCTCCACAGTTTAATAATATCGAAAGTGGTACAAGTCGTACACCATTTTTTCACCACTATTTGTGTCGCCAGCGACAGCGACGGAATGGAGATTTTTATGAAGAAATCAGATTCATCATCAATTCAAAACTCAACTAATAAAACTAACCAAAAATCTATTAAGAATTCTGCCGACCCCACTAAGTTAACAGGTCTCCTGCGAGCAATATTGGCGGTTGTTCTTATTGCGGATATTCTCGACCTAATGGATTCAACAATAACTAATATAGGTGCTCCATCAATTGTTCAAAGTATTGGTGGAGGTGAGTCGCTAATAAAGTGGCTTGGTGCCAGTTATGCTTTAGCAATGGGTATATTACTTGTCATTGGTGGGCGATTAGGTGATCGCTATGGCAAACGCCGGTTATTTTTAATCGGCATCACCGGTTTTACAACAGCTTCTGCATTTTGTGGCCTTGCTATTAACCCAAGCATGATTGTCATAGGCCGACTAATTCAGGGCAGCTTTGGTGCTCTACTGATTCCACAAGGAATGAGTATTTTGGTAGCAACGTTCTCTCGTGAACAACTACCACGTGCCTTCAGTGTCTTTGGACCGATTATGTCTTTTGCATCTGTTTTTGGACCAATTTTGGGTGGGTTCATTATCGACGCCAACATTGCTGGACTGGGATGGCGTCCCATTTTCCTTATTAATATTGTTCTTGGGATAATTGGTTTGATTGCTGCTTTAAAGATACTACCACATGATACTCCAAATGTTGACGAGCGTCTTGATGCTTTGGGATCAGCTCTTTTGGCAGTGACCATGTTAGGCTTGATTTTTGGTTTAATTGAAGGACCAACTAATGGTTGGACAGCTCTTCCAATTGCTAGTATTATCATAGGCGTAGTTATGTTTATAGCATTTGCTTTTCGTCAACAATACGCTGAAAATCCCTTAATAAAACCGTCATTATTGACTAATAAGGGTTTTACTTCCGGCTTAATACTAGGACTTGCGTTTTTTGCAGCTGTAAATGGCTTGGCATATGTCATATCTTTATTTTTTCAAATGGTACTTCACCTCACTCCATCTGAAGCAGCATTTGGTATGTCACCAATGGCAATTGGCATTGTGACTGCTTCAATAGTTTGTCGACCACTGCTCAAAACACTTGGGCGTAAGCTAGTCATTATTGGACTTTTCACTACATTATTTGGTACTCTTGGGCTTTGGGCTACAATCTTTGTTAAAGGTACCGCTGTTAACACTTGGATGACTGCTCCTGCTATCTTTATTTTTGGTGTAGGTATGGGCGCTTGTTTCAGTAGCATTTATGATGTTGCTCTCGGCGATATAAATCAAGATGAGGCTGGGAGTGCCAGTGGTTCTCTAAGCGCAGTACAGCAACTTGCCGCAGCCATTGGCTCAGCTGTTATCACAACTATCTACTTCAACCTTCAGGGGAAATATGGAAACGTAACGGCCATGACTGTAAGTGTTTTGGTTGTTGCTTCAATTGTTATGCTTTGCCTTGGGCTTGTTTGGCTACTGCCCAAAACAGCACCTGAAGACTGATTAGGTCCTAATACCCTCCTTACCTTTCAGTTTTTGAAAGTTGTTATTGGTATATTTCAATGAGTTGTAAGAGAAAAAAGGGGAGCATTTCCATTGATGAAGGTTTGTTCTTCAAATACTGTTTAAAAATGCAACTTGCTACTTGCAATGATTGAAGCACATTGACAATAAAAGTTATAAATTAGAACAAGATCTATATAGATCAATGAAAAATAATGAAGCATGAGTATATTGAGAATTACCCCGAAGATACAGAACTTCTAGATGTGGTAAGAGATTACCCTAAGAATAAAATTGATATTTTAAAATGAGGGTAATCTTTAAGGTTGAAATGTTGAAAACAATTAATAATGAAATTTGAAGTATGATAAATATATAGATATGACGTATACAGATTGGAGGTAAAACATGAAGCTTTTTACTACTAAAAAAAATGATATTAACTCTAAAGTTGTTTTTGATGATATTAAGGACATACAGCATAAGGAACTTAGATGGATTGATATTGTAAAACCTACAAAGAAATCAATTGATAAGTTACATATGGAATTCGACTTTCATGATCTACATCTAGAAGATTGCTTAACAGAGCATCAACGGTCAAAGATTGATGATGATGATGACTATTGTTTTATAGTTTTACATCTTCCTCGATATAAAAAAGAATCTTTAAGACTTGATTCTGAAGAGATTGATATATTTATAGGTAAAAATTATATAATAACACTTCATGAAGGAGAACTTAAACCCCTAACTGTTCTGTCAACCATGTGTTACGATAATGAGGAGAATAGAGAAATCTATATGAACCAAGGATCAGCATTGCTCCTTTATGAGATTATCAAGAGACTACTTAATTATTGTTTTCCAATGATAGACAAAATGGGAATAATCATTAATAATATCAATAAAAACATTTTTGATGATAGAAGTAAATCAATGCTTGAAAACATTTCAAATACAAAAATACAGATAATTAACTATAGGATGGTAATTAAGCCATTAAGACCAGCTATTTTTACGCTAGAAAAAACTATTAGAAAGTATCTTCCGGAAAACAGCGAACTATACTTTGATGACATCACTGATAAAATTGAGCAAATTTGGAACATGCTTGAGAACTATAAGGAGATAATAGAATCTGTGGAGGACACTTTCGCTGCACTTGCCAACCATAGATCTAATAATTTAATGCGCACCTTTACTATTGTTCAAGTTATAACCTTACCTATGGTACTTGTGGGTGGATTGTTTTCCATGAATGTAGGTGGTATACCCTTACATGATGATTTACGAGGGTTTTTCATAGTATTTGGAATGATTATGATTCCTACATCTGTAATTGCATTAATTTTAATGTTAAAGAGAAAGCAGTGGCTATAAAGATTACTATAACTTCGTTTCGTGACGACCTCAGTGGTGCTAGTTTCTTCATTTTATTATATAAATTATCCATTCGCTCAATCATACTATCCAATTGATTCATAGGCAATTCCTTTGAAATAGTATAAGCAGCTAGGGGGAGATAAGTACTATGTTTAAAACCGGCTTTTTTTAAGAGTTCATAAAGCTGACTCATATTTTTAAAAAATCCCGTGTAATCTTCTTCAAAGTATAAAAGGTTAGTATCACTTTATTGCCTAAATACATGTAGAGACGGTAGTGTTGATAACAAGAGTTGATAAGTAATAGGGCTGAAAAGCCTTGAAATAAGGAGTTTTGAGTTTATATATACAAAACTAGATCTCAAGGATTCCTTTTTAGCTCTCTATGGAAACATGTCAATAAAAGCGGAGTTTTAAGCGAACATAGCAGATTAGATGTCACTGTCCAATGAATTTACAGGTTAGATTTAACATGAATAAAAGAAGGTTATTAGTTGATGATATTGTCTTCGCGGAGTAAAATATAGAAAACAAGAGGATAAAATCTTTTAAGAAATAAATATAGAAGGTGATGTGAAAATATGAAAATGTCGAGCAATCGGCTTGAAGCGTTTAGTGATGGGGTAATGGCTATTGCAATCACACTTATGGCATTTAACATTCCACTGCCAAAAGAATTTGATATAACAGGAATTATTGCCTTACTTCAAGCAATCGCAGTGCTTTTGTCAGCTTTATTGTTATTGGCTCTCAGTGGGTAAGACATCATAATTTATTCGTACTCTGTAATGAGGTAAATGGTAAAGTATTATGGCGAAATATAATCTACCTCTTTTTTATATCACTACTGCCCGTTTTCACAAAGTGGATTATTGAAAATCCTAAACAAGTGATACCAGCACTTGGATATGATGTAGTATTTTTTATGGTCTATTTAACCTTTCACTCAATGCAGCATGTTGTAATGAATGCTACTGAAAATGAAATAGTAAAAGAAATCAATGAGTTGAGAAATGCAAGAAGGAATAAATACACTTGGATATTATTTGGAATTGCGGTTACAAGCATTGTATCAATACTTATATTATCAATTTTCTACCTAGCAATATCAATTATATTTTTTATTGTATTGCCTGTGGTATCATCATTACTCAACCTCTGGAACGATAGAAATGAACTTTCATTGCAAAAGGATAAACGATAAAAATAGTGTTTCACAACGACCTCACGGGCACTAATTTTTTCATTTATGTAAAAATTAGCTAACAGATAAACTAGAGTATAAATTGCTCTAGTTTTTTTACTTAACAGGAAATACAAGAATATAAGTTTGCATATTTTTCCGAAATTAGTCAATACTATAAACACATAGATCTATGATATAATAGAGAGAAGGTAGTGTTTATGGAAATAGCCTATCAGAATAATGATATTATAATGAAATGTATGTCTGAAGCTTTTAAAGATGCAGCTTTAGATTTTTATGGATTACATACAGCTAGAATTAAAGCAGTAATTCCCTCGGAGCTTCCTGTAATAGAGGTTAGTGAAGAGGTAATGGATTTTATTTTCTTATTAGAAGATGAAAGTTTGCTACATTTAGAATTTCAGACAACTAGTAAAAATGAGAATCTAACACGTTTTCTGCTTTATGATGCTAGATTATATAAAAAAGATAAAAAGCAAATTAATACAGCAGTAATCTATTCTGGTGATATTGAAAAAGCACAGGATGGCATTAACATTGGTTCAATAAATTATCAAGTTTCCAATGTATATATGAAAGCTTTTGATGGGGATGAGATATTTTCAGATTTACAAGAAAAAATTCAAAGAAAAGATAAGCTTACAGAAAAAGATAGATTGAATTTAATATTTTTGCCCTTAATGAAAAGTAGTACAGATAAAAATGAAATGGCCATTAATGCAGTAGAGCTTGCTTCAAAAGTTGAAGATGATAATGAAAGAATGTTATACATAGGAGCAATAGTTGGCATTTCAGATAAGTTTATCAGTAAAGAATATATCTTAAAATTAAAGGAGAGATTAAAAATGACTAGAGTAGGTATGGAATTAAGAAAAGATGAAAAACTTGAGACAGCAAATAAAATGATTAGGAAAGGTTATGCTATAGAAGATATAGTAGAAATTACTGAGTTGAAAAGGGAAGAAGTTCAAAAACTTTATGAATTGAATAAAGAGAAACATTAGCAAGCTCACCTTCGTTTCGCAACCACCCCTGAGGTGTAATATTTTCCAGAAACCATCTGTAAACAAATGTAAACAACATCTAAACTAGAGTTTAATTTCTCTAGTTTTTTATTTTGAGGGAATTCAAGATATAACATAATCATTTTAATAATATTGGTCTTGTAGAAAAAAATCATTAGAAAACCTTAAATTGAATGAAAGTGAAAATATAGTTTCTCAAATAAAATCTATAATTACTACTTCTCGTGAAAATATTGCAAGGCAAGTAAATAATGAACTTATTCTAGCTTATTGGCAAATAGGTAAGACAATTGTTGAGTTTGAACAAAATAAAAAATTTGATGATACAACAAGTAGGCAACTGATTTTGAATTTATCTAAACACCTTACAAAGGAATTAGGAAAAGGGTTTTCACGTTCGAATTTATTTAACATGAGAAAATTTTATCTAACATATAAAAGTGTCCAGTCAGTGACTGGACAAATAAGCTGGACACATTATTGTGAATTATTATCTATTCCAGATGAGGAAGCTAGGAAATTTTATGAGAAAGAAACCATAAATTCAAACTGGTCTGTTAGAGAGCTAAAAAGGCAGATTTCAACCTCACTTTTTGAAAGATTGTTACTTTCAAATGGTGAAGCAAATAAAGAAAAGGTATTAGAACTTGCAAAGCAGGGTATAACCTTCAATACTCCTAAGGATATGTTAAAAGACCCATATGTTTTTGAATTTTTAGGGTTACCTGAAGATAAGCCTGTTTTAGAAAAAGATTTAGAAAAGGCTCTGATAATGCAAATCGAACATTTTTTACTTGAGCTTGGTAGAGGTTTTATGTTCTAATAGATTTAAAGATGACAAACCTAATGCCAGAGCATTTTGGACAAATGAACATGTATGTTAATTATTATGCTATGGAAGTAAATGATGAAGGTGATAACCCACCTATAGGTATATTGCTTTGTACAAGTAAGGATGAAATTGTAGCAGAGTATGCACTAGGGGGATTAAGTACAAATATTTTTGCTTCTACTTATGTAAAATATATACCAGATAAGGAACAATTAATAAAGCAAGTGAAATATGTTCTAAATAAAAATAGAGAGTAGCAACATAACTTGAAAGCAAACTTCTGAGTTATGTAAGGTACTAGATACTTGTGAAAAAATAACAGCTAAACTAGAGTGCAATTGTTCTAGTTTTTTTATCTAAAAAGAAATAACAAGAATATAAGTTTGCATATTTTACCTAAATTAGTCAATACTATAAACACATAGATCTATGATATAATAGAGAGAAGGTAGTGTTTATGGAAATAGCCTATCAGAATAATGATATTATAATGAAATGTATGTCTGAAGCTTTTAAAGATGCAGCTTTAGATTTTTATGGATTACATACAGCTAGAATTAAAGCAGTAATTCCCTCCGAGCTTCCTGTAATAGAAGTTAGTGAAGAGGTTATGGATTTTATTTTCTTGTTAGAAGATGAAAGTTTGTTGCACTTAGAATTTCAAACTACTAATAAAAATGAGAATCTAACACGTTTTCTGCTTTATGATGCTAGATTATATAAAAAAGATAAAAAACAAATTAATACTGCAGTAATCTATTCTGGTGATATTGAAAAAGCACAGAATAATATTAACATTGGTTCAATAAATTATCAAGTTTCCAATGTATATATGAAAGCTTTTGATGGGGATAAGATATTTTCAGATTTACAAGAGAAAGTAGATTTGAAAGTGAAATTAACAGAAAGAGACAGGTTAAATTTAATATTTTTGCCCTTAATGAAAAGTAGTACAGATAAAAATGAAATGGCTATTAATGCAGTAGAGCTTGCTTCAAAAGTTGAAGTTGAAGATGATGATGAAAAAATGTTATACATAGGAGCAATAGTTGGCATTTCAGATAAGTTTATTGATAAAGAATACGTTTTAAAACTGAAGGAGAGATTAAAAATGACTAGAGTAGGTATGGAATTAAGAAAAGATGGCATTGAGCAGGGTATTAAAGAAGGTAAATTAGCTGATGCAAATAAAATGATTAAAAAGGGTTTTACCATAGACGATATAGTAGAAATTACTGAATTGAAAAGGGAAGAAGTTCAAAAACTATATGAACTGAATAAAGAGAAACATTAGCAACATAACTTGAAAGCAAACTTCCAAGTTTAATAAGATACTAGACCCTTGTAAAAAAATAACAACGAAACTAGAATCTAATAATGTTCATTATCTCTTTACTTTAAGGTAAGGAGATTTTTTATTGCATATGGTATAATACCTAATAGAAAATGTAGGAAGGGTGTTGTCATTGATAAAAAGTAATGGATGTACTCTTGACTGCTTTGGATGCTGCAAATTTAATGTACATGTTGAGAATAACCAAGTAGTAAAAATAGAAGCGGATAAAAATCATCCTTACACAAAAGGTATAATGTGTGATAAGGGAAGAAACCATTTAAAAAGATTAAAGGATAAAGACAGGATTTACTCTCCCATGAAAAAAGAAGAGGGAAAATGGGTAAATATAAGCTTTGAAGAAGCTTTAGATATAATTGCAGATAAATTAAAAAATTATAAAGAAAATTATTCTTCCAATTGTGTGATGCATTATAGTGAATCAGGTTCAGGATCAATATTAAAAGGGATAGAGGATATATTTTTCAACTTCTATGGAGGCATAACTAGAGCTGATGGCGGAACCTGCTGGAGTGCTGGCACTAAAGCTCAAAAATATGATTTTGGATATAACAAGGCACATTTTATAGATGATGTTTTAAATGCAAAGAATATAATACTTTGGAGTAAAAATCCCGCAAACTCCCACATACAGTTGTTTCATAGAATAAAAGAGGCAAAAGAAAAAGGTATAAAGATTATAGTAATAGATCCTATTTATACTGATACTGCAAAGATTGCTGACATTCATATAAAGACAAATCCATCTACAGATGCTGCCCTTGCAATGGCAATGTCAAAAATAATAATACAGGAAAATCTGCAGGATACAGAATTTATAAAAGAAAATGTTGTAGGTTTTGATGAGTACAAGGCTTATTTAGACACTCTGGATATAAATTATTTATGCCATGAATGTGGAGTTGACTTAAATAGAATAAAAGAACTTACTTACCTTTATGCTAAAGAAAAATACAGCACCATATATATAGGCTATGGAGTTCAGAGATATAAAAATGGGGGCAACGCAGTAAGAGCTATAGATGCTTTAGCAGCTATAACAGGAAGTGTAGGAAAAAAAGGTGGAGGGGTGAACTACAATAATAAGATATATACTGATGTATTAAATTTAGATCCATACAATAGTTATAAATATGCCTCCAAGGAAAGAACCTTTGATTTGCACCAGTTTCCTAGTTTTGCAAAAGATAATTTAAAAGCTATATTCATAAGCAAAGCCAATCCTCTTAATCAATGGACTAACTTAAATGAATTTACAAAGGCTTTTAAGAGTATAGAATTTAAGGTATGTATAGACATGTTTTTAACTGACACAGCAAAGCATTGTGATTTATTTATTCCATGCACTAATACCTTAGAGACAGAGGATTTATTATATACCTCCATGAGCAATCCATACATATTATATAATGAGAAATGTGTGGAGCCAAAGCATAAGTTGATGGATGAATACTATTTCTTTAGGGAGCTGGCAAGAAAAATGGAAATGGAAGCGTATCCGTATGTATCTAAGAAAGAATATTTAGGTGAAATAATAAAACCTTTAGAAGAGAAGGGGATAACCCTTGAAAAAATAAAAAATGAATATGTAACTATAAAAGAAAATGATGTTGCATGGAGTAATCTAATGTTTCAAACACCATCAAAGAAAATAGAGATATATTCTGAAATGGCAAAAAATGATAAGTTAAGTCCAATGCCTGTTTATATTAATGATAAAAATACTAAGCTTAGACTTTTAACTACACATCCTAAAAGATCTCTGATGTCTCAAAGCTTTAAAGATGTGGATACAATGGCTATTGCAAATATAAGTGAGGATACTGCTAAAAATCATAATTTAGTTGATGAAGAAGTTGTTATATTAAAGTCTGCCAATGGAGAAATAGAGGTGCAAGTAATTATAAGTGATAAATTGCTTGATAACATAGTTCATATGGAAGTAGGTTGGTGGGAAAAAAGTTCAAATCCAAACTTCTTAACTGAAAGTCAAACTACTGATATGGGCAAACAAATAGCCTACTATGATACTTTTGTAGAGATAATAGGGTGCCAGATAATAGGGTGCCAGGCACGTGACAAGTGACATTTACACCCTACTGCTTATTTTTGAAGCATCCAATCTAGCGCATTTATTCATTTTAGCAAGTTGGCGCCCCCTCACAACCACACCAGGGAACAAATTTTCAAGTTCTATAAGGGATAAGACCCGTGTAAAAAATAACAGCTAAACTAGAGTTTAATTGCTCTAGTTTTTTATTTAAAAAGAAATAACAAGAATATAAGTTTGCATATATTTCCGAAATTAGTCAATACTATAAACGTAATATTACTAGGTTAATTCATGCTATAATGAAAGAAAGAATAAGTGTGACGGAAATTAATCCTAAAGTAGACTTTATTTTTACTTAATTTTTGGAAATTAAGAAATGGATAAAATTAAAAAACTATTGGATAAAAAAATATATTTAAGTATAATCTCTGTAATGGCAGGCACTTTTGTTATGGAAAATAGCTCTATGAGTAAAGTGATAGGAGTTGAGTATATATGAAATGGGAAGAAATAAGAAAGCAATACCCAAATACTTTCGTAAAGTTTGAAGTTATAGAGTATCACATTGAGGAAGATAAGGAAGTAGTAGATGAACTAGCTTTAATTAAAGTAATGCAGGATGGAAAAGAAGCTATGAAAGAACACCTTAAATGCAAGAAAGGACAGTATGTATATAGCACTGCTAAAGGAAAAGTTGAAATAAAAATGATTAAATATATAGGAATAAGAGGAGAGATGTAAATGGTGAAATTAACCTTTAAACATGGACTTTTATATACAGATATAGCTCTTTTTCATAAGGGAAAAGAAGTAGTAGTAAAAGATGTAATCGTAGATACAGGAGCGTCACATTCAATAATTTCACCAATATTTCTTGAAGAACTGAACACAGAATATTCTTTAGATGATGAAATAGTAAATGCTTTTGGATTAGGAGGCACTATGTGCAGTTCATTAAGAAAGAATATGGATAAGGTTACTTGCGGTAATATTAATATTAATAAGTTTAAGGTTGATTTTGGTGAAATTGATCCAAATGATAGAGTGAATGGTCTTTTGGGATTGGACTTTCTAAAAGGCGCATCTGTAATTATTGATGTTGAAGAAGATAAAATTTTATTAAAGCGATAAGGAGGCAGCTTTATATTTTACCCTTAATGAAAAGTAGTACAGATAAAAATGAAATGGCTATTAATGCAGTAGAGATTGCTTCAAAAGTTGAAGATAATGATGAAAAAATGTTATACATAGGAGCTAGCAAGCTCAACTTTGTTTCGAAACGACTTCATGAATGCTAATTTTTTTATTTATGTAAAAATTAGCTAAAGGTAATAAAACACCCCATACTGGAAATTTCATATAATGTATATATAATCCTATACTGTTGTATATACGATTATATAATAAGCTATTTAGGGGGAAACCTTATGGATTATTCATGTAAATGTTTTGTTACGTGCAGTGATCCTCTTCATCTTACCCTTGAAAGTAAAACTGCTTACCATGGATGCTGGGGCACTAATCCTCCACAACAATTAAAAAACGGGGATTGGAATATGTTTCAATTAAAGGATGGCTGTGGATGTTTCGGAAGCGAAGGTAAGGTTGTATACAAAATCGAAGATGGAGCAAAAGCTATAATTAGATTTGGTTGTCCTTTCTATTTTAATAATTACGCATATTTGGATATTCAGGGAGATAACCGTGCTAAGTATGGAGGTTATGTTGAGTTCTTTAGTAACTGTGAGGTTTATGGTAGCAATCCTAGTTATGATGCAAATAAATGTGCACCATATGCAACAAGTGGACATCCAGTTTTGGTGTTTGTCGGTATTTATCGTAAATAGACTTATGATAGCATCCCCAGGGCATGTAGCAAGCTCAACTTTGTTTCACAACTAACTCTATGGTGTAATATTTTACAGATTATGAAGTGGAGAAACCCATAACTGTTATAATGAAATGCCCATAGATTTATATACAGAATTCACAAAAAAGGTATAGCAGGATTTTGCTATACCTTTTCTGATAAAAGCTGCTTAACAGCTGGAATATCAGCAGGAGCCCATTTTAATGACTCTAGATTCTCTTTTTTTAGCCAAATAAGCTTTGAATGCTCCGTTGCAACTGGTGTACTAGCTATTATCTTGCACTTTAAAGTTATCAAATTTACAATAAATGCTTCGTACTCATGAGTATTATCGTTGAACAATTCTTCATACTCAATGGTGCATTTTAATTCTTCTTGAATTTCACGAACAATAGCCTCAGCAAGGCTTTCATTTACTTCTACTTTTCCACCAGGAAATTCCCACATGTTAGGCATATTCATCTTTGGAGAACGAAGGGCACATAGTATCTCCTGATTATCATTTTCGATTATAGCTCCAACCACTTTTATTAATTTCTTCATGTGTAACACCTCTAGGGTAGAGTAACATATTTAGGAGGGGATTTCAAATTTAAGAACTTACTTGCAAAATTTTAGAAATTCCTTTTATCTGGATTAGTGTGATTGCTTTAGTTTTAATTACATTTTTTTTATAAATGGCCACGAAACTTTACTATTTCATTTGCAGTTGAGTCCTTGGTTGCACAACCCATAGCAAGAATGGTTATATTTAAATTACATCAGAGAAAAGATGGCATATTATTTACTTAACACCCTTGAGGTGTAAATCTTTCTGGAAAAACAGTAATTAATATAACTCTAAAGATATGTGCATCTATGTCGAATAAAAGCTAATTTATGAAAAAGTTGACGCAATTTGGTTTTTAATATATTATTGAATAATAATCACAAAACCATTCAAAAGCTAATGTTTGGAAATTAGGGGGGCGGCAATTTATGAAAAAAATGAGCACTAAAGTAATACTTATGACTATCACTACAGTAATATTTACTTCTTTAATCATTGGATGCTTTGTAATTGTCGAAAATTACAAAACTAGGGATAAAATGCTATCAAACTTAGAAGATACTATGAGAAGTGATATTGACAAGAAGTTAAAAAGTCAAGTGGAAAACTCTACATCCATGCTAGCTGGAGTATATAGTAGATATGAAAAAGGTGAGCTAACTTTAGATCAAGCAAAAAAACTTGGAGCAGATCAATTAAGAGGGTTAAGATATGATACAGACAATTACTTTTGGGCTCATACAGAAGACTGTACCTGCGTAGTTCTATATGGATCAAATCTTGAAGGTACTAACAGAAGTAATGAGAAAGATAAAAAAGGAAGTCTTTTTATACAAGAATTTAATAAAAAAGGAATGGAGGATGGTGGTGGATATACTGACTATTGGTTTCCTAGAAAAGGTCAAACTAAGGCAGTTTCAAAGAGAGGCTATAATTTAGAATTTAAACCTTTCAAATGGGTTATCGGTACAGGCAGTTATACTGATGATGTTGATTCCGCAGTTTCAGCAAAGAAACAGGAATTAGATGATGATTTTATGAAAGCAATGATACAATTAGCCATATGTATAATAGTGGTAGTATGTGTTTTTTCACTTATATCATATTTTATTAGTAAAAAAATTACTGCACCATTATTGATAATAACGGATATTATCAATAAAACTGCAGATTTTGATTTGACTTATAATAATGACTATTTAAAGATAGAAAAATTCCATGGAGAAATGGGCGTAATTGGAGGCTCCATAATTAATTTAAGAGAGGAAATAAGAAAAATAGCAACACTTATAAAGAACGATTCTGATGAGATTTTTAAGTATTCCGGGCAAATGTCTTCAGACACGGATGAAGCTGTCAAGTCTATACAAGCTGTTACTCAAACCGTGCAAGAATTAGCAAAAGGGGCTTCAACTCAAGCTACAGATGCACAAGATAGTGTAGAAAGATTATGTAGCTTTGCTAATGAAATTGAGGTTTCTGTTAATAATTCATCAGAAGTAAAAGTATTATCACAGGACGTTAAGGATACTAACCAAAATAGTAAAGATACTTTTAAAGAATTAAAGGACAAGCTTCAGAAAAACAATGTTGCTACAAAAAATGTTTTGAATAATATAGGTAGCCTTTCAATAAAATCAGCTTCAATTGGAGAAATAGTAGACTCAATTCAAGCAATAGCTACTCAAACTAACCTTTTAGCATTAAATGCTGCTATAGAGGCGGCACGTGCAGGTGAATCAGGTAAAGGTTTTGCAGTTGTTGCTGATGAGGTAAGAAAGCTAGCAGAGCAAACAGCTCTTTCAACTCAAGAAATTGCAAGTGTTATTGATGAGATTCAAAAAGAAATTGATAACGCTAAGGTTAATATGAACATTGGAGAAAATCTAATAATTGAAGTAGATAAGGCAATGGAACAAACTGATAAAACCTTTACAAGTATAGAACACTCTATTGATAATACTTTGATTAAAATAACTCAACTTACTGAAAATATATCAAAAGTGGATAAGGATAAAAATGAAATAGTTAATTCAATTGAATCTGTTTCAGCAGTTTCAGAACAATCAGCAGCTGCTACAGAAGAGGTTTTTGCATCTATGGATCAGCAAGGTGTAGTAATGAACAGTATTTCAAATACAAGCAAAGAACTAGAGGATATTGCCAATAGTTTGGAAGAAGTTGTGAAAAGAATTAAGTTATAGGAAGCTTGTTTTTACATGTAGACAAGTGGCTGTTGCACTAAAAAATAGTGCAACAGCTTTTCTTTTCAGAAATTTATACAAGTAAAACACATGGATAGTTGGACTAAAATCCAATCTGGTTCAATTTATTATGCGCTAGGTAAGCTTGAAAAAAGGATTTGGTTATATGTTAAAAAGTATAATTAATGTATTAGGTAAAAAATTAAAAAATAGCTGTGAAACTACATTGTGAGTGCTCTTATAGTACCTCTGAGGTTCTAACTTTTCCATTAGATGAAGCTTTCTACAAAAGAAAGCTCTTTTTTTTATGCAACGAATACCACGGGCATAGCTTTACACCATTAACTTATAATAGATATTTTACAACGTTGAAACAACTATAAGACACTTTTGAAATATATGTTTGGTATATTAACTATGGATTTTAAATATTCTGTGCACGAAATGAGGTTATAATCTGCTACTATAGAAAGATTTAAATCATATATTGGGGATGATTACAATATGAGAATAGGGTACAACAAGAAAAGGATTGGATTTAAGTTAATTGTTTTGATAATTGTGTGTGGGGGGGTAGCTTTTGTTTGCACTGACTACTCAAGTAAAAAAAGTAAAGCAGATTTAGAGCCACCCAAAATTCAAGGCACTCATAATCAGACTGTTTACATAGGTGATACAATTTCCTATAAAAGAGGTGTAACTGTTACAGATAATGCAGATAAGGGTGCAAAACTACAGGTGGACAGCAGTGAGGTTAATCTGAAAAAAGCAGGCTTGTATTATGTAGTTTATAAGGCAAAAGATTCTTCTGGTAATACTAATACTGTAAAAACTACTGTTACCGTTATGGAAAAGTCAAAGGAAACAGCAGAGGAGTCTTCTAGCAATAACCAGAAATTAGATAAGTTAGCAGATGATGTGCTTTCAATCATTATAAAAGAGGGCATGTCTAAAAAGGAAAAAGCAAAGGCAATCTACGAATGGAACAAAAATCATATTATTTATTCGGACAGTTCCGACAAATCAGATTGGGTTAAAGCTGCTATTCAGGGACTAACTTTAGGCTCAGGAGATTGCTTTGTTTATTTTTCAACTGCACAGGAACTACTGACTAGAGCAAGTATTCCAAATAAGAAAATTCAAAAGAGTGATGGACACCATTATTGGAATTTGGTAGATTATGGCCAAGGTTGGTATCACTTTGATACAACCCCACATAAGGGTGACACAGTGCCTTACAGTTTATTTATGCTAACGGATAATCAACTAAAGGAATATTCAGAAAAAAATGATAACAGTCATACCTGGGATGCAACTAAATATCCTTCAACTCCACTAAAGTAGCTTCAAATAAATAACTAGTCAATATGCTAGTCTATTTTGAATTGTTATTTACTTTTAGATTCCTAAAGTAAATATAATAATGTATTAGAAAAGAGCTGATTTTGAATGAAACTAGGTGTAATTGGTGGATTAGGTCCTATTGCTACAGCATATTTTTTAGAATTGATTATAAAAATGACAAAGGCACAGTGCGATGGTGATCATTTGGAAATGGTTATATATAATTGTCCTTCTATTCCTGATCGTACTGATTATATATTAGGAAAATGTAAAGCTAGTCCTATTGTTCCAATTATGAATATTGGTAAGCAGCTTGTAGAACAAAAAGTAGATTACATTGCAATTCCATGCATAACAGCTCATTGTTTTTATGATTCTTTGATTAAAGAAATTAAAGTGCCAATTATTAATATGGTGAGAGAAACTGCCCTATATTTAAAAGAAAATAAAATTAGCAAAGTAGGTATTTTAGCTACGGATGGAACAATTTCTAGCAAAATATTTGAAAAAGAATTAACTGTTGTAGGCATTAAGGTTGTTCTTCCTTCTAAAAAGTCACAGCAGGCTGTTATGGATTTGATTTATAAAGATATCAAGGCAGGAAAAACCGCTGACATGAGTAAGTTCACCTTTGCTTCTAAGGAATTAAGAGAAAATGGAGCTGAGGTAATTGTTTTAGGCTGCACGGAGTTATCCCTTATTAAAAGGGATTACCCCATTGGCCCAGATTACATAGATGTTTTGGAGGTGCTGGCAAAGGCTTGCATTCTTGCATGTGAGAAATCACTAAAAGGTGAATACAAATATTTAGAGGCAAAGTAAGGAGATAATTATGCAATATAATGTTTTGGAGTATTTGGAACATACAGTAAGGAAGCTTCCTAATAAAATCGCTTATGCAAATGAGCAATTTAGTATTACTTTTCAAGAAGTATATGACGAGGGGAGAGCAATCGGTACCTTTTTAAATAGAGAGGGAATTTATAAACAGCCTGTGGTTGTGTTTATGGACAAGCATCCAAAGGCAATAGTAGCATTTTATGGGGTGGTATATGGAGGAAACTATTATGTACCTATTGATGAAGAGATGCCACTACTTCGAATTGAATTAATATTAAAAAACTTGAATCCAAAGGCCATTATTTGTGATGAAAAATATAAAAGCCTTGTGGAAACCCTTGACTATACTGGAGCTGTATATATTTATGATGAAATAAAAGGTACAAGCATTGAGGAGTCTGTGATAAGTAAAGTTCGAGATGCTGCCATAGATACAGATCCTATTTATATTGTATTTACATCAGGTTCAACTGGTATTCCCAAAGGAGTTGTGGCATGTCACCGTTCAGTAATTGATTATACGGAAAGTTTATCAGAGGTTTTAGGCTTCAATGAAAATACAATCTTTGGCAATCAATCTCCTTTATACTTCGATGCTTGTTTAAAGGAACTATATCCAACCTTAAAATTTGGAGCAACAACTTATATTATTCCAAAGAGGTTATTTATGTTCCCTATTAAATTAGTAGAGTTCTTAAATGAATATGAAATAAATACAGTATGCTGGGTAGTTTCAGCTTTAACTATGATTTCTGCCTTTGGAGCAATTCCTAAGGTAGTTCCTAAATATTTACATACTATTGCCTTCGGAAGTGAGGTTTTTCCAATTAAGCAGTTTAATATTTGGCGAAAAACCCTGCCAAGTGCTAAATTTGTAAACTTATATGGACCCACTGAGGCAACAGGTATGTGTTGCTATTTTGAAGTAAATCGTGCTTTTGAAGAAGGCGAGGTTATACCTATTGGACGGCCCTTTAAAAATACAGAAATTATATTATTAGACAAGGAGAATAACATGCCATCTATAGGTGAAATGGGGGAAATTTGTGTTAGAGGTACATCCCTTACTTTAGGATATTATAATTCCTTTGAAAAAACTCACCAGGTATTTGTTCAAAATCCTTTAAATCATGTTTACCCAGAGCTTATCTACCGAACCGGTGACCTTGGAAAATATAATGAAGATGGAGAATTAATCTTTGTCTCGCGTAAAGATTATCAAATTAAACATATGGGTCATCGCATTGAACTAGCAGAAATTGAAGTTAATGTAAATATGATAGAAGGCATAAAAAGTTCCTGCTGTATTTATTACAAAGAGAAAGAAAAAATTGTACTTTACTATGTAGGGGAAATAAGCACAAATACAGTTATAACTAGCTTGAAGCAAAGATTACCAAGATATATGCTCCCAAGCTATATTGAAGTTTTGGAGACTATGCCTTTAACGGCAAATGGAAAAATTGATAGAGTTTATTTAAGAGAAAAAATAAGTTGTATGAAAAGGAAGAGATAAAATATGGAAATTTTATTGAAAATTTTAAAAGACTTGCATCCTGATATTGATTTTGAAACTTGTGATAACCTGGTTGACACCCATGTGTTAGATTCCTTTGATATTATAATGGTTATTACTGAAATTAGTACTGAGTTCGATGTTTATATACCTGCAGAAGAAATAATACCAGAAAATTTTAATTCTGCAAAGGCTTTATATGCTCTAATTGAACGTTTACTAGATGAAGATTAACAGGGGGCCTCTATGCTTTTTACATCATATACTTTTATAGTTTTTTTAATTTTATTATTTATAATTTATTATCTAATTCCTAAAAAGTATCAGTGGATGCTGTTACTTGGAGCAAGCTACTCCTTTTATGCTTTTGCAGGAGTAAAGTACTTATTCTATATTTTACTTACAACTATTTCAACTTATGTGGTTAGTAGAAAAATCGGTAACCTACAGGAAGTTCAGTCTGAGTATATTACCAAGCACAAGAAAGAGTTGTCAAGGGAAGAAAAAAAGGATTATAAGGCTTCTATGAAATCTAAACAGTGGAAGTGGACGCTACTTTGTTTAGTCCTGAATTTTGGAGTTTTAGCTGCCATAAAGTATACAAACTTTTTTATAGAAAATGTTAATTACATTTCAAGAGCCTCTGGTAGTAGAGGTCAGTTATCCTTTTGGAAGCTTGCACTACCAATGGGTATCTCCTTTTACACCTTCCAAACTATGGGATATATTATGGATGTTTATAGAGGCAAATATCCTCCAGAAAGGAATATTTGCAAACTGGCCTTATTTGTATCTTTTTTTCCTCAGATGGTTCAAGGACCTATTAGTAGATTTGATGATTTATCCAAGAGCCTTTTTAAAGAACATGCTTTTGATGGCAGAAATGTTAGCTTTGGTCTGCAAAGGATAATGTGGGGGTATTTTAAAAAAGTCATTATTGCTGACCGTATTTTAGTGGCGGTTAATACTATAATTTTAAATTCTGATAAATATCAAGGAGCCTTTGTGTTTGTTGGTATGCTTTTTTATGCCTTTGAACTTTATGCGGATTTTACTGGTGGAATCGATATAACCATTGGTATTGCAGAAGTCTTAGGGGTTAATGTTAAGGAAAACTTTCATAGACCTTATTTCTCAAAAAATATAATAGAATACTGGAGAAGGTGGCATATTTCAATGGGTACCTGGTTTAAGGATTATCTATTTTATCCCCTTTCTGTATGCAAACCTATGTTAAATTTATCAAAGTTTTCTAGAAAGCATTTTGGGGATGCAATAGGAAAGCGTGTACCAGTATACCTTTCCACATTAATAGTTTGGTTTTGTACTGGTTTTTGGCATGGTGCCAATTGGAACTTTATTGTATGGGGCACTATGAATGGCGTTGTTATTATAATATCCCTTGAAGGTGAGCCTTTTTATAAGTGGTTTCATAATAAATTTCCTGTTAAGGATACCTTTGCCTTCAGATTGTTTCAGGTGCTACGAACTTTATTGTTAATGAGCTCTTTAAGACTTTTTGATTGCTATAGAGATGTACCATTAACCTTTAAAATGTTTGGGACAATGTTTACTAATTTTAATATTGGTGAATTATTCAATGGGTCTTTAATGAAGCTAGGCTTATCCGGTGCTGATTATATAGTGCTTATAATTGCTCTTCTTATTTTAATTACTGTTAGTTTAATTCAAAGAAGTGGAAGTGTAAGAGGTAAGCTTGCAGAAAAGCCGCTGGTTTTCCGTTACTTTGTGACTTATGCCCTCTTTATTTCCATTCTGATATTTGGAGCTTATGGGGTAGGATATGACTCCAGTCAATTTATTTACAATCAGTTCTAGGAGGATATTATGAAAAACAAGAAAGTTCTCATCGGTTTTTTGACAGGGTGTCTTATATTGTTAAGTCTATACATATTACAACGGCTACTCACACCAAAATATATGTCAGGAGTTGTAGAAGGTTCTTTAATCGAAGAGTATTATAAAGAAAAATCACACCATGATGTTGTCCTTATTGGAGATTGCGAAGTTTATGAGAATATATCTCCAATTACCTTATGGCAAAAGTATGGTATAACTAGTTACATTCGCGGCAGTGCCCAGCAATTAATCTGGCAATCCTATTATCTATTGGAAGAAACCTTAAAATATGAAAAACCTAAGGTTGTAGTATTTAATGTATTGTCCATGAAATATAATGAGCCACAAAAAGAAGCTTATAATCGAATGACCTTAGATGGTATGAAAATGTCATCTACAAAGTTAAAGTCTGTAAAGGCATCTAGTATGAAAGATGAAAATATGGCAGACTATTTGTTTCCAATACTTAGATATCACTCCAGATGGAGTCAACTGAAGGAAGATGACTTTAAATACCTATTTAATAAGGACAAGATATCACATAATGGATATTATATGAGGGCAGATGTTAGGCCCGCAAACACCTTTCCAAAGGCACCGGTTTTAGGAGATTATCAATTTGGGAAAAACTCCTATGACTATCTAGATCGCATGGTAAAGCTATGCAAAGAAAATAATATTAAATTAATATTGATAAAAGCACCAACTTTATACCCTTATTGGTACCCACAGTGGGACACTCAAATAGAGGAGTACTCAAAAAAACATGATGTAAAGTACATAAATTTTCTTAAAACTGCAGACAAAAACGGCATTGATTATAAAAAGGATACTTATGATGGGGGACTGCATTTGAACGTGTCTGGAGCAGAAAAATTGGCAGATTACTTTGGAAGCATTCTAAGTAAAGAATATAAATTAGAAGATCATAGAAATGATGAAAAGCTTAATAAAATCTGGGAGAAGAAAATGGACTTTTATAATGAAAAGAAAAAACAGCAATACGATGAGATTAGAAAATATGGACATTTACTAAAGGTAGGTGGACAAGTTAAATAAGATTAACTGATATTTAGTTTTATTGGAGGAGAAACAAGAATGAAGATGAAGAAATTAAATTTTATATTTATAATACTAATTATATTTTTAGTTGGCTGCGGCAATGGGAAAAGCGTAACCAAAGCAGCCGGAAAAGCTACAGGATATTCATTTGAAAGTAAAGGGATTACTATTGCTATGAAGGATAAAGTAGCTCCTATTTTGAAAAAACTAGGTAAAGAAAATGATTATTTTGAAGCTGATAGCTGTGCATTTCAAGGTAAGGAGAAGACTTACACCTACAATGGATTTGAACTTCATACTTACGAAAAGAACAAGGTTGACTATGTGGCCTCTATTGATTTTTTAGATGATACTGTTTCAACTAAAGAAGGGATTAGTCTAGCTTCAAATTTAGAGGACGTGTTAAAGGCATATGGTAATAAATATACTGAAAAATCTGGAGTATATACATATGTGAAAGATAAAGTTAAGCTGATTATTACTATTAATAATCAAAAAGTAGAAGAAATTAAATATGTAGCAATTGAGGAATAAATAATTCCAAGCATCCCGGAGGTTCTGAAGTTTTCATCTATGTAAGAATTATGCATAAAAAGGTCAGTACCTTGTAAAAAATAGCAGCTAAACTAGAGTGTGATTGCTCTAGTTCTTTTATTTTAACGAAAATAACAAGAACATAAGCAAGTTTAACACTTAATAAATTTATTCAATCTTCTACATTCTCTTTGGTATTGCTACATCAGCCTTTTGGAGATTATTACGGTGTTTCTCGTGCCTTAGAGGAGCTGTATTAATCTATTCTCCCCAATTCATCTGGTTATCAGGAATCCCAAGTTTACGACATTCCTCACACATCCTCTCTTTTTCTTCAATATTCCCGATTTTATACTTAAGCACCCTGTCCCGGAAAACAATGATTTTTGTATTTTCACATTTCATATCAACAAACCAGTTAACGCCACCGTCATTGCCAAGAACTGCTTTTGATATTTGCTCAGGAAAATCCAGTTGACTTGAAGTAAAATAGAGAACTGTCCAGTACTTTGGTGTGCTATTAGTCTTCCAAAGTTCAACTTTATTTATAGATACATAGTCCAATATTAATTCATCCGCAATGCTTTCCTTTATGATTACTCCTTCATACACTCCAATATCATTGTTATCACAATTAGCACTTCCACAAGAAGAAACTTCTTTTGTTACATTAATTTCTAATTCATCTTTTAATAATACATCTATGGATATTCTAAAAAGTCTGCTTAATATTATTAGTTTTTCAGTTTCTGGTAACGCAATATCTGCTTCCCATTTTGAGATTGCCTGCCTGCTGACATTGCACTCCTCTGCCAATTTTTCTTGAGAATAGCCGCTATTTTTTCTTAATAGTTGTATTTTTTCTGATAATTTCACTCTCAAATTCCTCCTTCTTTTGGAATTAGTTTATCAATGATTTAATTCAAATGCTACCACTTACAAGTTTCTTTTTTGCAACCAGCAGTTACCTGTTATTTAAATATACATTAGCATATCTCTAATTTAGATTGTAAATAATTTTAATTCATATGAATTCACATAAAATTTTTTGAAAGTATTTCTATGTAATTACTATTGCTTCATATAAAAATTTAAAAAACCACTTATAAAAAATTAAAATATAGGATATAATAAACACAAACAATAGTTCGTATAATTAAATTAAGATAGTAAAAAGAGGTTGATAATTTATGAGTAATTTAATTTTCCATATTGATGCTAACAGTGCTTATCTATCATGGGAGGCAACTTATAGACTTCAGCAAGGAGAAAAATTGGATTTAAGAACAATTGCATCTGTAGTAGGTGGGAATGAGGAGTCCAGACACGGTATAGTTTTGACAAAATCAATTTCTGCTAAGCAGTATAATATTCAAACAGGAGAAACTCTGCATAATGCAAGAATAAAATGTCCTGATTTAGTAATTGTTCCACCTAGATATTGGCTTTATATGCAATGTAGTTCGGCAATGCATGAAATATTGCTTGAATATACACCGAATATACAAAGATTTTCAGTGGATGAAAGCTTTTTGAATTTCTCTGATATGGAGAATCTATATCCAGATTATATGATTCTAGCAGAGACTATAAAGGAAAGGATAAAGAAGGAGCTTGGGTTTACAGTAAATATAGGGATATCAAATAACAAACTACTAGCAAAGGTTGCTTCAGATTTAAAAAAACCGGACAGAATACATACACTTTTTCCTCATGAAATTAAAAGTAAAATGTGGCCCTTACCAGTGGAAGATTTATTTATGGTTGGTAGAGCTACAGCACCTAAATTACATAATCTAAATATCAATACCATAGGGGATTTAGCAAATTATGATGTGGAAATTTTAAGAAATAAACTAAAGAGCCATGGACAAGTGATTTGGAACTATGCTAATGGAATAGACTTTTCAGAAGTTAGAAAGAGTAATGTTATTGAAATGAAAGGTATAGGTAATTCTACAACTATAGCTTTTGATGTTGAAGATACGGAAACCGCCCATAAAGTGTTACTTTCTTTATGTGAAACTGTAACCATGAGATTAAGAGATTCACAAAATTGTTGCAATGTAGTTTCAGTAAGTATAAGAGGAAGTGATTTAGTTTTTTATTCTCGTCAAAAGAAATTAAGTGTTGCCACGGACTCAACAAGAAAGATATATGAAGTTGTTTGCTATCTATTTGATAATGTATGGAAAGGTAACCCAATAAGACATTTAGGCGTACATATAACAGATTTTTGTGGAAATGACTTTTACCAATGCGCTTTATTAGACAATTTTAATTATGAAAAGGATAGAAGAATAAATAAAACAGTAGATGCAATTAGATTAAAATATGGATCCAAAGCTGTTGTTAAATCATGTTTTCTTCATTCAGGTTTAAGTCCTATGTGTGGTGGCATAGGAGAAGAGGACTATCCTTTAATGAGTTCTATGTTATAGAGGAGGAGGGTGTATATGAGGATTTTAGCACAACCTATTGAAATGATTTCTTATACTGATAACAAGGGGGATATAAGGCCATTAAGATTTAGATTACAAGTAGATGATGAACCATTAAAAGTGATAAAGGTAGATAAAGTCATTGTTAAAGAAATGGAAAAGCTTGCAGGAAATAATATGATTGTTTTTAAATGCCAGAGTTTGATTGGAGATGCTCTGAGGCTGTTTGAAATTAAATATGAGTTGAAAACTTGTAAGTGGATATTGTATAAAATATAGATTTTAACTTCACACTAATTATTAGACAGTGTTTTTTTAATCATAGCTTCTATTTTTTTGTTGCTTTTGTGATTTTCATCTTATGTCTCATAATGTCTATATTAACGCAATATTATTACCTTCTATTGAATTTTCACCTTTATAAAGTGAATTATTAACAATCCGTAACAATGAATTTACATAATTAACAAATCTTTACTTAGATATGATTATTAAAATTATTAAAACACATTACTATTTAAATATGTACTTTATATATTTAAGGAGGAGAAATATGAAAAATTTAAAAAGTAATTTGGCTCTTGGACTTTCTCTAGGCATTATAACAGTTCCAATTATTGGGTCATGTATTACTACCTACGCAGCTGAAACAACAACTCCTATCGCTGATGCAAATGCGCCAATAGGAACAATTTCAAAAGTAGCAATCACTTTTAATGGTAACTCTAAATCTTCAAAGGGATTTACTTGGTATACTTCAAGAAAATCAATTGGAAGCGACCTGCAAGTAGTTGAAAAAGGATTAGGTCTACCAGACTTTTCTAAAGCTAAAACTTTTAAAGGCTCAGTAGCAATACCAACTAATAAAACTGATGCTCCTGCACCTTCAGGGACAACTAACACAAAACTTGAGTTTCTACACAAAGCAGAAGCCAGTGGCTTGAAAGCTAATACGATTTACTGCTATAGAGTTGGAGATTCCTCATTAGGTCTTTGGAGTACGGGTACATTTCAAACCGCTCCATCAAATGGCGCTTTTTCATTTATTGATCTCGCAGATCCTCAGGCAAAAGAAATTGGAGAAGCAGAACTTTCCGCTGATACATTTAAGAAAGCTATGAGTACCGTGCCAAATTCAAAATTTATAGCTCTAAATGGCGATATTGTTGATGATGGAAGCAAGGAATACCAATGGGATTGGCTATTCAGCAATATAGGAAATGGAATGCTTAACACCACAATGGCACCAGTTGCTGGAAATCATGAAAGTAACAAAAATTCCTTTGTTGATCATTTCGATCTTTCTCAAGCAGTAGGTTCCGATACCACAAATGGTGTTTATTATTCATATGATTACAGTAACACTCATTTTGTAATGCTTAACACAAATGAAAATTCCCTTCAGTACAATGATTTCACTGAAGCTCAAATAAATTGGATGAAAAATGATATTCAAACGGCACGGGCAAAAGGCGCAAAATGGATTATTGCTATGATGCATAAAGGTCCTTATACAACATCAAATCATTCTACAGATACAGATATTGCAGGGGCTAATGGAGTAAGAAAAAAGGTAGCACCTATTATGGCACAATTAGGGATAGATTTAGTTCTTCAGGGACATGATCATATTTATGCACGTTCTAAACCAATAAAATCAGATGGAACTGCAGCAAGCGAAACTATTATTACCGAAAAATATAATGGTCAAAGCATAAATTATCAAATAAACCCACAAGGTACAATTTATTTGATTCCAGCTACTGCAGGTCCAAAGACTTACTATAAAAATACTAAAATTGATTCTACTTACTATAACCTTTTTGATGTGTCAGATGAAAACCATGCATCTATTTATGGCCCTGATCCAGATGATAAAACTAGACCGGTACGTAGTCAAATACAAAACTTCGAAAGTATTTCAATAGACGGAAATAAACTTTCAGTTACTTCTTACGAAATAGATCAAAATAAAAATTCAGCAGAGCCATATGTTATTGATACTTTTGGTATTGGTAAAGTACCTGATGAACTTAATCCTGTAGTAAATGAACTATCAAAAATGCAATCAAACAAAGTAAAAATTAAAACTAATGTAAATACTTTTATAAAGCAAATACTTGATGCGTTAAAGTAATTTTTCATTCTTTAAATGCTATGTCTATAGAAATAAAATTCTATAGGCATAGCACTTTTATTTTAAGTGCTTGTTTGAATATAACTTCTTATATTTTTAGAAGATAGCTTAATATCATTTTTTCTTGAAAAGAATCCATAATAAATTTAAATTTTGTTACTTTGCATTGGTTAAGTTGATAGAAATAGTTAATTTATGATATGCTTTTAAAGTAGATTAAATTTTGAGTGTTATACATAATACTGGTAGAATATTTTGATTTTGTGAGTAAATTTATAGGAAGTGAGTACAATAAAAAAACTAAAAAAACATGAAATATTAGTTTATTTAATTATGAGTTTTTTATTTACTTCAAGCAATTCGAATTTGAGTGGATCTTTACGTATAGTTGGCTCATTTATGCCAAGTATAATGTGGTTAAGTTTTATTAGTTATTTTTTGGATTGTACGACTAATAGTTTTATTATGTATTGACTTTGACATGTATAGAAAACCCTTAAAACAATAAAATGCAGATTTAGCTACCTTACAAAAAGTGTAACAGCTTTTGTTGCTAAAATAGTAATTTGAGAGGCGGGATAGAATGGCAATCACAAATGTAAAAGTAACTTTAAATGAGGATATAAAAACAGTTTGGGAAATAGTAACTTCTCTTGAGAATTATGCATGGAGAAGTGATTTGAGCAAAATTGAGGTTTTGGAAGCAGGAAAGAAGTTTATAGAATACACAAAAGAAGGATATGTTACAACCTTTACAATAACTGCCTTTGAACCTATGACACGGTATGAGTTTCATATGGATAATAAAAACATGTGTGGGCATTGGACAGGATTATTTTCAAAGATAGATAATAAGACAGAGATAAATTTTACTGAAAATATAACTCCGAAGAAGTGGATAATGAAACCTTTTGTAGGAGTATATTTAAAGAAACAGCAGGCTACTTATATTTCAGATTTAAGAAAAGCATTGGATGAAAAACGATGACTTGTGATGAAATTATTTAACCATAATGTGAGATTTAGTTACTTTGATATATTTTTATGTAGTGACACAACTGCTAATTAATGGGATGTAACTTTTGAGATTTTTAATTAGAAATACAATATAAAATTGCATTTGGAGGTAATATTATGAGCACTAATTTAAATTCTATATATTCTTCATGTATCAACAATATTAGTTATTCACAAAAATTTTCTACTGAAAAGACAATCAATGCTAAAGATATTGGCAGCGATTTATTTGCAACACAACTTGAAAAGGAAAAAAAAGCTGATACATATATCAATGAGATTAAAAATTGTGTTCCTAAAACAACAGTAACAGTAAGATCAATGGGTGCTAAAGAAGTTGCAGATTATCGTGAAAAATGGAAGAATCAACCTAATGATTATTCAGGATTTAAACATGATATAGTTGTTTCATCTAAGGTATTAGAAAAGATGGAAAAAGATCCTAAATATGCAGAACAAATGATGCAAAAAATCAAGAAAGCTGCTGTTCCTGAAGGATTTGGTAATGCTACGATATATGAATATAAGGTAGTAGTAAGAGATGATGGAGAGATTGAAACATGGGTATGTGCAGATTGTATGAATGGAAAAAACAAAAAAACAGACCATGATGACCATGGTAAGAAGGAAGCTGAGAAGAAAAGTGCTGTGAGGAAAAACGCTGAGAAAGAACTTGAACTTATATATGCCAATATAAGAATAGATGACCAATTGAAATCACAAATATTAGCAGAGGAAAAAATTAAGATTAATGGATTTATTAAACAGCAATATTTTTTTAATAAAGGAGTTGTAAATAAAATCGGAACTGAAAATGAAGTTATTGATTTAAAGTAAAGTCTATTTTATTAAGGAGAATTTACAATTATGTGAAAGAACATCCAATTGCTCTTTGGAATAATCCAACTTCAATCCTCTATGGTTCAGAAGATAACATATGTGAATTTGATGTGGTAGCTGCCTTTGCAAAAGGCTTCAACTGTGATTTTCAAGTAATGGAACATGGAGAGCACTATTTCCATACAGAACAGCAGTTGCAATTTTTTAGACAGTGGCTGAACAAGCAAAACTATATCAAATGAGATTAATGAGAAGTTATCTTTTATTATTTGGTTCCAACTTATCGTATAAGGTCAAGCGAAGATCATAAATAGTGTTGAGATGATTGTATATAGCCGTGAGGTTATATGCAGTTGTGTAGATATTTATTATGGTCGAACGAAACATCTTCATAAGTAGTGATTTGTTTATTTAGAGTCGAAAGATTTTAATATAGATAATAAGTTATTTGTGTTGGTGCTAGGTAGGTTGTTTTGTGCTCTTTTTGAAAAGTATATACAATATCTGTGAATTAAGGCATAACAGCAAGTAAAGAATCCATAGAGTACTTTAAAAGGTAAGAGTAAAGGTATTCCATGGATTTTTGTAAAAAATAACAGTGAAACTAGAGTTTAATTGCCAATGTCATTAAGATAAGCAAATATAAATTTCAGAAGTCCGTTAGAAATAGTTTTAATATATCTAACGGCTTCTTTTTATATACATTGCTTGTTTTTTGGTATAGCAAACAAAACAGATTAAAAACCTGTTTTTAGAATTTGAGAGTTAATGATTTTTATGCTACTCTATAATTGAAGCTTATCGTGGTTTTAGACTTCAGTTTACGTTGGTCTTTTCGACCATCTCGGATGGGTAGAATATACTTGCGAATAAGAGCTTCAACATCAGGTGGAGATATATTTTCGGGACACTTAAAAAAGTGTATACATATTTGCATTGCCATTGTAAAGTTTACTTGGTATGTATGCTTTGTAGATTTTTGTTTTATCACTACGTGCAGTGTTATGATTTCACAAAAATTATACATTACAAGCTTTGCAAATATTTCTTGAATAATGTACTCCACATTTTTTGAGTGAAAATTAATAAGACCAAGAGAATACTTCAATTCCCTAAATGAAGTCTCAATACCCCATCTCATATGATATAGTTTCTTAATCTCTTCAGTAGAAAACTCAGATGAATCCAAGTTAGTCATTATAGTTTCATAGCTATTTTCTGAAATTTTAAATCGCACAGCTCTAAATGTAATAGGGAAAAACTCTCTATCTTTGGGCTTTAGAAAATCAAAGGGTACTTTTTTAGGCAAAAATTTATAAATATCTTGATGAGCTTTAATTTCATTAGTTTGTCTTCTTGTAAGTTTTAAGTTTATTATTGTATCAAATTCATCTTCATCAGGCAATACAAGGCTAGATATTATACCATTGCTAGTTATATCCTTTACTCTAATAGCATATTTAAAACCCATTTTTTGAATATGAGCAAATACATTGTAGCTTTCGTAACCACGATCAGCAACAAATATGGCCTTTTCCTTTAATCTGGAACACTCAACCATATCTATGAGAGCTCTATACTCATTTTTTTGTTTATATCCTTGAATAGAAGCATCAATATATAGTTTATTACATAAGTCATATATCGCATTAAGATGTAGGATATTAAAGCCTTTAGAATCAGGAGAGGATTGACAATAACTATCAACGTCTTTAGGATTATGGGCAATATTAAGGTCTGATCCATCTACTGCAAGTATTCTATAACCATTGTAAGTTTTAAGATTATCAAAAGAATTAGTGAATTTATCAAGCAGAAATTCAAAAGCACATGGCAAGATTTTATCTCTTTGTTGTACAAAAGCTGAAGATGATGCTGTAGCAACATCATAATTAAAGTGTTTTAAAAGTTCTTTGGAAATAGAACCTCCACCAATAGACAATAAAATTTCAATAACAGATTTGAATGATAGTTTACGATTACGTGTAAAATCCCGTTTAGGATTCTTAACATAATAATCAGGGTGCTCATCCATTTCTTCTATAATACTCATTAACTTATTCTTAACATGATCAGTATAATTAATCATTTGCAACGCCTCCAAAAATCTATTTTTTTAAGGGGCTGCGCCGCATATTTCTATTAACTTGTCAAGTGATTTTTCAAAAATAAAAAAAGAGCAGGTACATTTTTTTATACCTTACTCTTTTGAGTTTTTTCATCCCAATGTCTTAACTTAATGACATTGGTTTAATTGCTCTAGTTTTTTATTTTGAGGTTAAGTAACAAATTAAACTATCTAAATATGTTACAAAATTTGGCATGTTAATTGCTACCTATTAATATAAATAGATATATGAAAAACGTCTTCAACTCAATGGATTCAGAAACATAGAAACTACTCATGTAACTGATTACAAAGTAGTTTATGGATTCTGAAGGACATAACAACGTCACAATTTTCAAAGAATGTAATTGAGGAGGAAGAAATTATGGAAACAAGAAAAAAGATCTTAAAGTTAGCAAACAAGATTAGCATGGAAAGTAAAAGTGGTTTTGCACATAAAGTAACAGATCCAGAATATCGTATTTTAGATCCTGTTGTTACTGACGACATGGCAGACGTGGCAATGGGTCTGAAACTTCGTACGCCTCGGACTGCAAAAGAAGTTGCTGAAAAGTGTGGTAAATCTGAAGAGGAAACAACTAAACTCTTATGGCAATTAGCAGAAGCCGGTGTTTGTACCTTTAAAAGTGAAAATGGTGTTGATTTATTCTGGTTGCCAATTTGGGTTCCTGGAATTATGGAAATGATGGTTAATAACAAGGAAAATGTTAAAAAGTATCCAGTAATTGCAGAATGTTTTGAAGAATACACAAGAATAAGAACAGCGCCGCTGGCCCCTTTGATGCCTACAGGTAAGAGTATGATGCGAGTTATTCCTGTAGAACAAGCAATTAATGGGGAAAGTAGAAGAGCATCTTATGAGGAGATTTCTCGTTATCTCAATGATAATGATTTGTTTTCTGTTTCTGATTGTTCTTGTCGTACATCAAGAGAAGCTATGGGAGAAGGCTGCGGTCATTTGAAGGAAGATATGTGCGTTCAAATTGGTGAAGGTGCTGAATTCTATATTCGTACAGGCAGAGCAAGGCAGATTACCCGTGAAGAAGCTTTTGAGATTATTAAAAAAGCCGAGGAAAACGGTTTAGTGCATCAAATAGTAAATACAGAAGGTTCAGGAAAAACACATGCTATTTGTAACTGTTGTGGATGTTCATGTTTTTCTTTAAGACTAGCTGAGTTGTATCAAACACCGGCAATGCTACGTTCTAACTATGTTTCAAAAGTAGATAAGGATAAATGCGTTGCTTGTGGAGAATGTGTACAAACTTGTCAGGTTAACGCATTGAAATTAGGACAGAGTCTCTGCACAAGAACACCTATTGTCCAGAAAGAACGACAGCTTCCTGAAAATACAATGTGGGGTAAGAAAAAATGGAATATTAATTATCGTACTAATAGAGAAAATGTTGTTGAAACTGGTACAAGTCCTTGTAAAACAGAATGTCCAGCTCATATTGCTATTCAAGGTTATATTAAGATGGCTTCTCAAGGAAAATATATGGAAGCACTTGAACTTATCAAACATGAAAATCCATTTCCAGCTATATGCGGACGTATCTGCTCCAAAAAATGTGAATCTGCTTGTACCCGTGGTGATATAGATGATCCAATAGCTATAGATGAAATCAAAAAATTCATCGCAGAACAAGATTTAAACCTGGAACATCGCTATGTACCAAAAAAGAGACATGAGTATGGAAAGAAAATTGCTGTTATCGGGGCTGGTCCTGCAGGGCTATCCTGTGCTTTCTATTTGGCTATTGATGGTTATAAAGTAACAGTATTTGAAAAACAAAAGGTACTTGGAGGTATGTTGACACTTGGTATCCCAGCTTTCAGACTGGAAAAAGATGTAGTTAATGCAGAAATTGATATTTTGAAAGAAATGGGGGTTGAGTTCAAGACAGGGGTTGAAGTGGGCAAAGATGTTAAACTTAGGGAACTTAGAACACAAGAGTTTAAAGCATTTTATATTGCAATTGGTGCTCAGGCAGCAAGAAACCTAGGTATTGAAGGTGAAGATGCAAGAGGTGTTATCACAGGTGTTGATTTTCTTCGTAATGTAAACTTGGGAAATAGCATTAAACTTCAAGGAAAGGTAATTGTAATTGGTGGAGGAAATGTTGCTATAGACGTTGCAAGAAGTGCTACAAGAGTTGGTGCTTCAGAAGTTGATATGTTCTGCTTAGAAACCCGTGAACAAATGCCAGCACTTGACGAAGAAATTGAAGAAGCAAGGTCAGAAGATATTACAATTAACAATTGCTGGGGTCCAAAACGTATTGTAACTAAAAATGGAATAGTTGTTGGGGTAGAATTCAAGAAATGTACTTCCGTATTTGATGTAAGCGGAAAATTCAATCCAGCTTATGATGAAAATGATACTAAATTTGTCGAAGCTAACACAGTATTGACTTCAGTAGGGCAAGCAGTGGATTGGGGTAATTTAATTGCAGACAGTAGAATAGAATTGAATCCAAACAAGACAATCAAAGCTGATGACTTTACTTACCAGACTGGGGAGGCTGATGTATTTACCGGTGGTGATGTATACACAGGTCCCCAATTTGCTATCGATGCAATTGCTGCAGGTAAAGAAGCTGCAATATCAATTCATCGTTTTGTACAACCAGGACAAAGCTTAGTTATAGGCCGTGACAGAAGAGAATATCGTGCACTTGATAAAACAAACGCTACTTTTTCCATTAAGGATTATGATAATACGCCAAGACAGAAGCCAAGCCATGCTGATGGAAGTATATCCAAAGTAACTTTCAATGATTTACGTTGTACCTTTACAGAAGATCAAGTTAAGAAGGAAACAGACCGATGCCTTAGCTGCGGAGCTACTATTGTAGATGAATACACCTGCGTAGGATGTGGTATTTGTACAACTAAATGTAATTTTGATGCTATTTCACTTGTCAGAAGAGAAAACAATGAAGGTGTAGCTTATGAAAAATTGATAACCACACAAGTTGTACCATACGCAATTAAACGTGGTGGTAAAATAGTAGCTAAAAAAGTTAAAAATATGTTTTCGTAAGAAAAGTAATGACAATAATTTCTGCGACAGGTCTGGATGTTTAAAAAACTGAATAGCAGGCCAGACCTATATTTATTATAAATATGGTGTTAATAGGGGCGTGTTGTGCACGTCCCTACTTGTTTTCACAGGCACAGAAATAGTTTAGGAATGGGATATTGGATGCTAATCTATTAAGGCATAATCACAAAACCATTTGCATTGCGTGATTTAAGAGCTTTAATCAACTCCTCCTGTAAAATGGCATTACAGGTTACTTTTATAATAACCTCACTTTCACGTTTAGCAAAAATTCTTATTTTCTCTTTATTAATAGCTAATTCGATTAGCAATCCTATTAGGAAACCACCTATTAAGCCAAGCAGCCCCCAAATTATAGGACCCCATTTCCACACTAAGCCATATATACTTCCAAATACCATAAAAAGAGTTCCTACCATCATGGCACCGTCTAAAACACTTCTGCCATCCACTCGATGAATAGTGTCAAGGATATGTATTTGAGAATCAAGGTTTTCCACTGGCAATGCAACTATATTTTGCGGCGGTACTCCCAGCTTCTCAATATCATGCATAGCAATCTCCACAAAGGGTGAATGATTAAATGTGGCAATTATTTGTATTGTATTTTTTTCAGTTGTGTTTAGCTGTTTCAAGTTTTCACCCCTCACTCTAAGATACCGTATTTGCTCAATATCAAATAAAATATTATTTTCATTTACCGCTGTGTATGCTTCGTATAATGAAAAAGCGAACATGGAAGGCAAGAATAGGAACCACTGCCAATCTACAATAGCTTTAATCCTACTAAAGTCACCAAGGAAGGAATAGAGAAAGACACGAACGGCATTGGCCTTATAGCAAACGAAAATCCACCAGGCCAAAATAACTGTGCCAACAACTGTAGCTCCAGCATATAATTGCCCCAATCCGGGTGATAGAATTGACCAAGCCATTCCAACCAAGGGGTTTTTCTTGTCTAGGATTACAATATCAAAAAAACTAACATCTGAAGGTGTCACAGGCGCATCTTCAATTTCTGAAAGAGTGTGACTCTTACCAATCTCAATGGCACAACGGTAACTGTCCCATATGCCATATACAAAGACCGCTATATAAAGCAGAACCCAGTTCTGATTTAATTGAGCCTTTGCTTCTTCGAACCTGCCAAGAAAGGATAAGGCAATGCCCTTATTTATATTGGCCTGGTTGTTCACCACAAGTTCCCAGACGATTAGTATTAATCCTTGGAAGTACTTGCCTAAATACATATGTCCAAAGCCTGGAAAAGTAAAAGACCACCAGGCTGCAATCCAAGGAATACGTGGATATACAGAGTTGATTCCCAAAATGGAAATCTGACCTTTGGGATAGCGAGGTTTTATGTCAGTTGACTGGAACTTCTGATGTGGCATAGGTTATCCTCTCTTTCGTTTTGGTATCTAAATTTATTATTACCAATAACTCCCCCTTTTATTAATTATGTTTTGCAATGATCTTAGAAAGCTAAAACCATTTTTCATTTTCTTAATAACCATTATTTATTTTTAAGCCCTTAACTACCTTAGTAGATAGACCAGTTTTAATAGAAATAGTTTCAATATCTAATACATCTAGTAAATGTTTAGCTAATGTAGAATCTATTGAAGCGCTAGCAGATAAAGGATATTTTCATACAAAAGATTTGACTAAATGCGAAGAAGAAGATACTTATCTTTGTCCAGATGGACAGAAGTTATCTTGTGCTACTAAAAAATAGATTCCAAGCAGAAGAAATATTGCAACTATGATGCTTGTAGTAATTGTAAAAACAAATCCAAGTGTACAACTTCATCTAAGGGTAGAACAATACCACGGACTGCTGTAGACGATATTGTTGAAGTTGTTAATATTAGGTTTAAAGAAAATCAATCTAAATATAAGTAACGCCAAATGATAGTAGAGCATCCTTTTGGAACATTGAAAAGGACAATGAATTTTTACTACTTACTCCTAAGAAGTTTTAAAAAAGTAAGGGGTGCTAATTTTAATAGGCCGTTACAGAAGAAAATATCGTGGCTTGATAAAGGGTTACACCCTTGTAAAAGAAAATAAAGAATCTATAGAGTACTTTAAGTAAGCAGTAAATAAGTTTTTGTATAATTTATAATGAAAAGCACAGAATATCTATGTAAAAATAATATCCAATAGGAGGAATCACTTATGGCAACCAGTGTAATAAATGATACTAAATCCCTAATTTCTAATGGGAATCCACACCAGGTCTGTATTAATGCATGTGCTAAATGTGCCCAGATCTGTCAAGAATGTTTTGATTTGTGTTTGCAAGAACCTGATGTAAAGGCTAGAATGAATTGCATTAAAACTCTTCAAGACTGTGCCGAAATTTGTTCAACTGCCGCTTGCTTTATGTCTAGAAGTAGTGGGAACATAATTGAAATATGTAATCTATGCGCAAATATCTGTGATAAGTGCGCTACTGAATGTAGTTCCTTTAATAGTGCTCACAATAAAGCTTGTGCTGATGTTTGCAGACAATGTGCTACAGAGTGCAGGAATATGGCCAAATAGAAAGTTAAAAGCTTCAGAATTCTGGAGCTTTTGTTATTAAAAAAATAATATCTTAATAGGGTGAAGAATTAATATTCTTTATCAAAGTATATTTTAGATTATGGATATCAGGTGTAATGACCATAATTAGTTTACTTCTTATTAATTTTATTTTGATACAAAAATATAAGCATCAGGAAAACCATAAAGGCTTTTTTGATTAACCTGTGGAGTGTATAGAAGCAAATACACGGGAGGCTCTTATTTTTTCATTTATGTAAAAATTGGACATGAGAATCATTGATAATTCAATCAAAAGGAGGTTGTATTCATACAACTTCTTAAAAATCCCTGCTAAAATAAAAAAATCCACACCATAAAAAAATGTGAATAACCTTGGTGCCCATGGGGCGACACATTTGTTATCCACACTATTTCATCAATTCCAGGCTATCTTTTCAATTTCTTTATTGACGTTAAATATAAGGCTAATGGGGAAGTTAGTATATTTAATGGATTGATAGAGGCTCAATGAAAACATTATAGAAGATTATATTTTTTTAACTTAGCATATAATGTACTTCTAGAAATTCCAAGATACTCAGCAGTTTTACCTTTGTTGTATTTATTTAATTCTAGTGCTTGCACAATACATTCCTTTGAATTGGGAAAAAATGATTTAGTATTTTCAACTGAAAAATCTATGTGAGTTTCCTCAAGTTGTTTTGCTCTATTTTTATCAAAATAAGGATCTTCCATTATATATCCTGAAATATGTTCATACTTAATAACTTCATCGTCATAAATTTGAATTACTCCTTCTAATAGGTTCTGGAGTTCTCTAACATTTCCTGGCCAATAATAGTGAGAAAAAAAATCTTCAACTTCAGGTGATAAAGTAACTAGGGGTTTATTGATTCTTTTACATATTTTAGATATAAATTGTTGGGTTAGAGGAAGTATATCCTCTGGTCTTTCCCTTAATGGCGGAATTACAAGCCTTAGCACTCCAAGTCTGTAATACAAGTCTCCTCGGAACTCTCCCTTTTGTACTTTCTCTTTTAGATTTTTATTTGTTGCGGCTATTATTCTTACGTCGATATTAGTAGAAGCTCTGCTTCCGATTTTCATAAAACTTTTTTGTTCTATTACTCTTAGAAGAATAGCTTGTAAATCTAAAGGCATATCTCCAATTTCATCTAGGAATATAGTACCATTGTTAGCTAATTCAAATTTACCTATATTTCCGCCCTTTTTTGATCCTGTAAAAGCTCCATCCTCATATCCAAAAAGCTCACTAGAAATAAGATCTTTAGGGAAAGAGGCGCAATTTACTGCAATAAAAGGTTTATCCTGTCTATCACTAGCGTTATGAATTGCTTGAGCAATTACATCTTTGCCTACACCACTTTCACCAAGTAATAAAACATTTATACTGATTTGAGATGCCGCTTTAGCTTGATGCAATACATTTAGATATTTCTGGCTTTTTCCTACTACTTCAGAGAAAGTAAAGGTAGCATTATTTCCTGTATGCTTTGAAACTAAATTGTTAATACGCTCTTGTGAATTAAATATTATAAAAGTACCTTGTAAATGATAATTTCCTTCACAAAATGGTCTTGTTGAAAAATTGACCTTTACTGGATTCCCTTGGACATAAAGTTTAGTATACATATCCTGTACTGGAGTTCTATTATTGATGATTTCCCAGAAATCACTATTTATATGATGATCATCTATAATTTCTTCCAAGTTTCTATAATACATATCTTTTGTAGGCATATTGAAAAGGTTAAAACTTTGGTTACTTAAGAAAACAATTTTATTTCTATTGTTTGACTGATCAATAATTATATATCCATCTGCTGAATTAACCATCAGATGTAAGGATTCAAACCAGAAAAAGTGTACAGCAATTCCTCTTGCTATAGAATCTGCTGTAAATAAAAAGTTGGAATTCTTGTTTTGAGCAGAAGTAATAATGGCAATACCGCCATTTTCAATCAAACCTTTTGAAGCATCATTTATGATTATTGGTGAAAAATACACAGCTAGGTTAATTCCAAACTTTGAGAAATGTTCTTCTCCAATTACACAAACAGATTGCTTTAATTTTAAACCAAGTGAAACAGCATTTGTACCAATTGTATTTTCATTCCATAAGCTTTTAACTTCAATGTTATTTACCTTTGCCCATTTAATAAACTCGTCACTTCCATATAGCTTTATTATACAGCCTGTTTTATCAAAAAGTGCAATACCAAAGTCAGATTCATTAAAGTGATTGGGAGTTGTTGCGATAACATCATTTGCATAAAAGTAAAGGGATTTTGACCTATCTTTTCTATCTTTAAATTCTTTTTCAGTAAGGAGCAGAGGCAAACTATTTGTGGCATCAATACCTAATTTGTAACTTTCCTCCCAAGAATCAAATATAACCTTTGATAAATTCTTTCTTGAAGCAGAATCATTATGAAGTTGAATCCATTTTTCATATGTACTATTATCCATGCGATTTCCTCCAATTGTTTTAATCACTTTTGATTATAGTTTAAATATTAATGGCATGCAATGTAAAAAAAACTGTACAATTTGCGTTAAAACAAATCAAAATGTACAGCTATCGGACATTTTGTAAAGAAAAATGTCCGATATGTACACTTTAATTTGTAATTAGTCACAGTGCTAATTAATAAATATGTGTAGTTAGTAGGTTGAAATACAATGCTAGCTAATGATTATTACGGATTGTTTGAGAAGAAATTAAAATTATGGCATGAATTATGCTAAATATATTTATGTCAAAGTAAAAAGATATAAAATATTTTATTATTGTAAACCTTTGCATTAATTTAATGCAGTTTTATGCGTATTCTTAGATGAAATAGACCTGAGACCCTTTTGGCTTGGGATCTTTATGCATAGGCTGTAGCCTATGAAAGCACCGTATATTAAAAAAAATAGTACAAAAAAATGAAAAGAGGGGAATTTAGTGAAAAAATTACAAGAAATTAATTTTTTTGAAGATCTTTTTAAAAATCCGAAAAACGAATTAGTGGACCAAGCTATCGAAGAAGGAAAGTTAGCAGTTGGTTACAACTGCTATGTGGTTCCAGAAGTAATGCTAAATGCAGCAAATTTATTTGGCATATGGATGACGGCGCCTAATATAGATAGTACGCCTCAGTCTGATTATTATCTTTCTGCTGTTATGTGTAGTTACTGTAAATCAGTATTGGAAGCAGGTATTGAGGGAACCTATGATTTCTTATCAGCAATGGTATTTGCTCCGACTTGTGACCATATAAGAAGAAGTGGTCAGTATTTTGATATATTAAAAATTAACAGCCATAACGAAAAGTTTTTCTTTACAATGATTGATGCCCCATTTAAAACAACTGATTATACATTGGATTGGTTCGTAAAGGAAATGAAAAAAGTGGCAGCAAAGTTCAAAGAGAATTATGGTGTTGATATAACTGAAGATGCATTAAGAAAATCGATAAAAGAATTCAATGAATTCAACAAATTAGTGAAAGAAATTAGTGAATTTAGAAAAGGTGATAATCCTAAATTAACAGGAACAGAATGGGCAAAAATCTATGGATCAACAAAGATAGCACCTAAATATCTACTAATTGAACCACTAAAGAGAATAAAGGCAGAAATTGAAGCAAGAGAACCAGACCAAGACAAGAAAGTAAGATTAATGATAATAGGGTCAACAATTGATAAACCAGAATTTACAGAATTAATCGAAGCACAAGGAGCTGTAGTAGTTGCAGATAGACACTGCTTCGGATCATTACCAGGAATGGAAGAAATGGAGGAAACAGGAGATCCATTTCTATCTGTAGCAAAATGGTATTTAGAAACATGTCAATGTCCAAGAATGATGGAAAATGGGGACTTAAGAGTAGAATATAATAAGGACCTATTAAAGGAATATAAAGTTGATGGAGTAGTAATGGAAACAATTATTTTCTGTGATTTATGGAATTATGAAGAAGTAACCTTCCTGGAAGAATTAAAAGCAATGGACATGCCATACGTAGACTTGTCAAGAGAGTACAAGCTTACAGGTGAAGGACAACTTAGAACACGTATACAGGCATTTTTAGAAAGTGTAAATAGCAAAAAAGAACAGGAAGTATTAAGCAATAAATAAGATAGAAAGGTGGATAAAGGAGTATTATGAAGAGTTTAGAAGAAATAAGCATGCTAGTAAAAGCGGGAACTTCCATGGTGAAAGAAGCTAAAAATTCTGAAGCAATAAAGAAGGCAAAGGCAGATGTAAAGAAAGATTTTGCAAGTTTAAAGAGTTCTGAATTGCCAAAGAAATTAGCAATAGATGTAGCAGTAAGAGGCAAAGCCTCCGTAGGTGCAGTAAAAGAAATGCTAAATTCAGATGTAGCAGAATTCTTAAAGATAGCGATAACAGAATCAGAGCAAGGACAGAAAATAGCAAAGAACTTAGATACTATTAAGGACATGATTCCATTTCCAATAATAAGAGAATATACAAACTACAAGTATTGGGTAAAAAATTATATCACTGTATCTAAATACTTATTACAAGTAGATCCAGTAACATTAATAACATATTTCTTAAAATATCCATGGTTAATTGAATATGCAAAGGCAAATATAATGGTAAACAGCTATCAACAAAACAGAGCTGAAGGAAACAATTTTTTCTTAATGCATGAGGAATTAAATTATGTAATAAGAGCAGAAGCACATTGTTTAGTGGAAGCAATGAAGCACCCAGAAAAAACAATATATATTCAAAATGTATGTGGAACAGAAATAATAGAAGCATGTGGCTTAAATTTCCAACCGGTTGAATTGGGAACAATAATTTGTAAGTTAAATCAGTGGTCAGTTATTCCGTATTTAGAGGCAGGGGAATCAGTAGGACTAGCTTCCGATACTTGCGGACTTCCAAAATCAAGTTTAGGTCTTGCACTAGAAGGAGATTTGTTACCTGCTGCAGGTTTTGTGACAACCTGTTATCCATGTGATGGAGGATTAGCATCCTATCAAGGGATGAGCAAATATACAGGATATCCAGTTTATAGAATGAATATGCCCTATGAATTAAGAAGTGAAGAAGCAGCAGAAGCAATTATTCCAGAATTCTATGATATGATCCAGTGGCTAGAAAGTCATACTCCTGGAAAAATGGACTGGAATAAATTAAAAGAAATCTGTGAAAATTACAATAAACTAGTTGAAATAGAATATGAAAGATGGGAAATGGTAAAGTCTAGCTATCCAGTTATGTCAAATGATGCAATACAACAATGTCACTACTTCAACTTTAGTTTCTTATCACCATTACCATTTACACTAGATCATCACAGAAAAATGTATGAAATGAATAAAAAGCATTTAGCAAAAGGAACCCCAAGTTTCGAAGGCATGAAATATAGAATAATAATGTGGAATCCAGCGCCATCTGCATGGGGACATTGGTACAATTGGATGGAGAGATGTTGGGGAATAGGCCTTTTAATGGATCTTGAAACAATAGGAGAAATGTCTTATATAGATACTTCATCAGAACACTCAATGCTTTTCGGACTAGCCAAACGTTACTTATGGCAGACAATGGCTAAACACACTAAAGGACCTTCAAGTAACTACATTAATGATTTAGTTTTAGCAATAGATGGATGGAAACCAGACTTCGTATTGTTACCTAAACCAATTGGATGTAAGAACGTTATGTCCATGGAAGCAGCATTAAGAGATCTTTGCAGAAAGAGAGATTTACCAGTATGTGGATTCACAATGGAATTACAGGATAACAGAGTTGCAAGCCGTCAACAGATGAGGGACGAAATTAATAAGTTCATGATAGAAATAATGCATGCAGAACCACTGGATGCTAGCCTTCTTAGATTTGATGATAGTGGATACTAAGTGGTAAAAATGAAAGCAGGAGTAAAAAGGAGACGTTGTAAATGCCCAAGTATTATTGTGGTTGTGATGTAGGCTCAACCTACGCAAAATGTGTAATAGTAGATATGGATAATAATATTCTTAGCAGTGCTATAGTAAGAAGCAAGATTGACCCAAGTGAATCGGCAAAAGTATCTATAGCTGAAGCTATAAAAGCTATAGATGGAATTAATGGACAAGAAGATCTTGCCTACATTATTGGAACAGGTTATGGAAGAACCCAAATAGATTTTGCTGAAGAAAACATTTCAGAAATCAGCTGTCATGCTATGGGAGTTCATACTATTAATCCTAAAATAAGAACTATAATAGATATAGGCGGACAAGATGTAAAAGGTATAAGTGTTGGAGAAGATGGATCAGTAAAAGATTTTGGAATGAATGATAAATGCGCAGCTGGAACAGGAAGATTTTTTGAATTAATGGCTAGAGCATTAGATGTAGACATTGCAGAATTCTCAGATTTATCACTAAAGTCAACAAAGAATATATCAATAACATCTCAGTGCAGTGTGTTCGCAGAAACAGAAGTAATAAGTCTTTTAGCACAAAAAAAATCAACAGCTGATATAGCAGCCGGAATACAGGTATCAGTTGCAAAACGTTGTTTTGGCATGGCAAAAAGTGTAGGATTACTTGAAGAAGTAACTGTAAGCGGCGGATGTGCAAAGAATGAAGGGCTAATACTTGCTTTAGAAAAGGTATTAAGAGTAAAAATATCAAGGCTTACCTTTGATCCGCAATTAATGGGAGCCTTAGGTGCAGCTGTATATGCCAATCAGAAGAGCAAAGTTCAAGGTCTAAAACTAAAATATTAAATTGAAAGGAGATTTAAAAGAGTATGATAATAAAAAAAGTATTTAAAGCATTTGTAGTAGCGAATGTAGTAGGATATACTGTTTACAAATTAAAATTAGATGAAAAGGCTATCCGTTTTATTGAACCATATTACAGGGAACTAGTAACTAACTTAAAACCAAAAGCAGATACAAAATAATAGATTATATAGGCTTAATATATATATCCCCTCTTTATCGGGGATATATATAACTCATATGCCAGGCTAATTTTCGTTAGTCATCTTGAAAAAAAGAATAGTATAAAAATGATATTTATTTTCAATAAGGAGGAGTTTATACGGATGGATGAAAAAGAAATGTATGTACTATTAGAGAAGATTTACAATGAAGTTCTATATGTGAAAAGTGAGATAAATTCTCTTTTGGAAGAATATAAGTATAACTCTGCCCATATAAATAATATTTACAATAGAATCGACAATATTCAGGTTAGAGTTGATAACTTTGCTGGAAAAACTGAAAATAATAAATTTAAGATAATTTGAAGTTTTTAGACACATTTAATAAACTATTCGATAACCGTGAGGTCTCAAACTGAAATGTTCAAGTGCGAGGTTCATTTATTATAATGTTCAACCAAAAGAAAGTTAAATTTAAATAGAAACAGTCTCAGCTTCAAATAATAAGCTGAGACTGTTTCTATTTTTAGAGTTAACAATTATTTATTCTGTGATTAACGTCAGCTATGCCAATGGAAACTTTATCTCCACTGGCATTTACAAAAGTCATTGATAATGTATAGTCCATTTTATATCCTCCTATCATTTATTTAATAATTGATAGGCTTGGTAACTTATGCAGATAGTTTACTCTGTAAAATATACTTGACCAATCATTCTTTAATTGATATACTCAATCTATACTAATTAAAGAATGATTGTTCTTGAATCAAGCAAGAATAAGAATTATAGGAAAGAGGTTACAATGGCTAGAAAACGTGAATTTGATGAAGTTGAAGCATTAAAGCAGGCAATGCAATTATTTTGGGAACAAGGCTATGAAAAAACATCAATGGAAGATTTGGTTACTCATATGGGTGTTCATCGTAAAAGTATTTATGATACTTTTGGTAATAAACACCAGCTTTTCATCAAAGTACTAGAATATTATCAAACTACAATTGGTCAACAAATGCTACAACATATCCATTGCAAAGAAAGTGCATTAGATAAAATTAAAGCTTTATTTGAATTTTCCATGTGGAGAAATGAAGAACAAGCAAAAGGGTGTTTAATTGTTAATACAGCAGTAGAATTATCATTACATGATAAAGTAGTCGCAGAAATAATACGCACTTATTTTGATGAATCCGAAAAAGTAATATTTCAATTATTGCAACAGGGTCAAGCAGCAGGTGAGTTTTCAAAGAGCTTAGATTTAGAGGTAACAACGCAATTTATACACAATGCACTTATCGGTATTCGTGTTCAATTAAAAACAACTCCAGAGCAACAAAAATTATATCCAATAATTGATATGGCATTACAGGTTTTAAAAAACAATGAAAAGTGAGGAGTAATGATATGAAAGTAGCTCAAATAACAAAGTATTCAAAGGAGATTCATATAAGAATTAATGAAATTGCTATGCCGGAAATGAAGGATAATGAGGTGCTTGTAAAAGTAAAAGCGGCAGGAGTTAATCCAGTTGATATTTTGATTGCTAATGGCAGCATTCGTTTGATACAAGATTATAAATTTCCATTAACATTAGGCAATGAATTAGCGGGAGTTATTGAAAAAGTAGGGAGTAAAGTTGAAAAATATAAAACTGGCGATAAAATAATGACACGATTGCCAATAAATCAAATTGGTGCTTTTGCAGAATATGTAGTTGTTGATTCCAAAGCCATTGCACTAATGCCAGCTTATTTGACTTATGCTGAAGCAGCATCAGTACCATTAGCTGGATTAACGGGTTATCAAACTTTAAATGATGTATTAAAAGCTCAATCGGGACAAAGTCTTTTTTTACCTGGAGGGACCGGAGGGTTAGGTGCAATGGTTATTCCAATAGCTAAACAAATGGGATTACATGTTATCACCAGTGGTAGTGAGAGTGGATATGAGCGTATGATGGCTATGGGTGTAGATCAATTCATTAATTATAAAGAACAAAGTTATGCTGAAGTTTTATCTAATATCGATTATGTAATGGACACATTAGGTCCAAATGATTTTCATCAAGAATTAGCGATATTAAAGCCATATGGTAAGTTAGTGTCATTAAAAGGTGTGCCGAATTATAGTTTTGCGGTAGAACATGGTTTTCCTTTTTGGAAGAAAGTATTATTTAAATTAGCCGGCAGTAAATATGACCGAATGGCAGCGAAACAACAAAAGGAATATCATTTCTTCTTTGTAAAAGCCAATGGAGAGCAATTACACAAGGTTGCGAATATTTTAGAAAGTAACAATATCATGCCTACGCTTGATTCTGTATATAATTTTGCACAAATAAGTCAAGCGTTAGATAAAGTTGCACAAGGACATGCACAAGGTAAGGTTGTAGTTACTTTTGAATAATTAATATATTCATCTGGAATGTTCATGAAGCAATGGTAAAGTGTAAGACATTAAAGTAAAATAACGGTTAAACTAAAAGAATGAAAAGCCAGGAGGAAAAATTTATGGATAAAGTATTTGAGCCAATTGAATTGGCAGGTATAACATTTTCTAACCGAATTATAAGATCGGCAACTTTTGAGGGGACAAGTGATAAAAATGGAAAGCTAACAGAACAATGTTTAAAAAAATATGAAGCATTAGCCAGAGGAGGTGTTGGGGGAATTATTACTGGGTTTATTGGAGTAAGTCAGCAAGGAAAGGCTTCTGATAATATGGCTATGATAGATAAAGATGAACATGTTGAGATGTTCAAAGAGATAACGCAGAAAATGCATGAAATGGGGACACCTATTATTGCACAGCTTAATCATTGTGGTGGGCAGTCAAAAGAAGAAAGTGCCCATATGCCGGTTGTTGCGCCTTCTAAAATTTCGGATTATAAAGCAAATGAAATGACGAGTGCAGAGATTTTAGATGTGATTGAAGCATTTGTTAAAGGCATTAAAAGAGCAAAACAAGCTGGTTTTGATGGCGTTCAAGTTCATGTTGCCCATGGGTACTTACTTTCAGAATTTGTATCACCCAGAATGAACAGGAGAGATGACGAATGGGGCGGAAATACAGAAAATCGATTTAGGATTCTTAAAATGATATTTGAAAATGCTCGAAAAGAAGTCGGAACTTACCCAATCATTGTAAAGATGAATGGATATGAAACATTAAAGAACGGTATGACCATTGAAGAATCTATTAAAATTACTAAATTACTAGAGCAAGTGGGATGTGATGGAATTGAAGTTTCAAATGGAACATTAAAAGCTGGGATGACGACAATGCGAGGTCAAGTGCCTTGGAAAATGATAGTCGCTCAAAATGAAAAACTAAATAAGATGCCAGTATTAATGAAAAAAATTGTAGGTATAATTGCAAATAGAACAATCCCCCAACCACAACCCATAAAATTGTATAATGTGGAAGCAGCTGTGAGAATCAAGAAAGCTGTAAATATTCCAGTTATTTTAGTGGGAGGAATAACAAAAATTGAAGAAATTAAAAACTTAATTGAAACAGAAAAATGTGATGTGGTTTCGATGTGTAGACCATTTATAATTGAACCAGATTTGGTTAATAAATTTAAAGCAGGAAAACAAACTGAAACAAAATGTATACAATGTAATTTCTGTATAATTGCTGTGGAAAAGAAACCACTTAGATGCTACTATGGAAAAGTACCGAGGAATAACTAAATTGTGAGTAGGTTGAGTATGAGTTTGATGTAGCCTAGATGTGTTGGAAGAAATCAAGATTAGCAAGTTCAACTTCGTTTCGCAACGACCTTAGAGGAGCTAAATTTTTAATTTATGAAAAAATTAACCATAAAAGCCAGCAAATTCACTTCGCTCATAAAAACCCTCAATGTCATAAGTAATAATTAAAAATAAAAAGAGGTTGTCAGGATACAACCTCTTTAAAATTCCTATTAAAATAGAAAAATCCACACCTTAAAAAAGTGCGGATACTGATGGTGCCGATGGAGCGATACAGTTAGTATCCGCATAATTGGGCTATAATGGAATAGGTTTATATTTTAATTGAAAATATAAACCTATTATAAGGTGTAATATCTCTTTTGCAGGTTTTTTCAATTTTCTACTGAGCCTGTTTAGCTCCCAATTGTTCCACACTTGCAACATCTGTAACAAGACCATTTTTTGCAAGCTTTTTAGCATAAAATTCAAAGTCAAAAATTGCTTGATCCACAACGGGCTTATTTAATAAGACTGCATTAGTTTGTTCAAGAACCAATGCGGTAGTTAAATCCGGATGTGTAAAGATGTATGTGTTACCTTCGTCAAGCTGATCAAGGATAATCTGGGCTGTTTCTTTCGCGGTTAATTTACCAAGTTTATCTCCTTCTGGAGTACCAGCTTTTGATGCAGCTTCTACTGATTCGTGCTCGCCTTCATTCTTATATTTATCATTGCGATAAACAGTAGTATTAGAGATATCTGATTCAAATACGCCTGGGAAGGAAACTGAGTATTTAATTTTATCATTTTTTAATAGTTTTGTTTCTGATTGATAACATTCTACCATTCGGACAACTGCTACTTTACTTACGGAATAAGGTGACCACATTGAAAATGGTGCAACTGCTGCAGTTGACGCCGTTGTAACAATACGTCCTTCACATTCCTGAGCAAGCATTATTTCCGTAAATTTGCGTAACCCGTACAGTGCACCCCACATATTTGTTTCAATTACCCATTTCCAATCATTCATAGTAAGTTTAACATTAGGCTTAGCTCGCATCATAACACCAGCGTTATTGAAAAGATAATGAATTTCGTTAAATTGGGATTTTACAGCCATTATAACATTATCCCAACTTGTCTCATCTGCTACGTCATGCTGAACGTACATAACGTCAATATTTTGTACAAGCAATTGCTTTTTTGCATCTTCTCCTTTTTGCACATTTCTGCCTGTTATGACAACGTGACAACCTTTTTTTCCTAAGCTTTCAGCGAAAGCATAACCTAACCCTGATGTACCGCCTGTAATAACTGCAACTTTACCATTATAATTCTCCATAATTTCATCTCCTTTATTTTGTCTCAAAGTTACACCAAATGCAGGGTATATAAACTTCGCCCCGCTTTCATGTGCCATAGCTATTATATTTTCACATTTTCCTCAGTGTCTTCTAGAAATAGTAATACTGGCATAAGTAGTATCCTTGTATATATACCATTATTTGAAAGTTCTTTAAGTGCAGTAAATCGCTTTGATGATTCAGCTACATTGGGTTCTATTTTTTTACATAAAGCATCATCACAAGTTGTGATGGTCATTTTAATTATTACAGGAGAATGAATTTGTATTGCTTTTATTAAATTTAAATCTCTACTATTTAGGCAAATCAGTTAGCATTTTAGCTAAATCATAGTACATAGGCATAAGTTTATCTCTATTTTTGAACATTCCAACTACCTCAATGTGATCTATATTATCTACTAATCCCATATAGTTCCATACACCCTTTTGAGGTTGTCCATTATATTTAACTTCTTTATCATCTGACCCTACATGAGGGCTAGTAGCCGACACTACACTTACTATTCCATCATTTTTCCACCAACTACTATCTACAGGGACTTCTCCAGGTTTGTTGTTTGTAAATCTACCTATATATGTTGAGCTTTTTAGCATAAGAGGATTCATATTTTTATTGGGAACCTGATAATCATTAATTAACTCTTTATGAGTATCTTGACATGCATAGGAAAAATAATAAACATCACTCTGAGCTTTGACCCATTTATTCATTTCCCTTGCGCCCTCTGGAGTTAAATCCCAAACACTTAAATCTTTAGTTTCTTTCCATAAATTACTTCTCAAAACTTTTTTATTGTAATCTTTATATGATTCATTTGCTTCTTTTTTAAGTCCCCATTGGTCTAATCTGAAGTCAAAACAGGGATTATCAGAATCAAACACTCCAGTTTGAGCCGCTAATGCTGCAAAAAACTGATGAGTTACTGGTTCTGTTTGGTTTGTACGATAAGCCTCAGGAGACCCATCCTCCGGTGTTGCAATAGTTGTCACACTAGAAATCCACTTCTTATCTCCAGTGAATAATGGGCTAATATTTCCTTCAGTTGAAAACAGCCCTTCATCCTTATCACCATTTTCTAATAGCTGGGTAAAAATTCTTACAGTTTCTCCTCCCATACTATGTCCAACTAGATGAATTTTCTTAATTTCATTTGAAGATGAAGTTGTTCCAAATTCAGGATATATACCTGGATATGTTCTACCATATCTTGCATGTCCATATTTTTTTGAATGAACCTCGCCATAATCAGCAGTTCCGCCCTTTATGTATGCATATAATTCACATGCTCTATCCCAGTTACTAGACACTGATCCAACTGTAGGTGTGTACACTTCATAACCTTTATTAACTAGGTCTTGCTTAATACTTCCTTGACCTCCCCAGTAGTTTATTCCAAATAGTTCATCATTACCCCATCCATATAGTCCATGAACCATAATAATAGGATAATTATTGGTTGCGGCAAAAATTTTGTATGGTGCAAATACTAGGAAGGTAAGACAAAAGATAAATGCCATTTTTTTGATTTTTGTACCTTTTTTCATAATATCACTCCTTTATGTATGTATAAATGTATAAAGTGAAATGGTGGACAGTTAAAATTCAAATACTCGAGTGTAACCATCTTTTATTGCATTACTGATTTTACCTCCACGGTTTGCGTCACCCAAAAGGATTATACTATCAAATTTTTCATCGAAATCAGTAACCGTTTCATTTGAAGGTGTTACGCCTAAGGATAAAACGATATAGTCAACTTCAAGATGGACCATTTTATTTGTATTGAGATTTGTAAGTAGGGCACCTTTATCATCAATAGATTTCAGCTGGTGTCCAGGATAAAAAGTTGTATCTATAAGTCGCTTCATTGCTGCCATTTGAAGGACAATGAATATATCTGGACCGATAACTGGGAGCATTTCTACAACGGAAACTGAACAACCCTGGTTTTGTAGGATTTCAGCAGTTTCTAATCCTGTCATGCCACTACCGATAACGGCAACTTTTCCTTGAATTTGAACCTTACCTTCAAGAACATCTTCTGCAAAATAAACATTTGAATTATTAACGCCTTCAATATTTGGTCTAATAGGATGTGCCCCAGTGGCAATAAATACACCGAAGGGATTAAGCTTAGCTATTAGCTCTGGGGAAGCTTCAGTGTTCAAGTATACTTTTACGCCAGCAACCTGCATCTGTCTAATCATGGTATCCTTTAAAATTCCAAGTTTTTCTTTATGAGGTGGTGTTTTTGCCAAATTCAGAGTGCCTCCAAGTTGTGCTTTTTTTTCATACAATGTGACATTATAACCCCGATCTGCCAGAGTAATTGCTGCTTCCATGCCAGCGGGCCCTCCTCCGATTACAGCAACGACTTTTCCATGCCCATTTTTCTTCATTGAGTCATAAATAAGTTCATTACCAGTTTTAGGGTTTAATCCACACTTTACGCTTGCAGTATTAAGCAAGCTTTCAAAACAAGACATACAGCCTATACATTTACGTATTTCATCACTACGACCTTCAGCAGCTTTATTTGTCCATTCGGGATCGCAAAGTAATGGACGGGCTATTCCTACAAAATCACTAATTTCATCCTGCAAAAGTTGTTCAGCAAATTCAGGTGATTTTATAGTGTTTGTCCCAATTACTGGTATCGAAACAACATCTTTAATGGCCTTTGTAACATGTTTGCGCCAGCCAGAAGGATAAAAGTAGGGTTCTACAATTGTATAACTTGAATAAGTGGTAGCACAGCTAACATTTAGAACATCTGCACCAACGCCTTCCATATATTTTGCAATACTAACACCGTCTTGCAAGGTCAGATTACCTTCTTGAATTCCTTCAAGAAAATCGTCTCCATTCATGCGCAGTGAAATCGCAAAGCTTTTGCCGCAGGCGAATCGGATACCACGGATGATTTCTTCAGGAAAACGCATTCTATTTTCAAAGTTGCCTCCATATTGGTCTGTTCGCTTGTTATAAAATTCGGACATAAACTGAGTTATTAGGTAGCCATGAGCGCCGTGAAGTTCCACACCATCAAAACCTGCTGTCTTGCAAAGAACAGCTGCTTGTACAAAGTCTTTCACCAGACTCTGCACTTCTTCTGTAGTAAGCGGACGTGGCACTGTACCTCCAGCACAGGGAACATCACTGGCAGAAACAATTTCACCGCCATTAAGATAAGGTTTATTTGTATTACCACCGTGCTGCAGCTGGGCAAAAATTTTAGTATCATATTTATGTACGGTATCTGTTAATTGATTCATGCCTGAAATATACTTAAGGCCTGTTGCATGCATTTGCCTTAGCGTGCCTATGCCGTGCTTTTCATTGACGCAGACAACCTCTGTAATAATAAGACCAACACCACCCTTGGCTCGTTCCTCATAAAACCGAATCAAACGATCAGATGCTTCCCCATTAAGATCTGAATAGCCAACAGCTATAGCAGTTTGAACTACACGGTTTTTCAATCTAACAGAACCAATTTTGCCTTTTGATAAAAGTTTTTCAAATGCCATTATATATTCCTCCCTTTACATTTTTAGGATATTTAGTTTTCAGCTAGAGTATAACTCATGTTTAATACAATTTAAATAAACAACTAAGGGTGGTTTGTTCAAATTATATACATTCTATTAAAGATGATTAAAAATTGAACATATACCAGTAATATGTTAAAATTGTTATAGTAAGTAAATTATTTCAGCATAAGTTAGAATATGAAAATACGCATATTATTTAAAGCTTAACTTTTCATCAAGTTTGTGCCTTGAGAATAGCGAAAGGAATGATTGGTTATATGAAAAGGACTGATTTAATTAAGAAAGAGCTTTCTCGTACGTTGGTACAAATGGTTAACACTCAGCCTTTGAAAAACGTTAAGATTAAAGCACTTGTGGATAACTGTGGTATTAATCGTGGTACTTTTTACTACCATTTTAAGGATATTTATGACTTGATAAATTGGACTTTTGAATCAGAAATCATTGAACCGTTGAAACAAGGTATACTTGCAAAGCCAGAGGCAGAGTGGAATAACCTTACGCTTCAGTCTTTGCAGACCATGTATAGTAATAAAAATTTTTATTGCCAGGCTATTCGTTTGGAGGGACAAAATAATCTTAAAAGTTATATGATGCAAAAAAATCTAGAAAGCTGGCAATTATTAGTGGAACAATATCTGGAAGAAAGTAATATTGAAAAAAACTATGATGATTCCTATTTTAGTTTTTTGATTAAATATACATCCCAGGCAATTTGCAATATGACAATTGAGTGGACGTTAGATGGTATGAAGGTTCCTGTTGAAATGATGGCAAAGATGAATGATGTAGCAACTCACGGAATTTATGGAGTTATTGCTCAGCAGTGTAACCAGATATAGTACATTCGTAATAAATGTAATAGGTCTTAATTCCATTTTATTTCTATATAAAAGCAAAATAAAAAATCCATGGAGTACTATATAAAGTATTCCACGGATTTTTTGTCAATTTAGTCAAGTATCATTTACTGTCATCAACCACAGTAAAGGAGCCTGTAAGCATTCCCATCCAACAAGTATAAACCAGCTTCCCATTTTCCTTAGGAGTAAAACAAATAATATTTTCTCCTTTTTTAAGTTCTACCTCAATACCTAGTTTAGGCACTGTAATTACTTTGTTACACCCAGTAATAAGGTCTCCTTGCAAAATCCATCGAACTGGAACACCATTTTGAATTATTTTTTCCTTTGTAGTATATCCATTTTTGTCAACAAGGGTATGCACAAGCTGAACACCATTTTGATTTTCTGCCACTGTGTTGTTGGTACTGGATTTAGGCATAAAAGTAATACCGGAAATTGAGAGTCCTCTAAGTAACATTACTAAGCTGAGAGACACAATTAATATGGAACTAGCTCTAATCATATACTTGGAAAAGCGCTTAGTGACAAAAGAACTAAAGGCTCCAAAAGTAAGCATCAAGGGAAGGGTGCCAATTGCGAATACAAACATTGAAATTGACCCCTGAGTAAACCCACCAGTACCTAATGCATATAGTTGCATGGCCTGCAATGGTCCACAGGGCATAAACCCATTTAATATGCCAACTATAAGGGGTTTATTTTTAGAGAGTTTTTTTAAAGAGTTTGGTAAAGCACAAAAAGAAGGTAAGAATACGGGTATTTTCCTGAGCCATGGAATAAGGCCTAACATTTGAATTCCTATAAGGAGCATTAAAATTCCTGATATTGAAACAATAGCTCCTTTATCCGCGGTGGAAAAGCTAAGTTCGGCTCCAAAGGCACCTACTATTCCACCAATTAAGGTATAAGAAATTACTCGTCCAATATTATAGGATAAACTAGGTAGCAGGGTTTTGCAGGAAAGCCCCTTACTATCAGTATTTGTTATTGTTGTCTGTGTTAACATAATCCCACCACACATAGCAAGACAATGAAAGGAAGTTAGCAAACCTACACCAAAAATAGCTATCAGGGACAAGGATTGATTAACGTCAGGCAAAAATCCTGACAAATTTGTATTCTTCATTAAAATAAATAATACTGCGATTGCACCAATTTCTATAAAGTTTTTAATAAATCTAGTAAATCTGTTATTGCATATCCTGTATCCAGCAGTTTCTATTGCTTTGGTCAAGTCTTCAAGAGTAATTATTTCGCTGTCATATTCAATTTTAGCTTGAGAGCGCCAATAGCTTACTTTCACTGATAGAACTCCTGGTTTATTCAATAAAGCAATAGAAATAATATCTTCACATTGGCGACAATACATTCCGTCTATATTAATAGTTAAGGTTGCTTTCATTATTTAATACCCCCTACTAAACTATGAGATTTTCATGTGTTTTAATCTTAAGGAATTAGTTACTACGGTTATGGAGCTTAAAGCCATGGCTGCTCCTGCAATAATTGGATTTAGTAATCCTATAGCCGCAATTGGAATACCTACGGCATTGTAGAAAAACGCCCAAAATAAGTTTTGCCTTATATTAAGCATTGTTGCTTTGCTAAGATTAATTGCAGTAGCAATATTTTGTAAATCACCATTCATAATTATCATATCAGCAATTTCCATTGCAATATCAGTACCAGTTCCCATAACAATTCCTAGATTTGCTGAAGCTAGTGCAGGGGCATCATTGATACCATCTCCAACCATAGCTACTATTTTCCCAGAGCTGCAAAGTTCATTGACTTTAGAAGCCTTTTCTTTTGGAAGAACTTCTGCAATTATATTTTTAATACCTACTTGTTTCCCTATAGCAGAAGCTGTACGTTGATTATCACCAGTAATCATCCATACCTCAATGCCCATACTTTCTAACTTTTTTACTGCTTCAAAAGAGGTATCTTTAACAGTATCAGCCACTGCCAAAATCCCTGCAATATCTCCATTAACAGCAATCAATATTGTTGTTTTCCCGTTTTCCTGTAGTTGCTGAATTTTAATTTCTATGGCAGATATGTTGACTCCATTTTCTGCAAGTAAAAGTGGATTCCCGGCTAATATGGTTTTGCCATCAATGATACCAGAAACGCCTTTACCAGGTAGGGCTATAAATTTTTCAGGAACCTTTACCATCATATTAGGGAAATGGCTTAATCCACCTGTAACAATTGCATCTGCTATTGGATGCTCGGACATTTTTTCCATTCCAACCACCAGACTAATAAATAGCTCTTCTTGTTTATCAAAGGGGGATAAAATAATTATATCTGTAAGTTCTAGTTCACCTTTTGTAATTGTTCCAGTTTTATCTAATATCACAGTGTTGATTTTATGAGCACACTCTAAAGGCTCACCACCTCTGATAAGAATACCTTGAGTTGCGCCACGTCCAGTTCCTTCTAAAATGGAAGTTGGGGTAGCAAGTCCTAAAGCACAGGGGCAAGCAATTACAAGTACAGCACTACCATTAAGTATGGCTATAGAAAAATCCCCTGAATCTCCTAAGAAAAACCAATATGCAAAAGTGAAGAGGGCAATAAGAATAACACAAGGAACGAAAAAACCTGCGATAAAATCTGCAAATCTTTGTATAGGAGCTTTTGACTCCTGGGCTTGCTGAATAAATCTTATTATTTGATCAAGCACAGAATCCTTGCCTAGTTTAGTAGCTTTTACCTTAATAAATCCATACTTATTAATTGTAGCTCCAGTTACTTCATCTCCTATAAATTTATCAACAGGAATACTTTCTCCTGTTATCATGGATTCATCAACAGAGGAACCGCCTTCAACAACTAGCCCATCTACTGGTATTCTTTCACCAGGGAGGATTAAAATAACATCATCTTCTAAGATTTTATCCGAGTCTACTTCCATTTCTTCGTTATTTCGGATTATCCTAGCAGTTTTAGGTTTTAAATTAATAAGCTTTCCTATAGCATCTGAAGCCTCTCCTTTAGCCATAGCTTCAAAATACTTGCCAAGTAAAATTAAAGTTATTAACATTACGCTGCATTCAAAATACAATTTAGGAAGCGCTTCTGTAAAACATAAATAGGAGCTGTATAAATAAATTACACTGGTGCCTAATGCAACTAGGACATCCATATTTGTACTTTTATTCTTTAAAGCACGGTAGGCACCTTTATAGAAATGCTTTCCCGATATAAACTGCACTAAAGTAGCAATTATAAATTGAGAGATAGCAGAAATACCCCACATATAGGGCAAACATAAAATTCCTGAAAACCAAAGCAGTCTTTGCAAATTATTCATATCCTGATTTGAACTGCTATATACTTTATCATAAAAAATTTCTATAAGTTTAGCCTCATAACCTATATTATTTATTTCAGTAATTACTTCTTTTTCAGTTAAACTTCCTGACCAAATAACAACGGTAGCCGTTTTTTTATCTAAGTCTATAGAAACCTCTTTAACTACAATTAGTTTAAGAAGAGTATTTTCAATTTTTATTACGGATTCTGAATCCGTAATATCATCAATTAAGAGAACTATCTTTTCTTTCGGTATACTAAAACCAGAGTTCTCCATTTTTTTAATAATTTTTTGCAAAGATACCACTTCACTATTAAAGGATACCGTAACTTTTTCTGTAGCATAATTAACTGTTGCCGTAGCAACACCATTTATGGATTGGAGATTCTTTTCAATTTGTGAAATACAGGCTGCACAGCTAATACCAATAACTTTCAATGTAATTTTATCCATATGGAATCACCTTTCTCCTAAATCTTAACTTTATAAAGTATGAATATGTAAATAAAAACGGGTCCTTCACTTGTTAGACCCGTTAAATTGAATATAAATGTGCTAATCTTTATTAAGTCTTCCAAGAGAATATGCACCAGCAAAAAAGACTGCTGCACCAATGAAAACTGTAAACCATAAGATGCCCCAACTAAGGTTATCTGCTCCTAATTTAAAGAAAGAATCGTTCCAAATTCCCCATACCTTTATTGGTGATCCAAATAAATGGATTTTTGCAAAAGAATAGGCTGTATTAAAGCCACCTATGCAAGTTACTATAGCTCCACTATATCTACGTTGACGAGTAAGTAGTAATGCAATCAAGTTTGGCATATAAACTATACAATTAAGAGCTAGTAAAAAACCTGTAAAGGTGTAGTGCCAATGGATTGCCTGCCTAACATGATCTCCATCATGCAATAATATTGTAAGCAACATAACAATATTAGCAATTGTAAGTATTTTATAGCTTATTTCATCGAGCTTTGGTTTTGTACTCATTGATTAATCCACCTTTCATTAAATTTTCTCTTCTTTTTGAATTATAGGGCCACACTAAAAATAAAACGCCTATGATTAATACGATTATGTCAATAATACGAACAATATTAACCATGTGTTTGCAATCTGCCATATTTGACTGACAGATTCCAATAACCTTCGATGTAGGAATAAATAGTGCAGCTATTGCCAATCCAGCTTCCATGATGCCCAAATAACGATGGGTTTCTTTTTCATATGCAAATATATGAATAAGACCGTTCAGAATAATTAATGCACCAAGTACAATAAAAACTCTACCGGTCCAATAGCATTTCATATGCATTTTCATTCCGTTTTTTAATGTAATCATACCGTCGCAGGGAGCTGCAAAGGATGATACAGCTATTATAATTAAAGCACCACATATAACGGTTAAGATAGCAAGTAATCTAGATAAGCGTTTGTCCAACTTATTTCACCTCCTCAATAATGCATTGATATCTATTTAAAAAATTTCCTTTGATTTCACAATACCACCCATATGATATGTTTGCTATAGACAGCAAAAGTGGGGTGTAAAAACTTTATACGCTGGATATAAAATGTATGGATTTATTTTTATTTATGTAGGTAATTCAACAGTTAAATAGGGTTTCTAAATAGAATAAAATCATGTAGCCTTTAATGAAGGAATAAGGTCAAATGAAATAATGGACAAAAAAAACCCCCTAAGGGGTAGTATGTAAAAATTATAAATTAATAAATTTAACTAAAGATACCATTTCGCATAGGAGTCTGATCATATTTTTTTAAAGCCCTTTTCATACCTCCGTTAATTAGTGTATCAATCTGATCAACCATACTCTTAGGGTCTTTCTTCATTCCTTTGCTAATCCATTCAATAACAAAACCAGCAAATACGTATTTATAAAAATTTGTAACAAATACTTTATTCTCTTCACTAATATTCATACCCTCAGATTGTTTCTTAACAACCTGATACAGCAAACCATAGGCTACATCATAAAGGTATCGTTTTAAAAGCTCACGGTGTATGGAATAATAGGTATTGTTAACCAAGTCTTTATTTTTAATAATGTACTCACAGCTTCCTAAAAAGACATCTTGCCAAGTTTCAAAAGTTACTTTTCCTTCTAGTATCTTAGCTGTTTCAGTAGTAAAAATCCAATCTAAAAGACTATAAATATCATGAAAGTGGTAATAAAAAGTTTGTCTTTTCACTTCACAGTCTTCAACAATTTCTTTTACCGTTATTTTATCAAGTGTTTTATGTGCTAATATACGTTTTAGCGATTCGCCTAAAGCTTTTTTAGTTGTTTGTGACATTTGATACACCTCGATTAATATACTTATTAAGCTTATTAATACAATAAATCAAAACAAAAAGCAAAATCCAATAAATCCCCAAGCCATACATGTATCTTTCTTTGACAATGCTTAATATATTTGAAATGCTTCTTATATTTATATAATGTCTGTAAGACAGATCATAAAAACATCAATCAATAACATCTTTGTAATCAAATAATATCATAGTAATAATGTTTTCGCTAGGTAGCAACAATAGACATAAAATATGTATCTTCAAGAATCATTTAATTAGAATATTACACTTTATTAAAAACTCCATTTGAACAAGTATTAACACATCTACCACATTTTAAACATTTATCCTCTGCAAGCTCTGGGTAGGGAAATGAGTCTTTAAATACAGCACGTCCTGGACATTTTTCTACTACAGCACAAACATTATGCTTAGCACAGTTTTCAGTTTTAAGTAAAATCTCCATTTTATGCATAATAGGTAAATCAAGTAAAGCTTCCATCTAACATAACTTCCTTCCAACTATATCTATAATTTCACAATAGCACAGGAAAAAAACGTTTACAATAGACAGTAAGATTGCATTGTAAAAACTTTGTACACTTGATATAGAGTGTATATATTTCAAAAAATAATTATATACTTTTATTCATAAACTGCTTTTATTTCGCATAACAGTGTGCTATGTTAGAAACAGAGTGCAATCTGTTTTTGAAAAATCATTATGTTTTACTAAGTCAAATTTAGCAAAGTTGCACGAAAAATATAAAGTAAAGGAGAAAAGGTATGTTAGAAAAAAAGAAAGTAATATGTACAGTTTGTGATAAAATGTGTCCTCTTGAAGTTCAAGTAGAGAACAACAAGTTAATTGATGCAAAAGGATTAGTCAATCCAGATTCTGTATGTATGAAACCAAAATTTGCAAATGAATATATAAATCATGAACAGCGACTTCTATATCCATTAAAAAATGTTGGAGCAAAACGAGGAGATCAAAAGTGGGAGAGAATTTCATGGAATCAAGCACTTGACGAAATTGCTGAGAAACTATCTACAATTATTGAAAAATACGGACCAGAATCATTTGTTGTATCTACATTAGCAGTAAATGCAGGAGTAGATCAAGGAACTATTCGTAGATTCATGAACTTATTAGGAAGCCCCAATTGGATTAGTGGTTTGTCAATGTGTATGGGTAATACAGCTCAAGTTCATCGTGCCACAGTTGGATGGTATCTAGTTAGTGATTATGAGAAAGCAAAATGTATTGTTTATATAGGTCATAATCCTAATAAACTAAACTGGGTTGCAGAATACAATCTTTTACTTGATGCGAAAAAAAGAGGGGCAAAATTGATTGTTATGGATCCAAGAAAATCCCACTGTGCTAATTTAGCAGATATATATCTTCCTCTACGATATGGAACTGATGCTGCTATGTTACTTGGATGGTTAAATGTAATAATTAATGAAGAACTTTATGACAAGAAATTTGTTAAAAAATGGACTGTGGGCTTTGAGGAGCTAAAGGAAAGGGTTCAAGAGTACCCACTGGAAAAAGTAGCAAAAATTACTGGTTGTGACGCTAAAGAAATCAGAAAAGCAGCAATTATGTATGCGAAAAATGGACCATCTATAATTCCTTGGAGTGTAAATTTTGATATGTCCAAAAACAGTACCTCTACAATTCGTTGCCATTGCATTTTGGCTGCAATATGTGGATACATAAATAAAAGTGAAATGTTAGCTTATCCTACAAGTGATGTGGTTACTATTTCTGAAATTGAAATGCATGAAAGTTTGCCTGAGGAAAAGAAGAAAATTCAGCTAGGAACAAAAACATATCCCTTCTTTACCTATGAGGGATTAAAAAGCTTGAATGAACCCACAAAACGAGTATATGGAAGAGAGTACTATAATGTAATTGCAAGCTATATGGCACATCCGCCTACAGTATTTAAAGCCATGAGAACTGGTGATCCTTATCCAGTAAAAGCATTTTTTGCAATGGGCAGTAATGCTTTAATGGGTTACGCAAACCAACAGGGTATTTTTGATGCATTAATGAATCAGGAATTGGTAGTTTGCTTTGACCACTTATTAAATCCAACAGCACAGCTAGCAGACTATATATTGCCTGGAGATGCATGGCTTGAGAGACCTGGCATTTTTCCACCTATGGATCTAGCACCAATGGCTTTAGCTTCAGAGCAAGCCTTGACTCCACCAGGTGAATGTAAGGATCAATACTTTATTATTAAAGGCTTGGCAGACAGAATGGGATTAAGTGAATATTTTCCTTGGAAAAATCTTAAAGAATTTTTGGAATATCGAATTGAAGGTACTGGACTTAAATGGGAGGAATATGAAAAGACCTTCCTACATGGGCCAAAGAAATTATTTTCTCCATTGTTGATGGACAAGCCAGTAGAAAATACAAAGCTAGGTATGGTGAAATTTTTACTATCCATGCCCTTTACCAAACCAGTTGGTTTAGCAACTCCTTCAGGAAAAGTTGAGCTTAAAAGTAGTTTGCTTGAGAAAATGGGATATGATCCTCTTCCATACTATAAGGAGCCAATCCAAACACCACTTAGTAATCCTAAGCTGGCGAAAGAGTACCCGTATACATTATTTATTGGATTAAGAGAAGGTCCCTACTATAATACAAATCAGAGGCACGTAAAAGAATTAAGAAAAATGCTTCCAAACCCTATATCACTTATTCATCCAGAGGATGCTTCTACTAATAACATTGAATCAGGTGATTGGATTTGGGTTGAAACAACCCATGGCCGTGTGAAAATGATGGCTCAACTTGATAAAGTTCAACCTAAAGGTACAATTCGTGTTCCTCATGGTTGGTGGTTATCGGAATTAGAACCAGGAGAAGAAACTGGATATTCTGGAGCCATGCTGCATAATGACGGTATGCTTATTAGCGACGAAGACTGGAATCTAAATCCTGAGCAAGGATTACCAAACCTTAGGGGAGGACTACTAGCAAAAGTGATAAAAATCTAATTCCCATAGTGAGAATGTAAATATTATATAAGAATGTTTTAATTGCTTTTATATAGATTGATTTGAGGAACTAGGCATCTCATTAAGGCCTTTCTCAGATCAATCTTTCCATTTTCAATACACCAATTAGTAGTAACAGAATATATAATATGGAATAAGGTATCAGCCATAATTTTAGCTTCTATATCCTTACTAAAGGTACCTTTTTCTTGTCCCTTTTTAAAGCAATCATTTAATATAGGTATAAGTGAATATTCATCTGTTGCCCAATCATCGTAACGGGATAATACTATTGTAGAGTAAAGGTTGGCAATAAATTCATATCCTTTAATTAAATAATAATCAATTTGCCAATCAATGACCTGATTTAATGCTTCAAGATATGAGTCCTTAGAAATGGATTTATAATATTCATCCAATTCAATACTTTCATTTCTTACATATCCCAGTAGTATGTCTTGTTTAGACTTGAAATGATGATAAAAAGTTCCATTTGAAACCTCTGCAACCCTACATATCTCAACTAAAGTCGTTTCATCATATCCTTTTTCCTTTATAAGATTTAGCGCCGCATTAAATATTTTTTTTTGTGTCTCATTACCTTTTTTAGTTGGTGCATTAGTTTTAATATCCATAAATAACTCCCGATTCTTAATTAATGATTTAAGTATGTATTAATTATACATAAAAAAGGCATCACCAGCAAATCACTGTAGCAATAGGTTTTATCACGAATAGTACTACTATATTCATAAGTATACAAAAACCACTTTTGAAACTTAACTAGAAGCTGTAGAAAAAGATATTTTCAAAATGTTTTTTTAAGAAAAAAAGAGTTTGTAAATCTACAATCTCTTAAAAACTGCTATTAAAATAAAAAAATCCACACCTTAAAAAAAGTGAGGATACTGATGGTGCCGATGGTGGGAGTCGAACCCACACGGTTTCCCGCATGATTTTGAGTCATGTGCGTCTGCCATTCCGCCACATCGGCATATCTAACATGGAATATAATATCATATTATTCTCAGCTACGCAATATAAATATAAAATTCTAGCTAGAAATTTGCAAATTCATTTCTGGCTTTGTTTTTCAAGTAAACTATTGTTAGATGAAGGCAAGTTTGCTAAAATAAAGAGACTGAATAATTATTAATAATATTATTTATGTAGGAAGGAGATTAAAAAATGATTTATTCACACGAAGTTGAAAGCATGATATGCGTAGCTAAGGGTCCTAATCATGGTGCAGCACCAATTCCTGAAGAAGGGAAATGGGTACAGGCTAAAGAAATAAAAGATATCTCTGGGTTAACACATGGAATAGGTTGGTGTGCTCCACAACAGGGTGCATGCAAACTCACATTAAATGTTAAGGATGGAATTATACAAGAGGCTTTGGTAGAGACTATAGGATGTTCAGGTATGACTCATTCAGCTGCTATGGCATCTGAAATATTGCCTGGGAAAACTATTCTTGAAGCTTTGAATACAGATTTAGTTTGTGATGCAATTAATACAGCAATGAGAGAATTATTTTTACAGATAGTTTATGGAAGAACTCAAACTGCATTTTCAGAAGGTGGACTACCTATTGGAGCAGGACTTGAGGATTTAGGAAAAGGTTTAAGAAGTCAAGTTGGTACTATGTACGGAACTTTGGCTAAAGGAACTAGATATTTAGAAATGGCTGAAGGCTATGTTTCAAGAATAGCCTTAGATGCAGACAGCCAAGTAATTGGTTATGAATTTATTAGCTTTGGAAAAATGATGGACATGATTAAAAAAGGTATGGATGCAAATGAAGCTATGAAAAAAGCAACTGGTAGCTATGGAAGATTTGTAGAAGCCGCATTAATTATTGATCCTAGACATGAATAAGATAAGGAGGATGAATTTAAATGGCATTATTTGAAAGTTATGAAAGAAGAATAGATCAGATTATACCCGTACTTCAGAAATATGGAATGAATTCCATTGAAGATGCAAAAGCTGTTTGCGCTGAAAAGGGCATAGATCCTTACACAATAACTAAAGAAATTCAAGCAATATGTTTTGAAAATGCTTGCTGGGCATACGTTGTAGGTGCAGCAATTGCAATCAAAAAAGGCACTACAAAAGCTGCAGATGCTGCTGAAGCAATTGGAGAAGGCTTACAGGCATTCTGTATTCCTGGTTCTGTTGCAGATGATAGAAAAGTTGGACTTGGACACGGAAATCTTGCTGCTATGCTTTTAAGAGAAGAAACTGCTTGTTTTGCTTTTTTAGCTGGACATGAATCCTTTGCAGCTGCTGAAGGTGCAATTGGTCTTGCAAAATCTGCAAACAGAGTTAGAAAAGAGCCATTAAGAGTTATTCTTAACGGTCTAGGAAAAGATGCAGCTATGATTATTTCCAGAATCAATGGTTTTACATATGTACAAACTAAATTTGATTATTATACTGGAAAAGTTGAAATAGCAAAAGAAACTGCTTATTCTAATGGAGAAAGAGCTAAAGTTAGATGCTATGGCTGTGACGACGTTAGAGAAGGCGTTGCAATAATGCATATGGAAGGCGTTGACGTTTCTATAACTGGAAATTCAACAAATCCAACTAGATTCCAGCACCCAGTTGCAGGAACTTACAAGAAAGAATGTTTAGAACAAGGAAAGAAATACTTCTCAGTAGCATCAGGTGGTGGTACTGGAAGAACTCTTCATCCTGACAATATGGCAGCTGGTCCAGCTTCCTATGGTATGACTGATACAATGGGAAGAATGCACTCAGATGCTCAATTCGCAGGATCTTCATCAGTTCCAGCTCATGTTGAAATGATGGGATTAATCGGAATGGGTAACAACCCAATGGTTGGAGCAACTGTTGCTGTAGCAGTGGCTGTTGAAGAGGCTATGAAGAAATAATAAAACTGTTGTCCACTAACAATAAAGTTTAGTCAAACTAGAACAAGTTTGGTTAAAACTGTGTATTCGGTGAAAGTTTTCCTTTCACCAACTGCACAGTTTTTTAATTCACCTCTATTAAATTAATAGTAATCTAAATTGATTTTGAACACCAAATCCAATCAGTACCCCCTACTAAACTTTAAGGGTAGTATACATGACGCATTAGCAAATAGATAATATATATAGAGCAAATGTATATTATCTAAAATTTGCGAGCTATTTAATGGGATTTTTTTTAATTTTTGTTTAAAAATTCTCCTAAATGCTATATAATTTAGTAAAGAAGCTTTTTCACAGACAAGGGGGAAATTACAATGAAACTAATATGTAAGTGTGGAAATATGGAGGATTTAAAATCAGATATTAAAATTAAAGAATTTGAACTTAGAAACTGTGGCGATGGATCTATGGCATTAGTATGTAAGAAATGTAATGAAGTAGTGTTCTTACAACGAAAAGAAAGTTAAAAGTAGTTCTGAGGGATTCCTCGGAGCTTTATTTTTTTCTAATAAATCTTTTTCTAAGGCAATATAATTAATAGAACAAACTCTTTCGTAGAATGGGGGATTTAGAATGAGATTGGACAGAACGAAAATCAAATTCTTATATGGTTTTGGGTGGGTGTTACTGATAGGTAGCGTATTGTGCACAATTGATAGTATAGTAAATAATAATGATGATCCATGGAGGTTAGTATTTGCAATTCCTTTATCAATAGGGATAATATTAAGATACGGGTACATACTAAAAAAACTTAAATAAAGAGGGCAATGGAAGATTAAAGAAAAGTATAAGTGATAATCATAAATGAGCCATATTTAATCTTAAAGCAATAATTACTTCTATTATATATATCGTATAATTAGATTAAACCATTTCCATTCCCCATGGCGCTGGAGTCATTAACCAGTGCTTTTTATTTCGCACTTATAGTCGATTTATGTAATACGGTATTTATGAAAAATATGTAAACATATATTATAATTGGATATGTAATAAACTAAGGGAAGTGTATTTATGGATTTTATAGAAGAAATAAAACTATTTTCGAATAGGGTAATGCAAATAAAAGATAAAATGCAAACTGAAGAAGCAATTAAAACATCTATAGTGTTACCTTTTTTTCAACTATTAGGATATGATATTTTTAATCCAGAAGAGTTTATTCCAGAATATACTACAGACGTAGGTATTAAAAAAGGTGAAAAAATTGATTACGTAATTATGAGTGAATTAAATCCAATTATGCTAATAGAGGTTAAGAATTGTCCAGACAAAAATTTAAAAAGGCATACTTCGCAATTATTTAGATATTTTGCTGTTAGTAAGGCAAGATACGGAATGCTTACAAATGGCTTTTGCTTTATATTTTATACCGATTTAAATGAGAAAAATATTATGGATACAGAAAGCTTTTTTGAATTCAACTTATTGGAACTAAACGATAAGAATATTGATGAGATTTGCAAATATACTAAGAATAATTTTAATGTAGACGAAATATATGAATCTGCTTCAGAATTGAGATACTTGAATAAAATCAAGCAATTAATTATTTCTCAAAGCAAAAAACCAAGTGATGCATTTATAAATTATATATTAGGTGAAGTATATTGTGGTAGAAAGACTAAGACATTAGTTGATACATTTAGAGAATACACAAAGGTGTCCTTAAAAAATTTAATTGTTGATGAAAAACATAGATCTATTAATGAAGTTAGCTTAGATGTTGAAAATATAGAAAATTCAGTCATAATGTCGCAAATAGAAATGGAATCATTTTATATAGTTAAATCAGTAGTAAGAAGAATCATTAATCCTGAGAATATAACTTATGTTAATAATGAAAATGATTTTACTGTAGTAGTAGAAAATAATTCTAAAAAATGGATATGTAAAATCAATGTGAGAAATAAAATGGAGATAAAATTGCCTTATGACAATGAAGTAGGAGAAGTTATTTATGATTTTGAATCTACAGATGATATATATGAACTTGATAATGAAATAATGGAAATTGCTAAAAATCTAATAAACTAAAAAATAAAAAATTCTAAAAACAGTTAAGGTATAAACTATAGATGGTTTTAGGCTAGAAAATCGTACTTGTTCTTGTAAGAATTTAAATATAATACACAATAGCCTTAATAAACCTTGATTTCACCTAGACGTCAGTTGCTGTGGAAGAGGCTATGAAGAAATAATAAAACACTTGTCCACTAACAATAAAGTTTAGTTAAACATAATACAGTCTAGTTAAAATTGTGTAATCAGTGAAGGTTTTCCTTTCACTAACTGCACAGTTTTTTAATTTCCCGCTTTTAAATTAATGGAAAACGAACCAACCCCTCCTAAACTCTTATTAATCAGAACTTACCCTAAAAATAGAAAAAGCTCTTTTTCAAGAGCTCTTCCTATGATTATTATTTCCAAAACTTTAAGGGAACAATCTACATAAATAAGTATAGACATAATTTAGTGATTCTATTCAACTGAAAGTTATTTTTGTGATTTTGGTTTGTTATTTGGAGTTTTATTAGCTTTACTATGCAGAACCTTTTCACCTTTATCGTCAGGTTGATGCTCAGTTCCATCAAAAGGTTTTTGCCTAGATAAACCTTCAATGTTTGTATCTTTTGCCATATTATCACCTCGAATTTATTTTGTACAAAAAACTAAAAATTATGAAAGGAGATACGTTCGTACAATTTAAATATGCTCCTCTTTATAGTAAACAGTTTTATATTTAAACTGTCTACCACAAGGGGAACATATCAATTTTTTCAATAATACAGTATTTTTTATTGAAAAATTAACTCGATATTACTTACCTCGCCTCTTATTTATATAGAATATCACACCAAATAATCCAACTAAAATAGCTACTACAAAAACAATTAAAGCTAATAGTATTTGAATTTTCATTATAATCACCTCAAACATAGTATGTGATTTAATTCAAATTATCATAACAGTAAATGAAAGGAGATAGTAAGATGAAAACATTAAGTTTAATTCAACCTTGGTCTACGCTAATAGCTCTAGATGAAAAGAATTGAAGAATAAAAAATGATCTATCTATATGTAGTAATTGCGAAATCGTAGATATTGATACGGAATGTGACTTAGAAGAAATGAGATTAGTGGAAATAAATATAAAAGCATAATTACACATTCCAAGAAAACTATTAAGGAAAAGGTAAAAAAAGATAACCGAGCACTACTGAAAGTGAACAGTTATCTAACTTCAAATGGGGCGTTATGTTTCGGGATTATCAATTTAGTTAATTAAGTGGCATAAGACTAATCTATGAAATAATCTATGCCACTAGCAAAGAGCTAGGATCTGGATACAAAATTAGTATATGCGAAGAAATCTAAATTATTCTTTATAATATAAGTATATAACGGAGTAAAAGATGAATACGGAGCTTTTAGACCCAAAAAAATTTATTGACAAGGAATATAAGTACATTTTGAAAAGCTAGAACATACTATAATGTTGAAAGATTATAATTTGGAGGAAAAATATGTATAATACTTATGGTATGTATCCGTGTCCCTATTGCTATAACACACCAAGAGATAATTCAATGCGTTATGCTTATAATGACTATCAATGTCCATACATCGCAATGTATGACCAAAAATTTTTGAGACAGTTTACTGAAGAAAGTATCCCATTTGATGATGAAATAGAGGATGAGCGTTTAATTAAATTAAAAGATTATGGACCACAACCATTCGTAATTAATATTAATGAAGCTACTAAACAAAATAAAACTTTCCGTACCGCTTTGTGGACAGGAAAACATTTGCAAGTTACCTTGATGAGCATAAAAGTTGGAGACGATATAGGTTTGGAAGTTCATCCAAACACTGACCAGTTTATACGAATTGAAGAAGGTCAAGGACTTGTTAAAATGGGAAGCAGCAAAAACAGGTTAGATTTTCAAGCAAAAGTATATGATGACTTTGCAATTATGATACCTGCTGGTAAATGGCACAACATTATAAATACAGGCAATAAACCACTTAAAGTATATTCTATCTATGCGCCACCTCACCATCCACATGGTACAGTTCATATAACTAAAGCAGATGCAGAAGCTGCTGAAAGAAACTATATATGACATATAATTAAAATAGACTAGTGATTTTCTCTTAGCGCTGGCATAACCAACCAGTGCTTTTTTATAGCATAACTATAAAATAATTCGCCAATGATACATATTTTTCCATAAAATAGCATGCACTAATATGATGTATGGTTTATAATATAAATAACCCAGTTCATTTTTCTAAAAGCATCGGAGTGATTAACCGATGCTTGTTTATTTCATATATAACAATGCTGCAAATGGCAGTGGAATACCAAGATAAACGACTAAATCTATTCTACTAAAATGCTTCAATAAAAATCACCTCAGCTAAATTCTGCCAAGGCGATTATTTTTATTCATAACCATTTTTAGCTAAGTACTCAATAATGTACTTCCCATGATTTTCCATACAATCTTCACAATTTTCAACACATTTTAATTCATGGAAGTAAACAATTCTTTTATCTTTAAGTGTAACCCCTAATTTTAGCTCAAAACACGCATTCTTTAATTCAAATAATGCTAGTTCTCGATCACTTTTGTTAATGGCCATTTTTAAGTTAGTAGAATGTTCCCATAAATTCTCTAATTGTTGCAATTCCATTTTACTTCACCCCTACAATTTATTAGATGTATTTTAACATATCAAAATAGCGTGGCATCACTAATAAGCGTAAATGAGGGATATTGCATCCTAAAGAGACAAGTACATTTATTATATTTAGCATATAATCAAATTAATCATTTCCTATTTTCTTAGCATTGGCTTAAGTAACCAGTGTTTTTTATTGTTTAGAAAAGTGTAAATTTTTTGATGTAATATACAATAGCGTGCAGATATTTATAGATCGTTGGGATGAGCTTTGAAAAGAGCATAATCAATAAATTATTATCTCTTAACTAAAGCCTGAAGCACTCCCAAATATTCATGCAATGCAATACAAGTTTCTGTTAATCTAGTATACGATGGTATAAAAGAATTAAAGCTAACGGATATGTTTTTATTCGTAAAATAATCGCACGGGAAAAGCTTTATGTTTTTTACACCACAGTTATTAAAGTGAATTTTTGCTCTATACATATGGAAAGCTGATGTTACAAGGATTGGATTAGTATAGCGATATTTTTTTAGTAACACAGATGTAAATTTTGCATTTTCAGCAGTATTAAGGCTTTGGTCCTCAACAATTATATCATTTTTACTGAATCCTAAATCAAGTAATTGACGTTTAGCAATTTGAGCTTCTACACCATTTTCTTTAAAAACCTGTCCACCTGAAAATATTATTGGTAATCCAGTCTTATTATGTATTCGAGCAGCAGTTAACAAACGGCTTTCACCTGAACTGGAAAGTGTGCCTTCTCCAGATACATCAGGTGAGGTTTGAGTAGCTCCACCACCAAGAACAACGATAACATCTCCATTTAAGTTATTGGACGGCGTAAACTTATACTCTAAAGAATGAATTAATAGGTCAGATGTAAGAGGAATTGAGAAGATATACATAATTAAGGTTGTAATTATAATAAGCTTTGGTATTTTTTTGCTTCTTTTATAATGTAAAAAGGCATATATTAATAAAGCAATTATAAAACAACTTGGAGGAAGAATGAGATTAACAATAGATTTAATTATATACAACATAGTGACTACGCTCCTAAATGTTTTTTTCTTATTGTAACATATATAATTGAGTAAATGTTTAGAAGTTAGCTACTTTACAGAAGGAAAACATTTTGACACAAATTTAATGACTAATACATCTCATAACGACAATACTATCTTTGGAGGTGTTTATTTTGTCAGAGATAGAGGACTTATTAAAAGATGTTGAAAACTTAAGAGAGAAATTAATATATCTAATTGATAAGAAGCAAGGTGATTTAATAGATGAAGAAGTAGTTAATATAAGTAGAATTTTAAATGCAGCATTAAATAAATATAATGAAGTTTTAGAAGAAATGTTAAAGCGATAAACGTAATATAAAGATACATTGAGACACCCTTTCGGGTGTCTTTTAAATTTCCCGACCTTAATTCCTATTTTTCAGGCCTCGCAAAAATAGAAACTATTACTTATCAACTGATCTAGTTATTTCTACTTATTCACTATATGAAATGTATCCCAAAAACATGGTATAATTTAATCTTACTTATATTTTATAGGGAGATTTAAAATGTTCCACGTAGTCTGTGAAAATTTTCTTTTCACAATAAAGTTATGCAATATAATCGAAAGAAATTTGAAAGAATTATAGATAGGTGTATGAAAGATTTATCCCTTATTATAATAGCAGAGGCTAAAATTATGAAAGGGGGATAAATAGTAAAGCTATGAGGGCTAAAAAGTAGGGGGATAAAAATGAAGCACAATGTTTTGGTAGTGGACGACGAGGTTGAAATTACGGATGCAATTGAGATTTATCTTATGAATGAAGGGATAAATGTTTTTAAAGCTTATGATGGGATAGAAGCTTTGGATATTTTAACAACAGAAGAGGTGCATTTAATAATTATGGATGTAATGATGCCTAAGTTAGACGGTCTTAGAACAACCTTTAAAATAAGAGAAGAAAAGAATATTCCAATAATAATGCTTTCAGCAAAATCCGAGGACACTGATAAGATATTAGGACTTAACATGGGGGCTGATGATTACATAACAAAACCTTTTAATCCACTAGAATTAATTGCTAGGGTAAAGTCACAACTAAGAAGATATATGACTTTAGGTGAGTTTAATCAAGAAGGCATGGAAAAGAAGAAGGATAAGATAGTATGTGGAGGTTTAGTTTTAGATAGCGCAGCGAAGGAGATTTCAGTCGATGGACAAGTCGTTAAGGTAACGCCTAGTGAGTACAAAATACTAGAATTACTTATGAATAATTGTGGAAGAGTTTTTTCCGCAGATGAGATTTTCACCAGTATTTGGGGAGAAGAAAGTTTTAATTCAGATAATACAGTTGCTATACATGTAAGAAGAATAAGAGGCAAAATAGAGATAAATCCCAAAGAACCAAAATATTTAAAGGTGGTTTGGGGAATTGGTTATAAGCTTGAAAAGCAATAGAAAGATAATTTTACTTGAAGGGGATTATAGTTATGTTTATAAAATGGAATAAAACTAGATACAAGATAATTTTAATATTTTTAATGTTTATATTTTTTTCAACCCTAATTTTTTCAGGTATACAAGTTGAAAAATATAATAGGATTATTGAACGTAATAAATTTCAAGTTGGAAGCCCATATGATGATTCTAATATCTACGATACAATTGAAAAATTCACCAAGTATAGAAGTGACGAATTTATAAAGAGTAAGGATTTCACTGATGAAATAAAACTAACTAAAGAAAATAATAAACATATCAATGAAGATAATATAAAATCTATAAAAGAAGATATAAAGAGAAGAAAAGAATATTTAAATCAAAATAATAATTTAGGCAAAGAGCAGTTAGCAGAAGAAATAAAAACATTAGATGAAGAACAAAAACAGAGAATAGAAGAAAGCAATAACCAATATAATAAAACTGATGAGGAATACAAGCAACAACTTGTTCAAATGGATCTTAATAGTAAAGCAATTTTTGAAAGTAGAATTAAAAATATAAAAAAATTCAGATACTTTATATTAGATAATAAAAATTTTGATTTTGAAACAAATTCATCCTATGATAGATCAGATATAATGGAGAAGTTTTTTACCCATAGTAAATATGCTGTAAGAATGTATGCTGAAAACAAAGCATCTGTAACTTCAAAAGAATATATGAATGGAAAAAGCGTTGATTCAACTAGTAATAAGTTACAAGAATCAAAAGAATGGATTAAGAATAAGGATTTAACCTTATATTTATGGGTACCTAATGCATTATGGGAAAATACCCATAGTAATAAATTGCGTAATGATTATTTAATTGTGGTAATAATATCAGCAATCTTATTTTTCTTAACTTCAATATTTTTATATATAAAAAGAAATGCCATAGAAAAAAATTATAGAGTCTACAACAAAATACCAATTGGTTTATTCTTAATAGGATTTTCCCCATTATGCTATTTATATGTTTTAAAATCAGGAATATATTATATGGGTGATGTGTTTTGGGATTATAATATTGCATATTTAAATCCATCTATATTTATTGGTGGAGCAGGAGTAATTGGAACTATACTGTTTACTTATGTTGGATTTGTAAGAAGCAAAGCACTAAAGGAAATTGGAGAAAAGTCAGTTTTAGTCAAATTTATTAAAGAGGCAAAAAGTTTAGTGCAGGTAAGAAATATATTGTTTAAACTAACTTTAATATTGGTTTTAATAATTTTACAGACTATATTTGCTTTTAAAAGGTATTTTATATTTATTAATAGAGGGACATTATTGCCTTTGGCTTTTATTATATTTGATGTGGCTTTATTTTTAGTATTATTTAAAAAGCTTGAGTATTTTAATACAATTTTAGCTGAAACAGAGAAAATAACCAGTGGTGATTTGAGTTTAGTGCTAAAAGAAGAGGGTAAAGGTAATTTAAGTAAGCTTGCACACAATATAAATAATATGAAGGTAGGACTTAAAAACTCTTTGGAAAAGGAAATGAGGAGTGAGAGGATGAAGAGTGAACTGATAACAAATGTTTCTCATGATTTAAAAACTCCATTAACATCAATAATTAATTATGTAGATTTGTTAAAGAAGGAAAGCTTAACTCCAGCTAAGGCAAATGATTATGTTGAGATTTTAGATAGAAAATCTCAAAGGTTAAAGAATTTAGTTGAAGATTTATTTGAAGCATCTAAAGCCACAAGTGGGGCTATGGATCTTAATCTAGAGAACATAGAAATAACAGAGCTAATTAAGCAAACCTTAGCAGAATTTGAGGAGAAAATAGCATCTTCAACTCTTGATTTTAAAGTTGACTTAGGAAAAGAAAAAATGTACGTGATGGGTGATGGAAAAAGAACTCATAGAGTCTTCGAAAATCTTGTGCAAAATGTGTTAAAGTATTCTATGAAAGATTCAAGAGTATATGTAGATTTAATTGAAGATGAGGAAACTACCCAGTTAATTATAAAAAATATGTCTTGCTATGAAATGAATTTCAATGCGGATGAAATATCAGAAAGATTTAAACGTGGAGATATATCAAGAAGTACGGAAGGATCTGGACTTGGACTAGCAATAGCGAAAAGTATAATGGAGCTTCAAGGTGGAGAACTTAAAATCGAAATAGATGGGGATTTATTTAAAGCTCGGGCGATATTTACAAAATAGGCTATTCACTGAATACTGAAATCAATGCCACAGAACCCAATACTTTACTGTATAGTTATAGTAATTTTTATACGATATAGTAACTAGTAAATAACAAATTCCAAGGAGGGAATTATTATGTACAGGGATTGTATGATTACAGCAGTTAGTAATTTGGGATTTTACGGTAAAGTTTCAGTTTGGTATAAAGAAAAAAATGATGAGGAATTAGCATTAAAATTTATACTTAATGAGAACAAATCTGTTATAGGAAATTTGGTATCTGCAAATGGTACTAGCATTGAAAGCTTTAATTTTAGCACTATTATAGAAATGATAGAATACTTGGAGGGAATTAGGGATAGGATTTATTTGATTCAAGTAGCTTAGTTATATGTGTGAACCTCCTAACTGTTCTTGTTAATGGTTATAGGTTCACCAGGTAGCGGGAAGAGCACATTTTCAATAAAACTTGCAGAGTTAACAGATATCCCACTTATCCATCTTGATAAAGAGTTTTGGAATAATGGTGCTACTATGGACCTTCGTCTTGAAAAAGCAGATACAGTAATTTGCTTTAAATTGAGCAGAACAAGTTGTTTATGGGGATATTTTAAGCGAGTTATTACAAATCTGGGTAAAATAAGACCAGATATGGCAGAAGGATGTCCAGAAAAACTAGATTTTGAATTTATGAAGTATATTTGGGATTTTCCTAAGACATTAGGACAGGGAAACGTGGATAGACTTGAAAAATGTAGAGATAAACAAATAATAGTCTTTAAAAATAGACGAGAAGAGAACAAGTATATTTCTGAGTTATCTAATGTAAGAATAACGGAGATTTAGCTTCAAATCTTTAGTAGTTCTTTGTTTTTTTAACTATAGGCATTAGTACAAACTTAATTGTAATTAAAATAAAAAAGGCATATAATAATCCTAAGGCGGTGAGTTAGATGGAAAATGATAAAATATTTGAGCTTCTAAGCAAGATGCATGGTGAAATGAATACTCGCTTTGATTTAATGGAAAAAGACATTAAAGACGTAAAGCAAGATTTAAGCTCTGTTAAGGAAGATGTAGGCTCTTTAAAGGAAGATGTAACCACATTAAAGGAGGATGTAACCTCATTCAAGGAAGATGTAAACTTCTTGAAACAAGATGTAATCACTTTGAAGCAAGACTTAAGTGATGTAAAAGAGGACGTAAACTTTTTAAAGGAAGATATGAGTACCGTAAAGATAGATATAAATAAAATATATGCCAAAATTGACGGAGACATTTATGATAAATTAAAAAATCTTGGAGATGGGTATACAGCTAACTTCGATATTTCTACTGAAATAAGAAAAAATGTTAAAGAGAATTCGATAAACTTAGATCATTTAAATATGGCTGTGGCTGAAATTAGGGATGATGTGAATTATATTGCTAGTAAAGTAATAAAGCAAGATGGCAGACTAAATAGACTTGATAATGAAATTATAAAAAGAGCAGTAACATAGATGATTATTGAGATATAAAATTAAGGCTTAGATTTTAGGAATTAAATTTCCTGAGATTTGAGCCTTTTTATATTTTATAAAAGAAAATTAAAAATCCTATAGTTTTTATTATGATATCATGTAATATATAAGTATTTATCCTATAATTAAAAGTAGAAGTGAATATTAACACAATATGGAGGATTTATAATGAAAGCAGTAGGTTTTGATTTAGGAGGAACACTTATTAACTATAAGGATGTACCTATGAGTTGGCATACTTTATATCGTGAAGCATTAGTTGATGTGGCAACAAGATGCAATTGTAAATTAGATGATGAATTACTAAAGAGTGGGGAACAGATTCTATCAAAATATAATACAAGATTAAATCCAAGAACTAAGGAATTTTCATCAGATAAGATTCTTGGAGAAATTTTATCCTGCTGGGGCGTTTCTACTGAAAACAATATAAAAAATGCTGAAGATACTTTTTTCTCATATTTTAGAAAGAAGGTTATAACCTTTGATGATACAATACCGTTATTAAAATATTTAAAAAGTAAGGGAATTAAAATTGGTATTCTTACTGATGTACCCTATGGAATGGGAAGTAAGTTTGTAAGCAAGGATGTTGAACCTATATCTGATTATATTGATATAGTTTTATCTTCTGTGGAAGTAGGGGTTAGAAAACCTGAAATTAAGGGGTATATAGATTTAGCTGAAGCACTAGGTTCGAATCCCAAAGATATGATCTTTGTTGGAGATGAAGAAAAGGACATTATAGGTGCTAATAGGGTAGGAATGTTTTCAGTGCTTATAGACAGAAATAGAAATCACATGGAATATTCAGAAAGTAAAAAAATTGCTTCTTTATTGGAGTTAATGGAGTTATGTTAATAAATATTTATAGTAGTAAAAAATTCAACTAGTGACTACAATATAATTTTATAGGAGAGTGTTAAAATGGGATCAATTTTAGTTATGGGGGGAACCTCCTTTGTGAGTGGCTCCTTTGCACGATATCTAATTGGGCAGGGATATGAAGTAGATATACTTACTAGAGGCGTGAAATCAATAGATTATGAGGGGTATAGAGAGCATTTAGTTTGTGATAGAAAATCAAAAACTAAAGTTCACGAAGTATTAAAAGGCGGAAAATATGAGTTTATATTTGATATAAGTGCATATAGGAAAGAGGATGTGGAGATATTACTAACTTCAATTGATACAAGTAATTTAAAAAAGTATATATTTTGTTCATCAGGTGCAGTATACAAGCCCTGTGAAAATATGATTTCAGAAGGAGTTGAGACAGGAGAAAACTATAATTGGGGACAATACGGTCTTGATAAGATAGAAGCAGAGGAGTACATAGTTAATAGCGGTATCCCCTACCTTATTTTTAGGCCTACCTATATATACGGAGAAAACAATAATTTGTATAGAGAAAGCTATTTCTTTGAAAGAATTTTAGAAAGCAAGCCAATTCCCATTCCTAATGGAAATTTCACCAGAACTCAATTTATACATATCGATGATTTAGTTAGGGTATTTGAAAGTGCGATGTATAACAGTAATACTAATGAAATATACAATGTTACAAATTCCGAAATAGTGACCTGGGAGAATCTAATAATAGCCTGTGGGGCGGTGGTTGGTAAAGCTCCAATTTTAAAGAAAATAGACACGAGCAAAGTAAAACTAGAATCAAGAGAATACTTTCCCTTTAGGGATGTTACATATATGCTTGATATAGATAAGCTAATGAAGGATGAATTTTATATACCAAGCATTTCTTTATATGAGGGATTAAGAAAAACTTATTTATGGTATTTAGAAAATAGGCCAAATTTAAGGGATAGTAGAATGGATAAAGTAGATTTAGTATAAGACATGCTAACTATGAAATTAAAGCATTGTTAGCATGTATTGCAAAAGTGTTAATTAATAAATATTTAGAATAAAAGAGGAATATTTAAAATCCTAATAAGTTCAGCACCTTTTCTTCAACATGTCTATTTTCTCCTTGATACGGAAAGTTATGTATATGAAGAGCTGGATTGAAGTTTAGTTCAATAATACTATAGTTGTTTTTATTAGGTTCTTCTTTTATATCCTTAATGATAATATCTGCTCCACATATTTTTGCACCTACTGCCTTTGCAGAATTCACTGCAATAAGTTTATATTGATCAAGGATATCATCTGTAAAATCAATACTGTCACCGCCAGTGCTAATATTGGAATTTTCTCTAAGGTACACGGTCTCATCTTTTAGGGGAATATAACTGATGCTAATTCCTTGAGTAGCTAGAAAATCTGTTTCAATATTGCCAAGACTGATTTTTTCAAGTGGAGTAACATAGCCCTTGCCTCTTAAGGGGTTTTTATTTTTTTCATTAACTAAAGCTTCTATAGTATTGATGCCATCACCAACAACATTGGCTGGAACTCTATGAAGTATAGCAGTGACCTCGTCACCAATTACAAGAAAACGATATTCCTTACCTTCTATGAATTCTTCAATTAGAACGCAGCTATCATATTCTAAAGCCTTTGCAACTGCATTTTCATAAACTTCCTGTGACTTAAGTTCTTTAAGTATTAAAACACCTTTTCCGAAGTTAGTAGACTTAGGCTTAACCACAATATCCTTGCCTGCAAAGTCAAAATAATTTTCAATAGCTTCCTTTACAGATTTTACAGTTATACCACTTGGCACATTAATACCATTTTCTTCAAGAACGATTTTTGTTACTTCTTTATTTTCCATTATTAAGGGCGCAATATAGCTGTCAGCAGAGGTTTTTGTTGCTTGTTTTATATATTCAGTTCTGCCATCTTTTTTAAGGCGAATGAAATTATCATCGTAGTCAAGCACAGCAACTTCAATATCTCTATTTAAGGCTTCTTTGATAATAATTTGAGTGGAGAGTTCTAGCTCTTCATAATTTCTTTTTACCATAATTCAGTGCTCCTAACCTATAAAGTTTTTCTATGGATTGTGCTATCTAAGGATTTTGTCCACGCAGTATGAATCAAAATAGACTAACAGATTAATTAGTTATTTATTTGAAGATGCCTTATTGCATGTCTAGTTCCGAATTCAAGAAAATCTTCCTCGTTGTCTTTCATTTCCCTGTGAATTCTCTCAGAGGGTAAAAGGGAAATATCAAAAAGCTTTTCCTTCTCAGTTTCAACGCTTTTAAGGTATTTATCATCTCCAGTGCTTTCATAAATTAATTTTGCAATGCTTAGTAGGCTTTCAAAAACTTCTGAACCCCATAGCTTTAAAGTAGTTTCTTCTTCATTGTACTTTTTCAGAAGCAAATCTTCTTTCCTTCCGAAGATGCTTACTAAATGGTGATTTAAATTAATTTGTTCATGTTCCTCCTCAGTAATAAATTCGCTATTCTCAAATAAACAAAATAGCATAAAAACATGAAGGAAGTTCATTTGTTCAATACTTAGTCCTAATTTTTCAAAGGGGTTTAAATCTAGAATCCTAACTTCAATATATTTAATGCCTCTTTTTTCAAGTGCATCTAACTGAGTTTCATCTCGGCTAATATTTTGTTTTGGACGAATTGAAGAATAAAACTCACTTTCTTTTTGAAGAATATTACCATTAAGCTGTATCTGGAAACCATTTTTATGAAGACCAAGCTCAGAATATTTGGCACTTTTAGTTGCTACAAGTGTGCGAAGCTTTGTTGAATATTCTTCTAAGCTGTTGAAGTAAATATCACTCTTGTGGTTACTAGTGTTTGAATAACCAAATCTACTTACACGTATTGAGGTTGCATACTCATTAAAATTTTCAAAGTTGCCAATACATCTAGGACAGCAGTCCTTTATTATTTTTATTTCTTTACTAATAACTGAATTATATGTTGAATGACAGGAAGGAGATGCACCAAAAAGATAAATTAAGAGCCATCGATAGCGCATAAAATTTCTTATTATAGAAAAATAGATCTCATCAATAAATAAACGCTTATCTTTTTCATTTCCAAACTGAGCATATAAATAATCTATCATTTCATCGCTAAAAGAAAAGTTGTAATGTATTCCAGAAATCATTTGCATTTTCTTACCGTAGCGAAGCGCCAGACCATCTCTATATATTCTCATGTTTTTGCCATATTCAGAATCAGAAAAAGTGGCAACGGGAATTAATTCTTCATTAGGAAGTTTTGGAGGCATACTAAGTGGCCATAGTAACTCATCACCTATTCCCTTTTCAACGTTGTCATGTATTTGATATAGTGATTCATATACTTTTTCTATTGAATTAAAGGTTGGGGTAATCATTTCAATTTGACTTTCAGAAAAGTCAGTAGTTATGTTAGGGTTTTCACCTTTTTCTCCAAATACTAAAGGGTGAGGAGTTAAAGCAAGATCTCCTGAAGAAGTAACCCTTTGAGACTCTCTTTCTATGCCGAAATTACCTTCTGTTAGTAATTTACCTTTATTGTTTATTAAAAAAATCTTTGAAAATTGTGAAAAATCCAAGTTCATAGAATCCTCCTTTTTAACAGCAACTATTTTTATTTACAGCCACTAATAGTAGCTCAACACTATCAACAACCTGCTCACGTTTATCTTCTGGTAGAGCTTCAAATATTCTACTATAGTAAGCGCCTATAATATCATTTACCTCTTCGAATACTACTTCTCCACTTTTCGTAAGTTCGATTGTTACGTATCGCCTATCTTTAGGGTCAATTTCTCTGGTAACCCATTCATTATTAACTAAATTATTAACAGTTTTGCTTAGCGTACTGTTATCAAGATTCAGCAATTCAGCTAAATCATTAAGAGTAATTTTGCCTGCCTTACCAATTTCTAAGATTGCATTATATTGAGAACAGGTGGCCCCGCAGCAGGAAAGCTCACTTTTTTCTACAATTCCTAGTTTCTTTGCAATAAGTCTTATGGATTCCCCAAGCTTATATGCATTACTTATATTTTCCATAACAATCTCTCCTTAAACCAACTATTTCTACATGAATCTATTTTAGTACACAACTGTTGCATATGTCAACTAAAATTATGGTGCCAGGCACGTGACAAGTGACATTTATAAACTAAATTTATACCACTCTTTATAGTAAAAAATTATATTTTTTGTAAAACTTCTGATATAATCAAAATATTAAAGTTTTTTACACAAGTTGAAGAGGAAATGATAGCTTTAGATAATTCTCACTACATATTAGATAAAGGGGAGATTAAATATGATAATTGAAAAAGCAAAGGTTATAGATGCAGAGGATATATTAAAAATTCAGAAGGTGGCGTACTTAAGCCAAGCAGAAATTTATGATGACTATACTTTGCATCCATTAGTTGAAACTATTGAGGAAGCAATAAATGAATTCGAAAAAAAGACAATCTTTAAAGCAACAATTAACAATGTTATAGTTGGTGCAATTAGGGTTTTATTAAAAGATGGTACATGTAATATAGGAAAACTATGTGTTGATCCAAGCTTTCAAAAGCTTGGGATTGGAACAAGTTTAATTAAGGAAGTAGAAGATAGCTTTAAAGATATTAATAGATTTGAACTGTTTGCAGGAACTATGAGTGAAAGTAATATACTATTATACGAAAAGTTAGGCTATAAAAAGTTTAAAACTGAAAAATATACTGAAAAAGCTGATATTGTATACTTGGAAAAGTATATAGATCGATAAAGGAAAAGGTAACTTGGGTGCCAGGCACGTGACAAGTGACATATAGACAATAATTTAGAATTTAAAAATATAATATGATATAATAAATCAAGTTAAATGAGAGCTGGAGTAAGCTCTTATATTTAAAATAATAAGGATAAGGTGATAAACATGATAGTAAAATATAGAGGTTATATTCCTCAAATCCATGAAAATACTTTTATAGCCCACAGTGCAGACATTGTAGGTGATGTAGTAATAGAAGAGGGAGTAACGGTGTGGTTTGGAACAGTTATTAGAGGAGATTGCACTAAAATCACAGTAGGCAAAGGGTCTAACGTTCAAGATAATTCTGTATTGCATAGTACTTTATATGCTGAAGAATTAATAATCGGGGAAAATGTAACAGTAGGTCATGGAGCTATTCTACATTCTTGCAAAATCAATAATAATTGTATAATTGGTATGGGATCTATAATTTTAGACGGCGCAGAAATTGGAGAAAACACAATTATAGGAGCGGGAAGCTTGGTTAGTATGCATAAAAAAATACCTTCTGGAGTTTTATGTTTAGGATCTCCTGCCAGAGTAGTAAGGCAGCTTTCAGAGGAAGAAATAAATCATATTCAATTAAATGCAATGCATTATGAAAGTCTGATTAAAGAGATGAAAGAATAAGAATTATATTTGAAAAAGCGTTGGGGAGCATACACAAGTACGAGCATACTAGTGTATGCTTTTTTAGTATAAAGAAGTCTGTCAATAATGCTTATAATAAAAGAGGTGGGTATTGATATGCATTACTTATATTTTCCATATTAATCTCTCCTTAAACATAAAATCTTCTTAAACCAGCTGTTTCCACATAAATCTATTTTAGTAACACAACTGTTGAACATGCCAACTAAATTTATACTGTGCTTTATAGCAAAAGTTATATTTTTTCTGCTTAATTTTCAAGAAGGATATCATAGTCATAGTATAATTATTTCTCCATTTACATGGTAATAAATAAATTCAACCTACTTTGGAAACAATATTATAAAGATTTCTATATAGAGGAATGATAGTTTATGTCAGACGATATATCTACATTATTACAGGCTAATGAAAATTCAATAAAAGAAATATTTAAAAATAGCAGTGATATCGTTTATAATAATTTTCAATCTTATTCAGGAACAAATGCAATACTTGTATATATTGACGGAGTTGTAAAAAAAGAAGTTTTAAATCGAGATGTTATAACTCCGTTCATTTCAAACTATAAAAATTACAATGTGAAAAAGTGTATTTACGTATCAGGTGTTATTGAAACTAAAAGCATTTCAGAGGCTGTAGATAAAATATTAGAATTTAATGCGATATTGTTTGTTGAAAAAATGGATACTGCCTATATAATAGACTGCAAAGAGTGGCAAAAAAGGCAAATCGAAGAACCTTCTTCGGAGATTGCCATAAGAGGACCAAAAGAAGGTTTTGTGGAAAGTATAAGAATAAATACAACACTTTTACGAAGGAAAATTAAAAATCCCAATCTAATATTTGAAAATTTATATATTGGAAAGCAAACTAAAACTAATGTAGTTATTTGTTATCTAGATGGTATCACAAATCAAGAAATACTAAATGAAGTTAGAGAAAGAGTTAAAAGAATAAACATTGATGGAATTTTTGAATCTGGATATATTGAACAATACATTGAAGATAACCATTTAACTCTTTTCTCAACTATAGGAAATAGTGAAAAACCAGATGTTATTGCTGCAAAACTCTTAGAAGGAAGATGTGCTATATTATGTGATGGCACACCTCATGCACTTATTATTCCCCACTTATTTATAGAAGAATTTCAATCCAGTGAAGATTATTATCAAAGACCCTATATATCCTCCATATTAAGACTATTCAGAATACTATCTTTTTTAATTAGCACACTGCTTCCCTCTATTTATGTGGCTTTACAAACTTTTCATCAGGAAATGATACCCACTCAGCTTTTAATTCGTATGGCAGCTAATAGAGAAAGTATCCCCTTTCCTGCAGCAGCAGAAGCTACTTTCATGATAATAATGTTTGAACTTTTAAGGGAATCAAGTACTAGATTACCAAGGAAGATGGGTTCAGCAATTAGTATTGTTGGAGCACTTATTATTGGGGAAGCTGCAGTAAATGCGGGTTTAGTAAGTTCTGCAATGGTAATAGTAATTAGTATAACTGCAATAACCAGTTTTATTAACTCTCCTTTATTGGAGGTAATAATAATTTATAGATTTGCTTTTTTATTTCTTGGAAGTTATATGGGCTTGTATGGTATTATCTGTGGGATTTTTTTGATAGTACTTCATATGACTGATTTAAAGTCCTTTGGAGTGCCCTATATGTATCCTTTGACTCCATTTGATAAAGATGGAATGAAAGACTATGTAATTAGATTTCCTTTATGGCTAATGAAAATGCGTCCAAAGTTTAGTCGATTAAGTAATTTAACTAGAAGAGGCAAAGACGGGTAAAGGGAAGGATGATAAATGATAGTAAAAAAAGTTTTCTTATCTATAATTATATTTATATTAACTTTTGTATCTACTGGATGTTGGAATAGGCGTGAACTTAACACTTTGGGCATAATAGGTACAATGGGAATTGATTTGCAACATGATGAAAAAATAAAAGTTACTGTAGAGACAGTAGACACTAGTAAGGTAGGGCAAGGTAGATTTAGCGACAAAGGAACAACATCTGGAAATTATATTCAGGAAACTGGAAACTCTATTTTTGAAGCTCAAAGATTTATAACTACAAAATATGATAGGAAAATTTTTTATCCTCATATGAAATGTTATATAATCGGGGAAGCATTAGCAAAAAAAGGTCTTACAAATTACATAGATATGCTGCAAAGAGACCATGAATTAAGAAGAACTATCACTATAATAATAGCTAAAGATACTACTGCTGCTGAAATCATGGGAATTAAGGGAGGTATAGAAAGTACCCCTGGAGATTATATTTCAAAATTACTTTCTCTTAGGGAAAGTAATGGAAGAGTTATTGCAGAAAGTGTAAGTGATTTCTTAAAAGCTTATTATTCAAAGGGAACTGTACCCGTTATTGGAGTATTAAGTAAAACTCCTAAGGTTCAATTAACAGGAGTGGGTAAATCAGAATCTAAATTTGAATTGTCAGGAGAAGGTGCCGCAGTAATTTTGGATGGAAAACTAAAAGGATATTTAGATGGTACTGAAACTCAAGCACTAAGCTTTATAACTAATAAATTTAAAGCTGGTATTGAAACCTTTGGTAATTCTTCTGGTAAAGGATTTACCACTTATGAAATAGAAAAATCCAAAGCAAAAAGTACTGTGGAATTAAAAGGAAACCAGATTAATATTAAAGTAAAATTATCCTGTACAGGTAGACTTCAAGAAGAAACTGATACATATAATTTAGAAGATTTAAACACTATTAAGAAATTAGAAGTTGCTGCATCTAAAAAAATAGAAAATGACTGCAAAAACACAATTCTAAGGGTTCAATCTGATTATAAAGCTGATATTTTTGGCTTTGGCAATATAGTACATAGAAAATATCCAGAGGAATGGAAGAGTATGCAAAATCATTGGAATGATTTATTTTCACAAGCAAATGTTGAAATACATGTTGAGTCAAAAATAATTACTACAGGATTAGTAACTGATCCTATTAACAGAATAGAGGGTAAATGAAAATATGGAAAATTCTAAAAACCTTTCATCGCATCAACTTATGCTTTTGACAGTAATACTTATATTATTTTCAGGCTATATTGTTACACCACCAATATTAACGCCACCTGCTAATCAAGATATATGGATTGTAGAAGTATTATCAATTTTTTATACTCTTATTCTAGGTTTTCCTCTTTTATTTTTAAGTAGAAAGTTTTATAATAAAACGCCTATAGAATTTATAGAAATATTATGTGGAAAATTTTTAGGAAAAATCCTAGGTAGTTTATATGTTTTTTTTATGATTTTCATTTGCATACTTGTTACTTGTAGTCTTTGTCAATTTATAGGTTCAACTATGATGCCAGAAACACCATATAATCCTATTATCATAATCCTTTTGGCAACAGGTGCATATGGTGCATATAAAGGAGTAGAAGCCTTAGTAATGAGTGCAGAATTTTTTACTCCAATAATTTTATGCTTTATTATAGTTTTAACGTTTTTGAATAAAAGTCATATGGATTTTAGCGTTTTTTTTCCAGTACTTGCAGATTCCAACTTTACAAAAATAAATATAGGTATGCTTGCTACCTCATTTAGGTATTATGATATAATACTGCTTTTCATGTTTGTTCCAAATTTAAAAAACAAAAATAGTATAAATAAAATATTCTGCTATTCTATTATAATAGCCACAATATTCCTAACTATTATTACTGTATCCACTCAAGCGGTTTTAGGGATAGAACAATCTAAACGTGCGATATTTCCTTACTTTCTTTATAGTCAACAAATTGATTTATTTGATTTCATACAACGTATAGAATCCCTCAATGTTATTGGATGGTTTCTAACAACTTTTATTAAAATATCCTGTAATATATATGCAGCCTCCTTAGGAATGAAACAAATATTTAATACTAAATCCTATCGAAAATTCATCATACCAATAGTAATAACTATTTTTATTGTTATATCTAAAACATCAATATCAAAATCATCTGTTTTACAGCTAATATTAAGTTATAAAGTTTTACCTTGCATAGCTTCTATTTTTATGTTTATAATACCTTCTTTCTTACTAATTATATATTTTTTTAGGAGAAAACAAATTTCATGCAATTAAGTTTAAATTTATATGTCCTCCTTTCTTGGAAAACCCAATATCTCTCAAAAATATTAAGATGATAAATTATGGGATGAAATTTACTAAGGTAGTAATGATTGGCGCTAGAAAGTATGATATTATAGGTGTTAGAAAAAAATTAACAACACAATATGGAGGATATTAAGATGAAGGTACTTATTTTAGGAGCAAGTGGTTTCCTAGGAGGAACCCTTTATAAGAAGCTTAAAGAAGAAACTGATTTTTGGGTATTAGGCACAAGTTATAAGTCCCAAAGAAATAATGAATTTATTAAGTTAAATGCAGTGGATCCTATTGAGGTAAAAACATTTCTTGAACATTTTAAAGCAGATGTTATAGTGTGGTGCTTAATGGGAAAAGAGGATGAAAAGGAATTAATAGATAAAGGTTTAGCAAATATACTTAGTAATATAGATAAAACTTGCAAATTTATTTTTATGTCTACAAATTCAGTTTTTTCAGAAGGAAAGGGAGAATTTGTAGAAGAAGATATACCTTCTTACAAAAGTTGTGCAAGTGACTTAGCCTTATATTCAAATGGAAAAATAGATGGTGAAAAAGCAGTAAAAGTACATGAGAATTATATTATTATACGCCCAGGTGCTATATATGGACAAGACATCAATGGAAAATGGGATAAGAGAGTATCGCAACTAATAGAGGATCTGACTGCTGAAAAACCTGTAGTAAAATCAACAAATTTGATTAATACTTTTGTAGAAGTTAATGAATTATCAGAAGCAATAATCAAGCTTATAAAAACAAACTATAAGGGAATTATTCATTTGGGACCAGAGAGAAAAGAGAATTATTATGATTACTTTAGAAAGATAGCAAAGAAATTAAACTTAGATGAAAACTTAATTTTATCAGATTATTTAGGTGAAGAACAAGCTAGAGCTGCAGGAATTATACTTGATACTTCAATTAATACAAGAAAAGGTAGAGAAGAATTAGGACTAAATTTTAGTAGCTTAGAATAACTAGTTATATCAAATATAAAACCATACACTAAAATATTTGTAATTAATATTTTAGTGTATGGTTTAATTAATGAAACTTTTGTTGAACAACCCAATATATAGAGCTATGTCATCTTTCCTGTTTATAGATACCATAGTTTAAACTAAAAATAGACTACGCTTGTGCTGCTAATTCCTCAATCTGTGTTAAATCAGGTAATTCTTTGTTCTTTAAGAAAAAACTAATTGGAATTGCAATTAAAATAATTATAAAGGATATAAAATACACATCATTTACAGCCATTAAAAAGGCTTTTCTTTGAATTGCAACAAGTTGTAAACCCTTATCTGAAGCAGCTAATCTTCTAGCATGTACTTTAGTTTGACTAATTAGCATAGAAGTGAATATACCGATTGATAAGGAACCTACCAGTTGTCTAGTCCAATTATTAACTGAGGAAGCGTGTCCTGATAATTTAGCAGGAATATCTGACATACCTGCTAAAGTAACTGGCATAGTACAAAATGCAATACCTACATTACGAGCTGTCATCCAAGTTATAATGTAGCTATTAGATGCATTAATTGATAAGTGTGCCATATTCCAAGAACCTAAAGCCATTAACAAAATTCCAAGTACAATTATAAATACTGAATCTATAAGTCCACATAATTTTCCTACTAAGGGCATCATTAGTGCCATGGCAAGAGAAGCTGGTAATAATATAAGGCCAGTATCTAAAGGGGAATTATGTTGAAGATTTTGTAGAAAAAGTGGGGTAATAAGCATTCCTGCATACAAACCTATGTTAATAATGCTAGAAACTATAACGCTAAAAGTATATTTTTTATACTTAAAAACACGAATATTAAGAATAGGTGAAGCTGTATTTAGTTCCCTCCAAATAAATACGCCTAGAATAATTAATCCTGATACAAGAAGGCTTGATATTCTAAAGGAGGTCCATCCCCAGCTATTACCTTCACTAAAGGAAAATAATAATGCCAAGCTGGACATTAAGATAGCGAAAAAACCTATAGCATCAAAAGAGCTTGGAGAGGTTAATTTATAATCAGGCATAAATTTAAAACCCATAAAAATTGCCATTGCTCCCAGTGGTAAGTTAATCATAAAAATTGATTTCCAGCTAAAATACTGAAGTAACAAGCCGCTGATGGTTGGTCCTAAAGCCGGAGCCAACATGGCACCTAAACTCCAAATACTAATAGCAGAAGCTAACTTTTCTTTAGGAACTACATGATAAATCATTGCCATAGTTGCTGGCCCTGATAAACCACTAAAAGCTCCTTGTAGAATTCTAAAAGTGATTAAAAGTGGTATGCTGGTGGCAAAGCTACAAAGTAATGAAGCTATAGTAAATCCAATTATGGAAACTAAGTATATTTTTTTATAACTAAACCTTTCACCTAAATAGGCTGTGATTGGTGCTACAGTACCCATAGCCATCATATAGCCTGTGATTGTCCATCGTGTAGACTCTAGGCCTGTATTGAAATTTTTCATCAAATATGGGATTGCGATATTTATTGTACTAGTGCTAAGCATAATTAAAAATGATCCTATAAAAATAGTACTGATCATAGGCCAATAGGGTATTTCTTTTTCTGTATTCATAATGTTTCCTCCAAGTTTTTAAATTTAATTGACATACTAACAATTGATATATCAATTGTTTCTGTAGAAAACCCTATGGTTTTCTTAAAATAAGCTATTCTACAGAAGCAGTAAATTTTCGTAATAATGTTTTTATTATCTGAGTTTCTTCCTTGCTTAGGCTTTCAAGGACTTTATCACCTGCAATTTTAACTTGAGGCAATGCTTCAGCGAATTGAAATCTACCCATATCAGTTATAAAAACTAAAAATTCTCGCCTATCATAAGGAGCAATTTCTCTTTTAACAAGTTGCTTCTTCTCAAGAATGTCTAGTATTCTTGTTAATGCAGCTTGATCCTTAAGGCATTTTTTAGCTAAGGCTTTTTGATTTATTCCATCCTGTACAGATAATCTACTTAAAATGGTGAACTGTTCTACTGTGATATCATATTCTTTTAGAGCTCTGTGCATACCACATTTTACAATCAAATCAGCTTTATGAATATACCAACCAAAGGTATCCTCAAAATCAATTTCCATAATATCATCCTTTCAAAGATAATATATACATTATGCATCAAACTATATGTAGATGTCAATAATTGATATGTCAATTATTATTTTGCTGGTAGTTTGTTTGTAAGTTTTAAATGGTAAGGGATTAGATAATTATTAAGTTATAGCAAAGATATGATATAATTATTGAGAAAAGTAAGTAACAAAGAAGGTGAATTTTGATTTGAATGAATATCGTTCAAATTAATTAAAATATGGTTATAAGAAAAGCTAAAATTGAAGAATTAGAAGCAATAATGTTTATTATAGAAGAGGTAGTTATTGATATGCAAGCTACTGGAATAGATCAATGGGACAATCTATATCCGAATAAGGAAGTAATAGGTGACGATATAATGAGAGGCAATCTATATGTAAGTGAGGAAGATAATATTATCAAAGGGATAGTAGCTTTAAATGAAGCCCAAGCTCAAGAGTATGAGAATTTAAGTTGGAAGTACAAATCAGGAAAGCAGCTGATAATTCATAGATTATGTGTTAAACCCACATGTCAAGGAAATGGAATTGCAAAATCGCTTATAAAGTTTTCAGAAGACTTTGCAAGAAGCTGTGAGTACAATTCAATTAGGCTAGATACTTTTGTTTATAATCTAAGAGCCTGCAAATTTTATGAGCAATTACAATATGAAAAAGTTGGCATTGTGAATTTTAGAAAAGGTGAGTTTCAGTGCTTTGAAAAAGCAATATAAGGATGGTGAAATATGAGATATGTTGCATTGTTAAAGGGAATCAATGTTGGCGGGAAAAATAAGATAAAAATGGTAGATTTGATAAGCTTATTTGAAGACCTTGGGTTGAAAATGTGAAAACCTATATTTAGAGTGGAAATGTTATGTTCGACTCCACTATTATAGATCCTATAAATTTGGCTAATCAAATTGAAGAAAAAATAAATAAAACCTTTGGTTTTTTGGTAAAAACAATTATTCGTACAGCTGAGGAAATTAGATGCATAATTAATGACAATCCATTTACAAAGGAACCGAATATAGAAATAGATAAGTTACATCTTACACTTTTGATAGATATACCAGATTCAAGTATAGTAGAGTTATTAGATGTAAAAAAAGAAGAAAATGAGAAATTCATAATAGTGGCAAGAGAAGTATATTTGTACTGTCCTAACGGCTACGGAAATGCAAAGCTAACTAACTCTTTGTTTGAAAAAAAATTAAAGACTGTTGCTACAACTAGGAATTGAAAAACTATAAATAAAATTTTTGAGATTATGAATTCGTAAAAGAATGGAAAGCTGTTATTTTTGGAACATCAACCTACTATGCAAATGTTTCTTAGCAAATAAAGAAATGGTTTGATGAATCCTTTAAATATGGTGATGAAGGACAAAAACAAAGGGCTAAGATTTTCGGTGAAAGAATTGGTAAAAAGGCGTTGGAAATCTTTAAATAATTAGATTTTAAATTTTGTGGAAATGTCATAGTAACCTGTTTTCTTTTTTTGAAATGTTTATAGAATTTTTATAGTAATAAGGCTATAATTTAAATGAGGTGTTTAAATGAACAAAGAGAGATTACTTATACTTGATGGAAATAGTTTAATGAATAGAGCGTTTTATGCGCTGCCACCCCTTACAAATGTAGAGGGTTTGCACACAAATGCCGTATTAGGCTTTACTACTATGCTTTATAAAATGAAAGAAGAATTTAGACCTGATTATATAGTTACAACTTTTGATAGAAAGGCACCAACTTTCAGGCATGATGAATATAAAGAATACAAGGCAGGAAGAAAAAGAATGCCTGAGGAACTTGCTGAGCAATTCCCAGTAGTTAAAGAGTTACTACAGCTTCTAGCAATTGATATTTTTGAAATAGATGGCTTTGAAGCTGATGATCTTATAGGAACTTTATCTGTATATGCTGAAAACAAGGGATTAGAAGTCTTTGTTATTACTGGAGATAGAGATGCACTTCAGCTTGCAACAGACAATGTAAAAATAGTAATCACAAAAAAGGGTATGTCTGAAAAAGAAATCTATGATAAAAACAGAATGATTGAAGAATTCGGGGTTACGCCTAATGAATTTATAGATGTTAAGGGTTTAATGGGAGATGCTTCAGATAATATTCCTGGAGTGCCTGGTATAGGAGAAAAAACAGCGTATAAATTAATCCAAGAATATAAAAGCGTTGAAAATGTTCTTCAAAATATAGAAAATATAAGCGGCAAGAAGATAAAAGAAAACTTAATGGAATACAGTGAGCAGGCTATATTTAGTAAAAAGCTTGCAACAATTATGTTAGATGTTCCAATTGAAATTAATCTTGATTCCATAAAGTCCAAGGAAGATTATGATTCAGAGGCCCTTAGACAACTATTTTTTAAATTGCAATTTAAATCTTTACTAGATAAAATACCGCAAAGCACAAAATCAATTGAAGCCCACGAGGAAATAATTGATTTTGAGATTATTGATAATCAAGATAAATTGAAGAAAATACTGGAAATTCAAGAAGGCGTAGCTTTCATCAACTTTGATATAAATGAAAGACATGTGTTCTCAAAATGTGAAATAGAAAGAATGTACTTAAGAATTGAAGATAAGAACTATATTCTTGAAGCAAAGGCATTATTACAAAAGGAGCAGTCTAGAATAATTTTAAAAGCTTTTTTTGAAAATGAAAAGATTTTTAAAATTAGCCATGATATTAAGCAGGCGTTTACTGTACTTCATAAGTATGGAATTAGCCTAGAAGGTGTAAAATTTGATACCTGCATAGCAGCTTATTTAATAGATGCTTCAAAAGGAGAATATAAACTTGAGAATTTAATGCAGAAGTACCTTCATATAGATATAATAGGAGAAGGTGAAGTACTAAAGATTAAAGAAATAAATAAAATGAGTGAATTGCATAAGGTTTTAGAAAAACATTTAGAAGATAATAATTTGAAGGAGCTTATGTACTCTGTTGAAATGCCTCTAGTTGAAGTTTTAGCTTCCATGGAATACTTAGGCTTTAAGGTTGATGGACAGCGCCTTAGTGAGCTGGGGGTGAAATTTCAAGGAGAAATTTCAAAGGTACAAGGTGAAATTTTTGCACTTTCAGGTGAAGAATTCAATATAAGTTCACCTAAACAACTAGGCAAGATTTTATTTGAAAAGCTTGATTTACCAGCTACAAAGAAAACTAAAACTGGCTATTCAACAAATGCAGAAGTTTTAGAGGAACTATCAGACAAACATCCTATAATCGATAAAATAACATATTATAGACAACTTACAAAATTACATTCAACTTATGTTGAGGGACTTAAAGCAGTAATTGATGAAGATATGAGAATACATTCTAGTTTTAACCAGACAGTAACTTCCACTGGAAGACTTTCTAGCACAGAACCCAATCTTCAAAATATACCTATTAAGTATGAGCTAGGAAGAGAAATTAGGAAAGTGTTTGTTGCAGACAATGAAGATTGCGTAATTCTATCTGCAGATTATTCTCAGATAGAGTTAAGAGTTTTAGCTCATATTGCAGGGGATGACAACTTAATTAGCGCTTTTATGCATCATGTTGATATACACACTAAAACTGCATCAGAAGTATTTAATGTTCCGCTAGATGAGGTTACTTCTAGGATGAGAAGTAATGCTAAGGCAGTTAATTTTGGAATCGTATATGGTATTGGTGATTTCAGCTTATCAAAAGATTTAAAGATTTCTAAAAAAGAAGCCAAAACTTACATAGATATTTATTTTGAAAGATATCCTAATGTAAAAAAATATATGGTTGATGTAGTCGAAACTGCAAAAGAAAAAGAATATGTTACTACTATACTTAACAGAAGAAGGTACATTCCTGAAATCAAGGGACCAAACAAAATAGTTATGTCCTTTGGAGAACGACTTGCTATGAATGCACCTATTCAAGGCAGCGCTGCAGATATTATTAAGCTTGCCATGATTAATGTTTATAAGGAATTAAAGAAAAGAAATTTAAATAGTACTTTGATACTTCAAGTTCACGATGAATTGATTTTAAATGTTTATAAAGATGAACTTGAAATTATAGAGGCACTTGTAAAGAAAGAGATGGAAGAGGTTATTAAGCTTTCTGTCCCATTAGAAGTAGATATTAGTGTAGGAAAAACCTGGTATGAAGCAAAGTAGGTGTAAAAGTGTTAAAAATAGGATTAACAGGTGGGATTGGTAGCGGTAAAAGTACCGTGTCCAGGATGATAAAGGATTTATGTATACCAGTGGTGGATGCAGATATAATTTCAAGAGAAGTTATTAGCTTATACCCTAAAATTTTGTATGAAATAAAACTTCAATTTGGTGAACAATTTATTGATGAAAACGGAAACCTAAAAAGAAGAGAGTTAGGTAATTATATATTTGATAGTGAAGAGAAAAGAAAAAAACTGGAGAGTATTATAATTCCATATATAACTCAAGAAATCTTTAGACAAATCCGTATATATGAAGAAAATGGTGAGGAATTATGCATTCTAGATGCTCCTACCTTAATTGAAAATAACCTTCACAAAGTAATGGATAAAAACATTCTAATATGGGTGGATAGAGAAACTCAAATTAATAGGGTGATTCTAAGAGATAATATGACATTAGTTGAAGCAGAATCTAGACTTGCCTCTCAAATTATACTAACGACGAAGAAGGAAATGGTAGACTATGTTATAGATAATACTCAAAGCCTTCAGCATACAAAGGATCAGTTAATGGGTGTGCTAAATGATATTAGATATAGAGGTAAAAAATGAAATTTAAAGTAATAATTTGGTTACTATTAATAACGTTTGTTTCAATTATAGTACTAAATGTAAAGCCAATAGGAAGGCATATTTATACTCTAAAATATGAAGAATATATTTCTAAATATTCACAAGAATACGACTTAGATCCGTATCTTGTTGCTGCCCTAATAAAGACAGAAAGCAAGTTTAATAAAGATGTAAAATCTAAAAGGGATGCATATGGGCTTATGCAGATAACTAGTAGCACTGCACAGTGGGCAGCAGGTGAGATGAAAATTGATTATTCAAAACCTGAACTTCTCTACGATGCAGAGTATAACATTAGAATGGGCTGTTGGTATTTAAATGATCTAAAGAAAGAGTTTAATGGAAATATGGATGTAGTTTTAGCTGCATATAATGGTGGAAGAGGCAACGTGGAAAAATGGCTGAAAGATTCAGAGCACTCTTCAGATGGACAAAACCTTGATTACATACCTTTCAAAGAAACGGATAAGTATGTTAAAAAAGTGAATACCAATCATAAAATATATAAATTCCTATATAAAAATATTTAGATATAAGCATTTTTACTATAGACAAAATTTAACTTGTGAAGTATAATAATTTTTGTACTAAGCAGATGTGCTGGAACTGGCAGACAGGCATGACTAAGGATCATGTGTCTAACAAGACGTATGGGTTCGATTCCCTTCATCTGCACCATATTTGTATTTATTAACACATGACTCTGTGTATTGGATTACAGAATCATGTGTTTTTTGCTTGTTAATTTAAAACAGAGTTTGTTTTAAATATGAAATATGATTATGATAATTATTTTAAAGGAAAAACAAAGTCAACGTAGAATTTTACTAATATAGTGAGGTGAAAAAATATGTTTGATATTTACTTTAATTTTGATGACATTAGTATTTCTTCAATAGAAAGCTCAGATATTGATTCTGTTAAAGAATGGCTAGAGGCGCAAAAATGTAATGGGAATACTAGTGAACAATATTTAAATATAGATGAGTTTAGAGAAAGGTTTATTGAAAGTTATGTTAGTGAAACTGAATTTTTTGTAAAGATAAATAAAGAAGAAAAATTAATAGGGATTATTAAGGGAAGGATTGAATTTAAACAAAATAATGAAGTATGGATTTGGTGCTATGTTATTGATAATAGTATGAAAAATAAAGATTTAGGAAATAGGTTAGTTACGAATTTAACTAGTTATTTTAATAGGGAGTTTGGAATATATAATTTCTTTACTATTTGTGCAGAAGATAATGAAGATACAAAAGAATTTTGGCGCAATAATGGCTTTAAGTTGATTAGAATTGCTGAAAATTATTTTGACAATAATGGACAAAAAGTTGACATGTTAATATATAAAATGGAGAAATAGATACATGATTTCTTGTCGTTTTATGAGGAGAGTTGACAAATTTAATATTAGTAAGGTATAATATAGCTTGTCTATGGGTTATTTGGAAATATTAATCCAAGATTATCTTAAGATGGATAACGGGGGGTTAGTCTATGGAATTCTCAAAGCCGAGAATGTATTTTGTCTTGACTCTTTTAATGATTTGCGGAATGTTCTTTATGAAAAGTAGCAATAAAGTTGAGGCGGACGCAGTAAAGACGCAACAAGGTGTTATTGTAAAATCAACTTCATTAGTAACTACCAATGTAATTAAAGTTCCTGATAAGACTGTAGTACATACTCAAACTTCTTCAACTGCAAATAGAGGAGGAAGCACTGAATTTGATGGTGTTAAAGGATCAGTTAATGGTATAGCATCATTTGCCTATGCTCAGCTTGGAAAACCATATGTATGGGGAGCAAGTGGACCGAATTCTTTTGATTGTTCAGGACTAGCTATGTATGTATATGCGCATTTTGGCATATCCCTACCACATTATACAGGATCTCAGTTTTCAATGGGTCAATCTGTTAATAAAAAGGATTTAGCGCCTGGCGATTTAGTTTTTTTTAATACATATTCTTCGATTTCACATGTAGGTATCTACATTGGAGGAGGAAATTTCATTCATGCTCCTGGAACTGGAAGCAATGTTACTATTAGCGGTTTAGGAGAAGGTTATTATCAAAGTTCCTATGCGGGAGCAAGAAGATATATTAAGTAATAATTAAAAATCGAAAGTTATACCCGGCAAAGTTTGTCGGGTTTTTTTTATTCTAAAAATATTATATTCCTAATATTATTTTAAGAGAATAATATTAGGAGGGATTTTATGAAATACACAAGATATGATATTAAAAGAAAAAATAAAAGTAGTTATTTTTCAAGTATAATTTTGATAGCAGTTCTATCTTTAGCAGTATTAATAGTTACAGTTTTCGCACCAATTCTATTTAAAAATAGCAATCATATTAAAACAATAAATATTCAAAAAAAGAAGATGATATTAATAAATATATTATAGTTCAGTGTGGATCCTTTAGGCAAAAGGAATATGCTATTGCGCTTCAAAGTACTTTAAGCAATACGGCAGGAAATTCCTTCATTATTGAAGACAAAGGATTATACAGAGTTATTTGTGGGGTTTTTACTGAAAAGGATGGTAATAATTTTATTAAAGGTTTAAGTGATAAAAAAGTAGAAAATTCAAAAATCACATTTGCAATAAAAAATGAGGATTTGTGCAATAAAGAAATTGGAGAATTGATTAATGCTAACTTACAAATTTTAAACAAGTTATCAGATGATAGTATAAAAGCTATAGGTACCGATGATTTAAAAAAATGGACAAGTAATTTGGAACAAGTAGATAAAAAAAGTAAGAATTATAAAATTCAACAGGAGCTTAAAAACCACAATGCAAAATACCCTCAGAAACTTTCAAAGACGAATGTGGAAGAAAATTACATATTTTTATATAATACCTTAAAAGAAATCAAATAGAAAAGGCACAGAATTTCTATAAATATGGAAATTCTGTGTCTATTTTTAAAACAATTCCTAAAAATATGTTAAATACTTGTTTATATAATTATATAATGATAAACTATAAAAGACACAATTATAAGGTAGGGGTTTAGATGAAAAGCAAAAGCTGGAAAAAAAGTTATTTAATTTTCTTGTTAGTAATTAGTGCTTTAGGGGGAACTATAGTAGGAGAAATTCTAGGAAATAAATTTAAAGCATTAGACTTTTTAAAAGTAACTTATACACTTGGAACTCCTAAAAATTTAGCGATTGACTTAAAATTTCTAAGTTTTACACTTGGATTGAATCTTTATATCAATCTTATGACTATTATTGGTATATTTTTGGCAATAATGATTTATAAGAAGCATTAGGAAGTGATCATATAGATGAAACTAATTTTAGCATCTGCTTCAAAACGAAGAAATGAGCTTTTGAAGAGATTAAATGTTGATTTTGAAGTTATTGTAAGTGATTTTGAAGAGGAAAAGGTTGCCTTTAATGGCAGTTGTTCTGAGTATGTAAAAGCCATAGCAGAGGGTAAAGCTTTAGCTGTAGCAGGAAAATTACAAAATAACCATCAAAATATTATTATTGGATGCGATACAATTGTATCTATTAATGGTCGTATACTTGGAAAACCTAAAAACAAAATGGATGCTGTTTCTATGCTTAGGGAATTAAGTGGAAATAAGCACCAAGTATATTCTGGTATTGCTATTGTTGATACTCAAAAGGAAATAGTAATATCTAATTTTCAATGCACTGAAGTTGTATTTTCGAAAATAGAAGATGCAACTATTAATTGGTATGTTGAAACAGGTGAACCAATGGATAAAGCCGGTGCCTACGGTATTCAGGATTATGCAGGAGCCTTTGTGAAGGAGATTCATGGATGCTATTACAATGTTGTAGGATTACCGTTAAATAAATTAAGTTTTATGTTAAGGGACATGGGGGTAAATCTATATTAAGGAGTTAAATAAGTCTAATGAATAAAAAAATTAGAGTTATGGATTTACCAGAAAATGAGAGACCTAGAGAAAGACTTTTAAGGTATGGTGCTAGTGCATTATCTAATGTAGAGCTATTAGCAATCCTACTTAGTACAGGTTCTCAGCAAGAGAATGTTTTAGACCTTAGTAGCAGAATTATGAAAACTTGTGGTGGTTTAAATGGACTTTTGACAATGTCAGCTGAAAACTTAATGGATTTGTCTGGAATTGGAAGAGCTAAAGCATCTCAAATGCTTGCTTTGGTTGAAGTTTCCAAAAGGTTCAGATCCTTTCATGCCGGTGAAGAAATTAAAATTTGTAAGCCAATTGATGCTGCAAATATTCTTATGGAAAATATGAGATGTATGAAGCAAGAATGTCTTAGAGTGATAATGTTAAACACAAAAAACATAATTATTTCTATTAAAGATATTTCTATTGGTAGCTTGAATTCTTCAATAGTTCATCCTAGGGAAGTTTTTGTTGAAGCAATTAAAAAATCTAGTGCTTCAATTATAATATGTCATAATCATCCTTCGGGAGATCCAACTCCAAGTAGTGAAGATATTAACATTACCCATAGGCTTAAAGAATGTGGGAAAATATTAGGAATCGAACTATTGGATCATATTATAATTGGCGATGGAATTTTCGTTAGTTTAAAAGAAAAAGGTATTTTGTAATTTGAAAGGAGATTATATAATGGGATTATTTGGAATGTCTAGGGACATGGGTATAGATTTAGGGACTGCAAATACACTAATTTATGTTAAAGGAAAGGGGATTATTCTTAGGGAACCTTCAGTTGTGGCAATCAATACTATAAATAAAAGAGTTTTAGCTGTAGGAGCTGAAGCTAAGCAGATGATTGGAAGAACTCCAGGTAATATAGTAGCAATTAGACCACTTAAAGATGGTGTTATAGCAGATTACGATGTTACTGAAGCAATGTTAAAGAAATTTATTGAAAAGGTTAGCCCCAAATCTGCATTTACTAGTCCTAGAATAGTTGTATGCTTTCCTTCAGGAGTAACTGAAGTAGAAAGAAGAGCTATTGAGGAAGCAACAAAGCAGGCAGGTGCAAGGCACGTAGTTCTTTTAGAAGAGCCTATGGCTGCTGCAATAGGAGCAGGACTTCCAGTAAATGAACCAACAGGAAGCATGATAGTTGATATTGGGGGCGGTACTTCTGAAGTTGCGGTTATTTCACTTGGTGGTATTGTAACAAGTATATCTTTAAGAATCGCTGGTGATGAATTAGATCAAGCAATCATAAGCTACATAAAGAAAGAATACAATCTAATGATTGGTGAAAGAACTGCGGAACAAGTTAAAATGGAGTTAGGTTCTGCATTTGAATCAGATGAAGATGATAAAACTATGCAAATCAGAGGAAGAGATTTGATTACAGGACTACCAAAAGTTGTTGATGTAACTAAAAGACAGGTAAGAGAAGCGTTTAAAGATCCTATAGACGCTATAATAGATGCCATTAAAACTACACTTGAAAAAACCCCACCTGAACTTGCCTCAGATATAATGGATAAAGGAATAATGCTTGCAGGAGGAGGAGCTTTACTTGATGGCTTAGATAAGTTAATCAATTTTGAAACTCATATTCCAGTCCATGTAGCAGAATCTCCTCTAGATTGTGTAGCACTGGGAGCAGGTAAGGCCTTAGCAGATATTGATAAGGTTATAGATTCAAGGAGATAAAATGAGATTCTTAAAAAATAAACTGGCAGTAACTGTTCTCTTACTGTCAGTTAGCTTTTTGGTGATTATTGGGTTAAGTGTAGAAAGAAAAAAGTCATCTTTTGCAGAGAGTGGAATTGGCCTAGCAATAAATCAGATTCAAGGTAAAGTTTATAAAGTTTCTTCTAATTCTTTTAGTTTTGTTGATTTTTTTACTCATTATTCTGATGTGAAAAAAGAAAATGAAAAGTTGAAAAAGAAGAATGCAGAACTTCTAAATATGGAACAGAATTACAAGATCCTTCAAGATGAAAATGATAGGTATAGTAAAGTACTTGCATTTGAGCAGACTAGAGATGATTATACTTTTAAAGGCGCGGATATTGTACGGATAGCAGCTGGTGGTTGGATTGATAGAATATCTATTAATGTAGGCTCGAAAGATGGGATTGCTGCTGGTATGGTAGTAGTTAATGAAGAAGGTTGCCTAGTTGGAAAAATTACAATTGTTGCTTCAAATTGGTCAACACTTGAGACTATTGCTAATAGCAATTTTGCGGTAAGTGGAGAAGTCCCAGGTAATCCCAATGATAACGGAGTGGTAAAAGGCTATAGAGGTAACAATAATAAAGTATTAGGAATTTTGAGTTCCATTCCTAAAGAGAGTGAGATTAAAAATGGTGACGTAGTTGTGACTAGAGGATTAGATGGTAATTATCCTGTAGGCATAAGAATAGGAACAGTGACAAGTGTACAAGAAAACAAAGGTAAGTTAGAAAAAAATGCCATTATACAACCTTTTGTTGATTTTAATAAACTTCAAAAAATAGAGGTTATCATTCCAAACAACATAAGAGATATTAAGTATTAGGGTGTGTGAAATGAAGAAAATATTTGTTACAGGTTTATTGATACTACTTTTTTTAATATTGGATAATGCTTGTATGTATTTTTTGAACATCGAAAGTTATTATCCCAGTTTGTTATTTGTATTTATAATTTGTTTTTCTATTATTAATGGAAAATGGCAAGGGTTATGGGTTGGAGTGTTTGCAGGACTTTTACAAGATATTTATTTTTTAAATGCTTTTGGAATTAATTCCCTATTAAACATGATAGTATGCATTATTGCTGGAGAGATCGGGAAAAATATTTTTAAAAACAAAAGGCTTATTCCAGTAGCAAGTGCTTTCGGTCTTACTATTTTTAAAGGCTTAGGGCTTTATGTTATTTTAGATATTATAGGACAACATGCAAATATGGGAGCAATTTTTTATGACGCATTATATGGAATGGTGGTATGCTTGTTGATGTATAGACCTATTTATAAACTATATAATAAAAATTCTATGAAAAAAGAATGGAAGTTTTAGGTATGGTAAGAAATAAAAAAATTAGGAAATTTCTTAATAGATACACAGCGCTGATTATTGTTTCAATGTGTATTTTTTCAGTATTGTTAATTAAACTTGTTTATATGCAGGTGCTAAATCATCAGTATTATTTAGATCAGTCTAACAATGATTCTATAAAAGAAATTACAGAACCAGGGCCTAGGGGAGATATTGTTGATAAGGACGGCGCTGTTCTTGCCACAGATCATCAAAGCTACAACCTTACTTTCATGGAAACTGAGGAAAGTAAAAAATTATTTTTTGAAACTATGGAGAAAGTTTTTAATAATTTAGATAGCAAAGCTGAACCTACTAATGACACTTTTACTCTGAAAATTAATCCGTATAGATTTGATTTTAATACAGAGGATTCCACTGTTGCACAAAACCTGGAACTGAGATTCAAAAAAGACAGAGGGTTAGATGAAGCTGTAATTCATAGTATTAAAAGTTTGAATGATAAAAAATGGAATGATTTAAGCTTATCACAGCAAGCAACTGTTAATGCTGCTCTTTTAAAAATTACCCCAGAGGAAACTTTCAATTTATTATGGAAGCAATATACTGACTGGTATTTTACAAAGAAGAGTAAAGTTAGTCAAGCTACAAAAGATAAAATTAATAATTACTCTATAGAAGAAAAAAGAAGATTTATGGTAATCTTAGATGCACTGAAGATGCAAAGCTTTTCAGGATATAAACCAGTAGTTATTGCTGAAAATATTAAAAGAGATACTGCGTTTGCTTTCCAAGAAAAGTTTAATGAACTTCCAGGTGTAGATATAACCGAGCAGCCAAAAAGATCTTATCCCAATGGTGATTTGGCATCTGCAGTTCTTGGAAATGTTTCTCGAATAAGCGCTGATAATGAAGAGAAATATGAAGAAAAAGGATATGATGTCAATACAGATTTAATTGGTGTTGCAGGTATTGAAGGAGTTCTAGAAACAAGGCTTAAAGGAACAAAAGGGGAAAAGTTGGTTGAAGTTAATAAAATGGGGAGAATTGTAAAGGAAAAGTATAAGAGTGAACCTTATCCTGGACAAAAGGTTCAACTTACTATCTCTAGTCCTATTCAAAGTGTTGCAGAAAAAGCTTTAGATCAAGCGTTACTTTATAGAAGAAACCATCCTAGAGAGATAGAAGATGTTGACACTACTAATGCTAATAGAGGTGCAGTTGTAGTTTTAAATGTAAAAACTGGAGAAGTGTTAGCACTTGTAAGTAAACCAGGCTTTGATCCCAATCTATTTACTGATCCAAGTAAAATTACTCCGGACGTCTTAAAACAATATTATAGTCCTGATTATGAGAAATTAGGTAGAGCTTATATTGAGCAAAGGGGACTACTAAGCCTTAATCCTGGTCTTACTGAGGATCAGTTACTTGATAAGTTATTTCCTGTAGATACTTCAAGTAAGTCAGAAAAGCCGGTTCGTAAAGATTTGTATGATATATTTCCTAAACAATTATATAATTATGCAACTTCTTCATTAATACCACCAGGTTCTTCTTTTAAGCCTGTAACTGCTGTTGCAGGGTTGGAAACTGGTACGATAACTCCGAATATTACCTTCGACGATGAAGGCTCTTATGGTGTTGGCCTGAAAACTCCCATATTGTTCCCAGCAGATGGTAGAAATGGCACTGTTGATTTAAAACAAGCAATAGCTAAATCTAGTAATCCATACTTTATGGATTTAGGAAGAAAACTTAAGAATAGTTTTGGTGATGATATATTAGCAGATTATGCTTGGAAGTATGGTTTGGGTGTAAAACCTAATTCAGGTACTAATCCATCTACTGGTATTGAAATCCATGAATCTTTTGGTCAAGTATACAATACTTGGAGCTATAATAATATTTGCGCAACAAGTTTTTCTATACAGACCATGGAAGCTCTAAAAAAGGGAAACGGGCATCCAGTTATAGATTTGTATGAAAATATCAATGACACCAAGGAAGTTAAAAAAATCAAGAGTGATATTATTAACAAATTTAAAGATTCAATAAAAACTGCAAATTTTGATTCAGCTAGCTATAAAGATTTACTGAAAAAATTAGTTGAAACAGATGATAGCTATAAAGGAAAAACCTTTAAAAGTAGCGATTTTAAAGCAATATTAGCTGAAATTCAAAGCATAACAGTATATACAGGACATTCTGAAGCAACTACTCCTGGCAATATGTATAATGCATCAATTGGCCAAGGAATGAGTTTATTTACTCCACTTCAACTTGCAGATTATGTAGCTACCCTAGTTAATGGAGGAAATAGATATAAAGTACATTTAGTTAATAAAATTTTCGATGCAGATGGAACTCTTGTAGAAGATAATAAACCAGAAGTACTAAATCCTACTGGTGTAAGCCAGTCTACAATAGATTCAGTTAAATCAGGAATGGAAAGCGTTACCACTGAAGGTACTGCCGCAGCGGCTTTTGTAAACTTTAAATCATTTATGTCAACTGGAGGTAAAACTGGTTCAGCAACTTTTAGAAATGATCAAGCTACTATGGGAAGAACTTCGTATAGTTTCTTTGTTGGGTTTGCGCCTTATGATAACCCTGAAATTGCAGTATGTGCAGTTATGTTTGATGGTGGTTATGGATCTTCTGTTGCTCCAGTGGTTAGAGATGTTTACGAAGCGTATTTTAAAGATCAATTAAAGAGCAAGGGGTATGTTCCACCAGATGATTTTGTTCAAGCGCTGTATAACAAATAGTAGATTGTTTTGGACAGATTTTAACATAAATCTGTCCCATATCTTGTGAATTTTGTAGAGTACTTATTTTAATTCATTTCTAAGAAAGAAATATTATATTGTATTAAAAAGAGGATTTGTATAAGTTTTGTTGAAATATAGTATGAAGTGTTGTTTTGGAGGTATATCATGAGTGAAGACAGTATTTTTTTAAAAGGAAATAAGGACGGGCTTAATGTTGTAATAAATATGAACATGTTTAAAGATTTTTCAGACATGCTCGAGGCTTTAATTGCAAGACTTTCAAGTGGAAAGAAATTCTATAAAGGATCAACAATTAAAGTTACAACACAACTTAAGCTTATAAATGAAAAAGAAGCTCGAAAGCTAAAAGATATCCTCTTTGATGAATTTTTAATTCAAGATTGCATTTTTGAAGATAAAGTAGAAAAAAGTACTAAAGCTTTTCAAGGAATATATGAAGGTCGAACAAAGTTTATCAAAAATTCAATTAGGGGTGGTCAGAAAATAGATTACCCAGGAAATGTAGTAATAATTGGAGATGTTAATCCAGGTGCCGAAGTATGTGCACATGGGAATATTATTGTTTTAGGAGTTTTAAAGGGTCTAGCCTATGCAGGCTTTGATGGAAACGAAGATGCGTATATTGCGGCTTATGTATTACAACCTGAGATTTTAAAAATCGGGAAAGTAGTTACTAGAGCCCCTGAAGATACAACAAAACCTCAATTTCCAGAGGTTGCGAGAATTAAAGAGGGTACTATTATAGTAGAACCTTACTTACCAAATAAGTATATATAATGGAGGGAAAACACATGGGAGAATCTATAGTAATAACATCTGGTAAAGGTGGGGTTGGTAAAACAACTACAACTGCAAACATCGGAACGGCACTAGCAGCTATGGGGAAAAAAGTAGTTGTGATAGATGGGGACACAGGACTTAGAAATTTGGATGTACTGATGGGCCTTGAAAATAGGATAGTATTTACTCTTATTGATGTAATTGAAGAAAGATGTAGGTTAAAGCAAGCATTAATCAAAGATAAAAGGTTCACAAATTTATATTTGCTTCCTACAGCTCAAACAAGAGATAAGAATGACATAAATACAAAGCAAATGCTAGATATTGTAATAGAACTTAAAAATGAATTTGACTATGTAATAATAGATTGTCCCGCTGGTATAGAACAGGGGTTTGAAAATGCTATTGTTGGGGCTGATAGGGCTATAGTTATAGTTAATCCAGAGGTTACTTCTGTAAGAGATGCTGACAGGGTAATTGGTAAGTTAGATGCAAAAGGAATAGACCAACATGAATTAATTGTTAATAGAATCAATTTTGAAATGGTTAAAAGAGGAGATATGCTTGATATCAACGATATCCTTGATAGCTTAGCAATAAAGCTTATTGGCGTTGTGCCTGATGATAGAAACATAACTATTTCTACTAATAAAGGAGAGCCAATAGTTTTAGAAGAAAATGCACAATCTGGACAAGCGTTTAAGAATATTGCAAGAAGAATTGTTGGTGAAGAAGTACCGTTTATGAACCTAGATACAATTGAAACTGGCTTTTTTGCTTCGCTAAAGAAAATCTTTAAGCGTAGTTAGGGGGGGATGACATGGACTTATTTAAATTCTTTTCAAATAAACCTGCCTCTAAAGATGTAGCCAAAGATAGATTAAAGTTAATTTTAATTCATGATAGATCTGATTTGTCACCTGAGCTTCTAGAGCTAATAAAGGGAGAAATTATGAAAGTAATTTCTAACTATTGTGAAGTAGATACTTCAGAAGTTGATATTAAGTTAACAAGAACTGATGAGGCTGATGGAAATTCACCTGCACTTCTTGCAAGTATTCCTATAAGAAGATTAAGAAGCAAACAGTGATTTAAAGCTGTGTATAATTGGCAAATTGTACATGGCTTTTTTTTACCATTATGATATAATCATATTTGTAGTGGAGGTATGCGATGTTAGGTAAATTAAAAATTGATAAGAAAATTTTGAAGTATTTAGATTATTGGGCAATAATTATTGCAATAATTATAGTTGCTTTTGGAACTATCAATATTTTTAGTGTTACTCAGCCATTAGGTAAGACTTTTGTTAGTTATAGTTCTTTGAAGCTTCAAATTATAAATCTTATGGTTGGCTTAACTGTGTTATATGTTATTATCGCAGTGGATTATTCCATAATTAAAGGTTATGCTGGGATTATTTATTGGGGTTCTGTTGGACTTTTATTGTTTAATAGAATATTTAGTGCGAAAGTTTTTGGGCAAGCAAATTGGATTGCAATTGGTCCAATAACTATACAACCCTCTGAGTTTGCAAAAATAGCATTGATAATAATGTTAGCTAAAAAATTAGATGATATGGAATGCAAAATCAATAATATTAAAAACTTTAGTGTGATTTTATTTTATTCTATAGTTCCAGTTGCATTGATTTTTCCAGATATGGGTCTAACTATGATAATATTTTATATGGTATTAGGCATAGTTTTTGTAGCAGGGCTTGATTTAAAAGTTATTTTTGGAGGACTTGCTGCACTAATTTCTGGCATAGGAATTTTGTGGAATACAAGTATGATTCCCGCCTATCAAAAAGCTAGGTTAACATCTTTTATTAATCCAGCTTCAGATCCATCAGGAGCAAGTTATCAATTGATTCAATCGAAAATAGCAATTGGTTCGGGTGGATTGATGGGAAAAGGATTCTTAAATGGCACTAGGACTGGAGGCGGATTTGTTCCTTTTGCATCCACAGATTTTATTTTTACCGTTATATGTGAAGAATGGGGTCTACTTGGAGCTGCTTTTTTGTTTCTTTTGTATGCAATACTAATTTATAAGTTTATAAAAATTGCTAGAAATGCAAAAGATACTTTTGGATCACTAATTTGTGTAGGTATAATTTCTTTATTCCTATTTTCCATTATTCAAAATGCCGGAATGACTATTGGTATAATGGCAATAAGTGGTATAACACTTCCTTTCGTTAGTTATGGAGGCAGCGCTCTGGTTGCTAACTTCATAGCATTAGGATTAGTAATTAATGTTGGTATGAGAAAAAAGAAAATAAATTTTTAAAGTTCTTCTGTAAGTTCAGAAGAACTTTTTTTGTCATAATGTTCACTACTTATAAATATATATTATAAGCAAAAATATTTTGGAGGAGTAAATGGGAAGTTATAACTCAGAATATCAGGAATATTATGATTCAATGCTAAAAAGGAGGAATAAGGGATTTTCGTTTGGTGGAAATAGTTTACGAGGCAAAGTTTTTAGTAAGAAAGTAATAATTAGAAGAGTAATTCAAGAATTAATAGGAGGAGTTCTGTTATTCTTAAGTGTTGTTTTCTTTAAGACAAATGCATTGCCACAAAATAAAGTTATTTATAGTAACTCAAAAAAAATAATGCATCAAAATTATGATTATAGAAAAATAAATAGTGAAATAAAATCAATACATATAACAGAATTTAGTAATAATGAAGAGGTTGTTAGTGATTGGCTAGAAAATTTAAAAGTAAAGTACTTTGGTGGAGTTACTATTAAAACAAGAATTAAAGAAAGTTATATGATGCCTTTAAAGGGAAAAGTAATTACAAGATTTTTAGATAAAGACGCATCAGGTGGTATTGATATTCAAGCTAATGAAAATAGTGAAATTAAAAGTGCCTATGCTGGAAAAGTTAAGTCAATTGGTGAAGATAGTAAGCTTGGAAAGTACATAGAAATTGATCATGGAGAAGGCATAGTAACAAAATATTCTAATCTTAATAATCAATTAGTTAAGAAGGACCACAAGGTAAAAAAGGGTCAAGTTATAGCTACAAGTGTTAAAGCCAGCAGTTCGAAAGGCGAATACCTACATTTTGAAATATTATATATGGGTAAAAAGTTAAATCCAGAAGAGTATATGACTTTTGTAAATTAGCACTTTCAGGGAGAGTTTTTTTGGTTAGATTAAATAAGTTTTTTATTCCATACATTATATTACTGATACTTATTGGCTTTAAAGGCGAGATGCTTATTTGCTTTATTATAGTATTTTTACATGAGTTTGTTCATTATTTTACTGCAAGAATGCTGGGATTTTCAGGATTTGATGTAGAAATACTTCCTATTGGAGCTACTTTGAGAGTTAAAGATATTGAAGAGGCAACGTATAGGCAAGATTTTATTATCTCCATTTCAGGGCCTCTATCAAATCTTATTTTAGCAGTAGTTTTCTACTTTCTAGGATACAAACTTCTTTTTCAAACTAATCTTACTTTAGGTATTTTTAACTTTATTCCTGCTAGTCCATTAGATGGAGGAAGAATGGTTAGAGACCTACTATCTAATAAAATGGTTTTTAAAAGAGCTCATATTTTTACAATATATATAAGTCTTTTTATTGGATACCTTTTGATATTTTTAAATTTAATTTTATTTTTCAAAAACATTTTTAATATTAATTTATCAATTATTGCTTTATTTATAGTTTTTTGTGCTTATAAAGAAAAAGAGAGGATTGTATATGTAATTATGGGAGATATTATTAAAAAGAAAGCCAAAATTATTAATAGAGGCTATATGGAAAATAAAAGTACCTCAATATTCTTTAAGAAAAACCTTTTATATGCATTAAGTTTAGTGGAAAAAGGAAAATATAATATTTTTACAATTTTAGACGACAATATAGATGTAATCGATATAATTTATGAGCAGGAGCTTGTTGAAGCCTTAAAAAAATATGGGAATATATCTATTGAAGAGTTTATTAATATTAAGGAAGAAAACTATTAATATATTTTATTTGATTTTAGGAACAGTTATGATAAAATAGTAAGTTGAATACACAAGAGGAGTGATTATGTGAATAGAATAACAGATGATATATTATTCAAAGTTGAAAAACCTGCTAGGTATATTGGCGGTGAATTGAATTCATGTGATAAAGATAAAAATAAAGTAGAAATCAGGTATGCTTTTTGTTTTCCTGATGTATACGAAGTTGGTATGTCCCATCTTGGCATGAAGATTCTATATCATGTTTTAAATCAAAGAGAAGATACTTTTTGTGAAAGAGTATTTGCTCCATGGCCCGATATGGAAAAATTAATGAGAGAAAATGAAATAGCCTTGTATGCTCTTGAAAGCAAAGATTCCCTTAAGGATTTTGACTTTTTAGGCTTTACTTTGCAATATGAAATGAGTTATACCAATATTTTAAATATGCTCCAAATGTCAGGGGTTTCTATTAGAGCATCTCAAAGAGGAGAAGCTGAGCCAATAGTTATGTTTGGAGGACCTTGCGCCTACAATCCTGAACCACTTTATGATATAGCAGATTTATTTGTACTTGGTGAAGGTGAAGAAGTACTAAATGATTTATTGGATCTTTATAAAGAAACAAAAGCACTTGGAAAAGAAGCATTTTTAAGGAAAGCAGCTTCAATTCAGGGTATTTATGTACCATCCTTATATAAGGTTTCTTACAATGAAGATGGAACAATACAAGAATTTTCTCCAATGCACTCTGATGTTCCTGCAAAAGTAAAAAAGAGAATTATAACTAATTTTGATAAGGTTTCATATCCTGATAAGTTAGTTGTTCCATACACAGAAGTTGTTCATGATAGGGTAATGCTTGAAACTTTTAGAGGATGTACTAGGGGTTGCCGCTTTTGTCAAGCAGGAATGGTTTACAGACCTGTAAGGGAAAAGAGGACGAATACTCTTTTAAATCAAGCAGAGACTCTTCTAGAAAACACTGGTTACAATGAAGTTTCCTTGACTTCTTTAAGTATATGCGATTATTCAGATATACAAAACTTAATTAATTTGATGGTTGAAAAGCATGGTAATGAAAAAGTAGGTATTTCTCTGCCATCTTTAAGAATAGACTCTTTTTCCGTTGATTTAATAAAAGAAATTCAAAAGGTTAGAAAAACAGGACTTACTTTTGCGCCTGAAGCAGGTAGCCAAAGAATGAGAGATGTTATTAATAAAGGAGTTACAGAGCAGAATTTAATTGATTCTACTAGAAGTGCCTTTGAAGCAGGTTGGTCAACAATCAAGCTTTATTACATGCTTGGACTTCCTTATGAAACTATCGAAGATGTTGTTGGTATTGCAGCTCTTTCTGAAAAAGTTGTTGGAGAATACTACAATGTTCCTAAGGATAAAAGAAAAAAAGGTTTAAGAGTTACTGTTAGTACAGCAATTTTTGTTCCGAAGCCATTTACGCCATTCCAATGGGCAGCAATGGATAGCAAAGAAAATGTTAAAGAAAAGATATATTCTTTAAGAAATGCGATAACAAGCAAAGCCATAAATTACAATTGGCATGAGTCTATAGTAAGCTACATGGAAGCTATATTTGCTAGAGGCGACAGAAGAATGTGTGATGTTTTAGTTAAAGCTTTTGAAAAAGGTGCTAAATTTGATGGCTGGAATGATTATTTCAGTTTCGATATTTGGAAAGAAGCCATTGAAGAATGCGGCGTAGATACAGATTTTTATGTATACAGAAATAGAAGCTATGAAGAAATACTTCCATGGGATTTTATCGATATTGGAGTGTCAAAGGATTTTCTTAAATTAGAGAATGAAAAGGCAAAACAGGCAACACTTACACCTGACTGCAGAGAAGGCTGTAATAATTGCGGAATAGATGTTAAGGAAAGGAAGTGCTTTGAAGGTGCGTTATTCAATAAAGTTCAGTAAAGAAAGTGAAATAAAATTTGTATCTCATCTAGATCTTGCAAAAACTATTCAAAGGGTTGTTAAAAGATCAGGGCTTCCTATCCAGTATTCTCATGGTTTTAACCCTCATATGGATATATCTATCGGTCAACCCCTTTCAGTAGGAATGTATTCTGAAGGTGAGTATATGGATATGGGCTTTACTGAAAAGCTTGATGAGGAATATATTAAGGAAAAATTAAATGCTAATGTGCCAAGAGGAATTAAAATTCATGAAGTAGTATTTGTTCCTGAAAAGGAAAATACTAAAAACCCACCACAAGCAATGGCAGCAGTGGAAGAAGCTGAGTATGAAATTAGAATGAAGTACACTAATATTAAGAACCTTAATGAAGAAATAAAAGAATTACTTACATTGAATGAATGGAACATTGTTAAGAAAAGCAAAAGTGGAGAAAAAGAAGTAAACATTAAAACAATGGTGAAAGATTTTCATTATTCAATACTTACTGATTTTCTTTTTATTCGAACTACTATTTCATGTGGAAGTAAAGAAAATTTGTCAGCACAATTACTTTCTGAATTTTTTACAATTCATACTGAAAATGTTGATAAGGATAGCTTTATTGATATTAAAAGAAAAGAAATGTATGCTACAAAGGATGATACAAAGTATCCTCTGTACAAATTTTATCAATCTTAAGATAAATGGGTATAATTTAAGTAAAAGTTGGTGCTAAAGTGAATGAAATTTTTATTGAGAGGCAAAGAAATCTATTAAGGATTGCAGTGAAAGAAAATGGCCAGCTTAAGGAATGTTTTATTGAAGAAGAAAGCGACATTCCTTATCCAGGACAAATTTACAAGGGTATAGTAAAAAACATTATACCTGCTATTAAATGCGCCTTTATAGATATCGGATACTCTAAAAATTGTTATATGTATTTAGATCGTAAGTTTAAAAACACTGATGTTAAAAAGGGCGATGAAGTTTTAGTTGAAATTTTAAAAGAGGATATTGGTGGAAAAGGACCCAAAGTAACAAAGGCTATAAGTGTACCGGGAAGCTATTGTGTGCTTGAAACCCTTAATAATGGAATTAGCTTCTCAAAAAAAATTGAAGACACAAAATTTAAAAGTTCTATTCTGAAAAATATTAATAAATATGAAGATGTAGGTTTTATGATTAGAACGAGAGCACAAGATATTAGCACCCTAGAATTAAAATTAGAAATTGAAAAACTATACGAGATTTATCAAGGAATTATTCAAAAGGGAACTTATTCACTTAAACAGGGTTTAATTTATAGTGATGAGGGGGTCCTAGATAGACTTCTTCGAGATATTATGAATGATACTACTACGACGATTGTTTCTGATAACTGTGATGATTTCAATTATATTAAAGAATTTGTTAACAATCGTGGAGATGTTAGCGCCAAAATTGAATTTCATAAAGAAAATAGAAATCTTTTTGATTGCTTTGGTATAGAAAAAGAAATTCTAAAGCTAAGAAACAAAAAGGTGTATTTAAAGTGCGGCGGATATTTAATCATAGAAAAAACTGAGGCAATGTATGTTATAGATGTAAACTCAGGTAGTAACACTAAAGGTAATTCAATTGATAAAACAGCCTTTAATACTGATATGGAAGCAGCTAAAGAAATTTCGAAGCAAATAAGACTTAGAAATTTAAGTGGAATAATACTTATCGACTTTATAGATGTAAGTAATAAAGAGGAACAAGCAAAAATTCTAGAGGAATTAAATGGTGGGTTTATTGATGATAAAAATAAAACTGTGGTATACCCTTTCACTGAACTAAATCTAGTTCAGATAGCTAGAAGAAGAAGAGGAAAATCAATAAATGAGAACATGGAAGAAAAATGTATAAATTGTAATGGAAATGGTCAAAGATTAAAGATGACCTATTTATTATTTTTAATTAGAAATGTAATATTAAGACTAAATGAGGAACATAATATAAAGCATATTTATATGCAAATAAATGAAATATATAAAGAAGATATTTTGGGGGATGTTGTGAACTTTGCAAAAGAAATAGAAGCTTTGGATAAATGCATATATGTGGATTTTCAAAAGCATATAGAGTATTTTAAAGTTGAACCGCTTCTATTTGAAAACCAGATTTCAAATGTAGCTAACTTCAAGATATACGGCGGAGCCGACTAGTTTTATGTCTCAAAATCTTTACCAAGGAGTTAGCATGCTGTTGTTATAAAATTAAAGCAGGAGGTACGAAATGGTAATGTTTTTTAAGAATAAGTCAGAAAAAACAAAGGATAAGGACACAAAACAAATAGAAGTAGAGGAAAATTCAGATATAGAATTTTCTCTTCATTCAAGTGATGGAGATAGAATCTCAGATTATAATAAAGAGTATATGCAAAAAGAAATAGAAGAACTTCCGACCTTAAAAAAAGGAGACATTAATATAAGTGGGGTCTATCTTTATGATGTTGGAGATCAATACGAAGTAAAAGTGTATATTAGAAATGGATTTACAGACAACGTGAATTTTGATCAAGTACCGTTTATAATAGTAAATGGTAAGGGAGATATACTTGCACGTCAAATATTCGATTTAAAAGAAATGGGAGATATTCCACCTTTTGCAGCAAAACCATGGAAGCTTTATTTTGATAAGTCAAAGGTTAAAACCGAAAACATTGAGCATGATGATTGGAAGATTCTATTTGATAAAGGATTAGAGGCTTTTAATAACATTAGTACAGTTTTTGAAGGGATTCCAGAATATCTTGATGAAAGTTCACAAAATCAACTAGACGACTTTTTAAATTCTTTACCCAAATTAAAAGAAGGAGATTTTAATATTTCAACTTTTTATGTGGGGGTAAAAGAAAATGGCGGAATACTAATTGTTTTTGTAATAAGAAATGGAATGAATGAAAATGTAGTGTTGAATCATCTTCCTGTTTCAGTTAAAGATGATAGTGGAAAGTTAGTTGCAGGTGGCATTTTCGATACAAATCTTGCAGTAGGTATGCATAAAGCAAAAGTATGTAATCTTGAATTTGCATCGGAAAACGTCTCAAAAGGAGAGGTTAATTTAAAGAGTTTAAAAGTATATTTTGAATTTGATAGCAATGCAATAATAGAGTGCAGAGCAGAGGAAAAACCTGAGATAGAAGAAACTATTGAATAATATATAAGATTAAAGACCCACATGGAAAGTAAATAAACTTTCCATGTGGGTCTTTTTCTTTTATTAGTTTTATTCTTTTATGTAGAAACATAAATCAAGTGAATATTCAATCAATTCTGGCAGTGATGGAAATACTTACAGCTAGAAAATGATAATGCTTTAATCTATACTCATATCATGTTAAACAAATCTTCAGAAAACTGTGGGATACAGGGGGAGGATGTTGGATGCATAACATAGGATATGACATAAATTTGTAATCATATCTTATTTAACTGATGAGCAGAAAATAATTAGTATTAGGAGGATGAATAACAGATAAGATACATTATAATACGACAGTATGGAAAGAATTACAGCTAGAAAAATAAAAAGTTACAGTCTATAATTTAACTGAGTTAAAGAAAATCCAAAAACAAAGAAAATAAGGAGGATTTATTATATGAACAAAAGGAGAAAGATAAAAACAGCATTAGCAAGTAGTGCTGCAGCATCTCTTGTTTTAAGTGCTATAGCAGCAGTTCCCGTTATGGCGGCAGATAATAACTTTGCAGGTTCAGATCGAATTGATACTTCTATTAAGATTGCAGAAGCAAGCTGGCAAGGTGCATGGAGTGGAAGCACAAATGCAGTTATTGTTCAGAAAGATGACGATCATTTAGTAGATGGATTAGCAGTAGCTCCTTTAGCATACAGTTTACATGCTCCAATATTACTTAGTGATAAAGGTGACTCAATTACTAAAGCTACAATGGATGAACTTATGAAAAATGGAGTAAAGAAAGTATATCTAGCTACAGGTTCAGGGGTTATTACAGATAAGGCAAAAGCACAATTAGAAGCAGCGGGAATCACAGTTGAGCGTCTTGGTGGAGCAAATAGATATGAAACAGCAAAAAACATTTCCGCTAAACTTGGAGTTACTTCTAAGGTTGTAGTTGTTAATGGAGAAGTTGGACTAGCAGATGCATTATCTATTGCATCTATTGCAGCAAACCAAGGAATGACAATTGCCCTTGCTAGCGATAAAGATACAACACCAACTACTACAGATTTAACTGGTAAGACAGTATATGCAGTTGGTGGATCAGGGGTTCTCTCAGATACACTTGTTTCTAAACTTGGGGCTACAAGATATGGTGGAAGCTCAAGATTCGAAACAAATGCAGCAATATTAGATGGTTTTAAGGCTAGTGTTAATTTTGATAAAGTATATCTTACAGATGGCTATGATGCACATTTAGTTGATGCATTGACAGGTTCTGTACTTGCAGCACAGAGCGGAGCACCCATCGTTTTAACCGATGCTCAGGTTGGAGCAAACCAGGGAAAAGCTTTATCTGATAATTTAAAAGGTGGCAGTGTTGTGGTTACTTTTGGGGGTACAGTAAGTAAGGCTGTACAAGCATCAATTCAAAAAATAGCTGACGATAAGAAAGCAGCAGTGCCTACAGCATCATTAGTAGGAGTAGATAACTCTCTACTTGGAACTTCAATAGTAGAAGTTAAGTTAAATGTAGTTGATCCTCAAAATTATGATGTGACAATAAAAGGACAAGTTGCAAACTACTATGCATCAAGTCAAAGCTTCAAGATAGCATCTAGCTCATATCTCGAAACAATTGATACTACAAAAGACGTTACTATTACAAAGAAAGTATCAGTAACAGCATCTCTAGTAGGAGTAGATAATTCATTACTTGGAACTTCAATAGTGGAAGTTAAATTAAATGCTATAGATCCTCAAAATTATAATGTAACAATTAAAGGACAAGTTGCAAACTATTATGCATCAAGCCAAAGCTTTAAGATTGCATCTAGTACCTATCTTGAGGCAGCTAATGTAGATGTTACAAAAGATGTAGTTGTAGCTCATAAATAGTTTTATATAACAATAAATAAAAATATTAAGGAGAGATAAAATAATATGGAAAAAAACAAAGTTATACGAGTTTTATCTACAACAGCAATGACTAGTTTAATGACATTAGCATTGGGTTCTACAGCATATGCTAAGACAACAGATATTTTAACTAAAGATAGTACAACTGGTAAATTGGCTCAATATAGTTATGAAGATTTAAAGAATTCTCTTATGGGGGATAAGGTATTATTCAATGAATTCAAAACTAAAACAGTACAAGCATACAAAGATGATAAAGCTGGATATGTAGATTTCAGTTATTTAACAAACCAGTATATGAGCATTGGTAAAGCTAACTTTGTATTAGATACAGTTACAGCTGCAACACCAGTTGCAAATGTTATTGTACCTACTGATGCGATAACTCCAAGGGTAGTAAATCAAGATGGAACAATTAAGGATGGAACAGTTATTCACAATGTTCAAACAGTAACAACAGTAACAGTTGACGCTGTTAGCGTTGAAGAAGGAAAAACAGCTACTCCAGTGGTAACAGTAAAAGATCAAGATGGAAATGCTATGACTAGTGGATATGCATTAAGCTATGCCATCACAGCTGGTACTTCAAGTGTTAATGCCACAACAGGTGTGGTAACAGGTGCAACTTATTCTGCCACTGCAGCTAATAACGTAAATACATTAACAGTAACAGCTACTCCAACAACAGGAACAGCTATAACAGGAACAGCTACAGCTACTGTAACAGCTGATGTTACTAAACCAACAATTGCAAGTGTAACAGCTATTAATGCTCAGCAGTTCAAAGTTGTATATAGTGAATCAGTTGACGCTACAGATGCAATTGCATTAGGAAATTACAGTTTATATTCTGGAGCATCAGGAGCGACTTATACTCTTAATGCTGCAGCTGGAGCAGGACAAATAAAGAGTACTGCAAAATTACAAGCAGATGGTAAGACAGTTTTAATTACTATTGTAAATACAAAATCTTCAGATCCATATACTGTTGGTGGAGACCAATCTGGATTTGCTATGAACGGCTTTACAAACTCAAATTATATTTTGTATGTAAATGGAGTTCATGACAGCGCTTCAACACCAAATGCAATAGTTGCAAATTCAAATACTCAGTTTACTGGAACAACAGCTGCTAATACTGTAGCTCCAACTCTTCTTGCAGCATCATATAATACAGGAACTGCAAAATTAGCACTTTCATTTGATAATGTTCCTACCTCAGTTGACTTGACAAAAACATCTATAGTTAATGGTACAGGTTCAGTAGTGCTTACAGGAGCTTCACAGACAGTGTCAGGATTGACAGTTACGATAACATTAACAGCTGCACAAGCTACAGCAGTTGGAGCTCTAGGACAAGGCATTAATGCACAACTTGCTATTGGCGGAGTAACTGATGGAACAAATTCAAATGCATTTGCTGAATCAGCTCTTGTTAACACAACATTAATACCTCAGGTAGCAGCAAGTTCATACGATGAAAGCACTAATAAATTAACAGTCAACCTTAATCAAGCTGTAAAAACATCAAATATTGATGTAACTGGACTTAAGCTTCAGTACAGTACAGATGGAACAACTTTCTCAGATTTAACTACATTAAACACAACAGATTACACAGTTAGTCCGCTTGGTACAAGTGCATCGACATTTGTTTATACTCTTGATCAGACTGCAATCGATGCAATTAGTGCACAAAGAGCAACTGCTAATGTGACTTATAGAATAGGAGTAAATACTAACGCTAACGTTTTACAGACACCAGGTCTAGTTTGGAATAATATTTCAGTAGCAGGCTTCCAATATGCGGCTGTAACTTATACAAAAGAAACTGTTGCACCTTCAATAACAGCAGTTAAATTCTATACAACTGCTAGTGCTTCAACTCCAAGATTTACTGGAGATACAGCAGGTGTAGCTGCAAATCATTTATATATTACATTAGACCAATCTATAAGAGCAGCATCTGTAACTAATGATGGAAAATTGGTATTGAGCTATGGTTCTACACCAACTGTTGTATCATTAACTGCAACTGCAGGAAATGTTACAGTAGCAACATTATTAGCTGATGGAAAGACACTTGATGTTGCATTTGCTGGAGGAGCAGAAACTGCAAGTATTGCTGCAGGAACTGCAACAGTTCAAATGCTTGCAAGTTCAACTTTGTCAGACGTAAATGGAAATAAAGTAGCTGCAGCAACAGCACCAGCAATTGTATATTCAAACAATACAACTTCTGGATCACTTACTGCAACTCAGCTTTCATCAAGACAGATAAAATTACAACCAGCAGCAGGTGTATATAGTGATGCTTCAATTGCTGCAGCAACTTTCCAAGTATATCAGACAACAAATATCAATAACCAATTCGCTGTAACAAAAGCAGAAGGTATTGATACAGATGGTGATGGAATTAAAGATAAATTATATATTACATTATCTTCAAGCACTCCACTTGCAGTAGACGGTGCTTCAGCAGGATACTATACAGTTAAATGGTCAGGACTTAAGGATCAGAATGGTGTAACTATAGCTGATGGAACAGCAGCATTTGCTAAATTGGCAGCAAATGATTCAGCAGCACCAACTATTGTACAAGCAAAAACTGTTTTAGCTGATTCAGATAGCAATTCTACAGTATCAGCAGGTGATGTTGTAACATTATTCTTCAATGAACCAGTTGTATTACCAGTAAATGCACAGTTAAATACAACTACATGGGGAACTGGTGCTACAGCGGCTTATGGAGATTCAAGTAATATTATTAAGATAACTCTTGGTTCAACTCCAGGTTTAACACTTGGTGCGTCAGGTACAGCTTTAACTACAGCAAATGTATATGTAGCTGGTCCAGATGCAACAAAAGAAATACTTGATGTTGTTGGAACTTCATATGCCCAAGGTGCTGGAACTGATTATGTGAATTACCCAGCATTACAAGGTACTGCTCCTACAATTAGTTCTTCAGTATACTCAGATACAAATGCAGATGGTATATTTAATACAGGTGACAAGATAGTTGTTACATTTAACCAGCCAATAACGGCAAATGCAGCAGCAGTGGCTACACCAACATTATTAAATGATGATTTCTTGTTAACTGGTCATAATACAACCTTTAGTAATGTTGCTATAAGCGGATCTACTGCAACTTTAACTATAGGAACTGTAGGAACTGGAGTATTTGGTGATACAGTAAGAATGCATGGAACTCCAGGCAATGTAAATACAACAAATTCATGGGGAGTAAAAACTGCAGACACAACTGGTAAGGTTATGACTTCTTCAGACACAACTGCACCAACAATATTGTCAGCAACTTATTCTGATTTAGGAACTCCTGGTAATAGTAACAAAGACTTAATTACTGTTAAGTTCAGTGAACCAATCAATGTGGGTACAGTTGCAGCAAATATGGGCGACTTTGTGTTTGTAACTAATACTGGTGTTTTAGCTGATGGATCAACTCCATATCAAGTGGCATCGGATACAATTGCATTTGTAGTAACTGATGCAACAAATCTTGACCTTACTGCTGGAACAACTCAGATTAGATTAGGTTCAGCATCATCAGCAACATTAAAAGACGCAAGCAATAATCCTGTAGTTAGAACAGCAGGTGTTACAATAACAGCAGCTACACAGGATATCGTAGCTCCAGCAGCAGCTGTATTAGCTAATTTAACTATAGGCACAACATCATTTACTGGAGCTTCATTAGAAGCAGGTTCAACAGTAAAAGTTGTTGCAAATGGTGGAGTAGCTTCAGATGCAGCAGTAGTTTCAGCAGCAGTAGCTGTAAACGGTACTGTATCAGTAACACCACTAGTAAGTGGTACATCTTATGAAGTATTTGTAATTGATCCATCAGGAAATGCTTCAGCAGGATTGCATATAACAATGAACTAATTTGAGCAAAATAGCTTAGGCAAGCAGTCACTGAATAGAGATAAAAAACAGTGAAACTAAAAAGGTTGTTTTAGCAACGTCATGGATATACTATTTATAGATATTGAGAAGAACAGTGGTGCTGTTCTTCTCTTTTTTATTTAGCTTACATAGCGTATAGTTTTATAGGTGAAAATCGGATATAGGGTTGGAAGCATAAAATATCGTAATAAAATGATCCAAGAACATAAGAATCTATATTAAATAGGAGGGGTTAGTCCATATCATTTTAATCTATTAAATTTTTATGCATGATTTTAAAACGGCATCTTTAGAGTTAAATTATCAATTTTAAGCTTTATTAGGTGGGTATAAAAATTATAATAATAAAGACACTAATAAAGAATATATAATATAAGTCAAAATTAATATGTTTATTGATTTAATTAGCAAAGATAAATAAATTAATCCTGGAGGCAAAAATGGATAAAAAAAAATTTCGTAAAAAGATGTTCTTAATTATTTCTTCTATAGCAACAATAGTGTTATTAGCAAGTGTAGTAAGTGTAACCTTAATTTCAAATCCTGTAGAAAATAAAAATCAGACTAGTAATCAAGGAAAAGATAAGTATGGAAAAGTAAATGTATCGGATAAGGTGGTTACAGGTACTGTGATTGTAAAAGATAGTACTAATGATGACGATGCAGCAAAGCTTGGTGACAGTTATACAAAAGAGCTACAAAAGAAGTATCCAGATAAGCAGGTGGTAGTGAAGGTTTCTGATAAGCAGGGATTTGTTACTAATGTAACAGGAAATTATAATCCAAACATAAGTACTGGATCTGTAGCAACAGGAAGCAGTGAACTTCCAAAGGCAACAATAAGAATAGGAAAAGGTGTGCTGGATTTTGATAGGCTTATAGTGGTAACACTAGATACACCTAATCCAGAAAGGTATAGTGTTACAGTGCTAAATGAGAAGTTAAAATATTTTGCAGATAGAAAAATCTTTCAACAAGTAATTGAAGAGACAGATGAAAATAAAATTAAAAATAATTTAAAAATTGAGTTAACATAATAGTTTAGTAGCTTTGCGTGTATAGAAAAGGATATTTACTTTACAATTAAAATTATATGTGTTAAAATGTCATTTGTAGACCGCACAGGTAGGGTTCCCAAATGGTTAAGAAATTCTTAATCTACCCGTTATGGCGAGACTGGTATTAGGAGGTGTTTTTATGTACGCAGTAGTAGTTACTGGAGGAAAACAATATAGAGTTCAAGAAGGAGACGTAATATACGTTGAAAAGCTTGAAGTTGAAGTTGAAACTTCTATAGAATTAACAAATATTCTTGCAGTTTGTAAGGAAGATGGTTTAGTTGTAGGAAGTCCTGTAGTTGAAGGAGCAAAAGTAGTTGCAAAAGTTCTTGAACAAGGAAAAGCAAAGAAAATTATAGTGTTCAAGTACAAGAGAAAGAAAGATTATAGAAGAAAACAAGGTCATAGACAACCATTTACAAAGCTACAAATCGAAAAGATTGAAGCTTAATTAGTGCTATGATTCATGTAAATTTTATAAAAGATTCTGGTAATCTAGTTTCGTTTGAAGTAAGAGGCCATGCAGATTTTGATGAATATAACAGAGATATCGTGTGTAGTGCAGTTAGTGTTCTAACTTATGCTATTATTAATGGTATCACAGATGTTGTTAAGGTTAATGCTAGTTTTGAAGTGAAGGATGGGTTTTCAAAGTTAAGTTTGAAAGGTCAATCTCTTGAAAATATAGAAAAATGTCAGGTGCTTATGGAAACAATGTTGCTTGGAATTAAAAGTATGGAAATAGAATATGGAAAATATATTATTTTAAAGATGGAGGAGGTGTAATACTATGTTAGTTATGAACCTTCAGTTATTTGCTCATAAAAAAGGAGTAGGTAGCTCAAGAAATGGTAGAGACAGTGAGTCAAAAAGACTTGGTGTTAAAAGTGCTGATGGACAATTTGTTCTTGGTGGAAACATATTAGTAAGACAAAGAGGAACTAAAATTCATCCAGGTACTAATGTTGGTAAAGGAAGTGACGACACTCTCTTTGCTAAAATTGATGGAGTTGTTAGATATGAAAGGCTTGGAAGAGACAAAAAGAAAGCCAGTGTATATCCAATAGATGTGGAAGCAGTAACAGCTGAGTAGTCTAGGGCACCCGAATGGGTGCCTTTTTAAAATTTAAAAACTGATGATAAAAAAGTTATTTTTGCTAATAATATAAGTATAGAGCGTAAAAACTTAAGAATTTAAGAAGATAAGAATAAAGAATAGATAGGGTGAAGTTAATGTTTATAGATACAGCTAAAATATTTATAAAATCTGGAGATGGAGGCAATGGCTCTGTTTCTTTTAGAAGAGAAAAGTATATACCACTAGGTGGTCCAGATGGTGGAGATGGTGGAAATGGTGGAACTGTAATTTTAGTTGCGGATGCAAACATGACTACACTTATGGACTTCACTTATACAAGAAAATACATTGCAGGAAGAGGAGTAAATGGATCTGGATCAAAGTGCTATGGTAAAGCAGGAGAAGATCTGTACATTAAAGTACCTGTTGGCACAATAGTTCGAGATGTAGAAACAGATAAGATAATGGTAGACCTTGCACATGCTGATGACACTTTTGTAATTGCAAGAGGGGGTAAGGGCGGCAAAGGAAATGCTAAGTTTTGCACACCTACTAGACAGGCACCGAATTTTGCAGAACCTGGTATGCCAGGAGAAGAACGATGGATTAAACTTGAGTTAAAACTACTTGCAGATGTAGGATTACTTGGATTTCCCTAATGTAGGAAAGTCTACTCTTTTATCTGTAGTTTCCAAAGCAAAACCTAAGATAGCTGATTATCATTTTACAACTCTACATCCTAATTTGGGAGTGGTAGGTTTACCAGGAATTCAAAGCTTTGTTATGGCAGATATACCTGGAATAATAGAAGGTGCTGCAGAAGGAGTCGGTCTTGGTCTACAGTTTTTAAGACATATAGAAAGAACAAGATTGTTAATTCATGTAGTTGATATTTCGGGCATTGAGGGAAGAAATCCAATTGAAGATTTTGATAAAATAAATGAAGAACTTAAGAAATATAGTGTAAAGCTATGGGATAGACCTCAAATTATCGCTGCAAACAAGAGTGATGTTTTGCAAGACGAAGAGGTGTTTGAGAACTTTAAGAAGGCATTAAATGAAAAAGGTTATGATAAGGTTTATAAGATATCTGCAGCTACTAGACAAGGGGTAGATGATCTTATTAAAGAAGCAGCAAGAGTACTTACAACAATACCTATTGTAGAATTAGAAATAAAGGAAAGCGATAAATTCGTTATAGAAGATAAGCATTTTACTTACAGCATACGACAAGAAGAGAATACATTTATTGTTGAAGGAAGTTTTGTTGATAGACTTCTAGCAAGTGTAAATATTAATGAACCAGATTCTCTAAAGTATTTCCATAAAGTTCTGAAAAACAAAGGTGTTATGGATGAACTTACAGAAATGGGAATACAAGAGGGCGATACTGTAAGAATAGGTGATTTTGAATTTGATTTTATGCTTTAGGAGGAAATTTAATGATAACTAGTAAACAAAGAAGCCATCTTAGGGGGATGGCCAATAAAATCCCTACAATTTTTCAGCTTGGAAAAGAAGGAATAAGTAGAAATTTTTTAAAACAAATTGACGATGCACTAGAAGCAAGAGAGCTAATAAAAGTAAATGTTTTAGAAAATAGTGGCTTTACAGCAAGAGAAGCATCAGACCAAATATGTATAGAGTTAAAATGCGAAGGTGTTCAAGCGATTGGAAGTAAGTTCGTTATATATAGAAGATCGAAAGATAAGCCTAAGATAGAAATATAATAAGCAAATGATAAAATCAAGAAAAGCTATTTTTGGTGGAACCTTTGATCCTATACATAATGGACACTTGTATTTAGCCAATGAAGCAATTAAATTGTTAAATCTGGACAAGTTGATTTTTGTACCATCAGGGAACCCTCCACATAAAGCAAATAATGTAGTATCAAATGCACAAATAAGATACGAACTAGTAAAAGAGGCTATCAGTACTCATAAGGGTTTTGAAGTAAGTTCATATGAAGTTAATAAAACTGAGTATAGCTATACTTATAAAACCCTTCAGTATTTCAATAAGCTAGAAAGTGAAACTGAGTGGTTTTTTTTAATAGGTTCAGATTGTTTGTTTGAACTGCATTTGTGGAAAAATGTGGATGAGATTTTGAAGTTATGTAATCTAGTAGTATTTAATAGACCTGGCTACACTGAGAAAGAGATTTATCAAAAAAAGATTGAAATTGAGAAAGAGTATAGAAAAGAAATTTTTCTTCTTAATATTAAACCATTAGATATATCCTCAAGTATGGTAAGAGCATTAGTCATTAAAAATGAGGATATAGAAGAATTAGTACCTAAAAATGTTAACATAGCAATTAAAAAACTACATTTATATAAAGAGGGGTATTTTCATGTGGAATGAAGTGGAAATTGAAAAATATCTTAAAAAAAATCTAAAACCAGATAGGTATGCTCATAGTTTGAGAGTAAGCGATGCAGCAATCAGGTTAGCAAAACAATATAAAGTAGATGAATATAAAGCATGTATTGCAGGTTTAGCTCATGATTGTGGTAAAAATCTTTCTGATAAAGAAATCATAAGAACGTTAAAAGAAGAAAATGTTAAAATATCTGAAATAGGTATTAATAACCCCCAAATCATGCATGGATATGTAAGTGCAATAATTGCAAAGAACAATTTTGATATAGAGGATCAAGACATATTAAATGCAGTGGCCTATCATACAACTGGTAGGAAAGGAATGTCGCTATTGGAGAAGATAATTTATCTAGCTGATTATATTGAATTTGGCAGGGACTTTCCTGGGGTTGATGGGCTAAGAGAACAGGCTTCAAAAAATCTAGATAAGGCCTTAATAATGGCTTTTAATAGTACAATTAATTATGTACTTAAGAGGGGAATGCTTTTGCATATAGACACAGTGAAAGCTAGAAATGAGCTAATTATAAAAAACGATTTTCAGGAGGAAAGTTAATGATTAAGGAAATAATTGATACTAAAAATGCTCCTGCAGCAATTGGACCATATTCTCAAGCAATTAAGCTTGGAAATTTACTTTTTACTTCAGGTATTATCCCATTAGATCCTGTATCAGGGGACCTTATAAATGAAAATATAACAGAAGCTACTAAAAAAGTGCTTGAAAATTTAATAGGAATTTTAAATGAAGCGGGCACATCTCTTGAAAATGTAATAAAAACTGTAGTTTACTTAAAAGATATGGAAGACTTTGCAAAAGTTAATGAAATCTATGCACAATATTTTATTTCAAATCAACCAGCCAGGTCTTGTATACAGGTTGCCAAATTACCTAAAGATGCTTTAGTAGAAATTGAAGCAATTGCTTTTGTTGAGTAATCTATGAGTAAAATAGAGTATGAAATTACGAAAAAAGAGGATTCCTTAAAATTAAGAGATTATATCAAAGAAAATTTAAAGCTTTCCACAAGATTTATGAGAAGTTCAGCCTGTGATGGAAGAATTAAAGTGAATAATAAGGTGGTTAATCTAGCTTACATTTTAAAGCAAGGAGATAAGTTAGAAATACAACTTGATAAAATAGAAAGTCAAAATATTGAGCCAGAAGAAATGGATTTAGACATTGTTTACGAGGATGAAGATATTGTTGTTGTAAACAAACCAATTGGTATGGTTGTTCATCCAACTAAAAGTTATCAGCTAGGAACCCTCAGCAATGGTCTATTATACCATTTTAAAAAAAATGGAGAAAATTGTATCGTTAGGCTTGTTAGTAGATTAGACATGAATACTTCTGGATTAGTTATTATAGCTAAAAATCAGTTTTCACATATGGCACTGGCAAGGGATTTACACGAACTAAGTTCCTATGAAAAAAGTTATATAGCCGTAATTCACGGACATTTAACTGAGAATAAAGGCACTATTGATTTACCAATATGCAGAGAAACAGAAGATTCTTTAAAAAGGGTTGTAAGAGAAGATGGACAAAGATGCATAACACATTTTCAAGCATTAGAGAATTACTGTGATGCCCAGCTTGTTAAATTAACACTTGAAACAGGAAGAACTCATCAGATAAGGGTTCATTTGAGTCATCTAGGACATCCTATTTTTGGCGATACCTTATATGGGCTAGATGGTGATGACGTCTTTATTGACAGGCAAGCGCTCCATGCATATAGATTAGTTTTTCCTCATCCGAGAACTGGTAAGATTCTTGAATTAGAAGCAAAGATTCCGGAGGATATTGAAAAGCTTATTAATAAGTTCAGATAATAAAAAAACAGTGTTACCACTGTTTTTTTTGTTGCTTATAAAAATAGTTTTCGTATTTTTTTACACGCTTTTTTCTCAAATTTATCTTTCTAGTTAAAAAGGCCAAAAGTACAACTAATGCAGGAATAGATATTAAACATATAATTAAAGTTTTGTGCCCTTTTTTAGGAGATACATCTTTTGCTGTAGAATGATTTATACTGCTATTTAACTTTAGCGGAGTTAACTGTTTTGTTCCTAAAGTGAAAGTAGCTGTTAATAGGGGGTCTCCTACTTTAAAAGATTTATTGCTTAAAGCAACTTTGTTATATTTAATTACTGGTTCATCTTTTGAACCTTTTTCTCGTACGTAATAATAATCTTCACTTGCTAGTAGCGGAACAGTAAGTTTACTATTAACTTTGTAATCTAGAACTTTGGTTTCCTTATTATACAACTTGATTAAATCAAAATTATCAAAGCCATAGTCTAGAAGTGTTTTTGCATCGGAATAATAAGTGGCTTGTTTTCCGTGAACAAATGCAACTACAAGCTTTTGGCCATTCCTTGAAGCTACTGCTGTAAAAGAAAAAAGTGATTCAGTAGTATAACCAGTTTTGCTTCCTTCATAACCGGGTATATTATAACTTTTGTTACTAACAATCTTATTTTCGTTACTCATAGGATGTCCATTTGGGTATTTATTATTTGGAGGAATAACATAATAAGGTGTAGTAGATATTTCTTTGAATGTTGGATGTTTAGAAACCTCACGCATTATTAGTGCTAAATCTTTTGCAGAGGTTTTGTGGTTTACATCATATAGTCCACTGGGATTTACAAAATTGGTATTTGTGCATTTTAATTCTTTTGCTCTTGCGTTCATCATTTTTGCGAAATTTTGGCTAGTGCCTCCTATATATTCAGCGAGAGTCTCAGCGCAATCATTTCCAGATTGAAGTATAAGTCCATATAGTAAGTCTTTAACTGTAACCTGCTCACCTTCTACCAGAGAGACATTACTTGTTCTAGCAGCTATTAATGGTGGATTTTTGCCAACAGTTACCACATCAGTTAGTTTACACTTTTCAAGGGTAAGTAAAATGGTCATTGTTTTTGTTGTAGAGGCAGGAGGATAAGGTGTATCCATATTCTTAGAATATAGTATATCACCAGTGGTGCCATCCATTAATACTACTCCATCTTCTGTAAATTCAGGGGGGGCTTGGGCGGCTGAAACTTTCAAACTATATGTTAATAATATTATTATCAATGTAGTTAATGTAGCAATTACTTTTTTCATATATACCTCCGTGAATAATCTATTAGAATTATACCAAAAGTTTCATGTTATATCAAAAGATTTTTTTAATTTAATGAAATTAAAAAAAATTGTCAATAATAGTTAATGAAATTGACAGGAGGATTAGTATGAAACGTAAAGAAAAAATTATTGGCTCCGCTATTATTTTAGCATTGTTTACAATCTTTTTATTTATTGGAAGTAAGATTTCAAGTAGCAAGAAAGACACTGGTGAAGATATTTTTGTCGAAAGTGATAGTAAACCAACTAAAGAAAAAGAAATATTGAACAATGATAAGAGTTCACTTAGCCAAATAAAAGTTGAAATTAAAGGGGCGGTAAATAAACCTGATGTATATACTTTGAATAAAGGTAGCATAGTCCAAGATTTAGTTAAGGCATCAGGCGGTTATAATGATGAGGCAGATAGAGACAGCATAATACAATCTCAAAAATTAAATGATGGAGATTGCATACGTGTAAAAAAGAAAAGTGAAGCTACAGTCACTGAAGCTTCTACTAGTGTTAGTAGTACATTGATGCAGAATACTAGTGGAAAGGTAAATATTAATACTGCTACAAAGGAACAACTTATGAAGCTTGATGGAATTGGTAACAGTAGGGCAGAAAAAATTATTGAATATAGAGAGAAGAATGGTCCTTACAAATCAATTGAAGACCTTAAAAAAATTGGTGCTAGAATTGGAGATGCTATTATAAATAATATAAAAGATAGTGTAGAAATCAATTGATTTTTGCTTGTGTGGTAACCATTGAAAAAAACATAAAAAAAGAGTATCATAAAAGCATACAGAACTACATAAATCGACATCTAATTTTATGAATCTCAATACGATTCAGAAATAACTATAACTGGATTTAAATTATCATATAAAATATTTAAAGATTAATACGATTTGTAAAAGGCAAACTTATCGAAAGGTAAGGACGCAAAGTTATGGGCCTAAAACTGTAAGGTAATGGTTGCCAGATTACCGAGATATTTATGCTCTTCAATCTCTTGGTTGGGGGGTATTTTTATACATTTTTAAGGGGGGATAATGAATGCAGATGATACTTCTGTGGTGAAGCATTCAGATTATCATGCTTTAGTAGCTCCCTATAAAACAGTTTGTCAGGGATACGAACTTCTAACTTATAAAATGCTTAAACAAGCAGGGATAAACACTAAAATAGTTATTGGCACTGGAAACGGTGAATCACATGCATGGAATTTAGTATACTTAGTTGGAAAATGGTATCAACTTGATACAACTTGGGATGATTCAGTACCTAATGCTACGATATATCAAGGAATTAGTGATGCGTTAGGACTTAATTATTTATCAAGTGATTTAACAGTTAATGCAGCAGTTAGTCCAGTTGATGCAACAAGTATGAGTTTAACCTGGACAAGCAGTAATACAAACATTGCAACAGTAGATTCAAAGGGAACAGTACATGCAGTAGTTTATGGAAGTGCAGTGATAACAGCAAAATCAGTTCAAGATTCAACTAAGGTAGCTACATGCACAATGTTGGTACTAGCACCTGCTAAACATTATTAAAAAAACTAACTATAACTATTTATTGAAAAATTTGAAATGTGATAGCTTAAATTATTTGAAATTTCTGTAGAATAATGCCTTTTAATATGGTAAATTATTTGTATAGTATAGTGTTCAGGAGGTCTTCATATGAGTGACTGGTACAATTATTCTTGGATGGATGCAGTAGAAAAATTAGATAGTGATGAAAAAGTTGGATTAGATAGTGTAAAAGTTAAAGAAATGCAAGAAAAATATGGACGAAATATTATCTTTAAAATTGAAGAAAAGAAGAAGTTTTCAATTGTTAAGGAGATGATATTAGTTCCTTGGTTTCTATTGCTAATTTTAGCTTCATTCTTGATGTTTTTAAGTGGAAATTATATATCAGGTGTTATATTTTTCATTTTGACAATTTCTAGTGACTTATTGTTTTATTATGATGAGTTACAGAAAAATAAAAATGTGAAGCAATTAGAAAAAATTGATAAAGTAAATACCTCTGTGTTAAGAGATGGAAGAATTTTCATGATACCAGCGGAGGAGCTTGTGGTAGGCGATATTGTGCTTTTACAAAAGGGAAGCACAGTTCCTGCTGATTTAAGAATTATTGAGTGCAAAAATTTAAAAGCCAAGCAAAATTCAGTAACTGGTGAAAATTATGAAGCTGAAAAATATGAAACAAAAATTGAAGAAAATGATATTTCATTAGTTGAAATGAAAAATATGCTTTTCAAATCATCTATAATTACTGATGGAATTGGCGGTGGAATTGTTACAGCAGTTGGTTCAGACACTGAAGTCGGAAAGATAGTAAAAATTCTATGTGAAGATAAAAAAAGAAAAAGAATATTTGAAGGCCTTGTTAAAAAATCAATAATTATTCTAGAAATTGTTACAATAGCAAGCTTGTTAATGATGGTAGGCATTAATTTTATATATGGAATTAAATATAAAAGTATAATATCAAAAATTGCTTTAGTACTGAGCTCTTTTTTACCTGTTGCTTTAATAATGATAGTCAGCGCATACTTTCAGTGTGTAAAAAAATATTTTAAAAATAACGGAATAGAAATTAAAAATCTTAGCTCTATTGAAGTAGCCTCAACAATTGACATGGTTTGGGTGCATAAGCTTGGATTTCTTTCAGAGAACGAAATGACAGCTGTGAAACTATATTCTGATGAAGCAATAGTAGATTTATCAACAGAAGATTTAGAGATTTCTAAAAATATTGAGAGGATAATTCATATTTCCCTGTTATGTAACAATAATTCTAAGAACAATGTAGAGGAAAAAGCTCTGATTGAATTTGGTAAAAAACACACATATAATAAATCAAATCTAGATAGTAAGTTCAGGAGGATGTTTGAAATTCCTTTTGATCTTGAAAAAGGTATCAAGACTACAGTAAATAAAATTGAAAAAAAATATAGAGCTAATGTTGTCGGAGCAGTTGACAAAATGCTTGAGGCATGCAAGTTTATTATGAAAGATGGAGTAGAAGCAGAAATAACTGATGAAGACATAGAAAAAATAAAATCAGCAGATATTGACATGTCTACAGAATGTTTGAATGTTACTGGCTTTGCATATAGAAACTTCAAATATGCTCCTAGTAAAGATGAAAAAATTGAAAGCTATTTAGTTTTTGTAGGGCTTATTGGATTTATTAATCCAATGAAAATAGAAGAAGTAGAAGCCTTAAGGGAATCTGAGAATTCCGGAATAACAACTATAATAACTTCAGAAGATAGTAAACTTACGGCAATTTCTGTAGGTAGTAATTTGGGGTTTGAACTTAGCTTAGAAAATGTACTTTGTGGAGTAGAAATAGAAAATATGGATGAGGCCGCTTTGACCACCCATATTGATAAAGTTAAAATGCTTTCAAGATTAACAGTTAGTGACAAAATGAGGGTTCTAAATACTTTTAAGACTAAATCTCATAATATTTTAGTTACGGGAACAAATTTAACTGACTTACCATTACTTGAAGCTGGAGATATAAGCTTAGCTTTTTCAGAAACTTGCAGTTCAACCCTAAAGGCTACTGCAGACACATACATTCAAGAAGCTAATTATAATAAAATAGTACTTTATATAGAAGAGAGTAAACGGATATATAGTAAATTTGCTAAATTTTTAAAATACGCCTTTTCAATTTGTTTTGCTGAAGGTATTTTTATGTTATTATTCTGCTCCTTGAATAATTTGGATTTGAGTGATGCATTTTTAGTGCAAGAAACGAATATAATTTTCATCTTATTGTCATGTGTATATTTTTCACTAAGAGATGGGCATAAAGGATTTTATGAGGCATCGGAAAACAAAATAAATTATTGGACAATAATTAAGTCAGGAGTTTTTACAGGAACATTTAGCTTTATAATCCTATTTGTAACTAATTTTTTAGATTTAAATGACAACTATTTTGTGAATTTAGCATTGACGATAGCAGTACTTCCAATTATGGAATTAATATTTTTAAATAGGAAATTTAACACCTGGTAAAGTCTTTTTATCTTTGATTAAATCTCATTGGAATTGGATAAACTATAAACAACAAGCTGAAAAATCAACTTAGTTTGTACAATATTTAGAGAAAAAGTTATTGAATCAATAGATTATTGATGAACTTTTGTCTCTGTAATTTCATGGAGGTGTTTAACTTTGTTTGAAAATACTTTTGAGACAGTTATAAAGGGAAGTAATACAATATTTCTAGATATAAGTGAAAAAGATTTTTTTTTAAATTACGATACTTTGAGCAGAAAAGCAGCTGAAGAAATAACTAACAATTATTTCTTAATGAAGCAAAAGGATGGTATACCAAAAGTAATAGATGTATCGCAAGATAACTATGCACATACTATAAAAATAACTGTAGAAGTTGATCCTTATAGAAGCTTTAGTTTGGATTCTAATACAGTACCTGATTCATTAAATGTAACTAGGAATCAATGAGACGACCATTAATTTATTTTGCGGTTTCAATGTGTTTTGGATGCCTTTCTCTAATATTATTCATAGATAGTTTTCTATTAGGTGCAGTTATTGCTGCATCTTTTTTAGTCCTAATTATTTTTACTGTGGATAAAAGTTTTAGTTTGCAAATTTCTGCCTTCTTTTTTATGGGGATGATAAGTTGTCTAATATATTTTAATATAAGCATTGATAGCACTAAACTATATAAAGTTAGAGTAGTAGAAAAGAACCAATATTATTCCGTGGGAAATTATAAGAATAGAAAAATAGTAATATCAGGTGATACAAAAAATATAAAACAAGGAGATTTATTAGATTTAGAGGGCAATTTCACAAAAAATTGTAATTACTCTAAAGGTGTAGTAGGTGTTTTTGATGTAAAAAAATACAATCGAAAGCCTAATGATATTTTTTCTAATATATATAGTTTTAAAACTGATTTATTTAAAAGTTTTTCCCAATATATGGATAAAGATAAAGCCGGTTTTGTTATGGCAATTTGTTTTGGCGATGTAAGTAACTTAGATTCACAGCAGAAAAATGATTTCCAAAAACTTGGTGTAGTTCATGCAATTAGTGTTTCTGGATTTCATCTTGCTGTCATATATAAGATTTTTGAAAAATTATTTGGTATTTATCCCAGCATCTTTTTATCATTAATTTATGTAATATTTACAGGAGGTCAGCCATCAACTATTAGGGCTTTTTTAATGATATTCTTCCTGAAGTTTTCAAAAAAATTTAACAAAAACTATGATAGTATTAGTTCAATAGCTCTATCTGCAATGGCAATACTTGTTTTTAAACCTTTTTACATTCTTGATTGGGGTTTTACATTATCCTATCTTTCTACCTTAAGCATTCTATTATTCAATAAAAAAGTCCAAAGGAAGCTTATATTTTTACCAAATAAGCTTAATGAAAGTATTAGTATATGTTTAAGTTCACAAATATTATCAATTCCTTATGCTGCCTTTTGTATTAAAAATATTAGTACTGGATTTATTCTTGGAAACGTATTTTTGCTGCCTTTATATACAGTTATTGTTGTAGTAGGTAACACCGCTTTAGTGTTTTATAAAATTAAAGAGGTTTTCATTATTTTGAATAAGTTCTTAAATTTAATGCTAATCTCTATTGATGGTGCAACATATTTTTTAATGGAAATATGTCCACCAATGAAATACTTTACTACACTGGAGAGTTTAATACTGACGCTTTTTATTATATCTATTATGTTAGCTAAAAGCGGACGAAAACAGGCAAAATATATTCTAATACTCTTATCAGGACTATTGCTATTTGAAAATTATAGCTTTGTTCCAGAAGTAACCTACATTAATTATGGCAAATCTGATAGTGTAATAATCAAGTATAAAGGATCTACTGTTCTAATTACTGATGAACCTAGTGGGAAAAAGCTAAGTAACATAAAAAAAGAATATAGAACCACCCGCATTTTGTCTGCAAGTGATGGTGAAAATATTCTTAAGCTTAGTAGAAGATATAAAATTGTTGTAAGTGGTTCTGAATACTATAAAGATAAATCTAAAAGTATGAAAGTAGAATTCTACTCAAATAGTAAAAAAATATTATTTACTAGAGAAAATGAAATTCAAACTACTGCAATGAATAATAAAAATTATTGTGATATAATTGTATTGCCAGAAAATAATAAATTACAGCCCATAGATTTTACTAGTACAAATACGTTTACATATTTGATTGTGTTTGGAAAGGCTTTCAATTTTTAAAATAGAGTGAGGGATTATTTTGGTAGGATTTGATGAGTTACAAAATGAATTAAAAAAAGATATCATACATAATTGTTATATATTCTGTGGAGTAGATGAACAATTAATTAAGGAAAGTATTGAAGCTATTAGCAAGAAGAGCATAAGTAAAGATTTTTTTGACTTAAATTTTACTAAATATGATGGTAACAATGTAGATTTTAATACTATTATGAATGCATGCGAAACTATGCCCTTTATGAGTGAAAAGAAAATTGTGCTAGTATATAGAGCAAGCTTTCTTTCAGATAATAAAAACAAAGCTTCGGCCGCTGAGGGTGATGACAGTATTTTTAAAAATTTAAGTAAATACATCGAAACTCTTCCAGAATACTGCATTTTAATTATGTATTATGTTTATCAAGGTGATAGAGAGAAATTAAGTAGTAAAGTAAAAAAACTTCAACAAAAGGTTTGCATTGGAGAATTCAACAAGTTAAAAGGTGTATTCTTAGAGAGGAAAGCAAAGCTTGCCTTTGATGAGATGGGTAAAGATATCGGTAAACCAGAACTGTTACTTTTTTGTTCACTTGTAGATAGCAATATGGAAGTTCTCTACAATGAGGTAGAAAAACTATGTTCATATACATTAGGTAGGGAAATAAAAAAAGAAGATATCATTTCATTATTGCCTAGAAAAAGTGATAATGATATTTTTGCCTTAGTTGATTTTATTTCACAAAAAAAGCTAATAATGCACTAGAAATACTTAATGATTTGATTTTTAGAGGTGAAAAAAGTATGATGATCCTCTCAATGATTGAAAGGCAATTTAAACTAATATTACTAATAAAGCTTGGGCTAGAAAATGGAAAATCAAAAGATACCTTAAGCTCAGAATTAAAACTGCATCCATATATTTGTGAAAAAATGATAACTCAAAGTAGAAAATTCACAATTAAAGGTCTCGAAAAAGCCTTAATGAGTTGCTTAAATACAGAAAAAACTCTGAAGAGTTCATCTTTCGATGATAAAACAGAGATGGAATTATTAATAATTAGTACTTTAACTGCATAAAAATGCATAAAAAAAACCGGGTAACACCGGTTATTTTTTTATGCACTAAGTGCGTTTAATTTTAAAGCTAATCTTGATTTTTTTCTTGCAGCCATGTTTTTGTGTATAACACCTTTTGAAGCTGCCATATCTAAAGCTCTACCAGCTGATATATAGGCTGTTTTTGCAGTTTCTACATTTCCGCTTGCCAATGCTATTTCAAACTTCTTTAAAGTTGTCTTCAAAGCTGACTTTATCATCCTATTTCTTAAAGTCTTAGTTTCAGTAACTTTTATTCTTTTTTTAGCTGATTTAATGTTTGCCATCTATTTCACCACCTTGTATAAAAATAGGTTCGCGGCAGTTTTGGGTAATCTGCTTACGATTTTCGTTTATTCAACAACTGATATTATAGCATTTATTTTATTGCACTTCAAGTATTAATATATTATATATTTTATTTTGTTAGAATATTAATAAAAATTATGGAAAAAACTATAGTAACGGAATCGAAAATAAAGTAATAAGTCAAAAAATATAATAATTAGATATTAAGTTTTCAAGGTTACGAGAAGAATCATGGTAATAAACGTAGCAAAGATAATTATTCAAGGTATTAAGACTTGTGAGGAGGAGAATAATGTTAAGTGTAAGAACAGATTTAGCTGTAGAAGCTAAGGAAATATATGAAAACAAGAATAAAAGTTCTGTAAGTAAAATTCCGGGAGTTGAGGTATTAGAGTATTTAGAAAAAGAAATTAAAGTTACGGATGTTAAGGTTTTAAATGAAGCTGGTGAAAAGGCTATGGGAAAACCAATAGGAACATATATCACCATTGATATGCCAAAGTTCACTCATTATGACACTGGAATAATGGATGAAGTTAGTAGAGTAATTGCAAAGTGTATTTCTGAAGTTAGTAGAATGGAGGATAGTATGACAGCATTAGTGGTGGGACTTGGTAATTGGAACGTAACTCCAGATGCAGTAGGACCTAAAGTAGTTTCTAGACTTATGGTTACACGACATTTAAAACAGTTTGTACCGGATACAATTGATGAGGGTATAAGACCTGTATGTGCTTTGTCGCCTGGAGTTTTAGGGCTAACAGGCATAGAAACAGGTGAAATAATTAAAGCAGTAGTAGATAAAATTAAGCCTAATATTATTATATGCATAGATGCTTTAGCGTCAAGAAAGCTAGATAGAGTAAATAGAACTATTCAAATTGGAAATACTGGAATTTCACCAGGTTCTGGTGTTGGAAATAAAAGAATGGAAATAAGTGAAAAAACTTTGGGTATTCCAGTAATAGCAATAGGAGTTCCTACAGTTGTTGATGCAGCAACAATGGCAAATGATACAATTGATTTAGTAATAGATGAGTTAGCAAAAGAAGCAAAACAAGGTAGTGAATTTTACAATATGTTAAACAGTATTGATAAAAATGAAAAACAAAGATTAATTAAAGAAGTATTGAATCCATATGTAGGCGATCTAATGGTAACACCTAAAGAGGTAGATATGATTATTGATTCCGTATCAAAGATAATTGCAACTGGAATAAATTTAGCACTTCAACCTGCATTGGAACTAGATGAAATAAATCAATATGTAAACTAGAACAAATCTATTAATAGGAATATTTTATAATCCCCCACATATATTTTAAAGAACGAATGGGGGGATTAAAGTGAGAAGCAAGAAAAAAAAGTCCATTGTAATAAATCCTAAGACTAAGATGATAGTAATTAGTTTGTTTATTGGAGCATTTATTATTGTATCATCAGCAAAAATTCTAAGTCTGATATTAAGTAGAAATTCAAGTGATAAAAGCTTATATTTTGTTCAGTTAATAAATTATTCAATGCCAGTGATTAAGATTTCTTCTTTCAATAGCGATGACCTGGCAGAAAAAAACAAATCTGACAAAGAAAAATTTTGGTCAGTACTAGGCGTAGATATTAATTCGCCAGCTACATTTCTTGGAAAAGAGATGGCACTACTAAAGGTTGAAGATTCTAAGGCAAGTGCTTCATTGACACCTTTTGTTCTAAAGGATACCAATATATTAAAGCAAGGTGCTGATACATCGAATAAGCCATCAGATAATACTAATAGTAGTGATTCTAATCTAAAAAAACCTTTAAATGTAGATAAACCTGAAGTCTTATTATATCATTCACATACTACAGAAAGTTATGTACCTCATGCAAACAATAGTTCAGATGAAAATATGAACGTATGCGCTGTGGGAGATGCACTAGAATATGAACTTGAAAAAAATTATGGAGTTTCAGTTATCCATAACAAAACTATTCATGATGAATTAGGAGACATAGATGCATATGGAAAATCAAGAGAAACAGTTGAAAAGTATTTAAAGCAATACGGAAGTTTTAAACTAATTATTGATATACATAGAGACTCAAGTTCAAACAAGAAAAATGATATTGTAGTAGTTAATGGTGAAAATGTGGCTAAATGTATGTTTGTTATGTGCACAGGTGGACCTCACACTGTCAATAATATGGGCATAGCCAACAAAATGACCAATATAGCCAATGGGATTATTCCTAATTTTTTCAAAAATGTAGACACAGAATATCATAAAGGTACTCTTTATTTTAATCAAGATTTGAGTAGTAATTCAGTATTACTTGAAGTAGGTACAAACTTGAATACTGTAACGGAAGTTAAAGCTTCAGGTAAATATTTAGCAAGAGTAATAGCACAATATCTTAATGGAAAATAGATGCATAAAATTATAAGTAAAAGCACATCCTCTCATTAAGGATTTTAAAAAATAACCGGTAAGACTCTGGTTTATTTTATTTGAAATTCCACAGAGGAGGTGCTTTTTTGTATAGAAAGTATGCATATATTTTATTATTTGTGTTCTGTTTTTCTATAATGGGGTATGGGTTGATTACAGTAAGCAATGAGGTGATATCAAATTCTAAATATATTAAAGAGACATCTCCATGTATTATTAGCTGCAAATCAAAACCTTTTGATTTCAGGATAGAAACTAAAAATTATATTTTTTATATAAATAGTAGTTGCACAACAAAGTTACAAAAAAAAATAAGTGATATTTTTTTTCGAATTAAGACATTAAAGTATAGGAATCTGCTTAAGCAAAAGGCTGAGTAGAATTAGATTGACAGTAACCGAGAGTAATATGATATAATTTACTTTGAATATGCCCAGTGTACGATGGAGGTAAGAATTAATGCAGAGCCTAAGACAAAAGAATATTAGAAATTTTTGTATAGTTGCACATATCGATCATGGTAAGTCAACTCTTGCAGATAGACTTTTAGAAAGAACAGGAACATTGACTTCTAGAGAAATGAATGATCAAGTTCTTGATAATATGGAGTTAGAAAGAGAAAGAGGAATTACTATAAAAGCTCAAGCGGCTAGAATGGTATATAAAAGACCAAATGGAGAAGAGTATGTTTTAAACTTAATAGATACGCCAGGACATGTAGACTTTAACTATGAAGTATCTAGAAGTTTAAATGCATGTGAAGGAGCTTTACTAGTAGTAGATGCGTCACAAGGCATTCAGGCCCAGACTTTAGCTAATTGTTATCTAGCACTAGATCATAACCTTGAAATTGTTCCAGTAATTAACAAGGTGGATTTGGCAAGTGCTAGACCAGAAGAAGTAATAAAAGAAATTGAAGATGTTATTGGTATTATAAGCCACGATGCTCCTTTGATTTCTGCCAAAACAGGACTTAATATTGACGATGTGCTTGAAGCCATAGTTGAAAAGATACCTGCACCTTCTGGAGATGAAGAAGCGCCTTTAAAGGCACTTATTTTTGATTCTAATTATGATTCATACAAAGGTGTTATATGCCATATTAGAGTAATGGAAGGTGTTATTAAGCCTGGTACAAAAGTAAAACTTATGGTTTCAGGGAAAGTATACGATGTTGTTGAAACAGGTGTGTACACACCACAATTGATATCTACTTCCGAATTAAGAGCAGGAGATGTAGGATATTTTACTGCATCTATAAAAAATGTTAGAGATGCAAGAGTTGGAGATACAGTAACAGAAGCTGATCGACCAGCAAGTGAAGCTTTAGAAGGTTATAGACCAGCAATACCGATGGTATTTAGCGGTATATACCCGACCGATGGTGCCAAATATAATGAACTTAGGGAAGCCTTAGAAAAATTGCAGATAAACGACGCCGCTCTTTCCTTTGAACCAGAAACTTCTTTAGCCTTAGGTTTCGGTTTTAGATGTGGCTTTTTAGGCTTACTTCATATGGAAGTAATACAGGAACGAGTTGAAAGAGAATATAATATTGACATTATAACTACTGCACCTTCTGTTATATATAAGGTTACAAAAACTGATGGTGTTATGATAGAAATTACAAACCCTACTAACTTACCCTCACCTACTGAAATTGATTTTATGGAAGAACCAGTTGTAAAAGCATCAATAATTGTTCCAAACGATTTTGTAGGTCCAGTAATGGAACTTTGTCAGAATAGAAGAGGTAGTTTTATAGATATGCAATATATTGAAACTACTCGTGTAGTACTGAATTATGATATACCTTTAAATGAAATTATTTACGATTTCTTTGATGCCCTAAAGTCAAGATCTAAAGGATATGCATCTTTTGACTACGAGCTAAAGGGATATATCAGAACTCAACTAGTTAAATTAGATATATTACTTAATGGGGACATTGTGGACGCATTATCTATGATAGTTCCAGATGAGAGGGCTTATGCAAAAGGAAGGGCCATAGCTGAAAAGCTTAAAGAAATAATACCAAGACAGCAATTTGAAGTTCCAATTCAAGCAGCTGTAGGTGCAAAGGTAATTGCAAGAGAAACTGTTAAAGCTTTAAGGAAAGATGTTCTTGCAAAGTGCTATGGTGGAGATATAACTCGAAAGAAAAAGCTTCTTGAAAAACAGAAAGAAGGAAAAAAGAGGATGAGACAGGTTGGATCAGTAGAAGTTCCACAGGAAGCATTTATGTCAATACTGAAAGTAGATTAAATTAAGAGGAGAACTGAAACAATGGAGAAAAAAGTTGCTCTATATATTCATATTCCCTTCTGTAAATCAAAGTGTTTATACTGTGATTTTCCATCCTTTTGTGGAATGGAAAGTTCTATGCTTGATTATTGCAAAGCATTATCTAAAGAAATCAATAGCATAAAAGATGTTGTGATAAGCAGTATTTTTATAGGTGGGGGTACCCCCACCTATTTGTCTTTAGAAGGGTGGAAATTAATAAAATCTAGTATAGATAATTTAAATACTACATCTGAAATAGAATTTACAGTTGAAGGAAATCCAGGGACCTTCGAACAAGAAAAACTAACTTTATTAAAAGAAATGGGAGTAAACAGGTTAAGTATAGGACTTCAAGCCTTTCAAGATGATTTATTGAGAAGCTTAGGTAGAATACATGATTCCCAGGATTTTATTAAAAGCTTTCAAATGGCTAGATTAATAGGTTTTGACAATATTAACATAGATTTAATGTTTGGACTTCCAAGTCAAAGCTTAAGTCAATGGGAAGAAACATTAAAACAGATAATTAAATTAAAACCAGAGCACATTTCCAGTTACAGCTTAATTATCGAGGACGAAACACCCCTTAAGCAAATGTATGAAGAAGAAAAGATAACCATACCCAGTGAAGATGAAGAAAGAGAAATGTATGATTTAGCTCTAGAACTTCTTAATAAATCAGGGTACATACAATATGAGATTTCTAATTTTTCTAAAGCAAATATGCAGTGCAAACATAATTTAGTTTATTGGAGCATGGATGAATATATAGGATGCGGCGCAGGTGCACATTCATACATAGACGGTAAAAGATATAGCAACGAAATAATAATACATAAATATATAAGTAGTATCAATGCGGCTGAAAGTGCTGTGACTGAAGCTTATATTAATACGGAAAAAGATGATATGGAAGAATTTGTTTTTATGGGACTTCGTAAAACGGAAGGAATATCCATTATAGAATTTAATAATAAATTTAACAGGGATATAAACTTAGTTTATGGAAAAGTTATAACTAAGTATGTAGAAAAGGGCCTTATTGAAGTAAATAATAATAGAATGTATTTAACTTCTAAAGGAATGCCACTAGCAAATATAGTAATGTCAGAGTTTATCTTAGATAAGCTAGATAAGTGATGAAAAAAGGAGATATAAAGACTTAATTGCGCATAAATGAGGATTATCATTAAAAACAACGGATTTATGAAAAATATAATACGTTGACAAATAAAATGGAGAGTGATATTTTTATAGCATAGTCATTAGCACTCACTGAGTGCGAGTGCTAATAATGAGGTGATAGTATGGAAATGGATGAAAGAAAAATAAGAATTCTGCAAGCCATAATTAACGATTACATTAATACTGCTGAGCCAGTGGGATCTAGAACCATTGCAAAAAAATATTCATTAGGAATAAGTTCAGCTACTATACGAAATGAAATGGCAGATTTAGAAGATATGGGTTATATAGAACATCTTCATACATCTTCTGGTAGAAAGCCATCAAATAAGGGATATAGACTTTATGTAGATAAGTTAATGCACAAAACAGAATTATCACCGGAGGAAGAATTTGTTATAAAGGCTCAATTGTTAGACTCAGCATTAAGTGAAGTGGATAAGATAGTTAGGCAAGCAACGCAATTGCTTTCTGAATTAACAAACCTTACTTGTATTGTTCAGGCTCCTTCTTTTGAAAAGAGCCATATAAAATCCGTTCAATTGATGACAATTGATAATACAAAAGTATTATCAGTAATTATTACAGACAGTGGTTTAATTAAAAATGATATTATTCATGTCAAGAAACAACTATCAAATGAAGATCTTGCAAAAATAACTAGATTATTAAATGCTAGACTTAGAAATTTAACTATTGTGGAAATTAATTTAGCAGTAATTAATAATTTGAAAAAGGACTTAGAAGGGCATGAAGACATATTTAATGCAATTATTCCGGCTTTGTACGAGAGTCTAAGTGTAGAAGAAAAAAATGATGAAATATACTTAGAAGGTGCATCAAACATCTTTAATTATCCCGAATTTAAAGATATAGACAAAGCAAGAGAATTTATTTCATTAATATATGATAAATCAATTATGAAGACGTTAATGAAGGACGAATCAGACATTGCAATTAGTATTGGAGATGAAAATCTTATCTCTGGCGCTAAAGAGTGTAGCATAATAACTTCAGTTTATAAGATTGGTGATAAACCACTAGGCTCTATTGCTATAATTGGTCCTACTAGAATGCCATATTCAAAAGTGATTACACTTCTGACCAAAGTGGCAAACGAAATTAATGAAGCTATCAGCGTCAATATCATTGACGATAGATAGACGCTATCAGCGTCAATATTATTGATGACAGATAAAAAAGTGTATGCGAAATGGGGAATTAAAAAATGAGTCTCAAAAAGGGAAAAATTCTGAAGCAAAGGATATCTTTGAAGAGGCTTCAATGGAAGAGAATGAAGAAGTCGTTGAAGAAGTCATTGAAGATCAAGAAATTGAAACAATTTTAGAAGATGGTGAAGAAATTGATGAAGGATCTATTGTATCACTAGAAGGATTTGTTGAAGAATTACAAGAACAAAACAAGAAATTTAATGATGAAAATATAAAACTTAGTAATGAAGTAGATGCCTTAAAAGAAAGAATTTTAAGACTTAATGCAGAATATGAGAACTTTAGAAAAAGAACTTCTAAAGAAAAAGAAGCAATCTATACAAGTTCCTGTGAAGACATTATGAAAAATATGCTACCAGTGCTTGATAACCTTGAAAGAGCGTTAAGTGTTGGAGGTAGTGTTGAGGATTTAAAAGTAGGTATAGAAATGACTGTTAGACAGTTCATGGAAGCACTAGCAAAGGTTCAAGTTGAGGAAATTCCTACAGATGGAGAATTTGACCCCAATCTTCATAATGCAGTAATGCATGAGGAAGATGAGCAGTTAGGACAAAATCAGATTTCCGAGGTATTCCAAAAGGGATATAAAAGAGGAGATAAAGTATTAAGACATAGTATTGTAAAAGTAGTAAACTAAACATAATTTAAGGAGGAAAATTTAAATGGCAAAAGTAATAGGTATCGATTTAGGAACAACAAATTCATGTGTAGCAGTTATGGAAGGTGGAGAACCAGTAGTTATCTCAAACTCAGAAGGTGCTAGAACTACTCCATCCGTAGTTTCAATTCAAGCTAGTGGTGAAAGACTAGTTGGCCAAGTAGCTAAAAGACAATCAATAACAAACCCTGATAGAACAATTGCTTCTATAAAAAGACATATGGGAACAAACCATAAAACAACAATAGATGAAAAAGACTATACACCACAAGAAATATCAGCAATGGTACTTCAAAAAATTAAAGCAGATGCAGAGGCATATCTTGGAGAAAAAGTTACTCAAGCAGTAATTACAGTTCCAGCATATTTTAATGATAGCCAAAGACAAGCAACTAAGGATGCAGGAAGAATAGCTGGACTTGAAGTTTTAAGAATCATAAATGAACCAACAGCAGCATCACTTGCATATGGTATGGATAAACTTGATAAAAACCATAAGATATTTGTATATGATTTAGGTGGCGGTACTTTCGACGTATCAATTCTAGAACTTGGCGACGGAGTATTTGAAGTTAAATCTACAAATGGTAATACTAAACTTGGTGGAGATGACTTTGATAATAAAGTAATGAACTATATTGCAGAAACTTTCAAAACTGAAAATGGTATTGATTTAAGAACTGATAAAGTTGCCCTTCAAAGATTAAAAGAAGCTGCAGAAAAAGCTAAGGTTGAATTATCTTCTTCAATGCAGACTACAATAAATCTTCCATTTATCACTGCTGATGCAAATGGTCCAAAGCATGTAGACATGACTCTTACAAGAGCAAAATTTAATGAATTAACTCATGACTTAGTTGAAGCTACTATAGAACCAATGAAAAAGGCTTTAAAAGATGCAGGCGTATCAATGTCTGAAATTGATAAAGTTGTACTTGTAGGTGGTTCAACAAGAATTCCAGCTGTTCAAGATGCAGTTAAAGAATTTACTGGAAAAGATCCTTCAAAGGGAGTAAATCCTGATGAATGTGTTGCAGTTGGTGCAGCAATTCAAGCTGGTGTTTTAACTGGTGATGTTAAAGATATATTATTACTTGATGTAAATCCATTAACTCTTGGTATTGAGACAATGGGAGGAATAGCAACACCATTAATAGAAAGAAATACTACTATTCCAACAAAGAAGAGCCAAATATTCTCAACAGCAGCAGATGGTCAAACTTCAGTTGAAATTCACGTTGTTCAAGGTGAAAGAAAAATGGCTTCCGATAATAAAACACTAGGAAGATTCACTCTTTCAGGTATTGCATCTGCAAGAAGAGGAGTTCCTCAAATTGAAGTAACTTTTGATATAGATGCAAATGGTATTGTAAATGTTGCAGCTAAAGATAAGGGAACTGGACAAGAAGCAAATATTACTATAACAGCTTCAACAAACTTATCTGATGAAGAAATTGAAGCAGCAGTTAAAGAAGCAGAAATGCATGCAGAAGAAGATAGAGTTAGAAAAGAACAGATAGAAATAAAGAATAATGCTGACCAAATGGTATACCAGACAGAAAATACACTTAAGGATCTTGGAGACAAAGTTTCTGAAGAAGACAAAGCTGCTATTGAAGAAAAAATTCAAGCAGTTAATAGTGTAAAAGATGGTGAAGATTTAGAAGCAATTAAAAAAGCTACAGAAGAATTGACTGAAACATTCTATGCAGTATCATCAAAGATATATCAAGATGCAGCAGGTGCTGAAGGCGCTGAAGGTTTCCAAGGTCAAGAGGGCGAAGCTGGAGCAAAATATGATGATGTAGTTGATACTGATTTTGAAGACCAAAACAAATAAAAATAATGACATAATGTAAATATTATGTATAATAGATTAGGGAGGAGTAATTACTCTTCCCTTAATTTTGATTTATTATTAATAGGTGGTGAATGGGTTTGGCTAAAAAAGATTATTATGAATTACTTGGTCTTCAAAAAGGCGCAAGTGAAGAAGATATAAAAAAAGGTTTTAGAAAAATGGCACTTCAATATCATCCTGATAGAAATAAGGATAATAAAGATGCAGAAGCTAAATTTAAGGAAGTAAATGAAGCATATCAAGTTTTATCTGATCCTCAGAAAAAGGCGCAATATGATCAATTTGGTACTACAGACTTTAATGGTCAGGGTGCTGGTGGATTTGATTTTTCTGAAATGGGTGGTTTCGGAGATATATTCGAATCATTCTTTGGTGGAGGTTTTTCCGGTAGAGGTGGAAAAAGAAACGGACCTGCAAAGGGTGCTGATTTAGAATATAATTTAAACCTTACATTTGAAGAAGCCGTTTTTGGTACAGAAAAGGAAATTTCTCTTACAAGAAGTGAAAACTGTGAAGAATGCAAAGGTTCTGGAGCAAAAGCAGGAACTTCAGCAAAAACTTGTGATAAATGCGGTGGAGCGGGACAAATAAGAGTACAAAGAAGTACTCCCCTAGGAAGTTTTGTTACTATGGCTTCTTGCGATAAGTGTGGTGGTAATGGTAAAATAATTTCCGAGCCTTGTACTAAATGTCACGGTAAAGGTAAAGAAAGAAAACAAATAAAAATTCCTGTAACTATGCCAGCAGGTGTAGATAATGGTAATGTACTTCCGTTAAGGGGTAAAGGTGAAGCTGGCTCTAATGGAGGACCTCATGGAGATTTATATGTTAAAATAAGAGTTGCACCACACGAAACCTTTAAGAGAACTGGTTTTGATATAAGCATAGATACACATGTGAGTTTCCCAAAAGCAACATTAGGTACAGATATTAAAGTTCCAACTGTTGATGGGGATGTAACCTATAAAATACCTGCAGGTACTCAATCAGGTACTAAATTCAGACTAAAAGGCAAAGGTGTACCAAAGCTTAATAGTACTGGCAGAGGGGATCAATTTGTTAATGTAATAGTTGATATTCCAAAAAGTTTAAATGAAAAACAAAAAGAAGCATTAAAGCTATACATGGAAGCAAGTGGAGAAATCCCAGAAGATAGTAAGAAATCATTAAAAGATAAACTAAAAGATTTTAAGGTAAAGTAGTTTAAACTTCGTCTATTTGAAAAAGTAGACGAAGTTCTTTCTATGTTTTATAGAAATAAAAATTTTCAAGGAGATGAAGTTAAAATGAAAGGTGAATGGATAGAAATTAAAGTTGTTACTACTAGTGAAGCTTTAGAAGCTGTTTCAGGTATTTTTTATAGCTTAAATGTAAAAGGAGTATCCATTGAAGATCCCAATGATCTTTTAATAATAGAAAGTGCTCCGTTAACATGGGATTTTAATGATATTAATGTATTTGAATATGGAGATACAGCAGCAGTTGTAAAAGGTTATTTCTCACCTGAAGAGGATATCGAAGAAATTAAAAAGTATATTTGCGAGAAGCTTGCAGACCTTAAGGAGTTTGGAATAGATGCTGGTGAGGCAAAAGTAATTGACAATTCTGTGTTTGAAGAAGATTGGGAAAGTAGCTGGAAAAAATATTATCAGCCAGTTAGAATAGGTAAGAACATAGTTATAAAACCTATTTGGAAAGATTATGATAAGCTATCAGATGATATTATAATCGAAATGGATCCAGGTATGGCTTTTGGTACAGGAACTCATGCTACTACAAGCATGTGCGTAGCGGCTCTAGAAAGGTATGTAAAACCTGAAAGTACAGTTTTTGATATAGGAACTGGTTCAGGAATTCTTTCAATCACTGCAGCTAAACTTAATGCAAAGAAAGTTGTTGGAGTAGATCTTGATCCAATTGCAGTAAAATGTGCAAAAGAAAATGTAGAATTCAATAATTTAAATAATATTGATATATATTTAGGAAATTTAATGGAAGTGGTAGAAGGAAAAGCTGATATTGTAGTGGCAAATATTATTGCAGATGTTATAATATTTTTAACTGAAGATGTGAAGAAATTTATACTGCCTGGGGGACTTTTTATATGCTCGGGTATTATAGGTGAAAGAAGTAAAGATGTTGAAAATAAATTAAAAGAATGTGGTTTTGAAATTATTGAAATCAATAATCAAGAAGATTGGGTTTGCATTATTTCAAAAGCTTTATAATATATGAGGAGTACGCTTATGCATAAGTTCTTTGTTGAAAGAGAAAACTTTAAAGAAAATGAAATATTGATTCAGGGGGATGACGTAAAGCACATATATAAGGTGTTAAGGCTAGAGCCTGGAGATAAAATAAGTATAAATGACTGCAAGGGAAAAGAATACATTGGACAAATATCTGAGGTAAATAAACTTGAAGTTAAAGTTAGTTTGCTTAATGAAATTGAATTAAACAACGAAAGTCCTCTTAAAATTTCTCTATATCAAGGCTTGCCTAAGTCTGCAAAAATGGATTTAATTGTTCAGAAGGCAACAGAATTAGGTGTTAGTGAAATTACACCAGTTGTTACCCAAAGAGTCGTTGTGAAAAACGAACTTGGAGAATTTAGAAAAACTGACAGATGGAGAAGGATTGCACTTGAAGCATGTAAACAGTCTAAAAGAAGTATTATTCCTCAAATTAATCCGCCTATAGAATTTGAAGAACTAATAAATGAATTGAAAGATTTTGATTTAATTGTTGTACCCTATGAGAATGAAGATGGTAGAGGAATTAAAAACATTTTAAAGGATATTGATGGGAAGATCATTAAGAGTGCAGCAGTAATTATTGGACCTGAGGGAGGCTTTGAAGAAACAGAAATAGATAACCTTCGAAGTTGTGGAGCGTATATTGTAACACTTGGGCCAAGAATTCTAAGAACTGAAACTGCAGGCTTTGTGGCAATAAGTATGTTAATGTATGATCTAGGCGATATGGGAGGATTTGAGTAATGAAGGTAGCTTTTGCAACACTGGGCTGTAGAGTAAATCAATATGAATCTGAAGCTATGACTGAGATGTTTTTAAAAGAGGGTTATGAAGTTGTTGATTTTAAGAACCTAGCAGATGTATATGTAATAAACACTTGCACAGTTACCAATATGGGGGATAAAAAATCAAGACAAATGGTAAGTAGGGCAAAAAGATTAAATCAAAATGCAATTATAGCTGTAGTTGGATGCTATTCTCAGATTGCGCCTGAAGCAGTATCAATGCTAGAAGGTGTTGATATAGTATTAGGTACAAGGAACAAAGGGGAAATCGTATATTGCGTTAATAGGTTTAGGAATGAAGGAAAGAAAATAATCAAGGTTGATCAAGTTCTTAAAAATACAGTATTTGAACAATTAAACATAGAGGAATATCAAGACAAAACAAGAGCATTCCTTAAAATTCAAGATGGTTGTAATAGATTTTGTTCTTATTGTATGATTCCTTTTGCTAGAGGTGCTGTGTGTAGCAAAGACCCTTCAAAGGTAATTGAAGAAGTGGAACAGCTTGCTAATCACGGATTTAAAGAAATAATTCTCTCTGGAATTCATACTGCATCTTATGGGGTTGATTTAAAAGAAAGTGTAACCCTAATAGATATTCTCGAAGCAGTAGACAAAATTGAAGGAATAGAGCGGGTTAGAATTGGCTCAATTGACCCTACTTTTTTCACTCAAGAAATAGTGGAGAGAATAACTGCCTTAAATAAATTATGTCCGCAGTTCCATCTATCGCTTCAAAGTGGCTGCGATGAAACCTTGCAGAGAATGAATAGAAGATACACTTCAGATGAGTACAGGCAAATAGTGAAGATATTAAGAGATAATATAAAAGATGTTTCAATTACAACAGATATTATAGTGGGCTTTCCTGGTGAAACTCAAGAGGAATTTGGAACTACATTTAGATTTCTAGAAGAAATGAAGCTTTCTAAACTGCATGTATTTAAATATAGCCCTAGAGAAGGAACAAAAGCCGCTGCAATGGAGAATCAAGTAGATGGAAAAGATAAAGATGATAGAAGTAGCAAGTTAATAAGTTTAAATTTAGAAGCAGAAAAAGAATTTATGTCTAAATTTATTGGCTCAAATTCACAAGTTCTTTTTGAGGATAGGGTTCAAGGCAAAGAAAATATTTTTGAAGGCTATACTTCAAATTATTTAAAAGTATTAGCTCATTCAGGTACGGATATAAGTGGAACTCTTATAGATGTAAAATTGATTAAGGTAGATGGAGAACATATCATAGGGGAAATAGATTAAAAGTGTTTTTTCTGAAATTTTAAAAACCATGTGGGGTGTTTTGGTACAAAAGCATTATTAACTTTTATTAATACTTGTTGTATAATAATATTATGATAGATTTATTAGAAAGATTTTTACACAATGCAATTTTTAACCCAAGTTAAAGATAAAAGTAGAATAAATACCAATTTGCATAAGAAAACCCGTGACACCCCTCAGTTACAGAGCCACGCTAAAGAGAGACGGATGTCACGCAACTGAAAAAGATAAAAAGGTGGTGAAAATATGGAAACTTGTATCTTTTGTAAAATAGTAAATAATGAAATTCCTTGTGATAAGTTGTTTGAAGATGACAAAGTAATTGCTTTTAGGGATATTAATCCAGAGGCACCTTTTCATGCAATTATTGTTCCTAAAAAGCATATAGTTAGTTTGAATGAAATTAAAGATGAAGACTTAGAGATTTTATCACATATTTTGATAGTAGTGAAACAGATTGCTAAGGAAGCAGGCATCAGCGAAAACGGCTATAGATTAGTTAATAATTGCGGTAGTGATGGAGGCCAAACAGTTCCACATTTACATTTTCATTTACTTGGAGGAAAAAAATTAAATTGGCCACCGGGTTAAACTACTAATGAAATTGTTGACAGTCTATTGATACATATTGTATAATAAAAAATGTGCTATTTAGCCCATTTTATGCTGCATTTAATTTTGCTATTAAATTGTGCTAGCGGAGGGAGGGATAATATATGTCAGAAATAAAGGTTGGAGAAAACGAAACATTAGAAAGTGCATTAAGAAGATTTAAAAGAAAATGTGCGAGATCAGGTGTAATGTCAGAAGTAAGAAAAAGAGAGCACTATGAAAAGCCAAGCGTTAAGAAGAAAAAGAAATCTGAGGCTGCGAGAAAAAGGAAATTCAAATAGTATTGTTTTGAAAGAAGGTACTGATTAATGTCCTTAAAAGAAAGATTACAAGAAGATTGGAAACAAGCTTTGAAATCAGGAGAAAAACTTAAAGCAAGCACTATTAGTATGGCTAAAGCTGCTATATTACAAATTGAGAAGTCTAATGGTTCTAAATTAGAGGACGAAGATGTAATACAAGTATTAGCCAAAGAAGTAAAGATTAGGAGAGAATCCTTAATTGAATTTGAAAAAGGGAATAGACAGGATTTAATTGACCAGAATAATTCTGAGATAGAAATCTTGCTAAGTTACCTTCCTAAGCAGTTAACCGAAGAAGAAGTTGCAGAATTGGTAAAACAAAGTATAGAAGAAGTGGGAGCAAATAGCGTAAAAGATATGGGAAAAGTTATGGCTGCTCTTAAACCGAGAATTAATGGTAGGGCAGACGGAAAATTAGTCAGTCAGATTATAAAAGAACATTTAAATAAATGATTAAAAGGTTCAATTTTGAACCTTTTTTATTTTTTTTGCATTTATTAAAAACTAATTTCATAAATTAGTATGAAAGAATTTTAAAGAGGTATTATTGTGGAAGATAAATTAGCTCAAACTAAAGAAAGAATAGCTGAAAAATTGAATTTCCCAAAGAATATAATGCTAAATATTCCGAAAATAACAGTTACTGGTGATAATGAAATTGAAATTGAAAACCATAGAGGAATTATTTTTTTTGGAGAGGAAGAAGTAAAAATAAATTCTAATGTTGGACTAATTTCTATAAAAGGATGTGGGTTTGAAATATTGTTTATTGGCGGCAATACAATAATTATAAGTGGAAAATTCAAATCTATTTTATATGATAATTATGCATAAATATAATTTTTCTAGATATAATAAAGGGCGATTAACTCTCCAAATAGAATCTCTTAATCCTGAAAGATTTGTAAATTTATTATGGAAAAATGACGTACATATTAAAAAAATTAAAAAAAAGAACATTGCTACAGTGGTGATGGAAGTAAGCTTAGGTGATTATTATAAAATTGAAGAACTATCTAGAAAAACAAACACAAAAATAAAAATACTAACTAGAAAAGGTGTAGTTTTTTCATTTCTTAAATTAAGGAAAAGAAACGCCCTTTTATTTGGTGTTTTATGTTTTATGGGAATATTATATTATTTATCAACTTATATTTGGAAAATTGAAGTTGTTTCAGAACAAAATGTATCACCATATGAAATTAGGCAACAACTTAGGAATGTAGGAATTAAATCAGGGATAAATAAAAAAAGAATAGATGTTAAAAAAATAGAAGAAAGTCTTTTAAAGAACAATGAAAATATTATTTGGGTAAAAGTAAGAACAGAAGGTTCAAGGCTAAAAGTGGAAATTTCAGAAAGGCAAATACCACCGAATTTAACGCCTGATAATAACCCATGCAATATAGTTGCTAAAAAGGATGGTCAAGTGGTTAGAATATATACTGCAGCAGGTACATCCGTGGTTCAACCTGGAGATATTGTCAAGAGTGGGCAATTACTAGTAAAGGGAGAGCAAGGAAAAGAAGGAAGCACGTATCAAGTACATGCAAAGGGAAGTGTACTTGCAAAGACTTATTATGAAGAATATAAAAGAGTGACAATAAAAGGAGTCAGGAAAGAAAAAACGGGAAGAAAAATAGTTAATTATTATATAGTTGTAAACAATAAAAAAATATATTTAAAAAAAGCCAAACAAAGTTTTAGCAATTATGAGAAAAAGAACGATAATAGTGGTTTAGTAAAAAAAGAATATTATTATGAAGAAAAGAATAAGAGCTTTAATTTAGATAGCGAAAAAGTTACTCAGGACACAGGAAACAAACTTTATGCAAAGATGATTGTAAATTTAGATAAATCTGTTAAAATAATAGATAAAGTAATTGAGAATAGAATTGAGGGGGATGATTGCGTAATCCGAGTTCTTTTGACGTTAGAGGAAGACATTTCATTAGAAGATGCAATGGTTCCTTCTACTTAAGAAGACTTTATTAAGATTAACAAAAGGGAGAAGAATTATGAGCTTAGTTAAAATCAGAAATCTGATTAAAAAAAGCAAAGTAAATATAATGTTAATATTCTTTGTAACCTTTATTTTATTATTTGGAATAATGATTACTTCGAGGGTTAATAAAACCTATTCACTAAATGTTGGTGACATAGCAAAAAATGATATAGAGGCAACTAGAGAAGTTACTGATCAAAATAGTACTGACAAATTGAAAGCAGAAGCTAGTGATGCAGTGGGACTTCAATATAGTAAGAAAACTGATGTAAAGCCCAAAGTAATAGCTGAGATAAACTCGTTATTTATTGAAGCATTGCAACTTAAGGATACCAATATTGATGAAAATGCAAAGCTGGCTAAGTTAAAAACTGATGTAGTAATTAATATCTCTGATGATGATTATAAAAATATTGTTGGATTTTCTAAAGTTGATTTAAAAAATTTACAGCAGTTTTTAGTGAAAACAATGTCTTCATTATATGACTTAAACACCATTGAAGAGGATAGTGGGGATAATACAGAAAAAGCTAAGGATTCATATAAGAAAGCAACTGAAAGTATAGCAAATTCCTTTAATAGTTCTAGTGAAACTGAAAAGTATACAAAGGAGCTTAAGAGTGTTGGTATTAATATTGCTAATGCAGAAATAAAAGCAAACTTTATTTATGATAAAGAGAAAACTGAACAGCAAAAAAAGATGCTGAAAAAAAAGTCGCTCCTGTACTAATCAAAAAAGATCAAATTGTGGTAAAAAAAGGCGAGCCTGTTACAGCTGACCAATTAGGTATCTTGAAAGATTTAGGACTACTTAACAATAATAATGAATTAAATCTAACTATTTATGCGGCGCTTGGGGGACTTGTACTATTGATATTAATTTTACAATGGTACTATTTGTACAAGTACCATAAATGGATTTTTAAGGATACTTCTAAGTTAATATTACTAAATATTTTAATTGTTATAGCGATTTTACTTGCAAGAACATTAAGCATACTGTCACCTTTCTTAATTCCTTTTGCATGTGTACCAATGCTCATGTCACTTTTATTAGATCATAGAATTTCATCTACAGTGAGTATATTAAACTGTGTGCTAATTAGTGCAGTAATAGGATTCAAAGTTGATATTACTCTATTAGCAATAGTAAATGCTTCTTTCGCAGGTATAATAATTAGAAAAATGCAACAGAGAAATGACATTATCTATTCAGCTATACCTTTTATGATAATAAACATGACGCTAACATTTTTTGTTGGTTTTCTTGTAAGCAATAACATCTATGATGTAATTATGAAATCAGGTTTTTCTGCACTTAGTGCAATAATTTCTGCAGTATTAGCAATAGGTTTTCTACCGTTTTTTGAAAGTTTTTTTGATATCGTTACAACTGTGAAACTTCTAGAACTGTCTAATCCTAATAGTCCATTATTAAAAAAATTATTAATTGAGGCGCCCGGAACATATCATCATTCCCTTCTAGTAGCTAATTTAGCAGAGGTAGCAGCTGAACAAGTTGGAGGGAACACTGTTTTAACACGAGTTGCATCATACTATCATGATATCGGAAAAATTAAAAGACCTTACTTTTTCAAAGAAAATCAACTTGGAAATGATAATCCACATGATAAAATAACTCCTAATTTGAGTTCCTTAATTATAACCTCACATGTAAAAGATGGATTAGAAATGGCAAAAGAGAATAAACTTCCTAAGGTTATTCAAGATATAATTGAGCAGCACCATGGAACGTACCTAGTAAAGTATTTTTATTTAATAGTTAAAAATTCTAGTGAGCATCCAGAAGAGGTTCAAGAAACTAACTTTAGATATTTAGGGCCTATTCCTACCACTAAAGAATCAGGGATAATAATGCTAGCAGATGCTGTAGAAGCTTCAGTTAGGTCAATTGCTAACCCTACTAATGGAAAAATTGAAGAAATGGTAAATAATATTATTAAAGAAAGACTTAATGAGGGACAATTGGATCATTGCAATTTAACCTTAAAGGATATTGATATTATAAGAACTTCTTTTCTGAAATCACTTTCTGGGATTTATCACAAAAGAATTGAGTATCCTGATGATAAATGGCAAAATAAAAAATAGAGAGGTAAGTTCATGATTTTAACAGATGACAGGCAATCTAATATTTGTATAGAAAACAATTTAGTTGAGACAATAGAGAGAGTAGTCGACTTCGCTCTAAAAATAGAAAATATGCAAGAAGATTATGAGGTTAGTATAATTTTTGTAGATAACCAAAACATAAAAAAACTTAACAATGATTTTAGGCATATTGACAAAGAAACTGATGTTTTGTCATTCCCAATGCTTGAGTATCCAGAAGGTAAGGTTTATAAAGAAGTGTATAAAACCATTCATTTAGATGACAGCTTCTATGATGAAGGAAAATTAATACTTGGTGACATAGCTTTATCCCTAGAGAAAGCATTAGAGCAAAGTAAAGAGTATGGTCACTCATTTGAGAGAGAAGTAACATATTTGACAGTACATTCTATACTTCATCTTTTAGGATATGACCATATGGAAGAGTCTGATAAAGTAATAATGAGGAATCGAGAAGAAGAAATACTTATGAATTTCAATTTGCAAAGGTAGGGTTTTATTGAAGTAAAGGTTAATCTTTAAAGTGAATTGGTGGTAATGTACTATGAGGATTAGAAAGCTTGTAGATAGTTTTAACTATGCCATTGAAGGGCTTGTTTATGCGGTTAGAACACAAAAAAATATGAAAATTCATATGGTGGCTGCAACTCTGGTGTTTCTTGCTTGTTTTATTTTTGATATTTCTAAAGTGCAAATTGTTATAATTACTATCACTATTTCAATGGTAATAGTTGCAGAAATGTTTAATACTGCAATTGAATGCACTTTAGATGCAACCACAAATTATTATCATCCATTAGTAAAAATAGCAAAAAATGTGTCAGCTGGAGCAGTTCTCGTCACTGCATTTAATGCTGTAGTTGTTGGTTATATAGTTTTTTGGGATAAGTTAAGTCCACTGTCAATTAATACAGTTAATAAAGTTAAAAAATCCAATCCATATATGATTTTTTTTATTCTTATAATTGTTGCTATGGCAACTTTAGTAGCTAAAGCCATATTTGGAGAAGGAACTCCACTTAAAGGAGGAATGCCTAGTGGACATAGTGCAATTGCGTTTTCAATTTCTACTGCAATAGCGCTAATTACAGTAGACCCCGTAACTATTACTTTAAGTTTTATTTTAGCTTTAATTGTGGCTCAAAGTAGAGTTGATTCAAAAATTCACTCAGTTTTAGAAGTGGTTTTAGGCGCTTGTTTTGGTTCTCTATTAACTGCGTTTTTTTACACCATTTTTTCCTGAAATATTTAAATTGAAAAGTAACAATAATTATTTTACTTTTGAATACATAAAGAAAAGTGATATAATCTAAATACGATAATAAATTTGTATAAGATTTCATGGAGGATACAATTATGGAATATAGAGAGATAGTAATTGAAGCAATTAAAGCAAGAGACAATGCATATGTGCCTTATTCAAACTTCAAGGTTGGATCAGCAATAGTAACAGAAGATGGTAGCCTATATACTGGATGTAATATTGAAAATGCTTCCTATGGAGCAACAAATTGTGCTGAAAGAACAGCAATCTTCAAAGCAGTATCTGAAGGACATAAAAAAATTAAAATAATTGCAGTAGTAGGAGATACAGCAGATTACACATATCCCTGTGGAATCTGCAGGCAAGTTATCAATGAATTTGCTAATAAAGATACTAAAATAATAATTGCAAAAAACCAAGATGACTATGTAGTAAAAACTTTAGAAGAAATTTTGCCGGGAGCTTTTTCTAAAGAGGCTTTAGGAAAGTAGGTGTTTATTAATGTTTAAATCAGGATTCGTAACTATACTTGGGAGACCTAATGTTGGTAAATCAACTCTATTAAATTATCTTATGGGAGAGAAATTATCAATTGTTTCAAGTAAACCTCAAACAACAAGAAACAACATTCAAACGATCTTGCATGGAGAGGACTACCAAATGGTTTTTGTGGATACGCCAGGTATTCATAAGCCAAAACATAAACTTGGAGAGTTTATGGTAAAATTAGCTGAAGAATCAGTAAAAGAAGTTGATTTAATTCTATTTCTCACCACCCCTGATGTAGAGATGGGAAGAGGAGATATGTATATTTTAGAACAGCTTAGGGATAAAAATATTCCTGTTATTCTTGTTATGAATAAGATTGATGAAAGCACTCAGGATAGGGTTGCAAAGAGTTTGCAAAATTATACTGAAGCATTTAATTTTGCAGAGATAGTTCCTATTTCTGCACTCAAAGGAAAAAATGTTGAAGAACTTCTTAAATGTATGATTAAGTTTATGCCAGAAGGCCCTAAATATTATCCCAGTGATATGATTACAGATCAAAATGAAAAATTTGTAATTTGTGAAATTATTAGAGAAAAAGCATTAAGGCTTCTAAGTGAAGAGGTACCTCATGGAATTGCAGTTGATCTTGTTTCAATGAAAAAGAGTGATAATGGAGTGCTTAATATTGAAGCCGAATTAATATGTGAAAAAGACTCTCACAAAGGAATTGTAATTGGAAAAAATGGCACTATGTTAAAAAAAATCACACAATATTCTAAACAGGATATTGAAAAATTTACAGATGGTAAAATAAATTTAAAAATTTGGGTTAAAGTTAGAAAAGAATGGAGAGACAATTCTTTGTTCTTAAGAGAATTTGGATATAAATAATATAGAATATGTTTTAATTTTGTTTAGGAGATGGTTTTCTGTCAGTTTTTAAAACAAGAGCCCTAGTTTTAAGAAACCAGGATTACAAAGAAAATGATAGATTAGTATGGTTATTTACTGAAAAGTTGGGTAAAATATCTGTTGTAGTCCATGGTGCAAGAAAAACTAAGAGTAGGGTTCAGTCATTAACATTGCCATTTTGCTTTGGAGAATACATTGTATTCAAAGGCAAGAGTATGTTTACCTTAAATGAAGGGACAATTGAAGAGTCATTCCAAGCATTACTTAATGATTTAGATAGTCTTACATATGGTACATACCTGAACGAATTGATAGATATTTCAATGGTTGAAGGGGAAAGTAATAAAGAACTTTTTAAAGATTTAATTGTAACTTATTATTTAATTAACAATAAAGCTTGCGAAATTGAAAACTTAATTAGGGCTTTTGAAGTGAAATTACTAAAACATACAGGATATGGTTTAAACTTAGAAACCTGTTGCCATTGTGGGAGAAAACTAGAAATTAGCAATTTAATAGATATTCAATATTATGGAGTTGTATGTAGCGACTGTGATAGAAATTCAGCAGTTACAGTTAGCTTTTCAGCTATTAATATACTTAAATATTTAATCAAAATTCCTTTAGAGAATGTTTGTAGACTCAGTATTTCTGACCAAGTAAAAGAAGAACTTGAAAATTTAATGAGCTTGTTTATTACTCAAAGTTTTTCAAAAAAACCAAACAGTCTAGAATTTATTAAATTATTAAGGAGTGATAAAAATGAATGAAATTACATTGGAAAAAATCGACATTATTCGTGAAAGAACTGGTGCTAACTATTCAGAGTCAAAAGAAGCATTACAAATTGCTGAAGGAAATGTAGTTGAAGCCCTTATCTATTTAGAAAAGAACTCAACCTCTAAGAAAGAAGAAATATACACTTCTACAGAGGAATTTCTAAATCGAGTAAAAGAATTAGTAAATAAAGGTAACGTAAATAGAATAAGAATTAGAAAAGACGAAAAAACAGTTTTAGATGTACCAGTAAACGCTGGTGTTGTAACTGGTATTGTAGGACTTATCTTTACACCACTACTTGCAATAATAGGAGTAGGCACTGTGGCTGCTGTATTTACAAATTTCTCTATAGAAATTACTAAAACTGATGGTTCTGTTGAAATAGTCAACACAATTATTAAAACAACAGCAAATAATGTAAAAGATAAAGTTAGTGATTTTGCAAATGATATTAAGGATAAGATTAATACTAAAAAAGAAAATAAAAAAAATCCACAGGAAAACAACGAAGAAAATGTATATAAATATACTGTTAAATTTGATGATATAGAAGACGATAATAAGTAAAATCTAGGTCAGCGGATATCCTGTTTGCTGACTTTTTTAACTGAAAAAATGTTTACTTAGAATAATTTAAGTGATATACTATCTATTGATATTATTACCAGAATTTATGGTTTTTATATCTGAAAGAGGGTGAAGGCTATTAATTTGTCATTAAGGCAAAAAGAAATTATTAGATTAGTTAAAGAGGCTCAACCAGTCACAAGTGAACAATTAGCATCTAAACTAAATGTAACGCGTGCAGCTTTGAGACCAGATTTAGCTATACTTACCATGACTGGGATTTTAGAAGCTAGACCAAAGGTAGGTTATATATTTTCGCAAAAACCCTCATATAGTTTAATTTATGAATACATAAGGAACATAAAAGTTAAAGATATTATGTCAAAACCAATAGTGGTTGGCGAAGAAACTACAGTTTATGACGCAATTGTTCATTTATTCCTAAATGATGTGGGTACGTTGTTTATTGAAAATGATGGTTATTTAGTTGGCGCTGTTTCTAGAAAAGATTTCTTAAAGATATCAATGGGAGGAACAGATACTCACATGGTTCCCGTGGGAGTTATAATGACAAGAATGCCTCATATAATTTTCGTTGAAGAGGAAGATACAGCATATCTGGTTGCAGAAAGAATTATTGAACATGAAGTTGATTCTCTGCCTGTGGTAGAAAGAATATTTCAAGATGGAAAAGAATTATTTAAAATTAATGGAAAAGTTTCGAAGACCAATATAACACGTTTGTTTGTAAAAATGGGCGAAGCAAATTCTAAATATTCATAATTTTATAACTAATCGAAGTTTTACTTCGTTAGATAATACAAAGATTTTTAAATTGGAGGGGATATTATAATGACTAATAAAAAATTTGTGTATCATTTTACTGAAGGATCAGATACTATGAGAAATCTTCTAGGTGGAAAAGGTGCTAATTTAGCAGAAATGACTAGATTGGGAATACCAGTACCACAAGGATTTACTGTAACTACAGAAGCTTGTAATAGATATTATGATGATGGAAAAAAAATATCTGAGGATGTTATAGCAGAAATAGAAGCTGCAATGGTGCAATTAGAAAAAATAAGTGGAAAAAATTTTGGAAGTAACACAAATCCACTTTTAGTATCAGTTAGATCTGGTGCAAGAGTTTCTATGCCAGGAATGATGGATACTATTCTTAATCTTGGTTTAAATAATGAAACTGTTGAAACTATGGCTAAACTTACAAATAATCCAAGATTTGCTTATGATTCTTATAGAAGATTTATTCAAATGTTTGCTGATGTTGTTATGGATGTTAAAAAGAGTCTATTTGAAGATATTCTTGATGAAATGAAAGAAGCTAAAGGCGTTAAATTTGATACTGAATTAAATGCTGATGACTTGAAAGAATTAGTTAGTTAAATTTAAAGAATTATATAAAAAAGAAAAGGGTGAAGAATTCCCAACTGATCCTAAGGTTCAATTAATTGAATCAATAACAGCTGTATTTAGATCATGGGATAATCCAAGAGCTAATGTATACAGAAGATTAAATGATATTCCAGGAAATTGGGGAACAGCAGTTAATGTTCAAGAAATGGTATTTGGTAATAAAGGTGAAACTTCAGGTACAGGAGTTGCATTCTCAAGAAATCCATCAACTGGAGAAAAGAAAATATATGCTGAATACTTAATGAATGCACAAGGTGAAGATGTTGTTGCTGGAATAAGAACTCCAGAAGATATTTCACACTTGAAGCAAATAATCCTAAAGTTTATAATGAATTCATGGAAATAGTTGACACACTTGAAAATCATTATAAAGATATGCAGGATATGGAATTTACTATTGAAGATGGTAAATTATTTTTCTTACAAACAAGAAATGGTAAGAGAACAGCACAGGCTGCATTAAAAATTGCTGTTGATTTAGTTGAAGAAGGATTATTAACTAAAGAAGAAGCTATATTAAAGGTTGAACCAAAGCAATTAGATACATTATTTCATCCAGCATTTGATAGTGCAGCACTAAGAAGTACTCCAGTAATTGCAAAAGGTCTTCCAGCATCTCCAGGAGCTGCTTGTGGTAAAGTTTGCATTTACTGCTGAAGAAGCTAAGGAAAGACATGCAAGCTGGTGAAAAAGTTATTCTTGTTAGACTTGAAACTTCACCAGAAGATATTGAAGGAATGATAGCTGCTGAAGGTATCTTAACAGTTAGAGGTGGAATGACTTCTCATGCTGCAGTTGTTGCTAGAGGAATGGGAACATGCTGTGTAGCTGGTTGTGGAGATATTAAGGTAAATGAAGAAGCAAAGATACTTTGAAGTTAAGGGTAAAAAATATACAGACAATGATTTTATTTCTATAGATGGAAGTACAGGAAATGTTTATGGTGGAGCTAATAAAGACTGTTGAACCAGAAATATCAGTGGATATTTTGGAACATTCATGGCATGGGCTGATGAAATTAGAAGCTTAAAAGTTAGAACAAATGCAGATACTCCAAAAGATGCTGAAACAGGCTGTTAAATTTGGTGCAGAAGGAATTGGTCTTTGCAGAACAGAGCATATGTTCTTTGCTGAAGAAAGAATTGCTGCAGTTAGAGAAATGATTGTTGCTAAAACAGAAGATCAGAGAAGAAAAGCTCTTGACAAAATTATTGCCAATGCAAAGAGAAGACTTTGTAGGTATCTATGAAGCAATGGAATTTAGACCAGTTACAATAAGATTCTTGGATCCACCACTTCATGAATTCTTACCTACAGATGATGAAGATATAAAAGCTCTTGCAAAGGATATGGGATTAACTTTTGAAGAATTAAAAGATACAGTTGAATCCTTACATGAATTCAATCCAATGATGGGTCATAGAGGTTGTAGACTTGCAGTTTCTTATCCAGAAATAGCTGAAATGCAAACAAGAGCTGTAATTGAAGCTGCACTTGATCGTTAAGAAGGAAACAGGATACGATGTAGTTCCTGAAATAATGATTCCTCTTGTTGGAGAAATTAAAGAATTAAAATATGTTAAAGATATTGTTGTTAAAATTGCAGATGAAATCATTGAAAGCTGCAGGTAGTAATTTAAAATATCATGGTTGGAACAATGATAGAAATTCCAAGAGCTGCACTTACTGCTGATGAAATTGCTAAAGAAGCTGAATTCTTCTCATTTGGAACAAATGATTTAACTCAAATGACATTTGGATTCTCAAGAGATGATGCAGGTAACTTCTTAAAAGATTACTATGAGAAGAAAGTTTATGAATTAGATCCATTTGCAAAAGTTAGATCAAACTGGTGTTGGTAAACTTAGTTAAAATGGCTGCAGATCTAGGTAAGACAAACAAGACCTGATATCAAACTTGGTATCTGTGGAGAACATGGTGGAGATCCTTCATCTGTTGAATTCTGTCACAGTGTAGGACTTAACTATGTATCTTGTTCACCATTTAGAGTTCCAGTTGCAAGACTTGCAGCTGCTCAGGCTCAAGTTAAGAATCCAAGATAATAATTTAATAGTTTAAATTAAAAGGTGCTGTTTTTAAACGGCACCTTTTTAATGAAATTTATCAATGATATATGCATTAAGGTCATCAATAAATTTAATATGTTCTTCATTGTTTTCACAAGCTTTACTCAAAAGCATGTAAAAAGAATTCTTATTGCATTTTGTAATATTATTATAGTAGTCACGAGAAATTTTCCAGTATTTTTGAGGGAAAGAAAGATATACTAGTATATATTTATATTCGTCAATGTTTAAGGGACGAATTTTATTGTATGCATCTATGCAATTTTTTGCAATTTCTAAGCTCCACATGGTATTTTCTCTTTTCATTAATCGTCTTAAAAAATAGGAAAAATCATGAACAGAATAATTCATAGAGCATTTGTCAAAATCGATAACCCATAAATCTTCTTTATCATCAATTATTATATTTTTATTTACATAATCCATATGACATAATGATTTATTAAGATTGTTTATGTTTATTGATGAAGCAGCTTCTAGAGAGATTTGAGAGAGAAGCTGATTATCATGAAAATTATCTAAAAAAAACTTTGAAAACTTGTCCTTATACTTAAATGCCATATTTGAAGAAACTAATAATTGTTCAAAATGTTTTTTTATGGATGTATAAAGGTCATTAAATGAATTCTTTGGTACACATCCATCTATAGGTATGAATTTTTTGCTTACAGAGTGCATGGTTGCTAGATTGGCGCTAGCAGATATAAGATTATCTAATTTATCATAATCACATTTATTCCCTTCAATCCAAGGTGTCAATATAAACAGCATATTTTCATAATTAACAAATCTGTCTCGTTGAGTAGTAGAGATTATTTTAGGTACATGTATACCGTTTCTATAGAGCCATTCAATAGCTGAATATACAAAAAGTAAGTCGTTTTTTTGCAAATAAACTTTTTTTAGACAATAACTGGAGTCTTTATCTTGGATTTTGTAAACTGACCTTTGCTTATCAGTATCTTTAAATTTAATATTAATAACTTCACAATTTTCTAATCCATAGAAAGGAAGAACGTATTTTTTTATGTTTCCTTGAGATAATAAATTTATATTGTTTTTTTCAGCAGTATAAGGCATAATAACACTCCTTAAAAGATCATTATAAAGTATAATATTAAAAAAAATTTAATATTATACTTTAAATAAAGGAGTTTTATTAATTATATAGAATTTTTATATTTATAATAATTTTAAATTTTAGAAAGGAGGGATAACATGACTATAAGAGAGAAAATTGAAAAAAACGAAGAAAAAGTATTTATTGAAAAGGCTTGTTTTTCATCTATGTCAAAAGGAAGAGCCATAAAAGAACAAGAAGATGAAATTAGAACTTGTTTTATGCTAGATAGAGACAGAATAATACATAGTAAATCTTTTAGAAGACTTAAGCATAAAACACAAGTATATATTAAAACTTCAGGAGATCATTATAGAACAAGATTAACCCATACTTTAGAAGTTTCACAAATTGCTAAAACTATAGGCAAAGGGATAGGTCTTAATGAGGATCTTATTGAAGCAATAGCATTAGGTCACGATATAGGGCATGTAGCTTTTGCTCATAATGGTGAAGAAGTATTAGATAAACTTCTCCCAGGAGGTTTTAGACATAATGAAAATAGTGTTAGAGTATTAACAAAAATTGAAAAACATGGTACAGGACTAAATTTAAGTGAAGAGGTTTTGGATGGAATTTTACATCACAGTGGATTTTCTAAGGAAACTAAAAAAGCATTTACACTAGAAGGTCAAGTTGTAAGGTATAGTGATAAAATAGCATATGTGAATCATGATATAGATGATTCAATACGGGCAGGTTTATTACGGAATGAAGATATTCCTCCAGAAATTTTAAAGGTGCTAGGTCAAACTCATAGTAAAAGAATAGATACGTTAGTTAAGGATTGCATACATAATTCAATAAATAATATAGATAACTCCAATTATGAGATATCTTTAAGCTCAGAAATTGAAAGTTCACTTTCGAGTTTGAGAGATTTTATGTTTGAAAAAATATATAAAGGAGAGATTCTGAGAATAGAAAGAGATAAGGCAAAATTTGTTCTTGAACAAGTTTTTAATTATTATATGAAAAATCCTAATAAAATGCCAGGATTTTATTTAGATATAGTGGAAAAAGATGGCTTATGTCAAGGTGTAGCTGATTACATATCAGGAATGAGTGATGACTATTGTTTATTACTTTTTCGTGAACTTTATGTACCAAAGTTTCTTATATATTAAAAAATGGGAATAATATTGTATTGTTTTTGAGAAAATAAAATATGATTGGATAAATAATATAAAATTATGCAGGAAATTTGTAATTAGTAAAGAATATATACAAGTATAAGTTAGAAAATATTTAATAAATTTTAACGCAAAAGAAGGAATATAGTTTTTTTTGTCGAATAAGATAATGGTATTTTTTCTAATTAATTTAGCGAGGTGGGATTTTTTCATTGGCAGTAGCAGAAGAGGTTATCCAAAAAATTAAGGATCAAAATGACATAGTGGATATCATTTCAGAATCCGTTAGGCTTAAAAAGTCTGGAAGAAATTATTTTGGTCTTTGTCCTTTTCATCATGAAGATTCACCATCCTTTAGCGTTTCTCAGGATAAGCAAATTTATAAATGCTTTGGTTGTGGAGAAGCAGGAAATGTTATTACTTTTCTTATGAAGACGCAAAATTTATCTTTTATGGATGCCGTAAAACATCTTGCAGATCGCGCTCATATTGAATTAGAAATCGATACTAAAGAAAATCGAGCAAAAAAAGATGCTAGAGAAAGGCTATACAAAATAAATGTAGAAGCAGCCAAGTTTTTCTTTGCTAATTTATCTCGAAATAAAACTTCAAAAGATTATTTTTTATTAAGAGGTATATCAGAAGCAACAATAAGAAAATTTGGATTAGGATTCTCCTTAGATAGCTGGAATTCTCTAATGTATTTTTTAAAAGGAAAAGGATATACTGAACTCGATTTATTATCAGTAGGATTAGTAGTGAAAAATCAGAATGACAAATATTATGACAGGTTTAGAAACAGAGTAATATTTCCAGTTTTTGATTATAGGGGTCGGGTAATAGGCTTCGGGGGTAGGGTTTTAGATGATTCAAAACCTAAATACTTAAATTCTCCTGAGACTTTTCTTTTTAATAAGGGAGTTAACTTATACGGTTTGAATTTTGCGATTAAGGATTTGAAGGAGAGAACGTTAATTATAGTTGAAGGATACATGGATTGTATTTCCCTTCATCAGTATGGCATTACAAATGTTGTTGCGTCTCTTGGAACAGCCTTAACAGTGAATCAAGCAAAACTTCTAAAACGGTATGCTGATAAAGTTATTATTTCATATGATGCAGATATTGCAGGTCAAGCAGCTACATTACGAGGTCTTGAAATTCTTAGAAAGGAAGGCTTTGATGTAAGAGTTTTAAAGGTTCCCAAAGGTAAGGATCCTGATGAATACATTAGAAGTAATGGAAAGGAAGCTTTTCAAAGATTAATAGATGATGCAGTTCCGCTTATTGATTATAAGATAAACAGAGTAAGTGAAGGAATAAACTTTAATGATGATGAAATGCTAATTAAATATGCAGCAGCAATTACTGAAATACTTTCAGACTTAAATCCAGTAGAAAAAGATGTATACATTAGAAAAGTTTCTGAAAAAACTGGAATTAAAGAGCAGGCAATATATGACCTATTAAGTGGTGAAATCCAAAAAAATGTAAATAAATTACAAGACGTGAATATTACTGGTAATTTTGGACAAAAATTATATTTAGAACCATACTATCTAAAAGATGAAAGATATCTTCTTAAGCTAATGCTTAACAATAGTGAAGCTTTTAAATATATTACGAGTAATTATAATAAAGATGAATTTATTATGGAAAGCCATAGGAAAATATTTAGTTTAATAGTTGATAACATAGATTTTCCATCTGAAGAAAGAGAAAACCGCATTGGATTAAAATGTGATGACATAGAGAGTTCTAAAGAATGGGTTTATATTTGTGAAATACAACTTTTTACAAATGAGGATTCTGATATTGAGACACTTATTCAAGATTATATTAGAGACCTAAAAAAATATAAATTAGAGGAGTCGAAAAAAGAAATCATGAATAAGATTAAAGAATTAGAAGCAAAAGGACTAGTGGAAGAGTCAGTAAATTTAGTATATGAATACGCTGAAATACAGAATAGGATAAGGAATTTGTAGAATACCGGAAGGAGGCTAGGATATGAAGGATAAAAACACAAAGATGGATGTAGTAAAGAAGCTTATTGAAAAGGGTAAGAAGACTAATACATTAACATATAAAGAGATAATGGATGAGTTAGATGAAATTGACTTAAGTCCGGATCAAATTGAAAAAATTTATGAAGTTCTTGAATCTATGGGCATAGAAGTTATTGGAGACGCACAGGAGATTGTAGAAGGTGAAGATATAAGTGTTATAGATCTTTCGGTACCAGAAGGGATTTCAATCGATGATCCTGTAAGAATGTACTTGAAAGAGATTGGAAAAGTACCTCTATTATCCCCAGAAGAAGAAATTATTTTAGCTGAAAGAATTGAAGCTGGTGACCCTATAGCTAAGAAAAAACTTGCAGAAGCAAATCTTAGACTTGTTGTTAGTATAGCCAAAAGATATGTTGGTAGAGGCATGCTTTTTTTAGATTTAATTCAAGAGGGTAACCTAGGGCTTATAAAAGCAGTAGAAAAATTTGATTATAGAAAAGGATTTAAATTTAGTACCTATGCAACATGGTGGATTAGACAGGCGATTACAAGAGCAATAGCCGATCAAGCTAGAACTATTAGAATACCTGTACATATGGTAGAGACCATAAACAAACTTATTAGAGTATCAAGACAACTTTTGCAGGAACTTGGAAGAGAACCTCAAGCAGAAGAAATTGCATTAATGATGGATATGCCTGTTGATAAGGTAAGAGAAATAATGAAAATTGCTCAGGAACCAGTGTCCCTTGAGACACCAATAGGTGAGGAAGAAGATAGCCATCTAGGAGATTTTATTCCAGATGATGAAGCTCCTGCACCTGCTGAAGCAGCAGCATTTACAATGCTTAAAGAACAGCTTATTAATGTGCTTGATACATTAACACCAAGAGAAGAAAAAGTGTTAAGACTAAGATTTGGATTAGACGACGGAAGAGCTAGAACTCTTGAAGAAGTTGGAAAAGAGTTTAATGTAACAAGGGAAAGAATTAGACAGATAGAAGCTAAAGCATTAAGAAAATTAAGGCATCCAAGTAGAAGTAAAAAACTTAAGGATTATCTGGATTAGTATCTAAATCCAATTTTTAAATCTAGACTTTAAAATAGCACCATTTGGTGCTATTTTTTAAATTTACAATTTTATGATATAATCGTTATGAGAAGGTGAAGTTATGGAAAGATTTAAACCTATAAAGGGATTAGGGTATATCGAACAAATTACATTTACATTAGTTGTAGATGCTGGGTTATTTGCACTAGCCTATTATGCAACAACATATGAGTTTCTTAATGTGGTACGACTTGTAATTTTAATATTTAATGCTTTTCAACTATATTATATTTTACTACATTTTACTTTGAAATTTAGTTTTGATGAATACAACCTCTATATAAAGGGGAATTGGGGATTAAAGAGTGTAGTGATTCCTTTTGATACTATCGAAAAGTATTTTATTACTAAAGAATCTATTAAAGGTACAAAGCTTTCGGGGCATGGGACGAAACATTATGCTATAGGCAGGACTGTTTTAGATAGAATTGGGACAACTTCAATGTTTGTCACATCTACTAAAAATATTATCTATTTAAAAACGGCAAATGGAAATTATGCTTTTTCTCCTTTAGATATTAATCAATTCAAAGAAAAATTTGAAACTAATAATTTGACAATGGCTGAATGGGAATATACGGCCCCGAGAAATTCAGGAATTAATAAAGAAAAAAAATTTATTATATTATTATGTATTGCAAGTGCAATTATACTTTTTTTAATTATTAATCCGTTTATTTGGTACTTAAAAGGCAGTCTTCCATCTACAAATTTGCCATTATCATTTGATGGGAATTTTGAACCTGTTAAAAGAGGGACAGCTAAACAGTTCCTAATAAAACAAACCTCATACGGATTATTAAATATGGCAGTTTTGCTATGCATGTACTATGCTGCTTACTTTTCTTCAAAATATGATAAGAAAACTGCTTACAGATTTATTTATGCCTCAATACTTTTATCAATTGCTTTTTTACTAATGCAGTTTAGAGTATTATTTTATTTTTAAGTAGGTGAAAAATTGGAAATTAGTTTAAGACTAAAATGTATTGCTAGCCACATAGAACCTTGTAATTGTATAGCAGATATAGGAACGGATCATGGATATATTCCTATATACCTTCTGAAACAAAATAAGTGTGAGAAAGCTATAGCAACAGATATTAATATTGGACCTGTGGAAAAAGCCAAATTTAATATCGACATGGTAGGGTTAGAAAATAAAGTTGAATGTAGACTAGGTGGGGGACTAAGTACAATAAAGACTAAAGAGGCAGATGTTATTATAATTGCTGGCATGGGTGGCAACTTAATAAGGGATATAATTGAAAATGATATAGAGATTTTTAGAAGTGCAAGTTACGCAGTACTTCAACCAGTTCAAAACCCAGGGATACTTAGAAAATATTTACTAGAAAAAGGATTTCACATAATAGATGAAGACTTATGCCTTGATGATAATAAATACTATGAGATTATTAAAGTTAGTTTTGATAATAAGCCTATTATTAAGGAAGAAATATTTTATGAAGTTAGTGAAATACTAATTAAGAAAACACATCCCTTAATAAAGGAATATATACAGACAAAAATTGCAAAGTATACTAAGATAAACGAATCGATTCTAGATGATACACAAGCAGCCATTTTTAGAAAAAATGAAATGTACTCAAAAGTTCAAAGATTAAAGGAGTTGTTATTGTGTCTTTAGGAGTTACGCAGATTATGGATATGATGGAACAGTATGCACCAGAAGAATTAAAAGAAAGTTACGATAATGTAGGACTTTTAATCGGAGATAAAGAATGTGAAATTACTAATATTTTAGTAACATTAGATTGCACTTTAAAGGTGATAGATGAAGCAATAGAAAAGGGATGTAATTTAATTGTTACTCATCATCCTATTATTTTTAAAAAGCCGAGTAACATTACAAAAGACACTCTATTAGGTAAAAAGATAATTAAGTTAATTAAGAATGATATAAATGTATTTGCTAGTCATACCAATTTGGATAGTACTAGTCAGGGCATTAATGAAATTATTATGGAAAAATTAAATTTTTGTAGAAGCGAGATTTTAGAGGTTTCTTCAGTTTCATCAAGTGCAGGGCTAGGTAGAATTATTACTTTGGAAAAGGAAATGTCACTAGCAGAACTTATAGATTTAATAAAAGATAAACTTAATATTGATAAGCTTAGATTTTGTGGAGAAGAAGAACAAGTTTTGAAGAGGGTTGCTCTAATCAATGGAAGCGGTCAAGATTATATTTCAGAAGCAATAAAAAAAGGAGCTGATTGCATTATAACTGGTGATACCACATATCATTATGTTAGTGATTGCAATGAGGAAAACATATCTGTAATTGACGCAGGACACTTTGGCACAGAATGGCCTGCTATGAAAATTATTGCTGAACTAATAGAAGACAAAATCAAAGCCTTAGGGTGTAACAATTCAGTAATACTATCAGAACATAATGTTAGTCCATATAAATTTAAATAGAATTATATTTGATAATTATAATAGACTATGTTATTATATAATTCGTGAGTAAGCCAGACAGTCGCTGGTTAAAGCTAGTTTCTAGTTTTGATGAGAGGAAAGTCCGAGCTCCATAGGGCAGGGTGCTGGGTAACTCCCAGTGGAGGCGACTCTAAGGAAAGTGCAACAGAGATATACCGCTAACGCAGATGTTAGATGTGAGAAATCAGAAGTGAGAATATGTAAAAAGCCTTTGGCTTTTTTCTAACCTCTAGCCTCTAGTCTCTCACTTCTCGCTTCTGCGCAGCAAGGGTGGAAAGGCGAGGTAAGAGCTCACCAGCGCATTGGCGACTATGCGGCTATGTAAACCCCATCTGGAGCAAGATCGAATAGGAAGGTTAATCCCTACTTTGGTAAGGGATAAGAATTGCCCGTTCTACCTTCGGGTGTATCGCTTGAGCTTATTGGAGACAATAGGCCTAGATAGATGACTGTCCAATACAGAACTCGGCTTATAGACTTAGTCACATAAAATAGTTCTGAACCTCTTGATTTATCAAGGGTTCAGGGCTTTTTTTATTTATTAAAATAATTACTTATTGTATTAATATATGCAACAGCCGATTAGTTTTTCAATATAAAGCATAACACTTTATTTCCAATTCCATACACCTTTGAATATATAATAAGTTTATTTTAGAAAAAAGGCAAGACATTATTTAAAAAGCTTATTATATATAAATAGAAAAATGAATAGTCGATATAGTGGTTTAAGGTAAGTATAAGGAAACTTTTTTATTAGCAGTAATCAGGTAGTTTATTTGGTTACAATTCCTTATGACGCTTGTTAGGGGCTTAGGCTTATATGATTATTCGTTAAATAGAAATTAAGGAAGAAAAATTTTAAAAGCATTTAGATACGAAATAATACAATATATAAGTTCTTGTATTAAATGGATGGATAATGTAGAATCTACTATTTTGTGGTACAATATAGTAGATAACTCTATGTGTTTAATAGTAAAGGAGGAGTTGTATTGGGAGCAGAAAAATTTTTCATTAAGGATTCAGCTATTAATTGTAAACAAGATGATGCTTTCTCATATATAGATTATGTTAGTAATTTAAAAAAGATTGTTGAATGTAATGAAGCACCATTTAATATTGCTATTATTGGTAAATGGGGAGTAGGTAAAAGTTCCATTGTAAACTTACTAAAAGAAGAATTAAATGGTAAAGAAGAATATAAAATTGAGGAGATTAACGCCTGGAAGTATGAAAATACATCTATCAAAAAGGCTTTCATAAAGCAAATATACAAAAGTCTTAATGGTAATAAAGATGATTTAGCTCAATATTTAAAGGAGTTTTTAAATTCAAGCATTAAAGTGGAAGAACATGAAAAAGAAAAAAAAGAGGGAATACTAAAAATTATAAAAAGCAATATAGATAGAACTGGTGCATTTTTAGTATTTTTTATAATAGTTAGCATAGTTATTTATGCTGTAATAATGGGATTTGACCTATTAAGTTCATGGATTTCGAATGGCGGAAAGTCATTTAGTGTAGTATGGCAAAATTACATTAATCCTAAAAGTAGCATAAATGTTTATGAAACATTAAAATCATTTAAAGACAAAATGTTCGTACCATTAGCACTGATAGGTATTGGAGAAATTGCTAAACTTATAAGTGCTTATAAGGCAAAAAAAGTATTAAAGTATGAAATTAATCCTGCAATTGAAAGTACCGATGAATATGAAGATAAATTTAAAGAAACATTAAAAAATTATAAAAAAGAAAATAAGAAATTTAAGAAGCTTATAGTTGTTATCGATGATTTGGATAGACTAAGTCCTAAAAAAATAGTAGACGCACTTGACGCAATAAAAGCATTTATTGAAGCCAAAGAATGTATTTTTATAGTCCCATTTGATGATTCAATATTAAGAAAAGCGATTAATTCTAAAAAGTTGAATGATTTTAGTTCAGTAGATGGGGAAGCTTATTTAGATAAGTTGTTTCAGTTTAAGCTCATATTACCTCCTCTTATTGATATGGATATGAAAGAATATGCTTATAATCTATGCGATAAGGAAATTCCTGAAATATTTAATTTATGTCCAAGTTTTAAAACAATACTTGAAGAAATTCTTATTCATCCATATGTAAGCACTCCAAGGCAGATTATAAAAATTATTAATACGTTTGTAAGTAATATTCTTATTGTGAAAAATAGGGAGAATAAAAAGTTGGAAGTAAACCTAATTACAGAAAAAAATGGTCTAAATATGTTAGCTAAAATTTCTGTTCTACAGGCTGACTTTCCAGAGTTTTATGAATGTTTACTACAGGATAATAATTTGATACTTAAATTAATGGAAAGTTATTACTCACAAAAGGGTGACGATAATTCTATAGATATAAAAAGTTTTGGGATAAATAATATGGATACTTTAAATGCTCTAATTGGATTTTTAACAAAGACAGAGTATATTTATGCGGATAATTTAGCTCCATTTATTTATCTTGGGCAGGATTCATTAGGATTAAGTGCAGGAGATAAAAAACAGAGGTCTATAAGAAAAGATTTATTAAGTGGAAATGAGATGGCTGTAATTAAATATTCACAAAATAATTTGCTGTCTATTATAGATACAAGGATTATAATTCAAGGGATAAAAGAGTCTAAGACTACAGATTTACAGCAAGTACTAAAATTTTCTATGCAAATAATTACTTATGTACCAGAAGAATTAATTGAAGAATTTGCGAATGAAATATCAAATAAGATAAATATTATAATTGAGCATGGTATTGAATTTAGATATTGGCAAGTGGATTTTCAAAATTATTTAACTGTGTATATGAAAGCTTCCAATAAAAATGGTATTGAAAAAGCATTAGATACTGTAATTAAATTAGTTTTTGGGCATGGCCAATATTGGAAACAAAAAAATGGAGCAGAATGCGATGAAGTTTTATTTAATAAAATTATAGGAGAATTAGTAGAAGAATGTTTATATAACGAAAGTGTTTTGAGTGAAAGTATTAAACAGAGTTTGAGAGAATTTATTAATAATGGAGAGTACCCTGTAGAGAATGTTATATCAATTTATAACAATCATAAAAATTTAATAAAGGATTATTTTTCTGATAATTTTTATAATAGGCTATGTGTGCATATAGGGAAAGAAGATATTAATGATGAAATTAATGCTTTAGAAGCGTTAGAGGAGATTGCCGTCACAGTTAGAGAAGAAAATATTGAAAGATTTTCAGCACCGTTAAGAAATGTTATTTGTAATGAATCAAATGCCTTGAAGGTATGTAACTTATTGCTTCCTGTAGCAGGAGATATTTCAATTAAAAATAGTATTGGGTTGGTCAATGAGTTTATATCTTTTGATTATAATAAAAATGAGTTAAAAAAAATTATAGAAGTTGTTTTAGCTTTAAACTGGGATTTAGATAAAATTGAAAATGAAAGGTTAAATGAGTTTATTATTAAAATCTTTGACCAAAATTATTTTGATGAAATATGTGATTTTCTATGTGTAAAAATATCAGCAAGTGAGTATAAAATGATTAACAGGACAATTGAACACATTTCAGAAAAATGCTTATCAGATAGAAGCTTTTATAACCTTAGTATTTATATGGCTATTCTTAAAAATATTACTTTACAGCAAACTAAGTATATAATTAATAAGATTGAGGGTATTGTTGGAAATATAAGTGATTCAGTAAATGTAGATGATTTTAAGACATGTGTGTCTATTATCAAAATACTGTTGGAAAACGAACAGAGTCATAAGCTTTTATCTGATTTGGTAGATAGTAAGATAATTTATTATGGAAGTCCTCATAATTATGCGAACGTATATCCGAAATGGGCAGACGCCTTTACAGAAATAATAGGGGCTACTAAGGATGTAATTAATAAATCTAAATTGGAGGAGTATGTAGGATTGCTCATTAATTATGTTGTTTCTTATAGTCCTGATATTATGATTAAAGGGCTATACTATTTAGGTGAAAAGACACCTGAAAGTTATGCGAAAGAGACAATAGGCAGTGTTATTTCATATGCAAACAGTTATGATACAAAAACTATAGGAATAAGTTATTTGAAGAGTATGGAAAAGTATATTAATAAGAATAATAGTAATTTATTATCGTACGAAACATTTTTGATAAATTGTATAGACGTAGATACGAATACAGTTTTACAGAATCTAAGTAGCTTTTTTACTGAAATAAGTAAAGATAATTTATGTAAAGTAATTATGTACTTAATGAACACCAATACATATAATAGAGATTTTGCATTAAGTGTATTATGTGGGTTCTTTAATAAAGTGAATAAATCTGAGTGTATAAGAGATATTTTACTATTTCCGAATGATGATAATTCATTTGATTTTATAAGATGTATGTTAGATTATAATAATGAATTAATTTATAAAGAAATATTAGATAGATTAATTACTGATATTACAGACCAAGATACCATACTTTATTTATTTAATTTATTAATTTTTGCAAGTTATTATAAGGATAATATAGATAGGAAGTTAATAGCTAATCTTGTAAATCATATTTGGATTAATTTTGGCGATAGTGACATAATTAAATTGTCTAAAATATTGACAAATCATTTTAGTGGTTTTAAATTTCAAAATGCAAAAAGTACTCTAAATGAAAACATAGTAGAAATATTTAAGAAGTCAAATATTGAGGCTAAAAGAAGCATATTGCATATTGCGAAGATGTTTGATTTTAATAGAACTTTTAAGGATTCACTTAAAGTGATGGAATTTTCAGATGATGAAAAAGCTTTATTAAAGGAGATTTTACGATTTTCATAATTAATATAAGAATCCAAAATCCCTGGGAGGTTGTGTTTATTTAACCTCTGATACGATTAAAAATGTTTTTGGCAGATACGATGTAGATATAAAAATATTAAAACATAGAAAAGAAATAGCTTAGATTGTTGAAGCAAAAGCTGAATGTACGATTTTGTGTAAAAGCGTACATTCAGATTTTTGCTTAAATCGTTGATATATCTGGGTTTACATGGGATTAGTCAAACGTGGTTAAACAATTATTCGTTTTAATGTATTGTTTTACAGCATATAATATAAAAATAGTACATTGAAAAGGAGGATAACAAATGAGCGTAGAAGCTATAAAAGATAAAAAAAAGATAGAGGCTTTGCTTACATACCTTCGGGGAAAAAATGAAAGAGATTTTCTTCTATGCAAATTCCAATTAAATACGGGATTAAGGATTTCTGACGTGGTGGGAGTTCGATTTTCAGACTTACTGACTGAAAATCTTAATTTCAAGGATTATTTTATATTAAATGAGCAAAAAACTGGAAAAGAAAAGAAAATTAAACTTAATGAAGAATTAAGGAAAGCAGTAAAGTCATTTATAAAGGCAAATGACCTCAACCCAGATAATTATATATTTAAAAGTAGAAAAGGCTCAGACGAGCATATAACAGTTACTCAAGCCTATAGAATTTTAAAAGAAGCAAGTGGTGTTGTAGGTATAGAAAATTTCGGAACACATAGTCTCCGTAAAACATGGGGATTTTGGACATACAAAGCTTCAAAGTATAACATAGGATTAATAATGTCCATTTTTTCACATAGCAGTCAGGCTATTTCATTAAGGTATATCGGAATTGACCAAGAAAGCAAAGATGAATTATATTCTTTAGTTCAATTTTAAACAAAAGAATTATATAGTTAAAAGACGTACCAGGTCATTTGGGTATGTGTATAAAAAATATGTTTTTAAGTTTGGAGCTATCGTCAAGTAGCTCTTTTTTTATTATTTATTAATAAATAATAAAAAGAAGTGATAGTGATGGATAAAATGTCTCATAACGTTTCAAGTGCTATAACTAATGATAACCTTTGAAAAGTGCTAAATATTATAAAAGTGCTAACTGCATTGCAGAGTAACTACATAACTTTTTAATTCTTTATGCGGAGAAACCCTCTATATCCACATTTGATGGCAAAGTTACGGATTTACATTTTAATTAATGACAAATAGCACTTTATTTTATTATTTTATATAGGGGACATGACTTGCCATCATGTCTCTTTTTTGCCGTCAATCATAATTTACGCTTATTAGGGGTGTTATACAAAGTTGGCGGTTGCATATGATATTAGAAGATGGGATGGACTTAAGGGGGATGGAGTGCCTTCGTTCACTATTGTCCATCCCTATCGCCAAGGCGAGTAGTGATAGACAATCACTCGCCCACTTTCCGAATAAATTCGGAGTTGGTCGAGTACGTGAACTTCGGCACTCCATGGGTTTTCTAAGGCACTAATTCCTTACAGTCATTATTGCCTAAGAAAAAATCTACGCTTATTGTAATATTGAAAAATCAAAGGAGGAAATTAGAAATGCCTAATAAATTAATTAAAGCCACAATGAAAACAGATTTGGAAAGTTACCACGCTTTTGCCTGTTGTTGTCATCTCACAAAAGAAAACTTAAATTCGATGGGGTTTAGTGATAGGAGAATTGTTGGACATCTCCATGATAACTTAATTAAAGAAAAAAATGTTTGGAATAATTCATCAAAAAAATTTGATAAGGTTTATGTTCCAACTAAATTTGGTAGTAAATATATGGGCGAAAAAATTGGGATGAGTTCCAAGAATTTTTATGTGTCGCAGTCACCCTTTCATGATTCTGCTTTGTATAAAGTGTATAGCAAATGCGAATATAAAGACACTTGGAAAACAGAGAATCAATTAAGAGACCAGTTAACAGAGGAGATTGAGCGACTTAGAAGTAATGAAGAGTATGACAGATTATTGGAATTGGAAATGAAATTGGAAGAAAAAATGCTTTCTCCAATAGATGGTTCTTACATGGTTGAAGGGCAACAAATTGGAGTGGAGATATGTACAGAAAATTATAGCGACCAAGATAAAGAATGTAAAGCCAATTTTTGTGAAGCTATAAATGCACAAAAAGAGTTCTATCAAATATAAAAAATAAATGAGGATGATTGATATGATTACTAATGCTAAAAAAGAAGCTACTTGTAAAAAGTACTTTGATATTATAGAAATAATATATGAGTTAGGCAATGGACTTTTTTTTAGGAAAGACTTGTTCCATTTTGCTGAGAAGTTTTATGGTTATAATAAAGTAGATTATAAATCTGCACTTACAGAGCTTCAGTGGGCTGAAGTTATTGAATTTATAAAAGTAGGTAATGTAACGCTTATTAAATTAAAGAAATATGGTCTGAGACATATTACAGGTTTAGGAAGGGAAAGTGTTAGTAGTATAACTATTACAGGCTCAAGGATTAACAAATTGGCTTTCTACATTGGAATTATATGGAAAATATATGAGCGTGAAAGCATGACTTTCACACAGGTTTTAAATGATTTAAATAGATATTCAAGTTTCTTTTTAAAAGAAAAACAAGGACATCTAATGCTTCAACAGTTTAAATATCTTGTTAATATAGAAGATAATACTATTGTGATGGTTGAAAATGAAATTATGGCACTTAATAAGAATTATAGTAATTCCATTAATAATCTTGATAGAAATAATAAATTATCTAAGCTTAAATTAAATAATAATGAGTCTACTATAGTTGATGGATTTAATCCTAACAATATTCTTAAATTAAATTATTTTGTCTATGACTTTGAAGATGTTTTTAATGTATATATTATTGATTACAGACAAAATATCTTCATTGAAAGATATTTGCAATTTATAAAAGAGGCTTATAATTATTTCTCTACAAGATTTAAAAAACCTATTAAATTTGTTACGGTTGGAAATAATACTGATAGTATGTTTATAGCTAATAATGACATTTTATTGGCGTATTTTAATGATAATAGACTTGAATCTGAATATAGAAATGGAATGCTCAAGATTGATGTTATGTACATAGATACAGTGCTAAAAGTGAGTATGGATTATACTACTATAAAAAAAAATATGGTATTAACCAGAGAATATTTATAAATTTAATTGTAGAATTAAAGACACTTATAAGTTATATGTAAGTGTCTCCTTTACTTTAGTGTTCTTGTATAATTATAATCTGTAGAGATAATTTTATAACTAAACAAAGCTTAAAAAGGCTGTAGTAGAAGTGCTACAGCCAATCAACTTACTCCTTATTAATTAATAAGGTAGCAATCCTGTTAAGTATGCAATTTAATAGCACCTTTACCTCTATATCGTCAATAATACTTAAATAATTAGACTGTTCACTATATAAGCTACTTGTAGCCAGTTCAATAATTACCTTTTCTTGAATGCCATAAAATTCCCCAAGTTTTTTTATTATAATTGATGATGGATTTGTTCTACTACCATTTTCTAATCGGTTTAAATAAGAGCCTGTTATATCAGTTTTTTCTTCTACATCTTTTAATGAAAGCCCTCGTTGGATTCTTTTTTCCTTTAATAAATTACCTAAATTGTTTTCCATATTTCATTCTCCTTTGTATATAAGTTCTATAAGAACTCCTTATTAAATATTTTATTTATATATGATATTTAAGTAATACGATTTTAATAACTCAATAAAAAATAGTAGCTAAATATATCTTGTATTTTATATGCTACAAATAGCCCTATATTAAAAAGTGGGAAGTTACTCTGCAATACAGTTAGCACTTTTATAATATTTAGCACTTTTAAAAATAATAAAAATGCAATAACTTGTATAGTCTTGTTATATATTATTTTATTTTTATAATCATTAGTATCAATAATTTGGGACAATATAAGCTCAACCTTTAAAAAAATCATTTAAACATTGTATCCCAAGCCTCGTAACAACTTTATTATTTTTTCTGTCTCTATTCTTCCTTGTGACTTTAAACCGCAGGTGGTTTTTTTTCGAGTTTCTTTAATAGTTAATTCTTTTACTTTAAACATGTTAAGAACTCCTCTTTAAATATTTAACTATATCTATTAATTTGTATTCATTATTGCAATAATCCTTCATCGTTTCTAAATATTAATCATACTCCATCTTTACTTCTCACATAGGCGTCATTTAAACTAACGATTGCTTAAAAAATTCATCAAGGGTACAGGGTATTACAACTGTATTTTCAAGTTTATAGTACCCGTTTAATTATACTTAGTAGTTTGTTAATAATAAATATAAGAGCTACTTAGCGGATAGTCCTTTAGGGGGTCAATTATTTAAATCTATATTCCAGACTGGATTATAAAGACTTGCTTCTTATTTGTTAATATAGTAAAATATGTGTAAATAAAATAACTTAAAAGACAGTCCTTTATCAAATGGCATTGCTGATGGTCAAACCAACAGTAGTGCCATTTTTGTTAATTAATAATTAGCCTTATACAAACTTTAAATATTCGAGAAGCTTTTCGGATTTCTTTTCCGCCTTAAATTTAATATCTATGATGGTATTTTTCTTTTTTATATTATTGCTCAAGTTTTTTTCTTTTACTTTATGCATTTAAACACATCCTTTTCTTTTAGAATTAAGTTATAATAGATTAAAAAGGTGGTTTTGGAATGGATTTAACGAAAGAGCAAGTAATAATGTTACAGGAAATTTGGAGTGTATTAAAATATAGATTAGTAGAATTTATAGGTAAAACAAGAAATAGAAATGTATCAGTTATTACTTCACTTGAAACTATTGGTAATGATACTTTGAAATTGTTTTTAGGTTCTACTGAAGAAGACTCAGCTATTGCTTTGGAATTTGTTACATTTGTTACAGATACTGTAATATTGACCAAATCTTTATCTAAAACTATAGACAAAGTAAATACAGTTTACCAATTTTCTAACCTTTAATATAAAATGTAACTATCTTCTCCTTGCTTATTTAATAAGCTGTTAACAAACATATTTATCTCTAATGGAATATCCTCATACCATCCAAGCAAACTATTGAAATATATTATATCTTTTTCATTTGTATTATCAATTGTTTCGTATTCTTGTTTTATAGAATCTATTATAATTTTAAATCTTTCAATTGAGTTAATATTAAATTTTTCAAATTTATCATTATTTATTATAACTTGTTTCTCTAAAGTTTTAATAACACTCTGATATTGATTATTTAAATCTATGCAACCATTCAATTCAAGTTCATTAGAATCTTTTTTTGCTTTAATTATCAACCAATTATAAAAATTGTAAACTTCATTAGCAGTAACATTATCAAACATTTTCATTTTATCTCCTTTTATATAATTTATTTACAAAAGCTATATTCCAAATTGGATTACAAATATCTAATAGAATTACTAATGACTAAACCAAGAATAGTGTCATTTATTTTCTATATTTAAGCCTTCTTATAGTCATCTGTTTAAAAATATCTTCTTCGTCCTTAATTTCCTCATAGTTTTTATCATATTTTTTGTATGTAGTTTGTCTTTTTTCTTTATCAAAAATCATATCTAAAAAAGGTATTTGGATATTGGGAGTTTCCTCTTTTACTTTTTTTATCATTTGAATAATACAATCATCGTCATCACAAATTAAACTTTTTCTTGCTTCCATTTTGTCTTCTAATCTTAGTTTTATATTTTTAAGCTTATTTTCTTGCTCAATTTCTTTTTTATATAGATTCATATTTATTATTTTTGACATCATAATCACCTATTTACTCCTTTATTTCTAAAGAAACTTTGAATTAAGTTTTTGCTAATTTCCCATAATTGCTCAATCGAAGAATTGAATTGACCACTTTCTAACTTTGATACCATCACCTTAGATACATCTAACTTTTTAGACAAACCTTTCTGCGATAAATTATTTCTTTTCCCTATGTTTTTCCCATATATACTTATCAGATTTAGCCTCCTCCTCAAGTATTTTTAATAAACTTTCTAATTGCTCGTTGTGTATATTCTCTTCTTTATTAATCAAATTTGTGTCTTCTTTAGAACATCTACACATATAACATCTCTCCTCTCTTTTAATTTTTATATTGTTTGGAATTATTTTCTGTTAATTTATCTACACTTTCCAGCAGTTATTTTATTGTATGAATTCCATAAATAATTATTATGACCATACAGCAAGGTGATGCAATGGGTACAATATACATCTTTAATTTTTATCATCTCCTTTAGAGGATGCTATAATTTATTACAAACCTTAATATGTTTTTAAAACTATTTCGTCAATTATAATTTACAGAAATATAAAAGCACCCGTTTTTACACGAGTGCTTTGTTCGAAAATTATTTATTAAATTATTATTTATTGTCATAAGCATCTTACACATAGTAGTATCACCTTTATTTTTTTATTTTTTTATATAATAACATAACTATTAGTTTAAATCAATATGGCGTATAGCCTATTTCGCTTCTATATATGGAATCGACCAAAAGAGCAATGACCAAATATATTCACTTGTTCAGTCTTAGAAAATAAAGGACTTTTAACTACAAAAATGCTAACAATAATCCGTATCAAATTAGTTACCACTCTAAAAAATCCTCCAAATCAAAACTTGGATATATTATTATTAGAAGTAGGTAGAAAAAAGGGAACTATAAATAGTCCCATTTATTTATTCTATTGGACTTAATATTATTTCATATATGGATGTATTGAAGTGGCTGTATTGTCTAAATACAAACATCTCGTCATCTAACGCATATACAGAATACATCTTGTCATTATGTTCTATTTTATTGTAATTATAAGTGTATCCTAAATCCAATAAAGCGTCTTGTGCAGAATAATAATCTTCCCCACCTATGTTTAATTTTATTTTCTTTCTTAGATTTACCTTTTTATTTAGGTACTCCTCTGGTATATATTTTTCATATTTAATTTTTACAGGGTGTCCAAATCTCCTCATATCATTTATTCTCCTTCTGTACCTTAACTCCCGTTGGGTGAGTGTCTTATACTATAAATTTTATGCATTACAACAAGATAAGCTATAATAAGAAAGGTAGCTTTTAAAACCTACTATCTTAAAGCATTAGACAGCTAATATTTGCTCAAGTACATTTACAATTTGAACACTATCTCTTACAGATAAGTGAGTATAAATTTGTAAGGTTTCCAATGTAGTTCCAACGTACTGCTGTATAAATGGTAAATCCTTTCCTGCTCTAACCATTAATGTTATAAAGGTGTGCCTAAAACTATGACCTGTTATTTTAGAATTACCACTCTCAGTTTGCAAACCTTTTGTATATTTCTTTATAATATTATTATAAGGAGTAGTTCCGATATTAAACACTTTGGTAGTTAGAGTATCGCATAAGCTACACATTCTAAAATGTTGTTTTAAGGCTTCAACAGCGTCATTTGAAATTGATACATTATCAAATGTAGATGTTTTAGGTCTCTTTATAAGCATAGTGTGTTCACTTAGGTTAAAATCTTCCCATGTAAGTTGGAGAATTTCTGACCTTCTAAGACCATAGCTAAGTATATAAAACATAGCTAAATCCCTATATTTATTTTTTGTGGTATCATTTTTTACCCTTCTAAATATCTCTCTCAAAGTTTCTTTTGATAAAATATGTTTAGTTATTTCGTTTAAACATATATTTTTATCTCGTCGTCGATTTCCAGATTTGTCTGTGTTTAGCTTAACTACTATGTCATTCGAAATATAACTACATCGGTGCATAATCCTAATATAAGTTCTAAGGCTGTTAAATTTGCGACAAGCCGTTCTGAAAGCATATTGACTATTAAGGAATTCTTTATACAACTCTAAGTGATAATACTTTAAATCACACGCATATCTAACTTTATTATTTAGGTTTTCCTTTATAAAATTATAAAATACTTGAATATCTACTCCATATGCAGTTATTGTTTGAGGTGCTTTATTTTCAGTTTCCAATGCCTTTATAAATACATTACAACTTTGCTTAATTGTTATTTTTCTTATCTCACAAATATTAAATTCACTTACTCCGTCCATTCTTCTTACACTAATATTATCCATTTTTTAATCATCCCTTCTTTTGTTTATTAGAATTAATAGTTTGGGTGCTATTCTTAAATACAAGAAAGCACATGAAATGTAGAAGAATGGACATTTATAAGTCATATTTATAATTAATCTCTAATTATAACCTTCTGTAAATAAACCGTTATAGTTTTTCTCCTTTAATGCTGTCAACTGAATCAATTAATGTTTTAATATCTTCTATTTTGCTATCATTATTCCAGTCACATTTTAATATGTAATCTATTAGAGTGCATATTTTATTTTTTAGAGGTATAGATAAAGTAATTCCGTTATAGGCTATAGTTTCTCTTTTTATTAGTTCTATAATATTATTTTTGTTGGGATTAGCAATTGTTTCAGGCAGAATACCTGGCAATTTACTAATATCTAAGTTTAAAGCTAAGGATAACTTTTTTATTGTTTCAAGTGAAGGCTTATTTCTGTAATTATTTTCCAAACGATTAATGTAAGAGGCGGATATTCCACTTATTCTCTCTAAATCTTTAAGACTAAGATTTAGTTCGCTTCGTTTGCTTTTTAATATGTTTGCAATTTTTAAATAGTCATTATCTAAGTCGGCATTATTGGAATTATTATTTTTCTTAACTGCTAATATGTATTGTTTGTTAATAGTGTCCATTTCTTGTTCAGTTAGACCAGGCAATGAATTTGGTTCTAACTTTAACGCTAATAATAATTCAACTAATGTATCACTGGAGGGGTCACTAATACGATTATCTTCAAGCTTTTTAAGATAGGAACAGGAAGTATCAGCAAGAGCTGATAACTCCACTAAGCTTAGTCCTAATTCAATTCTTCTTTCCTTTATAACATCAGAAAATGTTAATTCACTCATTTATTATCACTCCTTTGCATTGCCTGTGAAATGAATATAACATATTTTTATTGCCTGGTCAATAGATAAAGCAAAAAAAATGCATTAGCCATTTGGCTTTCCAAAAACAGTGTAAATTTCCCTTAATGGATTAACTATCTTTTTAATATTATAATGTTTGGGTATTAATACTGGATTAATACCTAAACTATCCAAAAGGTTTATGCAATGTTTGTATACGTGTGGAGAATAAGTTTCTTTAGCTTTGTCTATATTATTGTGGCTTACCAGGTTTAAAAAGTTTATTAATTTTTCTCTTTCATCTTTTCTCTTTATATTTTTATTTATTATTTTTCGGGCATTGTGTATATCATAATAATTTCCGTAGAAAATGATAGGTTTTATGTATTTGTCCATGTAAAAGATAAATAAATCCTCATTGAGATATGTGTCCAGTTCTCTTTCATAATCCTTCTTGTATTTGTTGTAATCTATATGTCTCTTTCTCAATTGTACTTCATACCTAATCACATCTTCTTCATAAATCTCAGGTATAATATCTTTGTTTAACCTTTCATTTTCTTTGTCATATATGTTTAAAGTTATACTTTGATTTTTAGCATCTGTTTTATAGTAGTAATTATAATCATTTTTACAACCACTATTATTTATAAATTTTACTCTATGAAATCTATACAACTTGGTGGTAGTTTTGTCATACAACTTATAAATCACGTCTTTTTCACTTTTATTTATAAATTTAACGTCTAATCTAAAATCCCATCGCTTTAAAATTGGAAATTTGGAGTATGAAAACATTGTTTCAATCGCATTGTATATTTTTTTATATATTTCAGTTAGGTCAGAGCTACTTAAATTTGGCTTATTTAAAAGTTTTATAAAATCGATTTTCATACCAGTATAGCCATATCCACTTGATTTTGTTATTGTCATTTTTATGTTGTCCAGTTCTATTGTGAATTTTTTTTTATCTTTTAAAATTATATATCTTCCATAAGTATCTTCAATATGTTCAATTTCTATTGGATGGAAGTATAGAAAAAATTCTGCGGTGTGTACAATACCGTTAATAATATCATCTCCTTATATTATCCTTGGGAAAAATATAAAATCATTAAACATGTTGATATTACTATGGTTATAAGAATTTTATAAGTATAGAAGTTTAATATAGTTGTAACTTATTTATATCTTTTCCAAGGACTTTGTAATACAAAGAATAAGCTAAAATATATTTAATTGAAATATTTAACCTGCTCAATAGTGTTCGAGGTCAAGTTTTATATAATATACAAAACTTTGAGATAATATAAAACAATAGTGTCGAAGCTATTTTAGTAATACTCATATTGTACAATCATCTTGCTCATATAGAATGTAATAAAAATATAGATGCCTTGTAGCAAAGAAAATGAAATAGAATATGGATAAAGTGAACCCGCTTCCTAACGTACCCTTAGTAGGAATAGGTATGATTAAATAGCACAAATAAATGATTTATAAAACAGGTATCTAAAAAGATATTATATTAAGTTGTTTTTATATTTGATTTTAAAATAGAACTTATTTTAAAGGAGTATGAAAGAATTTCTAATTTGACTAATGAGGGTTATACGCTTACTGCTTTTGGTTAAGAAAATAACTTGGTTCATTTAGAAACGAAAATTGAAGATTTTTCTTAATAGGTAAGAATGGTTTTTAGACAAAATCAAGAAATTTATTAGTGTAATTTACAGAATTACTAATAAATCATGATAAATATTAAGCAAAAAAATGTATTTTTTAATTCGTTTTAATAATACTTAAATTTCATAAGAACTTTCAAGAAAAATGGTAGAAAGAAACTCGTAATAGTAAAAAGCATATTGGAAAAAGGTGATTATTTAGCAGTATATGTTTAAATCATAGGATATAACCCAAACTTTCAACAAGACACATAAAAGTGAGTTTCAAAGATATTATATGTATGATTTTCTGAGAGACAGTAAATTTTGATAAATACCTATGTAATATAAAAACTGATATAAATGAGTTTTATATTAATGACGTATTTAGATAAATGTGGTAAAATATTTTATACAAGTAAATACTATACAATGTATATTATTACATATATGTGTATAAATATATATTGTTCGACTAACTTGTTTAAAAGGGGTTGAAAACAAATGTTAAATAACTATGAGGAAGTTAGAATTATAAAATCAGGAAAAAATAGTAATTCAGAAGTAAGGGAAGTTAGGGATGTTGCTACAGGAAAAAGTTATGTTACAAAAATTATTAAGGGCATAAAAGCCCCTCTACATTATGTTGTTTTTGAAAGAGAGGTAGGTTCACTCACTAAGCTTCGTACTTGCGACAACATTGTAAGATTAGAATATTTTGATACTTATAATGATAGTGAATATGGCGAATGTGGGAGAATTTTTTTAGAATATATTTATGGAGAAAATCTTGGACAAACTGATGTACTTGAACTAAGCACTTTTGAAAAACATAAGATAATTGAACAGCTCATAAATGCAGTACAAATTGCACATGAAAATAATATAATACACAGAGACATTAATCCTAAAAATATAATGGTTACTTATGATAAACAAGTTAAGTTAATTGATTTTGGTATAAGTAAAATAAAGGATATGGTTAATACTGATACAGTGTTTCAATTTGCGACGAATAGATATGCTTCACCAGAGGTTCACTTGCATAGTGAAAATGCCACAGAGCAAAGTGATATATATTCTTTGGGAGCAGTTTTCTATTATATTTTTACTGGTGACGAGCCTCCTATTACAAATGAATTTGAAAATAAAATAATAAATGTATCAGGTATAGATGTTGAATTTAAAAAAATACTCTGTAAAATGGTTAAGATTAATCCTGCTGAAAGATATAAAAATATATTCGAGGTTAAAAAAGCTTTATTGGGCATACTTGCTCGATTTACAAAAGCAAATAAAACTTTTATTTTTTCAATAACAACTGGGACATTAGAGTATATGAAAAATTTATCTTTAGTACCTAATGGGTCAATATATGCTGATATATTAGAAAAAAATGTTTATGAAGATTTTTTGGAGTCATATATTTTTATAGAAAATGAAGGTAAGGAAGAGGAAAAATACTTAATATATGGGCTGAATTATACCTTCGATTGTGTATATAAAGCTGAAAGTCATATATTTCAAGTAATAAAGGTTTATAAATTGCAACCACATATTAGAGAAGATAAAAAGAAAAAGACTATGTTTCTAAACGGAAGTGTTAAATTTATTCTTAGTGGAAAAGCAGTACCTTCAAATGACAACTTCGAACTTACGATAGACGTTCAAGATTTTAAAAAAGAATACACATCATCCTCAAATGTGAATAATGAATATACTAAGAACTTCTTTTCATGGCATAAGTTACTTGAAATCATGGAAGAAGAATGTAAAGATAAGGCTATAAAAGTTTCATTTACCTCATATGAAATTGAAAATAATAATGCTATTTTTATGATTGATGAAAAAAGTTACTATCTAATTGATGATAATAAAAGGGATGTTAATTTTATTTTTGAAAATGAAAATAAATCCAAGAATAGAATAGTTGAAGTTGGTAATTACGAAAGCACATATGTACAAAAAGAACAATATTTTCTGAAAGTTTCCAATATAAACAAAAGTTCTTTTAACAAATTGCCTAAAAAGGGAGTAATTTGCGAAGACTATAGAAAAAGCTTTACATTGATAAAGCGAGAAAAAGACGCAATTAATGCTTTCAATAATGAAGATTACGTTAGTTCAGCAAATTTAAAAAGTATTTTTTCTGGTATACAAACTCCAAATATTTTTAATGCACCTCAGCAAATAGAATTTTTAAATACTAAATTAGATGGAACTCAAAAGAAAGCAGTAGTAAAATCATTAAATTCCAAAGATATTTGTTTAATACAAGGTCCACCAGGTACAGGAAAAACAAATGTAATCATCGAAATTATAAGACAAATATTTGAATTAAATAAAAGGGGAAGTATATTTAAACAGAAGATATTACTGGTTTCACAAGCTCACCCTGCGGTTGATAAAATGTTGGAGGATTTAGATGAATCTACATCAAATGATGGTAATAAGGTTATTAGAATAGGTAGAAGTGAAAACTTAACTGATATGGTAAAGCAAAAATATGCTGTTGATTTCGCTCAATTAAAATGGGTTGAAAAGATAATTAAAAACAGTAATGAGTTTGCAGACAGTATATTAAACGTTTTGGGAATAGATAAAGACAAATTCTTAAAATATTATGAAGCAATAACAATTATAGGCACATTAAAACAAGAAGATGAAGTTAATTATAATGTAACAAAATCAATTATTGACAATTTTGAAGAAGAGTACAAAGAAACTTTAAATAGAAAAGAGTTTCAATCATTAAAAATTCAAAGAGATTGGGTAAATAGAATAAATGGACGTACAGACATACAACAACATTTTATAAAAAATGCTGTAATCGTATCTGGTACATGTACAGGTTTTATTTCTAACAACATAATTAAGGACATGGTTTTTGATTATGTTATAATTGACGAGGCCGCAAAGGCTACTTTTCCAGAGTTGCTTATATCTATTATTAAAGCAAAAAAAATTATTATGGTAGGTGACCATAAACAGTTGCCACCTATACTGGACGAGGAATTAATAAAAAATAGTAAGAATAAATTTATTGAAAGTAATCTTGATTATAATACTTTATACAATAGCATATTCATGAAACTTTTTGAACATATTCCAAAGGAAAACAGACAAAAGCTTAACACCCAGTATAGGATGCACCCTGCTATAGGTTCAATGATTAGTAAAATATTTTATGGTGAAGATATAATGAACGGAGTAGATGAAACAGCCAGGGTTCATAATGTTAAACAATATGAGAATTTAGCTATTGTATGGGTAGATACCTCTAACTGCCCAGATAGGTTTGAAGATGAAAAAAATAAGGTATATAAGAACCATTTGGAGTCCAGTATTGTAAAGGAACAATTGGAAATGATAAATGAGTATATTAAAGATAATGGTTATGATGTAGGGGTAATAACTGCATATAAAGGACAAAAAGATTTGATACAAAATAATATTCAATCAATAGTTTGTAATAATGTTAATGATGAAATTACGATAAATTCTGTTGATGCTTTTCAGGGAGGACAAAAGGACATTATTATTTATTCTACAGTAAGAAGTAGCGATAAACATAGAAAAATAGGGTTTTTAAGGTCAGAGCCAAGACTTAATGTTGCCTTCTCAAGAGCAAAGAGATTATTGATTATAGTAGGGGATGCTCAATTCCTTAATGATGCTCCAATAGAAGATAATAAATTTCCAGAAATAATAGAGTATATAAAAACCAATAAACAATATTGTAAAATCATTGATTACTCTACTATATTAAAACCCAACAAGGAGGATACTCAACATGTGGAATATTGATTATGACTTAAAAAAAATGCTTACTCCCAGAAAAGAAGGATATGAATTTATAAAAACTCTTAAATTATATATTCCTCACAAAGAAATAGGGTTACAGCTTCTGGTTAGGAAAGAGCTATTACTTCCATTCTTTTATGAGATTATTTTAAAATTAATAGATTGTAAATGCAATGAAATTGACAATATTTCAGACTATATCGGGGTAGAAAAAGATATATTAAATGATGTAGTGGGAGAAATGTCAGAATTAGTATATATAAATTCTAACATCCTTACATTAACGCCTAATGGTCGGAATGCATTAAATAATTTAAAACAAGTAGTTATTGAGAAAGAAGATATGAATAGAGTTTTTATTAATTCTATCACAGGTAAAATATCAGAGTTGGAACATGTATTAAAAAGACCAACCGACGATAACCCTTGTTTAACAGAATTAATAAGAATTTCTGATGAATTCATTAGAATAAATTTTAATTCATTTAATGAATATTATAAATGTAGGCAAGAGGAATATGACACAAAGGGGTTAGGTCTTAGAAATGAGATATATCAAGTTATTGGAAAGCGATATGAAAGACTATGTTACTCTGAAATAAAAGCGTTTACTTATAAGAATGTTAGAGATAATAGTTTAATGTATGAATGTGAAGACGACCCAGATAAAATGTATGGTACAACCTTTGCAAAACAAATTAGTAATTGTACGGGTGCGAGAAAAACTTTAAAAAGCTTTCGTTCTGTACAAAAATATATAAGAAGCGAATTCGTTGAAGATATTGAAAAGGCACAAAATACTGAAGAATTGATAAGTATTGTGGCTAATAATAGTTATTCGAAACAGGAGGCTATAACAAAAATAGACGAGTGTTATTTTAAAGACAGGTATTTACTTGAAAATGAATATATGGAGATTTTACTATCTGTTAATAAAATAAGACCTTCGGAAGTAATAATATCTTCTGATTGTTTAAATAAAATACTTAACCATAATATTGTTGCTTCATTACATCTGTGTTTAGATAACTCAAGTGTGAATATAATAAGTTGCGATAGCGAATATAAGATTGAAGAACTAAAGAATAAAGTAATAAATGTAAAAGGAAAAAAGAAGAATAAATTAAAGTGGATTGGAGGAGAAAACATAAATCAAACTGACATTGTAATATATCCACATTGTGCTATCAATATAATGTACATTCCAATTTCTATAGATAGAGATTATATAATGAAAGAAGTTGCACAAATAACTTTTGATATTAAAACAGTTAATGAAATAAAAGAAAAATTATTAAAAAATTAAATTGCTATAAATGGTATAAAAAGAACTGGAAAAAGGTTTGAGGAATAACTCAAACCTTTTTTCAGTTACCGATACCCATCTGACTCAAACATATTAACTACTATTAAATATCATAGGATTTTATTGATATCTTTAACCATATCAATATCTTTAATTTTATCTCTTAAATCATTCGACACCATATGAACATAGATTTTTGTGGTATTAAGGTCTTCATGGCCGAGTAGTTGAGCTATATCCATTCCATCTATACCGCTTTTTGCCAGGTTGGTTGCAAAAGCATGTCTGCACTTATGCGGAGTATAGCCTTTTCCGTCTAAACCGTTTTTCATTATATATTTTTTAAAAATCACTTTGATTGTTGTAGGAGACATCTTATTGTATGCATTGCTAAACATTACATAATCGTGTACATCACACTTCCTTTCATCGAGCAAGGCCTTCAAATATGTAGGCAAAGGTGGTAACATTGGTACTTGTCGGCTCTTATTACCTTTTCCTTTTATGATATTAATGGTCATATCTTTAAAATTAATGTCCTTCCATCGCATATTTAAAATTTCACTCCGCCTTGCTCCTGTAAGGAAAAGTAAAAGTAATAAACATTTGTCTCTTAGAATAAAGTTACCTCCCAATTTATCTACAGAGCCTAATATTTTTTCCATATCTTCGGAAGAAACATAAATAGGAAGCTCTTTAGGAGCTTTAGGTGCTTTTATACTTGCCATATAGTTTTGGGAAATATAGTCCTCTTCGTAAAGAAATTTGAAGAAGCTACTTAAAGAATGTATTTTTCTTCTCATAGTTGTAGTTGCGTATTCTTTATCGAATTTAAGATATTGGAAATAACGTTTTAATAAATTTTTGTTCATTTCTGTCACAATAGGTTTTACACCTTGTTTAGATAAAAAGCTTAAAAAAATGTGCAGGTCTGAGGTGTAATTTTCTTTTGTATGCTTTGATATATCCTTTTCTACAATTTGATGATTAATAAATTCATCATGTAAATCCTTTAACATTAACTTTTCCATTATTTTTTTCACTCCTTGCATTGGGTAAAATGAATATGTATAATGTGGTTATAAACTTATGTAGTTTTATTACCAGAATTCTAAACTTAAAAAGTTCAGCAAGTTAGTTATTGTACAAATTTTTTCAGAGCTAAGATTTGCCAATGCTTCACACCTCCCTTAAAATCTGGGTTTAGGTGTAGGAATGAAAAACAAGTATAGTTCTCGGCTTATAGACTTACTCATGTATTAATAACACTAGCTTATGCCAGTGTTATTTTTGTTATATAATACTATTCTAAAGAAACTATATGTTATAACTGAACCTTTAATTTCAGAAATATAGAGATGTTATAAATTTAGTTTAGATTTGTTAGAAAAATATAAATTCTTATAGCTAACATAGAATGGAGGGATTTATCATGAAAGTATATATTAGTGCAGACATTGAAGGAATAACAGGGGTTACAAGTTGGAGCGAAACAGAGAAAAGTCATAGTGACTTTGAAGTTTTCGCAAAGCAAATGACTAATGAGGTAAAAGCAGCTTGCCATGGAGCCTATAAAGCAGGAGCAACAGAGATATATGTTAAAGATGCACATGATTTTGCACGTAATTTAGATATGAATGAGTTACCAGAATATGTTAGGTTACAACGAGGATGGGCTGGAGATCCGATGTGCATGGTTAGTGGCATGGATGATAGTTTTGATGCTGCGCTATTTGTTGGATATCATTCAAGAGCTGGTAGCTCTGAAAGTCCACTGGCACATACCTTAAGTACAGAAATCGAGTATATAAAAATAAATGAAATTTATGCAAGTGAATTTTTAATAAATGCATATGCTGCAGCCTTATACAATGTACCAGTGATTTTTGTTAGTGGAGATAAGGGATTAGTAGACGAGGTAAATGGAACAAACTCACACATTGCTACACTTGCTGTTAAGGAAGGAAATGGGAAATGTACTGTAAGCATTCATCCACAAAAGGCTATTAAAGAAACGAAAGATATAATTGCTGCTACTCTAATATCGGATTATTCATCATGTAAAATTGAGTTACCACAATTTTTCCATGTGAAGGTAGCATATCAAAAGCATGAATTGGCATATCGCAATTCATTTTATCCTGGTGCTAAGCTCACTGATTCAAAAGTTATTGAATACAAAAGTGATGATTACTATGAAGTCTTAAGATTTTTTCATTTTACAACATAATATGTCATAATTAAAATAATTAGTATTAATATTATATATTTATAGATGGAGGTATGTAATGAATGATCAATCTGCCTTAACTCCTTTAGAAGTGGCTGAGATACTTAAGATTTCTAAGGGTACAGTTTATGAGATGGTTAAAAAAGGTGAAATTAATTCATATAGAGTTGGAAATAAAGTTAGAATAGAAATGAAGGATGTTGAAGAATATAAAAATAAGTCAAAGAAGTTTCAAAGCAGCAAAAAGGATAATAGTGAGCAGGTAAGCTCTTTCAAATCAAATTTAACATCCTACACAAATGAGGAATTGCAAAAACCTGAAAATTTTGTTATTTGTGGTCAAGATATTATGCTAGATATTATATCAAGGCACTTACAATATCATCCTAAAGGCGTTCAAGCACTTAGATCATATATGGGCAGTTATAATGGATTGTATGAATTATATCATGGCAATGTACAAATTGCTACTGCACATTTGTGGGATGGAGACACTGGAGAATATAATGTACCTTATGTGAAAAGAATGCTTCCTGGTGTTCCAGCTGTTTTAATACATCTTGCAAATAGAATGCAAGGGATTTATGTAGGAAAAGGTAATCCTAAAGGAATAAAAGGTATCAAAGACCTTGAACGTTTAGATGTTACCATGGTAAATAGAGAAAAAGGTAGTGGGACAAGAATTTTGCTAGATGAGCACTTAAAAAAGCTTAAAATAAATTCAGACACTGTGGCAGGTTATGGAAGAGAATGTTTCTCACATCTTGCTGTGGCAAGTGTAGTGGCTAGAGGTGGAGCGGATTTTGCTATAGGAAATGAGAAAGCTGCACAACAAGTAAAGGAAATTGATTTTATTCCACTTCAAATCGAGAGTTATGAGCTAGTAATTAAGAAAGAAGATTTCAATAAACCTAGATTCCAAGCTGTAATCCAAATTATAAAATCTGAAGAATTTAGATTAGAGCTCGAAGGTATTGGTGGATATGATCTTAATAATTTAGGAAAAATAACAGCTGAAACATAAAATTGTAAGGAAAATAAAAGGATAGAAATTCTATTTAAGAGTAGATTTCTATCTTTTATTTTATTCTTAAAACTAACATTTAGTAATTAACAAAAAATAAACGTATTGTAATTCAGCACAACATGCTTTATAATAGAACAAATCAGTACAAAACATTACATTTGACTTATGTTTAGTTATGTTTTGTACACAATTATATATTTATGTGAATTAGGGGGAGAAAAAATGAGAAAAAATATTCGGTTTTTAATTATCTTGTTATGTATTTCAATTGTTATGACTTTTGTCGGATGTGGTAGTAAGAGCTCTTCGAAATCTGAAAAGAAGGTTACGCTAACAATTTCAGCAGCAGCAAGTTTAAAAGATGCTATGGGAGAAATAAAAAAACAATATGCAAAAGAAGAACCAAATGTTACAATAAATTATAATTTCGCAGGTTCTGGTGTACTTCAACAACAGATTGAGCAAGGCGCAAATGTAGATATTTTTATGTCAGCAGCAAAAAAACAGATGGATGCACTTTCTCAAAAGGGTTTGTTAATAGAAAACACAAAAGAGAACTTAATAGGTAATACTGTTGTATTAGTAGTTAAAAAAGATAATTCAGGAGTTACTGATTTTAGAGATTCGGAAGCAGATAAAATTAAGAAAATTGCTCTTGGTGAACCTAAAACAGTACCATGTGGCCAATATGCTGAGGAAATATATACAAAGTTAAATGTTCTTGATAAAGTTAAAGCTAAGGCAGTTTATGGTAAAGATGTTACAGAAGTGTTGACTTGGGTAGAAACAGGGAATGTAGATGCAGGTGTGGTTTATGCAACTGATGCTAAATCTTCTACTAAAGTAAAAGTAGCTGCAGTGGCAACTAAAGATATGTACAATACTCCTGTAGTATACCCAGCTGCAGTAATTAAGAGCAGTAAGAATGTAGATGCTGCAAAAGAATTTTTGAAATACTTGTCACAAAAAAATTCAAAAGCTACTTTTGAGAAATATGGATTTGATTTTTTACTAAAGTAAAATAAGGAGGTGTAGAGAAATGTCAGATTTATCACCTTTATGGATTTCTATAAGAACCGCAATTACTGCAACAATTATAGTTTTTTTTCTTGGTATTACAGCAGCGTGGTTTATGTGTAGATATAAAGGCAAAGCAAAAGGATTTTTGGATGCTATTCTGACACTTCCTATAGTACTTCCACCAACAGTGGTAGGGTTTATTTTATTATTAATAATTGGTAAGAATGGAGCTATAGGAAAGGCATTATCTAGCATAGGCATTAATATTATATTTACATGGTGGGCTACAGTTCTTGCTGCAACAATTGTAGCCTTCCCATTAATGTACAAGACCAGTGTTGGAGCTTTTGAACAAATAGATGTTAATATGCTAAATGCAGCAAGAACACTTGGAGTTTCAGAGTGGAAATTGTTTTGGAAAGTAGCAATACCACTTGCTTGGCCAGGGATTGCTGCGGGTACCATGCTAGCTTATGCAAGAGCACTCGGAGAGTTTGGGGCAACGTTAATGGTTGCTGGTAGCATACCTGGAAAGACTGAGACTATGCCAATAGCCATATACTTTGCAGTTGAAAGTGGAGAGAATAACACTGCTATTATGTGGGTTTTGTTGATTTTCATAATATCATTAGTAGTTATGATGCTTACAGATAAATGGACTGAGAAACAATATTTTCTTGTGTCCTCTGCAAGGAGGAAATAGCATGGGTTTATATGTTAACATTGGAAAAAAGCTGTCAGGGTTTCAGTTAGAAGTAAATTTTGACACAATGAATGGAGCATTGGGACTCTTGGGAGCCTCAGGTTCAGGAAAAAGTATGACTTTGAGATGCATTTCGGGTATAGAAACACCTGATTTTGGTAAAATAGTATTAAATGATAGTGTTTTGTTTGATTCGGAAAATAATATAAATATGCCTATAAGATATAGAAAAGTTGGATTTCTCTTTCAAAACTATGCATTGTTTCCTCATATGAATGTGGAACGTAATATTGGTTTTGGACTTGATAGAAGTATAAAGTCTTCTGAAAAGGCATATAAAATTAATAAAAAACTTGAAATGATGAATTTACAGGGTATGGAAAAAAAGTATCCTTATCAATTATCCGGTGGGCAGCAACAGAGGGTAGCTTTAGCTAGAGCACTTATTATGGAGCCGGAGGTACTTTTATTAGACGAACCATTCTCTGCTTTGGATGAGTATCTTAGAAATAGAATGATAGATGAATTAAAAGAAGATTTGTCAGAGTTTAAAGGTTCCACTGTATTCGTAACACATAATATGGAAGAAGCCTATCGGGTGTGTGAAAATATTTGTATTCTTCAAAATGGACACCTAGAGTCAATTGGCAGCAGGGAAGAGATATTCAATAATCCACCAACCGTTGCTTCAGCAAAACTGACAGGGTGTAAGAATATTTCAAAGGCAGTAAAGTTTCAAGAAAACATTATTTCTGCTACTGAATGGGGATGCAATATTAAAATTACGAATAAAATCAAAGACAGTATTAAATATATTGGTATTCGTGCGCACTATATGGAATTATCTATGGATATAGAAGATATAAATGTTTTTGACTGTTGGACTGTTTTCATAAGTGAAACTCTATTTAGGGTTATTGTTTACTTAAAATTTAACTCACCACCTGAAAATTTAAAAGATTATCATGTACTTTGGGATATTTCAAAAGAAGAGTGGGAGATCACTCAAGAAAAGACCACTACCTTTTAAGATTAAAATTAATGTTGATAAATTAATTTTTATGGAAGGATAAAGAGAAAGTTAGCTCATGCTAGAAAGCAATTTCTAATTTGAACTAGCTTTTTTATATTATTTTTGAAAAAACTATTGATTTTTATATTAAGTATGTTATTATATTGTTATATCGTAATATTACGATATTGTTTATTTAAACAAAGAGAAAACCTTAAGTTTTGAAAGGGGAAGTTAATATGTGTGATTCAAATGTTAAAAATGTAAGTGCAGAAGAGGCCTATAAATTAATTAATGAAAATAAAGATCTTGTAATTTTAGACGTAAGGACTAAAGAGGAGTATGAAGATGGTCATATTCCAGGTGCAAGGCTTATGCCAGTACAGGTTTTATCTTCTAAAATTGATGAACTTGATGAATATAAGGATAAGCCAGTGCTTGTATATTGCGCATCAGGTGGAAGAAGTCCAAGAGCTGTGGATACATTAGAGAGTAATGATTTTACCAACCTATATCATCTACATAGAGGAATTTCTTCATGGAGATACAATATAAGCAAGTAAAAATTATAGCTCACTAGAAAGACCTAAGAGCTGATAAAGGAGCCTTTAGAAAAATACAAATTAAAGAAAGAGGGGAAGCTATGGATAGAGATTACATGAAATATAATGAGATTTCAGAAATTTTAAAAGTATTGGCGCACCCTATTAGACTTTGTATTGTAAAAAACTTATCCGAACATGGACAAAGCAATGTTGGAAATATGTATACTTGTCTTCAGGTTCCTCAATCTACTGTATCTCAACATCTTCAAAAGCTTCGAGCTGCAGGAATAATTGAGGGTCATAGAAATGGTCTAGAAATTAATTATAGAATTAAAGATCAAAGAATCGTTAATATTATAAATTCAATATTTGAAATAAGCTAATAGACTACTAATTAGAAGGAGGAATAGATGTGAGTAAGAAGGTATTAATTATTGGTGGTGTAGCTGGAGGTGCTTCTACAGCAGCGAGACTTAGAAGATTAGATGAAACAGCAGAAATCATAATGTTTGAAAGAGATGAATACATTTCTTTTGCAAATTGTGGATTACCGTATTATATTGGAGAAACTATTAAAGAAAGAGATAAGCTTTTAGTACAAACACCTGAGAGTATGAAGGCTAGATTTAATATAGATGTAAGAAATAACAGTGAAGTAGTAGCAATGGATACTACAAGAAAAACTGTAACTGTTAATAGTAAAACCAAGGGTACCTATGAAGAAAGTTATGATTATTTAGTTTTATCACCAGGTGCTAAAGCAATAAAACCCAATATAGAAGGAATCAATAGTGATAAGCTATTTACCTTAAGAAATATTCCAGATACTGATAATATAAAAACCTATGTAGATAAAAAAGGCACTAAAAGTGCGGTTGTTATAGGTGGAGGCTTTGTAGGAATAGAAATGGCTGAAAATCTTAAGGAAAGAGGTCTAGAGGTTACACTAATTGAGGCAGCTCCTCATATATTGGCACCTTTTGATACAGATGTTGTTTTAACAGTAGAAAAAGAGATTTCAGACAATGGTGTAGACATAATTCTTAATGATGGAGTAAAAGCTTTCAAGGATACTGGTACAGGCATAGAAGTAATTTTAAATAGTGGAATAAAGGTATCAACAGATTTAGTTATATTAGCCATAGGTGTATTTCCAGATACTGCATTTGTAAAAGAGGCTGGCATTAAATTAGGGGTTAAGGGACATATATTAGTTAACGATAAAATGGAAACTAGTGCAGAGGGCGTATATGCAGTAGGTGATGCAATCGAAGTTGTAGATTTTATTAACAAGACAAATACTGCAATTCCACTAGCTGGTCCTGCAAATAAACAAGGTAGAATAGCAGCGGATAATATTGCCGGTTTAAATACAACCTATAAAGGTACTCAAGGAACTGCAATTATTAAAGTTTTTGGGTTAACTGCTGCAAGCACTGGTAATAATGAAAGAACTTTAACTAGACTTAATATTCCACATAAAGTTATATTTGTACATCCAGTTTCCCATGCTTCCTACTATCCAGGTGCTCTATCTATGACATTAAAGCTTATTTTTAATGATGAAGGTAAAATACTTGGAGCTCAAGGGGTAGGTTATGATGGAGTTGACAAGAGAATTGATGTACTAGCTACAGTTATTAGACTTGGAGGAACTGTTAACGATTTGACAGAATTAGAACTTTCCTATGCGCCACCATTTTCTTCTGCAAAAGATCCAGTTAATATGGCAGGCTATGTAGCTCAAAATGTATTAGCGGGTAGAATGGAAGTATTAACTACAGATGAGTTTATGGCTTATAATAAGGAAAATGCCATGTTATTAGATGTTCGTACTGAAATGGAATTTAACAATGGTCACATTGAAGGTGCTATAAATATTCCAGTAGACAGCCTTAGAGAAAGAATTGGAGAACTTGATAAAAACAAAGAAATTCTTGAATATTGTCAGGTTGGGCTAAGAGGTTATGTTGCTGCAAGAATTTTAGGGCAACAAGGGTTCAAAGTTAAAAACTTAACTGGAGGCTATAAATCTGTATCATCGCAAAAATTTATTCCTAAAAAAAAAGAGATAATTAAAAATTTAGAACAAGATACTCAAGTAATAAAAGAAGAAATTAACAAAAGTAAAGACAGTTATGATAAAAGTCTAGATGCCTGCGGATTGTGTTGCCCAGGACCACTAATTCAAGTTAAGGCTAATGTTGATGAATTAAGTGATGGTCAAATACTCAAAGTTACAGCTTCAGATCCTGGTTTCTATGAAGATATTAAATCTTGGTGTGACAAAACAAATAATGAGTTAGTAGATTTAAGAAAAGAAAAAGGTATGATTTATGCGTTCATAAAAAAGGGCGACAAAAATAAAAACTCAAATAAAATATTCTCAGACAAAGAAATAATAAAAGATAATAAAACAATGGTAGTGTTTAGTGGGGATTTAGATAAAGCAATTGCAGCCTTCATAATAGCAAATGGAGCAGCCACTATGGGCAAAAAAGTTACTATGTTCTTCACCTTCTGGGGCCTAAATATATTAAGAAAACCTGAAAAAGTAACTGTTAGTAAAGGGTTTATGGACTCTATGTTTGGATTCATGATGCCAAGAGGTAGCAAAAAACTAAAACTTTCTAATATGAACATGATGGGTATGGGCGGAAAGATGATTAGAAAAGTTATGAAAAATAAAAATATAGATTCACTGGAAGATTTAATTCAATCTGCAATTAACAGTGGAGTTGAAATAGTTGCATGTTCAATGTCAATGGATGTTATGGGTTTAAAGGAAGAAGAACTTATTGACGGAATCAAGATTGGTGGAGTAGGATATTACTTAGGTGAAGCTGAAGATTCAAATGTAAATCTATTCATCTAATAACAGAAGTAAGTTCTGAAAAGAAGCAAGAGGTATGAAAAATGTATAAAGCAGTTATTTTTGACCTAGACGGAACCTTATTAAATACAATAGAAGATCTTGCAAATGCATGCAATTATGCACTTGAATTATGTGAATTTCCAACACATAATATAGAAGCTTATAAAGCATTTGTAGGTGATGGAAGATATAAATTAATCGAAAGAATAGTTCCACTTAATCAAAATTCACCAGAAGTTATTAATGAGGTATTAGCTTTATATGATAAGTTTTATGAAGCTCACATGTTAGATGTAACAAGACCCTATGAAGGTATTATTAACCTTCTTGATTGTTTAATTGAAAGAGGAATAAAGTTGGCAGTTGTGTCTAACAAGCCTCATGAATTTACAGTAGAAGTGGTTCAACATTTTTTTAATGATAGATTCCAAATTGCGTTTGGACAAAGAGCGAACTATCCAACAAAACCAAATCCAGCTACAGTTTTTGAAGTTATGGAAGAATTTAAAGTGAATTCAGAGGAATGTATTTATGTTGGTGATTCAAATATTGATATAAAGACGGCAAAAAATGCTAGATTGAAGTCAGTTGGAGTAGCTTGGGGATTTAGAGGCAAGGAGGAATTAATGGCAGAGGGTGCAGACTTTATTGTTTCTACAGTTGAAGAGTTAATGGATTTAATACTTAAATAAAAAAATAAAAAAGAAATCAGATAAGTAGCTCCATAGTTATTTATCTGATTTTTTTATTAAATGATATTTTGAATGAGAAAGCTAAAAAATTTATTTGCATATCAATGTGAAGTTACATTGATATATACAGATGTAAATGTATATAATTATATTGATATATCAATATTGTTTTGGTAGGATTTTTCAGAAAATAAATTTACTACAACCGCAGATAGCTAAATGGTAGCTTTAATTAAGCAATTATTGTATTTTAATGAAGCCTTTATTAATTTAGGAGGTGGCGTAATGCCAAGTTCGTTAATAACCAAGAAAGCTCTTGCAAATTCTTTAAAACAGTTAATGGAGAAAATTCCACTTAATAAAATTACTGTTCAAGATATTGTAGATAACTGTGAACTCAATAGACAAACCTTTTATTACCACTTTCAAAGCATTTTTGATTTACTTGAGTGGATATATAAAACTGAAGTTGTTGAGAGTATTTCTGAGAATAAAAGCTATGAAACTTGGACAGAGGGATATTTGAATATATTACTTTACATCGAAAAAAATAAGAAGTTTTGCCTTAATACATTTAAGTATACAGAGAGAGATAATTTAGACAGTATCATGTATAAGATTACAAATGGCTTACTTGCTGGAGTTGTGAGAGAAGTGTTGCAGAATATGGGGTTGAAAGAGGAAGATAAAGAGTTAATTTGTAACTTTTTTTCTCTTGCATTTATTGGCTTACTTGTACAGTGGTTTAGGCAGGGCATGAAAAAAAAACCGGAGGCTATTGTTGGTAGATTAAGTAAGTTGGAAGAAAATTTTGCGAGAGTCTTAGAAGGATAAAAAACATCATTACTTAAATAGTTTTTCAATAAAAGTGGAGAGTTAAGTGATTAACAAACTGCTTTTTATTATGCAATCAAATAACAACTTTAATAGGGTATAAGCTTTATGATGGAATTTCACACCATAATTAGCGGAAAAAGTAGATTGTTTGTGGAATTTATTTGCACTTTCGCGATATAACTATACCATTTGCATAGAAATAATGATATTCTAATAAATATGCATAAAATAAAATATAGTAACAACTTAGAAAATGATTTCATTAAGAAAGGACAGGCGCTAGATGAGATATGTACCTATAGAGAATGTTACAGATGGAATGATACTAGGAAAAACACTATATGGAGAAATGGGAGAAATATTACTCAGACAAGGATCTGTAATAATTGATAGTTATATACCTAAGATAATTCTTTTAGGGTATTTCGGACTATATATTGAAGATTCGCTTTCTGAAGGTATTTGTGTCGAAGAGCTTATTAGCGAAGAATTAAAAATGAAAACTGTTTCAGCAGTGAAAAATATGATGAATATAAACAAAAACGATAAAAAAGAAATTCAAAAATCTTTTGAATCCTTGGAAAATTTAGTTGGTAATATAGTAGATGAAATATCTTCAAATAAAGATTTAATGATAAATATGATTGACTTAAAAGTAGCAAGTAATTATACATTTTATCATTCGGTTAATGTAACAGTGCTGTCATTAGTAATTGGGGTAGCCCTAAATCTATCATCAAAAGATTTATATTTATTAGGAATAGCTGCTTTATTACATGATGTCGGAAAAATATTTGTTCCTATAGAAATTGTTGATAAACAAGGACCTCTAACTACTGATGAGTTTACTGAAATGAAAAAACACCCTGAAACTGGGTATAAATATGTTAAAGAAAAGTTATTAACACATACAAAAGCGTATATGGGAATATTGTCTCATCATGAAAGGTTTGATGGGTCGGGATATCCTAGTAGCTTGAAGGGATATGATATAACTCAATTCGGGAGAATAATTGCCGTTGCAGATGTATATGATGCACTTACATCAGATAGACCGTATAGAAAAAGAGTAAATCCTTCAGAAGCAATGGAATATATTATGGGTGGTGGAGGAACATTCTTTGATATAAACATCGTACAAAAATTTTCTAAAATAGTTGCCCCTTTTCCAGTTGGAACTTGTGTTATGCTAACAAATAATTTTGTAGGCATAGTAGTTGAGAACTATCCAGATTGTTGTTTAAGGCCTAAAATCAAAATCTTCAAAGAAAATGATAAACTAATAGAACCATATATTATAAACTTAAAAGATTCCTTATATAATGTTACTATTTGTGAAATTGCAGATGTTTTAACTACTGATTTTAAACCTGCATAATTGAAAAGTATTACTTTAAGTAGCAAGACTACTTTGCTATTAAGAAATGACTTCATATTTATATAGCTAAAAAATTATTATGATTTTTTAGCTATTTTCATATAAATTAAAATTTCCCTTCATATATATTAGGTTCAATTTTGTGTTTTTTTATTAATATTATGGTACAATATTATAGATTTATATACGTAGGAAAAGGGGGGAGTTTTTTGAAGAACATGAAAGTTAACTTACCAGAGAAGAGTTATTATATAACTATTCAGAATGGTTTGTTCAGCAAAATTGGTAAAACAATAAAAAAGACATTCGGAGGAACTAAAGTTTTTATAATAACGGATGAAAATGTAAATAGGCTTTATGGGCAAAAGCTTTGTTTAGAACTTAAAAATAATAATTATATTGTAGATATCCATGTTATAAAACCTGGTGAAACTAGTAAATCTTTAAAAGAATTAGAAAAAATATATTGCCATATGGTAGACTTCCAATTAACCAGATCGGATTTAATAATTACTTTCGGTGGCGGTGTAGTTGGAGATTTAGGCGGATTTGCTGCTTCAACTTTTTTAAGAGGAGTTCCCTATATTCAAATTCCCACAACTCTTTTAGCTCAAATTGATAGTTCAATTGGTGGAAAAGTTGCTGTGGATTTAGAAAGTGGTAAAAATTTAGTTGGAAGCTTTTATCACCCTATGGCAGTATTAATTGACCCGGAGTTTCTTAGGACACTTCCTGAAAGAGTTTTGCACGATGGAATAGCAGAAGCAATAAAATATGGTGCAATAAAAGATGAAGAACTGTTCAATAAGCTTTTTTCTTTTGGAAGCGATGAAGAGTTATTAAGTAATATCGAAGAAATAATTTATTTATGTTGCAATATAAAGAGAAATATAGTTGAACTTGATGAAAGGGATACTGGTGAAAGGATGCTATTAAATTTTGGACATACTATAGGGCATGCAATTGAGCAATATTATAACTACTCAAAATATACTCATGGTGAGGCAGTTGCTATAGGAATGTATTGGATAACTGAAAAAAGTCAATCTTTAGGAATTACTAAAGCAGGTAATCTAGAAAAAATTGGGCAAATGCTTGGAAAATATAAGTTACCGCTAAAGGTAAATGGTCTAGAATCTAAAGATATAATAGAAATAATAGCTAGAGATAAAAAGATGAATGGAGATAAAATAAATTTAATTTTACTAAAAGCAATTGGTGATGGGTTTATCCATGAAATTAGTTTTAGTAAATCAAGAGAATTTATATAGATAGGAGAGAACTCTTTGAGAAATGTATACGGATTATTAGGAGAAAAACTAGGACATAGCATATCTCCACAAATACATAATCTTATTTTTAAAGAATTGAATATTAACGGAAACTACAATCTTTTTGAAGTAGAAAAAGATAAACTTAGAGTAGCAACTGAAGGTTTAAAGGTATTAGGAGTTCTCGGAGTGAATGTAACAATACCATATAAAGTTGAAGTGATTAGATTACTAGATCATATTTCAATAGAAGCTGAAAAAATCGGTGCAGTAAATACTATATGCTTTAATAACGGAATAGCTACTGGTTTTAATACTGATTATTTAGGATTTGGTATGCTTTTAGATAAGCACAATGTGGAAATTAAGAATAAAAAAATTATAGTTTTAGGAACTGGTGGAGCATCAAAAGCAATAACTCAGTATTTTGAAGATAGAGGGGTTTCTGAAATTACTTTAGTAACTAGGAAAATTGAAAAAGGTGTTAAAATTAGCAATAATAAAATAATTAGTTACAATGAGCTAATTGCAAATGCATCAGGAGATATTATTGTTAACTGCACTCCCCTTGGAATGTACCCCAATATTAATTCTTCTCCAGTAGAGGAAGCTGTAATATCAAGATTTGAAACTGCAGTGGATTTAATTTATAATCCATTTGAAACTTTGTTTCTAAAGTATGCTAATGAAGTTGGAGCTAAAACAGCAAATGGACTTTATATGCTAATTGGGCAAGCTCTTGCTGCAGAGGAATTATGGAATAACATCTCAATTGATAGAAACATTGCTGACAAAATCTATAAAAATTTGATGGAGAACATTTATGAATAGTGATTTAAATATTGTTTTAATTGGTATGTCTGGTTGTGGAAAAACAACAATTGGAGAATTAATTGCAAAAGAGCTAAATAAAAATTTCGTTGATGTTGACCAATATGTTGAAAAACAACAAGGCAAAACAATATCTGAAATATTCAAAAATGGTGAAGTATTCTTTCGAGAAATTGAAAGTAATGCAATAATTGAAATAAGTCAAAAAAAGGTAATGTTATTTCTACTGGTGGTGGAGTAATCAAAATCGAAGCAAACATGATAGAACTTAGAAAAAACAGCATTATCATATTTATAGATAGACCTATTGATAAAATCTTAGAAGATATTGATGATACTAGCAGACCATTAATAAAGAATAATAAAAGCTATCTGTATGATTTACATAAAGAACGATATCCTTTATACAAAAAATATAGTGATTATACAGTAGTTAATGATTCTTCTGAAAAAGAAGTTTTAAATAAGATAATAGAAATCTGTTTATAAAGAAGCAAGTTCTACTATTTATACGTTTATTCAAAGAACTTACTTCTCGTAAAAAAATCAGACAAGCTGAAGTGATTTTTTTCAGCTTGTTTAATTATAGATAACCAGGAAAGACCTTTTGTAAGGTCTTTTCTTTTTACCTTAAGGTTGATTGGTAAGGATAATCCTTGATTATAATAAGCCCCCTTGATATTTATATATAAATCTAAGTAAATATAATTCCCCAATTAAACATTACTTAGCAAAAACAATAATAATATAATTTTGCATAAAAAAAATAGACCTTTCGCTTGGGGCGATAGTCTATTCGCGGTGCCACCCAAATTTATAACTTGTTTAATAACGGCATTACCGGCACGGCTTACTAAATTGATTTCAATAGTTTCAGCTTGCAGCTATAGGATGATTTTCATTAGTTGATTCTTCATGGGCTCTCACCTTATCCCACTCTCTTTCGAATATCATGCTAATTACTCTTTCCTAATCAAAGCTTTTGGTTATTTAATTGTATAAAAAAAACAGCACATCCTGCCTGGGGCGAGGAGTCTGTTCGCGGTACCACCCAAATTTATAACTTAATTTAGTAACGACATATTGCCGGCGTAGCTTACTTAGTTTCAGCTTTGCAACTCCAGGGTGATTTTGGTCATTTGATTGTTCATGGGCTTGCACCTAACCCCACTCTCTTAAGAATATCAAAATGATTACTCGTCCCTATCAACGTTTTTAAAATTTAACTTTAGTTTAATATACTACTAATGAAATAATATGTCAATGCAAAATGTAAAAAAATATATATAAGTGTAGACAGCATAGAGAAGCAAGTTCAACACTTATAATATTTTTTCAAAGAACTTGCTTCTCATAAAGAGTCAGACATGCTGAAGTGATTTTTTTCAGCTTATTTGACTATAGCAATAGTCACAAACTAAACTTGAAAAATTATTCTTAATATTCGGATTAACGTGTCAAGCATTTTCAAAAATGTCCCAAAAACTTTTAATTATTAGCACCAGCAAATGCTGGTGCTTTATTGTACTTCAAATGATATATTTGAGTATGGCAAGCACAACATAGAACCAATTAATTCTAAGCTAACGCTTTCTAGACTTGTCTTTTTATGCTGTAAGTTGTTTTCGATGATTTTGTTTATTACAATAATGTTCAAATGAGGCTTGTTTCCATGGATGGCTCATTGGCGGTATATATCGTTTTTGTGGATCTTTTGGTGCTACTTCCAAATCAAAGTTTTTCGATGAAAGAACATGATTTGGAAGTAGATCTAACCCATAAACTTGTTCATTTACGCAATAGTACAATCCAGCATCAAAAGCCTTTATAACCATACCGGAGGTTCCTTTACGATAGTGCACTGGATGTCCATTGCTATCAACTGGAAGATAGTAAGAGTTATTAAACTTTATACAGCTTCCGCTGTCTACTTTTCGACTACTAAGAACAGCAAGAATCAAGTTGATTTTTTTAATGTCAACTTGCGTTTCAAATACAGTTTTGTTATTATCTAAAGGTAAAGCAAACTGAGCATTGAATTCTTTTATGTAGGAGTTTAAGAATTCATTTGCTTGCTCAATTGTGCTTATGTGAGCGAGTCTCATTTCTAAGGGGAGGCGTGATTGTAGAGTCTGAAACATTCTTTCTACGCGCCCTTTAGATTGAGCAACACTGCTTGTTTTAATTTCTATGCCTAGCTGTTTACAGGCATAACTAAATTGTGTGAAAGTATCCTCTTCAATTGAAGGGGATTTTTTTTGCTTATACTCAAATACAGTACGTCTATCAGTAAAGAGCATGTACGGAATTCCGTATTGTGTAAGAACTTGATGCAATACATTATAATACCCGTTTAGGGTTTCTTGTGAGTCAAAGTAAGCTCCTACAATAGCACCTGTAGCATCATCTACAGCTATGTGTAATTGAGTTTTTTCTTTACCAAACCAGATATGCACAGAAGCATCCATCTGGAGCATTTCGCCTGCGTAAGCACATCTAGGACGTCTTGGATGTGCATCTTCAGCAGCAACAATAGCAGTTTGTATTTCCGCTAACTCTTTTCTAGTTTTTGCTTTGCTTTTTAATTCTTTTAGCTGTTCTTTAATTTTCTTTCTTGTAGCACGCTTAGCCTTAGGAGACAGGATGAATTCCTGCATAAGGATAGACCTGATTGTGCTTGGAGATGCTTTGATATCTTCATGTTTTGCTAGCAACTCCGAAAAATGAGTTAAGTTAGCATCGGGATATTTTGTTCGGTATAGATTAAGGATTAAATAGTTTTTTTCTTCATCAAAAGCGTTAGCTGGTTTTCTACCACGATTACCATGAACAAAGTATTCTTTTCCACGCTCTTTATACCCTTTAATCATCCGATTAATATGTCTGATTGAACAGTTAAGAACAAGCGCAGCTCTCTTCTTATTACCATTTGTTTCTACCAACTTTTTTATAGTTATGTACTTATCATTTTCTTCCATAGTTAAAATCACCTTTCTGATTATGTCCACCTCATTTCTTAGTCATGAGGTCTATTTTACTATAAGTTATCTATTTGGGACATAATCCAGTGTGGTACACTAAGACATTATCACTAATCAATCAGAAATTATTCTTAATATTCGGATTAACGTTGACAATTTTATTTTTTGATGTTACGATACATAGAAAGTTAAAAGCAAATTACAATTTCCGTATAATTAGTTAATTGTAAAGTAACTAGTTATATTTTGCGTTGCGAGGAGGGACTATATTGGTATCACATGTATTGTCAATTTTAGTTGACAACAACCCTGGAGTTTTAACAAGAGTATGTGCATTGTTCAATCGAAGAAGTTTTAACATTGAGAGTGTGGCAGCTGGTCCCACCGAAAATGAAAGGCTTACGCGAATAACTTTACTTACAAAAGTTGAAGACGAAGATGGAATTGATCAGATAATTAAACAAATTAAAAAACTAGAAGATGTACATAAAGTAGAACAATTAGATATATCGAATTCAATTTGTAAGCAAATTATGCTTTTAAAAGTAAAAGCAGAAGGTAATAACAGACAAGAAATAATTAATATTGTAAATATTTTCAGAGTTTCAATTGTTGATGTAACACAAACTACGCTAACTATCGAAATTACTGGAGATAATAACAAATTAAGCGCCTTTGAAAATTTGATAGAGCCTTTTGGAATTGTAGAAAAAGTTTGTAGTGGATATATTGCTATGCAAAGGGGAGCCGAAGCAATAATCTAATCATATAAAAATAAAAAATATTTAGGGGGCATTAATAATGGCAAAGATGTATTATGAACAAGAATGTAGTTTAGAAAATTTAAAAGGTAAGAAGGTTGCTGTAATAGGATATGGTAGCCAAGGACATGCACATGCATTAAACTTGCATGAAAGTGGTGTTGATGTAATTGTAGGACTTTATGTTGGAAGTAAATCATGGGCTAAAGCTGAGGAAGCAGGTCTTAAAGTTATGACAGCTGCTGATGCTGCTAAAGCTGCAGATATCATTATGATTCTGATCAATGATGAAAAGCAATCAAAGCTTTACAAAGACAGTATTGAGCCAAACCTTGCTCCAGGAAAGGCACTAGTATTCGCGCATGGATTTAGTATCCATTTTGGACAGATAGTACCACCTGCAGATGTTGATGTATTCTTAATAGCACCTAAGGGACCAGGACATACTGTAAGAAGTCAATATTTAGAAGGTCGTGGAGTTCCTTGCTTAATTGCAATCCATCAAGATGCATCAGGTCATGCTAAAGATATCGCACTAGCATATGCTTTAGGAATTGGTGGAGCTAGAGCTGGCGTTATGGAAACTTCTTTCAAAGAAGAAACAGAAACTGATTTATTTGGAGAGCAAGCTGTATTATGTGGTGGAGTAACTGCTTTAATAAAAGCTGGTTTTGAAACTTTAGTAGAAGCAGGTTATCAACCAGAAATGGCATATTTTGAATGTTGCCATGAAATGAAGCTTATTGTAGATTTAATAAACCAAGGTGGTTTAAACTATATGAGATATTCTGTAAGTGATACTGCAGAATACGGTGATTATATAACAGGAAATAAGATAATTACACAAGATACTAAAAAAGCTATGAAGGAAGTTTTGACTGATATTCAAACAGGAGTTTTTGCAAGAAACTGGTTGCTTGAAAATCAAGTTGGAAGACCATACTTCAATGCAGTAAAGAGACGTGAAAGTGAGCATCAAATCGAACAGGTTGGTGCAGAACTTAGAAAAATGATGTCTTGGATGAAAAAATAATTTAAATTAAATACTTATAATATTGCAAGTATAAAATCCTTAGCTTGTATTATTGTTTAAGAGAACCAAGTTTTTTAAGGTATATGAAATAAAATAACAAGTCAAAGATGCGACGGATATTTTGTGCCAGACAAGGAAACAGGTCCTTCGGATAGTTATGCTATCTGTGGGCTTAGTTGACGAAGTATGGTGCAAAATATACTAGCATACTGACTAGTTATTTTTTTGAATACGCCTAATAAAAGTAAAAATGAACTTGGTTTTCTAAGCATATCGGTGAAAGGTGGTGGGGAATAATGGATAATAAAGTATATATTTTTGACAGCACACTAAGAGATGGGTCACAGGCTCAAGGAATATCTTTTAGTGTTAAAGACAAAATCAAAATAACTCAAAAATTAGATGAAATAGGAGTAAGCTACATTGAAGCTGGAAACCCTAGTTCGAACCCAAAAGATAATGAGTTTTTTGAAAAAATTAAAGAAATAAAGCTAAAAAATGCTAAGTTATGTGCTTTTGGAAGTACAAGAAAAGCAAACATTAAAGTAGAGGAAGATAGTAATATTAAGGCTCTGTTAAAATCGGGAGTTGAGGTAATATGTATCTTTGGAAAGACATGGGATTTTCATGTGACAGATATAATAAAAACTACTTTAAATGAGAATTTAGCAATGATTAAAGATAGTATTTCTTATTTTAAGAAATTAAATAAGGAAGTAGTTTTTGATGCTGAGCATTTCTTTGATGGATATAAGAATAATCCGGAATATGCAATAAAAGTTTTAGATACTGCTAAAATTGCTGGTGCAGATTGGATTGTACTTTGTGATACTAATGGCGGTATGTTACCAGGAGAACTTAAGGAAATAGTTGATTCTTTAATTGAAAGAGGTTTTACTAATTTAGGAATTCACTGTCATGATGATTCTGGCACAGCGGTTGCAAATTCACTAGTAGCAGTAGAATGCGGTATGAGACACGTTCAAGGTACTTTTACTGGACTTGGAGAAAGATGTGGAAATGCAAATCTAAGTACAATAATTGCAAATTTAATGCTTAAAATGAATTATTCTGCTATTCCTCTTGAAAATGTTGATAAATTAGTTAGTGATTATAGATATATATGCGAGATTAGCAATATCATACCTAATGAAAGGGCTCCATATGTAGGAAGCTGCGCTTTTGCTCATAAGGGGGGAATGCACATCGATGCTATTCAAAAAAACCCTATTTCTTTTGAACATATAAGTCCAATGGCAGTTGGTAACGAACGAAGTGTTCTTATGTCTGAAGTATCAGGTAGAAGTACAATTTTATCAATAATAAACAAGGTAAGCCCTGACATAAAAAAGGATTCGGTAGAAACTGCTAGGATTATGAAAAGACTTAAGGAGCTTGAGCATGAGGGTTATCAATTTGAAGGAGCTGAAGGAAGCTTTGAACTTCTAGTAAGGAAGGAACTTGGACTTTTTAGGCCTTCTTTTGAATTGATACAATATAAAGTTATGATAGATGACCCAAGTCCTACTGATCTTAGTGCTACAGTTGCAATGAAAATCAGAGTAAATGGTGTTGTAGAAGTAACTGCTGCAGAAGGCAGAGGACCGGTAAATGCTCTAGATATTGCACTTAGAAAAGCATTAAGTGTTTTTTATGAATCAATTGGATCCATGTATTTAACAGATTATAAGGTAAGAGTAATTGGCGGAAATAAAGCAACCAGTGCAAAGGTACGTGTTATGATAGAATCTACAGATGGAAACACTACCTGGACTACAGTTGGAGTTTCATATGATATAGTTGAAGCTAGCTGGAAAGCACTAGTAGATTCAGTAGAATTCAGATTGCTTCAAGATGAAAAAGGGAATGGAAAATAATAAAAAAATTGGGGGCATGAAAATGAAAGAATACAAAATTGCAGTTATTGCTGGAGATGGCATAGGTGTTGATATAACAGAGCAAGCTTTAAAAGTTATGGAAAAAGTAGCAGCAAAATTTGATACTAAATTAAATTTTGTAAAGTTGCTGGCTGGTGGATGTGCTATTGATGCATGTGGAACACCACTTCCAAAGGAAACTTTAGAAGAATGTAAAAAAAGTGATGCAGTACTTTTAGGTGCAGTTGGGGGACCTAAATGGGATGTATTACCTGGAGATCAAAGACCAGAAAAAGCACTATTAGGCTTAAGAGGCGGACTTGGATTATATGCTAATTTAAGACCTGCTAAAGTTTATGATGTGTTAAAAGACGCTTCACCGTTAAAGGACAGCATAATAAATGAAGGTGTTGATCTTTTAGTAGTAAGAGAATTAACTGGGGGAATATATTTCGGAGAAAGAGGCAGAGAAAACGATGGCAACACTGCTTATGATACTGAAAGATATTCTGTAGATGAAATAAAAAGAATAGCACACTGCGCTTTTAAAGCTGCAATGCTAAGAGATAAAAGAGTTACATCTGTAGATAAAGCTAATATCTTAGAATCTTCAAGATTATGGAGAGAAGTAGTTACTGAAGTAGCAAAGGAATATCCAGAGGTTGAATTAAGTCATTTGTATGTTGATAACACTGCAATGCAACTTGTAAGAAGACCATCTCAATTTGATGTTATTGTAACTAGCAATCTATTTGGTGATATATTATCTGATGAAGCATCCATGATTACAGGATCAATTGGTATGCTTGCATCTGCAAGTGTTAGAGAAGATAGCTTTGGAATGTATGAACCTATACATGGTTCTGCACCTGATATTGCAGGTAAAGATTTAGCAAATCCTTTAGCACAAATATTGTCATGTGGAATGCTTTTTGAGTATTCATTAAATATGCCTGAAGCAGCAAGAGCTATAGAAGCTGCTGTTGAAGCGGTATTGAATAAAGGATATAGAACTGGTGATATTTATACTGAAGGAATGAAAAAGGTTGGAACTAAAGAAATGGGAGAATTAGTTTTAGCTGAAATCTAGGAGGGGTAATTATGAAATCAGATGCAACAAAAAAAGGTGTTGAAAGAGCACCTCATCGTTCACTTCTTAAGGCTTTAGGCTTTATAGATGAAGAGATGAATAAACCACTTATTGGAGTGGTCAATTCTTATAGTGAAATTGTTCCAGGACATATGAATTTAGATAAAATAGCACAGGCAGTTAAAGATGGAATTAGAATGGCTGGAGGAATACCAGTGGAATTTGGTACCATAGCTGTTTGTGATGGAATTGCAATGAATCATACGGGAATGAGTTATTCTCTTCCTTCAAGACAGTTAATTGCCGATAGTATTGAAATTGTTGCTGAGGCGCATGCGTTTGATGGTTTGGTTTTTATACCAAGCTGCGACAAAGTTGTACCTGGCATGTTAATGGCTGCAGGTAGAATCAATGTGCCTTCAATATTTATTAGTGGTGGAGCTATGCTTGCAGGAAAGACAAATGGTAGGATTACTGATTTAAATTCAGTGTTTGAAGGTGTTGGTGCTGTAAATTCTGGTAAAATGTCACAAGAAGAACTTTGTGAACTAGAAAACTCAGCCTGTCCAACCTGTGGTTCTTGTTCTGGTATGTTTACAGCAAATTCAATGAATTGTTTAACAGAAGTATTAGGGATGGCACTGCCATTTAATGGTACTATTCCTGCAGTTTACTCTGAAAGATTAAGACTTGCAAAAAAAACTGGTATGCAAATTATGGAACTTGTTAAGGCTGATATAAAACCTAGAGATATTATGACACAAGATACATTTACAAATGCTATTACAGCAGATATGGCACTTGGCTGTTCAACAAACTCACTTCTTCATTTGCCAGCAATAGCTTATGAAGTAGGTGTCGAAATTGATTTGGATTACGTCAATGTAATAAACGCTAGAACACCTAATATTTGCAAGTTAAGCCCTGCAGGAAGTCATCATGTGGAGGATTTGCATCTAGCAGGTGGAATTTCAGCGGTATTAAATGTATTAGTAGGTAAAGATTTATTAAATAATGATTGTATGACTGTTACTGGAAATACTATTTATGAAAATGTAAAAAATGCTAAAATAAAAAATAATGAAGTTATTAGGTCTGCTGAAGCCCCATATAGTCCAACAGGAGGACTTGTAGTTTTAAAAGGCTCACTGGCACCAGATGGAGCAGTAGTTAAAAAATCAGCTGTGGCTCCTGAAATGATGAAACACACTGGTCCAGCAAGAGTTTTTGACAGTGAAGAAGAAGTATCAGCAGCAATTTTTGATGGAAAGATTAATGCTGGAGATGTAGTGGTTATTAGGTATGAAGGACCAAAAGGCGGACCAGGAATGAAGGAGATGCTTTCTCCAACTGCATCTTTGGCTGGAATGGGATTAGATAAAAGTGTTGCGTTAATAACTGATGGAAGATTTTCCGGAGCAACTAGGGGCGCTTCAATTGGCCATGTTTCTCCAGAAGCAGCTGAAGGTGGACCAATTGCTCTTGTAAAAGAAGGAGATCTCATAGAAATAGATATAGAGAATAAAATCTTAAATTTACTTGTTGACGATGAAGAATTAAAGAAAAGAAAACCTGAAGGCAAAATGAAAGAAGCAAAAGGCTATTTAAGAACTTACAGAAATTCAGTTTCTTCAGCTAATAAAGGGGCGATTTTTCCTAATTCAAGGAGGGACTGACATGAAAATTAGAGGAGCAAAAATTCTCCTTGAATGTTTAAAAGAACAAGGGGTTGACATGATTTTTGGATACCCTGGTGGAAGCGTATTAAATATTTATGATGAGATATATTCAGTAGAAGGCTTAACACATATTTTAGTTTCCCATGAACAAGGTGCAGCACATGCTGCTGATGGTTATGCTAGAGCAACAGGAAAGGTTGGGGTATGTCTTGCTACCTCAGGACCTGGTGCAACAAATCTAGTAACTGGTATTGCTACTGCGTTTATGGATTCTGTTCCTATGATTGCAATTACAGGTCAAGTAGGAACTGCATTAATTGGCAAAGACTCTTTTCAAGAAGTTGATATTGTTGGAATAACTATGCCCATAACAAAGCATAATTTTATAGTTAAAAATGTTGAAGATTTAGCTCCGACAATCAGAAAAGCCTTTAAAATTGCTACAAGTGGAAGACCGGGCCCAGTACTTATTGATATTCCTAAAGATGTTACAGCTAAGGAATGTGAGTATCAACCAGAAAAGCCTTTTTGTATTGAGAAAAAACAGGTTAATAAACAGCAGCTTGAAGAAGCACTTGAAGCAATAAGTACTTGTACTAAACCAGTAATAGTTGTTGGTGGAGGCTGTAATATAGCTGAAGCGCAACAAGGATTATTTGAACTTCAAGATAAGTTAAAATGCCCAGTATGCTGTACAATGATGGGATTAGGTGCTTTTGATGGATTACATCCTATGTTTACAGGTATGCTTGGAATGCATGGAACCTTTGCTTCAAATAAGTGTATAACTTCAAGTGATTTAGTTATAGCAGTAGGAGCTAGGTTTAGTGATAGAGTTATTAGTGATTCTAGTACCTTTGCTGTAAATGCTAAAGTAATTCATATTGATATTGATGAAGCTGAGGTTTCTAAAAATATTAAGGCTGATACTTGGGTTATTGGCAGTGTACCAGATGTTTTAAAAGATTTGCTACAAAACTTACCTGGAAGAGAAGCAAATGAGTGGACTACTTTTGCTAAAGATTTGATTAAAACAGATAAGGATAAGGTTATCAAAGTTAAAGAAAGTGATTCCGTAAATCCTGTTTATGTTATTAATAAACTTCATGAGTTAACAAAAGGAAATGCAATTTTAACTACAGAAGTTGGTCAAAATCAAATTTGGGCTACTCAAGCATATACCTATACTAAACCTAGAACTTTTATTAGTTCTGGAGGACTTGGAACAATGGGATACGGTTTTGGAGCTGCAATAGGTGCTAGCTTAGGAACAGGTGAAGCTGTTTTTGATATCGCAGGAGATGGAAGTTTTAGAATGAATCTAAACGAACTTGGAACTGCAGTAAGGTATAATGTTCCTGTAAAAATAATTCTATTAAACAACGGCGTATTAGGCATGGTTAGGCAGTGGCAGAATTTGTTCTACAGCAAGAGGTTTTCAGGTACTACCTTGGAAAAAGCAACTGATTTTGTGAAGATTGCTGAAGGCTTTGGTGCCCGTGGAATTAGAGTTGAAAATAATGGTCAAGTAGAAGAAGCTTTAAAACAAGCAATGGAGTGGGATGGACCAGTAGTTATTGATTTTAGGGTAGACCCTGATGCAATGGCTTCACCAATGGTACCACCTGGTGCAAGTATAGAGATGATGGTAGAGGTATAGTAATTAATTACTATATCTCTTTTATATTTTAACAATAATTAACATTTGCATAATATTACCTTAATATTTAAATTGTAAAATTCAAAGTGTTGAATATTAAGGAGGTAAATACATGAAAAGCAAGAAAATATGGATTAGTCTAGCAATGTGTTTTATGATTTTAGTTACTGCAATGTTTACAGGCTGTGGAGGCAAAAAATCTGATGAAAAAAGTGCAAAGGTAAACACTTATTCAGGTAAAAAACCTAAGTATGTATTTTTGTTTGTGGGCGATGGAATGGCAATGCCACAAATAAGTGTAACTGAAGATTATCTTGGTAAAATGAAAAATGCAAATTCACCAGAAGTATCAAAACTTCACTTTACACAATTTCCATCTCAAGGAATGAGTACAACTTTTGATGCAGGTAGTTTTATTACAGATTCCGCATCTGCAGGTACCGCAATAGCGTCAGGAAATAAAACTCTATCAGGTGTAATTAACATGGATCCTAAAAAGACCCAAAAATTTGAATCTGTAGCTGAAATGGCTAAGAAGGCTGGAATGAAAATAGGAGTTGTTTCATCAGTTTCTTTAGATCATGCTACTCCAGCAAGTTTTTATGCTCACCAACCAACAAGAAGCAATTATTATGATATAGAACTTGAATTAGGAAAAAGTGGTTTCAACTATTTTGGAGGTGGTGGATTTCTAACTCCAAAGGGCAAAGAAAATGATAAACCTGATGCTTTTGAAGAAGCAAAAAAGAATGGTTATAAGGTAGTAAATACAAAAGAAGAGTTTAATAAATTAGATTCAAAGTCAAGCAAGATAATTGCTACAAGTCCAGTTCTTGATTCTGAGAAGGCTTTATCGTATAGCATTAACAAGAATGCTGATGGCATAAGTTTAGCTGAATTTACTCAAAAGGGTATAGATGTGCTAGATAATGATAAGGGTTTCTTTATGATGATTGAAGGGGGAAAAATAGACTGGTCATGCCATGCAAATGATGCAGCTACAACTATTCAAGAAGTTATTGCTTACGACCAAGCTGTACAAAAAGCTATAGATTTTTATAACAAGCATAAGGATGAAACTTTAATACTAACCACAGCAGATCATGAAACAGGCGGACTTGGAATAGGCTTTGCAGGAACAGATTATTCAACTTTCTTTGAAAAGCTAGAAAAACAAAATATATCCTATGATGAATTTACAAACAAAGTTAATCAATATAGGAAGGATGGACATACTCCTGAAAATGCTAAAATAGAAGATTTGCTCCCTATTATAAAACAATATTACGGTTTAGACGCAATGGATGAAACTACTTATAACGACCTATATAAGAAAGCTAATGATAGTAAGAATCCAGACAAAGACGCAGCAAAGCAAATAAGTATGGCAATAAGTCCTAAAGATATGGAAGAACTTAAAACTTCATTAAGTCAAAGTATGCTGGAATCTTCAAAGCGAAGTACTGATGAACAAGCTAAATTACTATATGGTGGGTATGATCCTCTTACTATGTCAATTACTCACATAATTGACCATAAAGCTGGTATTGGTTTTACAACTTATGCGCATACAGGAGTGCCTGTACCAGTTTATGCTATGGGAAAAGGTGAAGAGCTTTTTAAAGGATTCTATGATAACACAGATATATTTAAAAAAATGGTATCAATAATGGGTTTATCTAAATAAATATTTATAAAGCGGGACAAATGATTTTGCTCCCGCTTGTTTTTTAGGAGATGACTGTATTATGAAAATAAAAATCAGACAAGATATCATAGTAATTCTAGTAATGATAGTAGTGAATTTAATACTTTTCTTTTTACCAACAGGATTTGAAGATAAATATAATCACAGCATGAGGAGCAAAGCCCTAGTTTTATCTGTTGATGATTCACATATTGAGCAAAGGGGAATAGTGAAGACCGGAGTAGAGACAGTTAATGTAAGGATTCTTAATGGTAAGTTTAAAGGAAAGGAATTTGCTTCGCCGAATGAACTTAAAGGTCAACTAGAACTTGATAAAATGTTTAAAAAAGGGGATAAAGCTCTAGTAGTTATTGACCATAGTGGAAATGAAATTGTTTTTGTAAATGTAATAGATCATTATAGGATAAACATTGAAGCAATTCTTTTTTTAATATTCATTATAATTCTAATCGGATTTTCAGGGATAATAGGTTTAAAGACAGTGCTTTCATTTATATTTACAATTCTATCTATATGGAAAGTATTAATTCCATTATTTTTAAAAGGTTATGATCCTGTTCTTATATCATTAATTATTACTACCGTTATAATTGCAGTAACTACACACCTAGTTGGCGGTCTAAATAAAAAATCTCTGGTTGCTTTTTTAGGAGCTTTTATAGGTATGTGTACAACTTGTATATTAGCATTAGTTTTTGGAAAGCAGTTCAAATTACATGGAGCAATATTACCTTTTTCAGAATCACTACTTTATTCTGGCTATGGTAATCTTAATTTAACTAGAATTTTTCTTTCAGGAATATTTATTGCGTCCTCTGGTGCATTAATGGATGTAACAATGGATATTTCAGCTTCAGTTTATGAATTAGTTCTTATAAACCCTGAGATTTCAAGAATTAAAGCTATTAAGGCAGGTTTTTCAGTAGCTAAGGCTGTTATCGGAACCATGGCTAGCACTTTACTTTTAGCATACTCTGGAGGATATACAGCTATGCTAATGGTTTTTATGGCGCAAGGGACACCTGTTATAAATATTATGAATCTAACCTATGTTTCTGCAGAAATTCTGCATACTTTAGTAGGAAGCTTCGGACTTGTTTTAGTTGCACCAATAACCGCAGTATTAGCTGGATTTATGTTTACTGGCAAAGTAAAGAAAGTAATGGAGATATAAAGATGACGGTATATATAGTTGTGCCCTAGTATAGATGTTTTAAAAAAATCAAATACTAAACATTATCAGAGGTGGTAAAAATGGAAGTTGCTATTATGGGAGCAGGAATTGCAGGTCTATCTTGTGCTATAACACTAGAAAAACAAGGAGTTAAGCCAACCATATTTGAAAAAAGAAATTGTGTAGGGGATAGATTTGTAAATGCAGAAGCAATGTTTAGTGTTTTTAATAGACCTATAAAAGATAGTTTAGTTTATCTTGCAGATAATTATAATATAAATTTAAAACCTATATGTGAAGTTAATAAATTGTTTATCCATTCTAAAAATCAACTTAGCAGTATTGATACAAAAATTGGTTATACAAATATCAGAGGTAGGCATGAAGATTCATATGAACACCAATTAGAGAAACAAATAGAATCAAAAATTAATTTTAATTCAATCTATGAGTATGAAGAACTATGTAAAAACTTTCAACATGTAATACTAGCTACCGGAGATGGAGAATACGCATGCCATTTAGGAAATTATAAGACTGACCTTACTTGCACCATAAAAGGAGCAACAGTTGAAGGTGAATTTGTTAAAGATATTCCTCATGTGTGGTTTAATTATGAGATATTACCCAAAGGATATGCGTGGGTTATCCCTTTTTCTGAAAGAGAGGCTAATATTGTTATTGCTTACCCTGATTATCCTGAAAATATTAAACTTGATATAAATACTATGTGGGAGAAATTTTACAATTTAGCTTGTAAAGCTTTAGATCAAAACTTTAAGATAACTGATAGATTTGAGATTACTAGGTATATGATGGGAATATGTAATAGACCTAAAGTTGATAATACCTATTTTGTTGGAAATTGTTTCGGAACTATTTCACCTGGACTAGGTTTCGGACAGTTTACTTCAATATTAACAGGCGTATACTCCGCTTATGACATATGTGGTATAGGAGAATATGAAGAGCTGGTTAAACCATTACTTGAAAATTATAATCATTCTCTTGTTTTAAGAAGATACCTAGAAAATTTAAATGATAATGAACTAGATTTTGCAATAAAAAACATAGATAAAAGAATTATCAGTGAATTAATTGATAAAGCATGCAGTAGTAATAGTAAAATTCAATTGTTAAAAGGAGTTACTCCATTTATGAGATTTTTCAATTATTACAAACATTCAAAAGATTAACAATAACTTTTTTAAATCTTTTTCGTATTAAACATATGAGTAGGTGTTTATTATGAAAAAGATAAATTTAAAACATATAGTTTTAATAATTGCTTTAATAACTATAATAGTAGCAATTGGTGTAATAAGAAAAGATAAAAAAGTAATAAAAAGTATGCCAAACAAAATAGTAAATATTAAAAATGAAGTAAATGAAAAGTCTTTAGAAGTTGACAAAGTTGTGGTTAACAATGATAAAGATGGTGATGGAATTTTAGATTTAGATGATATTGTGGCTGGCGCAAGAATGGATGCAAAAAACAAGACAGCATACACAAATAAGTATTATTTAGGAGGATATCCTCCAGATAATGAAGGTGTATGTACAGATGTTGTTTGGAGAGCGCTAAAAAATGCTGGATACAATTTTAAGGATATGATTGATAAGGATATAAGTGAGAACCTTAAATTATATCCAAGAGTTGAAGGTAAGCCTGATAGAAATATTGATTTTAGAAGAGTACCAAATTTACTTGAGTTTTTCAGCAAAAATGCTGACAGCTTGACACTAGAATTAAAGGCAAATGATGCAGAAAACTTGAAACAGTGGCAGGGTGGAGATATTGTAACCTTTGATAATCCACAGCATGTGGTGATAATTTCTGATAAGAGAAGAAAAGATGGAGTACCGTATATTATTCATAATGGAGGTCCATATACTAAGGAGCAAGATAGACTTCAGCATTGGATGCCTAAGATAACAGGACATTTTAGATTTCCAAAATCAGCTACAATAAGCAATTAAAAATTTAATGGATTATATACGTATTTATAAATCAAAAATAGTAAATAATATCAGTATTAGAAAGGGGAATACTTATGCTAAGGAAGAGCATCTCTATTTTTTTATCTTTTTTAATACTGATTTTATTTTTTTCAGCATGTGGAAAAAAGGAGACAACATCAAAAGAAAAAGAAAGCATTAAAGTAGTTGCTGTAATGCCGTTATCAGGAACTTCAATGAGCTTTGGACAATCAAGTAAAAACTCACTGGATTTGTTAACGAAGGATTTTAACAAGAAAAACATACAAGTTATATATTTTGATGATGAAAATAGTAAAGAGAAAATAGACAGTTCATTTAAGGAGCTTATAAGTAAAGAAAAGGTAAAAGCAATTATTTTATCGTCTCAGAGCAATAGTGGCAGTGAAATTGCTAAAATTGCTGCTGAAAATCAAATTATAGTCTTGAATGCAACAGTTACCACTAAGGATGTTACAAAAATGGGGAAGGATTTTATATATAATCTTTGTTATAGTGATGAATTTGAAGGTAGCGCTTTAGCCCAATTTACTAATGAAACACTAAAATATAAAAATGCAGCAATTGTATATAATGAAGATGATTTGTATTCTAAAGAGTTAGCTGATTATTACAAAGAAAAATTTGAAAAACTAGGAGGTAAGATTACGGTATCATCTAGCTATAAAAAAGATACTACAGATTATAGTGAATCATTAAACAAATTAAAGAGTTCATCATATGATATTTTGCTACTACCCGATTATTATTATAGGGTTTCTGATATTGCAAAACAAGCAAGGCAACTTGGAATTAAAGCTACATTGCTTGGAGGAGAAGGATGGGATAATAGCGAAATCTTTGGAGTAAATGAACTACAAGGAGCATATTTTTCAAGCCAGTTTCTTGCTTCTGATTTAGTGCCTGGCACAATTGAATTTAAAAAAATGTATGAGGATAAGTTTAAGATGCTTCCGGATGCCAGAGCTGCACTAACCTATGATGCAGGGAAAGTACTTATGTCCATTTTTGAAAATCCAGCTCAAAGTGATAATCAGGAAAAGCAAAAGGAGTTCCTTGATAAAATTAGTATACAAGGAGTAACTGGAACTATATCCTTCGAGACAGATAAGAGAGCAAAAAAAGGCTCTAATATAGTTCAAATTCAAAATAATTCAACTCAAGTAATTAATCGAATATTGCCATGAAAAATATTAATAGGATGAAAATTTAGATTGTTAATTTGGAGACTTTGTTAAAATATACATATAATCGGGACCTTCAATTCTATTTAAAATTATGGAATAGCCAGATTGAGTAATTAACTTATCTAAATTTTCGTTATCAATAGTACTAGAATCATTTTGTGTACTTGGGAGGAAAAATATTATCTCTCCGTCGTCTTTTAGGTTAACAAAAAGAGTTTTTAGTAAGGCTGAAAGTTTGTCTGTACTTTCTATTTTTTCTTCAATATGAATACAGTCAAATTTTTCATCCTTCAATTCTATGCCTATATTTTCAAGAGAATTAGAATAAACTTTTTCACATATAGTGCTTAAATCTATTAAATATTTATCAGATAGAGAATAGTAACTTAACTTAATATCATAGACTGATTCGCTTTTCTTAAAATTATCTTTTACTCTCAAAATAGTATTTCCACAGCTTTTACCAATGGCAAGTATATTTATATTCCCTGGCTTACTATAGTTTAAATTATTTAATACTCTGTAGTCTATTGCTATTACATCATAAACATTTACACCGAATTTTGATATGAAATATTGTAGGTTTTTATTCATATGAGTTGTGTTTGAATAGGTATCTCTCAAAGTCATTCCACTATAATGATGTACATAAGTGTCAGAAGTATATATGATTTTGTAGCCTGACCTTCTATATCTAAAACTTAGATCATCATCATCAAATCCAGCTGGGCAGTAGGCTAAATCTAATCCACCTAATTCTTTAAGTTCTATCGTTCTGAATAAAACAAGATACATAGTAAGAGTTAAGCGTTCTTCCCATTTTCTGAAATTTGATTTATTAAAGCTACTTGCAAATTCTTGAAGCTCTGTAGTATTATAATATTTTGCACAAGTTAGTTGATCATTTAATGTGGCATTACAGGTAGGCACCACAGCTCCAATTTTAGGGTCAGATTCTAATACTTTAATTAAATTATCGAGCCAGTTTTCAGTGAGAATTATATCATTATTAACTAGAGCAAAATATTCACCCTCTGCAATATCTAAAGCAGCGTTAATAGCTTTTTCTATTCCTACATTTTCATCAAAATTTATCTTTTTTTCATTGGGAAGAGAGTCAAAATATTCTCTAGTTCCATCCGTAGAACCGTTGTTTACAGTGATAAGTTCAAAACCTATATGAGATGAATATATATACAAACTATCAATGCATAATCTTGTATAAGGCAATTGATTATAAGCCAAAATTACTACACTTACTTTTTCCATGGGTAACCTCCTTCGTCAACGCTATTAATTTCATTAATAGAATTCTATTTATTTATCAGCACTAATCACATACATATAATCCTCACCCTCAATTTTATCCACAGTCTTTGTGTACCCATATTGATCTAGACAATTGTCTAAAATTTCTTTGAAACTTATATAGTTGTTATTTTTGAATATATTTATGGAGTTTATTTTAGAGAAGAAAAAAATTATCTCACCCTCATCTTTTAAATGATTCCTAAGACTTTTTAGCAATTCTTCAGGATGTTCTATATTTTCTAGTTTCTCATCAATATGAATATAATCAAACTCTCTATCTTCTAATTCTAAATTAATGTTTTCAAGAGTATTTAAAAATACTTTGTCACAGATTGTTTTTAAGTCTATTAAAAATTTGTCACTTAGACAATAATAATTTAAAGTAATACTTTGAATTTCTTCTTGTTCTCTTAGTTTGTTTTTAACTCTAAGTAGAGTATTACCACATGTCTTACCTATACCTAACATATCTATTTTACCTAATTTATTATAAGTTCTATTTAATACTCTATAATCCAAGGTAACAATCTCAGGCATACTAATACCATTTTGATACTTGAAGTTTATACCAAACTTCTTTTTGAAATAGTGAATATTTCTAGGGGCTAGATTGAGATTACCATTTTCCTTACCGCACTCCAATAAAGTTACTGAACGATAATGGTGGACATAAGTATCCCTGGCATATATTAGTTTGAAACCAGCCCTTCTATAGGTAAAGCTTAAATCATGATCATCAACACCGTAAGGAGAGTATGCAGGATCTAAGCCTCCGAGCTCTTTAAGTTCCTTAGTTCTACATACCAGAAGATACATTATTAAGGTTAATCTTTCTTCCCATTTTTTATAGTCAGATTTATTATACTTACTTGCAAATTCTTGAAGCTGTATTGTATCGTAATACTCTGCAAAAACAATTTGATCTTGTGATGAGTTGTTGCATGCAGGTACTACCACTCCAATTTTAGGGTCAGATTCTAAAACCTTAAGCAAATTATCAAGCCAATTTTCTGTAAGGATAATATCATTATTAATAAGAGCAAAATATTCCCCTTCGGAAATAGCCAAGGCATCATTCATAGCCTTTTCTATACCTACATTTACATCAAAATTTATTTTTTTATCATTAGGAAGCGAATCAAAGTATTCTTTTGTTCCATCGCTAGATCCATTGTTTACAGTAATTAATTCAAAATCTATATGTGAAGTATATATATACAAGCTATCAATACACAATTTAGTATAGCCTAATTGATTATAGGCTAAAACTACTATACTTACCTTTTCCATGACATACCTCCTTAGATTTGCAATTAAAAGATTTAGACACTGTTTAATATATTCATTTTAATAGAGAATTGTCACTGAATAATAGCTGAAAAGAACAATTAAAAACGATATGAATATAATATACCAGCTAGCAATATTTAGGAGGAACTTTTTTTGATTTTTAAGGAAACTGAACTAAGTGGGGCATTTATCATTGAAGCTGACCCCATTATTGATGATAGAGGTTTTTTTTCAAGAGTCTGGTGTAAAAAAGAGTTTGAAGAACATGGGTTAGATGCCAGTGTTGTTCAATGTAATATGTCCTACAACTTAAATAAAGGAACCCTTAGAGGCATGCATTTTCAGAAAAGCCCTTATAGTGAAACAAAATATATAAGGTGTGTAAAAGGGGCTTTCTATGATGTAATAATTGATCTTAGAGAAGAGTCTAAAACCTATGGTAAATGGTTTGGTATAGAATTATCAGAGCAAAATAAAAAAGCATTATATGTACCTAAGGGCTTTGCACATGGCTTTCAAACATTAGAAGCAGATACCTATGTTTATTACCAAGTAACAGAATTTTATACTCCAGGAGCTGAAGGTGGCATTCGGTGGAATGATCCAGAGTTCAATATTATTTGGCCTATTAAAGAGCCAATTATTATAACTGATAAAGACAATAGTTGGCCACTTTATAAAGCAGCTTCAAAAAATTATTAGTTAATTATACTCAGAATATTTAACTTACTATTTTCTTTAAGCTGCCTAAACCTTGTTTTGAAAGGAGGAGAAAATGAAAGTAAGATTATTTAAACCCTCTTTGGGGGAAGAAGAAATTCAAAGCATAAGAGATTCCTTTGATAGAGCTTGGATTGGACTAGGTCCTAAAACTAAGGAGTTTGAAAAAGCTTGGGTGGAATATATTGGTTGTAAAGAAGCTATTGGAGTTAATTCTTGTACAGCTGCCCTGCATTTAGCTTTGTCAGCTTTTAAATTTCCAAAAGGGAAAAAAGTGCTTGTACCTGTATTAACTTTTGTTGCAACTGCAATGGCTCCGCTGTATAACGGTTTAGAGCCTGTCTTTGTAGATGTAGATGAGGATACATTATGTATAAGTGTTGAAGATTTAAAGAGAAAATATGATAAAGATTGTGTTGCTATTATGCCTGTTCATTATGGCGGTCAACCAGCTAAGATGGATGAGATAATAGATTTTGCAAGGAGTAAGAACCTTAAGGTAATTGAAGACTGTGCACATACTGCTGGAGGAATTTATAAAAACAAAATACTAGGGACCTTTGGAGATATAGGCTGCTATAGCTTTGAAGAAAAAAAGTGCATGACTACGGGAGATGGAGGAATGATTTGCTCTCAGGATGAAGAACTTATTTCCCCATTAAGAAGTAGCAGATGGGTTGGAATGAATAAGGATACATGGCAAAGAGAAAACGAAAATTCTATAAGTAAAAGTAATAGTCAATGGTATTACGAGATACTTGATTTGGGGTATAAATATAATATGAATGACCTTATGGCATCCATTGGACTTGTACAATTAAAGAAATTACCTGATATGAATAAAAAGAGAATGGACATTATTGGTAAGTATCTAGAGAGCTTCAAATATTGTTCAACCTTAAAACCAGCACTTCCCTATGATAAAAATCAGAAATGCTATTGGATGTTTATGCTTATGGTGCAAAATAGGGATGAATTTATTAACTTTATGAAGGAAAAAGATATTGCTACTGGAGTTCATTATATGCCTATTACGCTGCACCCATATTTTTTAAAGTATCAAAACAATACTCCTAAGGCTTTTTCATTATGGAAAGAGTTTGTTACTATCCCACTTCATCCTGATATGACTGATGAAGAAGTAAACTATGTTATAGAAAATTTAATAGCCTTTGATAAATTAAACAGGAGATTAAAAATATGACAGAGCAAATAATCTTTAGGGGTGGTACAGGTCAGGCAAAGATGTTAAGAGAAAGTCTTGTAAGTTCTATGAAGCTTACAGCTATATTTGAGAACAACAAAAGCATCCCATCTCCCTTTAGTGATATTAATATCTTCTACGGAGAAGAGGGATTTAGTGATTGGTATAAGCAGTTTTTCGTGGAAAATGAGACTTATTTCGCAGTAGCAATTGGCGGAGATAAAGGCAAAGATAGGGTTGAAATTCATAAGCATTTAATAGAATTTGGATTAAAACCCTTTAATATTATAGATAAATCAGCTTACGTGGCTAGTAATTGTAAACTTGGAGATGGATGTCAAATACTACCACAAGCATCTGTTTGTGTTGAAGCTAAAATAGGATGCCAAACCATTATAAATACTGGGGCTATAGTAGAACATGAATGCATAATAGGAAGTGGTGTTCATATATGTCCAGGTGCGCGTTTGGCAGGTCTTGTACAAGTAGGTGATTATGCAACAATTTATACTGGAGCAGTAATCTTACCTAGAATAACTATCGGAGAAGGTGCAGTAATTGGTGCTGGAGCGGTGGCTATAAAGGATGTAAAACCATATACTTTAGTTTTAGGAAATCCAGCAAGGGAGGTTAAGAGGATAGAATGAAAGTTGTAATTCTTTGCGGTGGCAAAGGTACGAGGATGAGAGAAGAAACAGAATACAAACCTAAACCCTTAGTTTTAATAGGAGGAAAGCCAATATTATGGCATATTATGAAGTTTTATTCCTCCTACGGATATAATGATTTTATTTTATGTATCGGATATAAAGGTGATATGATTAAGCAATATTTTATGGAAATGTACTGGAGAAACAATGATTTTACTCTTCATTTGAATGATAGAAATAGTATTGATTACCTAACAAATGAAAAAGAAAACTGGAATATATCAATAGTGGATACAGGTCTTGAAACTTTGACTGGTGGTAGAATAAAGAAAATTGAAAAATATATAGATGAGGATGAATTTATGTTCACCTATGGAGATGGACTTTCGGATGTTAATTTAAATGACCTTTTAGCTTATCACAAAATGAAGAAGCATATTGCTACTCTAACAGGAGTTCACCCAATTTCAAACTTTGGACTAATGCATATGGAGGATGGAAGTGTAAAAGCTTTTAGAGAAAAGCCTATACTTCATGACATGGTAAATGGTGGATATATGATTATGAATAAAAAAATATTCGATTACTTTCCTAAAGTCGATTGTTCATTTGAAGGAGTACCTTTAGTAAAGCTAGCCACAGATGGACAGTTGGCTGTTTACGAACACTTAGGTTTTTGGAAAGCAATAGATACTTTAAAAGATATAGTTGATGTAGAAAGCATGTGCAACAAAGGAGTAATGCCATGGCTAACTACCAAATAGATTTGTTCCAAAATTTTTATAAGGATAAAAAGGTGCTTATAACTGGTCACTGCGGCTTTAAAGGTTCCTGGCTAGCCTTGTGGCTGAAGGAGCTTGGTGCTACAGTAATCGGTTATGGCTTGGCACCTTATACTGAAGAAGATAACTTTCAAGTTATTAAACTTAAAAATAAGATTATTGATATTAGAGGAGATATACTAGATACTGATAAATTAAAAGATTCATTTATCTCCTATAAACCAGAAATAGTATTTCATCTTGCTGCACAACCTTTAGTAAAACTATCCTACAAGAATCCAAAGGAAACCTATGAATCTAATGTGATGGGCACCTTAAACGTTCTTGAAGCAATAAAGGAAAGTGTAAGTGTTAAAGCCGCTGTAATGATAACCACTGACAAATGTTACGAAAATAAAGAGCAAATATGGCCCTATAGAGAGGAAGATGCTTTAGGAGGATATGATCCTTATAGCTCCAGTAAAGCATGCTGTGAGCTACTTATTGCCTCCTACAGAAAATCATTTTTTAACGAAGAAAGTTATAAAACTCATGGAAAAGCCGTAGCGTCAGTAAGGGCAGGAAATGTTATTGGCGGCGGAGATTGGTCAAAGGATAGAATAATTCCAGATTGTATAAGAGCTTTAAGAAAAAATGATAGTATTAAAATCAGAAATCCAAAATCAATAAGACCTTGGCAACATGTGTTAGAACCTTTATATGGATATCTAGAATTAGCTAAATGTATGTATATTGATGGTGCAGAATACTGTGGTGCATGGAATTTTGGACCGGATTTTGAAAGCATAGTTAGTGTTTCATCAATAGTTGATTTAATTATTAAATCATGGGGAAATGGAAAATGTGAGTATACTGATTTTATAAATGCACCCCATGAAGCTAATCTTTTAAGTCTTGACTGTACAAAATCAAAGGTGCTACTGGGGTGGAAGCCTAGGCTTAATATAAAGGATGCCATTAAATACACCGTTGATTGGTATAAATCCTTTGAAAATACTGACATGTACAAATTTAGTATTAATCAAATATATAATTACTGTGAAGCAGGGAAGTGAATTTGTTGAAAAAAGTAAGTATAATAATGCTGGCCTATAATAAGCTGGAATATACTAAATTAGCTGTTGATAGCCTTTACAAATATACCTCTCATATTGATTTTGATTTTATTTCTGTAAATAATGGATCTAGTGATGGAACTAAAGAATATTTTCAGGCACTACCAAATAATAAAAAAATCAATTTTGAAGTGAATGTTGGGGGAGATAAAGCCTTTAATGAAGCATTAAAATATTGTGATGGTAAGTATACTGTATTTTTGAATAATGATTTAATTCTAACACAAAACTGGCTAGATAATCTTATTAATGTTATGGAATCAGAGCCAAAGGCTGGCATAGTAGTTCCTGCGTGTAATTCCTCCTCAAATTATCAAGTTATATGTGCAGATTATACAAATACAGATGAATTGGATAAATTTGCTAAAGAATATAATAAACCAGATTGTAGCAAATGGGAGGAAAGAATAAGACTAATGATGTATGTGGCTCTATTTAGAACGGAGGAGCTTAAAGCTATAGGAGGATTAGATGAAGCATATTCTCCAGGAGGTTTTGATGACGATGATTTAAGTTTTAGATATAGAAGGGCTGGCTACAAACTTATATTTGCGAAAGATACCTATGTGCATCATTATGGCTCCATAACTATTCAAGACGAATATGCAAAGATACTGGGAAGAAATAGAGAAATCTTTAAAGCAAAATTTGGGGTGGATTCTTGGGAAGCAATGACAATTGATTTTAGAATATTAAATAATATTAAATATATAAAAGAAAAGAAAATTAATATCTTAGGCATAGGAAATACCTGTGCAGCAACAGCACTTCAAATGAAAAATCTACTAAAAGAAAGAAATAATTCAGAGGTTAACTTAAGTTATTATGCTTTGGATAAAAAATATATTATAGATCTTAAAACAATATGCAATAATGTTTTTTATGACAAAGAAAATACTTTAGATTTTAGCTCGATTAAAGATAAATTTGATTATATCTATTTAGATAAGAGCATAGAAAAAATAGAGAATACTGAAGAGATATTATTATCCTTAAAGAAATTGTTGAAGGATTCAGGCACATTAATATTTACCTTTAGAGAAATCAAAGCTAGTGATTTTGACATAAAGAATAAAGTCAGTAATGAGTTTGTATTAATAAGTTTTACTAAGGATAATCTGGATAATATTTTAAAGACACATGGTTACAAAACAATATCAGAAAAGTTTGAAGATGGGGATTATATTTATATAATTGAAAACTAATTGTATACTTTTATAAACGAAGACTTCGAACATCCTTCACTTAGATGATTAGCTCATAAAAAAAGATTAAAGATTAAAGATTAAAGAATAAAGAATGAAATTTTGCCTTTCGGCAAAATAGAATTATAATTAAAGATTTTTTGCATAGCAAAAAATCAACCTTATTTATTCTTTATTATTTATTCTCTGATCTTTTTTTCAATTGTTTTATTCTTTACCCTTTGTGTAACAAGTAGTATTTATAAATCATAATTTATACTGAGAATCTCTATAAACTTATGCTTTTAGGAGGTAAAGTTATGAAAATTTATGAAAATAGATCAGATGACAATGAATTTGATACTAGCAGAAAACATCACTGCTCAGACGAAAAAAGCAATAGCAAAAATTTTGATTGTAATGATAGAAAGTGTAAAGATGAGGATAGTAGATGCCATCACCATCATAGAACCGATTCAGATTCTCAATGTAAATCAGATAGATGTGATTGTGATGAATGTGAAAATGGATTCAATGGATTTAACGGTTTCAATGGTTTCAACGGTAAGAATGGAGCAACCGGAGCAACTGGGCCGACAGGATCAACCGGACCAACAGGAGGAACCGGAGGAACAGGAGCCACTGGACCTACAGGACCAACTGGACCAACAGGAGGAACAGGAGCAACAGGACCATCAGGAGCAACAGGAGGCACAGGAGGAACAGGAGCAACAGGACCATCAGGAGCAACAGGAGGCACAGGAGGAACAGGAGCAACAGGAGCAACAGGAGGCACAGGAGGCACAGGAGCAACAGGAGGCACAGGAGGAACAGGAGCAACAGGAGGCACAGGAGGAACAGGAGCAACAGGAGGCACAGGAGGAACAGGAGCAACAGGACCAACAGGAGGCACAGGAGTAACAGGAGCTACAGGAGCCACCGGACCAACAGGACCAACAGGAGCAACTGGAGCAACTGGAGCAACAGGGGCAACGGGAGCAACAGGAGGAACTGGTGCTACTGGACCAAACTTTGGTCATGCAAACATTTTTGATACTACTTCACAAAATGTAAATCCCCCTAATGTTAATGTAACGTTTAATACTAATGGTAACATCACACCACCAGGTTTTGTGACACATTCTACAGTAACAAACACTGATCAAATCACTATAAATGAAACTGGCGATTACCTTATTACTTGGGAGGCATTTCCAGGAAGCGGTAATAGTGCCTTTGCTTTATTCAATGGAGCTACCCAAATACCAGGCTCTAATTTTGGATCAGGATCAGGAAATCAAACTTACAGTGGGCAAGTAATCACAACTCTTACAGCAGGTGATGTTATTACTTTGCGTAATATTGACGGTAATACAACCTTGCAAAACACTATTCCACCTGCTACTGGAGTTATAAGCGCATCTATTACAATTGAAAGACTATCATAAGAAATTCCAATAAGCGGGCAGCTTTCTAACTGCCCGTTTTCTTTTTCAATTTTATGTAGCAAGTCGTATTTATTTTCATAGTTTATAGTGACAAATTCTAAGAACTTATGCTTTTAGGAGGTAAAGTTATGAAAATCAATGACAATAGATACGATGATACTGAGTTTGATACTAGTAGAAAACATCATTGCTCAGATGAAAAAGGCAATGGTAAACATTTTGATAATTATTATATAGAAAATGATGATATAGATTGCAAAGAGGATGATAGTAGTAGATACCATCAGCATAGATGCAATTCCAATTTTCCATGTAAACCAGATAGATGTGATTGTGATGATTGTGATGAATGTGAAAATGGTTTTAATGGTTTTAATGGTTTTAATGGTATGAATGGAGAAGCAGGAGCAACTGGACCTGCAGGGGTAACCGGATCTACAGGAGGAACAGGACTAACGGGAGCAACCGGACCAACAGGAGGAACAGGATCCACAGGGGCCACAGGACCAGCAGGAGGAACAGGAGCAACAGGACCAGCAGGAGGGGCAACTGGACCAACTGGACCGACTGGACCAGCGGGAGGAGCAACGGGAGTAACAGGACCAGCAGGAGCAACAGGAGTAACTGGGGTAACAGGGGCCACAGGACCAGCAGGAGGAGCAACTGGACCAACTGGACCAACTGGACCAACTGGACCAACTGGACCGACTGGACCAGCGGGAGGAGCAACGGGGGTAACAGGACCAGCAGGAGCAACAGGAGGAACTGGGGTAACAGGGGCCACAGGACCAGCAGGAGGAGCAACCGGACCGACGGGACCAGCAGGAGGGGCAACTGGACCAACTGGACCAGCAGGTGCGACAGGAGGAACTGGAGAAACAGGAGCCACAGGACCAGCAGGAGGAGCAACTGGACCAACTGGACCGACTGGACCAGCGGGAGGAGCAACAGGACCAGCAGGTGCAACTGGAGTAACCGGACCAGCAGGTGCAACAGGAGGAACTGGGGTAGCAGGAGCTGTAGGACCAGCAGGAGGAACGGGAGCGACTGGACCTACTGGAGCGACAGGATCCACTGGCGCGTCTGGAACACAAGGATTATCTGCATTCGCTTATATTTATAATTTACTTGCTCAAACTGTTGCGCTAGAAGCGAATATATCTTTCAGCGATAACGGAGTCATTTCAGCGGGAATTATCCATGCACCAGGAACAGATTCAATCTTCCTTGTTAATGCCGGAATTTATGCAATATGGTTTGATGTCACAGGGGTGGAACCAAGTCAATTTACCCTCTTTCAAAATATTAATCCCGTTGCAGGGGGCACTTATGGTACAGGAGCTGGTACTCAATCGAACCCTGGCATGGTAATTATCAAAGCTGCTGCAGGTGATGTGTTAACTTTAAGAAATCATACTAGTGCTGCAGCTGTTATACTACAAACGCTAGCAGGTGGAACACAAACTAACGTAAACGCTTCTATTTTGATTCAAAAGTTAAATTAGATAAATTGTGGTTGTAAATTCCCCTACAAGCAAACTTACAAAGATTATATACAAAATGATTAGTATCTTTTTAGGCACCCTTTCATCAAGAAATGGTGCCTAAATATTTATATTTTATTTGCACTTATATACCCCAAAATGAGCATTGATAATAGTTACAAAAATGTTTTCATATTGAAAAAATATAATGCTCCAAACATTAAGTAAAATTCTTTTTAATTTTATGTGGCAAGGCGTATTTATTTTCATAGTTTATAGTGAGAAATTCTAAGAACTTATGCTTTTAGGAGGTAAAGTTATGAATAATAAAGGAAATAGACCTAATTGCCCTAAAACTAATTATAGTATACAACATCGTAATTGGGATGAACCAGATAGGGATAAATGCTTTGACTACAATGAAAAGGATAATGATAGAGAGTGTAAAGATGATGATAAGTGTAAACATCATCATAATCATAAATGTAATCGTTGCAAGAATGGTTTTAATGGATTTAACGGTTTCAATGGGTTTAACGGTATGGATGGTAATGGCGCGCAAGGCGCTACAGGACCTACTGGCCCTACCGGAGCAACCGGACCTCGAGGTGAAACTACTCAATTAAGAGGAATTGAGGTTCAGAAGCAAGCAGGAGAAATATCTGTTCTCTCCGGTAGAGCTGTCATATTTGACAAAATAATAAGCCAGCAAGCCTCATTTATTTCATATAATAACTTGACAGGCACCATAACCATCACTCAAAGTGGAATATTTAATATTAATTGGTGGGTGTCAACAGATGGTATTAGCGGGGGAGCAGATATAGTAATAACATTTGCCATTACTACTTCTGCAGGGGATAACATTAAAGCTTCAAGTCCTATAATAACGGGACAAGTAAGTGGAAATGCATTGATTTCAATTGTTGCAAGTCCAATAAATCCAGTAACTTTACAACTTGTAAATGCGACAGATGGAACAATAGGTTTTGGTACAACTCCAATAAAAGCAGATTTAACAATTGATAATGTAACTTTTTAATCTTTAGTATATTCAGAAACAGTTAATAAAGCTAAAGGTTAAATTGCAAGTATGGAGGGATTCGATGTGAGTATAATTGGTATTCAACTTGAAAGGCAAATAGTTGGCGAAGTAAATACAAACGCCAATGTAATATTTGAAACTATACTAAACAGTTTTGGACCCATAAGTTATGATTCAACAACAGGAATAATTCAAATAAACAAAACAGGAAAATACTTTATAAACTGGTGGGTATCAACCCAGACATCTATAGGTGCAAGTGGTATAACCTTTTCAATTGTAACATCACAAGGTGATAATCTAGTAGGAGATTCGCCCATAAAAACAGGTGAGGTTGTTGGTTTTGGACTTATACAAGTTGATGTGGCACCAATAACATTAAGTTTAGTGAATAAAACACCTAAAAGTGTAACTTATACTACTTTAGTACCAATAAAAGCTGGTTTAGTATTAAGTGAGGTGTCAGAAGCAACAGTAACAACTGGATCTACGGGACCAACTGGCCCAACCGGATCAACAGGAGTAACCGGATCAACAGGAGTAACCGGATCAACAGGAGTAACCGGATCAACAGGAGTAACCGGATCAACAGGAGTAACCGGATCAACAGGAGTAACCGGATCAACAGGAGTAACCGGATCAACAGGAGCAACCGGATCAACAGGAGCAACCGGATCAACAGGAGCAACCGGATCAACAGGAGCAACCGGATCAACAGGAGCAACCGGATCAACAGGAGTAACCGGATCAACAGGAGTAACCGGATCAACAGGAGCAACTGGATCAACAGGTGCAACTGGAGCAACAGGAGTAACCGGATCAACAGGAGCAACTGGATCAACAGGAGCAACCGGATCAACAGGAGTAACTGGATCAACAGGAGCAACTGGATCAACAGGAGCAACTGGATCAACAGGAGCAACTGGATCAACAGGAGCAACCGGATCAACAGGAGCAACCGGATCAACAGGAGCAACCGGATCAACAGGAGCAACCGGATCAACAGGAGCAACTGGAGCAACAGGAGCGACTGGTCCTGGTACCGGAGAAACAGGAGCAACAGGAGCCACTGGAACAACGGGAGATACAGGAGCAACTGGGTCAACAGGTGCAACAGGCATAACCGGAGCTACCGGGGCAACTGGAACAACTGGTGCCACTGGAACTACAGGTGCAACTGGGGCAACTGGAGCCACTGGAACAACTGGAGAGACAGGCGCAACCGGAGTCACAGGCGCAACTGGAACAACTGGAGCCACTGGAGCAACAGGGACAACTGGAACAACAGGATCAACCGGAGCCACTGGAACAACAGGAGATACAGGAGCAACTGGGTCAACAGGTGCAACAGGCACAACCGGAGCTACCGGAGCAACTGGAGCAACTGGTTCCACTGGAACTACAGGTGCAACTGGGGTAACCGGAGCCACTGGGACAACTGGAACAACAGGATCAACCGGAACTACAGGATCAACCGGAGCAACAGGAGCAACCGGAGCTACAGGAGTAACTGGAGCTACAGGTACAACTGGAAATACAGGAACAACAGGAGCCACTGGAACAACTGGGGCAACAGGAGCAACAGGCGCAACTGGAGATACCGGAGCCACCGGAGCAACTGGAGATACAGGCGCAACAGGCGCAACAGGAGCAACAGGAGCGACAGGTGCAACTGGACAGACAGGAGCAACAGGAGCAACCGGAGCTACAGGAGCAACAGGCGCTACTGGAGCAACTGGAGCAACAGGAGCAACAGGTGCAACCGGAGCAACAGGAGCAACAGGAGCCACAGGTGCAACTGGAGCGACAGGAGCAACAGGAGCAACAGGTGCAACCGGAGCTACAGGAGCAACAGGAGCAACAGGGGCAACAGGAGCAACAGGAGCAACAGGAGCAACCGGAGATACAGGCGCAACAGGAGCAACAGGGGCAACAGGCGCCACAGGAGCAACAGGACCAACAGGCGCAACAGGGGCAACAGGAGCCACAGGCGCAACTGGAGCTACCGGGGCAACAGGAGCAACAGGCGCAACTGGAGCCACAGGAGCAACAGGAGCTACAGGAGCAACCGGAGCCACAGGAGCAACCGGAGCGACCGGAGCCACAGGAGCAACCGGAGCCACAGGAGCTACAGGGGCCACAGGAACAACCGGAGCAACAGGCGCAACAGGAGCCACAGGAGCAACTGGAGCTACTGGAGCCACAGGAGCAACAGGAGCCACAGGAGCTACAGGGGCAACAGGCGCAACAGGAGCAACAGGAGCAACAGGAGAGACAGGACCAACAGGAGCAACCGGAGCAACTGGGGCATCCGGAACAACTGGAGCAACAGGCGCAACAGGCGATACCGGAGCTACTGGAACAACAGGAGCAACAGGTGCAACCGGAGATACAGGAGCAACAGGAGCCACAGGTGCAACAGGAGCGACAGGAGCAACAGGTGCAACCGGAGCTACAGGATCCACAGGGGCAACAGGAGCAACCGGAGCTACAGGAGCCACCGGAGCAACCGGAGCTACAGGGGCCACAGGAACAACCGGAGCAACAGGCGCAACAGGAGCGACAGGAGCTACAGGAGCAACAGGCGCAACAGGGGCCACAGGAGCAACTGGAGCTACCGGAGCCACCGGAGCCACAGGAGCAACTGGAGCTACAGGCGCAACAGGTGCAACCGGAGATACAGGAGCGACAGGAGCCACAGGAGCAACCGGAGCTACAGGAGCAACAGGAGCAACTGGAGATACAGGAGCAACAGGAGCAACTGGAGCTACAGGAGCAACAGGAACAACAGGAGCAACAGGTGCAACCGGATCAACAGGAGCAACTGGAGCAACAGGAGCGACTGGTCCTGGTACCGGAGCAACAGGAGCAACAGGAGCCACTGGACCAACTGGAGCAACTGGGTCAACAGGAGCAACAGGCACAACCGGAGCTACCGGAGCAACTGGAACAACTGGTGCCACTGGAACTACAGGTGCAACTGGGGCAACTGGAGCCACTGGACCAACTGGAGCGACAGGCGCAACCGGAGTCACAGGCGCAACTGGAGCCACTGGACCAACTGGAGATACAGGAACAACAGGTACAACCGGAGATACTGGAGTCACAGGCACAACAGGTGCAACTGGAACTACAGGGGACACAGGAGCAACTGGAGCTACTGGATCAACTGGGGCAACTGGAGCAACTGGAGAGACAGGCGCAACCGGAGCCACAGGCGCAACTGGAACAACTGGAGCCACTGGAGCAACTGGGACAACTGGAACTACAGGATCAACCGGAGCCACTGGAACAACGGGAGATACAGGAGCAACTGGGTCAACAGGTGCAACAGGCACAACCGGAGATAACGGAGCAACTGGAACAACTGGTTCCACTGGAACAACAGGTGCAACTGGGGTAACCGGAGCCACTGGGACAACCGGAGCAACTGGAGCCACTGGAGTAACTGGGACAACTGGAACTACAGGATCAACCGGAGCCACAGGAGCAACCGGAGCCACAGGAGCAACCGGAGCAACAGGCGCAACAGGAGCGACTGGAGCTACAGGAGCAACAGGCGCAACAGGGGCCACAGGAGCAACTGGAGCTACAGGCGCAACAGGCGCAACAGGCGCAACAGGTGCAACCGGAGCTACAGGAGCAACAGGAGCAACCGGAGCAACTGGGGCAACCGGAACAACTGGAGCTACAGGCGCAACAGGCGCTACCGGAGCTACTGGACCAACAGGAGCAACAGGTGCAACCGGAGCTACAGGAGCGACAGGAGCTACAGGAGCAACAGGCGCAACAGGGGCCACAGGAGCAACTGGAGCTACCGGAGCCACCGGAGCAACAGGAGCAACTGGAGATACAGGCGCAACAGGTGCAACCGGAGCTACAGGAGCAACAGGTGCAACCGGAGCTACAGGAGCAACAGGAGCCACAGGAGCAACCGGAGATACAGGAGCAACAGGAGCAACTGGAGCTACAGGAGCAACAGGAACAACAGGAGCAACAGGTGCAACCGGAGCTACAGGAGCGACAGGAGCCACAGGGGCAACAGGAGCAACCGGAGCTACAGGAGCGACTGGAGCCACAGGTGCAACAGGAGCGACAGGAGCAACAGGTGCAACCGGAGATACAGGAGCCACCGGAGCCACAGGAGATACAGGAACAACAGGCGCAACAGGCGCAACCGGAGATACAGGAGCCACAGGGGCAACAGGAGCAACCGGAGATACAGGAACAACAGGAGCAACTGGAGCAACAGGAGCAACTGGAGTAACTGGAGCCACAGGAGCAACTGGAGATACAGGATCCACAGGGGCAACAGGTGCAACTGGAACTACAGGGGACACAGGAGCAACTGGCGCAACAGGCATAACCGGAGATACCGGAGTAACTGGAGCGACCGGCGCAACAGGCGTAACAGGATCCACAGGAGTAACAGGAGCCACAGGAGCAACTGGAGAGACAGGATCCACAGGGGCAACAGGAGCCACAGGAGCGACTGGAGATACAGGAGCAACCGGAGCCACAGGAGATACCGGGGCAACAGGCGCAACGGGAGCCACAGGAATAGGTTTATTATCGCCTACCCAGACAAGTTCTTCAGTAAATATTCCGATAGGTACCACAGGTACGACAATTGTTCTTACTAGGACATTAACTACTACTTCTGGTCAAAGCTTAAAAATAGATTCTATGTCAGAAGTCGAAATAACAACCACAAATAGTGGTAACTATCAGTATTCAATCGATTATAGTTTATTTTTAGATGGAGGCTCAATTGCTACAGTAACTATTGAAAGAGAGAGTGATAATATGAATACAAATGGACGTGTTTTTGGTTTAATTCCTAACATGACATGGGTTGATACACCTTCAGCAGGTTCACACACTTATGATATTCGTATTACAATTACTGGAACTAACCTTCAAAGTGCTGTTGCCATTACTAGAGCATTAAATATAATCAGTTTTGGATAAAATAATTATGTAATTTATAATAACCATTTAATTACGAATGAATAGTAGGTATTTAATCATATAAATTAAACTAAATATTTTAAAGCTAATTGACAGAGTTATTGGATAGCTCTGTCAATTTCTTTTGATTATGAATCATTATATAGTAAAAGTATTTTTTCGTTTTTATGTAGCAAGTCCTATTTATTTTCATAATTTATAGTGAGAATTTCTCATAATCCTTACTATAGGAGGTATTGTTATGAACAATAAAAGAAGAAAACCAAATGACACAGAACAAGACAATTTTAATAGAAATCATTACTTCCATGATGATGATAATTTAGAAGACTTTGATAATGATGATATAGATTATAAAGATAAAAATTGCAGTGAGCATCATCATAGATGTCATTCGGATTTTCCATGCAAACGCAAAAAATGCCACAAAGAGAACTGTAAATTTCATTGCCATAAATGTCATTGCTGTAAAAATGGATTCAATGGATTTAATGGATTTAATGGATTCAATGGAAATTAACGAGACTTTGATATTTCAGAAACTGATAAAACATTCGAGAGTCCTCTAATTTGAGGACTCTTTAAAAATAAACAAATTCACACAAATATTAATACGAAACATAATATATATTAAAGTTTGAGTAGTGAATTAATAGAGTGATTCAATAGTTAAAAAAGAAGGGGTAAAAAATGGATTGCAATGATTTTGATTTGAATTACAAACTTGCGTATAAGTATGAACAAGAAAAGAGTTATTTAAAAGCATTAAAAATTTATGAGAATTTAGTTTTTAGTATGGAAGATAGTGAGCAAAGACAGCAGATTATAGAAAAATTAAATAAATTAGAGGAAGAAAATAAAGATATTCTACAGATAGAGATGGAAAAGCAAAAGGAAACAAGAACTAAAAGTAAAGAAGGAAATTTGAATTTACACTTAATGTATGATAGTCCATATTGTGACGAATTTATGCATTTTGTTAATAACAATTTTCCTCAAGATGAGCATAAGTTTGTTGTTTTAGGAGAACACAACCAAGAATTTCAATATATGCACCTTGATAAAGTTAAGAACGTAGAAGTAATTGATTTAAGATATGATTTGCAAAAACTTTTAAATGATATAAATATGTGTTCAAAAATCTTTATTCATTATTTATTTGATTATTTTTGTGAATTAGTATGTAGAGCTAACATTTCGAAACCGATTTATTGGGCCTTTTGGGGTGGAGATTTATATAATTATATTGATATGGAATTGTATGAACCAATGACTAAAGAATTATTAAAGAATATGGGATGTATTATTGATAGCAAGGTTAATAAAAACACTATTGAATATCTATATAGAAAAGTTACTATAAGAAAGCTTAGGGGCATATTATGCAGAGATAATGGTGAATTCAAAAATGTAAAAAAGCATTTTTTGACTCTAGCAAATCAAATCCCTTTTGTTTACCCCAATCCAGTTAATTGCGAATCACTTCAAGTATTACACAACAATGCAAATAATAAATATGATTTTAAAAGTGGGTTTAAATATGCGATTTTAGTAGGTAATTCTGCTAATCCAACTAATAATCATTTAGAAATATTGAATAAATTAAAAGAAATAAAAAGCCAAGATTTTCGCATTATAGTACCTTTGTCCTATGGTGGATTTCCGGCTTATACCAATAAATTAATCGATGAAGGTAAAAAACTATTTGGTGAAAGATTTATTCCTATTACTAAGTATTTTCCTCCAGAAGAGTATTATGATTTATTAAAACAAGTTGATGTAGGGATATTTAATCATAATAGAACTCAAGGTCAAAGCACTGTTTGTATGTTAACTATTTTAGGTAAAAAAGTATATGTTAATAAGAACACTACTCTCTATTACTATTTTGAGAAAATGGGAATAAAATTATCTGAAACACAGCAAATAGAAGATTTAGACGTAGATGAATTGGCTTATTTAAATGAAGATATAAAAGCTAACAATATAAACAATACAATTAATGGTTTTTCCAATAAAACATGCTTAGAATTAATGAAAAACATTTTTCAATAGTAATTTTTTATCTATGATAATGCCTTTAGAAAAGAGGTGTATTTAGTGCAATATAGTTTTAATCATTTAAATGATAAAACAGAATTTAGTATAGACGACAGAGTGACTATTGGTAGTAATGTGACCTTTGGGCAAAATTGCAAAAAAATTAATATAGGCTATGGTACATTTCTAGGAAATGATATTTATATAGATGTACCAGTACTTAGTATTGGTGAATATACAACTGTACATCGAGGTACCACAATACATGGCTATAAGGACTGCAGTATAGGTCATAATTGTTGGATAGGCCAATTTTGTATTATTGATTCAATAGGAGGTACAAGTATCGGAAATAATGTAGGAGTGGGAGCTAATAGTCAATTATGGTCTCATATTAAATTTGGAGATAGATTGGAAGGCTGCCGCTTTTACTCATCACAAAATTTAGTTGTTGAAGATGATGTCTGGTTTGTAGGACATTGTATAGTTTCACCAATACTTGCAAAGAAAAAATCCATGCTTTTATCTGGTGGTGTTATTACTCAAGACATGGAGGCAAATCATATTTATGGTGGAAGTCCTGCAAAGGATATTAGTGATAAACTTGGATTTCAATTTGAACATGTAGATGAAAACGATAAAATGATAAATTTTAAAAATTTATACTTGGAATTTTTAGATGAAAATAATATCAGTAATAATGATTTTCAAATAGATGCATATATAAAACTTGCAGATTATGATATTACAAAATATGAAAAAGAAAGAACTATTTTTTTCATAAAGGATAGAAAATATATACCTACTAGAAGCCAGTTAGAATTCAAATTTATGAAATATTTATTATATGATAAAGGCAAATTTGTTCCTATATCAAATTAGTTGATTTAGTAAAGAAGGTTGAAAATATGATACCCTTTAATAAACTATTTCTTACAGGAGATGAGAATAAATATATAGAAGATTGTCTGAAAAATAAGATATCAGGTGACGGTTATTATACGAAACAAGTTCATAAATTTATTGAGGAAAAATTTAAAGTAAAGAAAGCACTAATGACTACTTCAGGAAGTACTGCACTAGATATGGCAGCCATTTTATTGAATTTAAAAGAAGGAGATGAAGTGATACTTCCCTCTTATACTTTTGTATCTACTGCCAATGCTATAGTGCTTAGAGGGGCAAAACCTGTTTTTGCAGATATATGTGAAGATACTCTAAATATTGATCCAAAAGAAATAGAGAAAAAAATAACTAAAAAAACAAAAGCTATTTTTCCAGTACATTATGCAGGTGTAGCTTGTGATATGGATTCAATAATGCATGTGGCAAAAAAATATAATTTAAAGGTAGTAGAAGATGCTGCACAAGCGGTAAACGCTAAATATAAAGATAAGTACTTAGGAACAATTGGGCATATAGGTTGTTATAGTTTTCATGAAACTAAGAATTATTCCTCAGGTGAAGGTGGGGCTATTCTTATTAATGGTGATGGCGAATTGTCTGAAAGAGCTGAAATTATAAGAGAAAAAGGAACCAATCGAAGTCAATTTATTAGAGGCGAAGTGGACAAATATACTTGGGTAGATATGGGATCTAGTTATCTTCCATCAGATATTCTGGCAGCCTTCCTATGGGGGCAATTTAATAAACTAGATGAAATACAAGAAAAAAGAAAAAATATTTATGATACGTATCTTGAAGGATTAAAAGATTTACAGAATAAAGGGAAAATAAAGCTTCCTATAATCCCCAAACACTGTACAAGCAATTATCATATGTTTTATATATTGCTTAATTCAGAAGAGGAAAGAAATTACTTGATAAATAAGCTTAAGGAAAAAGAAATAGTAGCAGTATTTCATTATATTCCTCTGCATACATCGCAGATGGGAATGAAGCTAGGTTATAAAATTGGAGAATTACCAAAGACTGAAAGCTTAAGTACTAGGATACTAAGACTTCCTATGTATCCTGAATTAAAAAAACAAGAAGTAGAATATGTAGTTGAACAAATAGTTAGGGTTTTAACACATAATTACTAGTCACATATACTATAGCAGGATAAGAAATCCAAAAAACGAATTATAGGAGTTGATTTAATTGGCAATAAGTTTTGATACACCTCAATCAAGTACAGATTATCAGCTATATGTTACAGGAACTGTTGCTGCACGTAAAAAAGCTCATGTTATGGTTAAACTTAATGTTGTAAATACAGGAACCTATACAAGAAATGAAACATTTTATCAAGAAGTTGATTACGATAATACAACAGGAACTCATCCTAGCCAGTTTACCGGAACCCTTCATATAGCTATTACACCAGCTACTATTGGTTCAGATGTAGTGACTCCAACCATTAGTAAGTCTTATTAGCTATAAGCCACTAGAGTTTAAAGATAAATGGAGCCATTATTGGCTCCATGCTTTACTTTGATAGTTAAAAAGAGGTGAAAAGTATGGCTAATATAATAATACCTGCTAGTAAAAGTATTACAATAACAGATAGATTTCCAAAGAGGAATATAAATCAAAACTATATAAAAGTAGGATACCAAGAGAAATATCACTATGTTAGCTATCTGTTTTTTGATATTTCTAATATACCCTGCAATGCAATAGTTTCAAGAGCAGAGCTTGTATTATTTAAGATGAATAATTTTTATAAGGATGCTAATAAAAAATTTATCATTTATCAATTAAATGACTACTTTAGTAGCTTTACTACCTACAACAATCCTCCAACTATAAACAAGAATATAAAAAAAGACTTCTATCCAATAATTTCAAAGGTTGCTGTAAGGATGGATGTAACCAATTTTATTTTATTTTGGATTAAATCTAAATTTAGTTGTTCAGGAATATTATTGGATAGTAAAACTAATTGCTCAGCTACAAAATTTGGATCTTCAATATGCGAGGATAGTTATCTTATTCCTTTTATAAAAGTCACTTTTAATCACTACAAATGCAATGATGACTGTAATGAAAATTGTCATCATAAAAAGCCTACTGTTAGAAAAGTTAAAGTTACAGGAACTGTGGCACCAAAATCAAAATATCAGGCAATTGTAAATGTTGAAGTTAAAAGGAAAGGAAGAGAGCATAAAGATAAATATTATGTTGCTGATGAATATGATAATTCATCAAGTAACACTCCTCTTTCTATAGACAAAACCTATAATATAGCTATCATTCCCAGAGAGAAACAAGGAGATAGTGAAAAAATAAATTTTTATGGATCATATAAGGAATAAAAAAAAGGTGTTTTATCACCTTTTATTTATTAATTCCTTTTCTCTATTTTTTTAATATATCTAGGCATGCGGCATCATAGATTTCAAATTCTTTAATAGATTTTATGATTTCTTTCTTAGCAATATCAATGTATCCATACTTATAATAAAGTTTTCCAAGATAAAGCAGAACAAATTTATTATTAATTAAATTCAATAAATTTACAGAAATCTTTAATTCATCAAATCTATTGTTTATTAAAAGAATTTCACAAATTTCTAAGATTATATTAATATAATCCTCTTCATTTTCCTCTTCAGATATCATCTCGGTTGGTTCCTTAGTAAATAATTTTATCAACTGAGAATATACCTTCAGTAATTTTTGATCATATTTTGATAAATTATTTTCTTGAAAACTGCTAACTATGAAAAGTGCTTCAGTATATTTATTACTTAATATACTGCTTAAAACCCTGTACATTGAAAAATGCAAGTAAAATGAATTTTTTTCACCAATAATGTTCATATTAATGAACTTATCAAAGTCACCAATTCTTACAAGACATTTTGCTTTTAGTGTATTAAGGTTTTCTGTAGCTAATCCAGCTTGTTCACATTTCAGTATATATTCTAAGGAGGGTTTAAAGTATCCAACATTATAAAACATATTTGCAATAATAGGATAAGCACTCGGATAATCAGAAAAAAAGCTTTCTATGGAACTCTTAAATTCATCAAGTGGAGTCCGCTCTTTTATTAATATCTTACAAATACAATATAAAGGGTCAATAAAATCAGGTTTTGATTTTATTGCTTCAATATAGTTATTGTAAGCAGTTTCATAATCCTCAAGTTTCATGTAAACATTACCTAATTCATAAAAGGCTTTGAAACTTCCACTTCCATAGAAAAACTTCAATTCTGAGGGTGGCTCACCTAATTCAATGCACTTTTCCAGTGCCTTTATCTGAAGTGTAGGCTTATCTGTATCCTTAAATACAAGAGCTTTAAAGAAATACAAATCCGTAAATTTAGGATAATACTTTGAAGCAATAGTTATAAAATCAAGTGCTTTAGTGTATTCTTTTAGATTATAATTTGAAATAATTATCCTAAGAAGGAGTATAGCACCAAAGCCTGTTTCAGGATCAAAATCTTCATATGCATTGTAATAGTATTCTAGAGCCATTTTCGTATCACCTAGAGCTGTGTATTCATTACCTAGATTAAAGTAAGTAAATCTATTACTAGGTTCTCTTTTTATTTGTTCATTTAAAATAGTAATATTTCTATTTCTTTTATTTTTATCGGATATGCTTTTATTAAGATATCCGTAATGATATATTTTTATAAAGTTACAAATTGCAGTATATTCATTATCTGAATATATTAGCTGATTGTGAATTTCTCCCTCATAGTGAATTTCACGTTTGTTTTTAAATAGTCTTGGATTCAAGTTCACGGTCATACTATTATTGTCAATAACATCTCCATAATAGCTTAACCCTTCAAAAAAATAAACTGCATTCTCATCCAGTTCACTATTTAGTAATGATTTTAAATTTTCTTTATATTCAATGGGCAACTCATCATCTGCATCTAATATTAATATCCAGTCTTTAGTGGCATATTTTAATGATTCATTTCTAGCTTCACTAAAATTATTATTCCACTTAAAGTAATAAACTTTAGCTCCGTAGTTTTTAGCAATTTCTACTGTTCCATCTGAAGAACCTGTGTCAACAATAATAATTTCGTCAACTAAATTCTTAATACTTTTAAGGCATCGAGGTAAGTTATCTTCCTCGTTTTTTACAATCATACACAGACTTACTTCGTTTTTCATATTAACCTCCTTATTATGTGAAATAAATCAATGAGTCAATCTGAAAAAAATATATACTCATTCATAATTTAATCTTTAATATTTATTCACTAAAATTAAGAAGGTGGTATATCTATTTTTGAGACACTACCTTCTCTATATAAATATTTGTTATTAATAGTAAAATTAGTGAGTAGGATTTAACTTTACGTTGATACATAATATGTAGAATTTAATATAGATGTGCAGAAGTAACTAAACCATCATATTATATACTGAAAAATTATTATAGGAGTGAGAATATGATATCTATTAGTTTATGTATGATTGTTAAAAATGAAGAAGATGTAATTGCCAGATGTTTAAATTCTGTTAAAGATATAGTTGATGAAATAATCATTGTAGATACAGGATCAAGTGACAATACAAAAGAAATCATCAAAAGTTATGGAGCTAAAGTATTCGATTTTAAGTGGATTGATGATTTTTCTGAGGCAAGAAATTTTGCTTTTTCAAAGGCAACTAAAGAATATATTCTATGGCTTGATGCAGATGATATTATTCTTGAAGAAGATATAGAGAAATTCAAACAACTAAAACTAAGTTTAGATAAAAATGTAGATGTGGTTATGATGAAATATAATGTTGGATTTGATGAAAATGGAAATATAACGCTGTCCTATTTTAGAGAACGATTATCTAAGAGAATAAAAGACTACAAATGGAAAGAGCCTGTACATGAATATTTAGAAATAGGTGGTTATATAATAAATTCTGATATTTGTATAACACATAAAAAGGAACATCCAGCTGTACAGGGTAGAAATCTGTTGATATATAAAAATAATATTTCTAAGGGTCTAGAACTGTCTCCAAGAGGTCTTTTCTATTATGCGAGAGAACTTTATCATAACGAAAGATATGATGATGCTATAGAATTTTTCAGCAAATTTTTAGATTCAGAAAAGGGATGGATTGAAGACAATATTAGTGCTTGTTTTGATCTTTCAATATGTTATAACATTAAAAATGATAAAAAGAGCATGATAAAGACTTTGCTGAGAAGTTTTGAATATGATAACCCAAGAGCAGAAATTTGCTGTCAACTTGGTAATTATTATTTTGAAAGACTTGATTATGTTAAGGCTATCTTCTGGTATAAAATAGCTTCTGAATTAAAAGAACCTACAGAAAGTTGGGGCTTCATATCTCATGATTATTGGGGATATATACCGTGCATACAACTATGTGTATGTTATGACAGGCTTGGAAATAGAGAAGAAGCTATAAAATATAATAATAAGGCAGCAGAATATAAACCCAATGCACCTGCTGTAGCTTATAATAGGAGTTATCTTGAAGGTAGTTTACAATAAAATTTAAATTATTAGTTTAAATGTAGCAAACAGTATTTTCTTTCATAATTTATAATGAGGAATACCAAGAACTTATGGTTTTAGGAGGTAAAGTTATGAATAATGTAAGGAGAAGAGCCAATGGAAACAAATTAAAAGCTAATAAAAAACAAAAGGTTCAACAGATTAAACCCGAAGATAAAAAAAATTTTCATTATTATCATGAAGATGAGGACTATGACGAAGATGAATTTAATGACTATGATGAAGGGATAGATGTTGATGAATATACAGATAAGGATGATGAGATAGATGTTGATGAATATACAGATAGAGATGAAGAAACAGAAGAGAATGAATTCACAGATAATGAGGACAATCATTTTGATAAGGATATAGATGATGAAAAAAAGAAAAAGCATGGAGAATATAATAAACATCACAAGAACAAAGATCAGTGTGATTCAAAATGTAAGACTGACAAATCACACAAGGATAATTGGGAATCTTCAAAGCATGAATGTTCACATTGTAAAAATGGTAGAAATGGGAAAAATGGTCTTAATGGGTTTAACGGATTTAATGGCCTAAATGGTTTAGATGGTAAAGACGGTGATATTGGACCCACTGGACCTACTGGACCTGCCGGACCAATGGGACGAATAGGAGATCCAGGCAATACTGATTTATCTGCTTTTGGGTATTTATTTAACACAGTAGGTGTTACTGTACCATCACAAACAGATGTTCCATTAAGTACTAATTTGCCAGAAATGGCTGGAATAACCCACACCCCTGGAACTGCACAAATTTTTGTTACTAATAGTGGAGTATATAACATTAATTTTTCTGTATATCCTATAAATAATAGCATTAAGCAAATTGGTGTAACAATAAATGGAACAGTTCAGGCCAGCTTTAATACAGGAATGGTTAATGGGCCTATATCTGGCACAATAATGTTAAGGTTAAATGCAAGTGACTTTATTGCCCTGCGAAATACTGATAGCAGTGATATATCACTTATGTCAGCACCTTTTACAAGTGCATATGTATCTATTTATAGAGTTGGTGCATAAATCTGTAAGTTCTCAATTAATTGAGCTCTCAATTAATTGGGAGCTTTTTTTACAATTTTAAAAAAACTTAATGGATGTATTATTTTAGGAGCAGAATTTTCACTTATTGAATAATATATATTAAAGTATTAGTTAATACTTTAACTTAGGTTAATAAAGGGAGGAATTTATATGAAATATTTAGAAGAATTAGCATTTGATATCGACGCAGATGTTGATGTTGATGTGGATGATTTGGACCAAGATAGTGAACAAGAAAGCAAACAAAGTCAATGTAACAAACAAATAAATCACGTTGACCAGAAACAAATAGTAAAACAGTACCAGGGACAAAAGACTGAAGCTGATAGTGATTCTGATGCAGATGCAGATGCAGACGCTTATGCAAAGAGTAAAAATAAAAATAAAGCAGATGCTGATGCCTATGCAAAGAATAAAAATAAAAACAAAGCTGATGCAGATGCAGATGCAGATGCAAATTTTTTTGAAAATAATAAAAAACACTAATTTAAATAGTTTAGGGAATAGAGAAGAAATTCTCTATTTCCTAAAGTAGTTATCAATATTATTAACTAAGAGATTGATGAGAAATGGAGGAGATAAGATGGAATTAATGGAAACTGATGATAGATGTAGAATGTTAGATAGTACACAACCTAGGAAACCAAAAGCTAACAGCAAGATTCAAGATCAGCATAGTACTCAGGAAAACACACAAGATCTTGATCAACAGCAGCAAGTGGATGTAAAACCTTCTCAGATTAACCTTCAAAAAATTGATGTAACAGTTAATACTAAGTTAGAAAATTATTCTGGGAAAATCTCAGGTATTATATATAAAGGTAATGATAATGTTTTTGCTGCAAATGCCGAAATTATTCTTTATTTTGGATGCATAAGTGATTTTCCTGTGTTCAAAACTAATTCAGATGAAAATGGATGTTATTCCATTGATGAATTGCCACCAGGCTTTTATACTATTAAAGTGAGATATAATGATAGCCTTGGTGCTACGCAGTATAATATAAAAGTTTTCCCAGGTCAAAATAGTGACCAACCTTTATTTTTAACAGGGACTTCACGTCATGAAAAAAGAAAGTATTAAGAACACTATTAAATATGAGTAAGAGCATTTTGATAATTTGAAATGCTCTTACTCATATTGATACATACACATCAAGTTATTATTTGAATAAGATAATAACAAAGCGATTTTTAATAAAGGGGTTTTATGGTGGAGGAATTTGATGATTTTCTAGTAGTTTTTCTATCCAATAACCATGCTAATTATGTATTTAATGAATTGAGAAAAAAAGGTGTTGAAATTGAGATTGTTACAACTCCTTGTAAAATATCATCAGGATGTTCTCAGTCAATAAGGTTTAGAGAACGTAGTATAAATAGAATTAAAGAAGTGATAAAAAAATTCAATGTTCCAACAAAGGGAATATATAAATTAAAAAAAGTTGATTGGATAATAGAGTATGTTTTTCTTGAGAATATCTAAAGAGGCATACTCTTTTTTTATTTTTAAAATATCATGATAACAAGATTTCTTTAAAAGAAGATAAAAAGATAAGAAGAAAACAAGATAACAAGATAAGAAGTAATAGTCATCGCAAGGGTTTGATGAGGTTTGCCTCTTAATTTTTAATTGTATTAAGTTTATTATGTTTCAGTGTAGTTATTCTAATCAAATTTCAAAATCAAATTAAGAGGCATATGAGTTTATTCTATAGAGTTATTTCCTAGACGAAAGATATAGCGTTTTAACTTTAATAATTATTTTAGTAAAATGGATGTCTCATTAATAATACTTTCTATTTTGAGACATCACCTTTATTTTGTTAAGGAACATCATCTACTTTAAAAGAGGTCTCATAGCAAATGTTGTCTATAGTAAAGGCAGCATTGACTGTTCCAGCTACATAGGTAGGTGTTGTATTCATGTTAGATACAACTGCAGAGTAGGAGATGGATGGTGATCCGCAGCAGGTCTTAGTTCCTAATCCAAGAGATACGCTACCGCTAAGACTTGGAACATAACAATAATCATTCATAGTAACGCCTTGATCAAGCCACTGATATTGCATATTTACGTCGTAGGAAAAAGAAATTGTTGGAGGATTAGAAGTTCCATCTAAAGTTACATAGTATAGTGATACATCAGCATCGCTGCCAATAGCCACTGGTGTGTGCCTTGGGCTAGTACAAGTAACTGAATGAGTATAAGGTACACTACTAGTTGTCAATTCATTTACGCAAATTTTATGAGTTGCCATATATTTTTCATCCCTTTCATAGCTTTTAATCTTTACCCTCACTTTAAAATATGAATAAAAATTTTTTATGTTACATAATACTGATGATTTGGAACCTCATAATTTTCAATAGCATAGACTGATATGAGATTAATGTTAAATCCTAGGGTGAATATTTTGGAAAACAATAAATTAGATATTAGTCTTTGTATGATTGTTAAAAATGAAGAGGATAATTTGAAAAGATGCCTTGATAGTGTAAGTAATTTTATAGAGGAAATCATTATTGTTGATACTGGTTCTAGTGACGATACGATTAGCATTGCTCAAAAATATTGTGCAACTGTAATTAATTATCCTTGGAATGATAATTTTTCCGAGCCTCGAAATGAAAGTTTAAAATATGCAACAAAGAAATGGATTTTAGTATTAGATGCGGATGAAGAAATAACTAAAGAAACTGGTATAGGGCTCGCGCAGCTTTCTGAAAGAGAGGATGTGGAAGCCTTTAATTTTAATATTTTAAATTATATTACAGCTGAGGACTATAAGCTGATGAACATACATTCAAATCTTAAAATGTTTAGGAATGGAAGAGGCTATTTTTATGCTGGAAGAGTTCATGAACTTATTACACCTTCAATTCTAGAAACAAATAAAGATGCAATTGTAGAGAACTCAAATCTGAGTATTTTACATTATGGATACATGGTTGAAACAAGAACTAAAAGCCAAAAATCACAGCGTAATATAGCTCTTCTTCATAAAGAGTTAGAAGATAACCCTCATAATTCATTTACTCATTTTAATCTTGGAAACAGCTATTATGTATTGGCTAAATATACGGAGGCAGAAGAACATTTCAAAGCATCAATTAAATTTAGTAGCGTTAAGATGGATTTTTCAGCTCTTCTTTTTAGAAACTATTGCTTATGCTTAGTTGAGCTTGGAAAATATCAGGAGGCTTTAAATTTTTGTGATTATGCTATAACTTTTTATGAAGATTATCCTGATTTATATTTTATAAGAGGTGAAATTTTTGATGTAATAGGGAATCTAGAACAAGCTGAAAGCAACTTTTTAAAGTGTACCTATTTTAAAAAAGAATTAGTGAAATATGTTACCATGAATGAAATTTCAGGATATGTTTCTTATGAAAGACTTATAGATATTCTTGAAAGGGAAGGGAAGTTTAAAGAAGCAATTAAATACTGCTCACTAATGCTAGAACATAATTTTTCTATTGATATGCTTATAACTTTATACAATTTATTAAGAAAAATTGGATACTCAGTAAGTCAGATAGTTGAGTATTTGAATAGTAACTTCAAATTAACAGAGGAAGAAATTATTAAAATGCTCAATATAAAAGGAAGAGAGTTTGAAAATAAAAAAATGTATGAGAAAGCTTTTGAAAATTATATTAAAGCGGTGGAAATTAACCATGAGGATAAGGCAAACAAAGTCGCTGCAATAAAACAAGTTATAAACATATATAAGGACTTTATTACTAATAAAATTAAAGATGATAAAAATAATAAAGCCTTGAATAAAAAGATAATTGAAATCGCTGCTTTGACTAAAAGACTTGATATAGATGAAGCATGGGAAAGGTTATAACAAGTTAAAGACTCTTTTACTGAATAGCTTTTTTAAAAGATGCTTAAGGGAGGAAAACTTTAATGAAAACTAAATTAAGTTGTTGCATTATAGCAAAAAACGAAGAAAGAAATATTGAAAGATGTTTAAAGAGCATTGTTACTGCTTCCCATGAAATTATTCTTGTGGATACAGGCTCTACTGACCATACAATTGATATTGCAAATAAATATGGAGTAAAGGTTATAGAAACTAAATGGAAAAATGATTTTAGTATGGCAAGAAACATTTCCCTTGATAACGCATCAGGGGATTGGGTTCTATTTATTGATTGTGATGAAGAACTCCACAAAAATAGCAGAAAGAGAATAAAGGAAATTATTCAAAACAGTGATTTAGAAGCGTATCAAGTAAGGGTTAATAACATTTTAAATAATAAAAACACTGTAAATGCGTCTAGTATAAGGCTTTTTAGAAACAGAGAAATTTTCCGTTTCCGTGGAAAAATTCATGAGCAAATTTCTTATTCCATTCTAGAAAATTTTGATTTAAAAAGCATTGGAGAAAGTGATATTTGTCTAATTCATTATGGCTATGATAATAATAATTCTAATATAAATGCAAAAATAAAGAGAAATCTAGAGGTATTGAATACTTATTCTGAGGATGAAAAAGATGGTTTTTTTTATTACAATCTAGGCACGGAGTATTTAAGATTATTGGATACTGAAAAAGCTCTTGTAAATTATATTATGGCATTGAAGCAAACAAACCCTGGCATGGGCTATGCAGGGAGTTTGGTATCAAAAACAATCTCTACTTTAACGGCTATGAACAGATTTAAAGATGCTTTAGAGCAAGCAAGGTATTTTCAGACTATTTATAAGGATTATAAGGATTTATATTACTTAGAAGCAACTTGTAATATAAAATGTGGTTATTATTCTGAAGCGGTAAAAAACTTAAAAACATATATTTCAATGCCTAAATCACCAATACACTACCCGAGTGAGGAATTTATGACAAGTGATTCTACTTTGAAGCTAATTAAGGATCTGCAGTTAAAATGCATTTGTAATGAAAATAATTTAAGTGTTTGTATTGTCTCTAGAAATGATAGCAAGGTTATTGCAGAATGTATACGCAGCATCAATGAATTTGCAAAAGAAGTGATACTTATAGATCTAGAATCTCAAGATAGAACTATAGAAATAGCAAGTCAAATGGGTGCAAGGGTATATTCTTATAAAGGGGATAGTGATTTTTCCAAAGTTAGAAACTTTGCAATTGAAAAAGCTAATGGAGATTGGATTTTATTTTTAGAAGGTAATATGGTATTTCAGCTTGATAGTAATAAAAAGCTTACAGATGTCTTAAATTACAATGAATATGAAGGCTATAAATTAAAAATCCATACATTCTTTGATGCTTTTGAGCCTATGGAAAATTGTTTTACAACAACAAGGTGCTTACTCTTTAAAAAAGCTATATATAAGTTTTCAAATCAGGAATTAAAGGATATTGAAGAAGCAATTTTAAGAATTAAAGGTAGAATAGGGTTTGTTGACATTTCTATAAACCAACTTTCTTATTTGGATACAAAGGAGCATATAACTGAAAAAAGAGAATTAATATTTGAAGCATATCATGATAAAGATTATATTTTAGGAATGAAATATTTCTTTGAAAAAGACTATTTTAATGCTGAAATTCATTTTGAAACCTACTCCAAGAATAAATTTAAGAAAGCAGAATTTTATTACTTCTATTCTGTTACCTTAATGAACTTAAACAATTTTAGTGAAGCCTATAGAATAATGAATGAAGGCTTAAAGGATTTTCCTGATTATACAGATTTATTTTATATAAAGGGGATACTTTCTTTTATGTCTGGTGATACTGAATCCTCAATACAACTATTTCACAAGTGTCTTTCTCTTGGAGATGCACCTATAGAAAAATATGGAATTTTTCAAGGCTGCGGTAGCTTTAAAGCAGAGAAATCTTTAGGATTAGCTTATTCAGCTGTTGGCAATTTCGATAGTGCATTAGAAGTATTGTTAAAGCTAGCCCAGACATCATATGGATTTAACAGTGCCATTGAAGAGATTACTATAATATTTATAAAGACAAGTAAACTAAGTAGTTTAGAGAAATATATGAAAGCCAATAACCTATTTAACTCTAATTCAATTCATATAGTTTCAAGAACTTGTGCAAAATTAAATTGTTTTTCTGAAAGCCTTAAATTTCTTCAAAAGGATAAAGGCAAAGATACCGACAACACTATAAAAAGCTTTGATTTATTGTTAAATACGCTATTATATAAGCTTGGGACCTAGCTATATTAAATAAACGAGCACATATTTATAGCTTAGCATATACCTATAGTATAGCCTGAATTGTAACTTCTAATTTGGTGAAAAGTTGTGGATTTATAGTTTTAAAGCAAATCCTAGTGTATTTTGCAAAGGTTAAATTTGATACTGCTATTGATTGACCAGGCTCTAAAAGCATTTCAGCGGAATCATTAATAAATAATGAATCGTCAGGACTAATTTGAAATTGCATTGAAGCTATATAATTACCTATGTTTTTTATGAAAAAAGTTAAATTTATGCATTTAGAAGTTTGATAATTATCGGAATAATTTATAGTGTTTGATGCAATAAAAGTTTGAGTGTTTTCTCTAAAATTAGTGGATGAATTATTATTACTTCTATTAGGATTTTTAGTATTGGTATGGCTCATAATATCACTCCTCTTAACTTATATTTATGAAGAAAAACTAATATTATGAATGGGTTTTACGTTAAAATCCACTCATTTGATTTTTCTAGCATATAACTATTAGTATGACAACAGTAACTGTAATTGATATTGTTGCATATTTTATAAGAAACAAATATTAAGAGGAGTGATAGAAATGGCATATCAAATTAATCAAAAATATATAGCAAGAAATCGTTCTGGTCAGACACTGAATCCAATTGGTATGGTTGTTCATGATACAGACACAAAAGGCGCCACAGATGAGAATGAGCAAGCTTACTTTAATAATAACAATGTACAAGCTTCAGCACATGCTTTTATTGATTGGGATAGCATCACAGAAACTGTTCCGGATTCAGAAGTAGCATGGGGTTCTGGTCCCACTTCGAATCATAAATTCTTACAGATTGAATTATGTGTGCCAGCTACCCACGATCCTACCAAATTTCAAGAAGTTTGGAATAGAGCAGTTTGGTACTTTGCTTATAAATTTATAAATAGATTAAATATTAAAACTGTTACTAAGGACAATTTAATGAGCCATGCAGAAGTATCTAATAAATGGGGTGAAACAGATCATCAAGATCCAATAGCATATTTTCAGGAATACGGAAAAACTGTTGATGGATTTAGAAGTGCTGTGCAGAATGAGATTAACAAAGGAACGGGTGGCATTCCTTCAAATGATAATACAGGCAACAAAAATATTAAGGATCTTCAGCATAACTTGAACAGGCTTTTCAATGCTGGACTTGTTGAAGATGGAATAAATGGTCCATTAACCTCTACAGCAATAAATAAATATGGATTCAAATTAGGGAGTACAGATGCAACAACATTGCTATCGCTAACTAATCAGATATTAACATTCCCTTTAATTAAGCAGGGAAGTACAGGAGCGGCAGTGAGATATGTTCAATATAGGGTTGGGGCAGTTGTTGATGGGGTATTTGGACCTAATACAAAAGCCAAGGTTATAGAATATCAAAATGGGGTAAAGGATGGAATTGTTGGACCTAAAACATGGGCTCAGTTAATGAAATAGGAAGATTAGTTTTAATACCTTAATATAGAGATTATATAAGTAATAACATGATATATTTTGCTAAGAGATTGTTCGCTGCGCATAGAAAGACTAAGCTGATTAATTTTGAAATAGCTATCCACTCAAAACTCGCTACGCTCAAACATTTCGTGGACTTAACGCAATTTCAAAATTAATCAGCAAAGTCTTTCTAATGTTCACTCAGACAATCTCTACGCGAAATACATCATGTTATTACTTGGAGCTAATTTTAAATATAACGATTTAATAACAATGTTATTATTATGGAAGTTGGGTATATAATATAGAAAACTCAGTTGAAGATAGACTTGCAAAGCAAGCGATAAAAATACTTAATGTAAGTAAAGAGGAGGTTGAATGTATGGTGTCCAGTAACGCCTTTATAATTACTGAAATGGAAAAGCAGGCAGAAAAAAGGGGAGTGCAGGATGTAGCTAAGAATTTGATTAGAATGGGATTTAATGATGAACAAATAGTTGTAATGAATATTCAAAAGGTAGAATTGTCATAGTAAATGGCAATTCTATTTTGCTTTATCACCTTAAGAAGTAATGTAGGTAAAATTTTTATAGATTATTCACTAGTTATAATTTCTAATAAATTTTGCGACAATTAACAATAAAGCACTTTAAATAATAAATAAAGTGTATTATAATAGCATATAACGAATAATAAACAATAAACACATTAGAATATTCGTAATTTTACCATAAGGAGTTTAGTTTTATGAGTGAAAGAATTAGAAGAATATTTGTTGAAAAGAAAGAGGGTTTCAACATTGAGGCGCAGGAATTACTGCATAATTTAAGGGAATTACTTAATTTAAAGAGCATTGAAGCTGTTAGAATAGTTAATCGTTATGATGTTTCTGGGGTTAATGATGAGGTTTTTTCAATATCAAAAGAAACTATATTTTCAGAACCTACTGTTGATAATGTATTTGAGGAACAGCTTAGTTACTGCTTTGATGAAACAGTTTTTGCAGTAGAGTATCTTCCAGGACAATATGATCAAAGGGCAGATTCAGCTGCTCAATGTATTCAGTTATTGTCCCAGAAAGAAAACCCCGTAGTTGTTTTTGCTAGATTAATAATAGTTAAAGGTAAACTAAGTGGTGAAGAAATTAATAGTATAAAAAAATATTGTATAAATCCTGTTGATTCAAGGGAAGCACTACTTGAAAAACCTACAAGTCTTGAATTTAAAGCTGAAATTCCGAATAATATAGTACTTATCGAAAATTTTATTAACATGTCAAAAGAAGAACTGAAGGGCTTAATGGAAAAACTATCTCTTGCAATGAGCTTAGAGGATCTATTATTCTGTCAAATATATTTTAATGAATCTGAAAAAAGAAATCCTACCTTTACAGAAATTAAGGTTATAGATACATACTGGTCAGATCATTGTCGTCACACTACTTTCCAAACTGTAATAGAAAAAGTAAATATTGAAGAGGGCATATTCACAAATCCTATTAAGAAGGCTTATGAAGAATATCTTAATTCTAGAGAAAATGTGTATGGGGAAAAAGAAAAAGATGTTTGCTTAATGGATATTGCTGTGCTTGCAATGAAAGAGCTTAGAAAAAATGGTAAGCTTGAAGATTTAGATGTATCTGATGAAATTAATGCATGTAGTATTGTAGTTGATGCTGATATAGATGGAAATACAGAAAAATGGTTAGTAATGTTTAAAAATGAAACTCATAACCATCCTACTGAAATTGAACCTTTTGGAGGAGCTGCTACATGTATTGGTGGATGTATTAGAGATCCACTTTCAGGTAGAACTTATGTTTATCAAGCTATGAGAGTTACAGGTAGCGCAGATCCAAGAACAAAGATTGAAGACACTATTGCTGGAAAATTGCCTCAAAGAAAAATCACAACTGGTGCAGCACATGGTTATAGTTCTTATGGTAATCAAATAGGTCTTGCTACAGGAAAAGTTGAAGAAATATATGACCCTGGTTATGTGGCAAAAAGAATGGAAATTGGAGCTGTTATTGCAGCAGCACCAAAGGAAAATATAGTTAGAGAAAAACCAGTAGATGGAGATATTATTGTATTACTTGGAGGAAGAACTGGAAGAGATGGTTGTGGTGGTGCAACTGGTTCCTCAAAAGAACACGATGAAGAGTCTATTATAAATTGTGGTGCTGAAGTTCAAAAGGGAAATGCACCTACAGAAAGAAAAATTCAAAGATTATTTAGAAATAAAGCAGCAAGTAGTCTAATTAAAAAATGTAATGACTTTGGAGCAGGTGGAGTTGCAGTAGCTATAGGTGAACTTAGTGATGGATTATTTATTAATCTTGATTTAGTACCTAAAAAATACGATGGACTTGATGGAACAGAGCTTGCAATTTCAGAATCCCAGGAAAGAATGGCAGTAGTAATTTCTAAAGAAAATGTTGAAAGCTTTATAAACTTAGCATTAGAAGAAAACCTTGAAGCTGTTGCAGTTGCAGAGGTTAAAGAAGATAGAAGACTTACTATGAATTGGAGAGGAACTTCAATTGTTAGTTTAAGTAGAGATTTTCTTGATACTAATGGAGTAAAGCAGAAGACAGATGTTTTAGTTACTTCACCAGTAACAGAAAATAATTTCTTTAAGAAAGAAAGATTCAATTCTTGGTTTGATATGTTAAAGGATTTAAATATCAGCAGTCAAAAAGGTCTTGTTGAAAGATTTGATAGCACAATTGGTGCTGGATCTATACTAATGCCTTTTGGTGGAAAGTATCAGGCTACACCAACAGAAGGAATGGCTGCAAAGCTTCCTCTATTAAAAGGAGAAACTCATACTGCAACTATTATGACTTATGGATATAATGCTGAGCTTGCTAGATGGAGTCCATTTCATGGAGCTTTATATTCAGTAGTAGAATCAGTAGCTAAGGTGGTAGCTTGTGGAGGAGATTATGAAAATACTAGGCTTACCTTCCAAGAATACTTTGAGAAACTGGGCAAAAGTGCAGAAAGATGGGGTAAACCATTCAGTGCACTACTTGGAGCCTTTTATGCTCAGAAAATGTTTGAGATACCAGCTATAGGTGGAAAAGATTCTATGTCTGGAACCTTTAAAGATATAGATGTACCTCCAACGTTAGTATCTTTTGCAGTAAATGTTACCAAGGATGAAAATATAATTTCTCCAGAGTTTAAAAATATAAACAGCAAAGTTGTATTAGTTAAAGCCTTAAGAGATGAAAAGGAAATACCAGACTTCAATCAGTTAAAGAAAAACTATAAGGCTATAAAAGCCTTAGTTGATACAGGAAATATACTAGCAGCTCATACTGTTAAGTATGGTGGAATAGCTGAAGCTGTTACTAAAATGAGTTTTGGAAACAGAATTGGAATGAAATTTACTGAGGGTATAGAAGAAAAAACTTTGTTCGCAGCTGATTTTGGTTCAATTATAATTGAGACTAACTTAGAAGAAAATAAACTTTCAGAGGCATTTAAGGGAGTAAATTATTCAATATTAGGTTTCACTACCGAAGAAGCTAAAATAGTAGTTGCTAAGACTTCTATTGATATTCTAGAAGCTCAAAAAGTTTGGGAAAATGTTTTAGAAGATATATTCCCTACAAAAACTGAAGAAATAAAAGGTAGTATTATTTCTACTACTTATTCAAAGAAAAGTAGTGTATCACCATTAATTAAAGTTCCTGTACCAAAAGTGTTTATTCCAACATTTCCCGGGACTAATTGTGAATACGATTCTGCTAAAGCCTTTGAAAAGGCAGGAGCTAAAGCTGATGTGATGATATTTAGAAACTTAAATGCCCAATTAATTGAGGCATCAATTGATACTATGGTATCAAAAATAAATGAATCACAAATAATAATGTTACCTGGTGGTTTTAGTGCAGGAGATGAACCAGACGGTTCTGGTAAATTTATTGCTGCAATTTTTAGAAATCCAAGAGTTTCTGAAGCAGTTATGAATCTTTTGAAAAAAAGAGATGGAATAATGCTAGGAATATGCAATGGCTTCCAAGTGTTAATTAAGTTAGGTTTGTTGCCTTATCGGAGAAATACGAACAATTGATGAGCATTGTCCAACTCTTACCTACAATCAAATTGGTAGACATGTATCCACTATGGTAGAAACAAAGATAGTTTCAGCTTCACCTATTTGGTTTAATAATGTAAAGCCGGGAGATGTACACACAATACCAGTTTCTCATGGCGAAGGAAGATTTGTAGGAGAAGAAGAATTAATCAAGAAACTTTTTAAAAATGGTCAAGTTGCATCGCAATATGTGGATCTTAACGGAAAACCTACTTATGATATTGAATTTAATCCGAATGGTTCAATGCATGCAATCGAAGGTATTTGTAGCCTAGATGGAAGAATACTTGGAAAGATGGGTCATTCAGAAAGAATAGGGAATAATATTGCTAAGAATATTCATGGGGATAAGGATCAGAAATTATTCGAAGCAGGAGTAAGGTACTTTAAATAATATAATTAAGAATGGACAGTTGGGGAATAGTCTCTGACCTTAGTCAGGAAATCTACCATAATTGCCAATTATCCATTCTCCATTGTCAATTATAAAAGACATATATTTGTGAATAAAAATATTAAAATATAGCCCAAAAACAAATAAAACACGAACGATAAGGTAAAAATATCGCTTAATGTTGACTTTTTTAGGCGCAAATGTTACCATTAGCTTAATAAACATCCATATATTCCTGATAATATGGTTCGGGAGTTTCTACGAGGAGGCCATTAACTTCTTCTCTATGGGTAAATTTTAGAGAACTTGCTTAGGGGGGCTGCTTGCCCTTGATTAATGGGGTCCTCTACTGAATTTACTCATAATTCAGTAGAGGGCTTTTATAGTCTAACAAGCTGTAAAGACATTAGTTTGTTAGACTATTTAAGAGAAGCAAGTTCTTTGAATAATCAAATTAGATGTAGAACTTGCTTCTCTATATTATTAATTTTAGGAGGAAAAAAATGAAGGTTGCAATTATTTTTGGAAGTAAATCAGATATCGATAAAATGAAAGGGGCAGCGGATGCTCTAAAGGAATTTAACATAGAATATACGGGTTTTATACTTTCAGCACATAGAGTACCTGAAAAACTTAAAGAGGTAATAGAAAAACTTGAAGCAGAAAATTATGAATGCATAATTGCTGGAGCAGGTCTTGCAGCACATCTTCCTGGTGTAATAGCGTCACATACAGTACTTCCTGTAATAGGAGTACCAATCAATGCAGCATTAAGTGGATTAGATTCACTTCTTTCTATAGTTCAAATGCCAAAGTCAATTCCAGTAGCAACAGTAGGTATCAATAATAGTTACAATGCTGGTATGCTTGCAGTTCAAATACTTTCAATTAAATATCCAGAAGTTAAAAAACAATTATTAAAATATAGAGAAACAATGAAAGAAAAATTTATATCTGAGAATGAGGAAGGGGTAGTATTTTAATGGAAAAGAAAGAAATGATGTATGAGGGAAAAGCAAAGAAAATTTATGCTACGGATGATAAGGATTTAGTTGTTGTATACTATAAAGATGATGCAACAGCATTTAATGGAGTTAAAAAAGGTTCAATAGAAGACAAAGGAACACTTAATAATACAATTACAACAATTTTATTTGAGCTTCTTGAAGCTAACGGAATAAAGACTCATTTTGTTAAGAAGCTTAATGAAAGAGAGCAACTTTGTAAAAAGGTTGAAATAGTTCAAGTAGAAGTTATAGTTAGAAACGTAGCAGCAGGAAGTATGGCAAAGAGATTAGGACTCGAAGAAGGAACTCCTTTAAATACTACAATTTTTGAAATATGCTATAAAAATGATGATTTAGATGATCCTTTAATAAATGATACTCATGCAGTAGCAATAGGACTTTCAACCTTTGATGAATTAAATAAAATCTATGAAATAACTGCAAAAATCAATGATATTTTAAAAGAATTCTTCTTGAAACAAGATATAAAACTAATTGACTTTAAATTAGAGTTTGGAAGATACAATGGAGAAATAATCCTCGCAGATGAAATATCTCCTGATACATGTAGATTCTGGGATGCTAATACTAATGAGAAGTTAGACAAAGATAGATTTAGAAGAGATCTTGGCAATGTTAAAGAAGCTTATGAAGAAATCATAAAGAGAATTACAGGAAAATAAATATATTATGGAGGTAGATTCCGTGCATGAGGTTTTAGAAGAAGATAAGTTTAAAGATGAATGTGGAGTTTTTGGTATTTTTACTAATGGAGAAGTAGATCCTGCTTCATTAACCTATTATGGATTGTATGCACTTCAGCATAGGGGACAGGAAAGTGCAGGAATAGCAGTTACAGATGGTGAAAAAATCAGTTGCTATAAAGAAATGGGTTTAGTAGTAGATGTTTTTAAAGAAGAAAAGATAAATTCTTTAAAAGGTTTTGCAGCTATTGGCCACGTTCGTTATTCAACTACTGGTGGAAGTAATATAATAAATGCACAACCTATTACTAGTGAGTTTAAACTAGGATCCATTGCAATTGCACATAATGGTAATTTGGTTAATGCAGACGTAATGAGAGAGCTATTAGAGGATACTGGTTGTATATTCCAAACCTCAATAGATACTGAAGTAATTTTAAACTTAATTGCTAGAGGCGCTAAAAAGGGAATTGAGAAGGCTGTTGTAGATGTTGTTCAAGCTATTAAAGGTTCCTATGCTATAGTAATTTTAACAAAAGATAAGCTAATAGGCTTTAGAGATCCACATGGAATTAGACCTCTTTGTATTGGTAAATTAGATAATTCTTATATCCTCTGTTCTGAAAGCTGTGCATTAGATGCAATTGGTGCAGAACTAGTTAGAGATGTAGAACCAGGAGAAATTGTAATAATTGATAAAGATGGACTTAAATCTATTACCTTTGCAGAAAGAACGAAATGCGAAACTTGTGCTTTTGAATATGTTTATTTCGCAAGACCAGATTCAATTATTGATGATATCAATGTATATAATTCTAGAGTAAGAGCAGGCGCACAGCTTTATAAGGAGTGCCCAGCTGAAGCAGACGTTGTAATTGGAGTGCCAGATTCAGGCATTGCAGCTGCAGTAGGTTATTCAAGAGCTTCTGGAATTCCATATGATACTGGCTTTATTAAAAACAGATATGTAGGCAGAACTTTTATTTCACCTTCCCAAGAATTAAGAGAAAAATCATTACTAGTAAAATTAAATCCTTTAAAGGTTAACGTTAAAGGTAAAAGAGTAATACTAATTGATGATTCTATTGTTCGTGGCACTACAAGTAAAAAGCTTATTGATCTATTAAAAAGAGCTGGAGCCTTAGAAGTTCATTTTAGAATTTCATCACCAATAGTTCAATATCCATGTTACTTTGGTATAGATACACCATATAGAAAAGAATTAATTGGTTCAGGAAATACTGTAGACGAGATAAGAGAAATTATTGGGGCTGATACACTTGGTTACATAAGTATAGAAGGCTTAGTAAATTCACTAAATCCAGATAAAGGATTTTGTTTAGGATGCTTTAATGGTATTTATCCAGTTTCAGCACCTATTGAAGCTTCGAAAGAACATTTAGAGAGGTAGGGTTATTATGATAAGTTATAAAGACTCAGGAGTTAATATTGAAGAAGGCTACAAATCTGTTAGCTTAATAAAAGACTATGCGGCTAAAACCTTTATTCCAGGAGTATTAACTGGAATAGGAAGTTTTGGTGCAATGTTTGAACTGGGAAAATATAATAATCCAGTTTTAATATCTGGTACTGACGGAGTAGGAACAAAGCTTCAAATCGCCTTTAGCACAAAAAAATATGATACCGTTGGTATAGATTGTGTTGCTATGTGTGTTAATGATGTATTGTGTCATGGAGCTAAGCCTCTATTTTTTCTAGATTATCTAGCATGTGGAAAGCTTGAAGCTGAAGTTGCAGCTGACCTTGTAAAGGGAGTTTCTGATGGATGTATACAATCAGGTTGTGCTCTAATTGGCGGAGAAACAGCAGAAATGCCTGGCTTCTATAAGCCTGGTGAATACGATATGGCTGGTTTTACAGTTGGTATCGTAGAAAAAGATAATATTATTGATGGTAGTAAAATTGAAGCAGGAAATATTCTTATAGGATTAGAATCTTCTGGAATTCATAGTAATGGATATTCTTTAGTTAGAAAATTAATTACTGATTTAGATGAAGAGTTCGAAGGTAAAACCATTGGGGAGGTTTTACTTACACCAACAAAATTATATGTTAAACCTATTCTAAGTTTATTGGAACAGGTTGATGTTAAGGGAATGGCACATATAACTGGAGGGGGCTTTATTGAAAATATACCTAGAATGTTTAATGGCGAGTTTACAGCAGTTATAGATTCAAAGAGTTATGAAATTCCTTCTATATTTAAGTATTTAGTTAAAAAAGGTGCGGATGAAAATTTAATGTATAATACTTTCAATATGGGAATTGGATTTGTTCTTTGTGTTGATATTAAGGATGTAGAAAAAACTTGTAACATTTTAGAAACACTGGGGGAAAAGGCTCATGTAATTGGGCATGTTGAAGCTGGAGGAACTGGTATATGTATAAAATAGCAGTACTTATTTCTGGTGGTGGTACTAACCTCCAAGCTGTTATTGATAATATAGAAAATGGTAATTTAAATTGCTCTCTTGAAGCAGTGATTTCAGATAATGCTAAAGCCACTGGCTTAGAAAGAGCAAAAGTTAGAGGTATTAATACATATGTTTTCGATAGAAAAGAATATGGTGGCAATCTTTCAGATGAAATACTAAAGGTGGTTGATGAAAAAGTTGACTTAATAGTATTAGCTGGATTTTTATCAATACTGGGTGGAGAATTAATTAAAAAATTTAAAAACAGGATTATTAATGTACATCCATCTTTGATTCCTTCCTTTTGCGGCAATGGAATGTATGGAATTAAAGTGCATGAAGCAGCAATTAATTATGGAGTAAAGGTTTCAGGATGCAGTGTTCATCTAGTTGATGAGGGAACAGATACAGGCCCAATAATAGTACAAAAAACAGTGCCAGTATTAAATCAAGACACTCCTAAGGAACTTCAAAATCGAGTTTTGGTGCAGGAGCATTTAGCACTATCCGAAGCAATAAAGAAATTTTCTGAAGGCAAAGTCCAAATTGATGGAAGAAAAATAGTAATTAGTGAATAAATAAATTTACTTTGGAGGTAAAGAAATGATAAAAAGAGCTCTTATAAGTGTTTTTGATAAGACAAACGTTTTGAAGCTAGCAGAATTTTTGAATACTAAAGGTGTAGAAATTATATCTACCGGTGGTACATACAAATATTTAAAAAGCAATAATATCCCGGTAATAGAGGTAGCTGAAGTTACTGGTTTTGAAGAAATGCTTGATGGCAGAGTAAAAACCTTGCATCCATTTATACATGGTGGAATACTTGCTCAAAGAGAATTAGATGAGCATATGTCAGCTATTAAAAATATTGGAATTGAGCCAATTGATATGGTAGTAGTTAACCTTTATCCTTTCTTTGACATGGTTCAAAAGGATATTTCCTTTGAAGAAAAAGTTGAATTTATTGATATTGGTGGACCAACCATGCTTAGAGCTGCTGCTAAGAACTTTAAAGATGTTATAGTTCTTACCGATGTTAGAGATTATGATAATGTAATAGCTCAACTAGAAGATGGTGAAGTTGATTATGACACAAAGAAACTTTTCGCTGGAAAAGTATTTAATTTAATGTCTGCCTACGATGGAGCTATCAGCAATTTCTTACTTGGAGAGGACAGCTATCCAGAATATCTTTCCATATCCTATAAAAAGCATATGGATTTAAGATATGGAGAAAACCCACATCAAAGTGCTGCATATTACTCAGAGACAGTTGGAACTGGCGCACTTAAGAACTTTGAACAATTAAATGGTAAGGAACTTTCCTACAATAATATAAAGGATATGGATATTGCATGGAAGGTAGTTAATGAGTTTAAAGAACCAGTTTGTTGTGCCCTTAAGCATAACACTCCTTGTGGAGCTGCCATAGCTGAAAATATATGTGAAGCTTACAAAAAAACTTATGACTGTGATCCTACTTCAATCTTTGGTGGAATAGTTGCCTTAAATAAACCTGTTGATGTAGCAACTGCTGAGGAGCTTATAAAAACCTTCTTAGAGGTGGTTATTGCACCTGCATATGAAGAAGACGCACTACAGGTTCTACAAAGTAAAAAGAACTTAAGAGTAATTTTATGCTACAACAAGCCAGAAAACAAAAATGAACTTGTTAAGGTTGATGGTGGAATATTAGTACAAAGCAACGATAATAAGCTTATAGATGAGTTAAAAGTAGTAACTGAAAGCAAACCATCAGAAAAAGAAATACAAGACATGGTTTTTGGAATGAAAATCGTAAAATATGTAAAATCCAACGCTATTGTTGTTGTAAAAGATGGAGTTGCTAAGGGTATTGGCGGCGGACAGGTTAATAGAATTTGGCCTACTATTGATGCTTTAAATAGAGCAAAAGATGGAGTGATTTTAGCATCAGATGCCTTCTTCCCATTTGGAGATATAGTAGATGAAGCTGCAAAACACAATATTAAAGCAATAATTCAGCCAGGTGGATCTGTAAGAGATCAAGAGTCTATTGATAACTGTAATAAGTTTAATATAGCAATGATATTTACTGGAATAAGACACTTTAAACACTAGAGTAATATTTGACAATTGATAGTTGGGGGAGGATTTTATCCTTAATTGTCCATTATCAATTGTCAATTTTCCATTAAATCAAAGAAAAAATAGGTGGTGAAGTAATGAAACTTTTAATCATTGGAAATGGTGGAAGAGAGCATGCCATTGCTTGGAAGGTAGCTCAAAATCCGAAGGTTGAAACTATTTATTGCGCTCCTGGTAATGGAGGAACGCATATTGAAAATAAATGTAAAAATGTTAAGCTGTATACTACAGAAGAGTTATTAAATTTTGCTAAAACTGAAAATATTGATATTACAATTGTAGGTCCGGAAGCAAATTTGGTTGATGGAATTGTAGATGCATTTAAAGCTGAAGGCATGAGTATTTTTGGACCAGCTAAGGATGCTGCACAGCTTGAAGGAAGCAAATCTTTTTCTAAGGACTTTATGAAAAAATATGGAGTAAAGACAGCAGAATACGAAGTTTTCCAAGAGGTGGACAATGCATTAGAATATATAAAAAGCTGTAGTTTTCCAATAGTAATAAAGGCTGATGGATTAGCTGCTGGCAAGGGCGTTGTAATTTGCACCGAAAAACAGGAAGCTGAGAAAACTTTAAAAGATTTTATGGTAGATGATATATTTAAAGGCTCAGGTAAAAAAGTTATAATTGAAGAATTTCTTGATGGCGTGGAGGCATCAATACTCTCCATAACAGATGGCAATGTAATTATACCTTTCTTATCTTCAAAGGATCACAAATGTATTTTTGACAATGATTTAGGACCTAATACTGGTGGTATGGGTACAATTGCTCCAAATCCATATTGCACTGACGAAGTGCTTAAAGTATTTAATGAGGAAATACTGACAGCTACTCTTAAAGGTATACAAGAAGAGAAGATGGATTATTGTGGTATTATTTTCTTTGGAATAATGATTACTAAAAAAGGAACTTATCTTCTAGAATATAATGTTAGAATGGGAGATCCTGAAACCCAAGTTGTGCTTCCACTTATGAAAACTGACTTTCTTGAATTAATAGAGCTAGCTATTAAAGGAAAGCTAAGTGAAGCTAAAGTTGAATTTCAAGAAGGAAATGCTTGCTGCATAGTTGCAGCTTCAGAAGGGTACCCTACAGCATATAAAACAGGTTATCCAATCACTATTGGCTCTGTAAAAGGAAAAGTATTTATAGCTGGTGGAGTAGATAAAGATGATGAAATAGTCACTTCTGGTGGTAGAGTTTTATCTACAGTTGCTATTGGAAAGACATTAGAAGAAGCAATTATAAATTCTTATGAAGATATGAAAGCTGTAAACTTTAAAGGTATGTATTTTAGAAAAGATATAGGGAAAATTAAGGCTTAGAATACTTCTAGGTCTTTATCTTTGGCGTACATTTTATTCTAATTTAAATAAATTGTTAACTTTTTGCAATAAATTATTTACATATTCACATAACTATAGCATAATTAAAGATGTATTTGTGCATTATTACAAACATGATAGGAGGAAAATAAATGTTAGATCAATCAAAAATTAATAATAATGAAAAAGAAGATATTGTTAAGCAGGACACGGTTGAAGAAGTAATTGAGGATTTTACAATGATAGAAAGCGAACCTGAAGAGGAAGAAGTAGAAGTAGAGGAAGCACCTAAACCAGTGAAAAAGGTAAAAGTAAAGAAAGAGCCTAAGAAAGTAGTAGAAGGTGAAAAACCTAATATCTTTTTAACATTTGCTGCAGCAGTTTTAGATGCAGGTATTGTAGGTCTTTTAACTTTTGGAGCTTACTACTTAGTAGATATTATAATGAGACATGTTTTCGGATATTATGTAGTTAAAAAAGCTGAAATGGCATTAACAATTTATACAGTAATATTAGTTTTATATGTTAGTATAATGGAAGCTACCGCTCAATTTACTGTAGGTAAAAGGATATTTGGAGTTAGAGTATCAAGAAATTAATTTTAGGAGACACTGATGAATAAAGGACAAGAGTTAGAGTTAACAATAGAAGAAACTGAATTTCCCGGTTTTGGTATCGGATATCATAACAATCATAAAATTAATGTAAAAGAAGCACTACCTGGTCAAAAGCTAAAGGTAAGAATTAGTAAAAAGAAAAAATCCTATATTGAGGCTAAAGCCATAGAAATTTTAGAGGATGTTGACTATAAAATACAACCCCAATGTGAACTTTTCGGAGTTTGTGGGGGTTGTTCTCATGCCTCCTTAACCTATGAAAAGCAGCTTGAATTCAAAGAAAAACAAGTAATGAGCTTGTTTTCAAAGGAAAATATAAGTGATTTTGACTATATAGGTATAGAAGGAAGTCCTGAAGAGTTTGAATATAGAAATAAAATGGAATTCACCTTTGGAGATTTTGAAAAAGGTGGAGAATTAACTCTTGGTATGCATGTGAAAAACAGAGGTTTCTCTATAGTTACTGTTGATAAGTGCAAAATTGTAGATAAAGACTATGGAATTATTTTAAGCACGGTACTTGAGTACTTTAAAGCTCAAGATTTTCCTTATTACAGAATCATGAGCCAAAAAGGTTATTTGAGAAACTTAGTAGTTAGAAAAGCTAAAAACACTGGTGAAATTCTTATAAATATTATCACTACATCACAAATAGATTTTGATATGAGTGAACTAGCTAGTATTTTAATAAATTTATCCTATGAAGGTAAACTTACTGGTATATTACATACTACAAATGATAGATTAGCTGATATGGTTCAAATAGATAAGCTTGATATATTATTTGGAAGAGACTACATAGAAGAAAATTTACTTGGTTTGAAGTTTAAAATTCATCCGCTATCTTTTTTTCAGACCAATTCAAGAGGCGCAGAGAAGCTTTATTCAATAGTAAGAGAATTTATAGGGGAAACTACCTCTAAAGTAGTTTTTGACCTTTATTGCGGCACAGGAACCATTGGTCAAATAGTGGCTCCAAGCGCAAAGAGCGTACTAGGAATAGAATTGATACCGGAAGCAGTAGAAGCCGCAAACGAGAATGCAGTTTTCAATGGGCTTGATAATTGCAAGTTTATAGCTGGAGATATCGCCAAGGTAATAATGGATGTAAAAGACAAGCCAGACATTATAATTTTAGATCCTCCAAGGCCAGGAGTTCATCCTGTAGCCTTAGATTATGTGCTGAAATTTGATGCGCCTGAAATCATCTATGTATCCTGTAATCCAAAGAGTTTGGCTCTGGACTTAAAGGTGATTTTAAGTAGAGGATATAGAATTGATAAGATGAAGATTATGGATATGTTCCCTCATACAGGACACGTTGAGACGGTTGTGAAGATAGGGAAGAGATAGCCTGGTATTGCAGGCTTTGGGGCTTAGGCCCCTTTTTTGTCGTGTGTTTTATGTTTCCGTGTACTAGATAAGGCAGCAAAATTTACACCCCCTAGGGGAAACAATTGCGCGAATATAAAGTAATTAAACTATTTAATGAAAGCAAGATAGAAGTGCTTATTTTATTAGATAAAACCAATCTGTCTAAGTGCAGTTAGTTCAATATGATATTTGGTATAACAATATGAATTTCAGATATATGGAACTTTATAACCTTTTAAATTATCTTAATGTTATAGGGGGTGAAAATTAGATGAGTATGATTGAAAATGAACTAAATTACTACAATGTAAAATCACAGGAAAATAAAAGTGAAACTTTAGGTAAAGAAACTTTTGTGAAGCTTATACAAGATAATAAAGTATCTTTATACCGCCTTGCAATGAGCATAGTTAAAAATGAGCATGAGGTTGAAGATGCCATAAGTGAAACTATTTTAAAAGCATTCCAAAATTTTAACAAATTAAAGTCCATAAGTAGTTTTAAATCTTGGATAATGAAAATTCTTGTAAATGAATGTTATAGTACTTTGAAAAAGAAAAAACGTATAGATTTACAAGAAAACATGGAGGCTTTTAATCTTACATATGAGGACAATCATCAAAATGAACTAATATATGCAATTAATAAATTGGATAAGGATTTTAGAACCATTCTTACTTTATTTTATTATGAGGATATGAGTATTAAAGATATAAGTGACGTTTTAAGTATTTCTCAAGGTACTGTGAAATCAAGACTTAGCAGAGCTAAGGCAAAACTTAAAATTGTATTAGAGAGTGATAATAAGGAGGAGTAAAATTGGATAAGTTTGATAAGTTATTAAAGAGCCAAGCACAAAGTGAAAAGTGGGGAATTCCAAGTAATGTAGATGATACTATTAATAGTGTTTTGAGTGATTTACCTAATAATAAGGTTTATAAAAAAACTTCACTAAGAATATTAGTAGCTGCGGCACTTATTGCTACAGTAACTACAACTACAGTTTTTGCAGCGAATTCAACTTCTGCAAAAGATGCTATTAACAATGTAATAGCCTACTTTAATCCAAAAGTAGATTCTAAATATATTTCTGATAAAGAAAATTTACAGAAATTTAGTAGTGTAGTAGGTATAACTAGTGTAGATAAAGGCATTAAATTAACGGTAGATAGTATTGCAGTGGATGATAATTTTCTGAATATTTTTTATACAATTGAAAGTGATAAGCCTATCACTAAAGACGAAAATAAGGTTTTTTCAGCTTATTTTGCTTCACCTTATTTAGATTATAAAATTAATGGAAAAGTTTTAGAAATATCCAATAACAATGATATGGAAGCATATTTTGAATCTGATTACAAACTTAAGGGAATGAAAAGAGAGAACCTTTCAAATATGAGCAGTGCAGATAAATTAGTATTAGAAGTTTCTACGGAGAAAATTTTTAATACTGATGGAAAGTGGAATATATCCACTGAAGTTGATAAAAGTAAAGCAAAAGTAGATACAAAAATTATTACTCCAAAACAAAAGGAATCTATAGTACTTAATAGTGAAACTCATAATATAACTATAGATAAAGTATCTATTTCACCTTTGGGAAATCAAATAGTTATATCGGAAAACACACCTAATATTAAGTCGCAATTTACTGATTTTGCCTTGCTTGATGAAAATGGGAAAGTGCTTGAGGTTTTAGGTAGTGACATGTTTTGTAACGATAAAGGTAAGAGTACTAACGCCTTTGAATTCATCAAACCTAATAGAAATATAAAACAGATGACCTTAGTTCCAATAGAATCAACTGGTCAACGGGTACCAGGTGCTATTGTAGAAATTAATAAATTTCCAATTAATTTTAAGTTATGGGGAGATGGTGGTATTGTTGTGGATAATATATCATTTACACAAAACCAAATGAAAATTATATACCACAATCAAGGCGTAGTAATGGCTGAAAAATATCCATACTTTAGTTTTTATGATAAAGATGGAAAAGAAATAGAACTAGATAAAGGTGCACTTGTGAGTGCTGTTGATAGACAAAGCGGTAGGCACATACAAACCTATACATCTTATAATAATTCCTATGATTTTTCTAAAATTAATAAAATCTCCACTCTCGCATATAAAAATACTAAACTGCTTTATGACAAACAAATTAAAATAGATTTGACAAATTAGAATAATATTAAAAAAAATTAAAGCTTTGTTAAAATGATTATGCGGAATTAAGCTATTGGATTAATGTATGTTGCAGTAAATACTAAGTATTATTAGTTTTGAGAAATGGTTCAAATATAGTAAAGCTCGATACCCCCCTTGAGCTAAAGGGGGGCATATTATTAAACAAATCCTATTTCAACGCGTAATAGTGTCAACAGCTTGCCTCAACACATGTTGACACAGTTGTGAAGATAGGGAAGAAATAGGTTGGTATCAAAGTTTTTGTTGCTTACCATATATAAAAGCCACATGATGGGAGTTGTAATTAACATCCATCACGTGGCTTAGTTTATACTAGTCCAATTATATTAGAATTCATCATCTCTATGTCCGTGATGGCCGCCGCCGTGATGGCCACCCCAGCCCCAACCAGGACCGCTCCAGCCGCCCCAAACAGGACCGCCCCAGATAGGAGGACCCCAGCCCCACCAACCAGGACTGTTCCAGCCGCCCCAGCCAAATTGTCTGCTATCTTCACTAAAGTTATTATCTTCTAATGAAGTATAGTTATACGGAATAGAAGTCATTTCTTCATCATCTCTATATCCACGATGACCGCCACCATGATGACCGCCGCCATGATGGCCACCCCAGCCCCAGTTTCCCCAGGTAGGGTTACCCCAACCCCAGTTTCCCCAGGTAGGGCTGCCCCAACCCCAGTTTCCCCAAGCAGGACTGCCCCAGCCGCCCCAACCAAACTGTCTACTGCCACTAATTGGCATAGAAGAGTCATAAGGCATAGGGGATTGCATCTGCATTTGACAGCATTGGCAAGGCATTCCTTGAGACTCCATCTGACATTCATGAGGCGTTTGCATAGAATGAGACCCCATATTCATATTCACGTTCGTATTTGCATTTTCATTGATTGGCATTTCACTATAGAACATTTTAACCCTCCATTTATTTAAGTACCCTTATATAATATGATAATTTAAAGAAAGTGTTACAATATAATAATTCAAATGTACATCGTCTTGTGTGGTAATTCTATAAATAAAAAGAAAGTTGAAACTGCACTAGTAGTTTGTGGAGGTGTATTTTTCTCTAACACAGGTAATAAAATGTATAACAAAGTATCAGTAAAAGGATTAGATAAAGTTAAAGTTCCAAAAGCAGAGATTCAAGATTTGACTATGGATTTTAATAATGCATCATTGGATGTTCATCCATTTAATAATGGTAAGTACATATTGTAAATATGATGTACACTGGTACTAATAAAGCACTTAATATACAAGAAGCAGATTCAATTGGGACTAATCCATGAAACGATTACATTAAAAGATGGAACTATATCGTTGTGATTTGAAGAAGAAATTTTAATTTTTAAGTTGGAAATGGGAATAGTTTTGGATTAAGAAGCAGAACTAAAAACTGGTGGACCTAAGTGTAAGGCATATGTAGAAGAAAATATTGCAATAAAATACCCTGGAAAAGATTATTCAACTAAGAATTTCACCTATGTTTATACATTATTGTATTCTAGCACTGATAGTCAATGGCAGCTTAGTGATATAGAAAAATGGGATGCTAACTAAATTTTCGCTATGAATAAAACCTCTTGCACTATGTTAAAAGGTAAAGATGTGGTAAAATCTAATAGCGATTTAAAAGAATGTTACTATATAGAAGAAGAAAAAGAAAAGCAAGAAGATTTGAATTAAATCTTCATGAAGATAAATTAAGGAGGAACATTATGAAAATTTCAAAAAAAGATGCATTATTATGGTTTGAATTTTTTTCAATATTGCCAGAGGATGAGGAAGTTATGGTAAAACAACAAGAAATCATTTATGCTACCTTTGCACAAATTGAGGAAGCTATCGATTATAGAAATGATAAGTTAAAATCGGAAATTAAAGGTCTAAAAACTTTGGAGAATAGAACACTTTTTGTGGGAAATGAAAGTAAATTCCCAACAGGATGTCGTTCTTGTCTTTTGGGTACTGGTTTGAGTGCAATTAGGAAAACGAACAAATGCAATATAGAGTGTAAGTTCTGTTATAATTATGGGGAACTAGATAATATTCCCCCAATTGGCGAAGGCATGTGGGAGATTGGAGAAACAAAATTTTATGAGAAAGATATTGATTTACTTCTTTCTATACAACAAAAACCGTCGGGCATTTCCTATGTTTATTTAGAGCCCTTCATGGAAATTGAAAAATACTATTCGATTATAAGAAAATTTAGTGAAGCTAGAATTTATCAACATTTATACACAAATGGCACTTTAGCTACAGAAGAGACATTAAAAACACTCGGTGAAGCTGGTCTTGATGAACTACGATTCAACTTGGGTGCTGCTAATTGTTCAGACAAAGTTATTGAAAACATTAGAATAGCGAAAAAATATATTAAAAATGTAGGTATTGAAACGCCAATGACTCCTGAGTTTTTTGAAGGATTTTTTAAGAAAAAACAAGCAATCCTAGATACAAAACTTGATTTTATCAATTGTGCAGAATTACATTTAAATGATAATAACATAGACAATTATTTTGGGGAAAACATGTATATTACAAGGCAAGGCTACGTATCCCCCACTTGGAGCAGGGAATTAACTCTGAAATTCATGAAAATAGCCGATGAAGAAAACTGGGACTTAGTAGTTCATGATTGCTCAAACTATACAAAATTTGCTAGAGATTTAAATTTGAGCGCCAAAGAAGGTAAGTGGTTCGGATCCAGTAATTATGCCTGTGAGTTTTCAAGGATGCCCTACGAAGCATTTTTACCAATACTACGTGATGATAATTTCAAATTTTTAATTGAAGAAGAATTACCTGAAGGATATAAAGCAGGAGAGCTGATTTATTAGATAGTTTCATTTACATTAATAGGGTTTGAACTGCAAAATTCATTATAGTATAATAAAAATAAAATATATAGATTTCCATATACTGCTTTTTATTAAGATTTTAACTGACTTATTTTGAATTAAGTTTTATAGGAAGAAGGTTATTATGATTGATATTAAAAAGGGTATAAATAAATTTTATATAGGGGATACAGAAGAAAATCCTTTAGCTCAAATAGTATTAACGGATGATGTGAAAGATGTAATATCAATTGAACATACTTATGTTTATGAACAATTAAAAGGTCAAGGAGCAGGCAAGTTGTTGATAAAGAAAGTTTTAGATTTTGCAATAGTAGAAAATAAAAAAATAATCCCACTATACAGCTTTGCAAAAAAAGTTGATAAAAATGGAGATGATGAGTGTGTTTTATGTTTCCGTGGACTAGGGTTGGTATCGGTTTATAATTCAGGAGGGGTTACTCTAACTAGAAAATCAATAAACTATTATCAAAGCTTAATTATTATAAATCCTAACTATGAACATGTTGATATATTTGAAGACAAGGAAAGCACTGGTACTATTGAATACAGAACAGATTTTCAAAAAAATGCTGAGTTTTCCAAGGAATACAGCTATGATGCTTCAGATATTAAGAGAACTTTAGAATATAGATGTGAAAGTTAGGTTTAAAAAAGAGAATATAATTACTTTATCAAAGGACGGTGAGTAGATGCTTACCGTCCTCTCTTCGTTCAAATGATCAGATAAATACTGAAATAGATATCCATATCATAATATTTAGGTCAGAATTTATCGAAAAATTTATAAACTTACTGGCCATAACATATTTAACAGCATGTATCTGTAAAAATAAGTATAAAATCGTTTTTTTTAGAAAAAATACATTTCATGGTCCAAAAATGACATTTTAAGGTATTGTTCTTTTGCTTTTATGGAGAAATTTGTATAATAATAACTGTTGTTATGCAGTTGATATAAAAAATTCTGCAAATGACTAAAATACAAAAATATTTTGGGGGTGAAAAAAATGAAATCATTGAACGAAACTTCAACATTATGGTCTGATGTGACTGTTGAAGTTATGGAACCTAGAGATGAATATGGCAAGTGCTTTTGTGTATCTGTTCATATCAAGTGTTTTCAAGTTAGTTGCATATAATAATTGAAAAATGATTATATGTGTACAAGCAATGAGTCTCATGAAACTTAATTAGATTCATTGCACAAAAATGTTTGGGGGTGAAAAAATGAAATCATTGAACGAAACTTCAACGTTATGGTCTGATGTGACTGTTGAAGTTATGGAACCTAGAGATGAATACGGCAAGTGCTTTTGTGTATCTGTTCATATCAAGTGTTTTGAAATTAGTTGCGTATAATAATTGAAAAATGACTATATGTGCAAGCAATGAATCTCATGAAACTTAATGAGATTCATTGCACAAAAATATTTTGGGGGTGAAAAAATGAAATCATTGAACGAAACTTCAACGTTATGGTCTGATGTGACTGTTGAAGTTATGGAACCTAGAGATGAATACGGCAAATGCTTTTGTGTATCTGTTCATATTAAGTGTTTTGAGATTAAGTGCTTTTAATAATTGAAAAATGATTATATGTGTACAATCAGTGAATCTCAGGAAACTTAATGAGATTCACTGCACAAAAAATATTTTTGCAGTGAAAAATGAAATCATTGAACTAAACTTCAACATTAAGGTCTGATGTGCCTGTTGAAGCTATGGAAACAAGATATGAATAAGGTAGAAATGTTGAATGAGTATTTTCGGTATATCATGTTATTTTTAGTAACAATTAAGTTGATATAATGATTGAAGAAAAAAATTTTTCAGTATGTAGAATTTTTAAATGTTTGTAGCGTTCATTTTGAGTCAAGTTTAGTACGTCGTAAGTGCCATTCAGATTGCTGGGAGTGGTATCTTCAAACAAGAAATACTAAGAAGTAAAGCACTACGGTTTTTCTAACATGCAATATTAAAAGAATATTAAAATAGCACCAATACTTTTAATAATAGTACGATAATCGATTTTTGTGAATGCTTAAAAATACAAATTTTATATAAATTAGAGTATATTAGAATTGTAGTTTCATTTAACATAAATATTATACTTAATTGTAAAAGAACTACAAATTTTATTTAAGGAGAGAGAATATGGCTATTTTAACAAAATACATTTTAATGTATAGATTAAATGAAAATGAGACTTTAGTTATCAATTCACTAAATAGTGCATTGGATGTAATCGACGATAAAACAAAAGACAAAATTGAAAATATGCAAAATGGCATAAAGGATATTAATCTTGAAGAAGATGCAGAACTATATAATCAGTTAAAGAATAGAGGTTATTTATTTGAAAACAAGCAATTGGAAGAGACAACAATTAACAAGTATAGACTAATACATGAGGAATTAATAAAACGTAGGCTTAGAAATAATTTTACTATTTGCCCAACTATGGGGTGCAATTTAAGATGCATATACTGTTTCGAGACTAATGATAATCATGTCAATTTTGATGTTATGACAGATAGTCAACTTGATGGAATTTTTAAATGTATATTACAAACATTAGAGACCAATAAAGAGAAATATGAAAAAATTAAGAATGATAATCCCCCAACAATTAGTATATTTGGTGGAGAACCTTTACTAAATCAAAATTATGATATTATAAATAGAATTCTTGAATTTGCTGACGCAAATAAAATGTATGTAAATATAATTACTAATGGAACCAATATTATAGGTTATAAGGAACTTTTTGAAAAACATTCAAAGATTCTGCATTTTCAGATTACCATTGATGGTGAAAAAGAAATACATGATACAAGAAGAATTCGTGCAGATGGAAAAGGAACATTTGATACAATCTGCGAGACCATTGATGTTTTACTTAGTTTAGGCATTAAAGTTGGCATCCGTATTAATGTAGATAAAGCTAATATTAAAGCGCTTAGGGGTCTTGAATCGGTAATTAAAACTTATGAATGGGATAAGAATCCTTTACTTAGAGTTTTTGCAGCACCTGTACTAGATTTCTGTGGTAAAGGACAAAACATAATGACTTCCTCTGAGTTTTTAGACACCTTAATAAAGGAACGTCTATATGGATGTGATGAGGGTTTTATAAATGGTCTTGTATCAGCTACTATTGGATACTTGGATGTATTTTTTAATACCCGGGATGGCATAAAACCCTGGAAAATGGATTATTGTGATGCTACATCAGGTGCCAATTTGGTTTTTTCTCCTGACGGAATGATCACAACTTGTTTATCATTTGCTGGCAAAGGTAAACATCTTATAGGAACATTTGATGAAAATGGGATTAATCTTGACTCAGAAGCTGTGAAAATGTGGAATGAGAGAAGCGTATTCAGAATCGAAAAATGCCGTAATTGTAAATATGCATTCCTTTGTGGTGGAGGATGTCCGGTTGCTGCTGTCGAAACAAATAATAATATTGATGATGTAGTTTGTAGTGACATAGAGAATACATTAGAACGATATGTATTTTATAATAAAGATAAGTTGTTAAATCGATAGGAGCATAAGTTGTGGATTATGATTATTTAAAACTTAAAAATTACGATTATAGAATAGATTCAGAAGTTGGATCACAGAATATGTATGTGTTGTCTTTTAATGAAAGACAACACATAAAAGTATCTGAAGTTGCTAAAATAATTATGGATTGTTTTAATGGAAATAAAACAATAAATCAGATTCAGTCAGAGCTTAGCAATAAAAATATAAATTGTGGTTATGATGATTTGATTAAATTTATTGATGATATTTTGGTGAAGAACTTTATTCTAGAAGGAATGGAAGATAATATTAAAAGAAAAAATAATAGTTATATGTGGTGTCATTTTCCTATTACTGATTCTAGAAAATTATTATGGTTATTTAAACTATTGGAGGTATTTTATTTTAAATATGTATATACAATTGTTTTAAGTCTTATTATACTATGTGGTGGTTTTTCTATATATAATATATTAAATAGTGGAATACAATTAAAGGGTATAAATTCATTAGCGATTATTTTATTAGCATTTTTATCATTAGTTTTTCATGAATTTGGGCATGTTACTGCAGCATATAAGCAAAAAATCCATGTAGGTGAGATTGGTGTAGGTGTGTATTTATTTAGTCTTGTATTTTACGTAGATATGAGTAATACATGGCGATTGGATTCTAAAAGCAGAGTCTTTGTGGATGCGGGAGGAATGTATTTCCAATTGATAACAATTATTCCACTTACAATTATTGGTTGGGCTATAGGGGACAATTTCATATATGTTATAAATATTTATATTATATTTTTGACAATTATTAATCTGATACCGTTTATTAAGCTAGATGGTTACTGGATTGTATGTGATTATCTTGGGTTGGATAATCTGTCGAATAATGCTTTTGGCATTGTGGCAAATACCATGAAAGGCATATTAGAAAATGATAAAGATAAAAATCTTTTAAATGCAAAGAGCAAAGAACGAAGAAAAGTATATATTATAAGTGCATTCATTTATACTCTTGCAACATTTTTAATGTTAATAGTTGGAATTATTTTAGCGATAAAGCTTCTGCTTAATTTCAATATAGTTATGAACAGTGTATTTGAGGTTTTTAAAGAAATCAAAACTAAAGATATTAAATCAGCACTTGTGATGTTAAATCAGACTTTTATTTTAATACTTCCACTACTCTGTTTAGGGTATATGGTCATACAGATAGTAGTTAATATTATAAAAAAAATCACTAGTGTTCAATGATTGGTTCAAATTTCATATTGGCAAAATTTATTTATAAGTTAGATATTTAGTAACTAACCATATAAATACACAAACTAACACCTGCCGATACTTTATATCCTTTTTTATAGGATTAATAAAGCATTAAATAATATTTATAACATTTTGACGAGTAGAATGTTTTATTTTAAAAAGTCAACTATTAAATTTTGTTAATTGATGAACGCTAGTGAAAAAAATAATAAGAAGAGGTCGAGATTATGATTAAAATAGTAGATATTCATAAAACATTTAACGATGGAGTAGGAGAAAACAGAATTCTTCAAGGAATTAATTTAACAATCGATGAAAATGAGTTTATTACTATAATGGGACCATCGGGGTGTGGAAAGTCTACTTTGCTGAATATAATTGCATTGTTAACTGAACCGTCTTCAGGAGATGTATATTTTGATAATAAACTGATAAATTTTAAAAAGGAAAAGGAATTAGAAATACTAAGAAGGAATAAAATTGGATTAATTTTTCAGAACGCAAATTTGATAAGCTGTTTAACTCCACTTGAAAATATTTTATTAGCTATGAATTCACATGATAGTAGAAGGGTGAAAAAAAATGCTGTACTTGAGTTACTTGACATGGTGGGAATTGCGGATAAGTATAGATGTAATATAAAATCACTCTCTGGTGGTGAAGCACAGAGGGTTGCAATAGTACGAGCATTAGTAAATCATCCTCAAGTATTGGTATGTGATGAGCCAACTGGAGCACTTGATATGGAAAATGGTAAAAAGGTTATTGAACTGCTGATGGAAACTCGAAAGAAAACCAACTGTTCTTTAGTAATTGTTACACATGATAAGGCAATAGGTGAGCTAGGAGAACGAAAAATTGTGTTAAATGGAGGTAAGTTTCTTGGAGTGGATGAATGTATTTAAGCTTTATAATTTACGTAAGGTAAAGAGCAACTTAATCTTATACTTGTTTGTTATGCTTTCGGTAATAACAGCTGTAAGTATATCATTATCAATTCCGCAGGTTATTTCTGAAACGAATAGACACCTGTCTAGTCAACTTAAAGAATTAAATGGTGCAGATTTAAAAATTAAAGCACCCTATGACTCAAGTGAATTCAATAAAAAATTAGACACACTTAAAAGTGAAGGAGTGGGGATAAGAAAATCAACTGTATATGCAACTAATATTAATAAGGTATTTAGCAGTTTGATTGTTGGTGATTACGGTTTGAAAGATAATGAAATTATATTAAGTAAGACTGTGGCAGATGAATTGAAAATTAAAAAAAATGATCGGGTGACAATAGGGAGTCGTATCTATAAAGTAAAAGCAATTGAAAATTCGGCACAAGGGGTTGATAGTCAGTCAGAAATGGTTGGATATGGAAAGGTATCATTATTTAATGCAACAAATGAAATACCATATGCAACATTAATAATGATCGATTGTAAAGAGAGTGATAGTTTAAAAGAAGAATTAAAGAAAATTGAACCAGGGTACACATATTCAACTATCAGAGATAAGAAGAATGATATACAGGATAAATTAGATTTGAATGCAGCTACACTGAATATTCTTAATACTATGAGTTGTATTATGACAATTTTATCAGTAATAAGCAGTATATTTATGATTATAGTGTATCGTCGAAAAGATATTGCGATTCTTAGAATGATCTCAATTAGAACAAGCTCAATTAAGAAAGCTTTGAGAGCTGAATTTTTTATTATGATTTTTATACCAGTAATCATTGGAAGTGTTGCTAGTGACCCGTTAGCGAGAATATTACTTTCAACAAATGGTATAAATTATTATTTTGACAGTGGATTAGTTGGCATTATCTTATCTGGATTCCTATTATATATTTTTATTTATTTTATATTTATAAAAATTGCTACAATTGCAATAGAAGCAGTAAGTCCTTTGCTTGTTATTAGAAATGAAGTTGTTTCATGGAAAAAATCAAAACTTAAAATTGTTATTTTATCAGTCTTGTTTACAATTATTACTTTAATTGTTTATGGTATTTATTTAGGTAGAGGTTCAGCATTAATAAGTAGCTTAGCAATTATTATTTCTATAATGATTTTTTTTGTTATCACAATAGTTTGTATCAAACTATTTTCTTATATACGTTTTAAAACGAAATCATTTTTGTATGGCGTGAAAAGTATCAAGACAAACATATATTCTTTTGTTTTGATAGTATTAAGTTTTACACTAACCATTTGGTTTGTTTTAATTGGGTTTACATTAGAAAAAACAATCCGAGACAGTTATTCTACAGGAATTCAGCAAAAGGTTAATTACAATTATTTAATGGTAAGTGACAATTCTGACAAATTAGAGTATGCATTAAAAAAGTCACCTGAGGTTGAGGGATATACAAAATTGTACAGATATAGTGGGGTTTTATTGAACAATAAGGATTCACGTAAGTCTATTCAGATGTTTGAAATAAATAAAAATGAATACCAGATTAAATACAAGATTCTAGAAGGAGAAAATGTATTTGAGGGTTCTGAAAAAGAGGTGCTTATTTCATCTGAGTTCAGCAAGGAGGTAAATTTAAAATTAGGAGATAATCTGAAGATTGGTTCGAATGGAAAAATTGAAGAATACAGAATTAAAGGCATTTATGAAGCTGGTGGAATTAATGCTACTTCTATTTTAAAGCCTACTGAAAGTAAACCAGAGGGAAGCATAATGTACATACTTAAAGCAGACTCCAGTAAATTCACTGATAATTTGAAGGACGTATTAGTGATGCATATCAGTACAATGGGGATGTCGATAATGAACAAAGTCAGAGATTTCTTGTCAATTTTCAAATGGTTATGTTTAATATGTATATTTTCTGCAGTACTTTTCAATATAAATATTGTATACATGAATTTTATTAATGAATATAATGAAACAGTGATAATCCGTGCATTAGGTATAGGAAAAGGGATTTTATATAAATCTCTTGCATTAAAATTTTTAATTACCATTGTATTAAGTATTCTAATGTCTTTAGGTTTATATAGTATAATGATGAAATTGGTTTTAACAGCTGCATTTAAAGTAAATTTAAACATAGCTGCAAGTACGATTATATTACCAATAGGATGTGCATTTATCCTTAGCTTAATAATTTTCATGGTACCTTTCAATCTCATTAGGAAGTCAGAGGGATTTGAAGAATTACGAGAACAAGTATGATATTTCCAATTGCCATGCATTAAAGCTAACTTATAATGATTAACAAGAGATAGTACCATTAAAAAAACTAAAGTGCTTGTACAATTAAAGTACTTACAATACCGATAGCAAAGTAATAGTTTTGTTTTTAAACTGAAATTTGCTAATTACTTAAAATTTTATTGAGAAAGAAGGTGAAAAAATGGAAAAGCGACAATATGTCTGTTGTAAATGTGGGTGTACTGAATATGACCATGATCAATTTCAAGCAACTGGAGGGAATTTTTCGAAATTATTTAATGTTCAAAATAAGAAATTTATAACAATTAGCTGTAAAAAATGTGGGTATACAGAATTGTATAGATCTAAAACATCAACTGGTATGAATATTTTAGACTTTTTACTACATTAATCATAGGCGTAGATCTATGTCATGAAAAGCAAATGTACTAGGATAGAATTGCTATAGGAATTGAGTTTTTCATACCTCATAAGAATTAGAAGAATCTTGTAAAAATATTTGTTTAAGTGGTAAAATTAGTAAATATATTTGATTTAATAAAAGAAAGCAAAAGATTAGGTTTTATAATATGCAAATCATTATCCTAAGAGGAAGAAACCAAAACAAACATTATCCTATGACATAGGTATAATGTTTGTTTTCTACTAATGTTACACTATAATTGATAGTACTTTGGGGAACTTTTGAGACCTAAGAAGCTTGATAAGTTCTTTCAGTTTCCTAATGTGGAAGTGAATAATTCTAAGATAGATTATTTAAAATCATGCTTTTATAGCCCATCTCAATTTAGCAGAACGAGCACGACCATTAGTATTACATTCTTCTGATGATGGACGAATAGGATCAGGTGCTATTTCACGATAGACCCCTTCACGGAAAAAATGTTGAAAAGATTTTTTAACGAGCCGATCTTCCCCTGAATGAAATGAAAGTATAGCAACTCGCCCACCCTCAGCAAGGGTATTAGGAAGCTTTTCTAAAAAATCATACAGCACTTCGAATTCATCGTTGACATCGATTCTGAGTGCTTGGAAGCATCGTTGACAAGTTTTTTTAGGATATCTTTCTCTTTATTTCCTGGAACAAATTTTAGAGCATCTTTAATAATTTGTTGAAGTTGTGTTGTTGTTGATATTTCTATGCCTTTTTTTCTTTGAGAGATAATAGCGCGAGCGATTGCTGCAGCATTAGGCTCATCTGAGTTTTCTATCAACATACCTTCTAATTCATATAGCGAAATAGTTTTTAAACGTTCTGCGGCAGATTGACCTCTTTTAGGATTCAGCCGTAAGTCTAATGGACCTTCATTTTTAAATGAAAATCCTCTTTCAGGATTGTCTATTTGCATTGAAGAGACACCTAAATCTGCCAATACAAAATTCAATGGTCCTGATTCCATAAGCAATTTGATCTATATCTGAAAAGTTCATTTGCTTGATTGTTAAAATTTCAGAGCCATAACCTAAGCTCTCTAAACGCTCTTGGGTGCGAGGCAATTCAATAGCATCTACATCTGTTGCATATAAATGGCCCTTTGAGTTTAAACATTTAAGCATCTCTAAAGTATGACCACCATAACCTAGAGTTGCATCTAATCCAGTTTGTCCAGGGGTAATTTGTAAGAATTCTAATATTTCCTTAACACAAATGGAACGATGCATACCAGCAGGAGTACTGCCCTTTTGAATAACTTTTGCCACAGTATCAGCATATTTCTCTGGTTGAAGTTCCTTATACTTATCTTTATAAGTTTTTAGGGTGAGTACCTTTATATCGAACACGTCGCTGACGTGTTTGCTCTTGATTATCCATTGTGTAACCATAATACTTTAGAGTTTATGAATTCTAAATTTGAAATTGATGTTGTATAAGAAGTTGGTACCATACTTTCCTCCACCTTTTTTAATAGCATTTGTAATGTTGTTACAAATCATATGATAGCAAATACAGTCCTTAAAAGCAAACACCTTTATAATTTTCAAGGTGGTCATGATAAAAAAATCTCAGTAAAGCTTGAAATATTTGCCTATTACATATATAATAAATGTATACGGTTTAGGTATACATTTAAAAATTATATTTACAAGAATTATTTATGCGATAAATATATTGATTTAACAAAAACACATTACTGAAACCGTATTAATTTGTAGGAGGTGTATTTATGTTTTTTAAGACTACGGAACAACATGAAAATTTAAGGACAAAAATCAGAGCGTTTGCTGAAGAGGAAGTTAAACCTATTGCCTTTATGTTGGATCAAGAAAACAAATTTCCTTCAGAAGCAATTAGCAAGTTAGCTGATATGGGTATGCTGGGGATCCCATATCCAAAAGAGTACGGTGGAGCAGGGCTGGATATAATCAGCTATGCAATCGCTGTTGAGGAATTATCAAGAGTGGACGGTGGCACGGGTGTAATTCTTTCTGCTCATACCTCTTTGGGTGCATATCCAATTGCAGCCTACGGAACAGATGAGCAGAAACAAAAATACCTGGTACCATTGGCAAAGGGAGATAAACTTGGTGCATTTGGTCTTACCGAGGAAAATGCTGGTAGTGATGCTGGTGGAACAGAGACAACTGCTGTTTTAGAAGGTGATTTTTACATTTTAAATGGTGAAAAGATCTTTATTACAAACGCAGGTAAGGCAGATATTTATATTGTTTTTGCAGTTACTACACCGGATATAGGTGTTCGTGGCATCAGTGCTTTTATTGTAGAAAAGGACTGGGAAGGCTTTAGCTTTGGAAAACATTATGACAAGATGGGTATTCGTTCTTCTGCAACTGCAGAACTGATTTTTAGCGACGTGAAAATCCCTAAGGAAAATCTATTAGGCAAAGAAGGGGATGGGTTCAAGATTGCTATGGCAACTTTGGATGGTGGACGTATTGGTATTGCAGCTCAAGCCTTAGGAATTGCACAAGGTGCTTACGAGCATGCTCTTGAGTACTCAAAAGAAAGAATTCAATTTGGCAAACCTATCTGTCAGCAGCAGATTATTGCTTTTAAGTTGGCAGATATGGCCACAAAACTTAGAGCGGCAAGATTACTTATATACAGTGCTGCAGAGTTGAAACAAAATCATGAGAGTTACAGCATGGAAGCGGCTATGGCGAAACAATATGCTTCAGATGTTTGTCTCGAGATTGTAAACGATGCTCTTCAAATATTTGGTGGAAGCGGTTATTTGAAAGGTATGGAAGTGGAACGTTCTTATAGGGATGCTAAGATTTGTACAATTTATGAAGGAACTAATGAGATTCAACGTGTGGTTATTTCTTCTCATATAATAGGCAAGATGCCGAAGAATGAGTCAGTGGGTAAAGCTTCGAAGCCAGAACCTGCCACAGGTTATCGTAAGAAAGTGATTTTCAAGAATGGAACTCCTAAAGAAAGAGTTGATGCTCTTGTGGAAGCCCTTAAGGCAGATGCATATGATTTTACAATTGGAATTCCTTTGGATACTCCTATCAGTAAGGCTGAAAGGGTAGTAAGTGCAGGTCTTGGTATAGGAGAAAAAGAAAATATGAAGCTTATAGAAGACTTGGCTGTTCAAGTGGGCGCAGCCATAGGTTCTTCACGTCCAGTAGCTGAAACCCTTAAATATGTACCGCTGAATCGATATGTTGGTATGTCTGGTCAAAAATTCAAGGGAAATCTATATATTGCCTGTGGTATTTCAGGTGCAGGTCAGCATCTGAAAGGTATAAAGGATGCTACTACTATTGTGGCTATAAATATAAATCCTAATGCTAAGATTTTTAAAAACTCAGACTATGGTATTGTTGGCGATGTAATGGAAATCTTACCATTGCTAACTAGCGCTTTAGATAACGGAGAAGCAAAAAAGGACGCTCCACCAATGAAGAAGATGAAAAGAACCGCTCCGAAAAAAGTTGCTCCAACATGGAAACATAATGTATGTAGTGGTTGTGGTTATGAATACGATCCTAGCGTGGGTGATGCTGAAGGCCAAGTACTTCCTGGTACTTTGTTTGAAAATCTACCTGAAGAGTGGACTTGCCCTTCTTGTGGTGAAGAAAAAGATATGTTTATAGAAGGTTGATTCCTATAATAATATGTTTTTGGTGAAAAGGAGGATTTATTTATGTATTGTGTTAGAAAAATAACTGAGGATCTTTATTGGGTTGGTGGCAACGACCGTCGCCTTGCTCTTTTTGAAAATATTCATCCTATTCCAAGGGGAGTTTCATATAACTCTTATCTGCTTCTAGATGAGAAGACAGTACTATTTGATACAGTAGATTGGTCAGTGTGTCGTCAGTTTCTTGATAATATAAAAGAAGTTTTAGGAGGCAGACCTTTAGATTATATGATAATTAACCATATGGAGCCAGATCATGCGGCGTGTATTGAAGAGGTTATTCTTCGTTATCCAAATGTAAAGATTGTATGTACTCCAAAAGCTTCTTTGTTTATGCATCAGTTTGGTTTCTATGTTGATGGCAAGGTAATAGAAGTCAAAGAAGGAGATACTATGTCCTTTGGAAAACATAATGTTGCCTTTGTGTATGCACCTATGGTCCATTGGCCAGAGGCTATGGTGACATATGATTCAACAAATGGTGTACTATTTTCAGCAGATGCCTTTGGTTCTTTTGGATCACTGGATGGTAAGATGTTTAATGACGAAACTAATTTTGACCGTGATTGGATTGATGATGCCAGAAGGTATTATACAAACATTGTAGGAAAATATGGCCCACATGTTCAGAGTCTTTTAAAGAAGGCAAGCACTATTGACATCAAGATGATCTGCCCACTACATGGACCAGTATGGCGTAGTGATTTGGGGTACTTGTTAGATAAGTACAATAAGTGGAGTTTATACACACCTGAGGAAAAGGGAGTAATGATTGTTTATGGAACAATGTACGGCAATACTGAGGCCGCTGCTAATGATTTAGCAACAAGGTTAGTTGAAAAGGGAATGACTAATGTGGTTATGTATGATGTTTCAAAAACCCATGTATCTTACTTGATTTCTGAGACATTTAAATATAGTAATGTGGTTCTTGCCTCTGTAACTTACAATTTGAAGATTTATCCACCGATGCTTGATTATATAATGGATATGAAGGCATTAAATGTTCAAAAACGTACTTTCACCCTTATAGAAAATGGTTCATGGGCTCCTCAGTCAGGCAAATTGATGCGTGAATTTTTGAATGAGATGAAAGAAATTACTATTTTAGACAGTGAAATATCATTGAACTCAGGAATGAAAGAAGATGATGTGGATTCAATGGATGCAATTGCTGACAGTATAATAGAGTCAATGAAGTAATTTAAAAAAAATATAAATTGGGGATCCACTCATGGATGAAATTGGTGAGCTGATCCCTTTGTCGTATAGGCATATAAAAGCAAAGAAGAAAAAACTTAAATATATTAAAGAGTTTTACTTTGAGATAATTTATTCAGCATTTAAGAATCCAGAATAAGAAGACAAATAATACGTCTAGTAAATGTGAAAAGTCGAGACCTAATTATTTCTAACTTTACTTAATTCACATAAAATAAACATAATTATTTGCTAACTATCACATATTCAACTGCTATTATTTTAATATATCAAGAAAATAAATTCAATTTTAGTTTCTTAATAAGTTAAAAGGTGGTTGAAAAACATGATTAGAATCAAAAATGTTTACCAAAACATAAAAAACAGTGAAAAATATAGACATATAATAAGATTTGGTTGCGTCGGGTGCTTAAATACTTTATTTGACTTTGCTATTTTTTCTCTGTTAAATAGTGTATTTGGGATTTATTATGTTATTAGCCAGATAGTATCTTATTCAACTGGTACTTTAAATAGTTTTATTTTTAATAAGTTTTGGACTTTTGATAATAAGAAAACTAATAAAAAGACAACAAAGGAAATGATTCAATTTATTGTTGTTAATTCAGCTTCACTAGGTATAAGCTTAATAGGGTTAAAAATCTTAATGAGAGATAACTCAGTGAATCCTTTTTTTGCAAAGATCAATTCAATGGTACTAGCTCAAGTAGTTAATTTTTTAGGGTATAGATTTTGGGTTTTTGCTGAAAATGTAAAACCTAAATGCATTACTAAAAATATAGCTTAAATTGTACTTAGGGTATACAGCTAGGGGCTTAGGCTCCTTTTTTGTGCTGTATTTAGGCTTTCTTGTATGGAAACTGTAAGGATTACATGTGTATTATGTAAAAAATTGACGATGAAACCATTATATAATATAATGGTTTCTGTAAAAAACGACATAAACCGTATAAATATTAGTGCTTTTATTTAGCTGACTAGTTAAAGCATCATCTTAGTATAGAAAAATAGTAAAGGACATAATACTTATATTGGATAATTTACAGAGGATTAGGAGAGATTATTGTGAAATTAGACCTAGTAAAAACTGACTTAATAAAATGTGAAGGGTGCAATTCGTGTATTACAGCTTGTCCACAAACCTTCTCAAACAAAATTAGTAGGGATGAAAATGGAAATATAAAAGTTTCCGTTGTTACAGAAAATTGTACTGCCTGTGGAGAATGTATAAAGGCATGTCCTCACGGTGCTCGTTACTATGAGGATGATAGTTCAAGATTTTTTGAAGATTTAAAGAAGTGTAATATTGGGATTGTTGTAGCTCCTGCATTTTTACTTAACTATCCAAAAGAATATAAAAAAGTATTCGCTTGGCTTAAGAGCAAGGGCGTTTCTCAGATTTGGGATACATCATTTGGAGCAGATATTACAACAGTACTATATGTTAAGGCTATAAAAGAGAAAAAACTAAAAACTGTTATTGCTCAACCATGCAGAACAGTTGTTGAAAGTATACAGAGGTTTTATCCTAATCTAATTCCTTTTTTAAGTCCTATAGGTAGCCCAATGCATTGTACTGCAGTCTATATGAAGAAAAAAGCAAATTTTACTGGTGATATTTATGGTATATCACCTTGTGTAAGCAAAGCAGATGAATTTGAAGCTTATGGAGCCTTGAAAGGAAATATAAGTTTCAAAAGGCTTATGGAATTTTATAGAAAAGAAACTGGTGGAACTTTTTCAAAGGAAGCCGATTTTGATTCACCTGAAGCACTTGTAGGTTTTTGGTATCCAACGCCTGGTGGCTTGAAGGAATCTGTTGAACAAGTTTTCGGAAAAGGATTTCATATAAAGAGAGTTGAAGGTCCAAAGGTAATACAAAAATATCTTAGTGAAATAAACCAAAATCCTAATAACCTGCCCCTGGTAATTGATATTCTTAATTGTACGGAGGGATGTATGGTTGGTACAGGCACTGAATATATCGGTAAAACTATTCATAATCTACCATCTGAAGATGAGATGGATGCTTCTTTAGTAACTAAAACTAATAATATTTTGAAAACTAAGAGAGGCCTTATTAAGAGAATGTCTCCAAAAGATATTGTAAAAGAATTATATAATAAACTTGATATTGATGATTATATAATTAATTATGAAAATAAATCAAATAGTTTTGAAGAAACTATTAAATTAGCTGATAGAGGAAAGTCAGAAGGATTTAGAACTCTCATTAAGCTAACGGATCAAGAAAAGCATATAGATTGTCCATCATGTGGATTTAATTCATGTGAAAATGCGGCTCGGGCTATTGCTATTGGTAAAAATATTCCAGAAAGTTGCCGAGAATACTCCAAAAAACAAGCAAAAATTGAACATGAAAAAGCAATTAAATCAAAAGAAAATGCTGAAATTAATTCTCACAAAAATATTAGTATCGCTAATAACCTTAAACTGTTTGCTTCACGTCTCCAAGAGGATCTTAAAACTATAAACGATGTAGTAGCAGGTATTTCTGAAGCTACAGACAATAATACAAAAGATGTTTCAGAAGTTACAAATAACATGGAGAGTGTTGGAATTTTATCAAGTAGTATTACACAATGCATAGATAGTATATCTGTCAGCTTTAATCAATATGCTGTAATGGGAACAACTATTATTAGTATAGCTGAACAAACTAATCTTTTAGCTCTTAATGCATCTATTGAAGCGGCTAGAGCTGGTGATGCTGGGAGAGGTTTTGCTGTTGTGGCAGATGAAATACGAAAACTTGCTGATGGTTCTAAAAAAGCTGTTGAAGATACAGAGGGTAATTATAATAAAGTTGAATCAGCACTTCAATCAATTAAACTGCTTATAACAGATCTTAATAATGCAGTTTCTATAGTTCTATCAAATGTTCAAAATGTACTAGTTTCATCTGAGGAAACTAATGCAAGTACTGAAGAACTTTCTGCAACAGTTCAGCAAATTGTGGCAGAAACAGAAGAAATGGAGAGGGAAATATAAAAAAGAGAATTATTTAAAATACAAACCACCTATTTAGCTCTAGGTGGTTTTTTCATATCCTCATACAGTCAAAGCAAACTATAAAGTTGATTTATCGGAGGTTTTTTGATGAAAAACAGTAATATGATTCTAGTGTGGAATGAGTATTAAGTCAATTAAGACTTAAGTACATTGGTTCCGCGCATATGGTGACAAATAAATCTGTCGAATTATTTATTAGAGCTGCTTATTTATATTTAGTATTATGAACTTCAAAGAGCTTATCTAAGAGAAAGCTACACTTAAATGAAACTGTACAGATACATCGTATATCTATATACCTAAGTGTGCATTCAGAGCCTCTAATAACAAGCGTAGTATCAAATACTGCTATTATATTTGCATTCTGTATAAAGCAGTTTCCTGGGCAATTTGATTTTAGAACTATATCTATATCATTTTCGCCTTCATCATCAGCCAATAAAATCAAAAGTTCTTTTATATTCGTTGGTATAGTGTTTCTTTCATAAGGTGTTTCTGTAGTATCATCTTTGGATATTATCTTGTAAGGTCTCATCATCTCATTATCCTCATGATCAAGAATATGGCAGTGCCACACATAGCCAGGCCCTGAGCTTGGATCGAAGGGAAACAAATTTACTCCTGGTCTAGCTAAATTTGGATTTGTATTTTGAGGTGCAAATCGAATCAAAAGCGTTGTAACTTCTCCTGGATTTGCTCTAATGGTGTCTTTCCAACCAGCTTCATTTGAATCAGGAGGATAAGGGGAGCCTTCAAGGTAGCTATTAACTGGTAATACTTCAGTTGGGTGATTTAAGGGAGGTTCACCATTAAGTTCTATCCAATTTTCCATATAATCTTCATCTCTAAAAGCTTGACGACTTGAAATTAGAAATTGTACTAGATGTAAATGAATAGGATGAGTATCTTGTGTCAAATTAACAATTTCCCATTTTTCGGTTGAACCAACTAATGGAAGTTCGGAAATAGGAGATGACCACTTTTGACCATTAAGAAGCACTTCTAAGGGACCATTCTCACCTTCAACTTCAAATAGGGTTAAAGTTTTCTTAGGCACATTTGGTATAAAATTAGGAATTGAATTTAGCTTTTTCGGTAGTATAGAAGATTTTACTGGACATGAATTTGACACAGTAAAACTCATAATACTTCCAACTGTATCTGGGTCAGGCGCATCTCCACCAGGGAAAGGCGCATTTGCATGATTTTCTAGAATCAATCTAGTTCCTGGTTCTAAAGAAGAAAAATCTACAAGAATATCAGCTCGTTCAGCAGGTGCAATAAGAAGAGAATGAAGAGCTACAGGTTTAGGCAAATAACCGCCATCGCTACCAATTTGAGTAAAGGTCATATTATTTGAAAACTTTAATTGATAAAATCTAGCATTAGAACCATTTAGTAATCTTAGTCGATATTGGCATCTGTCTACATCTAAATTTGGCCATGCCTTTCCGTTTACTATAATTGTATCTCCAAAAAATTCTGGTTGCCAATAGGGATGTACATCAGGGTTTATTCCTATGTTTGGAAAATTAAAGGAACCATCTTGATTAAAAGATCTATCTTGAATTACTATTGGAATTTCATGTTCTCTATCTGGAAGGTTACATTCCCAGTTGTTAAATGGGTTTTCAGGATCCCTTATTATATAAAATCCGGCAAGTCCCATCAAAACATTCAGTCTAGTTATTCCAAGTGCATGATCATGGTACCAGAGCGTTGTAGGCTCCTGTGCATTAGGATAATGATATAGGGAAGTTACAAATTCAGATCCTATTTTCTTCTCTCCTGCTGTGAACCAAGCGTCAGGATGTCCATCAAAAATCGAGCAATCTTCTCCTCCATGTAAATGAGTTACAATAGGTACTGGAGTTTGTGCTTTTGAAAGACCAGGCGGAAAGGTCGGAACTGAATCTGGCTCTACCATACCTAGATTGTTAGGATCTGCCCAGTGAAGTGTTGGATCAACAGGTAGCAAATTTGGACCTTTTAAATTATTAACCCATTGTACATTAATTGGTATACCTCTAACTGCTTCAAAGGTTGCACCTGGTGCGTTTCTAAATTTTGAAATACGGGTATTGCTCAATCTATCTATAACAGTACCACCATATCCCCAAACTGTAGTCTTTGGGAATTCATTAGGAAGAATTTGCTGCTTAAACTGACTCACAGAAACTTTATAGTTATGACTTATTACCTCTTTAGTAGTTGGATCTGTTACAACTTCAGGAATATATTCAGGTGGTCTTACTAATTCATTTACATATTTCGAAATTTCAAGTGGATTAAGAGGAAGCTTCATATACATTCATCTCCTTATCATCATTTTCTATCGCTTTTTAAATTGAAGTAAATCATTTTGTATAGCATTAATATTGTTTCAGTATATAATATGATTTGATTTTATATCCCGTTCTCTTGTTTATAAATGTTCGTTAGGTAGTTATAAAACTAAAGGTGAGATTAAAAAAACAAGAGTAATATATTAAGCAAATTGGTAATTAAACGATAATATATACAAGATAGTAATGAAAAAGGAGGAAGTATTCATGGGCATTGATGCAATTGGAACTAAAGGCAGTAACACTTCAAATTATATACTTACAAATGAACCTCAAAAATCAGAAAATAAAAAGGACGGCATTGGTGATACTTCAAAGGGTAAAGGGATAACAAAAGATTTAACAACTGATACATTTGTTAAATCCACAGAACAAGAAACAGATAATTCAACCTATAAGCCTGTAAAAAAGAAACTTTCTACAGAAGAAGTTAATGCGTTAAAAGATGAACAGGAAAATTTAAAAACAGATTTAATAAAAAAATTCATAAGCGATACAATAAGTAATCAGAACAAGTTACTTGGAAAATCCACTGGAAACGAAATTAATGGAATTTCCAAAGAAAGTACAGATTTACTTACTAAAATCTTTGGATCAATAGAAAATGCATACCCTCCGATGGCGACAACTCCTGAAGGCGCAAAACAAGCAATAGGCGAAGGTAGTGCATATTCTGTAAATGCAGTGGCTGATAGAATTATGACAATGGCAAAAGCTATAGCAGGAGATGATCCAAACAAAATGCAACAAATGAGAGCGGCAGTAGAAAAAGGATTCTCTGAAGCTGGATTAGATTTTAATAAAGCAACTCATATGGGTTTACCACAAATATGTAAGGACACTTGTACTGAAGTCATGAAGAGATTTGATGAACTACAAAATAAAACTAGTAGTACTAATTAATATTGAAGTTGTTTTAGTTTCCCTCAAGTTTATATTTGAGGGGATTTTTTTATTATAGGAATCTTTTGGGTGAAACTAATAAGTAATGAGAATATAGATATGAACATTGATATAGATATAAGCGTTAGTGCAAGAAAGTTTTGAGTATGTAGCAAATTTAATCTGTAATTAATATACTGAAGATGAAAATAAGTTGTTTAATACAATTTTAGGGGGAAAAACGATGATTACTAAGTTTGTTGTTCCAGCTAATACAATTAAAGAAACAACTACAATCTTTTATAAAGTTGGAGAAAATAACAATTTCCCATTAGCTTTCATAGGAAGGGATAGTTATATTTGTGACTCAACTATTTTAACAGGAATGGATTTTACTATATCAAATGGATATGGAATTCATAATTTACAATTCGGAAAATTTGTTTCAGGAGCTAGTGGTTTAGAATTTTGTATGGGCATAAATCATAATTATTTAAATTTAACAACGTCAGCATCAGAATTATTTAACAATAATAGCGAAGCAATTATTGGAAATAAATATAAGAATAAAGGGCAGATATTAATTCAAAACGACGTTTGGTTAGGTACTAATGTTACTGTAATGCCAGGTGTAACTATTCACAATGGAGCAGTAGTAGCAGCTAATTCCCATGTTGTAAAAGATGTAGAACCCTATGCAATAGTTGGCGGAAATCCTGCTAAACTAATAAAATATAGATTTAACAAAGAAATAATAGATAAACTTCTTACAATTCAATGGTGGAATTGGAACGATGAAAAAATACGAAACAATAATCAATTTTTCTATAATGGAGATATCAAAGCATTTTGTGATAAATATTATGATGAAGCTTTTGAGGAAAAGCAAAATTTAAAAAAATTTGAGATAACACAATTAAAACACACCTATTTATTTTTTTCTGATTTCACAGAACCTTATCCCCTATGGAAGCTAGTAGTAAAGGGTTTTATAGCTGAATTTAAAAATCAAGATGATTGTTTATTGTTATTATATATTAATGAAAAAACTAATCAGGAAGTAATTGATAACTGTAATAAATATATTGATGAAACATTAGAAGGTGAAAAGGCCAAATGTAGTGTGAATGTTTGCATAGATACTAAAGAAAATGAAAGAGCAATATTTAAAAATGTAAATTATTTTATAGCAAATAGAAGTAAGGATACGATACTCCACTCATGTTATGCAGATGAAAATAATGTTAAAATAATTTCAGGTGTAGATTATCCAATATTTTAATAACAAATAAATATAAGAAAAATAACTCAAACTAATATATAGTTAGTCTCCTTGAAAACAAGGGGACTTATACTATTATTGCGCATGAATTAAATTATTGATAAAATATAATTAGAAATTTTAAGTGGATGTATTATTAAAACAAAGTACGCTACATTGTAATTTACTTATTTATAACAATCTATGAATTAGTATATTAAGAAAGGCGGTATGTAATATGGAAACAGAAAATAATTCTAAAATAACAGTAAAAACAACCGTTAATGTACCTGTGGAAAAAGCATGGGAATGCTGGACAGAACCAAATCATATAACAAAATGGAACAATGCTTCAGATGAATGGCACACTCCAGTTTGTGAAAATGATTTAAGGACTGGAGGAAAGTTTCTTTCAAGAATGGAAGCTAAGGATGGAAGTTTTGGATTTGATTTTGGTGGAATTTACGATGAAGTGAAATTATATAGGACTATTAAATATACTCTGGGTGATGGAAGAAAAGTTGATATTTCATTTGTTAGCAAAGGGAATGAAACAGAAATAATTGAAATGTTTGAAGCTGAAATGGAAAATTCAATTGAATTGCAACAAAATGGATGGCAATCGATAATAGATAATTTTAAGAAGTATACCGACAAACATTAATTTGAGAGGAGAATTTATGGACGAAAATAAAATTACTTTTAAAACAATTGATGAATATATTTCTCAGTTTTCTCCTAATGTTCAAGAAATACTTAAAAACATAAGAAAATTAATAAAAGAGTCAGCACCTGATGCACAGGAAAAGATAAGTTATCAGATGCCAGCTTTTGCACTACATGGGAATTTGGTGTATTTCGCTGCCTTTAAAAAGCATATAGGCTTTTATCCTACTTCTGGTGGGATTGAAGCATTTAAGGAGGAATTAGCGGGATATGTAGGCGGAAAAGGATCAGTTCAATTTCCTCTAGACAAACCGATTCCTTATGAATTAATAAGTGAAATAGTTAAATTTAGAGTTGTTGAAAATATAAAGCATGCAGAAGAAAAATCGAAAAAGAAAAAATGAAATTAATAAATGGACATATGAATGTAAAATTATTCATATGTCCATTTGTTAATTTTGGGAAGTTAAATGAAAAATAGCATGCAGCGCTTAGTAAACGAGAGGATAAATAGTTTTTATCTAGAAGTGAAAGTAAGTAATTATTCAGCAACACAGACACAATTACGACCATTTTTTTTACCTATATATAGAGCATTGTCAGCCCTCTTTATTACATCATCGATTGAGTCAGTATCATTATAAGTTGATATTCCAAAAGTCATGGTTAAAGATATTTTTTTATTATTATATTCAAAGATTTTTTCGGCTACTTTTAACCTTATTCTTTCTATAGTTACTCTAGCAACATCTAGTTCAGTCTCATCTAATAGTATGAGAAATTCGTCGCCACCCCATCTAGAAAGGCAATCTACTTCTCTTAGACTTGAATTCAATAAATCAGATATAATTTTTAATACATAATCACCAAAGTCATGTCCATGAGTATCATTTACGGTTTTGTAATTATCAATATCTGCGATTATAATAGAGAACTTTTTATGCTGTCTTTTAAAATTGGCTATTTCATCATTGATTTTTTCAAGCATAAATCGTCTATTATAAATTCCCGTTAGAGGATCTATCTTTGATTCAATTTCAAGGCTAGCCATTAACTGATTTAAAAGCAGATTTTTTTCAGTAATAATTTTATTTGCAGTTAGAATAGCTTCTTCAGCACGACATCTTTCTAATAACTCATTTTTTAATGACTTTACTAATTGAGCATTTTGTATTGCAATTGCAATTTGTCTACTAACTGCCATTAAAAGTTTCAGTTCATCATCTTCAATTTTCTTCTCTTTCATAAAAGCGATGCTAATTGCACCGACAGCATTATTACCAATCATCATTGGTATGCTTCCCATACTTTTGAAGCCCTGAGCTACCAGTAGTGATTTGAACTTGCCATCTGGGTAGTCTTTATAATCTGCAAATTGTGGGGCACCAAGAATAATTGATTTGCCTGCAAGTCCTTCACCACTTTTAACTATTTGAATTTCTTGTATAAATTTATCTGAGAAACCAACAGAAGCTCCAAATAGCAAGGTCTTAAAATCATCTTCAATTGTATATATAGCTATTCCATCAATTAGAAAAGCTTCTTTAATTGTATTGAGTGCATTATTAAATATCTCTTTTAAGTTTAGATTTTCAGTGGTGTTTTTGTAAACCTGATACAAAATAGACAATTCATTATGGCTTTTCTTCAAGGCATCCTTTGCTTTTTTTTCTTCAGAGATATCTATAAAGCTACAAACTACATGCTTAATATTACCATCATCTTTTAAGATAGGAATTGCATTAACTAGTAACCAAACTCTATCTCTTTTTGAAGGACGGTATACTCCCATGACAACATTTTTTACTGGTTTCTTTGTTGCAATAGCTTGAGGTACAGGGTGATTTTCGCCAGAAAATGTTGAACTATCTTCCTTAATTACATTCCAATCAGGATCAAATGAGGTTTTACCGAGAAGCTGATCTTCTGTTAATCCGAGAAGTTCAAAGGCCCTTTCATTACTCATAAGGATTTCTGCACTAGGACCTTGAAGTAATAATCCTACATCAATGTTGTCAAGAATTGATGTTAAACGCCCTTCTCTTTTTTTTATTATGATAATATCATCATAATTCATAGGGAAAACCTCCTTATAAAAATTCATAATGTACATACATAATTTTAAAATTAATTAAAACAATTATATCAAAAACAGAGTTAATAGTATATTTAATATATTGGGATTATTAAGAATAATGTTTCTATCTATATATTATTATAGAGAATTATGCTTATATAAGGTATAATATGAATTATTATGCAAATGCATGCGCTAAGATGTTTTTGTAAAAATTAAATAACATTTGTTTTATGAGGAGAAAAAAATGAAAGTATTGATTATTGTTTTTAGCCCTGCTGGCAGTACGCTTAAAATCGCTGGATTGCTAGAAGAAAAACTAATTGCAGCAAAAAATCAAGTTGAAATTCTTAATGTAACAAGTAATAAGGCCATGTTTAAAGATGGCAAAATTAAAGAAACTCTAGCTGAAAAAGTGAATGACCATGATTTAATATGTATTGGATCTCCAGTATATGAGAAACATATGGAATTCTATTTTAAGCAAATTGTTAAGCAATTACCTAAACCTGATAATAAATGGGGAAAACTAGCTATACCATTTGTTACTTATGGAGGAATTTCATCAGGCAATGCACTTCTTGAAGCTGAGAGATTATTGAAGAAAAGCGGCAGAACAACTATTGCAGCTATGAAAATTGAAGCATCTCATATAATTTCAAGTAAACTAATAACTAGAGTTAACGAAGGTATGCCTGGGGAAGAAGCTATTCCTTTTATTGATGAACTTGTTAAGAGAATTTCTGAAGTCGAAAAAGAAAACAATCAAGTCAAAGATTTTTCAAAAGAGTTAAACTATCATAGTTTTAGGGAGAAAATGATTTGTAAATTGATGAAGGAAAAGATGCTTCATAAGCATAAATACCCTGCTTTTGTTGTAAACAATGATAAATGTAATAAATGTAATAAATGTTATAAATGCACTGAAAAATGTCCTGTTCAACGAATTGAAATTATAAATGAATTTCCTAAGATGGCTGGCAAAGATCATGTATGCATACATTGTTTTTCATGCACAGGCGTATGCCCGAGTGGAGCAATAACATTTAAAAATGACGAAAAAGACTGGGGTGAAATTAATAGAATCCTTAAATTAGTTTCAGCTGAAAATAGTTTCTTTAAGAGTATGGAAATGCCTCGCTCGGCAGTGTATCCTTTAAGAGAAAAATAATTAATCAGTAATACAAATATTAAAACCTAGATTATAGTACTGCGCAAGTAATTGCCAGTACTTTTTCTATTTTAAATTAAGTTAAACAAGACAAGTGGCAAGAGAGCTTTGCTTTATAAATTGTGTTAGAAAGCTGGTATAGTAAAAAAAGATTATTGACAAGAGTGACGCGCTACACTAAAATGTAATCAAGTAAACTAATAGTTTACTAGCAAAACTAAGAGTAAAGGAAGGGCGAAATATTATGGGATCGAATGAACGTAAAGAGAAGGAAAAAGAAATACGAAGAAATGATATTATAGGAGCTGCTGAAAAAGTGTTTTTTTCGAAGGGATTTGATGCTGCTACAATGGATGACGTTGCTAAAGAAGCTGAATTTAGCAAAAGGACAGTATATGTTTATTTCAATAGTAAAGAACAGTTATACTTTGAAATAATGGTTAGAGGCTACAAAATATTACTTCAAATGATGGAGACGTCTTTTCAAAATGAAAAAGGTTTAAATGCATTAGGTAGAATAGAAAAAATTGGTAGAGTTTTATATAGATTTAGTAAGGAATATACTAACTATTTTATGGCTATTATGGAGTACGAAAATGGTGAGCTTGATTTTGTTAATGGAATACCTGATAAATCAAGAGAAGAATGTTATAAGCTTGGAGAGAAGATGTTTGAATATCTTACCATAGAATTGAAAAACGGCATTGAAGAAGGGATAATCCGAGAAGATTTGGATATTGTAAATACAGCTATAATTTTATGGTCATGCACTATTGGTACATTTAATACATTAGAGAAAAAAAGAAATTATATTATGAATTATCATAAGAAAAATTCTGAAGAGCTCTTATTAGAAGCTTTTGATTTGTTAATTAGGTCTATTAAGAAGGATGTAGGAGGAAAGTAGAATGAAAAAGAGGAGTGTTAAAAAATTGATGATATACATACTTTCAAGTATTACTTCTCTACTTATATTAATCTTCACTATTCTCTTAATTGCCAGCGGGGCTTTCTCAAACCCCAAATACTTAGAACCCTGGAAAAAAACATATTCACAAAAATTTGATGATCCAAGAATACAACTTGCGTCTAAAGGACTTTTAGCGGCAAACGGCCATAATATGCAACCTTGGAAAATTAAATTGGACACTGATAAAAATGTTTTTTACTTGTTTGTAGATAGTACGCGCTTGACAAAGGAAGTGGATCCTTATTCAAGGCAAACTATGATTGCCCAGGGTACTTTTCTTGAATATGTAAAAATTGGAGGAGAAAAATTAGGATACAAAACACAAATAGGTCTTTTCCCCAATGGAGAGTACGATGAACAAAGTCTTGTTGAGAGCATGAAAAATAAGCCTGTAGCAAAAGTAACATTAACTAAAGTTGAGCCTAAAGCAAGCTCTCTTTATGAATTTATGTTTTTGCCAGATACTAACAGAGCTGCATATAAATCAACACAATTAAGTTCAGAGCAAATAAAGCAATTGGCAGATACCAATGATGATAAAGAGCTTACAATAAAGATTTTCCAAGAAAAAGAAAATGTTAAAAAGCTAGGAGATTTTGTGATGAAAGGGGCAGAAATTGAATCAAGTATTCATCGTATAAATCAAGAATCTGCAAATGTTTTTCGCTCAAATGAGTATGAAAAAAATAAGTACAGATCTGGTTTTTCATTAGAAGGACAGGGTACAACTGGAATTATGAAAAACTTAATGCAAGGTCTTATTACTATAATTCCATCTATAAATAGCGAAAAAAAATCTTCAGCTATTTATGTTAAATCAACTAAGAAAGCAGTTGATAATACTCCAGCATACGCTATGATAATTACCAGCGATAATAGTCGTACTCAACAAGTAAGAAGTGGGATGCTATACAGTAAATTAATTTTAACAGCGCATTCATTAGGGTTTGTTATGCAGCCGCCTAGTCAAGTATTAGAAGAATATGATGAAATGAAAGAGCAGTATATGAAAATTCATAATGAGTATGCACCAGAAGGTGGTACAATTCAGATGTTTTTTCGTATGGGCAGGCCTACACAAGAATTCCCTAGAAGTATGAGAAGAGATGTTATGGATTTAATAGAAAAATAAAAAGTACTAATGGAAAATACTTGTTTTTTATCTGATTAAAATATAGTAAAATATAGTAAATAATATTATGAAAATTTTGTAAGAAGGGTGGCTATGCGCTATGGCTATGTTACATCGAATAATTAAAAAAGAAAATAATGAGGGATATGAAGATTTATTTGCTAGTTACGAATCAGAAAGAGAACTGGCAAAAAACCATATCCCTAAAAAAACTTCTAATCCAAGAGTAATAAAGCAATTAGTTTGTGATGAACTTTTTATGGATGGAAATTCACGTCAAAACTTAGCGACATTTTGTACAACTTATATTGATGAAGAAGTACGACACCTTATGGATCTTTCAATTGATAAAAACATGATTGATAAAGATGAATATCCTCAAACTGCAGAAATCGAAAGCCGATGCGTGAGTATGCTTGCGAATTTATGGCATTCTCCTAAAGAGCATGAAACAATAGGTTGTTCTACTACAGGATCTAGTGAAGCAGTTATGCTAGGTGGACTTGCTCTTAAGTGGCAGTGGCGTAAACGTAGAGAATTAGAAGGTAAACCAACTGATAAACCTAACTTTGTTTGCGGACCAGTTCAGATTTGTTGGCATAAGTTCGCACGTTTTTTTGATGTTGAAATTCGAGAAATACCTCTAGAAGGTGATGCACTAGGCATTCAACCAGAACAATTAAAAGCCTATTGTGATGAGAATACTATTGGAGTTGTTGCTACCTTAGGCAGTACTTTTTCTGGAATATACGAACCTGTGAAAGAGATTGCTGAAGCACTTGATATCATTGAAAAGGAAACTGGATTAGATATTCCTATTCATGTTGATGGAGCCAGTGGGGCATTGATTGCTCCATTTATTCAGACAGATCTTCAATGGGATTTTTGTATTTCACGTGTTAAATCTATTAATACATCTGGACATAAATTTGGACTTGCACCACTTGGTGTAGGTTGGATTCTTTGGAGAACTACAAGTGATTTACCTAAGGAACTTATATTTAACATAGACTATTTAGGGGGAAATATGCCTACCTTTGGTCTTAATTTTTCACGTCCTGCAGGCCAAGTCATAGCACAATACTACAATTTTTTAAGATTAGGTAAAGAAGGTTATACTGATATTCATCAAGATTGTGCTGATACTGCACAATATTTAGCTACTCAAATTAGTAAAATGGAACCTATTAAACTATTATATAACGGCCATGGAGGAATACCAGCTGTTTGCTATTCCTTGAAAAAACCAGAGAGTGCAGGATTTTCATTGTATGATCTTTCTGATCGTCTGCGTATGCATGGATGGCAAATTGCCTCATATCCTCTTCCAAGTAATAGACAGAATACGATTGTACAACGAATATTAGTTAGGCACGGTGTTAGTCGTGACATGATATCTTTACTTCTCCGTGATATACGTAAGGAATTAGATTATTTGAGCAATAATCAGGTGATTAATTCATCTGCTAAAGCAACTTTTCATCATAATTAAATATTTTAAATTGATTAAGTACTGGGCAAGTAAAATTGCCAGTACTTTTTTTTAGGCTTTTATAAAATAAAGGTTATTTAATTTTAACTAAATTATTAATGATATAACGACATAGATTGAAAAGAATGGTAACGATTTCAAAATGATAAACTGATAAATATACAAAGAATTTATTATTAAAAATAAAATAAATAGCATAAAAACTTGACTAAATAATAAAATAATAGTACTATAAGTATCAATTAATCAATTTAATCTATAATTAATTATCGAAATCATAATAGATAAATCACATTATCATTAACTTATTAAAAAGATAAATATCTATTTGTTAATAATTTAAATTATAAGATTGCATTATTAATTGTATGCTAGAAACTTTACTCTAACTAAATATTAGTAAGGAATTATAAATTTTAGGAGGGCTTAATATGAGACAAGTGGCAATTTACGGAAAGGGTGGTATAGGAAAATCTACCACAACTCAAAATCTAACAGCAGGTCTTGCAACAATGGGAAAACAAATAATGGTGGTAGGATGTGATCCAAAAGCAGATTCTACTAGACTTCTTTTAGGTGGTCTTGCACAGAAAAGTGTACTTGATACTTTAAGAGATGAAGGTGAAGATGTAGATCTTGATTCAATATTAAAACCTGGTTTTGGTGGTATTCGATGTGTAGAATCTGGTGGACCTGAACCTGGAGTTGGTTGTGCCGGTAGAGGAATTATTACATCAATAAATATGCTTGAAAGCTTAGGAGCATACACTGAAGATTTAGATTATGTATTTTATGATGTTTTAGGTGACGTAGTGTGTGGTGGATTCGCAATGCCAATTCGTGAAGGAAAAGCACAAGAAATTTATATTGTAGCAAGTGGTGAGATGATGGCCTTATATGCTGCAAATAATATTGCAAAAGGTGTACAAAAATATGCTAATTCAGGTGGAGTTAGATTAGGTGGAATTATCTGTAACAGTAGAAAAGTTGATAAGGAATTAGATTTGTTAGAAGCTTTTGCAAAAGAACTAGGAAGTCAATTAATTCATTTTGTACCTCGTGACAATATGGTTCAAAGAGCAGAAATACACAAACAGACAGTTATTGAATTTGATTCAACAGCGCAGCAAGCAGATGAATACAGACAATTAGCAAAGAAAATAGATGAGAATAAAATGTTTGTAATTCCAAAGCCAATGTCACAGGACAGGTTAGAAGAAATTTTAATGGAATATGGATTAATGGATATTTAAGATTTGCATATCAATGAGTTTGAAGCCAAATTGAAATGCAAATCAAAAGCAAATACTTTTTAAAGTATTCATTTTAATTATATCAAATAGTTAGGAGGAGTCAAGCAATGATAATGATTAAGGCTATAATTAGACCGGAAAAAGTAGGTATTGTACTTTCGGAATTATGTGATGCAGGGTTTCCTGCAGTTACTAAGATAGAAGTAGTTGGAAGAGGTAAACAAAGAGGCGTTAAAGTTGGGGATGTGCATTACGATGAGATTCCCAAAGAAATGCTTATGCTAGTAGTAAGTGATGAAGATAAAGATGATGTTGTTAAAATTATAATGAGAAGTTCAAAAACTGGTGAAAAAGGTGCATTTGGTGATGGAAAGATTTTTGTTAGCAGCGTGGATGAAGTATATACCATAAGTTCTGGGAGCGCTGGATTATAAGGAGGCAAAAGGAATGAAGGAAATAACAGCTATTATTCGTATGGATATGGTTAACAAAACTAAAGAAGCTCTTCTTAAACTTGGGTTTCCGGCTATGACTGCAAGAAAGGTTATGGGAAGAGGTAAGAAAAAAATAGCTTATGAGTTATTTGAAAATGTGTTTGATAACAATGAAGGGCTTAGTCCAATAATTGCAGAGCAATTGTCAGAAGAACATCGATTAATGCCAAAGAGAATGTTAGTAATAGTAGTTAATGATAAAGATGTTAAAGCTATCGTTAACTCCATTATAGAAGTAAATCAAAATGGTAATCCAGGTAATGGAAAAATATTTGTTACAAAGGTAGATGATGCCATTACAATCAGAACTGGAGCAACAGGTATTGAAGCTATTTAAGAAAGTGTGGTGAAGTGTATGAAAGATTTTTTGGATAAGGTTTTGGAGAAATATCCTGCTAAAACTTATAAAAATAGAAAAGAACATATTGTGATGAAAAAACAAGATGACGATATTCTAAAAATACAAGCAAACAGTAGAACAATTCCAGGTATTATTACAAACAGAGGATGTTGTTATGCCGGATGTAAAGGCGTTGTGCTTGGACCAATAAAAGATATGGTTCATATAGTTCATGGACCAATAGGCTGTTCTTATTACGCTTGGGGAACAAGAAGAAATAAGGGTAAAAATGAAGAAGGAATGCAAAACTACTTAGAATACTGTTTTTCTACTGATATGCAAGAAAGCGATATTGTTTTTGGTGGAGAAAAGAAACTAAGACAAGCTGTAAAAGAAGCTGTTGAAATATTTCATCCAAAAGCAATTACTATTTCGGCAACTTGTCCAGTTGGATTGATTGGTGATGATATTAATGCAGTAGCGGCAGAGGCAGAAAAATTATACGGAATTCAAGTTTTATCTTTTAATTGTGAAGGTTATAAAGGTGTAAGTCAGTCTGCGGGACATCATATAGCTAACAATAATTTGATGAGAAGTGTAATTGGAACTGGAGACAGGGTTCCTAGCAAAAAACATTCAATAAATATTTTGGGTGAATATAACATTGGTGGAGATGGCTTTGAAATCTCTAGAATTTTAGAAAAAATAGGTTATGAGATTGTGTGTGTAATGACTGGAGATGGAAGCTATGAACAAATTAAAAATGCTCATACAGCAGAAGTTAATGTAGTTCAGTGCCATAGATCTATAAACTATATAGCAGAAATGCTTGAAACTAAATATGGGATACCTTGGATAAAAGCTAATTTTATCGGGGTTAGTGGCACAATAAAAACTTTAAGAGATTTGGCTGTATACTTTGATGATCCTGAATTAATAGAAAAAACTGAAAAGGTAATTGATGAAGAAGTAGCTGAAATTGAAGATGCAATGGAATATTATAAGTCAAGGCTTGAAGGTAGAACTGCATTCTTATATGTTGGAGGCTCAAGATCTCATCATTATCAGACTATCTTAAAAGATTTAGGAGTTGAAACTATAATTTCTGGCTATGAATTTGCACATAGGGATGACTATGAAGGTAGAGAAGTTATTCCAGATATAAAACTTGATGCAGATAGCAAAAATATTGAGCAAATGACAGTAGAAAAGGATGAAAAGAATTATAGAATGATTTTATCTCCAGAAAGATATGACAAGCTGAAAAAGGAAATTCCACTGGGCTATTATGGTGGAATAATCAAAGATATGAAAAAAGGTGCAGTTATAATTGATGATTTAAATCATTATGAAACTGAACAACTAATTAAAATGTTAAAACCTGATATGTTCTTTTCAGGTATAAAAGATAAGTATGTAGTCCAGAAAATGGGAGTACTTTCTAAGCAATTACATTCCTATGATTATTCAGGACCATATGCTGGATTTAGGGGAGCATTAGTTTTTGCCAGGGAGCTTACTTCAGGAGTACACACTCCGGCTTGGAGATTTGTTACTGCTCCATGGAAGGTAGAACCTTTATTAGAAGGAAAAGTAGTAGGAGGTGATGAGTAATGTTAAATTTAACGCCAAAAGAAACAGTAGAAAGAACAGCTTTAAGGATTAATCCTGCAAAAACTTGTCAACCTATTGGAGCTATGTATGCAGCACTTGGTGTTCATGGTTGTTTGCCTCATAGTCATGGGTCCCAAGGATGTTGTTCTTATCATAGAATGCAGTTAACTAGACACTATAAGGAGCCAGTAATGGCTTCAACAAGTTCCTTTACAGAAGGAGCCTCAGTTTTTGGAGGCGGAGCTAATCTTAAAACTGCAGTAAAAAATATATTTGAGCTTTATGAACCAGAAATAATTGCAGTTCATACAACTTGTTTATCAGAAACTATAGGTGATGATTTGAAAACACTTATTTCCCAAGTTCAACCTGATGTACCAGCTGGCAAATTTGTTGTTCATACAAATACACCTAGCTATGTAGGTTCACATGTTACTGGATTCTCAAACATGGTGAAATCCTTTGTTTCATATTTATCTATAAATGATGGTAATAAAAACGGGAAGGTTAATGTTTTGCCTGGATTTGTAGATCCAGGTGATATGAGAGAATTAAAAAGAATTCTGAGTGTAATGGAAATTTCAAATATATTATTTCCAGATACAAGTGGAGTATTAGATTCACCTATGACAGGTAATTTTGAGATGTACCCAACAGGTGGAACTAAAGTTAGTGACATAATTGATGCTGGAAATTCTAAGCTAACTTTAGCACTTGGTTCTTTTTCAGCTGAAGCGGCTGCCATAGAATTAGAGAAAAAATGCAAGGTGCCTATGAAAACCTTAAGTACACCTATAGGAATTGAAGCTACAGACAGATTAATTACTGAATTAGCAAAAATCACGAAGAAAGAAGTTCCCTATTCTATTGAAGAAGATAGAGGACAGCTAGTTGATTTAATGCTAGATAGTCAAGCTTATTTTAATGGTAAGAAAGTAGCTATTTATGGTGATCCAGATATGGTGATTAGTTTAACAGAATTCGTAATAAGTTTAGGAATGGTTCCTAAATTTATAATTACAGGAACACCTGGAGATGCTTTTAAAAGAGAAGTTGAAGGCATATTGGCAGCAAATAATATAGATGGAAGTACAGTTAAGAGCGCTGCAGACTTATTTGAATTACATCAATGGATTAAAAATGAACCAGTAGATCTTCTAATGGGCAATACTCATGGTAAATTTATTGCTAGAGCTGAGGATATACCTTTTATAAGAGTAGGTTTTCCAATACTAGATAGGTATGCACATCAATATTTCCCTATAGTAGGTTATAGGGGTGCAATTAGATTAATTGAAATGATGTCAAATGCAATTTTAGATAAAATTGATAGAACTTGCTTAGAGGAAGATTTTGAACTAGTAATGTAGAGGATTAGTGACTATGGAGGTGATTATATGGAATCAAAGCTACTTAAAGAAAGAGAAGATTCAGTATGTTATAACTCTAAAAATAAGGATAAAAAGATGAAATGTGATGGCAATAGTGTATCTGGCTCTGTAAGCCAAAGAGCTTGTGTTTACTGTGGTGCCAGAGTTGTACTAAATCCAATAACTGATGCCTATCATTTAGTTCATGGACCAATTGGATGCGCTTCGTACACTTGGGATATAAGAGGTAGTTTAAGTAGTGATTCTGAAAATTACAGAAATAGTTACTCCACTGATATAAGAGAGAAAGATGTTATATTTGGGGGTGAAAAGAAGCTGGCTGCTGCTATCGATGAGATAGTAGCAGAGCATTCCCCTAAAGTGATTTTTGCTTATTCAACTTGTATTGTAGGAGTAATTGGAGATGATATTGAAGCTGTATGTAGAGCTGCTGAAAACAAATATGGTATTAGGGTTATCCCAGTTAAAGCTCCAGGTTTTTCAGGAAACAAAGCTGTAGGATATAGAGCTGCATGTAATGCACTTTTAAATCTAATGGGTGAAAAAGATTCTCCCACTGTAAATGGCATAAACATCTTAGGAGACTTTAATTTAGCTGGAGAAATGTGGATTATTAAAAATTATTTAAGAAGAATTGGAATTAACGTGGTTGCTAGAATTACAGGGGACAGTACTTGTGAGGAAATCAAAAAAGCGCCAACAGCTAGCTTAAATATTGTACAGTGCGCTGGATCTATGCACTATCTTGCAAATCAAATGGAAGAAAAGTTTGGAATTCCATATATTAATGTGAGCTTTTTAGGGTTACAGGACATTAAAGCCTCTTAACCAATATTGCAGAATTTACTAAGGATGAAGAAATAATTAAAAAGGCCAAAGCCTTAATAATTTCTGAAGAAAAAGAAATTGAGGATATTCTTAATTACTATAAAAAAAGACTTTCTGGTAAGAAAGTTGCAATATATGTAGGTGGTGGTTTTAAAGCTATTTCACTTATAAAACAATTTAGAGAACTTGGAATGGAAACTGTTATGGTAGGCACTCAAACAGGAAAACAAGAGGACTACGATGTTATAAAAGAACTAACCTCTGAGGGTACAGTAATATTAGACGATACAAATCCAGCAGAATTAGAAAAATTTATTCTTGAAAAAAATGCAGATATTTTAGTTGGAGGAGTTAAAGAGAGACCTTTAGCCTACAAATTAGGAATTGCTTTTTGTGATCATAATCATGAAAGAAAACATGCTTTATGTGGCTTTGAAGGAGCAGTTAATTTTGCAAAAGAAATAGACTTAACGATAAATAGTCCAGTTTGGAAGCTTATTTAGAGCCGGAGGTGTTAATATGGTAATGAAAAATTCAGTAAATTTAAGTGTTAATCCTTGTAAGATGTGCATGCCCCTTGGTGGTGTAATGGCATTAAAAGGTATTGAAAATAGTATGGTGATTCTACATGGTTCTCAAGGATGCAGCACCTATATTAGAAGACATATGGCAACTCATTATAATGAGCCAATAGATATAGCTTCTTCATCACTAACTGAAGATGGAACAATTTACGGTGGGTCTAAAAATCTAAAGCTTGGTCTTTCTAATATTATTAAATTGTATAACCCTGAGATTATAGGAGTTCTAACAACATGTCTAGCAGAGACCATAGGGGAAGATATATCACGAATAATTACAGAATTTCAAGAAGAAGATTCAGAAGGTAAAAGTATTAAGATTATTCCGATTTCTACTCCTGCCTATTCAGGAACCCAGTCTGAAGGCTACTATAGAACACTTAGAAGACTGGTAGAGTCCTTAAGTAATAATAATATAATGAATAATAGAATAAATATAATTGCTGCAAATATAAGTCCTGGAGATATTAGGCAATTAAAATATATTTTAGACGCTTTTAAAGTAGAATATATACTTTTTCCTGATACTTCAAATACTTTAGATGCTGGCTACAACAAAGAATATAACAAAGTTCCATCAGGTGGCACTAAAATAAGTGAAATAGCTTTAATGGGTGGAGCTTTGGCAACTATAGAAATGGGTTTAACTTATGAAGTGGGATCAACAGCAGGGGATTATTTATACGAAACTTTTGGAGTTCCTTTATTTAAATGTGCTATTCCTATGGGAATTAAAGCTACAGATAGTTTTATACAATTAATATCTCAAATTAGCAAAAAGAGTATCCCTAAAGTGTTACTTGAAGAAAGAGCACGTTATTTAGATGGAATAATAGATTCTCATAAATATAATGGGGAAGGTAGAGCTGTAATTTTTGGAGAGCCAGAAATGGTATATGCTATTACTTCATTATGTGTTGAAAATGGAATTCAGCCAGTGCTTGTGGCTACGGGGTCCAAAAATCAAGTTTTTAAGGGCATTTTAGAAGAACTTACGAAGGAACTTGTAGAACAACCTATTATTTTAGATGACTGTGACTTTGAAGTCATCGAGAAATATTCAAAAGAATTGAAAATTAATTTATTAATTGGAGATTCCAATGGTAGAAGACTTGAAGAAAAATTAGGAATTAAATTAATCAGAATTGGATTTCCAATTCATGATAGGGTTGGAGCTCAAAGAGCTGTAAATATCGGTTATTTTGGTTCATTAAGATTTTTAGATGAAATTACAAATGCTCTTCTAGAAAAAAAAGAAAGGAGCTATAGGAAAGATATGTATGATAAATATTTTGATTATGAGAAAAATGAAGTTGAGAAAGAAAAAACTAAAAGTCATCCTTGCTTTAATCAATGTGCACATGAAAATGCTAGAATACACATACCTGTAGCACCAAAATGTAATATTAGCTGCAACTATTGTAGTCGTAAATTTGACTGTGTAAATGAAAGCAGACCAGGAGTTACAAGCGCAGTATTATCTCCCATTGAAGCTTTAAATCGTTTTAAAGAATTTAATAGCAAACTAAAAAACCTAACAGTAGTAGGTATAGCTGGTCCAGGAGATGCTTTAGCAAATTTTGAACAGGTTAAAGAGTCTATTGAGTTGATTAGAAATGAAAGTCCCAAAATGACATTTTGTTTATCTACAAATGGATTAATGTTGCCATTTTATGCTAATGAGATTTTAGAACTAGGGGTTTCTCATATTACAATAACAATTAATACTGTAGATCCAGAAATTGGAGCAAAGCTATATAAGGAAATTAACTACCTTGGAGTAAAGTATATTGGAGTAGAAGGCGCAAGGATATTATTACAAAATCAGCTTTCAGGACTAAAATATCTTAGCTCAAAAGGATTAATTTGCAAAGTAAATATTGTATATGTAGAAGGAATAAATGATATTGGTATTGAAGATACCGTTAAAAAAGTTAAAGAGTGCGGAGCATTTATGACTAATATTATGCCGATGATAACTGCACCTGGGAGTAAGTTTGAACACATAGCTACAGTTAGCAATGAGGACTTGCATTTAATGAGAAAAAAATGTGAATTAGATTTAAAACAAATGTATCACTGCAAGCAGTGTCGAGCTGATGCGGTAGGGACTCTTAATAATGATTTATCTCAAACAATAGAGAGAAATGATATAAAACCTATTAGATACGCAGTAGCTTCAAAAACAGGTTTAAATGTAGATCAGCATTTCGGACATGCTACTGAATTCTATATATATGATTTTGTTCAAGGAGATGTAAAATTCATTGAAAAAAGAGAAGTTGCTAAGTATTGTAATGGAAAAGAGGATTGTGAGGATAGTCATGATGGAAAGATTGATAAAATAATTAAGACTATTGAAGATTGCTCTGCAGTTCTCGCACTTAGAATTGGCGATGAACCAAGAGAAAAACTAGAATTAAAAAATATCTCAGTATATCAAATATGTGATGAAATTAAAACTGGAATTAGAAAAATTATAGGGGAGGCTGTGTCATGATAAAACCAAAGTATCACGTTTTTGTCTGTACAAGTTCTAGAATAAATGGAACACAAAAAGGATATTGTCATTCAAATGAATCTACGGAAATTGTAACAAATTTTATGGAAGCAATTGAGGAAAATGGAATTGGTGATAAGGTAATGGTAAGCAATACTGGTTGCTTAGGATTATGTAATGAGGGACCTGTAGTTATAATATATCCAGAAGGAACTTGGTATGGAAATGTTAAACCTGAAGATGTAGAAGAAATTGTAGAATCACATCTGTTGTATGGTGAAGTTGTTAAAAGGTTAAAGATAAAATCTACTTAAAAAGGAAGTGTTGTTAATGTCTATATTTATAAAGGGTAAGGAAAGTTTTATTATTGATAGGACATTAATGAACCTTACAGAAAGAAGCTTGAAAGAAATTGAATTATATAAGTTCATTATAAACTTAAAAAGAATTGGGGTAGATTTCTTTGAAGTTGATGAGAGAACCTATAATTTAGTTAAGCCTCTGATAGTATCGGAGGCTTTAATCTTTAGAATTGATACAATTAATCAGCTAGAAACTTGTAAAAATAATAATATTGATCATATTATCCTAAGTGAGGAAGAGTTAGATAACTTCAAAAACTCAGTATTCGAAAACAATTATAATTTTAAAATTATTTTAGAAATAAATGCTAATGTTTATAGAAGTGATTTAATAAACAAAATTAGTGAAAATATAGATATAAACAAATTATTTGCTTTAAGACTTAAAGGTGTATGTAGTTGGGATTTTGATGATTTTTCTCAGGGTGAATTTAATGCTAAAAAAAATATATATGCTAGCAATGAATTGTTTATGGCAACTGCGGTTGGTGTTCAGTCTATCTTGAAGGGGTATAATTACATTACTACAGCCTTCTGTGGTAAAGATGGAATCAATGATACCTCGGCTTTAGAGGAGATTTTACTTTCAACAAAAATTATTTTGGAAGGGAAAATTAATGGTGAAATTTCTTTACTTTCTGAGATGAGAGAACAATATGAAAAGATAACTTATACTAAAGTGGCCAATAATAAGGCCATAATTGGCAAAGATATTTATAAATATGAATCGGGTGTACATGTTGCTGGTATTGAAAAAAATCCAGATACCTATGAACCTTATAGTCCTGAGCTTGTTGGATTAAAGCGTAAACTAGCTTTAGGAAAACATTCAGGAAAAAACTCCATAAATTTAAAGTTAAAAGAAATGGGCATAGATAATAATTTTAGTGTTGGTGAAATTATTAGTATTCTAAATCAGGTTAAAAACAAGAGCATATTAAATAAAATGGAGGTTTCAGATAAGGAATTTATGGATATATGTAAAAGAATAGAGGGTTAATATAATGTGCAAAATTGTTGATACTACATTAAGAGATGGAGAACAAATGGCAGGACTGGAGTTAGGATTTAATGAGAAAGTTGAATTTGCAAAAATAATAGATTCAACGGAAGTATTCCAGATAGAAGCTGGTACACCTGCCATGGGTGGAGATGAAAAAAGAAGTATAGAAAAATTAATGACTATGGGCCTAAAGAGTAAGATATCGGCATGGAATAGAATGAGCATAAGCGATATTGACCATTCCATTGATTGTGGAGTTGATATAATTCATATAGCTGTGCCTGTTTCTGATATACAAATAAAATGGAAGTTAAGCAGAGATCGAATTTGGGTTATAAATGAGATGAAAAGAAGTGTTTATTATGCCAAGGAAAAAGGGTTCCAAGTAGTAGTAGGCTTAGAAGATGCCTCTAGGACTTCAATGGATTTTCTAATTCATATCTGCAAGGAAGCGAGAACACTTGGGGTTGAACGTGTAAGATATGCGGATACGGTAGGTATTCTTTATCCAGAAAAAATATTCAAACTTATTTCAGAAATAAAGGAGAATACTGATTTAGCCATTGAATTTCATGGGCATAATGATTTTGGTATGGCAGTCGCCAATTCTGTTGCAGCAGTTACTGCAGGAGCAGAATTTGTAGATTCTACCTTTGCGGGTATTGGTGAAAGGGCAGGTAATTGCAATTATGTGATGTTAAGAAAAGCACTAAATGAAAGGAAAAAATTAATTCATTAAGGCGTACTAGCAGATATTTTTGCTAGTACTTTTTAATTGGAAATTTTAATATGAAATTACTACTAAGTTCATTTAAGAGGCTTAGCTTATTGTATATATTATACTTTTATTGAAAAGTATAAGTAACTATATTGAAATCCATGAAAGAACCTAATAAAGAGTATATTTTAAAATTAAAATATGTTAAATTAGAATTATAAGAAGATAGAAGAATATCATGCGTATGTATCAAATACAAAAAAGTATGTCGGTACTGGACTAGGATTGTTTGTATCAAAATTAATTAATTGTTAAAAAATCGAAGTGATGATTTTTAGTTGAGGAGGTTTTTATATGATTGAGTATCAAAAAACAATTGTTTGGGTATTTGTTACGGTACTTCTTTCTTACATGTTATGGTTAGCAAGTTTAACCAGAAAAAAGTGGGAATTTAAGACAGAGGCATTTGCAGTATTGATTATTGGAATAAGTTTACTAAATATCGGAACTTTTTTAGATATGATTGAGTTTTTAATAACATATAAATATCTGCATATTTTTATTAAAATATGCCTGTCCTTAGGCGCTATTATCTATATAATAGGTGTAATATTGTGGAGCAATTATACAAAACAATTAATAACAAAATTTGAAGCGTTTTCTTTAACGGATGATATGACAGGAGCACTTAATAGAAAAGGAATTGAGAGAGTGTATCATTGGGTTGCACAGATAAACAAACCTTTTTTTATTATTGTATGTGATTTGGATGAAACTAAGAAAATAAATGATCAATATGGTCATTCAACGGGTGATATTTATATTAAGAGCACTGCTGATATAATTATAGATACAGTAGGAATAAATGGATATCTTGGCAGAATAGGTGGAGATGAATTTGTTGTTATTTTAAAATGTGAAGATATAGAGCAGATAAAGCAAATGATATTGGCCATTAAGCAGTCGGTATCTAAAATTTTCGCAGAACAAATTACTGAGATTAGTATGGGATATGCTTTTTTTCCTGAAGATGGAGAGCTTTTTGCTGATTTAATAAAGGTTGCAGACAGAAGAATGTATGAAGATAAAAAAAATAGAAAAAATGAAAATAAGTAATTATTAAAGAGAGGAGATGCATATGAATTACAATAGTAAATTTATTATTGCTCACAGAGGTGCTTCAGCCTTAGTTCAACATGAAAATACACTAGAGGCTTTTGAAAAAGCTATTGAAATAGGGGCGGAGGCAATGGAATTTGATGTTAGATTAACTAAAGATAATATTATGGTAAGTTATCATGATGAGTTTATAGAAGAGGGATACTTAATTAGAAATTTAACCTATGGGGAACTAGAAAAAATTGCATTAAAAAAAGGATATAGGGTACCGACTATTGAAGAAATCTTAAAAATCAGCAAAAATAGAATTGTTTTAGATATTGAATTAAAGGAAACTGGATATGAAAATGAATTAATAAAACTAGTTACTTCATACTTAAGTTATGAACAATTTTTCATGAAATCTTTTATAGATGAGTCAATTATTAAGATTAAGAATATTGATTCAAATATTAGGACAGGCATGCTACTGGGCATTGGTAGACCTAAACATTTAATTGCAACAAGAATTTCAGAATTATTTCCTCACTTTAGAATTATAAATGCTAAACCAGATTTTATATCTCCAAATTATAATTTAATAAAGTTTGGATTTCTAGCCAGAATGAAGGCACACAATTTACCCGTATTTGTTTGGACTGTAAATGATGAAGTGTTGATGAAAAAACTATTTCAAAAGGATGTTAATGCTATTATCACAGATTATCCTAATATAGGATTGAAAGTTTTAAGGGGAATGGATAATAAGTTTTAAATAGGAGATGGTTTATTGAATTTTCAAGGAGTAATAATTGGTTTGGCTGCTTTTCTAATTATAGGATTTTTTCATCCAATAGTAATAAAAGGTGAGTATTATTTTTCTAAAAAAATTTGGCCTATTTTTCTAGTATTGGGAGTAATATTTATTGCAATATCAATTTTTATTGATAATCAAACAGTATCTTCAATAATAGGTGTTACTGGATTCTCATTTCTATGGAGTATTCATGAAATTTTCCAGCAGGAAGAAAGAGTGAAAAAAGGATGGTTTCCAGAAAATAAAAAAAGGAAATGAGTTCTAAATTAGAGCTCATTTAAATTTTTCAATATCTTAGGTATTTCATTAAAATCATCAATCCAAATAATATTTATTCCATATGAATCTAAATCTTTCACCGTATAATAAATTTTTTCGTTTATAATCCTATTTAGAAGATCTTCAAAATTCCTAGATAGCTTTATTCTTTCAGAATTATTATAATTTGTCTCTTTCTGTTTTTCATTAATTTTTTCTAAACACTTTGAGGAGAGTTTAAATTTATTTGAATTATATAGAGTAATAATATCATCGAAATAATTATTAAGAAGGTTTTCATTTGTTATATTCGTCAAATCTGTTAGAATTTCTTCTTTACTTGGCTTTTTCATTATAATAACATGCCTAAACTCATTATGGGATCTTTGCTTTTTAGCAATATCAAATAGTCTTCTCATATTTGGATCAGAAAAGGAAGAACCGATAATTAAACATGTTTTGTTTATATATTTATCTAGCTGAATAAGGTTATTCCAATTATAAGTATTTGAATATTCTTCATTACATGTATGTTCACTTAATATTATCTCATTTTCATCATCTTTGACAGGATCATTGTCACTTTTAATAGAGTCAGAAGGCAAGTATCCATGTACGTGATATATGTTAACTTTATTGGGAAGGATATAAAATCCACTTTTATAAATTGAGTTATAATCCACTTCAGGGGTCAGCAACTGAAATGTTTCCTCAAGTATTGAATCATAATTATACGTGATGATTGATTCAATACCTTTTCGTTTTTGAGGTGCAAGACATAAAGAATAGATTTCCTTTAATAATTCATCAGGTTTCTTATTAAAGGAATATTCCTTATATAGAATTTTTTTAATAAGTTCATTTATATTTAAATCATCAGCATCTTTTGAACCTTTTAGCTTTGAGTTAAAATATCGAGATGCAAATAAAGTATTATCATTAAAAAGGACATCTGTGTAAACTGATAATATTTCATTTTTTATATCGTCCTCCTTTTCGTTTCGTATATTTTGCATTAATTCAATTAGTATTTTATCCCACTTTGGAATTTTATAAGGGATTGATATTCCTGCACCAAGAACCAAAACTAACTTTTCTTGATTTAATGATTCTTTAAGGTTTTTAATAATTTCATCTTTACTTATACCTTTTAAACTTTTTTTTAAGTATTTAACTTGATTAGTTTGTAGAATATTAGACAGTAATGCAAATGAATAAGGATTTAAATATTTGTTTTGATTATCAAATACCATACCTTTTCTTTCTAAGTCTTTTAAATTACCTTCTTTTTTTTCTTTAGAATAAGGATTAAAAAAGTTATAATTAGAATCTAGATACCAGTTACTAGGGCCAATCAAATAATTCACATTTTTATTTTCCATTAATTTTATAAGATTATCAACACTTTCATTATTTAAATATAGCTTCTGAGTTTGTAAGATACCTAGGCTGATTAGCTCTTCTAGGCCTATTTCACTTAAGAAGTCTTTAATGAACCTTACATACAAGCCGTCTTTTATTAAAATAAAGTATTTAGCACCACTGGTTTCATCAAAAGAATAATCGCATTTAAACTTACCTTTATACTCATAACAATTTTCATTACTTTCTGTATTAACAAATAAAAATACTGGGTAATCCGCTTTGTTAGGTAGGTTATTTTTATGATGTAAGTGATAAAATTTAAAAATCTTCTCACTAACTATCCATGAACTGCTATATCTTTCATTAGTTATCTTGCAGAATATAGATACACCATCCAAAGTTCCATTTTCATTTTCAATTAGAAATAATTCTTTTTTTTTGTCTAATATGATGTCATTTTCACTGATTTTAGTACCGATTTTTATTGAGTTTAATTCTTGTAAGTTAGAAAAGAAAAACATTTTTTGGCCTCCGTGCTTAACTTAATAATTAAATTATACCCAATTAAATTTTTTTTAGAATAAATTAGCATATGATATTTAGGTAAATAAAAAATAATCTTATTTATACATTTAAATCTCTCTGACCGTAAAAAGTATATGTAACAATCAACAATCCACTGATTATTAAAAATGACAAAAATACAAAAATAGAATCAAGGCCTGAATTAAATAAGTTTTTTGCCTCATAATATTTAAAAGGGGTGAGGTACTTTAAGTTTTGAAGTCTATCATTCATATTAATTATTACAGATAATATAAAAGTAGCGAGAAGAATTGTAGTAGAAATAGAGGTGGCTGTTTTTGGATTTTTACTTATAGCTGCTATTCCTGTACCTATAAATAAAAATATAAGCTGCAGAATAAATAATCCAATCATTAATAATGTAACATCTCTAGTTATTGACTCACCTTTTGCATAATATTTCACCATAATAATCGAAGAAACATAAGTAGTAGTATTAAATATAATAATATTTACAAGGGAGGCAAGTAATTTCGAGGTAATAATGTTGTTCCTTGAAACAGGTTTAGCCATTAAAAATTCTGCAGTCCTGTCACTTTCTTCCTTTGAGATAATGCTAGCACCCAGCATTGAAGCATGAATAGTTGCCATAATAACTAAATATAGAAATAGAAGTCCATAATATCCAGTTGCCTTTGATAAATCCAAAGAATTTGTGCCCATTATAGCTTGAAGTGATTTAGGCATTTTTGATATGACTTCATTCATAGATTGACCAGAAGTGGACAGACCACCATATTTGCTCATTCCGCTTATAACCATAAGTATTACACCGATACACCAAAGTATTAAAGATTTCCTATAGGATCTCATTTCTCTAATAAATATATTCAAAAATATGGCTCCCTTCATTTTTAAATTTAAATTATATTTTGTCTTAAGGCAAAAACACCTAAGTTATTACTAAACTGCATGAATATCTTTTTTTGAATATATTAAATAGCTTATTGAAATACTGGAAATAATAAATACTAATTCTATGAGTAGAAACCTTGTTTCATAGGAAGAATTCTTAATAATATAGGTGGTATCAAAGTATTTGAATGGAGTAATATATCGAATTGTAGTATCACCAATAACAGAACTAAACATACTCATTATATAAAATCCAAATACAGTTGCAAGGGAAATAGGCAGTACTGATTTGATTTTTGGGACAACTACAGATACTAGAATTCCTAGGGACATAAACATAAGTTGAACAAAAAGTACAGTGATAGAAATCATAAAAAATGTTCTGTAGTTAAAGGCTTGTTGTTTAACAATTAAGGCCATGAGGCTTGCCGCTATAAAATAAATTATATCAGTTATTACTAAAGAAGTTACTACTGCTAAAAGCTTAGCTGTAACAATTTGTTTTCTAGTAACAGGTTTTGTTAGAAGAAAATCAGCAGTTTTTTCACGTACTTCTTTTGAAAGAATTGAAGTACCTAAATTCATAGCTTGAATTGCTGCACAAAGAAGGACATATAAAAACATATATGAGTAATAACCTAGTAGGGTAAAGAAACTGTCTAGTGAGATTCCAAAGGCTTTTCTTACACTTTCAGGGTAATCTTCAAGTAATTTTCTGAAGTCAGTAGCATCTTTATAAAAAACTGGATACATTGACAAAAATAGAAGCACCACTAGTACTAATGTACAGGACCATATAATTGTAGATTTTCTATAGGCCTTTAATTCGTGCAAGTACATATTCATATAAATTAGTCCTCCTTCTCATAGTAATGCATAAAGATTTCTTCAAGGTCTGGCTCTTCTATCCAGAGATTAGACAATTCTATCTCGGATAATTTTTTCATTATCAAGTTAATATTGCCTCTAAACAAAAAACTTATTAAGTTGTCTGTAACCTCAATATTTGTTACTCCTTCTATATCAAAGTGTTCCTTAGGTATATTAATTTTAGTTTCAAGTTTAAATTTTTTGTGATTGTTTTCTTTAAGGGTACTTATTTTCTCAAGTTTAATTAATCTACCTTCTTTAATAATTGCTACTCTGTCACATAATCTTTGAACTTCGCTTAAAATATGAGAAGAGAACAGAATTGTTGAGCCCTTTTGATTTTCTCCTTTTAATAAATCAAAGAATTTCTGCTGCATTAGGGGATCTAAACCACTTGTAGGTTCATCTAGAATAATTAGCTTTGGCTCATGGAGCAAACCTTGAACTATACCAACCTTCTTTTTATTTCCAAAAGACAAATCGTCGATTTTTTTACTAAGGTTAAGATCCATTATTTCAGCTAATTCTTGTATACGCTTATTACAATCCTTTTTATAAAAACTCGCAGAATACCTTAATAAATCAATAACCTTCATATTTTCATAATAAAAAATTTCAGAGGGCAAATATCCAATCTCTTTTTTAATCTCAGGCCCAAATTTAACACAATCCTTACCGAAAATTGTAGCACTTCCGCTGGTAGGGTAAATTAGAGATAACAAAGTCCTAATTGTAGTGGACTTTCCAGCACCGTTAGGACCTATAAATCCAAAGATTTCACCTTCTTCAACATTAAAACTAATATCAATAATACCTCTAGAATTACCATAAGATTTAGTAAGATTCTTGATTTCTATAACATTCATTTCAAAATCCTCCTTCACCAGCAATTGCTAGTATAGTAACAACTCTTTTGCTATTTTACCCTTTTTCATCTATTATAATTTAAAAACCATAGTAATTGCGGCTTTATTTATAAAGTATCAATCAATTCAATCTTAATGTCATTGAAGTATGAGGTCAACAGCATATAAAAAATTTTTTCATATATTATTAAATGTTAACGGTCAAATAGATATTGTTATGATATAATATATTGGTCGAAAGTGATTAAATACTTATTTGTATAGTATTTTGTTACAAATAACTAAAGAGGGTGATTCTGATAAATACTCAAATAAAAGTTTTTAAAGAAAAAGCAACTTCCTCCTTAAATAGAAGGATAAAATATTTTTTACATGATATAGTAGGTCAAGTGTTTCTTATTTCTGTAATTCTTGAATCTATGTTTTTCATGAAGATTTTAAATACCCCAGGTGCTGCAAAGTTTAAATTAAATTTAAAGCCTAGTATAGATGATCTTTTAATACTTCAAAAAATATATCTATATATATTGTTTACAGTAATATTGATGAGTTTTACCTATTTGCTTTCAGAACGAATTCGAGTTGCAATACTAATTATTATTAAAATGCTTTATTCAGTATTACTATTAGGGGACATATGGTATTATAGAGGTTTTAAAGATTTTCTAAGTTTGCACAATTTAGGTGAATCACAGAATATGCAGAACTTACACGGAACTGCCTTTGCAATGGGTAGAAGAATTGATTTAGTCTTCGTTGGTTTTAATATTTTGATTCTTGGAGCAGCAATTATAGCGAGAAAAAGATATAGACCTAAAACAAAGGAAAAAGGAATGTTTGCACTTTTATTTATTACACCTTTTCTAATAGTACTTACAATTCATTTTGCTGAAGATTTTCGTGGTAGTAAATATCATGGTGATGTTTTATTTCAAACACAGTTTATACCCTTTGCAACCATGAGAAATTTAACTCCAATTGGGTATCATTTCTATGATACGGTTGTTTACCTTAAAGATAATATGTCCTATAACTTAAGCGAAGGTGATAAGAAAGACATAACAGAATGGCTTAATTATAAAAATGAAAATCTACCTCCAAATGAATATACTGGAATGTTTAAAGGTAAGAATTTGATATTTATACAAGTAGAATCCTTGGAAAACTTTATGATAAATCAAAGTTATCAGGGACAAGTTTTAACTCCTAACTTGAATAATATGCTAAAAAACAGTTATTATTTTTCTAATTTCTATGAGCAAGTAAATAATGGAAATAGTGCAGATGCAGATTTAATGGTTAATGCTTCTGTTTTACCAGTAAGAAGGGGAAGTACTTTCTTCAGATTTCCAAACAATGAATATAATACACTACCCAAATTGCTACAAGAGGAGAGTTATTATACTAGATCACTACACTCTGCTGATGGTAACATATGGAATATAACTCGTGCATTCGAAAACTTTGACTTTAACGAGAGCTGGGATATAAGGGATTTTAGAAAGATTCCAGAAACTGATGCCTTTAATATGGGGATTTCTGATAAGAGCTTTTTTAAAGATGTATCGGGAATTATTCCTAAGGACAAGACTCCATTTTATTATTATGCGGTAACAGTATCAAGCCATGTTCCATTTACTATTCCGGAAGATTTGAAGACTTTAAAGTTTTCAAGAAGCTTTGATAATAGCTCAATGGGAAATTACTTACAAGCTATAAACTATGCAGACAGGCAAATAGGTAGTTTCATTAAAGGTTTAGATGAACAAGGAGTATTAGATAATTCAGTAGTAGTTGTTATGGGCGATCACTGCGGAATTCATAAATACTATCCTGATAGAGTTAATAGTATGAAAGACAAAGAAGACTGGTGGGAAAACAATACTAAAGTGCCATTTATAGTTTATAGTAAAAGCATTCAAGGAAAAGAAATTAAAACTATTGGTGCACAGATAGATGTACTTCCAACTGTTGCTGCTTTAATGGGAGTAGATGAAAATAAATATAAAAATACTACTATGGGAAGAAATCTATTTAATACAAACAAAAATTATGCAATATTAAATGATGGAACCATTGAAAGTGATAAAAAGCTTTCTAATGCAGATATTAAGCATATAAAAAAATCTTTTGATATATCAGACTTAATAACGAAATCAGAGTATTTTAAAACTCAAAAACTTGGAAGATAAAATTGTAAGGCCTTCGAGATAGTACTATATTCTCGAAGGCTTTATTTTATGAAGTTATGCATTTTAAATTGAAAAAAAATGAACATTAATGTAAAGAGTTAAGCAAAGAGAAAATGCTTATTAAAGTAAACTTTTTTTCTGTAATATACAAAGAAAATCAGATTATATTCATTTATAAATAATAAATATTTAATGAACTGCACAAAAAAAATGTCAGAATATTAAATATATTACCATTGCATATTTAATATTATTGAAAAGATTATTTAAATATAAAAATGTCAATGAATTTATTGAGAAAAAAAGCAATATAAGTTCATATAAAAATGAGAATTTTACTAATTAAATTAATTAAATTTAATTAAATGATTGATATATAAGGATAGTAGACAAAAAATGATTATAGTCGATATATGTCGAGCGAAAGTGTGAAAAAAATGTAAAAAAAATCATGCTTTAGGGTAAAATTTGTTGTATGATAGTAAGTACAAACTAACATACAAAAAGGGAGACTATGCATGAATTATAACTAAAAAGTTAATGTTCAAATTTAATAATTATATCAAAAGCTTCGTAAAAATCAACCATGAGAAAGTAATTGTTGTTGCTATATTTTTTTTCAAATGGGAGGCTTTGCGGCAATTGTTTACTTACTTATGTAAATTATCCTAAAAAATAAAGATGGGGGTAAAACATATGGGAACACCACTTTTAAAACAATCTGAAAAAAGGTCGGCACATGCAGTCTTTGATTATTTAGATAATAGGGGAATTCCTATAAACAGTGGCAGTGAATTTATTGCTTGCGTTGAAATTGATAAAAATGGTAAGCCTTTAATAAAAATGAATTTTAAGGTAACAATTCTACCTTATAATATTTTAGGAGACTTTGGTTTAGACATCCATGCGTTAAAGTATACTTGTGTTGGAGAATTTGAATTATCCAAAGGTTTTAATGAAACCTTTTACGAACATGGTAATTTATATATAAATAATAATGGGTACACAATAATTATCTATAATAAGGAATTGCCAGAATTACCTTATTTAAATTGTGACTATAACATAAGAAAACAATGATGAATTTAATTTTAAAGAAAAAAACAAGAAATGAATACATAACTATTAATACTGTACTTGAGTGTAAATTCGATGCAGTATTTTTTATGAAGTAAAAGCCTTAAAATTCAGTATCCTGTAACACTTGATATACTTTACTATCTACGAATTTTGGAGTAAAATTTAAATATAAATTAATAATTATATAATAATTATAATTATGTAGGAGGAAGAATATGGGAGATAAAAATAACACAATCCAGATTAAAGAAATAAAAGCAAACGGAATGACATTTAAATGTAGAACAGCAGGTTTAGGAAATGGTGGAGAACCAATAATATTTCTTCATGGATTTCCAGAGAGTTCAATAATGTGGAACAATATTATGCTTCATTTTGCTGGGCTAGGATATCAATGTGTCGCTCCAGATCAAAGAGGATATAGTGTTGGCGCAAGACCTAAGGGAAAAGAAAACTATCATATGGAGAAAATTTCATCTGATGTAATTGCAATTGCAGATGCTGTTGGATTTAAGACATTTCATCTTGTAGGTCATGATTGGGGTGCAGGAGCTGGTTGGTCAGTAGTTCAACTTTATCCAAATAGAGTAAATGACTGGTCTGCATTATCTATACCACATATGGCAGCATTTGATTGGGCTAAACATAATGATCCTTACCAAATGGAGAAAAGTGGATACATGGATAGATTTCAAATTCCAGTATTACCAGAATTAAAAATTAAAGCTAAAGATTTCAAATTAGTAAGAGACCTTTGGGTAGTGCATCCAAAAGAGGAGGTTGAGGACTATATAAGTATTTTAAGACCATTTGGAGGTCGTACTGCAGCATTAAATTGGTATAGAGGAAATAAGGATTTTACAATTAATTATGGTGACGTTAATATACCTACTCTATTTATATGGGGAAAAGAAGATCTTGCAATAGGTCGTGTAGGTGTTGAAAAGACTCAAGAATATATGAAAGGTGAATACAAATTCATAGAACTTGATGCAGGTCATTGGTTGATTCAGGAGAAGTACGATATTATTACTAAAGAAATTACAGAACAAATTCAAAAGCACCCTATCAAATAATTAAATTTTTAAGAAAATTATGGACTTTAGCCTATGTTAAAGTCCTAATTATTTATCTAAGAATATACGAAAACAATTATCAAGTAATACAAGTTATTGTTTACAATAAAAGAAGTATAGTGTATAATTTAGATATATTAATAAAACAATATATCTAAATTACATAGGAGGAAAATATTATGGAAAAAAATAAAATTACTATAAAAGAAATAAAAGCAAATGGCATGACCTTTAAATGTAGAACTGCTGGATTAGGAAACGGAGGGGAGCCAATTATCTTCTTACATGGTTTTCCTGAAAGCTCCATTATGTGGAGTAAGTTTATGCTTAGTTTAGCAGATCAGGGCTACCAATGTTTAGCTCCAGATCAAAGAGGATATAGTGAAGGTGCAAGACCAAAAGGCAATGAAAATTATGCTGTTGATAAACTTGCTTCAGATGTTGTTGCAATTGCAGATCAGGTTGGATTTAAGAAATTTCATCTTGTAGGACATGATTGGGGCGCAAGTGCTGGATGGACAACTGTACAACTTTTTCCTGAAAGAATAAATGATTGGACTTCCTTATCAGTACCTCATATGGCTGCATATCATTATGCTAAAGAACATGATCCTGATCAAATGCAACAAGCTGCTTATATAGGTAAATTCCAGATCCCAATAATTCCAGAAATCTTCCTTAAACTTAAAAATTATAAATTCTTACGTGAACTTTGGGTAGATCATCCTGCTGAAGATGTAGAGGATTATCTAGCAATTTTCAAAAAGAGTTCTGGCCGTAAGGGTGCACTAGGTTGGTATAGAGGAAATAAAGGATTACCATTTAAATTTGGTGACGTTAATACACCTACATTATTTATATGGGGAAATCAAGATTTTGCAATAAGACGTGCAGGGGTTGATGGAACTCCTCCATATATGAAGGGTGAATTTAAATTTGTTGAACTACCTGCAGGTCATTGGTTGATGCAGGAACAATATGAAAATGTTACTAAAGAGATTTTAGAGCATATAAAAAGCCATCCAATAAACGCTTAAATTTCTTTTTAAGGACCTTAGTAGAATTACTAAAGTCCTTATTTTTTACCTATAATATAACTTGAAAGAAGCGCGTAATTAGATTATGATTAGATTAATTTAATAAAATAATTATTTTATGGGGGTTGTAAATATGAAGATAAAACAGAAGTTAGTATTAGCCTTTGGAATTATTTTGCTTGTCTTCCTTATAAATATTATTATTAGTTTTGTATCTATTGAACATAGTAACAAGAGTATTTCACGTGTTAAAAATACTACCTATAAACAGTTAGAATATTCTAATGATATTAACATATCCGTAATACAAGTCCAGCAGTACCTTTCTGATGCATCTGCAACTAAAAACCTAGATAGTTTTAATGAGGCAGAAAAAAATAAAGTGCTATTTAAAGATTCTATCGCTAAGCTTAGAGACATAAATCCTGATATGAAAGATAATATAAATAGTATCGATAGTGAATTTAATGATTTTTATGCTCTTGGTGTAAAAATGGCAAATGTATACATTAATGAAGGATATCAAAGTGGCAATATCTTGATGAAAGATTTTGATCCCATGGCGCTAAAGTTATCCTCTGATATTAATGAGATTAATACTAGTAGTAAAAATTCTATGAATAGCGATTTAGATTCCATACACAATTCACTTAATAGAAATCTAGAGATTTCTGCTGTATTTGTATTACTATCATTAGTTATTTCAATTATAATTATAGTGATTTTTGGAGGAAGTATAACTATTCCTATTAATAATATGTTATTAATTCTTCGCGACTTAGAATTAGGAGAAGGGGATTTAACAAAAAGAATTCATGTTAAGACAAAAGATGAAATCTCAGAAATGGCACAATCCTTTAATAACTTTATGGACAAACTAGTGTCCTTAGTTAGTAATATAAAAAACAACTCTGACATGGTATCAAATAGTTCTGAATCTTTAAACCAAGGTTCGGACAAAAGTAAAGATGGAATTATGGATATTAATACTAACATGAGCAAAGTTGAAAGTGATAATAAGAGTATAAATAACTCAGTAAACCAAGTTACTAGTAGTGTAGCAGATATAGCACAAACATCTCAGATTACAGCTATAGATGCTCAAGAAATATGCAGCTTAGTTGGAGAAATAAATTCAATGGCAATTGAAAGTGGAGATTTTGCTCTAAATACAAAACATGAGATGGAAAAAATCGAGAGTATCTCTTCAAATAATATGCGCATCAATGAAAAACTAGGTGACAAGGCTGAAGAAATCGGTAAAATAATTGATACAATTAAATCAATAACTAACCAAACTAATTTGTTAGCATTAAACGCTGCTATTGAAGCCGCAAGTGCAGGTGAGCATGGAAAAGGTTTTGGAGTTGTTGCTGATGAGATTAGAAAATTAGCTGAAAACAATAATCAATCTGCCAAAACTATTGAGGAATTAATAAAGAGTATACATGATATGATTGAAGATACAATAAGCTCAACAGCTGAAGTTGGAGATAACATAAAACAAGGAAGTAAAATGGTGGAAAATGTATTTGTTCAACTGAAGAAGATAATTGATGGAATAGAGTTAATAAATAACAGAATTCAAAATATTGCGGCAATATCAGAAGAACAAAGTGCTTCTACACAAGAATTATCAGCAACTATGGAATCTATTAATAATAGTAATTCTCAGATAACGAATTCCATAAAAAGAATTTCCGATGGCATACTATCTCAGACTGTTATAATGTCAGAGTTTAATAAAATGGCTTCAAGCCTAAATAACTCAGCGGAGGGATTAAATGATTTAGTTAATAAATTTGTAATTAAATAATCACCTATATACAAAGGAGTGATTTTTATATGTTAACTGTTAGAAAGTTAGATCATGCTTATAAAAATGCTAAAGAAATTCCTTTTGATAATAGCTCCAAGTATATCTTTTTTAGTGACGTTCATAGAGGAGACAATACAGCCTCAGATGAATTTTCTCGAAATCAAAGTATATTTTATCATGCTCTTGACCACTACTATGAGAATGAATTTACCTATATTGAAATAGGTGATGGTGATGAACTTTGGGAGCATGCAAAATTTAAATATATTAGAGGTGCACATAGAGATGTATACAATCTTCTAAGCAAGTTTCACAATTCAGAAAGATTAGTAATGTTATATGGTAATCATAATATATTTTTAAAGAATCCTCGTTTTGTGGAAAAAAACTTAGATCATTTTTATGATGAATATTTACAAGAAAAAATAAATTTATTTCCGGGTATAAAAATTTATGAGAGCGTTCTACTTAGGCATACGAAAACTTCTCAAGAAATATTTGTATGTCATGGACACCAAGGAGACTTGATAAATGATCAACTTTGGAGATTTTCAATGGTTTCATTAAGATATTTTTGGAGATACATGCATACTGTAGGTTTTAGAAATCCAGCGAGTCCAGCTAAAAATATATATAAACAACATAGAATAGAAAGAAATTTTAATAAATGGAATAAGAACAAGCAAAAAATAATGATTTGTGGCCACACTCATCGACTTAAATTTGCTAATGAAAATGAGTTACCATATTTTAATACTGGATGTTGTGTACATCCTCGTGGAATAACAGGTATTGAAATAGAAAATGGAGAAATTTCTTTGGTAGAGTGGAGCGTAGCAAGTGATAAAGAGGGAGCACTTAAGATTATTCGCAAAGTACTCCGTGGTCCAAGTCCTATATTAAATTATGGAAAAAAAGAATAGCAAATTCAATGCGCTAGTTTAATAAAATTATTAAACTAGCGCATTTTTTAAATAAAAATTGGTTAAATATAAAATTATAAAGGATTTTTGCTGATAATGTCGAATTATAAATATGGTAACTTTTGTTTAATTTAAATGAAAATGATATTATAAGAGTATGATTTTAGACATTTATTGGTTCTGGAGGTATAAAATGTTTGGTAGGCAAAGAAGAAATATTGATAATGTATTAAATTCACATGATAAAAATCGACTTAAAGCTGAGGCAATTAAGATAAGCGTATTATATACTGCCATTGGCTTATTTTGGGTTATATCAACAACCTGGATTTCTAGTAAACTTGCTAACGATAAGAATATTTTGGCTATAGTAGAGACATACAAGGACTGGGCTTTTGTAATAGTTACTTCAATATTGCTTTACACTTTAATTAAAAGTGTTTTTAAAGCAGTTTATCTTGAAGATAAGAAATTAGATGAAAGTTATGAAGAACTATCAACTCTTCATGAAGAGCTTGAAGCCAAAAATGAAGAGTTGACAGCTTCAGAAGAAGAATTAAAAGCTCAAGTTGACGAATTAGATCTTTCTGGGCAGATGTTATCAGAAAGTAGAAGGCGTTTGAGAAAAGCTCAAACAATTGCAAGTGTAGGTAACTGGGAGTTTGATATAATAAGTAAGAACCGCTTGGATTTCTGCAGAAACCTTTAAAATTTTTGGAGTTTATAGAGAAGCTGGAATAATACCAATTGAATTAGCCGAGAATCTTATTGCAGTTGAAGATCGTAATAGACAGGACTTGGCACTTAAAGGTTTAATTGAAGAAAATTTAAAATACGATATAGAATATACAATAAGTAGATATGATAATGGTGAAAAAAGAAATATACACTCACTGGCTGAAGTGGAATATGATAAAAAAGGTAATCCTGTAAGGGTGTTAGGAGTAATTCAGGATGTTACCAAAAGAGTTGAAAATGAAATAAAACTTCAAAAAAGCTATGAAGAATTAAGTTCTTTGTATGAGGAAATTGCTGCATCAGAGGAAGAACTAAAAGAACAGGTATATATATTGAATGAAACTAGCAATAGATTAAGTGAGAGTGAAAGAAGATTATATAAAGCTCAAGCAATTGGTCATGTTGGAAATTGGGAATATGATCTAGTAAAAAAGACTATGTGGGCCTCTGAGGAATCATTAAAACTATATTGGGCTAATAGTGAAGATGGAAGAATACCTATTGAATATATTTACGAATGTTTTGATCCGATAGATAGGAAGAAGATATATAATGGTTTGGAATTCTTGGTTAAAAATAATTCCGTAAATAATACTGAATATAATATTGAGCATAAAATTATTAATATTGAAAATGGTGAAGTACGATACATGCAATCAAGTGCTGAAGCTTGAATATAACAAATTTGGTGAACCTATCAGAATTTTAGGTGTAACTAAAGATATTACTAATAGAAAAAATGATGAAATAAAACTTCAAAAAAGTTATGAAGAGTTGAGTTCATTATATGAGGAAATTGCTGCATCAGAGGAAGAATTAAAAGAACAGGTAAATAGATTAAATATAACTAGTTATAACTTAAGTGAAAGCGAAAGAAGATTGAATAAAGCACAAGAAATTGGGCATGTAGGAAATTGGGAGTACGATCTTAGAAGAAAAACAATGTGGGCTTCTGAGGAAGGACTTAGATTGTTTTGGACAACCAGTAAGGATGGTTTTGTTTCTGGAGAATATGTTCATGAATGTTTTGATCCAATAGATAGGGCAAAAGCTTTATGATGGATTAAAATTTTTGAATGAGAACAATATTACGTACAATGCTGAATATAGGATTGTTAATTTTGATAAAACTGAAGAACGATATCTACAAACAACAGCTGAACTTGAATATGACAAACATGGCAATCCAGTAAAGGTTCTTGGAGTAGTGAAGGATATCACAAGTAGAAAGAGTTATGAAATAGAACTTAAAAATAATAACCAAGAATTAAGTGCATTATATGAGCAGTTAGCAGCTTCAGAAGAAGAACTTAGGCAGCAGCTTGACGAGATATTAATGAATAGGGATTTGTTACAACTAAGTGAAGAACGCTATAGAACTCTTGTTGATAATTCACAGGATATTATTTTTAGTTGCGATACCAACGGAATTTTTAAAGCAGCAAATGAACGATTTGCTGAAGTTTCCAATATTCCTGTAAGTAGATTAATTGGCAGAAAGATGAATGAAGTATTCAAAAATATAGATTTAAATAGACAATGGGAAAGTGCTATTGAAGAAGTTAAAAATGGTAAGGAAACAATTTACTTTGAAAACACCTATTATGAAGACACTATTTTTAATGTTACTGTATCACCCGTATTTGATATTCATAATAATGTTGTAGGTGTAACCACAACAAATCATGATGTAACTGAAGCAAAAAGAAGTGAGCAAATTATTAGGCGTATGGCATACTATGATGATTTAACAAAGTTGCCTAATAGAGTGCTTTTCAATGACAAATTAAAAATGGGAATTGATAGAGCAAGAGAAATTGGAACCAAGTTGGTAATATTATTTATTGATATGGATAATTTTAAGAGGGTAAATGACACATTAGGTCACGCACTAGGAGATATATTCCTTAAGGAATGTTCAAAAAGGCTACAATTGTGTATGAGGGAATGTGATACTGTAGCAAGACTAAGTGGTGATGAGTTTTCAGTAATGATTGAAGATGTAGATGAAATAAGTGATTGCGTGCCTATAATCGAAAGAATATTGTCTGTATTTCAAGAACCTTTCTATATAGGAAATAGCTTAATTAATATGACTGCAAGTATTGGTGTATCAACTTTCCCTCAGGATGGTGATTTATCAGAGGATCTTATTAGGAGTGCTGATACTGCAATGTATAAGGCAAAAGAGCTTGGCAAAAATGGATATCAGTTTTTTAATATTAATATGAAAAATGAATTAATCAGAAAATTCAACATAGAAATAAGTTTAAGAAATGCCATAGAAAAAGAGGAGTTAATTCTATATTATCAACCACAATTTCATGCGAAAACAAAAAGACTTAGAGGTGTTGAAGCTTTAATAAGATGGAGAAGTTCTGAATTAGGATTTTTAAACCCATTAGAGTTTATTCCAACAGCAGAAGAAACAGGTATCATAACAATTATTGGAGAATGGGTTTTGTATACAGCCTGTTGCTACGGTAAAAAGATTAATGATTTATATGGTAATGAAATAGTAATTGCTGTAAATATTTCACCACTTCAACTAAAGGATACAAACTTTTACAATATGGTAGTATCAACTGTTATTAAATCTGGAATTAACCCTTCAAATTTAGAATTGGAAGTAACAGAAAATATCTTTATTGATAATTTTGATTTTGCTATAAAAATTCTAAATGATTTAAAAAAATTTGGAATAAGAATTGCATTAGATGATTTTGGTACAGGGTATTCATCCTTAAGTTATTTGAAAAAACTTCCTATTAACTTATTGAAAATTGATAAATCATTTATTAAGGAGATAGATATTTTAAATCCTAGAAACGATTTTGCTGATTCAATAATTGCATTAGTGCATAAACTAGATATTGAGGCATTAGCTGAAGGCGTTGAGAATGAATTCCAATACAAATATTTAGTAAATGCAGAGATAGATAATATTCAAGGATTTTACCTTGGTATGCCATTACCCGAAGAAGAATTGGAAAGGGGATTAGAATTAAAATATTTTATAGTTTAGAAAAATGTTATAGAAACTTAATTTAAAGAATAAAGTTCTGATCTTTATTCTTTTTTATTGTGCTAGTCAAATACAAATGGTAAAATTAAGATAAAAATTCATTGAAGGATTAGGTGATCTGAAATGGACGTGTGTATAGCTAGACAGCCAATATTTAATATTAATATGGAGGTATATGGCTATGAAATACTTTACAGAGAAGGAAATGAAAATTTATTTCCTTCTATTAATGGAGAAAATGCTTCTAGCTCAGTTTTAACCAGCTGTTTTATTGATTTTGGAATAAATGATGTAACAAACAATAAGAAAGCTTTTATCAACTTTACTGGTGAGTTATTAAAAAATAATATTGCATCAATATTTCCCAAGGACTATTTAGTAGTAGAAATACTTGAAAGTGTCGTTATAGACCAAAGTATTATTGAGTCATGTAAAATACTAAAAGAAAAAGGATATATGCTTGCAATTGACGATTTTGAGTATCAAGAAGGATATGAAGAACTAATAAATATTGTAGATATAATTAAAGTAGACTTTGTGATTTCTTCAGAATATGAAAGAGGAGAGATTGTCAAAAAGTATAAAAGAGAAGGACTAGAATTTCTTGCAGAAAAAGTTGAAACTTATGAAGAATATCGGAAAGCAATTGAAATGGGGTATACTTACTTTCAAGGATACTATTTTTCTAAACCTGAAATTGGATCAAGAAAAAAAGTTGTTCCTTATAAGGAAAACCACTTAAAGCTTATCAATACTTTGAATTCTAAGGAACCTGAATTTAGAGAAATTGCTAAAACAATTGAAAATGATTTAGCCTTCTCTTATGAAGTTCTGAGACTAGTAAATTCTGCGTACTTTAACCGAAAGAATAAAATAATGTCCACTAGACATGCTATTGTGACATTAGGCATTGGTGAGTTAAAGAAATGGTTATACTTAGCGCTTATGAGAGACTTGAAACAAGACAAACCTGAAGAAATAGTAAATAGTTGCATGCTTAGAGGTAAATTTTTAGAGAATATAGCTATAAAAACAAATAAAAATGGATTAGCCTCTGAAATGATGACTTTAGGAATGTTTTCAATGATAGATATTCTAATGAATAAAGACATTGAAGAGGCTTTAAAAGAAATAAACTTTTCAGATAGTATTAAGTGTATATTAACTCATAATATTACTGAAGGGTTTATGGCAGATAGTTTCCAAATTGTTTTAAAATATGAAAAAGGTCAATGGGATGAAGTGGAAAAAATCATAGGAAAGATAGATATCTCCATTTCACAATTAAATGAAGCTTATATGGAAGCAATAAAGTGGGTTCAACAAATTAAAACAATTTAATTCAAAAACAGGATTAAGATTTATATATGACTATATTCTTTTAACAAAATTTGTACTAGGAGAAGTGGTATATGGATAAAAAAACTAACTATGGTATTGTTTTTGGAGGAGGAGGAGCTAAAGGTGCCTATGAAATAGGTGTTTGGAAGGCTTTAAATGAACTTAATATTCCTATTGACACTGTTGTAGGTACATCAGTTGGAGCTTTAAATGGTGCCATGATGGTGCAAGGTGATTATGAATTGGCATGCACAATGTGGAATGAATTAACTATGAGTGGAATTGTTAACTTTGGACTTGAAGTAGATTTATCAAAGAAAACAAATCTTAGCTTAGCTTCAATTATGAAAAGCGTAAAACATTTAGTTATATCAGGTGGTATGGACGTAAGTCCATTAAAGGCATTGGCGTATAAAGTTGTTGATGAAAAAAAAATAAGAGAATCAAAAATGGACTTTGGAATAGTAACCTTTTCCTTAACTGATTTTAAGCCTGTGAATCTCTTTATTAAGGATATTCCTGAAGGAATGTTAATTGAGTATTTACTTGCCAGTTCCTGTTTTCCTACTTTTCAGCCTCAAATAATAGATAATAAACGATATATAGATGGTGGTATATATGATAACATACCTGTTTCTTTATTAATTGGCAAATGTACACACATTATTACAGTGGATGTATCAGGACCTGGTAGAAAACGAAGGGTTGATACTAGTGATCATGAAATAATTTGTATTAAAAATTCACAATATCTTGGAAGGACACTTCAATTCGATGGGGAAAACTCTAAAGTAAATATAGAGTTTGGCTATTTTGATACTTTACGAGCTTTTGGAAAGACAGTTGGAAAAATATATTACATTAATAATCCAGCAATTTCAGAGAAGTATATTAATTATTTCTCTAAAAGGGAAATTGAGAGTATATATAGGTTTTATGGGGTCAGTATAAATGATAATACTTCAAAACTTATTGATAATGTTAAGTTTAGGTTATTAAGAAAAATAAGGCAACATTCAATAGGCAAACTTGACGAACATAATATTTTTATTGCAATGACTGAAATTTGTTCAGAATGTCTAGGGATTAATAGAAGAAAACTATATAATCTAGATGAATTGCTCGAAGAGATAATGAAGGAATATGAAAAATATAACAAAGCATTAGTTGAGAAAAGTACAAATGTTTCGGTGAGCAGTAAACTTACTAATCTTAGTAAATCATTAGTTTTTTATAAACCTAATATAGATGAAATGAATCAAAGTATTATTAGTAAAAGAAGGCTCATGGCTTTAAGTGAACCAAAATCTGCAATTGCAAACTTGTTTTTTTCAATGTTATTGAAGGAATGGAAAAAAGAATAATAAGAAATAAAAACTATTTGCAAACTTAAAAAAGCATCCAATTTTTGTTGGATGCTTTTGGACTAACTGAAATTATTACTGATTCTAAAATAGAAAAGTCACCCCAAAAGGTGACAAAATATTATTTCTATATATTAAAATCAATAATATAATAAAAGCTATATTTATAGAATTGTAACTTCAGTTGCTTGAAGACCTTTAGGACCTTTTTCAGTTTCAAATTGAACTTTTTGTCCTTCATCTAAGCTTTTTCTTGAATCGTTTCCTTGAATTGCTGATAGATGAACGAAAACATCTTTTTCACCTTCAACTTCAATAAATCCAAATCCTTTTTCTGAGTTAAACCATTTCACTGTTCCGATTTTCATTAATTATCCTCCTAAGAAAAATACTATTTTTGCGATATACTAATTTTATATCTATAGTATTCCCTTTAACATTAATACTATACCATAAGAAATTAAAAGTAGCAATTTTTATAATCAATTAAAAATGTAATCACAAAATATAGATTTACATTTTAAAAGTATTTAAGCTATGATATTATATAATCGAAATGTTTTTTGATTAACAATTTAAGCAAAAAAGAGATATATAACATGTAAAACAAAAGGAGGACTTTAATATGAAAACAGAAAATACACTTTACCCTATAAAACAAAATGGTAAATATGGATATATAAATAATAAAGGAGAAATCACTATTGAAGCAAAATTTGAATATGTTGAAGAGTTTATTGGCGAACTTGCTTTAATTAGCATAGGTGAAAAAGTTGCGTTTATAGATAAACAGGGAGATATTATATCTAAAGTTGAATATGATGATGTTTATGAATGTAGTGAGGGATATACAGTAATTGAATTAGGAAATAAAAAAGGATATGTGGATGAAAAAGCAAATTTAGTTATTGAAGCTAAATATGATGAAGCATTTGGGTTTTCAGAGGATTTAGCTGCTGTTAAAATAGATTATAAGTGGGGATATATAGATAAAAAAGGAAAATTTACAATTGAGCCTCAGTTTCTTTATGCCTCAGATTTTAGAGATGGACTTGCTTTAGTTCAATGTGGTGGAAAACTAGGATACATTGATAAACAAGGAAAAATAATTATTGAACCTCAATATGATTATGCTAGCAATTTTTCTGAAGGACTTGCTGCAGTTCAAATTAAAAACAAATATGGTTATATTGATAAAACTGGTAAAATAGTTATTACACCAAAGTATTATACAGCTAATGATTTTAGTGAAGGACTAGCAGCCGTAGAGATTAGTGATAAATATGGCTACATTGATAAATCAGGAGAGCTTATTGTGCCAATAAAGTATGATTGGGCAGATGATTTCTATCAAGGCTACGCAGCAATAGCTTTTGGAGAGAAATATGGTTTTATAGATAAAAAAGGTAATGAATTGATAAAAGTAAAGTTTGATAATGTAGACACAATTAGTGATGGATTAATTTCTGTAGAAATAAACGGGAAATGGGGATATGTTGATAACCAATCGAAATTTGTAATTGAACCCATTTTTGATGAAGTAGGGGCTTTTATAAATGGAATTGCAAAGGTTGTTTTTGAAAACAGAATTAGATACATAAATAAAAATGGAGAATATGTTTGGAAAATTTAATTTAATATGGTTTTAATGAGCATCCAACTTGATATACTTCTCCTTGTAGAGGATAGTTTTATTTTTATAACTGTCTACCACAAGGGAGCATATCAAAGCTAGGTGCTTTTTATTTTTGTCACTATTATAAATATAAATAGCAATTACTCTTAATAAGATTACCAATGAAAAATTTGATTTTTTTGTCTTTTTATAGTAGAATAAATTTGTAAAAGATTGAATTTTTGATAAAAAATTAAATATATTTTATGGTAACTAATAGTAAGCTTTGGAGGAAAAAGATGAAATACAATGAAAGTTTCATAGAATCTACAATCCAAAACATGGTTAAGGGTTTTGCATATCATAAAATAATCACTGATGTTAGTGGAAAACCAATAGATTTTAATTATCTTTATGTTAACCAGGCCTATGAAAATCTTACTGGCTTAAATAGAGAAGAAATAGTAGGGAAAACAATTAACGAGATTGTTAACTTTCAAGAGACTGAAGAGTTTGATTGGATAGATTTTTTTGGAAATGTAGCTTTAAGTGGTACTCCTGTGAGTATTGAACGCTATTTCAAATTATTAGGCAAATGGTGCGAAGTATCTGTTTTTTCTCCGGAAAAAGAGTTTTTTGTGACTATTTTTACTGATATTACAGTTATTAAAGAAAAAGAGATAGAATTAGTGAAGAAAAATAATGAGTTAATTAAAAGTGAACAAAATATTATTAAATTAGCCTACTATGATTCTTTAACTAATTTACCTAATAGATTACTTTTTTCAGACAGATTAAGAAATGCCATGGCTGTATCTAAAAGAAAGGGTACTAAAGTTGTAATTGTTTATCTTGACATGGATAATTTTAAAACTGTAAATGATTGTTATGGACACTCAAGTGGTGATAACCTGCTAATAAATGCAGCTAAGAGGATTCAGCTATGTATGCGAGAGTATGATACTGTGGCTAGGTTAAGTGGTGATGAATTTTCTGTGCTAATGCAAGATGTAGATGATGTTGAGGGCATCGTAAATGTAATTGAAAGAATAAAAGAAGTTTTTCTTGAACCATTTCATGTAGGTAATAGTTCATTAAATATTACAGTAAGTATGGGTATTTCTGTATTTCCAGAGGATGGTGATTCAGTAGAGGATCTTCTAAGAAATGCTGATACAGCAATGTACAAAGCTAAAGAAATTGGGAAGAATAGTTATCAGTTTTTTGATAATAAAATGAAAACCGATCTTTTGAGAAAGCTTAATATTGAGATTATGCTTAAGAATGCAATAGAGAAAGATGAATTTTGTTTGCTTTATCAACCTCAATTTGAAGCTCAATCAAAAAAACTTCGTGGCTTTGAAGCTTTAATTAGATGGGACAATCCTAAGCTAGGGTTTTTAAGTCCAGCTGAGTTTATTTCTGTTGCAGAAGAAACTGGAATGATTACAAGTATAGGCAAATGGGTTCTTAGAACTGCATGCAAGCTACTAAATGAAATAAACACCAATTACAATTCAAGGATAGTTATAGCAGTTAATATTTCTCCAGTACAATTAAAGCAGAAAAATTTCTTTGAAAGTGTGGTAAAAATTGTAACTAGTTCAGGAATTAATCCTTCTTGGCTAGAATTAGAATTTCCAGAAAGAATTTTTTTAGAAGATTTCGATTTTGCTATTAGTATTCTAAATAATTTAAAAGAATTTGGAGTAAGAGTAGCATTAGATGGCTTTGGTACAGGATATTCTTCTTTGAGCTATTTGAAAAAGCTACCAATTGATGTGTTAAAATTGGACAAGTCATTTGTAAGAGAAATAGATTCTCTAAATCCAAGTAATGATTTGACAGACTCTATAATTTCATTAGTACATAGATTAAATATTAAGACTTTTGCTGGTGGTGTGGAAAATAAAGAGCAATTGGAATACTTAGTAAACGCAAAGTGTGATAATGTACAAGGGTTTTATTTAGGTAAGCCTATACCTGAAGAAGAAATTGACAATATTTTAAGAATGAGTGGTTTATAGTTAAGAGCACTAATTATTAATTAAATTTAATGGTTAGTGCTTTTTGCTATCCACTCAAAACTCGCTGGGCTCAAACATTTCGGGGGCTTAACGCAATTTTCAAATTTAAACGCTAAGTCTTTCTAGGTTCGCTCGGATAATCTCTAAACATAAAATATCATATTCTTACTTGGAGATAATTTTTATATACATCAGGATATAGAAGATGTATTTTAAAAAGTAAACTTGTATTTTAAGAGCAATAAACATAAAATTAAGATAAGAAATCTAGGATAACCTTCAACTCTAGAGCATAGCTAAAAAGAGAATGATCTCTTGCGTCAACTAAGATAAATGGAAGGCAAGAAAAATGCTTAGAATTGAATATAGTCACAATAGTAAGAAACTACGAATCAACATATAAATAAAGGCAATAAAATCAATTTAAATTGAAAGGAGGAAAGACTATGCAAATTAAAAATGATGAACAAAAATTATTTATTGATTTTCTTAATTCTTACAATGAGTGCTTTTACAGTAAGGATATAAAAAAACTAAAAACATTTTATGATTCAAAAAATAACATATTAATTTATTTTGATAATCATAAAAATAACGATACTTATGATTTGGAACAACATTTAAATTTACTTTTAGATTTGTTTAAAAATGGAAAAACAACAGAATCAGGAGATGTTGAGCCATTAATAATAGAAAATCTAAATATTTTTCATAAAGAAAAAACTGCTTGTCTATGCTTTATCTCAAAATATGAAAGTTTTCCGGATCCTGTAGTAAGATGTACATTATATTTGGAATGTTTGGTAGATGAATGGAAAATAGTACATGCCCATTATTCATTTCAACCAGATAAATAGAAACACAAAATGAATGTCGATTAGCCCATCTTCCATTGTGCGGCTGGCATGAAATATAATGTGACGCAATATTCATAAGTTGTGTCAAATGGGTAAGAATAATTTGACATAAGAAAGATGTAAAGCAAATAAACAAATAGAAATTTGTCAGTGAGATTATTTATAAACAATATATAATAAAAATGAGATATGGAGTGAGACATATGAAAATACTATTGTTATGTGCAAAAGCATTTGAAACACTGGAGTTTAGTGCATTTGTTGATGTTATGGGATGGGCGAAAGAAGACTATCAATGCAATATTTCAATTGATATGTGTGGATTTCAAAAAATTGTTACCAGTACTTTTGGTGTCTCTGTGATTATGGATGTTCTTATAGATGATATTAACGTTGAAGATTATGATGCATTAGCAATACCAGGTGGATTTAGGGAATTTGGATTTAATGAGGAAGCCCTTGACGTTAGAACACTAGACTTGATAAAAAAATTTGACTATTATGAAAAGCCTATTGCAAGTGTCTGCGTTGCCGCATTTGCAATAGCTGAGAGTGGAGTACTTAAAGGAAGAAATGCAACAACATATCATTTGGATGATGGGAAGACTCAAAGAGAACTTGCTCAATATGGCATTAATATTATAAATCAACCAGTTGTGATTGATAAAAACATTATTACATCATATTGCCCTGAGACAGCTCCTGAGGTGGCATTCAAATTACTGGAGATGTTAACTAATACAGAAAAAATGCAACAAGTAAAACAAGCTATGGGTTATAATTGAAATGTTGAACGATTATAATGTGAAGCAAGACAAAAATTCCAACTTGGTAGAGCTGATATAATATAATTTTAGATTCAATTCTGTCGTATCCTTCTTATATGTCGAATTATCAAGAAATCAATAATAAATTACGACTACATAAATTACAAATAGTCTATATATAAAACAAGGAAAATTAATCAGTGTACAGGCACCTACACTAGATATTAAAAGGAGACTAAATAAATGGAATATAAACTATTAGGAAAAAGCGAATTAAAGGTATCTAAAATAGGATTTGGTGGAATACCAATTCAGAGGGTAAATATAGAGGAAACTAAAGAAATTTTAATAAGAGCTGAAGAAAAGTGCATTAATTTTATTGATACTGCAAGAGCGTATACAGTTTCTGAAGAATTTATTGGGAATGCATTAGTAGGAAGACGAGAAAAGTGGATTTTAGCTACTAAAAGCATGGCAAGGGATAAAGTTGCTATGGCCAAAGATATAGAGACAAGTTTGAGGAACTTAAAAACTGAGTTTATTGACTTGTATCAATTACATAATGTAAAAACAACGGAAGAGTTAGAGAAAGTATTAAGCAATGAGGGCGCTTATTCAGCATTATTGCAAGCTAAAGAGGAAGGGAAAATAGGTCATATCGGTATTACTTCACATAGTTTAGATTTACTGAAAATAGCTATTGAAACTGGAAAATTCGAAACTATTATGTATCCATACAATATTGTTGAGAATCAAGCAGAGGAAGTATTTCAAAGGGCTAAGGAGTTAAATATTGGTGTCATTGCAATGAAGCCCATGGCTGGTGGTGCAATACAAGACGGAAAACTAGCAATAAAATATATACTGCAAAATGAAAATGTTACAATTGCAATACCTGGAATGGCTTCAGTTAAAGAAGTGGAAGATAATACATCCGTTATAGATGAAATGTCACCACTAACCATTGAAGAGAAAAAACAAATAGAAAAAATTATAAAGGAACTAGGTCAACAGTTTTGTAGAAGATGTGGTTACTGTGCCCCATGTCCCAATAAAATAGATATTCCAAGCACATTTTTATTTTCTGGTTATAAAGAAAGATATGGATTATCAAAGTGGGCAGAAGAAAGATATTTTGCACTAACGTCAAGAGCAAAAGATTGCATTGAATGTGGTGAATGTGAAAAAAAATGTCCATATGACTTACCGATTAGAAGCATGTTAAAAAATGTAAGAAAAACATTTAATGAGTAAAACCATTTTTTTATTTCGTTCATGACCCCGAGCCGTCAAAATTGACAAAAAAATAATAGAAAATTCTTGCATAAGAAAACCCGGGACACCCCTCAACTACGAAGCATAGCTTAAGATAGAGGGGTGTCACGCATTTTAATTATATATAAGAAAGAAGGAATACTATATGAAAATTCGTTTAATTGGTCTAGGTAAAATGGGATACAATTTATGCTTGAACATGAAGGACCATTCTCATGAAGTATTAGCTTACGATTTATCTCTTGAAAATATGAAAAGAGTTGAAAAAGAAGGTGTAGCTTGTTTTAGTGGTCTAGAAGAGCTTATCCAAGGACCAGATAAACGTAAAGTTATATGGATAATGGTACCTTCCGGAAATTCAGTGGACGAAATAATTGAAAAATTAGTACCTGTTCTTAGTAAAGAAGACATTATTATAGATGGAGGAAATTCACATTATAAAGACACTTTAAGAAGGGCTAAGCTTATTGAAGCTGCAGGAATTGAATTTGTAGATGTAGGTACTAGTGGTGGAATAGAAGGAGCAAGAAATGGAGTTTGCTCTATGATTGGTGCAAAAGAAAATGTATTTAGCTATATTGAGCCCTTATTTAAAGACATAAGTGTAAATAAAGGCTATTTTCATACAGGAAAAGTAGGTTCAGCTCACTATGCGAAAATGGTTCATAATGGCATTGAATATGGGATGATGCAAGCAATAGGTGAGGGGTTTGAAGTGCTTGAGAAGGGTCCCTTTGAATATGATTTGGAAAAACTTGCAGGTGTATGGAATAATGGTTCTGTTATCAGAAGCTGGTTGATGGAGCTAACGGAAAATCTATTAAAAAAAGATCCATCACTTGCTGATATTAGAGGAATAATTGATTCATCTGGAGAAGGGCTATGGACTTTACAAGAAGCAATAGAATTAGGAATTCCCGTTCCTGTTATTGCAGAATCCTTAATGACAAGATTTCGTTCAAAGCAAGATGACTCTTTTTCAGGTAAAATTGTGGCCGGATTAAGAAATGAATTTGGTGGGCATAGTACTGTAAAAAGATAAATAAAGGGAGTGTTTTAATGTCAGAAAATCTGATTATAGAGGAAAAACTATCTTGTCTTTTCGTTATATTCGGTGGAACAGGTGATTTGACTAAGAGAAAAATAATACCTGCCTTATTTAGTTTAATGCAAGAGGAAAAGCTCCTTGATAATTTTACAATTGTATCTATAGGAAGAAGAGAGAAGACAGATGATGAATATAGAAATGAAATGTATGATTCTTGTGTAAAATTTTCAAGGCTTAAAGTAACACAAGAAAAATGGGATGAATTTAGTAAAAGGCTGTTCTATAAAAACTTTGATTTTACTTCAAAATGTGATGGATATAAAGATTTGGATACATTTATAGAAAATTTAGAAAGCAGAAATTCTACTGGTGGAAAGAGACTTTTTTATTTAGCAGTAGCGCCTGAATTCTTTGAAGGAATAATAAGAAATCTAAAAACAAATGGATTGCTTGACAAAAAATTTGGTTGGCAAAGGATAATGATAGAAAAGCCTTTTGGATCAAGCCTAGAAACAGCTAGAATTCTTAACCACAATATATCAAAGCTAATAGAAGAGAAGGACATTTTTAGAATTGATCATTATCTTGGTAAAGAGATGATACAAAATATTTTAGCTATTAGATTTGGGAATTCTCTTTTTGAGCCTTTATTGAACGGAAACTATATTGATAATATTCAGATTATTTCCACAGAAATGTTAGGAGTTGAAAATAGGGGTGGCTACTATGAAAATGCTGGTATTCTAAAAGATATGCTTCAAAATCATTTACTTCAAATGCTCACTATTATAGCAATGGAGCCACCAGTAAATCTTCAGCCAGAATCAATTAGAGATGAAAAAGTCAAAGTTTTAAAGGCATTAAGACCATTTACCATTGAAACAATAACAGATAATGTTGTTTATGGTCAATATGGAACAGGAAAAATTGAGGGTGAAGAGGTAATTGGATATAGGCAAGAAGAAAAAGTAGCTACTAATTCAAACACATTTACATTCATTGCCGTAAAGGCATATATAGATAATTTTAGATGGGGTGGTGTTCCAATATATTTTAGAGCAGGAAAAAGATTAGATAGCAAAACAACTGAAATTGTTATACAGTTTAAAAAACTTCCAGGAATAAACTATTATAAAGATTTTCAAAAAGTTGGCTCTAATCTCTTAGTTTTAAAAATACAGCCAGATGAAGGCTTTTTCTTTCAAATAAATGCAAAGAAACCAGGTAGTGATTTTATTATGGAAACTGTAAAATTAAATTATTGTCAGAGTTGCAAATATCTAAAGGACTCTCCAGAAGCCTATGAAAGACTTATTATTGAAGCAATTAGAAACAATTCATCTCTTTTTACAAGATGGGATGAACTTGAGTATTCTTGGCAGTTTATTGAAAGTATTGAAAAAGCATTGAAACAGAGTAGTACACAATTGCCAAATTATTCGGCAGGTACATATGGACCAGAGGAAGCTATCAACTTAATAGAGAAAGACGGTAGAAAATGGTGGGATATACCTTGAAATGAATATATGATTAATTAGTGTACGTAAACAACATGATATTTGCTGCTAAGAGATTGTTCGCTGCGCATAGAAAGACTAAGCTGATTTATTTTCAAATTGCTACCCACTCAAAACTCGCTATGCTCAAGCATTTCGTGCGCCTAATGGGATTTTATAATTAATATATGATGATAGAGGTACGTAACAATATAATATTTCCTGCTAAGAGATTGTTCGCTGTGCATAGAAAGACTAAGCTGATTTATTTTCAAATTGCTACCCACTCAAAACTCGCTAACGCTCAAACATTTCGTGGGCTTAACGCAATTTAAAAATAAATCAGCCAAGTCTTACTAATGCTCGCTCAGACAACCTCTACGCAGGAAATATCATATTGTTACGTATCGTTAATAAATATGATATTAACAAAAATCTTGCACAAGACAACCCGGGACATCCTTCAACCCCAGAGCTCGTCTAAAGAGGGAAGGGTGTCCTGCTCCATACAAGACAAAGATGAACAAACTAGAATAACTTGCTATTCCAATATATTTAACTACGATTTTAACCAAAAGTAACAAACAACGAACTTGCACAAGATAACCCGGGACACCCTTCAACTCCAGGGGCTATCTTAAGAGAGAAGGGTGTCCTGCACCAACCAAGACAAAGATGAACAAACTAGAATAACTTGCAATTCCAATATATTTAAGTACGATTTTAAACCAAAAGTAACAAACAACAAACTCGCACAAGACAACCTGGGACATCCTTCAACTCCATAGGCTATCTTAAGAGAGAAGGGTGTCCCGCTCTATAAAAGATAAAAATGACCAGAATAGAATAGCTTGATATTTCAACATATTAAAGGAGGCTAAAAATGATTTTCTACGATATTTCCATGACTATAGAAAAAGATATGGCAGTTTATAAGAATCAAGAAGAAAAGAAACCAATTCTTGCTTTTCAGAAAAAGATGCCCAAAGACAGTATAAATGAATCAAGCATTTTTATGAATTTACATACTGGAACTCATATTGATGCGCCTTATCATGTTGATGAAGGTGGAGCAACTATAGAAAGTATAGACTTAGCTAAATTGATTAGAAAATGTAGAGTTCTAGACTTAACTGAGGTTTCAAGTGAAATAACTAAAGAGGATTTAGTTAATAAAAAAATTCAGACTGGCGAATTTATCCTATTGAAAACAAAAAATTCTTTTACAGAAGAATTTAAATCCGACTATGTTTATGTAGAAAGAAGTGCTGCTGAATATATGGCTCTGAAAGACATTGCTGGTGTAGGAATAGATTCCCTTGGAATAGAAAGAAATCAACCTAATCATGATTCACATAAAGTTTTATTTAACAAAGGTATAATCATTATGGAAGGTCTTAGATTAAAGGAAGTAGAAGAAGGCGAATATTTATTGTGTTCACTTCCACTAAAAATTAAAGGCGTAGATGGTTCACCAACAAGAGCTATATTGGTTAAAGACTTTAATTTATAAAAAGTTAGCTTAAGAAAATCAGGGACACCCCTCAACTCCAGAGCTAAGCTTGGAAGAGAGAGGTGTTCTGCTTTTTAGATAGTAAACAGTAAGCCATACTTAAAACAATGATAACTAAAGATGAACCCTTTTTACCCAATTAGCATAAACCAATATTATAATGCTATTTAGGTAAAGGAGGAATTATTTTGTCAATAACTATATTACAATATGTACTTATTGTTACTTTAGTTCTTGGTACGGTATATTTTTTCTACCTGTTAAAAGAAAAATGTGTGGATATGGATGAAAATTATTACGGGATAAATTATTTGATTTTTGATACATTAGAAGGTAAAGATGTGACTAAAAAGAGCGTGAAAAATATTTTAAGAATCGTCTCTGAAAATGTATGCTATGTGGAAGTGAATTATAATGAATTAATCAATGAAAAGAAGGAAGAGCTTGCATTATCTTTAATAAAAGAGGAATTGGACAAATTAAATATTCAATCCCTAATTAGAGAACAAAGCATTAGGAACCTAATCAGACTTTGCTGTGCATTAAACAATATGAGTTAGAAATTCTAGATAACAATTTGAAAACAAATAAACTCGCATAAGAAAACCCGGGACACCCCTCAACTCCAGAGTCTAGCTAAAGAGGGAGGGGTGTCCTGCTCGTCCAATACCTAGAGAGAGATAATTGAAAACTCGCCCGAGAAGATCTGTGACATCAATCAAGCCTAGAGCCTCTCCTAAAAGGGAGGGATGTCACGCCTTTCAAGAATTATAGAGAGAAGGGTGCTCTACTTGTCCAATATCTAAAGAGAAAATAATTCTACTCATTCAAAAATAAAACCATGAAAGTATCTTTTCTATGCCAATTTAAAAAAGATTAATTTCAAAACTAGAAACTATTCAAACCATTGATATGACTATAACTTCTTAACTTCTTATCTTGTTATCTTGTTATCATGATATCTTTTTATAAATATTTATTTTCACTTAATGCTTTACGGAAATGAAATTAAAATATAAAATAACATATGAAAGATATAAGGCATATTCAAAAAATAACTAGCCAGTATGCTAGTCTATTTTGTATCATATGCCTAAGTATGAGTAAAGTATGGGGGATTATAATGAGTCTTGAGATAAATGATATACAATCCTATGAAGTAACAGATTTAACTTCTTTAGAAAAATTAGAGCCAGTGAGGATAAGACCAGGTATGTATATTGGTTCCACTGGAAGCAAAGGTCTACACCATTGCATATGGGAGATATTAGATAATGCCATTGATGAAATATCTAACGGTTATGGAGATAAGGCTACAATAACCTTAAATTCTGATAAAAGTGTTACGGTTGAGGATAATGGAAGGGGAGTACCAACTGGTATTCATCCAATAAAAAAAATCTCTGGCGTAGAGATGGTATATACTGAATTGCATACTGGTGGTAAATTCGATAACAAGAACTATAAAACCTCTGGAGGTCTGCACGGCGTTGGAGCAGCTGTAGTTAATGCTCTCTCACAATGGCTTGTAGTTGAAGTAAAACAAAAGGGGAATTTATATAGACAACGATTTGAAAATGCTTATGATAAAGAATTAAAGAAGATTATGCCAGGTACTCCTGTTTCAAAACTTGAAATAGTGGGAAAAACAGAGGAAACAGGTACAAAAGTAACTTTTATGCCTGACGAAGAGGTATTTACTTTAATAGATTTTAAATTTGATTATATAGATGAGAGACTTCAGGAGTTATCCTTCCAAAATAAAGGAATAACCCTTGTGCTAATAGACAATAGAAAAGATGAACCAATAATAAAAGAGTATCACTCCAAAAGGGGACTACTTGATTTTATAGATTACTTAAATGAAAGTAAAACAGTGCTTCATAAAGATCCTATTCTTTTTGAAGGAGAGAGAGAAGTAAACGGTATAAGCGTAAACGCAGAAATATGTATGCAGTTTACGGATTCAACAACTGAATACATAGCTAGCTATGTTAATAATATTCCTACAACTGAATCAGGGACTCATGAAACAGGTTTTAGGACAGGAATGACTAGAGCCTTTAAAGAGTGGGCTAAAAAGCTTAATCTTGTAAAGGAAAAAGATAAAGAATTTGAAGGTGACGATCTTAGAGAAGGTCTAACTTCAATAGTAAAAATAAAGATAAATAATCCGATTTTTGAAGGACAGACTAAAACAAAGCTTGGGAATAATGAAGCATATACTATGCTAAATGAGTTAACATACACTAAGCTGTCAGAATGGATTGAGGATAATAAGGAAACAGCTACTAGCTTAATTTCAAATGCTCTGGATGCAGCAGCAAGAAGAGAAAAAATTAAAAAAATAAATGAAGCTGAGAGAAAAAAAGTTGGAAAAGGTACAGCACCTCTTGCAGGAAAGATTGCAGTTTGCACACTTAAAGATCCACAATACTGCGAATTCATAGTTGTGGAGGGAGATTCAGCAGGAGGAAGTGCTAAGCAAGCAAGAGATAGAAGGTTTCAGACAATAATGCCATCAAAAGGAAAAATTATGAATACTGAAAAACAAAAACTTGAAAATGTAATAGCAAGTGAAGAATTAAAAATATTTAATGTAGCAATTGGTACGGGAGTGTTAGACAACTATAGAGAAGATGAACTTAAATATAATAAAATAATCATTATGAGTGATGCAGATGTAGATGGGTACCATATTAGAACTTTATGGATGACTTATATATATAGATATATGAGACAATTAATTAATAATGGACATCTATATATTGCACTACCTCCCCTTTACAAGGTATATAAACACACTAAAGGCCAAGACGTTGTTAAATATGCCTATAGTGATGAGGAACTACAGAAGGTAAAAAAGGAAATTGGTAAAGGTGCTCTTTTACAAAGGTATAAAGGTCTTGGGGAAATGAATCCGGATCAATTATGGGATACAACCTTGAATCCTGAAACAAGAACCCTTCAACAAGTTACATTAGAGGATGCTGCTAAAGCTGAAAAAATGGTTTCTTTATTAATGGGAGATGTAGTTGAGCCGAGAAGAAATTATATGTATAAGTACGCTGAGTTTTAGGAAGGGTGAAATGAATGGCAAAAAAAATAGATATTCCTGTAGACAATAATATTATTAAAATACCAATAGAAGAAGCTATGCCAGATAATTATCTGCCCTATGCAGTTGAAGTAGCAAAGGAAAGAGCGCTACCTGATGTTAGAGATGGCCTTAAGCCAGTACACAGAAGGATTTTGTATGGTGCTTATCAATTAAAGGCATTCCCAGATAGACCTTACTATAAATCTGCAAGAATTGTCGGAGATATTTTAGGTAAATATCACCCACATGGAGATGCTTCAGTTTATGATGCCATGGTAATTCTTGCTCAAGATTTTTCTACAAGAAAACCTTTAATAGACGGACATGGAAACTGGGGAAGTATAGATGGTGACAATGCAGCAGCAATGCGTTATACAGAAGCAAGGCTTACACCTATTGCTCTTGAATTACTAAAAGATTTAGATAAAGATGTGGTAGATATGGTTGAAAACTATTCTGCCTCTGAATTAGAGCCTCAAGTTTTACCAGCAAGATACCCTAATTTACTTGTAAACGGGGTTTTTGGTATTGCAGTAGGACTTGCTACTAATATACCTCCACACAACTTGTGCGAGGTTATAGACGGTACTCTAGCGTTTATAGATAATCCAGAAATAACAACAAAAGAACTAATGAATTACATTAAAGGACCAGATTTACCTACAGGCGGAATGCTAATTGGTAAAAATGCTCTAGTAGCGGCTTATGAAACTGGAGAGGGAAAAGTTACCTTAAGAGCTAAAACAAAAATTGAAAAGCTTGAAAATGGTAGACTTGGAATTGTTATTACTGAATTTCCATACAGAAGAAATAAAGCTAGGTTACTTCAATTTATTTCTGAGATGACTGATGATAAAAGACACGCTAAATCTCTTGAAGCAATAACAGATATAAGAGATGAATCTGATAGAAACGGTATTAGAGCTGTAATTGAGTTAAGAAAAGCTGTTACGGAAGATGGAGCAGAAAAAATACTTAAATATTTACTTAAGAAGACTGAACTTCAATGTAATGTACCCTTTAATATGGTTGCAATTGCAGATGGAAAACCAGAAACTCTAGGACTTAAAATCAATACTATATCACTATATTAATCATCAAAAAGAGGTAGTTACAAGAAGAACAAAAAATGAATTACAATCAGCTGAGAAGCGCTTTCATATTGTAGAGGGCTTTATAAAGGCAATCGATATTTTAGATGAAATTATAATGACAATAAGAGCCTCTAAATCTAAAAAAGATTCTGAAACTAATCTATGTAATGCCTTTGGATTTACTCAGCTTCAAGCAGAGGCTATTGTAGAATTAATGCTTTATAGATTAACTGGTCTTGAAATTAAAACCTTTGAAAAAGAGTATAAGGAATTAGAGAAAACTATTAAAGGACTTAAAGCTATTCTAGAAAATGAAGCTGAACTTTTAAAAGTAATTAAAAGGGAGCTTTGTGAAGTAAAAGAAAAGCATGGTGATAAAAGACGTACTCAAATAGTAGAAAATGATGAAGAAGCTAAAATAGATATAGAAGAACTAATTATTGTAGAGGATACAATGGTTTCAATGTCTAATGAAGGTTATATAAAGAGAGTACCATTAAAGTCTTATAATAGATCCAATACTAATGTAGAGGATATAGAATATAGAGAAGGTGACTTTAATAAATATTTATTTTCATCAAACACAATTGATACTATTATGTTTTTTACAGACAAAGGCAACATGTATCAGATAAAAGGTTCAGTAATCCCAGAGTTTAAATGGAAAGAAAAAGGTGAAAGAATAGATAGTATAATCAAAGGTCTAGATTTTGCTAAGGAAAAAGTTGTAGCAGTTAATTCTGTTTCAAGCAGCCCTCTGCAAAAGGATTTTGTTATGTTTACTAATTTAGGCAACATAAAAAGATCAGGAATAGATAAATTTGTAACTAACTATTCAAAAGTTATGGCACTTAAGCTTAGGGAAAATGAAAGATTAATAGATGTTCAGCTTGTAGATAAGGAAAAAGAAAGAGGATTCCTTAAAATTCTTACATCTACAGGTCTAAAGTTTTCTTTAGAAGAACCAGAATTACTTGATTTAGAAAGAAGTAATCTAGGAACTCAGTTATTTAATTTAAGCTTTAAGAATCAAGTTACTAAGGTTGAATATACAAATGAATACGAGTTTAAGAGTATGGTATTAAATATTACAAAAGATGGTATAATAAGTAACTATGATATTTCTAAGTATTCTTCCAAAAAGGAAAATATAATACAAACTAATTCACTATGTAGAATATTAATTTTTTCTTCTAGTGGTAAAGTATATAATATACCATCATATATATTAGAAAATTTAAGTGAAACCATAAACCTAGAAAATTTAGTTGATGACTATGATGCAAAGGCTAAGATAATTGGAGCAGTTTCAATTGTTAATTTTCAACAAGATATGAGCATTTACTTTGTGAGCAAAAAAGGACTTGTTAAGAGAACTATGTTATCTGAGTTTGTAGGAGAATATTCTTCTACACTAGCGTATAAATTGAAAGGTGATAGTGATAAACTAATATCTGTAATATTCAATGAAAATGATGTTGAAGCTGACATGATATTAATAACAAAAAGCGCAATGTGTATTAGATTTGAATGTAGTGGTATAAATTATATGGGAAGAAGTGCATCAGGAGTTACTGGTATCACACTTCAAGAATATGATGAGGTGTGCTTTGGTGATATAGTCCCAAAAGCAAGTACTGGATCTAAAGTTACTCTAATATCTAGTAAAGCAGCTAAACAAGAATTTGTACTTTCAGATATAAAAACACAGAATAGAGCTGGAAGAGGAAAGAATTTAATTCTTGTGGTTATGGATGATTTCTTAAAGGAAGTAAAATTAAAGAAATAGGAGAAAATTATGAAGAATGCAGTGATTTTTTTAGCCAATGGTTTTGAAGAAATTGAGGCACTGACTGTGGTAGATATTCTTAGAAGAGCAGAGATAAAATGCGATATGTGTTCTATAGAAAGCCTAAAGGTTACCGGAGCACATGGAATCGCTGTTGAAGCAGATTTTACAATTTCAGAAAGTGATTTTAAGGAGTATGAATGCTTAGTTTTACCAGGTGGAATGCCAGGTTCAAAAAACTTAAAGAAAACTCAAGGATTATTGAATTAGTTAAAGAATTTAATGAAAAGGGTAAATTTATTGCGGCTATTTGTGCAGCCCCTATAGTTCTAAATGAAGCACAGGTGATTACGGATAAAAAAATCACCTCATTCCCAGGAGTAAAAGATGAACTTTTAGGCTGTAAATACCAGAATGAGATAGTTGTACAGGATGGTAATTTAATTACTAGCAGAGGACCAGCTACTGCAATGGCTTTCTCATTGAAAATAGTTGAAAATCTAACTAGTGAAGTAGTGTCTAATAAGCTGAAAGCTGATATGCTTGTAAATTTATTAGAAATGAAGATTAAAGGGATTTAATACTAAACCCAAATAAGGATAATATAAGCTTATTACATAAAAATAGAAAACCGTATACTTTAAAATGTCCTCCTTTTGTATAGACTCAGATTAAAAAGTAATACTGAGTTTTACAAAAGGAGGTTTTTGCAATTTTTAATTTAAGGAGCCAGATATGGATTGTAAATATTTAGAAAATGGAATGAAAGTAATATATGTACATAGACCAGGTAATATAACTTCTTTTTCAATGGGTCTTGATGCAGGTGCAAATGCTGAGAAAAGCAATGAGATTGGCATTGCTCATATAGTTGAGCATATGGTATTCAAAGGAACTAAAAGTAGAAATGAATTTGAAATAAATACTCAATGTGACAGTGTATTTGGATTTAATAATGCAATGACTAACTTCCCTTATGTAATTTATTACGGCACCACTTTAAGCCAAGATTTTCAAAAGGGTCTTGAAATATTTTCTGATATAATAATAAATCCTACTTTCCCAGAAGAGGGTTTTAAGGAAGAGCTTAAAGTAATTTGTGAAGAGCTGAAAGAATGGAAAGAAGATATATATCAATGCTTGGAAGATAGTTTGTATAATAATGCATTTGAAAATAGAAGAATTAAAGAATTAATTATAGGCAGCGAAGAAGCTATTATTTCAACAAGTTTACAAAGCATAAAAGAGTTTTACAATAAAAATTATTGCCCAGAGAATTGTGTGATCAGCATAGTTAGTTCCGAGAGCTATGAAGAAGTTTGCTCAGCTGTTGAAGCTGAATTTAGTGATTGGAAAAGAAAGTCATTTTTAAAAGATGATATTATTTATGAAGACAATAACACAGGACTGTGTATTGAACAAAAGAGTGGAATACAAGGCTGTAAAATTCAATATTGTTTCCCAATTCATAATTTGAACCAGTTGCAAATTGCTTCATTAAAGCACTTGAATTTTGCTTTTGGTGAAGGTACAAGCAGCATTTTATATGATGCCCTAAGAACAAAGCTTGGTCTAGTTTATGAAGTTTCTTCAGAAATTAAAAACGAAAAAGGCATTAAACTTTTTAATATTTCCCTTGGCACCTCTTTTGAAAACATTAATAAAGCTTTGCAGGAAGTAGAAAATTGCATTAAAAAAGTAAAAGATAAAGACTTTTTTATAAAAATGTACAACAAAGAATCTATTAAAAAGTCCAGCAAAATGCTTAAATTAAAACAAGAGCTTAAATACGAAAAAAGCCTAATATTATGCAATGCGCTTACAACCTATGAGATAATGTATGGTGACTTTACAAAAGTATTTAGCGAATTAGAGGAACTAGACACAATTACACCTAAGGAAGTATATGAAGTTGCTTGCCTAGTTTTAAACAATCCAACAATACAAATTTTAAAACCAACTTAATTACTAAAAATATGTACACTGACAGATATTTTGCCCAAGAAAACCCGGGACATTCCTCAACTCCAGAGCCATTCTAAAGAGAGAGGAGTGTCCCGCTCCCACCAAGACAGAAATGTAAGCTAGAGACAACACTACATTCTACAAAAAATATAGAAACAATACTTTCTGACAAGAAGAACACGCCTAGGAAAACCCGGGACACCTTTCAACTCCAAAGACCATCTAAAAAGATGGCCTCTCTAAAAATAGAGGGGCGTCCTGCGCATGAATAAGATAAAAACAAACAATAAAATATGATATAATATACTCATGGAGGGCTATTCAATGGAGAAACAATGGATGCTAAAAAGAACCACTGCTGACGTAAAAGACATAGCAAAAAGATGCAACATAAGCGAGGATATTGCTTTGATTTTAGCTAACAGAGGAATTAAGGAAGAAAATGAAATAAATAAATTTTTAAATGGAACTTTAAATGATCTTTATGATCCTTTTTTGATGAAAGATATGGAAAAGGGTATTGATATAATGATAGATGCAATTAATGACGAAAAAAAAATAATTGTGTATGGAGATTATGATGCTGATGGAGTGACAAGTACAACAATCTTGTATAAAGCAATTAAGCAATGTGGCGGAGATGTGTCCTATTACATCCCTGATCGTGAGAGCGAAGGATATGGCATGAGCAGCAATAGAATTAAAATCATCAAGGAACAAGGTGTAGATGTAATTATTACCTGTGACAATGGAATTTCTGCAATGGAGCAGGTAGCCTTTGCAAAGTCACTTGGTATGACAGTGGTTATAACGGATCATCATGAATTAACCTTTGTTATAAATGAAAATGAAGAAAGAGAATATATTACGCCAAATGCTGATGCAATAATAAATCCAAAACAATTAGATTGCACATATCCATTTAAATCACTATGTGGCGCTGGGATAGCTTTTAAGTTTGTTCAAGGATTATTTAGAGAGCTAGGCTTTGAAGAAGAATTAGCCTATGAATATGTTGAACTAGCTGGAATTGGAACAGTTTGCGATATCGTAGATTTATTAGATGAAAACAGAATAATTGTAAAAGCTGCTTTAGAAAGATTAAGTAATTCTAGCAATCTAGGAATAATAGCCTTAAAGAGTGTACTCGGGATATGTGACAAGAATATTAATACTTACAATATTGGTTATCAAATAGGCCCATGTATTAATGCTACAGGTCGACTTGATAAGGCTTCCTTGTCAGTTGAATTACTACTATGTACAGATAAAGAAAGTTCTGACGGTTTAGCAAAAAAATTATATGATCTTAATAAAGAAAGACAGGATATGACAAATAAAAATGTTGAAGAGGTTATAGAATTAATTGCAAAGTCTAGTCTTGATGATCAGAAAGTTTTGGTTATATATAAGGAAGATGTACATGAGAGTATTGCTGGTATAGTAGCTGGCAAAGTTAAAGAAAAATATTATTTACCAACCATTATACTAACTAAAGGGAAAGATATGCCAAAGGGCTCTGGAAGATCCATTGATGAATACAATATGTTTGAGGAACTGCTGAAATGCAAATCAATTATTTCAAAATTTGGTGGTCATCCCATGGCAGCGGGACTATCCATTACTGAGGACAATATACTTACTTTAAGAAAGATGCTTAATGAAAATTGCACCCTTAAGGAGGAAGATTTTAAACCTAAGATAAGAATAGAAAAAAGAGTTAATCTTAGAAATATAGATATGAGATTTATTGAAGAATTAGAACTACTTGAGCCTTTTGGAAAAGGAAATCCAACGCCACTGTTTGCAGAGAAAAATATCAGAATTTCTAACGTATCATATTTTGGTAAGGATTCAAACATTGCAAAATGGTATATGGATAAAGGAGACGGAAAGAGCAAAATTGAAGGAATATGTTTTGGAAAAGGAACTGAGCTTAAGAATTTATTATTAAGTCAAACTGGAGTGAATACTTCTATGGTAGATCTCATTTTTACACCTACTGTAAATGAATATATGGGTAAGAAAAGTATTCAGTTGAAAACTGTTGATTTTAGAGTATCAAATTAAATTACTATAAATATAGCGAAAATTTGTAATATATAGTATATTAGATTTAGCCAACTTAATTAGGAGATGATTATTTGAAAAAGCTGAAGATCATAATGACAGGTGGAGGATCTGCTGGCCATGTGACTCCTAATCTTGCACTTATACCAATGCTTAAAGATTTAGGATATGAGATAGAATATATTGGAACAGAAGATGGAATTGAAAGAAAAATTATCGAAGGTGAAAATATTAAGTATCACTCTATTTCTAGTGGTAAACTGAGGAGATATTTTGATGTAAAGAATTTTACAGATCCTTTTAAAGTAATAAAGGGAGTGTTTGAAGCAACTAAGATTATTAAAAAGGAGAAGCCTAATGTAGTGTTTTCTAAAGGTGGTTTTGTATCAGTACCAGTAGTTATGGGTGCAAAGTTTAATAGAGTACCTGTTATTATTCATGAATCAGACATTACTCCAGGCCTTGCAAATAAACTTTCAGCACCGCATGCTACTAAGATTTGTGTTACATTCCCAGAGTCTTTAGAGCATTTTAAGAAGAATAAAGCTGAATTAACAGGAACACCAATAAGAGCTGAACTTTATGAAGGAAATAGAGAAAAAGGATTAAATATTTTAGGATTCAAAGGTAATAAGCCAGTTTTACTTGTTATAGGTGGGAGCCTAGGTTCTAAAATTCTTAATGATACTATTAGAAATAATATAAAAGGGTATACAGAAAAATATGATATTATCCACTTATGCGGAAAAGGAAATATAGATTCAAACTTAGAAAGTATTGCAGCATATAAACAATTTGAATATGTAGATAAAGAACTCACTCATTTTTTTGCAGCAACTGATTTAATCGTTTCCAGAGCAGGTGCCAATGCAATTTTTGAATTTTTAGCACTGAAAAAGCCAAACTTATTGATACCTCTTTCAGGGAAATCAAGTAGAGGAGACCAAATATTAAACGCTGAATCCTTTGAGAAAAGCGGATATAGTATGGTTTTACTAGAGGAGAATTTAAGCTCTGAAGTTTTGTTAACTAAACTAGAAGAATTAAATAATAATAAATCCAATTTTATTAATGAAATGAATAGCACAAAGTTAAACAATTCCGTTAATAATATTGTTGATTTGATAAAAAAGTATTCAAAATGACAAATATGAATAGAACTAAGGAGGAATTTTTATGAAATTAAATTTTTATGGCGCAGCAGGCTGCGTTACTGGTTCAAGTCATCTTATTTCTGTCAACGGTAAAAAAGTACTTTTAGATTGCGGATTATATCAAGGTAAAGAGGAAAAAGATCGAGGAAATGAGAACTTTGATTTCAATCCAAAGGAAATTGATTTTGTAGTGCTATCACATGCTCATATTGATCACAGTGGAAGAATTCCCTTGCTTTACAAGGATGGTTTCAAAGGTCAAGTAATTTGTACTAAAGCTACAATGGATTTATGTAGTGCAATGCTTCCAGATAGTGGACACATTCAAGAAATGGAAGTTGAGTGGAAAAACAAAAAAAGAGAAAGACAAGGTTTAGAATTATTAGTGCCATTATATACTGCACAAATGGCAGCATCTTCAATGTTTCTTTTTAAAGGATATGAATATGGGGAATTAATAAAATTATTTGATGGGTTTGAAATTCGCTTCAATGATGCAGGACATTTACTTGGTTCATCAATTGTGGAAATTTTTATTAAAGAGGTAGGTAAAGAAGAAGTTAAGGTAGTTTATTCAGGAGATTTAGGTAATAAGAATATACCTATTTTAAGAGATCCTACTATTATTGAGAACGCTGATTATGTAATTATGGAAACTACTTATGGAAATAGACTTCATCATAATATTGACAAGGACTTTGAACAACTAGTTACTATAATTAAAGAAACTTTTAAAAGAGGTGGTAATGTAATTATACCTTCTTTTGCAGTAGGCAGAACTCAAGAAGTATTATATGCTTTGAACAACTTTATTGATGAAGGTCTAGTAAAGGATCTTACAGTATATGTAGACAGTCCACTAGCCGCAGAATCAACTAAAATATATATAAAGCATACTGAAGATTATGATGAAGAAGCTATGAAGTTGATTAAAAAAGGAGAGCATCCTTTTGATTTTGATGGTGTGGTATTTACTAAATCTGCAGAGGAGTCTGCTAGAGTTAATAAGATACAAAGTGGTGCACTTGTAATATCAGCAAGTGGTATGTGCGAAGCTGGTAGAATAAAGCATCATTTAAAGCATAATTTGTGGAGAAAAGAAAGTTCAATTGTATTTGTAGGGTATCAAGCTGAAGGAACACTTGGAAGATTAATAATGGATGGAGCAAAAAAAGTTAAACTTTTTGGTGAAGACGTAGTTGTAAATGCTCATATCCACAATCTTCAAGGCTTATCAGGACACGCAGATAGAGATGGACTTATTGGATGGGTTGATGGGATTAAGAATAAGCCAAAAGAGATTCTTCTTGTGCATGGTGACAAGGATGCTAGAGAAAGCTTTAAGGCACTCCTTAATTCTAAGGGCTACAGAGCAAGAATTATGGAAGTAGGAGAAACCTATGGTATTAATGAGAAAATTGAAGTAGCTGAAAGCAAAGAGAGTAAGTTGAAAGATAGACTACTTGCAATTTTAGAGTCTGGTAAAGATATTGAAAATATGAATAAAGAAGAGCTTTTAGAAGAGCTTAAGAAAACTATTTATAAATAAAAAAGAAGTAGACTGCCTAAAACCTAAATTTTGTTTGGAGTTTTAAGGCAGTTTTCTTTATTTTATGGCTGAATCATATACATTATTTCAAAATATCCTTGAGGATGATGGCATGCTGGGCATTTTTGAGGAGCTTCATTTCCATAATAAATAAAGCCACAATTACTACATTTCCAATATTGAGCTGTTTCTTTTTTGTATAGAGTTCCATTTTTTAAGGAATTCATATAATCCAAGAAACGTTTTTCATGTGCTTCCTCGATTTTTACAATGTTTTTTAAAACTATTTCGATTTCTGGAAATCCTTCTTGTTTTGCCATATCTGCAAAATTTGGATAAACTGAACCCCATTCCTCCTTTTCTCCTTCCGCTGCATATTTAAGATTTTCTTCTGTATTGCCAAAACCGATAGGATAGTCGGCATTTACATTAATGCTTGTAGTTCCTAACCCTTCAATTAAAAAATTGAAAAAAGTTTTAGCGTGAGCAAGTTCATTTTCAGCAGTTTCTAAGAAAATTGCTTCGATTTGTTTATGACCTTCTTTGTTTGCAACTTTGCTATAAAAGGTGTATCTGTTTCTTGCTTGAGATTCTCCTGCAAAGGCTTTAGCTAGGTTTTCAGCTGTTTTTGTATTTGTTAAACTTTTCATTTTTTTTTCCTCCGAATTAATGTTTTTTATTTATTTTTCTAGTATTACCAAAATAAAAAAAAATAAATATAAAAAAACTTCAAATACTAAACAGAAGAATTAATTAGGAGGATTGAATATGAAAAAAATAGCTTTTGTTTTAACATGTATTTTAATTTTAGTAGGATTACAAGGTAACGTTAATGCAATGCAACAACCATCAAATAGTAATGCTATAAAGACAATGGAAAATGAAGTTGTTAGACTGGTTAATATACAAAGATCTAAAGTAGGATTGCCAGCTTTAAAAGTTAATTTGCAGCTTTCTAAAGTAGCAAGATTAAAAGCAGAAGATATGAAAAATAGAAATTATTTTTCACATACATCACCTACTTATGGATCGCCATTTAACATGATGAAAAGATTTGGAGTAAGTTATTCAGCCGCTGGAGAAAATATAGCGCAGGGTCAAAGAACAGCAGCAGCAGTTATGATTTCTTGGATGAATTCCCCTGGTCATAGACAAAATATATTAAACAAAAACTACAATCAAATAGGCGTAGGTGTGGCAAAGGGTTCTAATGGAAGTATATATTGGGTTCAGCAGTTTATAAAAAAATAGATTTTAACTTGTGTATACTACATTGATTTTTAAAGGGTCATTAAATAAATTAATACATGGAGGAGATAAAATGAAAAAAATAGCATTAGCTCTTGCAACTGTATTTCTTACATTTGGATTTCAAGGTAATGTGGAGGCAATGCAGCAGCCTGTAGGCTCAAATACCATTAATTATGTGGTTCAAAGTGGAGATAGTATGTGGAAGATATGTAACAAGTTTCAGGTTGGCGTTCCTGAAGTTATAGCTTTGAATCCACAAATTTCAAACCCTAATAATATTAATCCAGGCAATATTTTAAAGATTCCCAATATTGATGCCACCAAAGCAATTGAAAATGAGGTTATTAGGCTTGTAAATGTAGAAAGAACTAAAATTGGGTTGCCAGCACTAAAGGCTAATTGGCAACTATGTAGGGTAGCAAGATTTAAGGCAGAAGATATGAGAAACAAAAATTATTTTTCTCATACATCACCTACCTATGGATCTCCTTTTGATATGATGAAAAATTTTGGTATCAATTTCTCTGCAGCTGGAGAAAATATTGCACAGGGGCAGCAAACACCAGCAGATGTTATGAAATCCTGGATGAATTCCACTGGACATAGACAAAATATACTTAATACAAGATACACAGAAATTGGAGTAGGTATTGCTAAAAGTTCTAGTGGCGTTATTACTTGGGTTCAACAATTCATACAAAGATAAAAAAAATTTATATTTATAACATTATTTTATTTCATATGACTAATTATTTAATTAGTCATGTTTCTATTGATAATTTTACTTTCTTTTAGTATAATTATACCATAATTTGTTATTCTAAAAATATATAAGGAAAGAGGGATAATATGAAGAAGGTATCAATTATATACTGGAGTGAATACGGCAATGTAGAACTTTTAGCTAATAATATTGCAAAAGGCGCAAAAGATGCTGGTGCAGAAGTAATTCTTAAGAGGGTACAGGAAGCAACGGTAGAAGATGTTACATCAGCAGATACGGTTGCTTTAGGAAGTCCTTCTATGGATAATAATCAGATAGAGCAAAGTGAAATGGAACCTTTCTTAAAGAAGTTTAAACTTCTTCCGAATAATAACAAACCTGTTATACTTTTTGGGTCTTATGGATGGGATGATGGAGAGTTTATGTCAAAATGGAAAAAAATTATGACAGAGTATAGTTTTAATGTAATTGCTGATATAACCGTTAAGGAAACACCTAGTGAAGCCGAATTAGCAAAGGCTGAAGAACTAGGTAAATTATTAGCAAAATAGTATATTAAAAAAAAGGCTGTTTTTACAGTCTTTTTTCTTTAAAATATTAAAAAAAATATTTGCACTTTATTGAAAAATCATTATATAATATAAAAATGCAGTAATTTTTGAGAAAACAATAATTATTCAGAAAATTTATGAAAGAAGGGCTATTTTATATGAAAAAAATTATGAAAACAATGGATGGTAATACAGCAGCAGCTTGGTCATCCTACGCATTTACAGATGTGGCAGCAATATATCCAATAACTCCATCATCACCTATGGCAGAACATACAGATGAATGGGCATCACAAGGGAAGAAAAACATATTTGGACAAACTGTTAAAATTATGGAGATGCAATCAGAGGGTGGTGCAGCAGGTGCTGTTCACGGCTCACTTCAGGCTGGTGCATTAACAACTACATATACTGCATCCCAAGGATTACTACTTATGATTCCTAATATGTATAAGATTGCTGGTGAATTATTACCTTGCGTTTTTCATGTTAGCGCTAGAGCACTTGCTGCAAATTCACTTAATATATTTGGAGATCACCAAGATGTTATGGCAGTAAGGCAGACAGGATTTGCTATTCTTGGAGCAAATAATGTTCAACAAGTTATGGATCTTTCAGCAGTTGCTCATTTATCTGCAATAAAAGGAAGAGTTCCGTTTGTAAATTTCTTTGATGGTTTCAGAACTTCACATGAAGTACAAAAGATTGAAGTATTAGATTATGAGGATCTTTCAAAGTTAGTTGATTTTAAGGATATTGAGGCTTTTAGAAGTAGAGCCTTAAATCCAGAACATCCAGTTATTAGAGGAACAGCTCAGAATCCTGATATTTATTTCCAAGAGAGAGAAGTTTCAAATAAGTATTATACTGCTACACCAGAAATAGTTGAAAATTATATGGCAGAAATCAACAAGATTACAGGAAGGGACTATCATATATTTAATTACTATGGTGCACCTGACGCAGATAGAGTAATAGTAGCTATGGGATCAGTTTGTGATGTTGTTGAAGAAACAATTGATTATTTAACTAAAAAAGGCGAAAAAGTTGGACTACTATGTGTTCATTTGTTCAGACCATTTTCAATTGAACATTTCATGAAGTACATACCAAAGACTGTAAAGAAAATTGCAGTTTTAGATAGAACAAAGGAACCAGGTTCAGCTGGCGAACCACTATACTTAGATATTAAAAATGCATTTTATGATGCAGAGATTAGACCTGTTATTGTAGGTGGAAGATATGGACTAGGATCAAAGGATACAACTCCAGCTCATATCCATTCAGTTTATGAGAATCTTAAGCTAGAAACTCCTAAGAATGGATTTACAATAGCAATCAATGATGATGTTACGTTTGCTTCATTAGCAGTAACAGAAGAAATTGATGCTACAGTTGAAGGAACAAAATCATGTAAGTTCTGGGGTTTAGGTTCAGATGGTACTGTTGGAGCAAACAAGAGTGCTATAAAGATTATTGGAGATCATACAGACATGTATGCACAGGCGTATTTTGCATATGATTCAAAGAAATCTGGTGGAATAACTGTTTCTCATTTAAGATTTGGAAACAATCCAATTAAGTCCCCATATTTAATAAATAGAGCTGATTTTATAGCATGCCATAATCAGTCCTATGTAGATAAATACGATGTTCTTGAAGGCTTAAAACCTAATGGCAACTTCCTATTAAACTGTAAGTGGGATGCTACAGAATTAGAAACTCATATACCAGCAAACATGAAAAGATATATTGCAAATAACAATATTAACTTCTATACACTAAATGCAGTTAAAATCGCTGAAGAAATTGGTCTTGGTGGAAGAATTAATATGATAATGCAATCAGCTTTCTTTAAAATTGCAAACATCATCCCTGTAGATGATGCAGTTAAGTACTTAAAGGATGCAGTTGTTTCTTCTTATGGTAAGAAGGGTGAAAAGGTAGTTAAATTAAATAATGATGCTATAGATTTAGGTATCAATTCTATTCAGAAGATTGAAGTTCCTGCAAGCTGGAAAACAGCAGTTGATGCTGCAAAAGAAGAAAAAGCAGTTCCAGACTTTATAAAGAATTTACTTGTTCCAATGAATAGAAATATAGGCGATACTTTGCCAGTTAGTGCTTTCATTGGAATGGAAGATGGTACTTTCCCATCAGGTACATCTGCTTATGAAAAAAGAGCAATTGCAGTAAATGTCCCTGAATGGCAAGTTGACAAATGTATTCAATGTAACCAATGTTCATACGTTTGTCCTCATGCAGTAATAAGACCATTCTTAGCTACAGATGCAGAAGTAGCTGCTGCACCAGCAGGCTTCCAAGTTAAAAAAGCAGTTGGTGGAAAAGACTTTGATGGCTTCAACTTCAGAATTGGTGTTAGTATTCTTGATTGTACAGGCTGTGGAAATTGTGCACAGGTTTGTCCAGCAAAAGAGAAAGCATTAATAATGAAACCTATTGATACCCAGATGGAAGAAGCAGCAAAATTTGAGTATTCATTAAAGCTAGCACATAAGCAAAATCCTATGGCACTTTCAACTGTTAAAGGAACTCAATTTGAACAACCACTTCTTGAGTATAATGGAGCTTGTGCAGGTTGTGGAGAAACTCCATATGCTAAGCTTGTAACTCAATTATTTGGAGATAGGATGTTAGTTGCTAATGCAACTGGATGTTCATCAATTTGGGGAGCAAGTGCACCTTCAATGCCATATACTAAAAACTATAAAGGACAAGGTCCAGCTTGGGCTAATTCTTTATTTGAAGATAATGCAGAGTTTGGACTAGGAATGTACCTTGGAACAAAACAAGTTAGAGAAAAGCTTGCTCTTCTTGCAAATGAAGCAATAGCTTCTGATGTAAGTAATGAATTAAAAGCAGCTTTAAAAACTTGGCTTGATAATTTGGATAATGGAAATGGATCAAAAGTAGCTACAGAAGCATTGCTTCCATTACTTGATAAAGAAAAATCAAAAAATGCTGCTGTTAAGTATCTTAGCGATAGAAGGGATTACTTAGTAAAGAAATCTCAATGGATATTTGGTGGAGATGGCTGGGCATACGATATTGGATATGGTGGATTAGACCATGTACTTGCTTCGGGTGAAGATGTAAATGTATTAGTATTTGATACAGAAGTATACTCAAATACTGGTGGACAGTCTTCAAAATCAACTCCAACTTCAGCAATTGCAAAGTTTGCTGCATCAGGAAAGAGAACTAAGAAAAAGGATCTTGGAATGATGGCTATGAGTTATGGATATGTTTATGTAGCTCAAATCGCAATGGGAGCAAATCAAGGTCAGACATTAAAAGCAATAGCAGAAGCAGAAGCTTATCCAGGTCCATCCTTAATAATTGCTTATGCACCATGTATAAATCATGGATTAAAAGCTGGTATGGGCGCTAGTCAATTAGAAACTAAAAAAGCTGTAGAAGCAGGATACTGGGCAATGTATAGATTTAACCCAGAATTAAAGGATCAGGGAAAGAATCCATTTATTTTAGATTCAAAAGAGCCAACTGCAAGCTTCAGAGAATATATCATGGGCGAAGTTAGATACTCATCACTTCAAAAAGCTTTCCCAGACGTAGCAGAAGAATTGTTCGCAAAGACAGAAAAAGATGCTATGGAAAGATTGGCAGGATACAAAAGATTAGCTGAACAACAATAAGAAGAATGGACAATTGACAATTCTCAATTGCTCACTCTCAATTACCTAAAGAACCCTTCGGGGTTCTTTTATTTTAAATTTAAAAAAACACTTTTATTATTTCTTATTTAAGGTTACAATGTTAACATAAATATTTTGTTAGTGATTTGAGTTACTAACGTTAACTTTAGGAGGTTATTATATTATGAAAGATGAAAAATTAGAGAATTCAGAAGATAAATGTTGTTGTGGTGGTCATGATCACGAACATGAACATAGTCATGAAGAAGGCAGTTGTTGTGGTGGAGATAGTAGCAAAGAAGATTGTTGCGGAGGCCAAGATGATGGTTGCGGATGTGGATGCGGTTGTGGCGATGACGTAATGATCGTAGACTTAGAAAATGAAAATGGGGAAATAGTTCCTTGTGAAGTAGTTGATGAATTTACATTCGAAGAGCAACTATATGTTTTAGTACAAAATCCAGAAGATGGATCTATGTACTTATTCAAAGTAGTTGGAGAAGGTGAAGAAGGCGAATTAGTAGTACCTGATGATGAAGAATTCAAGAGAGCATCAGAATACTATGAGCAGTTAATGGAAGAAGAAGTTTAATTTAAAATTGGGTCGTTGCTGTTTGCATCGACCCTTTCTTTTATGGAGGATTATATGGAGAAGTTGGCTATATTTGATATTGATTTTACATTAACTAAAAAAGAAACTCTATTAGAATTCTATAAGTTTATGCTTAAGAAAAAACCTAGTTTATTAAAGAAAATGCCAAGAAGTCTTGGCGCAGGATTTCTTTATCTTATCAAGGTATATGATTTAAGGAAAGCCAAAACTAAGTTTATTTCATTTGTGGATGATATTGATGAAGTAGAATTAGATTTAATTGTGAAGGAATTTTATGAAAAGGTCTTAAGTCAAATTTTATATGAGGATTCTATAGAAATGATTAGAAAACTTAAAAAAGATGGCTACAAGATTGTTTTAATATCTGCTTCCTCAGAATTTTATTTAAAGGAATTCTACAATATTAAAGAAGTTGATAAAGTAATTGGTACTAGATATAAGTTTAGACAGAATGGTAAAAAAGGAAGTATCATTGGTGAAAATTGTAAAGGTGAAGAAAAAGTCAAAAGGTTAATTGAGTATGTTGAAGAGGAAAAATTAGAAGTTGACTATAAAGAATCCTACATGTTTTCTGATTCACTATCAGATTCCCCTTTGTTTAGGCTTGTAGGACATCCTTATTTAATAAATTTTAAAGGCAAAAATGAAGACTTTGAAGTTTTAAAATGGAAATAAAAGAGGTGAAAAAATGAGTGAATGTGTAAGTGAATATTTTGTATTTAATGGAGTTTTAGAAGAAAACACTAATTTTGACGAAAAGGTAAAGTTTGATGGTATAACTTTGTATGAAGTTATAAGAGTTATAGATGAAGTTCCTTTGTTTCTTGAAGAGCATCTAACTAGATTAGAGAATTCTGCCAAACTTTCAGGAGCTCAATTATTGTACAATAATATAGATATAAAAAAGCAAATTGAGCTATTGATAAAAGCAAACAAAGTAAGGGAAGGAAATATAAAGATTGTATTTAATTATAATATAAGCACTATATTTTGTGCTTACTTTATTAAACATAAATATCCTACTGATGAAATGTATAGTAAAGGTGTGGGAACAATCCTTTTTCATAGTGAAAGAAATAATCCTAATGTAAAATATGTTAATGCAGATTTTAGAAAAACTGTGGATGCTAAAATAATTTCAGAAAATGTATTTGAAGCAATATTAGTAGATAATAGTGGATATATTACAGAAGGAAGCAAATCAAATATATTCATGGTAAAAGGAAATAATTTATATACCGCTCCATTAAAAGATGTTTTACCAGGGGTTACTCGTGGAAGGGTATTAAATATTGCTAAAAAATTAGAAATAGATACTTTTGAAAAGAATATAAACGTTACGGATCTATTTGAAATGGATGCACTTTTTATTACTGGAACCTCTCCAAAGGTTTTACCAATAAATGAGGTTGATGGTCATAAATTTGATTCCATAAAAAATCCTGTTATAATTAAAATTATTATAGAATACGATAATCTTGTTCAAGAATATGTAAATTTAAGCAAAAATGACACAGTTTTATAGATTTAATGTAATAATAACGAAACTTTTATGAAGGATATGCATTATTTTGTAAATAAAATGCATTTTTATTGATATTTAGATGAAATGTTGTTGACTTTTGTGTTATAATAATTTAACTACATTAAAATGGAGGTAGGAAGTTATGGGCGCAAAAATTTATAAGAGTTCTTCCTTAGAGAAGTGCATTGAATTAGCTAGCTTAGAATTAGAAATTCCTTTAAATGAAGTACAGTATTCGATTATTGAAGATAAAAAAAGTCTCTTTAAGAGAGTAGTTTCTATATCTGTTGATTTTGATGAGAACAGTGAAACTACAAATGGTGATGAGGTTCTTGAAGAAGGTCAAGGAAGTATCCAAGTTGAGAACGGTAAAATTATTATCAAAGACCCAATTGAAGGAGGAGAACCTGCCATAATCATACCTAATAAATCAATTAGAATAATGGTTGATGGATTAGAAATTACCGCAAAAAAGCAGGTTTTTCAGCATAATATCATAGAACTTATTTTTGATGAGAATGCAGTTTCTAGGAACATGAATTTAGCAGTAAGTGAAGATAAATTTGAAGCTTTTATAACAATTAATTATTCGCCTAAAATTAACTATGGTTTAATAGATACTGAAGAAGTACACTCATTAGTACTGAAATCAGAAATTAAAGAAAAAGTAATGCCTCCAATTTATACAATAGATGAAATAAAGGAACAATTAACTGCAAATGAAATAGTTTATGGAATATTGATTGACAATTTAGAGAAATGTACCAATCCTGATGGGGTGGACAATCTTATAGTTGCTCAAGGTATAGTAACAGTTGATGATGAAGATGATAAAGTAAAAATCAAAGTTGATACGGATACAGAAGCTAAACATTTACAAACAGATCAAAATGGAAGAGTAGATTTTAAAAGCATTGGCTTTGTAAGTGGTGTAAAACCTGGAGATGTGCTTGCTGTGATTCATAGAGGCAAAGATGGACAAGATGGAATAGATGTTTTTGGTAAAGCACAAGTCCATAAAAAGGGATTGCGTGTTAAGATAACTGCTGGAGATGGATGCACGATTAAAGAAGAAAACACAATAGTAGCAACTATTGAAGGAAAACCTTGTCTGAAAGGAAATACGTTTTTTGTATATAAAGTTCATAATCTTCAAGGAGATGTAGATATCAAATCTGGAGATATTAAATTTGTTGGAGATGTGAATATTAGTGGCAACGTAAAAGAAGGAATGAAGGTTGAAGCTGGAAATTCTATTGAGATTTCAAAAAATGTTGAAAGAGCCACCATTACAGCAACTGGAAATATATCAATAGGTGGAAGTGTTATTACTTCAACTATTACTGCAGGTGGTCATGATGTCAAAAACTTAAAACAAATTGAGAATATGAACAACCTAAAGAACCAACTGACTTCTCTATCAGAAACTGTAATACAAATTAAAAAATTTAATCTTTTAGGACATGATGTTCTTGATGGAGAAGCAATAAAAGTTTTAATTGAAAATAAGTTCAAACAAATCCCTAAAACCTGTATAGATATTATGGTTAGTGCAAACCCTGATAGAGGTGACCACGAAACTAGTTTAATTATACTGATTAAAGCGAAATTAATGGGGCTTGGTCCGCTAAGTATTAAAAATTATGGCGAACTTGATGAACTTGTAAAGCTAATAGATGAAAATATTGAAGAACTTAATTATTCACTTGCACTACCAGTTAATGTAAAACTTCCATATTGTCAAGAGTGTACAGTCAATAGCTCAGGGGATATATTCTTTACTGGTAATGGTGAATATGTTTCTAATATAACTGCAAATGGTAATATTTATTTTGAAAGTTCTCAAAGTGTGGCAAGGGGCGGAGAACTTAAAGCAAAAAATGAAATAAAATGTAAAAAAGTTGGTAGCACTGGAGGTGTAAGTACTAAACTTATTGTAGAGAAAGAAGGACATATCTGGGCAGATGTTGCATATCAAAACACTCAGATTGTTATAGGTTTAAGAAAACATGATATTGAGTACCCATCGAAAGACTTACATGCATTTATTAATGAAAAGGGAGAAATTGTTGTGGAAAGTCTAAAGTTATAGGAGGAGATAGAAAATGAGTGAAAAGGAACTGAAAATTTTAATATTTGGGCTGAACGATGAATTGTTTGCCACAGATATTATGGATGTTGAAAGAATTTTAGGCTATGAAGTACCTACTAAAATACCTGACGCTCCTGATTTTGTAATGGGTGTAATAAACTACCAAGGCAGTATTCTACCAGTGATAAGTATCGCAAAAAGTTTAAACTTCCATGTAAAGAGATAACGGAAGATACAAAAATAATTGTAGCAAAGCAAAATGAACAGCGAATCGGAGTTATCGTGGAAAATGTTTCTGAAGTAAAAGATGTTAATAGAGACAACATTGAAAATCCACCTGATGTGACTTCAGGAATTTCTAAAAGATATTTGAATGGAATTATTAAATTAGAAAATAAAATTATTCTATTTTTAAATCTTTCAAATATTCTGACTGAAGATGAAAAAAATTTAGTAAAATAAAATAAGTTAGGTGCTGCGTATGATGAGTGTTGAAATAAAAGTTGGTATAGCTGACCTTAATGTTACAAATTCTCCGAATAAATTGATAACTGTGGGTTTAGGTTCTTGTATTGGAATCTCTCTGTATGATAAAATAAATAAAAATGGAGGATTATTGCACATTATGTTGCCTGATAGTACACAGTTTTCAAATATAACTAATCCTTTTAAGTTTGCTGACCTAGGCGTTCCAGTTTTACTAAAAAAAATAGAAGAAATGGGTGCAGTAAAGAAAAATGTAGTAGCCAAAATTGCTGGAGGCGCATCCATGTTTAATTTTTCTGATAAAAATATGGTTATGGATATCGGTAATAGAAATGCAATTGCAGTTAAAAAAGCTTTAAACGATTTAGGAATCCCAATTCTCGCTGAAGATACAGGAGGAAATAAAGGAAGAACTATGATTTTTGACACTGATAATGGAATTGTGCAAATTAGAACTGTAGGTTTTGGTACAAAAGAATTATAATGGAGTGATTATATTTGAAGAATATAAAAGTACTTGTAGTTGATGATTCAGCGCTTATGAGAAAAATTATATCTGATATGATTAATTCCTCTGAGGATATGGAAGTAATAGATACATGTAGGAATGGACAAGATTTAATTTCGAAACTTTCAAATTTAACACCACATGTTATTACTCTTGATGTAGAAATGCCAGTTATGGATGGACTTACTACACTAAGAGAAATTAAGAAAAAGAATATTGATATTCCTACTATAATATTAAGTAGCTTATCTCGGACTGGTACAGAGCTTGCCATTGAATGTCTAGAGGCAGGAGCTTTTGATATTGTTTCTAAACCTTCTGGTACTATATCACTTGATATGGATAAGGTAAAAGAGGAATTATTAAGTAAGATAAAAGTTGCATATGGGAAAAAAACTCAAATTATAAGACCCAATATAATGGATCATAATGTAAGAACATTTGAAAAGCCAAAAACTGAAGTAATTAAAAGAGCTAATGGGAAAATTGAGTCAAGTGCAGTTATTGATGCAGTAGTAATAGGGGCTTCTACTGGAGGACCCAAAGCGTTATATACAGTAATTACGGCTCTACCTAAAAAAATGGGCGTGCCTGTGTTTATTGTTCAGCACATGCCTATTGGATTCACAAAGGCTTTTGCCGAAAGACTTGATTCAAATAGTGATATTAAAGTTGTAGAAGCAAAAGATAATGAGCTAATTGAGAAAGACACCGTTTATATTGCTCCTGCTGGGTTTCATATGGAGATAAGTTCTGATAAGAGGATACATTTAAATACTGAACCGAGCATTTGGGGAGTAAGACCTGCTGTTGATAAGCTTTTTATCTCGGCATCAAAAGTACATGAAAATCATCTCTTGAGTGTTGTACTCACTGGCATGGGCAAAGATGGAGCAAATGGGACGGCACAAGTGAAGAATAATGGTGGAATAACTATTTCACAGGATGAATCTTCAAGTACAATTTATGGTATGCCCAAAGCTGCTTTTGAGACTGGAAAAGTGGATTTAGTTTGTTCTATTGAAGAAGTACCAATACAAATCGTTAAAATAATAACTTCAAGTAGGAGGTAGAGTATGGATTTAAATGATTTTGAAAAATGGGTGTATCAAGATTTTAAAATTAACTTATCTGCTTATAAATCCAATCAGCTTCATAGAAGAATATTGAGTCTTATGTCTAGAGTAGGTGTAGACACGGTTGATGAGTATGTTGAACTACTTAAAAAGGATAAAGATCAAAGACAAAAGTTTTTAGATTTTATTACGATAAATGTAACAGAGTTTTTTAGAAATCCGGAAATTTTTGAGGACTTAAACGATACTATAAAAAAAGAATTATTACCATATAACAAAAATTTAAAAATCTGGAGTGCAGCATGCTCCATAGGAGCAGAACCCTACTCCATCGCAATGATTTTAGATAATTTAGGAAACCTTGGAAATCATAAAATAATAGCAACAGATATTGATAATACTATTCTAGATAGAGCTAAAAAAGGGGAGTATGTTTCAAGTGAGATAAAGAACGTAAAAAAGGATTTTATCGATAAATATTTTACTGTAGAAAATGAAAAGTATTCAATTAACTCTAAAATCAAAAGTATTGTTACGTTTAAGAAACATGATTTAATACTAGATGATTATGAAAAAGATTTCGACTTAATAGTTTGTAGAAATGTTGTAATTTACTTTAATCAAGATGTCAAAAATGTAATATATAAAAAATTTAGTGAATCTCTGAAAAAAGGCGGATTACTTTTTGTAGGTGCCACTGAAAGCATTTATAATTATAAAGAATTTGGATTTGAAAAAGCTTCTACATTTATTTATAAGAAAATATAAGGAGGGATAAAATGGATACATCACAATATATGTCAATGTTTCTTGAAGAATCAATGGATAATTTACAGACATTAAATGAGGCATTACTTCAACTTGAACAGGAACCAGATAATTTTGATAAGCTGAACGAAATATTTAGAGTGGCTCATACAATAAAGGGAATGGCAGCTACAATGGGATTTAGCAAAATGGCCGAGTTAACTCATAAAATGGAAGATGTACTATCTAAATTTAGAAATGGAGATTTAACTGTTACAGAGAATGTTGTTACTGTATTATTTAAGTGCCTTGATACTTTAGAGCAAATGGTGAACAATATAACTGAAGATTCAGGAGTTGAAATACCTATAGAGGAAGTTATTGAGAGCTTAGAAGGACTATCAGAAAATAATAATAAAGCTCCAGTAAAAGTAGAAGCGAAAAATGTTGAGATTGCTGTTTCAAAAGAAGATTCAGTAGCCTTAGAAAGCAATGAAAGTAAAAAGGAAAATAGAGTTATTCAGTTAAACGAGTATGATATTAATGTAATTAAACAAGCTCAGGAGAAGGGATATCATTCCCTTGAAATTAGAATTAAAATTAGTGAAGGTACTTTGTTAAAATCTGCTAGAGCATTTTTAATATTTAAAACACTAGAAGAATGGGGAGAGATAATCAAATCTATTCCAAGTGCTGAAGATATTGAAAATGAAAATTTTGACTTCCAGATAGATTTAGTATATGTTTCAACAAAAAGTGCAGCAGATATTCATGATGCACTATTAAATGTTTCTGAGGTTACAGAAGTTATTGTGCAAGATGCTGACCTAGAAGTTGCGAGAGCTATTAAACCAGCAGAGACAGTAGAAGTGAAAAGTGAAGCACAAGTTCAAAAGGTTACAAAAGTTAAGGCTAGTAAACCTGAAGAAGGTTCACCTAAAGAAGCGCCAACACATAAAAAGGCTCATCAGTCAGTTAGAGTGGAACTTGACAGGCTAGATAAGTTTATGAATATGGTTTCAGAATTAGTTATTCATAGAACAAGGCTTGAACAAATTAGTAATCATAATAAAATTACAGAATTGACTGAAACTCTTGAGCAAGTTGCTAGAACAACTTCTGATTTGCAAGATTTAGTTATGAAGATTAGAATGCTACCACTGGATTCCGTATTTAATAGATTCCCTAGAATGGTTAGAGACTTATCTGTTGATATGGGAAAAGAAATGGAGTTAATAATCCAAGGCGCAGATACGGAACTTGATAGAACTGTAATTGATGAAATTGGTGAACCTTTAGTTCATTTGATAAGGAATGCTGCAGATCACGGTATTGAACCTGCTGAAGCAAGAATTGCTAGTGGTAAAGATCCTGTAGGAAAAATAAAACTAATTGCATATCAAGAAGGTACCAAAGCAATTATTAAAGTTGAAGATGACGGTGCAGGAATTAATGTTGATAAAGTTAAAGCAAAAGCTGAAAAAATTGGAATTAATACTGATGGGATGACAGATTCTGATATAAGAAATTTAATATTTGCTCAGGGCTTTAGTACAGTAGAAAAAATTACTGATATTTCCGGCAGAGGCGTCGGAATGGATGTAGTTAAAACAAAGATTAGCAGCTTAGGAGGAACTGTTGAAGTTGTAAGCGAGATGGGTAAGGGATCTGCATTTATTATTAGATTACCGTTAACTCTACAGATAATTCAGGCTTTACTTGTAAAGGTAGGGGATGAAACTTTAGCTATTTCATTAGGCTATATTGACAGGGTAATTGAGTATAAAGAAGATAAAATAAAGAAAACAAACAACAAAGAAGTACTCATTTATAATGGAAATGTAATTCCACTTGTAAGACTAAATGAAAAACTTTCACTGAAAAGTGCTGATAACAAGAAATATTATATAGTAATTGTAAAAGTAGGGGAATTAACTATTGGACTTCTTGTAGATTCATTACTTGGACAACAAGAAATTGTTATAAAGCCATTAGGTAAAACTCTTAAAAATTTAAAAGAATACATTGGGGCTACCATTTTAGGAGATGGGTTAGTTACTCTCATTTTGGATGTTTCGGCTTTAATTTAGGAGGAGAATGTATGAGTTTTAATAACTTTAATCCACTTCAAATGGATGCCTTGAGAGAAGTTGGAAACATTGGCTCTGGAAATGCTGCTACAGCATTATCACAACTTCTCAATAAGAAAATAGATATGACAGTTCCATCAATAAATATAGTTCCTTTTCGAGATATTTTTTCAAGAATAGGAGGAGAGGAACTAGTTGTTGGAGTTATAGTAAGAGTTTTAGGAGATACGCCTGGAAATATTTTATTTGTATTTGAAAAAGAAACAGCTTTAGGTATAATAGAATCATTAATAGGTGAAAAAAACGGCCAAATTAGTGAAATGGGAAATTCGGTATTGTGTGAAATCGGTAACATAATTTCTGGATCATATTTAAATGCAATTTCTAAGCTAACTAATTTAGCTATTATGCCATCAGTTCCTGCAGTAGCTACGGATATGCTTGGAGCGATTCTTTCTACAACCTTTATTGAATCAGGACAGTATGATGACTTTGTATTGGACATTGAAACGACTTTCAAGCAAGGTGAAAATTCTGAACATATGGGTGGACATTTTTACTATATCCCTATGCCAGGTTCATTAGAAAAAATACTAAATATATTAGGTGTAAAATAAATGGAGGTATTATAATATGACTAGAGTTTTAATTGTTGATGACGCGGCTTTTATGAGGATGATGATAAAAGACATTCTTGAAAAAAACGGATTTGAAGTAATCGGAGAAGCAAGTAATGGTATTAAAGCAGTAGAATTTTATAAGAAAGACAAACCAGACATTGTTACCATGGACATAACAATGCCAGACATGGATGGAATTCAAGCTGTAAAAGCTATTAAAGAATTTGATCCTGCAGCAAAGGTAATAATGTGTAGTGCAATGGGTCAACAATCCATGGTTATGGATGCCATAAGAGCAGGGGCAAGAGATTTTATTGTTAAGCCTTTTCAATCAGATAGAGTTTTAGAAGCTATTAAAAAAGCAATTGGCTAAGGAGGAGAGAATATGCAAGTAGTCATATTTAAACTAAATGACGAACAATTTGCAGTTGAAACTGCAAAGGTAGCTAGCATAAATGACATGATGGAAATTACTAGAGTGCCTAGGGCAAAAGAGTTTATAAAGGGACTTATTAACTTAAGAGGAAATGTAATATCTTTATTGGACATTAATTTAATTTTAGACGTATCAAAGGGAGATTCAGAGCAAAACAATATTATTATACTTGAAATGCAGGAAGAATTAGTAGGAATAGCTGTTGATCAAGTAGATGAAGTTTTAGATGTAGAAGAAGAAATTATTGAAAAAGTTGAAACTGCTAAAGGATCCTATATTAAGGGAGTAATTAACTTTAAAGATAGAATTGTGACCTTAATTGATATTGATAAACTTTTAGTAAATTGATTTAGAAAAGAGGTGGAAAATTGGCAGACGTATTATCACAAAATGAAATTGATGCCCTTTTATCTGCCCTATCTTCCGGTGAACTAAAGCCTGATGAGCTTCCAAAGGATGAAGATAAACAGAAAGTTAAGAATTATGATTTTAGGAGTCCAAATAAATTTTCTAAGGATCATATCAGAACTCTTGAGATGATTCATGATAATTATTCAAGGATTATCTCCAATTACTTAACTGGACAGGTAAGAACTAATGTAAAGATTAAGATTGAATCTGTAGAACAGATTACGTACGAAGAATTTGTGCATTCTGTTCCAAACCCGACAATACTAACTATTTTTAGGATGCCTCCGTTAAATGGTACTATTTTGTTTGAAACAAATCCACAATTTGTATTTCAAGTAATAGATATTCTTCTAGGGGGATCTGGTAGTGGTAATTATAAAATGAGGGAATTCACAGATATAGATAAAAATATTATTATGCAAATAAACAAAGGATTGATTTCGAATTTAAAAATGGCATGGGAAGAAATTTTAGAGGTTGAACCTGAAATTGAAGGTATTGAAACAAATCCTTCTCTAAATCAAACTTTAGCACCCAATGAACCCGTTGCTCTAATCACTTTCTCTGTAGAAATCGAGAAAAATAGTACTTTTATCAATATATGTATACCTTATTTAAGTATTGAGAAAGTACTAGATAAGTTAGTAGTTCAATATTGGTTTCAGGCAAATAATGAAGAATTACTAAATGAATCAAGACATAAACTCAAAAACAGATTGAACATTGTAGATGTACCAGTTTCTGCAGTGCTAGGGACTACAAATATTACTGTAGATGATTTCTTAAAGTTAACAGCAGGAGATGTGCTGGCATTGGATAGAAAAAGTACAAGTGCAGTTGAACTATTTGTGGGAGAAGAGCCTTGTTATTTTGTTAAGCCAGGGATTGTTGGGAAAAATATGGGAGTTCAAGTACTGGATATTATAGGTAAGGATGTGGATAATTATGAGTGATGGGTTCCTTTCACAAGAAGAGATTGATTCTCTACTTAATGGGGGTGGTACGCCATCTGAAAATACTAAACCAGAGGTTTTGTCAGATATAGAAAAAGATTTATTAGGAGAGATTGGAAATATTTCAATGGGATCGGCTTCTACAGCTTTATCTACTATTGTTAATCAACAAGTAAATATTACAACTCCTGTTGTTTCTGTTACAACTTTAGGGGAGCTTAAGAAACAATTTGTTATACCTAATATCGCAGTTGATGTAAAATACACAAGTGGTATTGAAGGACAAAATTTATTAATTATTAAAACCTCTGATGCTGGAATCATCGCTAATCTTATGATGGGTGGAGATGGAAAAGTTGAAAATGTAAATCTTTCAGAAATCGAAATTAGTGCTGTTTCAGAAGCTATGAATCAGATGATTGGTTCAGCAGCCACTTCTATGGCAACTATGTTTGGAAGAGAAGTCAATATTTCACCTCCAAATTGTAAGGTTTGGGATGATCATACTATTAATTTACCAGAAAGTATTACCGAGGATGAAGATGTAGTTTTAGTTTCATTTAAGCTTACTGTTGGTGATCTGATAGATAGTAATATGATGCAAATACTTCCATTAACAACAGCAAGAAGAATTGTTGGTATTATGATGGGAGAACCTGAGGCTGCACCAGAACCTCAGCAACAGCAGCAACAAGCACCACAACAACAAGCTCCGCAGCAGCAACCACAGCAAGCCGCTCAGCAACAACCACAGCAGCAACAACCACAACAGCAATATATTCAATCTGAACCTGTGTATAGCCAACCTGAAGTTCAAAGACCTAGGGTTGATGTGCAACAAGCAAGTTTCCAACCATTACAGGAAACTGCAATTCATACATCACCTAGAAATATTGATTTGATTTTAGATGTTCCACTAGAGATTTCAGTTGTTCTTGGTAGAACTAAAAAAAGCATTAAAGATATATTAAACTTAGGTACTGGTTCCCTTATTGAATTAGAAAAATTGGCTGAAGAACCAGTTGAAATTATGGTAAATGGAAAAAAAGTTGCTTATGGTGAAGTAGTTGTAGTAGATGAAAATTTTGGTGTAAGAATTACTAATATTATTAGTAGTAATGAAAGAGTAAAAACCTTGGGGCAACAATAGCATAGTATAGGCTAGAAGATAGAGGTTAGAATTTGAAAGTTTAAAGTCAGAATTTCTGAATTAATTCATAGATTATTAGAGAAATAAAGTTAAAGCTTTATTTCTTTTTTTGGGTATAAACTTTATATGTTAATGTACGATAATAAATGTAGAAAAGAAATAGCAATAAGTCATAAGGGGTGTTTATAATGAAAATTTCAGGTATTAATTCAAGTGAATTTCCTAACATTCATATTGATAAAAAGAAAAATGTTAAGAAAGCTGATGTTGAAGCTATTACAGACAGAGTTGAGATATCTTCAGTTGGAAAAAGCTTAAGCGGTTATTCTAGTGGTGAAAATTTTGGTGTTTCTGCAGAAAAATTAAATAGTATTAAAAATGAACTTACTGCTGGAACTTATAATAGAGATTCAAAACTGGTTGCTCAAAAAATCATTGATACAATGAAAGGAAGAGAAATTTAGGATGAGAGATCAACTCAACGATATCATTATTCAAGAGAGTGAAGCACTTGAAGAGCTTATTTCACTACTTGAAGAACAAAGCAAATATGCTTTGGAGAGTAGAGTATTTGATATGGAAGCAGTTGTACCAAGAATAGAGAAGTGTAACAAAAAAATTGCTGAGTTAGAAATGAAAAGAAGAGGTTTGACAGGCGGCGAGGCAATGACAAAAATAGTTAATGATTTGAATGATGCTGAATTAGAGGAAAACTATCGAAAGATAAAACTCCTTGTTGAAGATGCTATAGTTCAGAAAAATTTTAATATTGCCCAGATAAGCCAAGGGTTAAATTTTACAAATAGAATTTTAAATATATTAAATCCGGACAGAGCAGTAAAGACATACAATTCTTATGGAAAAATAAAGAAATAATGGAGGTGGTAACTTGGCAGGTCTATTTACAATATTAGATGTAGGGGTACGAGGAATGAGTACTCAGCAAAGCGCTCTTAATGTAACATCCCATAATGTGGCTAATGCTAACACAGAAGGCTATACAAGGCAAAGGGCTTTAATACAAGCAACAAAACCCCTTGGGGGAATGGACATGTTAAGTGTTGACGGTGCAGGTCAGATGGGTACAGGATCAGAAGTATCTCTTATACAGAGGGTAAGAGACTCATTTACTGATTATCAAATAAGAAATTATACGACCACTCAAGGTCAGTATACTGCAAGTGAAAGGTATTTAAATCAGGTTCAAGGAGTATTTAATGAGCCATCTGACACTGGAATTTCCAATTTATTAAGTAAATTTTTTAATGATTGGCAAAAGTTATCAAATAGTGCAGCAGAACAATCTTCAAGGCAGACAGTTGCAACAGACACTGCTACTCTTACAGATCAGCTAAATAATAACTACAGGCAATTGCAGAACATTCAAACTCAAATTAATACATCCATTAAAGCAGACGTATCTGAAGTTAATACTATTCTTGACCAAGTACATGATTTAAATAAGCAAATTATGTTAGTAAAAGCGGGAGATAATGAACCTAACGATTTAATGGATAAAAGAGACAATCTGCTAGATAAATTGAGTTCCAAGTTCGGTATTAATATAGATAGCAAAAACTATTATGGTGAGGATATTACTAGCGTAACTAGCGCATCAGGCACAAATCCTAATAATGCTACATTGGTTAGTAGTGATTCTAGCATAAGTGAAAGAAGATTTTCATATGTAAATTCAATTGATAAAACTGCAACCACTAATGTATATACTATAACTTATTATAAAAATGGCGATACAAGTAAGGCTGCTAATATGGTTAAAATTAATGTGGATTTAGGTACCAATTTACCTGTGAATACCAATACACCTGGAAATCCCACCACTGCGGATGTTGTTGCGAATCGATTACAACAGCTTAATAATAATAGAGTACTGTGGGCCGACAACACTGGAGTAGCTATCAACGCAGATGGTAAGGCCTTAGTTGATAATTCAGCTGCAGCAACGCCATATAACTTTGGTGATTTAACAATGCTTCAGCCAATTAGTGGTGAATTTGTAGGATATTCCTCGGCTAAAGTAGACACGGATAAATATATTGATAAGTTAAATAATCTTGCTAAGGGCTTAGCTTTTGCGGTTAATGCTATCCATAGTGGATATACTAGTGCTACAGGTACTATTGAAGATCCTGCTAATCCAGGAACATTTATCACGGATCCTAATAATCCCAAAATGTTGTCTACTGATCCCGCTACAGGAGTTCCTGTAGCTTCAAAAGATTGGTTGCAGTTTTTTGTTAATTCTGATGATGTAACTAAGGAAAGTGAAATAACTGCAGGAAATATTTCCATTAATAAAAGCATTGCAAATAATGTAATGCTTATTAAAACTAAAACGCATGATAATCAATTTGCTAACACAAGTGATAACAATATTGATGCTAAGGGAGACGGAGCAAGGGCAAAAATGATTGGGGATTTACAAAACAATTTAATTAATTTTGCTAATATAGGAACTGGAACTAATCAAGTACAAAGTCGAAGTGATTTGTTTGTAAGTGGTAAGGGCGGTAATGTATTATTAGGACTTAATTTTCAGAATAGCTCTCAAGGTATGACTACAAGTAATTGCTTCAAGAGCATAATAAGCGATATAGGTACACAGGAACAAACTGCACTGAGAACTATAACCAACGTTCAAACTACACTTGATGTTTTTAATCAAAATAAGGAAGCTACGTCAGGGGTATCCCTTGATGAGGAAATGGCGAATATGGTTCAATTCCAGCATTCTTATCAAGCTAATGCAAAAATTATATCTACAGTAGACGATTTATTAGATGTAGTTATCAATGGACTAAAAAAATAATCAAAAATATTTGAGGTGATAAAATTGAGAGTTACTAATAAAATGCTTTCAAATAGTTTTTTAACAGATATGACTAATAATATGAACAACCTGCAGAGAATCCAAAAACAGATGGCTACACAAAAAGAAATTAACAAAGCCTCTGATGATCCTGTGAAGGCAACTAGAATAATGGAGTTGTATACGAATATTGATGCAAATATCCAGTTCAACTCTAACATAAAGGATGCAAGTAGTTTTCTTGATACTACGGATGCTGCGCTTGGTCAGTGTGGAAATGTTCTTGGAAGAGTAAGGGACTTATTAGTATCAGCAGGAAATGGTACTTATAGTCCGGATGAAAGGAATGCAATCAAGGATGAGTTAAATGTAAAAATTGGTGAGCTAACTCAAATAATGAATACAAGCTTTGATGGCAAGTATATTTTCGGTGGAAGTAGAGTAGATGTTAAACCGGTAACCACAATTACAAATAAAGATGCTACCAATGGAGCAGTAACAAATATTAAGGCTAGTGGACTTCCAGGAACGACAACGGCTACAGTTAGCACAACTGCATCTCCAGCTGGACCTACTGTTGATACTATATATAAAATAGTATTATTAGGAGCCAATGGTTCTAATGTTGACATTTCATCTAGTACTGATGGAGGTACAACATTTACCTCAGTAGCAACTAATGTAACTGGAACTGGGTCTGGAAGTGGCTATGATTATACTTTTGGGAATAACTTAAAGATTAACATCCAAAATAATCCCACAAATGGTAATGGTGATAATTTTACCTTTGCTGCTACTGCGGCAAACCCCTTAAACAATACCAAACTAGTTTATAATAGTGATAATATTAGTGCTCCAGAATTAGTTTCTACTTCTGATATGGCGAATAATACAGGAAATGGTGCATTAAACCAGATAGATGCAAAATTATCAGTTGAAGTTTCTCAAGGTGTCAACATTCAGTATAGCGTGTCAGCAACGGATGTATTTCAGTTTAAAAATGCTACAGGAGTCAACAGAGATTTGAGACAGATTCTTAGTGGAATTGTTAATCATTTAGATGGAAAAAATGCTGATGGAACAGCAGTAACAGTAGCAGATCCAAACCCTACATTAGAGTTAAACAAAACAGATTTAACAGCAATAACTGATACAATAAATAATCTTTTATCTTTAAGGGCTCAAGTTGGTGCAAAACAAAATAGAATGGAATCTGCTGGTGCTAGAAACGAAACGGAAAATGGCAACCTGACAGAAATTCTTTCAAAGACTGAAGATATAGATATAACACAAAAGAGCATTGATTATGCATCAGCTCAAACAGTTTATACCGCTGCATTACAAACTAGTGCTAAGATAATTCAACCTTCTCTATTAGATTTTTTAAGGTAAGAAATGGGAGGAAAGTTATGATATTAAATACAAAGTATCATGGATCAAAAGAGTACAAGAAAGAAGATATACTGTTATTTAAAAAGGGTTTGCCAGGCTTTGAAGAGTATAGACAATTTATTCTTTTTACCTATGAGGGTAACGACAACTTTAGTATTTTACATTCTGTTGAGGAGGAAACATTAGGATTTGTACTAATTTCACCTTTCGTTGTTGATGAAAGCTATGAATTCGAGTTGACAGAAGAACAAGAAAAGGAGCTTGACATTGAAAATGCTGATGAGGTTATTGTTTATAATACTGTAACGGTGAATTCAGATATTATGAAAACTACAACTAATTTAAAAGCACCAATTGTTATCAATATTAGAAGTAAATTAGGGGAACAATTAATATTAGATAAAGAGAAGTATAAATTAAGACATCCTTTATTAAAAATAGACTCTTAACTAGGAGTGATAAATGTGCTTGTGATAACTAGAAAAAAAGGAGAATCCATTTTATTAGGTGAAAATATAGAAATAACTATAGTAAATTTAGATGACGGAAATGTTAAACTTTCAATTAATGCTCCAAGGGAAATAACTATTTTAAGAAAAGAATTACTTAGGGAAATTACAGATGAAAATAAAAATGCAGCGCAGTTTAACCCAGGAAAGTTAGAAAATCTAAAGTTAAAATAAAATATCGGGAGTGTGAAATATGGAAATTTCAAAAACAGTCCAAGGAGGACAAGTTACTTTTGATAATAGCAAAGTAAGTGACAATTCAGCTAACAGCGTAACTAACAGTTCAGTTACAGTTGACACTAATACTAGTCAAAGTTCTAATACAGAATCAGGTGTAAAAGAAAAACCAGTAGATGATAAGGAATTAAGAAAGGCCGTAGATAAGCTGAACAATTTTTTTCAAGATGATAACGTTAAAATCGAATACGCTGTGCATCCACAATTTAAGGATGTAATGATAAAAATTATTGACAAAGATACCGGAAATGTAATAACGGAAGTTCCACCAAAAAAAATTCTAGATATGGTTGCAAAAATGTGCGAATTAGCTGGAATGATTTTTGATAAAAAAGCTTAATACTTAGCAGTATTTTTGTGGAGATGATAAATTGGAATTTAAACTAAATAAAATTGATCCAGATGTTAGAAGGCAAGTGAATGAAGCAACAAAAGAAGGCAGAATTCACGGAGCAGATCATAATATAAGTGTTAAGAAAGATAAAAAACAGGAGCACAGAAAATATACCTCTAAGGATAAAATGGAGAGCAGTAAAAGAATATTTGTAAATGCTATTAAAAAGCAAAATTTCGAGATAGAAGTTTTTTCAGAAGAGAATGGAACTGAAAAAGAGATAAAGGGACGGTTTCTTGATATTAGAAAGTAGGGGTGGAATTAATGCAAACAAGTAATGCTTACAATGGATATAATGCATATAAAAATAATAGTGTTAACTTTGCGTCAAAAGAACAACTTCTTTTAATGTTAGTTGAAGGAGCAGTTAGGTTCGCTAAAATTGGCAGACAAGCTATTGTTGATGGTGACATTGGAAAAGCTCATGAGAATATTGTTAAAACAGAAAATATCTATTATGAATTAATGGCCACAATTGATAGAGAGGCTTCAGGAGAATGGGGAGCAGCTATTTTTAGTGTATATGAGTTTATTGTGTACAAACTTACAGATGCTAATATAAAAAAAGATGTGACCATAATGGATGAAGTTATTCCATTTATTGAAGAAATAAAAAGTATTTGGGATGAAGCTTATAAAATGTCTAAAGCGCAAAGTAAATAGTTTAAAAATAGATTTTTAAATGATTGGAGGAATTAGAAATGTCAAGTTCAAGTAATGGAATTACTACTAGTGGCGCAAACTCTATGAGAATAACAGGAATGGCCAGCGGAATAGATGTAGAGGCTACAGTTAAAAAGTTAATGACTGCACAACAATTAAAACTAGATAAAGCTAATCAAGCAAAGCAGGCGCTTCTGTGGAAACAATTAGCATATGCTGATATAATTACTGATATTAAAGGATTACAGAGCTCATTTTTTGATGTAGCTTCTTCTGATACGAATTTACTTTCTGGAAGTAATTATGCAGCCTTTGCTGTAACTGGAAATAATGCTGCTGTGGGAACAGTAACAGCAGGGGTTGGTTCACAAATTGGCAGTTATACTTTAAAAGTTATTAAAACAGCAGCAGGTGCAAGTTATTCAAATAATGTAACCAGTAATGATGGAAGCAGTATCGCTTTAACTTCTAAGCTAAGTCAAATAGGAACTGAATCAATGAGTGATGTACTTTCATTAAATCTTAATCTAAACGGAGGACAAACAGTTAATGTGTCCTTGGACAATACTTCAGGAACTAAAACGGTTAAAGATTTACTTAACGCTATTAACACACAAGGTAAAGGTTTAGTAACTGCTTCTTATAGTGAACTTACTCAAAGCTTTAGTCTAAAATCTACAGCTACAGGTGATGCTGTTACTATGGGGGTGGATTCATCTTCTTCCGTTGCATTACAAAAGTTAATAGCTCCTGGTTCCTCAGCAAATACCGTGAATACACGTGGATTTTATAAAAGTGATGGTACCGGTTTAGTATCTACTTCAATGCTTACAGAGGTTGGAACTGTAGGAGACGCCTTTAAAGTTAATATGAATTTGAACCTTAATATTGGAGAGGCATCTCCCGTAACTATAAATCTTGATAATACGGATGGAAGCAAAAGTTTTCAGGATATTGTGAATGCTATAAATGCACAAGGTAGCGGTAAGGTAACTGCTAGTTTTGATGATGTAAATCACAATCTAGTATTAACAAATGTAGCTAATCCCACAAAAAGTATAACAGTAGATAGCTCTACAACCACTGTTCTAAAAAATGTGTTAGGACCTCTTCAGTCATCAAGTAAGCAAGGAAATAATGCAGATGTTTTTATAACAGAACCTGGTCAAGCGGCAGTGGAAGTTAAAAATCAAGCTTCAAATAATTTTACAATAGATGGAGTGAGTTATAGTATTTCAGGAACTACTGAAAACACTGGGGATATTAAATTAAATGTGACTCAAGACTCTCAAAAGGTTTTTGATAAATTTAAGAGTTTCATTGACAAATATAATACTATAGTAACTAAAATTCAAAAGAAGTTATTGGATAAACCTGATCCTGCCTATAAGCCTTTAACAGATGCTCAAAAAGACTCCATGTCAGATGATCAAATAAAAACTTGGGAAACAAAGGCACAAGTAGGAATTCTTCGAAATGATGAAAATCTTCAAAAGCTGTTAACAGATTTGAAAAGCGCCTTCACGAGTCCTGTGGATGGAGTAAATCTAGCTATATCAAAATACGGAAGTAATTCCATCGGGTTGGATACCTCTAATGATGTATACAATCCATGTAATATAACAATTGTAGATCCTTTAAAACTAAAAGCTGCTATTTCGCAAAATCCCGAGCAAATAATTAAAATGTTTTCCAATGTTTCAAAGTCAACTGATAAAACAACACAGTATAATGAAAATGGTATTTTTAGTAGGATTAAAGATCTACTAAAAAGTAATGTTGGCGAGACGGGAACAATCTCAGTTTCAGCAACTTTAACTAAATATGCAAATAAGCAATTAAATTTTAGCGCATATGGTTCGGGTGGTTTACAAACAATACCAGATCAAATGTATGCGAAAGATGTTTTAATCAAAAAATTAAAAACTGATTTTACTACAATGGAAACAGCGTATTATAATAAATTTTCTAGGCTTGAAACTGCCATGACTCAATTAAATAATCAACAATCTTCACTTACCTCAATGCTAGGTAAATAATTTATATGAATATAGAATTGAAAAATTGTCTCCAAGCTTTTAAGGATTGCAGTTTGAGTATTATGGAAATAGTAGAGAGTGAAGATTATGATGAATTAGAAATAAAAATAGCTGAAAGACAACAGCTGTTAGACGAAATAAGCAAAATAAGCTATACAAAGGAAGAAATAAGGCAGATTGTTGAAAGATTGGAAATTATAGCTGTTTCCGAAAGAATTAATAGTTTGATTAATGATAAAAAAGCTATATTTAGGAATAAGATTGATGAAGCTGCTTTTAAGAGAAATGCTAATGAAAATTATAATAAAAGTTTTTATAATAATTTCCATGCTTTCGACAAAAAAATATAAAATATATTAAAAAAGGTATAAAGTATTATAAATCGACATCGATAAATAAAGTGTAAACAAGAATAAAACAGTTTACAACTTTAACTGGCCAGTTAAATAATTAAAATATTTTACTCAGTATAAAAGCTTGAAAGAGCTATTATAAATAAAAGGGCAAGGATGCCTAATAACAAAATTCAAGGAGGAATTAATTATGGTAATTAATCACAACATGGGAGCATTAAATGCAAACAGAAATGCAAACATTAACTCATTAACAGCAAGCAAATCAATGGAAAAACTATCTACAGGTCTTAAAATCAACAGAGCTGGAGACGATGCAGCAGGTCTTGCAATATCAGAAAAAATGAGAGGTCAAATCCGTGGACTTGACCAAGCAGCAGCTAACTCACAAGATGGTATATCAATGATACAAACTGCAGAAGGTGCTTTAAATGAAACTCATTCACTTCTTCAAAGAATGAGAGAATTAGCAGTTCAAGGTGCAACAGATACTAATACTGGAACTGATAGAGGTAACATTCAAGATGAAGTTGATCAATTAGGAAAAGAAATTGATAGAATTTCAAGTCAAACTCAATTCAATACTAAAAACCTTTTAGATGGATCTATGGGGTCAGTTGTAGCAGCAAATGTAGCTAATATATCCGTAAATAGTAAACTTTTAGGAGCTGGTGGAGTAAATCTTCTTAGTGCGACAACTCTTACTGGACTTTGTAATACAGCATCCGCTAGTTTAAGTATTGTATCAGGTGATACAGTAACTATGACTTATGTTATGAATGGAACAACTATTGCCTCATCAGTAACAGTTGCTGCTGGTATGACAATGACTGATTTAACTACTGCAGACTTTGCAGCTGTAATAAGTACTGGTGTAGTTGCAGGAACAGGAGCAACTGGAAACTTTGAAATTAATGCAACTGCAGCTGGATTTGCTGGCGGTGTATATGGATTAACATTTACTGTAAGAGATTCATCAGGTAGTATTAAAACAGCAGCTACTAGCGCATTATCATCTTTAACTGAAACAACAAGAGCGGATGATAAGAGAAATGATGGAAGTGCAACTTTCCAGATAGGTGCCAATATTGGCCAAAATGTAAATCTTTCTATTAATAATATGGGTACTAAGGCTCTTGGAGTATATAACATAAAAGTTGGAACTCAGGGTCAATCTAATGAAGCGATATCAGTTATTGATCAAGCTACTGCTAAAGTATCTGTTGAGAGATCAAAGCTTGGTGCTTATTCTAATAGGTTAGAGCATACAATTGCTAACTTAGGAACATCTTCTGAAAACTTAACTTCTGCTGAATCAAGAATTAGAGATGTTGATATGGCAAAAGAAATGTCAACTTTCTCAAAAAATAATATTCTTTCTCAAGCAGCTCAGGCCATGCTTGCTCAAGCTAATCAACAACCACAACAAGTTCTTCAGTTATTAAGATAATATTAATTTGTGTTATAACCTTTAAGAGGATAGTATATTTACTATCCTCTTTATTCATAATATAGTAATGTTATAAATATTATTTTGTACATAACTGAAGGGAAGAGAATAATATGCATAATGGTATAGAAAAAATTTGCGATAAGATAGATAAAATAAGAAATAGCATTTATGATTATGATTTAAAGAATGTATTTACTGGACTAGATGATTTGATTTTACATATATTGGATTATCTTAACTCAGAAAAATTAAATGAAGAAAAAAATATTGTTTTCAATGCAATTTTGGAAAATATTAATAGTTCCATCTATAACAAAGATTATATGTTGCTATCAGATATTTTAAAGTTTCAATTAAGAGATTATCTAGAAAAACTATAAATTAGAGGTGGATGGAAGTATGAGCTTATATGAAGAAAATTTGAAATTTATTAAAGATAATATTCCAATATTATATGAAATAATTCTTAATGAGAAGCCCATATTTAGTGTTTCTTTAGAACCTTTTGTAAACGAATCATTAAACTACATTGCATCAAAAGATGATAAGACATGCTTTATTCATAGTGAATATGATAAATATGAAGAAATGGAACAAATGTTTAAAAAAGTAGATAGAGGAGCAACAACCATTATAATTTTTGGAATTGGATGTGGGTATGCATTTAGCTATATTAAGGATAATTTTAAAAGTGTTAAAAATATTATAATAATAGAGCCTTCTTTAGATATATTTAAAATACTTTTGGGTAATTTAAATATATATGATGAAATAAAGCATTACAAAAACATATCATTTATTGTTAATAAGGATATATTTACTGCTAATGCTTTTTTATTTGAACTTATATCACATAACGTTACAGATTTAATAAGTGTTGCCTACAATGTTTCATACAGAACTCTCTTTGAAGGGTATTTTGAACAAATAAATGATACATTGACCGATTTAATAAGTAAAACAAAATTCAATTTTGCCACGGCATATTATTTTAGAGAACAATGGACGCATAATACTATAATGAGCATAACAAAAGAATGTATTTTGGCAGATAAATTGTTTAATAAATTTGATGGTAAATCTGCAATTATAGTTGCTGCAGGACCTTCTTTAGAAAAGAATATTCATTTACTTGAATTAGCAAAAGATAAAGCTTTAATTGTTGCCGTTGGAACTGCCTCAAAAATATTGGAAAGCTATAATATTAAACCCCATCTTAGGTTTGCCATGGATAGTCAAGAACTGGAAAAACGTATTTTTGAGAATATCACAAATGATAAGTCTATTTTAGTTTATTCTGATAGAGTATATCACCAGGTAGTTCCTTTATTTAATAGGCGTATAAAGTTAGTTTTGGATGTAGATACTATTAGTAGATACATATATTTTAGAGCAGGAATAGATTTTAAACTCACAAAAAGTGGATTTTCTATTGCAAATACGGCTCTTGACACATTAATCAATTTAGGATTTAAAAATATTATTTTTATGGGTCAGGATCTATGCTATACAAAAGAGAAGTTATATGCTAATGGGTCATGGTTAGAAGAAGATAAGCTTGATATTAATGACGGTGGACGAAAGTATAAAAAAGTTAAAGATATAAATGGATATGATGTATATACAGAAAATGGATTTCTAGGTATGAAGTCTATATTTGAAAATTTTATTTTGCTAAATCAAAATATTAATTATATAAATGCAACTGAAGGTGGAATCGGTGTTAATGGAACCAAGATAAAAACTTTCCAAAATGTTTTAGAGGAAGATTTAACTAGCAATTATGATTTTGAAGCTTTCTTTGATGAGCTCTTTGAAGGAAATAAAGAAGACACTGATTCAAAAAAAATATACAATACAATTCTTGAATTAGAAGATGAAATTGATAAAATGATAAAAATTAATGATACAAGAATAAAAAGACTAAATAAACTTGAGAAAAATATTGAAAAAGGGTTAGGAATAAATAGAATTGAGCAAGAAATTATATACTTAAATAAGTATGAGAATGAGCTTAGAGGCATAGATTCCTATGAACATTGTATTAAAAAGAATATGGATGATGCGTACAAAGTAATAATGATAAAAAACAAATATGATGGTGAAGATAAAATGGAAGATTTATTGCATGTAAAAAGCACACTAGAACAGGTTAGTTGTGAATTGAAATTGTACTTGTACTATTTTAAATCTTGTATAGGAGAAATGAAAGATAGCATTAATTAATGAATTCAGTATTGAAGGTGATTGTGTGAAAATAGGTATTATTATTCAAGCAAGAGTTGGATCAACAAGGCTCTATAATAAAATAATGAAATGTCTTCCATATGATTCACAGATAACAGTTTTAGAACAGGACATAAGAAGAATTAAAAAGTCAAAATATATAGAGGATATTATTATAGCAACAACAGAAAAAATTGAAGATGATAAAGTGATAAAAATAGCTGAAAAAGAAAATGTAAAGTATTTTCGAGGCTCAGAAAATGATGTTTTAGCAAGATACTATTTTGCTGCTAAGCATCATGATATTGATGTAATTGTAAGAGTAACAAGTGATTGCCCATGCATAGATGCTGAAATAATTGATATGGTAATAGAAGAGTATTTGAAAGACAAAACCTATGATTTTGTAGCTAACGTTTTAGAAAGAACATTTCCTATTGGGCTGGATGTAGAGGTTATAGCACTTTCTGCATTGGAGACAGCGTATAATGAAGCAAAAAAGGATTATCAAAGAGAGCATGTTTCAGATTATATATACGAAAATCCAGATAAGTTTAAATTAAAAAATATTGTTGCACCTGCCAAATATAATAAACCTGAACTCAGAATAACACTGGACACAAAAGAAGATTATATGCTTTTGTGCGCTGTGTATGATTATTTATATTATAAAAATAATAGCTTTTCATCAGAAGAAGTAGTTAAATTGTTTTCTGAAAAACCATGGTTTGCTTGTATAAATAATAATTCAATTCAGAAAAAGGATAATTATGAATTAGAAGAAGAGATAAATGATGCAGGCAAACTTTTACAACTTCATGGTATGACAAGGGCAAAAGATATGCTAATTAAAAATTACCAGTAAGGGGATTACCTTTAAATGAATAAGATTAAAGTAGCAGAAAATAAATATATTGGTGAAAATGAACCATGTTTTATAATAGCGGAAGCTGGCATAAATCATAATGGAGATATGATTTATGCAAAACAAATGATAGATGCTGCTAAGATTTGTGGTGTAGATGCCATTAAGTTTCAGACTTTTAAAGCTGATGAATTTATATCTAACAGAACTGAAACTTTTACTTATAAATCACAGGGAAAAGAAATAGTTGAATCTATGTATGAAATGTTTAAAAGGTATGAATTTACACAGAAAGAATGGGTTGAAATTTCTGAATATTGCAAAGAGAAAGATTTAATTTTTTTTTCAACACCACAAAATCCATCGGATTTGGACTTCTTAATGAGTATTGTAGATTTGCCAATTATAAAAGTTGGATCTGACGATTTAACTAATGTTGACCTTATGAGTTATTACGCTTCAACTGGAAAGCCAATGATTATATCTGCTGGTATGGCATACATTTCTGAGATAGAGGATGCAGTAGAAGCTATCAGAAAAGAAAAAAACAATGATTTGGTTATTTTACATTGTGTTTCTTCATATCCTTCAGAGGCTGAAGAAGTTAATTTGTTAAAAATAAAAACAATTAAAGAAGCTTTTGGGGTTTATGTAGGATTTTCAGATCATACAATAGGTACCACAGCTGCAATAGGAGCAGTAATTTTAGGTGCTAAAGTAATTGAGAAGCATTTTACTTTGGATAAAAACATGCCAGGGCCAGATCATTGGTTTTCAGCAAGTATTGATGATATTTCAGAACTAGTTCAGGCTGTTAGGTATATTGAAAAAGCTATTGGTAATTCTCAAATTAAGCCTACAATAAAAGAAATGAAGATGAGAGAAATTGCAAGAAGAAGTATTGTGGCAAAGAATGATTTAAATGTGGGTGATGTTATTCTAAGAAATGATATTGAATATAAAAGACCAGGAAATGGATTACCACCTAAATTTGCACAATATGTAATTGGAAAGCAAGTTACTAAGCCTATAAAAAGTCAAGACATAATCACATTTGAAAATATTTTAGGATAAGAGGGCGATTCCTATAGATAGAGTTAAAATCCAAGAACTATTGGTACAACTAGGAAATGATACCGAATTAAAAAAAGATTTTAAACATTTATTAACAGATGCTCTAGATTTGAGAGAAAATCAATATCATCCTTTAGTTTTTATTAATGGTGAACCTAAACTGGGTAAGAATATTAATATTGGTTTTTTTTCTGAAATAAATGCCAGAAAAGGTGAAGTCATTATAGGAGATAATTGTGATATTGCATCTTTTGTTGCCATTAATGTTGCTGATTCACATAAAATGTGTATTGGATTAAGTAAAGATATTGAGAGAGGAAAAATAATATTAGAAAACAATGTGTTTGTTGGCTCGCACTCGTTTATTGGTGGGAATGTTAAAATAGGTCACAATTCTGTTATAGCAGCAGGTACTATATTAATCAATTGCGGGGAAATACCTCCGTACTCTTTGATAAAAGGTAATCCAGCCCAAATATTTGTGAACCATTATTTAAAAAAATAATTATGGAATAGGATGGATTTTTTAGCACAAATGAAAGAAGGAATAATATGATTCTCTCAGCTCATCAACCGGCATATTTGCCATGGTTAGGTTATTTTCACAAGATAGCCATAAGTGATATTTTTGTTGTTTTAGATGACGTTCAATTTGAAAAAAATAGTTTTATAAATAGGAATAAAATAAAAACAGCTAATGGAACTAGTTGGTTGACTGTGCCGATTTTAATGACTGATCATATTAATAAAACCACTAAAGAGATGGAAATAGATAATAAGTCAAATTGGAAGGAAAAACACTGGAAAAGTATATATTTAAATTATAAGAAAGCTCCTTATTTTCATTTGTATTCTGATTTTTTTCAGGATATTTATAAAAAGGAATGGAATTATCTAATTGATTTAACTGAATATATGACTAAGTTTTTTTTGAAAGAACTAGGAATAAAAACAAATATATATAGACAAAGTGAAATTAAAACCAAACAAAGAAAACAGGAACTTATAATTGAATTATGTTCTAAATTAAATTCCGATACTTTTATTTTTGGAGAACTTGGGAATAACTATGTAGATGAGTATTATTTTAAAGAAAAAAGTATAAGAGTATATTTTCAATCCTATAAGCATCCTACTTATAATCAGCTTTGGGGTGAATTTATTTCAAATTTATCAATTATTGATTTGTTATTTAACAATAGTAAAGATAAGGTTTTGGATATAATTATGAGTGATAATATAAGTAAAAATGTTTTATATTATTAAAGGCAGGTGTAAGACAATGATTCAGACAACTGATAAAACCTGGGAAGAAATATATACTGAAGGAAGAGAACTAAATAGGTATCCTTATGACTCTGTAGTAACATTTGTATTTAGAAATTATCCCCCCAATATTGAAAAAAAATATATAAAAATACTTGAAGTAGGTTGCGGAGCAGGAAATAATCTTTGGTTTGCAGCAAAAGAAGGATTTGACGTAACGGGCATAGATTTTAGTAAAAGCGCTATAGATTATGTAAAAAAAAGATTTAAAGATGAAGGGCTAAATGGAAATTTCATCGTACATGACTTCCGTAGTCTACCATTTCAGGATGAAGAATTTGACTTAATTATTGATCGAGCAGCACTTACGTATATTAATTTTACTGAGTGTAAAAAAGCAATAAATGAAATTAGCAGAGTATTAAAAAATCATGGAAAGTTCTATTTTAACCCTTTTAGTGATAGTCACAGTAGTTGCGCTTCAGGGAGGTATAAATCAGATGGAATAACAACAGATATTAAAGTAGGAATTTGTAATGGTGGAGACGTGTGTTTTTATGGAAAAAGAGACATTTATGATTTATTTAAAGATAATTGGAAGCTGGAAAGCATTCAACATAGTGAAGTAATAGAGCAAATAAATCCTAGTTATTTTGAATATGCAGAATGGAAAGTTATTGCAAAAAAAGTAGGGGATAATTATGAAAAATAAAATTTTAGTAATTGCAGCTCATCCTGATGATGAAATTATTGGAATAGGTGGTACTGTGGCAAAACATATTAACTCAGGTGATGAATGTTTTGCAATTATTTTAGGTGAAGGTATGACATCAAGATATGACAGTAGAAAACAAGCTGAAGATAAAAAAGTACAAGAACTTCATAAGGATGTTTTCGAAGCTTCCAAAATTGTTGGATATAATAATACCTTTCTGGAGAATCTACCAGATAATAGATTTGATTCAGTAGATTTGTTGGATATTATTAAAATAATAGAAATGTATATAGATAAAATTGGACCCAATATAATATATACCCATCATTATGGTGACTTAAATGTAGATCACAGAAGAACTTATGAAGCAGTTTTAACAGCAACAAGACCATTACAAAATCAATATGTTAAAGAGGTATATTGCTTTGAAACAGTTTCTTCTACTGAATGGAATTTTGAATATACAACTGAATTTAAACCAAATTATTTTGTAGATGTTACACAGACACTAGATACAAAACTTAAAGCAATGTATTGCTATAAAAGTGAAATTAGAAGTTTTCCACATCCTAGATCAATTGAAAACCTTGAACTTAATGCGAAAAAGTGGGGTAGTGTTGTAGGAATGAAATATGCAGAAGCATTTGAAGTAGTAAGAATTATTAAATGACTTTGAATGAAGGGAAGTTGTAATAAATGAATAAAAATATGCAAGAAAGCTTTTGGAGCGGTGAGTTTGGAGAAGAGTATACAGAAAGAAATATATGTTCACCAGAAGAGTTAGATAAAGAGAATGTTGAGATATACGGTATAAGTCGTATGGAAATGAATAAAGCTTTTTTAAGTGAATATGGGCTAGAAAATAAAAAAATATTAGAAGTAGGATGTAATGTAGGAAATCAGTTAAGAGCTCTTCAAAAAATGGGATACAATAATTTGTATGGTATAGAATTGCAACCTTATGCTGTCCAAAGAGCTAAAGATTTAACAAAGGGAATTAATATAATACAAGGCTCTGGATATAATATACCCTTTCAAGATGAGTATTTTGACATGGTTTTTACTAGTGGAGTATTAATTCATATAGCTCCTGATAATTTACATAGAATCATGAAAGAAATTGTTAGATGTAGTAAAAGGTTTGTTTGGGGATTTGAGTATTACTCAGAACATATTGTTGAAGTCAGTTATAGAGGTAATTCCGATGTTTTATGGAAAGGGGATTATGCTAAAGAATATATTAAGAACTATCCTCAGCTTAAGTTGATAAAGCAGAAGCAATATAAATATATTGGAAATGATAATATTGATGAGATGTTTCTTTTGAGTAAATAGTTAAAGGTATATGAAACTGTATTAACATCTGTAGAAATTCAACCTAAAAAGAACGCATTGTAGCTATAGAATATTTGAAACGTTTGAAGAAGCTAGGAAAACAGAACACTATTAAAAAAGAAAGTTTGGGGTAATAGATGAAAATAGCAATTCGTGCGGATGGCGGAGCTAACATTGGAATGGGGCATGTTATAAGGACTATTGCCTTAGCCAAAGAAATCGCCAAGTCTAGTGATGTTTTTTATATATGTAAAGTTAATAATTGCATAAGTAATGAATATAGCGTTGGAATTGATAAAATAAGAGCAGAGGGGTTTCATGTTATAACTATATCAGAACATAACTTAATAAATGAAATAATAAGCATTGAAGCAGATTGTTTGATAACTGATAGTTACGACGTTGATGAAAACTATTTTAATAAAACTGCTGAATATTTTAAATACACTGGGTATATTGATGATTTGTGTCTTCATGATTATAATGTAAACTTTATTATAAACCAAAATATCAATGCACTGGATTTAGACTATAACTATAACACTACTTGTAAATTTTTTTTAGGTTCAAAATATATTATGCTTAGGGATGAATTTAGAAATACAAAACCTAAACATATTAGTGAAAAGGTGGAAGACATTATGATAACCGCGGGAGGAGCAGATTCTTTATGCTTTACACAAACCATTTTAAATTGTGTAAAGGAAACAGATTACAACTTTCATGTAGCTATTGGCTCCTCTTTTGAAAAGGAATATATTCAAAAAATTTTAAGTCATGAAAGTGATAATGTTCATTTCTACTTTAATGCTAATATGTATGAACTAATGAATAGGTGTGATTTAGCTATTTCTGCAGCTGGAAGTACTCTTTATGAACTAGCAGCTTGTGGTACCCCCACTTTAGGAATTGTTTTAGCAGACAATCAACTAGGTATTGCGGAAAAAATGCATGAAATGGGGATAATTAATTATTTAGGGTGGTACCATAGAATTGATAATAAAAGGTTAATTAATAAAATAGATGAATTGTCTAAGAATATAGAAGCTAGAAGAGAAATATCCCTTAAAGCTCAAAAACTAATAGATGGGAAAGGTGTAGAAGAAATAGCAAAATACATTAATTCATTAGGTAATTAATGTTTTAGGATAATTTAAATGTTGTAATAAATAGTATATTCTAATAAAGAAATTACTAATACAAATGGAGGAATTTCATGGGATACTATACAGGAAAAAAGGTTTTAATTATTGGAGGAACAGGAACTATTGGTTATGGTCTTGCAAAGGAAATTTTAAAACAAAATCCTGAAGTTATAAGAATATTTAGTAGAGACGAGTATAAACAGTTTATCATGGAACATGATATGGAGAATCTTAAAAAAATAAGATTTTTAATTGGAGATGTAAGAGATTATGACAGAGTAGAGAGAGCAATGTATGATATTGATATTGTGTTTAATTTAGCTGCTATGAAACATGTACCTTCATGTGAATATAATCCTGATGAAGCTATTAAAACAAATGTTATTGGAATGGAAAATGTAATTAAAGCAGCTAATCATTATGATGTAGAAAGTGTAGTTTTTACCAGTTCAGACAAAGCAATTAATCCTACCAATTCCTATGGGGCTACAAAACTTTTAGCAGAGAAACTTGTTCAAACAGCAAATTATAGTAAAGGAAACAGTAGAACAAAATTTGTTGCAGTTAGATTTGGAAATGTTATGGGATCAAGAGGTTCAGTTATTCCATTATTTAAGAGTCAAATTGAAACGCATAATAAAATTACTATAACAGATCCTAATATGACTAGATTCATGATGTCTCTGACACAAGCAGTTGATCTTATTATGACAGCTTCTGAAATAGGTAAAGGAAGTGAGATATTTGTACTAAAAATGCCCGTGATAAAACTTAATGATTTAGCCGAAGTGATAATAGAAGAACATTGTTCTAAACTAAGTATCAATAAAGAAAATATAGAAATACAGAATATAGGTCTTAGAGCAGGGGAAAGAAGATTTGAAGAATTAATGACTAGGGAAGAGTCAGAATTTGCTTTTGATTTAGGTGATTTGTATGCTGTTTTGCCTACAAGCTTTTCTAACCACATTAGCGATTTTTACAGAAGTTTCCCTAGAACTAACTTAGGAAGCTATAACTCTACAAATGCTCTTTATATTAGTAAGGAAGAAGTTAGAAGATTAATAAAAGTAGAAGGTTTAATTTAAGTTTTCTAATAATATGGACCTTATTTTTTTATAAGTGGAGGTAGTGGAATGAACATATTAGTAACAGGGGCTGCAGGTTTTATAGGGAGATGGGTTGTGAAACAGTTATTGTCTGATGGACATAAAGTTGTTGGTCTTGATAATTTATCTAATGGCAGCTTAGAAAATCTAAAAGAATTTGAAAAAGATTCATTTCAATTTATTAAAGGGGATATTAATGATTCTGAAATATTAGATAAGGTGTTTAAAGAAAAATATGATATCATATATCATCTTGGAGCCTCTATAAATGTTCAAGATAGCATTGATGATCCTAAAACCACTTTTTATAATGATACAGTGGGAACCTTTAATATTCTTGAAAAAGCTAAGCTTCAAATGTTTGGGGAGCATGGTAAAATGAATAGTGATGGCTGGGTATTAGATCCGAAGGACAATATACATTCATGTAAAGTTGTTTTTATGAGCACTTGTATGGTCTATGATGTTGCTGGTGAACAGGGAATAAATGAAGAACATACCACTAAACCTGTATCCCCTTATGGAGGTAGTAAAATAGCTGCTGAAAACATGGTGCTTTCTTATTATAATACATATAAGTTGCCTACTGTTGTAATTAGACCCTTTAACACCTATGGGCCTTTTCAAAAAACTGGCGGCGAAGGTGGAGTTGTAGCTATATTTATTAATAATTCCTTAAAGGGTAATGATATTAACATCTATGGATCGGGGGCGCAAACTAGAGATTTACTTTATGTAAAAGATTGTGCTAGCTTTGTTGTAGAAACTGGTTTTTCAGATAGGGTTGACGGTGAAATAGTAAATGCAGGTACAGGAAGAGATGTAAGTATAAATAAGCTAGCTAGGATTATTTCTCAGGATAGAGTGAGAGTTAATCATATTACACATATTCATCCTCAAAGTGAGATTATGAAACTTAAGTGTAATTATTCTAAAGCTAAGAAGCTCTTGAATTGGGAACCGAAATTTACGTTAGAGCAGGGAATCAAAGAAACGGAAAATTGGATAGTTACGAAAAGTTTAAATTGACTACTTTGATTAAAGTCAATAAATATACATTTATTTTCTAAAGTAAAATTATTTTCATACGATAATATACAATAAGAAAATAATTGGAGTTGATTTTTATGAGACTTAGTCATAATATACCATCATTAAATATATATTCGGGTTACTCTAAAGCGGTAGAAAGGCAAAGTACTGCGCTTCAGAGGATTTCTAGCGGATTGAAGATAAATAGCGCAAAAGATAATCCTAAGGGACTTACAAGTAGCGAAACTATAAATATGCAGGTAAGAGGGTTACAAATAGCAAATAAAAACTTACAGGATGGTGCAAGTATGTTGCAGACTACTGAAGGAGGACTAAATGAAATTTCGTCAAGCCTTCAAAGAATTAGAGAACTAACAGTTCAAGCAAACACTGGAACCGTTAATGATAGTGATAAGCAAATAATTCAAGGTGAAATTGGTCAAATGATTAAAAATATCGATGACCTTTCAAAAGGTACTACCTTTAATGGAATAAATCTAATTGGAAATACAGACCCAAGCTTAAAACCAGTATCAACAGCAATTGGAGCAAATCCGTACGACCTACTTGATATTCCAACTTATAATTTTTCAAGTAATAACATTGGAGATGGAGTAAATTTTCTTTCCAATATAGATGTAACAACAAAGGCAGGTGCTGACAGTGCACTTGGTGTAATAGATGGTGCAATTAATCAAGTTGTTGCTGCTAGGAGCAAATATGGAGCTTTAGAAAATAGATTTGATACAGGTCAACAGGAAACTAGTGAAATTTCTGATAGATTAACAAGTGCCTCTAGTGATCTTACTGATACTGATGTTGCAGCGGAAATGATTGAGTATTCTAAAAATGGTATTATCCAAGATGCAAGCACAGCTATGATTGCACAAACAAATAGATTCCCACAGGATGTATTGAGAATTCTAGATAATATAAAGTAGATTTGTAGGTGCACCAGGGGTCATGTCAATAAATTTTATTTATTGACATGACCCTCTTTTTTTTATTCTTTTCATTATGCACTAAAGTATTAAAATGTAAATCCGATAATTAACTAGGTAAATTAATCTAATATTACACAAAAAAATATTTTTATAAAATATTTTTACAAAAGGTATAAAGTTATGTAATTTATCTACGAAATACTAAATATAACAATGAAATATAAAAAATATAATATTAAATCATGGATGATTTAGAACCCAATCTAATTTGCAGGACGCAAAAATGGTTGGAAATTATGATCATCCATTTTTATTTGTTCAAGGAGGAAAAAATAATGTTAGTAATAGGCAGGAAGCCAGGAGAATATGTAATGATAGGTGATGAAATAATGGTAAAGGTAGTTAAATCTGAAAATGGTGATTTAAGACTTGCCATTGATGCGCCAAAGGAGCTTGTTATAACTAGAGGAGAAATTCTAGAAAGCTTAAAATCAGCTAAATAGTAAATACCACAACTACATATAAAAGTGCTCAGGAGGAGCTAATTTATTTTGTAAACCAGCAGGACGCTGGCGAGACAGAATGAATTAGCTCTTTTTATTTTGTTAATAAACCGAAAGGTTTGTTATATATTTTTTATCTGTTATTGAGTTGGCCGACTCACAATACCAAAAACATTAATCACAGCAGAAGGTTGACAAAGTGTTCAAAAACAACATTTCAACCATTTAGTTAGTAAGCTCAAAGAGCTTAACTATAAATAAAAATAGTGTGCAAGGAAGTGCACTTAAAAAATCAAGGAGGAATTATTATGGTAATTAATCACAATATCGCAGCAAACAATGCAATTAGGAATGCAAACATTAACTCAACTAGTGGAAGTAAAGCAATGGAAAAACTTTCTACAGGTCTTAGAATAAACAAGGCTGGAGATGACGCAGCAGGTCTTGCTATATCAGAAAAAATGAGAGGACAAATCAGAGGTCTTGATCAAGCTTCAAGTAATTCACAAGATGCTATATCATTAATACAAACTGGTGAAGGTGCATTAAATGAAACTCACTCAATTCTTCAAAGAATGAGAGAACTTGCAGTTCAATCAGCTTCAGATACTAATATTGGTACTGATAGAAAACAAATTCAAGGTGAAATGGATCAGTTAGCAACAGAAATAACTAGAATATCAAATGACACTGAGTTCAACCAAAAAAATCTTTTAGGTGGAAACTTAAATGATACTTATCAAGTTGGTGCTAATAGTGGTCAAAATATTAAGTTAACACTTGGTTCTATGGATGCTCAAACTTTAGGAGTTGCATCTAATGCGTTTGTTGCAGCTACAAGTGGAGCAACAGATGCAACTGGAGCAACTGTTGATAAATCACTTAAAGGTACTTCAATAACTAATGGAGCAAGTTTGACATTATCAGCTAATGCTACAGCGGCAGCTACAGCATGGGCAGCAGGTGCAGCTGGAATGACAGGTGTAACTATAACTTCATCTACTCAGTCATCCACATATAATAGTTACAAAATTATAACTGCAACTTCAGGTGGCGGTGCCCCAACAGCAGCTATAGATAATACTGCAAAAACAATTACACTTACAGGTAGTGGAACTGCTGCTGATTGGACTGCTGCAAATATAAATACAGCATTTACTAATGCAAGCATTGGATTAACTGCAACTGGTAATGCAAGTGCTATAGCTGCTTCTGGAGCTGGAACAGCAGCAACTACTGCTGGATTAGCTGCAAACGAAGTAAAGTTAACAATTGGATCAGGTAGTGTAGTTGTTAAAAATACTGCAACAAGTGCAACATTTACTGATGCAGCAAATGGTGGATTAACTGTTAAGCTTGATGGGTCTTTAACTGCAGCAACTGCAGCAACAATTACAATAACAGATACAGCTTCAACAGCTGCAACATTCGCAGCAGATGGAACAATGACAAAAGGCGTTGTACAAGCTGGTATTGATGTTTCATCTCAACCAGCAGCAAACACTGCAATCAAAACAATAAATGACGCTATAGAAACTGTTTCAACTGAAAGAAGTAAACTTGGTGCTTACCAAAACAGATTAGAGCACACAATAGCTAACTTAGGAACATCAAGTGAAAACTTAACATCAGCTGAATCAAGAATTAGAGACGTAGATATGGCTAAAGAAATGTCTATATTCTCAAAGAACAACATTCTTAGCCAAGCTGCTCAAGCTATGCTTGCACAAGCTAACCAACAACCACAACAAGTTCTTCAATTATTAAGATAGTAATTTTTAGATAATTGATAAGCTTATAAAAGTAATATTAGGGAGTCAGGGTGGAAGCTCTGGCTCCTTTCTTAATTAAGAGAGTAGGAGGTAATGATATGGATATAGCAGCATTATCAATGGCAATGAGTCAATCAAGAGTAAAGGAATCAGCTGGCTTAGCAGTGATGAAGCTAACAATGGATACAGGAAAGCAAACTGCTACTCAGATGACAGAAATGATTAAGGACGGTGCAGTAGATTCTAATTTAGGAAATTACTTGGATGTAAGTGTATAGCAGAAGCAGAAGAACAGAACATGGGAAAATATTAGAATGAGCATTAATGGCTTTAGAAATAGCTATTGATGCTCATTTTGCTATAGGGGCTATTCCTACTTTGCAGGGCAAACAGGGCACAGTTTCAGCCCTACTAGACATCTAAAATAGAAGTAGTCAGTAGTAGTGAACCGAAAATGTAGTGAATACTGCTACAATCCTAAAATACCGACACTGTTGACACTGTGAAAATAAGTATGTCGATAGTTTCGGTAGTGCCAATATCTATGGCAGAAAAGGGAGTTCACTGCAAAAATATTCTGTAGTGGCTGAAACATGAAGAGCTATTGTAATACGAGGACTAACAGAAAATCAGCTATAAAATATTCACTTCATAATTTGAATAATGCAGTGAAATGATAAAAGCCTAAGATGGAACAAACAGAATCAGAATTATGAAACAAAGGAACTAGTAAATGAGACTAAAGATGTAATAGTATCAAAGGGGAGAACAGAGCAAGTTGTATGGTTCATTACTACTGGAAAACACCTAAAAGAAATATAAGATGTCTCAAAGCATTATTTTAAGATTATGATTACTAATAATATGATTATGATATAATAATAGAAAAGGAGGCTGAGTTTTATGGAATTGAGAAGAAACAATGCGGTTATTATACCGGAAGATGTACTTCCATTATTAGATGATTTAGCACATGGCGATTCACTTGATGAAAATGTACGTATTTCAATAGCAATAAGTTTGTTTGTGGCTAAGAGTGTCTCTTTAGCAAGAGCAGCTGAAATTGCAGAGCTTTCATTAAATGACTTTATTTATACACTTAAATTAAAAAATATACCATGGGGAGAATATACTGATGAAGACATAAAGGAAGATGAAATAGCATTAAAAGACCTATTTAAGGAGCATAAAAATGATTAATATTGTTTGTAATTCTAGTGCTATAATAGGTTTATGTATTATTAAAAAATTGAATTTATTATGGGAACTTTTCAATGAAGTGTATATAACTGAAGAGGTTTATAAAGAAATTGTACAAAATAATGAATTAAGACATTATGGCGAACAAGAACTTATTAATGCAGTAGAATGCATCCACAGTATTTAAAGTACAGGTCATAGGTAATGGTGAGAAAATATACTGCTGCGATGATGAAAGAAGAATGTATTTTGAAATGTATGCTTTTAAGGATTACGCTTTGCTAAATGAAGAAAGAGAAATAGTAGAGATGCATTGGCGGAATTGATGCTGGAAAAGATTAATTGAGTAGTGAAGTGTAATAAGTCTGAAATGGAGTCAAATCTGTTTCGGGCTTTTGTATTATTTAATGTAATTCTAAGTAAAATGTAATCTTTTATTTTCTCTGCATTTGTGAAATTAAAATTTTCTGCGAGTTATGTAAATAAATTATTATTATTGTAGAATTATTTTGAGTAAGTAGTATAATTAGATTAAATGAAGAATTAATATTATCAATTTAGCAGGCAAATATAGTTAAGGAGAGATATTATGAAGAATAATGTAGATTTAGTAAATGAATTCATAGAAACTATTAAAGCTAAAACCAATGAGATAATGAAAAACTCAAAAGAGAAGGATACAATTATTAGAGCTAAAGAGATGATAGACTATATTAACCAATGGAATGACAGCATAGAAAATGATAGAACTTTTTTAGCGAAAAATATCGAAAACAGTATGAAGGAAGCAAAAAATAGAAATTCAGAGATGGAAAGCATTTTATATATTATTCATGGTGACTTAATTAATTCTAGGATATCTGTAGAAAAAGCTAGAGAATTGTATGAACAATACTTAAATTTGGAGTTATTCGAGAATAAACTACGTTAAAATTACATAATTTGCAAATAAGAATCTGATTTAATCATATTCTTATTATTTTTGTTAAAATTATGTAATATAATTGCGTTTTGCATTTTACAAAAGAATATTTGCATAGTATAATGAAAATATAAATGAATTTTTTTAATACAATATAAATTCATATTAAATAATGCATGTTAACTTAAAATTTTACAGATTATTATAAAAGATACTGTTGAAGGAGGTTAAAAATGTGAGTAATATAGATAAAGGACAATATGTTTATAGCTTACTCAAAAAAGGTTTAGATGCGGGAACCTTAAGAAGTAAAGTTATTTCAAACAACATAGCTAATGTAAATACAAAAAGCTATAAAGCTTATCATGTTAAATTTGAAGATAATCTCAATGATAGTGTAGACTCTCTTCACCTTAAAGTTACCCAAGCAGCACATATAAAAGATAGTAGTGCTAATGGAGATGCTCAAATAGTTCAAGATAAAGATGTTAGTATGAATCAAGATGGTAATAGTGTTGATATTGATAATGAGATGGCTGACCAGGCTACTAACACTTTAAATTATTTGACTTTAACTACAGAAATTAATAATCGACTGGAAATACAAAAATTCATTATTAGTGATGGGAGGAAATAACAAATGGGTGCTTTTAGTGCTTTAAGAATTAGTGCAACTGGTCTTTCTGCAGAACGATTAAGGATGGATACAATTGCATCAAATATTTCAAATGTTGACACTACTAGAGGAGCAAATGGTGAGCCTTACAGAAGAAAAGTTGCCGTATTTCATGAAAGTTTGGTAAAACAAATTGATTCAAGAACTGGCATGGAAACAACAACACTGGGAGGGGTTAAGGCTGTTGGTGTTGTTGGTGATCAATCAGCATTTAGAAAAGTATACGATCCTACTAACCCTGATGCAGATAATGATGGTTATGTTAGTATGCCTAATGTAAATACTTTGAATGAAATGGCAGATATGATTTCTGCAACACGGGCTTATGAAGCAAATGTAAGTGCTATGTCAGCTGAAAAAAGTATGTTTACTAAAGCGTTAGAAATAGGAAAATAACGTAGAATAAAGGAGAATATTATATGAGTATAAGTGTAAATAGTTTTGTTCCAGATACTAAAATATTTGACAACATTAAACTTACTGATAGTTCTAATATTTCTAGTGGCACTAATAGTACAAGCCAAGGATCTTTCTTAGATGTTTTAAAATCAAAAATTGATGATGTGAATAATCAACAGCTCAACTCTGAAAACATTACTGAGCAGTTTATTAAAGGTGATAATAGTGTGGATGTTCATCAGGTAATGCTGGCAGGTGAAGAGGCTAAAATGTCCTTAGAATTAGCTGTGCAGGTGAGAAACAAGATAATTGATGCTTACCAAGAACTTAATAGAACTCAAATGTAATAAGGAGTGCGGTTAAATGAGGAAATTGGCAGAGAGGCTAAGAGGTCTTTTTGAAAAATTTAAAGGTTTAAGTCTTGGCAAAAAAATTGCCTATTGTATGCTAGTTTTCGTTGTGTTTTTTTCTTTAATAGCTTTAGTCTTGTATACTAATAATACAAAATATGGAGTGCTTTTTTCTAATATGGATTCTACTGACTCTAAAGTGGTTTTGGATAAATTAAAGTCACAAAACGTTAAAAGTAAAGTTCAAGGAACTACAATACTAGTTCCAGCAAGTCAAGTAGATACGTTACGACTTCAATTAGCAACAAGTTTAACTTCCGGCAGTAAAGGGTTTGAACTATTTGATAATACAAGTCAATTTGGTATGACTGACCAAGAGATGACAATTACTTATCAAAGGGCTCTTGAAGGTGAACTTGAAAGAACACTTAAAGGCTTTCCACAGGTTGATTCAGCAAGGGTTCACTTAGTAATGCAGGAGGACACAGCTTTTGTTAAGGATACAAATCCTTCCACAGCATCTGTTACGCTTAAACTAAAATCGGGAAATAATCTTACAAATGATCAAGTAAAAGCTATGGTTGCTTTATTGAGTGGGTCTGTTAAAAATTTAAAGCAAGAAAATGTTGAAATTGTAGATCAAAACATGAAGCTTTTGACTGCTAGGTTATCAAAAGGACAAGATAATTCTGCCACTGTAGCTGAAGCTACTCAGAATCAACAGCAATTGAAAACTGAATATGAAAAAAAGCTTGAAGATAAAATTTATGCGCTTGTTCAGCCTGTTTCTTCAAATGGAAATGTTACAGTAAAAGTTAACGCAGATATGGATTTTAACGCGACTCAAATTGATTCAGTTGAAAAAACCGCGGGTCCTGTTGTAAGTCAAAAAACCATAGATCAAACTTCAACAAATGGTGGAACAACTAATAATAGTGGAAGTCCATTGGATAATAGTACTAATTCTTCTACTGTATCTTATCCAGCTTCAACTGGTTCGGGTAACTCTAGTGCTACCTATAAAGAAACTACTACTAATAATGATAATGGACAAACTGAAACTAAAACTAATGTTGCACCTGGTAAGGTCTTGAGACTGACAGCTTCAATTATAGTTGATGGAGCTATAAGTGATGCAACAAAGGCTGAAGTTTCTAAAATTGCAAGCAATGCCATTGGCTTTGATGCATCAAGAAATGATGAGATAACTGTAGCAGGTATGAAATTTAATGACGCTACAAGTAAGGCTCACAAAGCTGATTTAGCTGCTCTAGATGCAGCAAATCAGAAAAAATTAAGACAAAAACTTTATCAAGAAGTTGGAATTGCATTAGGAGCTGTAATTGTTTTAGCTATTATTGGAATTTCTGTGAAGAAACATAAAGGTAAGAATCCTGAGCCTGTTACAGGACTCGAAGAAGGTGGATTAAATGTTCTCATTGGGAATGAATTAACTCCTAAGGAACCCAAGATACACGAGGTGTTTGAACCAATAGATTTTGAATCAGAGAATAAAGAATCTCATATCGAGAGTGAAATAAGGAATTATGCTAAAAATAAACCAGATCAGGTAACTGATATTGTAAAGGCTTGGCTAGCGGACGAGGAGAGGTGATAACTGGTGGCAAAGGAAAAAGACACTGCAAAACTAACTGGAGTACAAAAGTCAGCTATTTTATTTATTACTTTGGGACCAGATGTTGCTGCTCCTATTATAAAAAAACTACCTGAGAGAGAGATACAGAAGATCACTTACGAAATTGCAAATATGAGTTCAGTGAAGAATGATATTAAAAATGATATTTTAACTGAATTTGTTAATATGAATAAGGCAAAAGACTATCTTATTGAAGGTGGACTTGATTATGCAAGAGATTTACTTGGAAAGGCTCTAGGAAATCAAAGAGCAAAAGAAATCCTGGATCAAGTAACAGAGGCTACAGAACAATTTAGACCTTTTGCTATTGCAAGAAAAGCGGATGCTCATCAATTATTAAACGTTATTACAAATGAGCATCCTCAAACTATTGCTTTAATATTGTGCTATTTGCAACCAGATAAGGCAGGACAAATTGTATCGTCCTTGCCAGAAGAGGTACAAGGTGATGTTGCATATAGAATTGCTAATATGAGTAACACATCCCCTATGGTTATAAAGGAAATAGAAAAGGTTTTAAATTCCAAGCTATCTTCTGTAGTTAGATCTGATATCACCGTAATTGGTGGAGTAGAAACTATAGTAAATATATTGAACCAAGTTGATAGAACCACAGAGAAAAATATTACTGAAGGTCTTGAAAGAGTGGATCCAGAACTTGCTGAAAAAGTTAAGCAATCCATGTTTATATTTGAAGATGTTATTACTCTTGATGATATTTCAATTCAAAGAATTCTTAGAGAAGTTGAATCTAAAGATCTTGCTTTGGCCCTTAAAGGATGTTCTGACGAAGTGGCAGGTGCAATATTTAGAAATCAATCAAAGAGAGCAGCAGCTTCTTTAAAGGAGGATATGGAGTTCTTAGGACCAGTAAGGTTAATGGATGTGGAAAAGGCGCAACAGAAAATTGTTGCAGTTATAAGAAGGTTGGATGATGCTGGAGAAATAGTTATATCTAGAGGTGGAGAAGATGCAATCATCGTTTAATGTTATAAAGAACAGTAGTATTAATGAAAATGGAAAGTTGGAGATAAAAACCAATTGCTCTGATTTAAAACCAGAGAGTAATTCTGATGGATTAGTGAAATCAAGTTTTGAAGTTAACTATGAAAATTTAGCAAATTCAATTATTGAAAATGCAAGAAAGCAAAGTGAGCATATAATTTCAGATACCTATACAAGAGCAAATGCAATCGAAAAGGAAGCTTATGAAAAGGGTTATTCTGAAGGGGAGAAGCAAGGATACACTGATTCTTATGATAGAGCTTACGAAGAACATGTTTTAAAAGCTCAACATGAAGCAGAGGGCATAATAAATGAAGCAGAACAAATAGCAAATTATGCTGATAAGTTATTGCTAAATTCAAAACATGAGTACGAACAATATTTAGATGATAAGAAAAATGAAATAAAAGATTTAGTTTTAGAAATCGTGAAAAATATTCTTAAAAAAGAAGTACATGCTGAAGATTCTATAAACCTTATGGTTATGGATGCATTAAATCAAGTTAAAAGTGGAAAGAACTTTGTAATTAAATGTAATAGCAATTATGTTAAAGAACTTAAAGCCTGCATAGAGGTTTGGAAGAAACAACTGACTTTTAAATGTGAAGTTTTTGTTATTGATGATGATACTGTAGAACTTGGAAATGCAGTTGTAGAAAAAGATAATGGACACCTAGAAGTTGGAATTGATGTTGGTTTTACTAAGGTTAAAAAGATTCTTGAGGAGAATGATTAAAGATGATAAATTTAGACTTCGGGAATTTGATACAAAAGGTAAGAGAAGGAAACTACATTTATTCAGAAGGTAGAGTTAAGAAAGTTATCGGACTAACTATTGAAGTGTTTGGTATTAGAGCTTTTGTAGGAGAAGTTTGCACAATATATAATGAAAAAAATCAACCAATTCCATGTGAGGTAGTTGGTTTTCAAGATGAAGATGTTATCTTAATGCCGCTTGGAGAATTAATTGGTATAGCACCAGGTTGTAGGGTAGTTCCAGAAGAAAAACCGTTAGGAGTAAAATGCTCAGAAGATCTTTTTGGAAAGGTGCTTGATGGACTAGGAAATCCTTTAAATAACGAAGAAATTTTGAGTGGAGATTTGTATCCTTTAGATAGAGAACCTCCAGATCCAATGAAAAGAAGACGAATTAAAAACATATTACCTACAGGGGTTCGTGCTATTGATGGATTCCTTACATGTGGAGAAGGACAAAGAATTGGAATTTTTGCTGGAAGTGGAGTTGGCAAGAGCACTACACTTGGAATGATAGCTAGGTATGCAGAAGCTGACGTTAACGTTATTGCTCTTATTGGAGAAAGAGGTAGAGAGGTTTTAGATTTTATTGAAAAAGACTTAGGTGAAGAAGGAATGAAAAAGTCAATAGTAGTATGTGCCACTTCAGACAAACCAGCACTTGTAAGGCTTAAAGGTGCATTTACTGCTACAGCTATTGCTGAGTACTTTAGGGATCAAGGAAAAAAAGTTATCCTAATGATGGATTCAGTTACTAGATTTGCAATGGCACAAAGAGAAATTGGACTTGCAATAGGAGAACCTCCTGCATCTAAAGGCTATACACCCTCTGTTTTTGCAATGCTTCCTAGATTAATGGAGAGATCAGGTATGTCTGACAAAGGTTCTATAACAGCATTTTATACTGTTTTAGTTGATGGCGATGATTTTAATGAGCCAATTGCTGATGCTGTAAGGGGTATTCTAGATGGACATATTGTTTTATCTAGAGACTTAGCTGCAAAGAACCACTATCCTGCAATAGATGTACTAAAAAGTATCAGTAGACTTATGTCAGAAATTGCTGATGAAGATCATAAAGATGCAGCGTCCTTTTACCGTGATCTACTGGCCACATATAGGGATTCTGAGGATTTAATTAATATAGGAGCTTATGTTAGAGGAAGTAACAAAAAAGTTGACTTAGCTATCAAATATAATGATGGTATTATCGGATTTCTAAAACAAAAAATGAATGATCATAACAGTTTAGATGAAAGTTTATCAATGCTAAAATCGATAATAAACTAAGGAGATATTATGGATAGATATAAATTTCGATTACAGAAATTATTAGATTTAAGAATTGATAAGGAAGAAGAAAGTAAAATTAGATTTAAAGAAGCTCAGGTTCAAAAGGAGAATACTGAACTTAAGTTAGAAAATCTAAAAGAAAATTATGCTAAGGTTAATAAGAGCGATTCTTCGTCACTAATTGAACGTAAAATCAAATCAAACTATCTTAACGCGGTTAATAATAATATTGATGATACTAAAATCGAGCTTAATGAAAATATCATGAAATTAGAAGAAAAGAGGCTGGAGCTTGAAAAAAAGCAAATAGAGAGAAAAACTGTTGAAACTTTAAAGGAAAAGAAAGAAATATTGTTTTGGAAAGAACAGGATATGATAGAACAAAAAGCAAATGATGAATTTGCACTTTATGGTTTCATTAGAAGAAAAAATAACATGTAATTTTTATGATTGAAGGGAGGTGAGAAAATGGAAAACATGGTTATAGATTCAAAAACCGTACAACCAACCAGTACTCAAAGTAGCAAAGCTGTATCTGTAGCTGGAAACAAGAAAGATGGAGTGATTTTTAGCAAATTATTGGATGGCAAGAAATCAGACATTAAAGATGATTCTATTGAAAGTAAATTAGAAAACTTGATTGCTCTTTTGACTAAAGTAAGTGATAAGATTTCGCTAAAGACAAGTGATATTGATACTAAAGATGCAATTACGTCAACTGATGCATTAAAAAAAGATAACACCAAGGAAAATGATATTGATTTGCTATCAATGCTTAGCACTTTGATACAAGAGCTGAATTCTAGAATTCAAGATAATAAAATGAATACAACTGTTGATTTATCAACTAAGAGTACAAATGAAATAGAGTCTAAAGAACCAGAGGTACTTTCAAACCTGATGGCTGAATTAAAAGCAATAAAAGAAGCAAAAGAAACCGACACGAAAACATCAGATGTACTTTCAAAGGTGATAGCTGAATTAAAAGTGACAAAAGGAACCGACACGAAAACATCGGATGTACTTACAAACTTGATTTCAGAACTACAAGTACAGGATAAAAGTAACCATACTAAGACAATAGATACTCTTTCAAAACTTGTAACTCAGTTGGAAAAATCATCCTCAAACTTATCTAAGGCTTCTTCAATTGCTGGATTATCTAAAGAAGTTAAAAAAACGGATAACGAAACAATTAATACATCTATCCTTACATTAAAAACAGATATATCTAATTCTACTGACAGTAATAAAGCCTTGTTACAAAAACAAACTCCAGAAATTCAGGAGATTAAAGATTTAGTAGAGAAGATTTTAGTAAGTGCTCAGTCAGAATCACAGAAATCTCCAGAAAAAAATCAGGATATGTTAAAATTGCAGAATTCACTTCTTAAAATAATTGAAGTTGTTGATGTGGCTGGAAAAGAAATTTCAACAAAACAGAGCAGCCAAGAAGTTCAGACTTTTGTAAAACCACAGTTTACAACAGATACAAAGACAACTTATTCAAATGAACAAGGAAGTAAAGACTCTCATAGTTCTAACTTACAAACCAGTGCTGATGCAGATAAAATTTTGAAGAAAATTTCTCAACAGGATGATAGCGATAAAACGCAAAACTTTGGTAATTTGTTAAACAGAGTAGCCAACAATCAAAAGGAAAGCATTCCGATAATTAAAACAGAAATTGTACCAATAAATAAAAATAATGTTACTAATGACGTTATAAAAAATGTTAAGTTTATGGAAGCAAATGATATTAAAGAATTAACTGTAAAGATAAATCCTAAGGACTTAGGTGAAGTAGTAATTAAACTAACACAAGAGGGAAGCGCAATGAAAGCTACTATAACAACTTCTAATAAAGAAGCTTTTCAGTTAATGAATTCCAATCTTCAAGATATTAATAATAAAATAAGTAGTAACAACACAAGTATTCAAAGTTTTTCTGTAGATGTTTTTAATGGTGAAGGGTCTTTTTTAAAACAAGATTCACAACAAAATAAGGGATCAAATCAAGGCAAAGAAAAGTGGTGGATCCTATTTTGATGAAGATGAAAGTAGCGGAATAGAGGAAATTAATAGCAATGATAGTAATGTAAATATTTTAGTATAGGGGGTAATAAAATGGCAGATGTTATAGATACATCAACTGACACATCAACTGGTTCGCTTAATGGTGCTTCAAAAACTAATAGGGGGACGCCTATAGTTAAAAAAAATGGACAGTTAGATCAAAACTCTTTTTTAAAAATTTTAGTAGCGCAAATGAGCAATCAAGATCCTACTAAGCCAAAGGATCCTTCAGAAACTATATCTCAATTAGCTCAGTTTACATCTTTAGAGCAGTTAACAAATTTAAATACAAACCTTTCTTTTTCAGGTGCAACTTCCATTATTGGTAAGAACTGTATTACTTAATGGAACTGATGAAAAGGGAAATGCTAACATGGGAAATGTAGTGGGAATATCAAAAAATGGAAGCAATATTAATGTTACAGTTCAAATGTTTGGCACCGATGGAAAACTTAAAGTTGATGCTGCTGGTAAGGCTGTGCTTAAGGATTTTGATTATAAGGACGTTGTAGAGGTAGCAGGAGTTATTACACCAACACCAACACCAACACCGACACCAACACCAACACCAACACCAACACCGACAACCACACCAACAACTTAGAAGTAGGTGCGATAAATGGGCTTTAAAATTATTAATGGAAAACCTTTTTCTACGGTGGATAATTTAACTACTGAAGTCAAAAAACAAAACAATACAGCAAATTCAAATACTAGCTTTAAAGATGCGTTAAATAATGCTGTAAATAAAAATGAGAGTTTTGTAATCTCCAATCATGCTGCAGAAAGATTGCAAAATAGAAATATAAATTTGGATTCAACAGACATGAACAAAATTAATGACGGAATTAATAAGGCTGAGGAAAAAGGAGCTAAAGAGTGTTTAATTCTATATAAAGATATAGCACTTGTTACAAGTATAAAAAATAGAACTATAATTACAGCAATGGATAAAGAAAGTAGTAAGGGTAATGTGTTTACTAATATAGACAGTGTTGTAATGTTATAAAAATGGCTGGACCTCTTGTAGGAAGCCAACTTTGTTGATGGATAGAAGCAAAGAATAAAAAATAAAAATTATGGAGGTTTTATATATGTTAAGATCATTATATTCAGGTAATTCAGGTATGAAGGTTAATCAACAGAAACTTGATGTTACTGCTAATAATATATCCAATGTAGGAACTACAGCCTTTAAGGGCTCAAGGGCAAGATTTCAGGATATGCTTAGTCAATCTGTTTCACAGGCTCAAGGGGCATCCCCTAACCAAGGTGGAGTCAATGGAAGTCAGATAGGTTTAGGTGTTAAATTAGCTGGAATTGATGTGAATCAATCTCAAGGTACCATGACACCAACTAGTAGTGTAACTGATTTAGCAGTTGACGGTGATGGATACTTCATGGTAGAAAAAGGGCCAGACATTTATGGCGATGGCACTATACTCGTTGATCCAACTCAAGGAAACCATTCAATTGATGGAACCTCATTATCTAGTTCTAATGCACAAATTTTTTATACAAGAGACGGATCTTTTAGTCGTGATTCTAAAGGAAACTTTGTAACATCTGATGGCTACAGAGTTATGGGATACTCGGTTACTGGAGAATCCAACACTGTTACTGCTACTGGAGTTGCACCTACAACTATGGCAACAATGTCAACAGCACCAGATACACTTACATTTAAGGCAAGCCCAGGTTCAGGATTAAACGGTTATACATTTGTGAAAGGAGTAACTGCTGCAGGAACTTCACCCAAAGCCACTATAAATACAGCTACAAAAACTATAACTTTTGATGTTGATCCAGCATCAGCAACAGCTGCTACTGATATACAAGATAAAATTAATACTGCTCTTGCAAGTGGTGGATTTACACAAAATGTAAGCATTGTATTAACAACATCAGCAGCAGCACCAGCTGTACCCTCTTTCTCCAATGCAATTAGTGGTGCTGCACCAAGCTCAGCTTATGCAGGTGGTACACCAGTTCAAAGTATCGATGCAAACAATAGAATAAATTTTGTTAATGCTAAGGGTGTTGTAAAAGCAGAGGATACAAGTTTAAAGGCATTAAAAATTCCTGAAAAAATATATGATTCCAATACAGGTACTTATATAAAGGTTACTAAAGTTTCAATAGACTCTAAAGGAATAATAGTTGCAACCTTGGACGATCAGAGACAAGCTGCTCTTGGGCAAGTTGCCTTAGCATCTTTTAGTAATAATGCTGGACTTAAAGACGTTGGCAAAAATTTAAATCAAAGTACAAGTAATTCTGGAACAGCAGTTATTATGGCTGGACAGGGATCAAGTGGGCAAGATAACAGTGCAGGGTATGGAGATATAAATTCTGGCTTTTTAGAAGCATCCAATGTTGACCTTACAGAACAGTTCACTGATATGATAACCTCAACTAGAGCCTTCGAAGCTAACGGAAAAACAATATCTAATGCCGATGAAATTTTACAAACTATAATTAATTTAAAGAGATAATTTAGCTGAAAGAGGGGAATATATATATATTCCCCATTCTAATAAAATAAGTTTTTAGGAGAAAAATATGATTGAATTAACCGGTCTAAAAGGTAATGAATTTATTCTAAACAGTGATCATATAGAAAAAATTGAAGAAATACTAGGAAGTACTACTGTTACTTTGTCTAATGGAAATAAGTACATTGTATTGGAATCTGGAGAAGAGATAATAGAAAAGATAACAGAATACAGAAAAAATATATTTAATATTCAATTTAATTCTGCTAAGGATAGTGTAAAGGGGAGATAATCTGATGAGCGAAGTGAAAAAGAAAGAAAAGGGTGAAAAAGGCGATAAGGGTGAAAAAAAAGAAAAACCATTGATGTTAATTGTAATTATTATGTTAGTTCTTTTAATAGCATTAGTAGCATTTTTAGCGTATTCTACTTTAACAAAAGATAGTACCAAAACTACAGCTACAACTACAACAACTACTCCAGCTGTAGCAGTAAAGGAAATTCCGGAGTTCACATATTCTTTTGAAAAAGAATTCCTAGTTAATCTTTCGGACACGGATTCTAAAAGGTATCTAAAGGCTACAATATCGCTTGGTTACACAAGCAAAAAATTGACCGCTGAACTTGAAGAGGTGACAACAGTTACTATTGTTAGAGATTCAATTAACAGTGTACTTAGAAGTAAAAAAGCTGCTGATTTTACAGATCACGGTACTGAAGATTTGAAAAAAGAAATAATAACGAGAATAAATCCGCTATTAAAGAAGGGCAAGGTAAGCGAGATATATTTTAATGACATTTTAGTACAATAAATAAGGTAGGTTTTATATAATGATTGATTATTTCATTTTGACTATTAAGGTCGTATTTTCATTAGTTTTTGTCTTATGCTTGATATATCTCTCCTTTAAGTATGGTGGAGGTAAACTTCAGTCACTACAAAATGCAAGATATCTTCAGGTTTTAGAGAGAGTACCACTTTCAAAAGAAAATAATATTTTAGTAGTGAAAATGGGAAGCCAAGGATATGTTCTTTCTTCTTCACAGAGCAAAATAGAGATAATTAAAGAAATTACAGAGGAAGATCTATTAGGAATAGAAAACTCAAAAATGTTTACTCAAAATAGAACTGTTAGTGATATTCTAAAAAACTGGCGCAAAAAAGGAAGATTAAAATGAAAAAAAGAAAATATATTATATGGGTGGTACTGTTTTTTACTATATTTATTGGCATTGCGTTTTGGGGAGGAAAAGTTTATGCAGCGCCTCAGCCAACAACTATACCTATTCCCAAAATTAATTTTTCAGTTGATAACAGTACAAGCACGCCTAAAAATTATGTAGACAATATAAAATTATTAATAGTTTTGACTATATTGACCTTGTTGCCATCAATAATTATTATGATGACAAGTTTTGTTAGAATAATAGTAGTGTTTTCATTTTTGAGGAGTGCTATTGGTACACAGCAAGCACCTCCAAATCAAGTTTTAACTGGCCTTGCAATTTTTCTAACAATTTTTATAATGGCGCCTACTTTTACAGAAATTAATGATAAAGCTTTTAAACCTTATATGGATAACAGTATATCTCAAGATGCAGCAATTGAAGCTGGTTCAAAGCCCTTGCGAGTGTTTATGTTACGGCAAACAGGGCAGAAAGATTTGAAGCTTTTTATGGATGCTTCAAAGCAAGACAAATCTAAGATGACTAAAGATAATGTTCCACTTTATATAGTAATACCTGCATTTATGATTAGCGAATTAAAGAAAGCCTTTACAATAGGTTTCTTACTGTTTATACCTTTTTTAGTTATAGACTTAGTTGTAGCAAGCGTCTTAATGTCTATGGGTATGTTTATGTTACCACCGGTAATGATTTCTCTGCCTTTTAAACTTCTACTTTTCGTAATGGTTGATGGGTGGTATTTGATTGTGAAATCCTTAATGCTAAGCTATACGTGAGGTGATATAATTGAGTGAAAATATGGTAATAAGTATATTAAAGGATGCAATATATACTGGGTTGTTAATTTCAGCCCCAATATTAATAGCATCTATTGTTATAGGTTTGATAATAAGTATATTTCAAGCTACAACACAAATACAAGAACAGACACTTACTTTTGTTCCAAAGCTTTTGGTTATTGCATTAGTGGGATTATTGACAGCCTCTTGGATGATGGCAACAATGGTCAGTTTTACAAATAGAATCTTTGGGGTAATTTCAAATATATCACATTAGGTGGGATTGAATTTGATAGACGTAGCATATTTTACTGCTTTCATATTTGTTTTTATAAGGTTAGCGAGCTATTTTGCTTTTGTTCCAGTTTTTTTTCCGAAAGGATTTCCCAATATTGGTAAGGTTGCCTTTGCTGGAATGATATCGTTTATTGTTATGCCTGGAATAGATTTATCAGGCTTTGCAATAACTAATAATTTACAATTGGTTACCGCTATAGGATGTGAGGTTACAACAGGACTAACTTTAGGTTATTTTACTAACCTATGTTTTAATAGTATTAAGTTTGCTGGACAGCTTATTGATACTCAAATTGGATTTGGAATGTTGTCCATGTTTGATCCAACAACCAGTACAAATTCAACATTTATAGAAACTTTACTATATTGGCTTGCTTTAATGCTATTCTTTATTACTAATACTCATCATCTACTTATTATGGAATTAATAAATAGCTTTAATGTACTAGGAGTTGGAAAGTTTATCTTATCCCAGAAGTCTATTATGCTTATAATTAGAGTCTTTATAGATTATTTCGGCATTGGGTTAAAGATTGCAATGCCAATAATAATTATTATAGTTATTACTGATTTAACAATGGGGCTTGTTGCAAGAACTGTTCCTCAGTTAAATGTAATGATATTAGGTCTTCCAATAAAAATAGTTTTAGGACTCGCTTGCGTTTCTATTTCATTACCTATTTTTGCAAGTGCTATTACTGCTAATTATGCTAAAATTCCCGGTATGTTTAAAGATTTGTACAAGGTTTTACCCTTTATTCTTGTTTTTGCTGCTGATGATAAAACAGAAGAAGCAACTCCAAAGAAAAAGCAGCAAGCAAGAGAGAAAGGGCAGGTTGCAAAGAGTAAGGAAGTTAGTTTAGCTTTTACACTTTTGGCATCCACATTAGTTTTCGCACTACTTGGTTCCTATGCAACACAAAGTCTAAGAAAATATTTAATGGATTTCTATTCAAATCATTTAAATACAGCTTTAAGCTATTCAAGTGTTTTAAGGATTTTAGTTTCAGGTGTAGAAAAAATAGGGTTAGTTATACTTCCATTTGTAATTCCAATTATGATTTTTGGAGTCATCGGTAATCTTGTTCAAACTGGTTTTATGCTTACTTTAGAACCTATTAAACCGCAACTAAGTAAACTTAGCCCATTAAAAGGTTTGAAAAGAATGTTTTCTATGAAGAGTCTAGTGGATTTACTCAAAAATTTAGCAATGGTAAGTGTAATTGGATATATTGGGTATCAGTATATATATATTAATTTTAAATCCGTATTATATATGGGTGACCTATCTTTTGCAGGAATTCTATCTGTTTTTAATAAATTAGCAGTGGGGATTTTTGTTAAAATTACTTTTGTGTTGATAGTTATTGCTCTTGTAGATTACATTTATCAGAGAAGAAATTATAACAAAGAATTGAAGATGAGTAAACAGGAAGTAAAAGAGGAATATAAACAGCAAGAAGGAGACCCACAGATAAAAGGGAAAATAAGACAGAAGCAAAGAGAAATGGCTTCCAGAAGAATGATGTCACAAGTACCTGATGCTACAGTAATTGTGACAAATCCAACTCATATAGCAGTAGCACTTAAATATGTAGAGGGGAAAAATCAAGCTCCAATACTTGTTGCTAAAGGTGCTGATAGGGTAGCATTAAAGATAAAAGAAATTGCTAAAGAAAATGATGTTCCAATAATTGAAAATAAACCTTTAGCGAGGTTGATATATAGTGAAGTTGAATTAGAATCTGAAATCCCAGCTGATATGTATCAAGCTATTGCTGAAATACTTGCATTAGTTTTCAAGATGAAAAAAAGAAAGTAGAGGTAGAGCTCATTGAGTGAGAATTCAAGGAAGTTTAATATAAAAAATTATTCAGACGTGTTAGTGGCTTTTGGCGTAATTGGTATAGTTTTAATGATTATTATTCCGATGCCAACCTTTCTTTTAGATATTTTTATAGCATTCAATATAACAATAGCTATAATAGTAATTCTTATGACTATGTTTACAACGGAAGTACTGCAGTTTTCTGTTTTTCCCACATTACTATTAATTACTACTTTGTTTAGGTTAGCCTTAAATATTTCATCTACAAGGTTAATTTTAAGAGATGGTTATGCAGGTGAAATTATTGAATCTTTTGGTAGTTTTGTTGTTGGCGGAAATTATATAGTAGGAATTATAATATTTTTAATTATTATAATAATTCAATTTATAGTTATAACTAATGGTGCTGGTAGAGTATCAGAGGTATCAGCTAGATTTACCTTAGATGCAATGCCAGGTAAACAGATGAGTATAGATGCTGACTTAAATTCAGGTGTTATTGATGAATCTCAAGCAAGAATTAGAAGGACTAAGCTTCAGCAAGAAGCAGATTTCTATGGAGCTATGGATGGAGCCTCAAAGTTTGTTAAAGGAGATGCCATTGCAGCCATTATTATTGCTATGATAAATTCACTTGGAGGAATAATTATTGGAGTTTTAATGTTGAAAATGCCAATAGGCACTGCTGCATCTACTTTTGTTAGATTAACTATAGGTGACGGACTTGTTACGCAGATACCTGCGCTACTTATTTCCACTGCTTCTGGTATAATAGTAACTCGTTCTGGAAACGATGATAATTTTGGTTCTCAGCTATTTGGACAATTAACAACTTTCCCTAAAGTAATAGGAATAACGTCTGCTGTTTTGTTTTTTTTAGCAATTATTCCTGGATTACCAAAGTTTGTTTTTTTTCTTCTATCAGGTATTACAGGGGTTAGTGCATATCTATTATATAAAGATGAGAAAGCGCTATTAATAAAGGATATAGAGTACAAAGAACAAGAAACAATTGAGACAGAGAGAAAAGAACCTGACAATGTTATGAATCTTATTCAAGTTGAGCCAATGGAAGTAGAAATAGGATATGGATTAATTCCACTTGCGGATGAAAGTTCTGGAGGAGATTTACTTCAAAGAATTTCATCTGTTAGAAGACAGTGCGCAATTGAAATGGGTATTGTGGTTCAACCAATTAGGATTAGAGATAATTTACAGCTTAAGACAAATGAATATATTTTAAAGATAAGAGGAACTGTTGTTGCAAGATCTGAATTAATGCCAAACATGCTATTATGTATGGATCCAGGTACTGATGATATTCAACTTCAAGGCATTAAGACCACTGAACCTACTTTTGGACTTCCAGCAATATGGATTAATAGGGATCAGAGGGAAGAAGCTGAGATAAATGGATTAACAGTTGTAGATCCTACAACTGTAATAGTTACACATTTAACTGAAACTATAAAACTTCACTCATTTGAGTTAATAGGAAGACAAGAAGTCAAGATGATTATAGATTCAATGAGGGAAAAATATAGTGCGGTTGTGGAAGAACTTATTCCAGATTTAATGACCATTGGAGAAGTTCAAAAGGTCATTCAGAGTTTGTTAAAAGAGAAAGTTCCAATAAAAGATATGGTTACTATTTTAGAGTCACTTGCAGATAATTCTAGAAACTCGAAAGACATTGAATTATTGACGGAATATGTTAGAATATCTTTAGGGAGAACTATTTGTAACCCATTAGTTGATGAAAATAATAGTATTACGGTGGCTACATTAACTCCTGACTTAGAAGATTTAATTTCTAATAATATTCAAAAGTCCGTACAAGGGTCTTTCCCAGCAATAGATCCAGATACTACAGGAATGTTATTAAATTCGATAAAGGAAGTTTTGAATACGGTTTACTTTAATGATAATCAACCAGTAATTTTAGTTTCACCAAGGATTAGACCTCCTTTTAGAAAGTTAATTGAAATGGTATTTCCTCATATAACAGTACTCTCATTAAATGAAATACCTAATGATATTGAGATAAAAACTGAAGGAGTAGTGACTATTTAATGATTATTAAGAGATATATTGCAAATAATATGAATGAAGCTGTTACAAGAATTAGATATGAGCTAGGAAGAGATGCTGTAATTATTAGTCAGAGAAAGATTAGAAAACCAGGAATAAAAGGCTTTTTTTCGAAGAAATCAATTGAGGTTACTGCTGCTATTGAGAATTTAAACTCAAATGATGATAATTCCATAAAAGAAAGTATTGAAGCAATAAGAAAAGTAATGGGAGATGAAAATGCTCAGATAAAACAAGATGCTTCTGAAGTAGTAAAAACTGAAGCTTCTAAAGTAGAAGAAATTAAAACTGAAGAGATTAAAGCTGAAGCTTCAGAAGAAACTAAAGAAGTAACTACGAATTTACTAAAAGAAATGCATGAAATGAAAGAAATGATTAATAATATCATAACAGCAAAAGAAACTGAAAACACTCAAGAAAGAACTATTGAGAAGATTGACAAGGCTCCTCGTAAAACTAAACTTCAACTTAAGTTAGAAAGTGCAGACATTAGTGAAAGTGTTTGCAAAAAAATAACTACTAGAATTAAGAATATTCAAGGGGATATGGAAGAAGGAGAAAAGCTAAAAGTAGTGATACAGAAGATGATACCTATTTCAAACGCTAAGATGGAAGGTAGGGTAATACTAGTGGGACCAACTGGCGTTGGTAAAACTACAACAATCGCAAAACTAGCTGGAAAACTTTCATTAATAGATAAGAAAAATGTTGGATTAATTACAGTAGACACCTATAGAATTGGCGCTATTGAACAACTTAAAACTTATGCTGAAATTATGGGACTACCTTTTAAAGTAGTAATAACTTTAAAGGAAATGGAACTGGCACTTGAAAGTATGAAAGAATGCGACGTTATTTTAATTGATACAACTGGTAGAAGTAGCAAGAATACATCTCAAATTTCAGAGCTTAAAACCTTTATTGAAAAGGTAGATACTAGAAATATACACCTAGTAATTAGTAGCACAACTAAAAATAAAGACATAGAATCAATTCTTGCAGGATATAAGCCTTTAAATTATAATAATTTGATTATAACCAAGCTTGATGAAACTTCAACTTATGGTTCTATACTTAATATAATAGATTCGGCAAAAAAACCATTAAGTATTGTAACAACTGGTCAAAATGTACCAGACGATATTAAGAATATTACAGCTGAAGAGCTTTCTAATCTAATACTTGGAGTGGATACTATATGCTAGATCAGGCACAGCGATTAAGACAAATGGCAGTTGATAAAAGTGAGAATTCTAAAAAGGCTAAAAAGGCTAAAATAATTACAGTTACCTCAGGAAAAGGTGGAGTGGGTAAAAGTAATTTTGTTGTAAATTTGTCAATTGCACTTTCAAAGCTTGGTAAAAAAGTTTTAATATTTGATGCTGATATAGGCATGGCTAATGACGATGTTTTGATGGGCTTTTTACCAAAGTATAATATTTATGATGTTATTGTTAATGGCAAGGAACTTCAAGAGGTTATAATTACTGGACCTTCTGGTGTTAAATTAATTGCTGGTGGATCTGGGCTCGCTAAGGTTGAACAGCTAACTAAAGTTCAAAGAGAAAGTTTTCTTAAAAAGTTAGCAGCACTGGAAGATTTAGATTATATTATTATGGATACAGGTGCAGGAATTAATAGAGGTGTCCTAGGATTTATAGCATGTTGTGAAGATTTAATAATTATTACAACACCTGAACCTACTTCTTTAACAGACTCTTATAGCCTGTTAAAGGCTGTGAATCATTTTAAGATTAAATCTAAGGCAAAGGTTATTATTAATAGAACTTTGGATTCAGAGGACGGTTTGAATACTTTTAATAAATTTAATAATGCCGTGACTAATTTTTTAAAAATGGATGTTGAATATCTAGGTGGTATATCAGAAGATAGAAAAGTTGTTCAAGCAGTAAGAGAACAAAAACCGTTTGTTGTAAATTATCCCAACTGTCAAGCATCACAAGATATATATAAGATTGCAAACAAGATGATGGGTGAAAGTTATAATGAAACCAATATGAATGTTCAAGGTCTATTTAAAAAGCTATTTAATATATTTTCATAAGGATGTGGTCTAATGGAAAAACTAGAGCTTACTATTAATAATAAAATTGAAGTAATGTTGAATAGAGAAGCTTTCAAGAGTAATATTCAAGATGTAAATGATAAATTTTTTGCTATTAGTATTCCAACTAAAGATGGGGAGTATATTCCTTTAAAAGCAGGAGATTTAGCTGAAGTAGTGTTTTATAAAGAATTAAGCATATTTCAATTTGATAGTAAGGTTTTAGGTAGGAAATTAGACGGAATTCCTGTAATTTTGTTAGAAATACCTGAAAAATATACGGTAGTTCAAAGAAGACAATTTTTTAGAGTAAATAAGATGGACTATCTTGAGATAGCTAAGCTTGAGAATGTAGAAGAAGGATATAAAACAACAACTCCAACAAAAGTTGTTGAGAAAATGCTTGAAAAAGTAGTGCTTTTAGACATAAGCGGTGGTGGCATGAAGATTAAGATTAAAGAAAGTATTCAAAAAGGTGATATGGTACATTTTTTCTTAGATACAAAAAAAGGACAAATAGAGATATATGGTAAAGTAGTTAGGGTTGAAATAGATGAATTTAATTTTAATGTTTGTGGTATATGTTTTTTAGATTTAACTCAAAGTGAAAGAGAAAAGATAATTCAATACACTTTTGAAATCATGCGAGGCCAAAGGAGTAAAGGATTATAGGAGGTATGCCAAATGGCAGCAGATCATACTAAAGACGTTAAGGAAGAGATTGTAAAAAAATACATCCCTTTAGTCAAATATATTGCAGCTAGGGTTATTATTGGGAAAAGTAGATATATTGAATATGATGACCTTGTTAGTTATGGAATGTTAGGACTAATGGATTCCATAAGTAAATTTGATTCCAGCAAAGGTATGAAGTTTTCTACTTATGCATCAATTAGAATAAAGGGTTCTATGATTGACGAATTGAGAAAAAATAGTCCTATTTCTAAAGGCGCAATGGATAAACTTAATAGGTACAATGAAGCCATTGAGACGTTACAAAAACGTTTTTTAAGAGAACCAAGTAACGAGGAAATTGCTAACGTATTAGGTATATCAATTAATGAAGTAGCAGAAGTTGAAGGATATATTAATTATATTTCTGTAATGTCTCTTGAGGATTTAATTTATTCTGAGGATGATGATATGCCATTAATTGGTACTATAGAAGATAAAAAAAGTCCAAGCCCTGAAAGAAATTTAGAAGACAAAGAACAATTAGAATATTTGGCGAAGGCTTTGGATAAGCTTAATGAAAAAGATAAAACTGTAGTGACTCTATACTATTATGAAGGACTAACATTAAAACAGATAGGTTCAGTTTTAGAAGTTTCAGAATCAAGAGTTTGTCAATTGCATAGTAGAGCGATAATTCACTTGAAAAAAGAACTTCAGAAATTAAAATATAATTAGTTAGAAGGATTGAAGATATGACATTTTTGTTTATTATTTTAGTCGGAATATTACTCATTGCTATTAATTTTAATGCTATAAAGAAAGAAAGAAACTCTTTTAATAGTATATTAGAAGATAAAGTTGATAACATGGAAGAATTTGAATTAAGAATTGGTGAACTTAAAAGAGAAATTGCTGAAACCAAATTTGATTTTCAAAAGGAAATCCAAGAAATCAAAGATATATATTATATAAATCAGAGTCAAAATAGAACAGTTCATAGTATAGAAGTAGATAGTGTGGAGACCCAAGAAAAAGTTATTGATAAAAAAAATAAAGTGAATAAACGAAATAGTAGTAATGTTTATGAGAATAGTAACGATAATAATAGTAATAGTATAAAAATAAGAGAAATAGGAAATTTATTAAAGCAAGGAATAGATATTGACGAAATTGCCGAAAAATTAAATATAGGCAAGGGGGAAGTACTATTAATACAAGAATTATATCTCAAATAAAAAAAGTATTTATGTTTTTAAGTGATAGAAAGATATTGATAGGAATTGGTATAGGATTGATACTTGGAGCATTTATTATGATAATTACAGCAGGACCTACAAAACAAATGACAGATGCTCAAGTAGAAAATAGAGCAAGAGGTTTAGGCATGGATTTTCCTAGTGAATTCAAATTTAAGTAAATGGGGTGAGGAACTTTGATTAGAGGAATTTATACAGCTGCATCAGGACTTATTACACAAGAAGCAAAAATGGATGTTATTACTAACAATATGTCTAATGCTGGTACTACAGGTTTTAAAGCAGATACCTTGCATATTAAAAAATTTGATGACGTATTAATACAAAGCTATGATAGAATAAAGGGACCTAATTCACCGAAAACTACCCTTGGGGCTCTAAGTTTAGGAAGTAGGATTGATGATACTAGCACAAGTTTTGAACAAGGTTCAATGGATGATACAGGTAAAAAAACTGATTTTGCTTTGGATGGAAGAGGCTTTTTTACAGTGCAAAGAGACGATGGGACTACAACTCAAAATTATTATACACGAAATGGTCATTTTCATGCTAATTCAAATGGATTACTAGTTAATGATAGTGGGGACTTTGTAATTGACACTAATGGAAATAAAATAAATGTGGGTGATAATGATTTTACAAGTGATGCTAGTGGTAATTTAACAATCAAAAACACTCAAGGCACAGTTAAGCTAGCTGTAGTTGACTTTAATACTAATCAACCGGTTGTGGAAGCTTATAAAAATTTAATTAAAGATGGAGATAATTTGTATCGAACTAATGAAACACCACAAGCAAGTAATGCTAATGTAAGGCAAAATAACTTAGAGAAATCAAACATTAATGTAATTTCTCAAATGATAGATATGATGAATGTTATGAGAACATTCGAATCGAATCAGAAAGTATTACAAGCAATAGATGAAAGCTTGGGTAGAACTGTAAATGATGTAGGTAGTTTAAAGTAGAAAGTGTATAAGTAATATAGGAGGTGATTCTTTGATAAGAGCATTATGGAATAGTAGAAGTGGAATGCAAGCTATGCAGAATAAATTAGATGGTATATCAAATAATGTAGCAAATGTTCAAACTGTTGGTTATAAAAAAGTTGATGTTAGCTTTAATGATTTAGTATACGAACAATTAGAAAGAAATGGTTATCCTACAAATAAAAATGGAGTAAATCAACATCTTGCAGGGTCAGGTGTTAAAGCTAATGAATGGCTTAGAGATAATACCCAAGGTCCAATGAATCCTACTGGCATTGATACTGATTTGGCAATTGACGGAAAAGGGTTTTTCAAAGTAACTCGAACAGATGGGACTTCAGCTTATACAAGAGCTGGTAGCTTTAATCTTGATAGAAATGGCGATTTAGTTACTTCTAGTGGTGAAAGAGTTGAGATTAATTATACAGGCAATGTAAAGAAACTTACTAAAAATAATTTTACTATTGCAGAAAATGGAGATATTGCTACAAAAGGTAACGATGGTACTTCTAAAATTATTGGAAAAATTAATTTGTACGAGCCGGTTGGCCAAGATGCAATGATTTCAGTTGGAAATAATTTATATGTTCCTAAAACTGGAATTCAAGTTAATCAGGTTACAGATTCAGGTATTATGCAAAAGTATACAGAAGGTTCTAATACTGATTTGGCTACTGAAATGACAGATATGATAGTTGCTCAAAGGGCATTTGAATTAAATTCTAAAAGTCTAACTACAGTAGATCAAATGATGGGCATAATAAATAACTTAAGAAATAGATAAGAGTTCGAAAGAGCTCTTTTCTTTTTTTGCATTAATATTTTGAATTTGACTACATATAATATTAATAGAGTATGTAGTCAAATTCAATTTTCTTTAGTATTAATTTGGAGGAGTTATTTTGAAAAGAAATGATAATATAAACTTGGAACAAGGTGACAATTATAAGAAAATGGTGTACTGTCCTTATGTAAAAGCTCCGGTAATGATGTGCCAAGGATGCAACATAGAACGTGATTATAATATAGAGTATAATCGCAATGAGTATTATCAAAACTTAAGGAATGAGAAATTTAATGAACCAGTAGTTGTTTTTAAAGCAGTTGATATAAAAGAATTGCAAGATTAAAAAAGAGAGAATAACTTTTCAATAAGTTTATATTTATTGAAGAGTTATTCTCACATAAGTTTAGTAGTATTTAATTTTTTAAAGAAGATATTATATTGCTTAAAGGTGGAATGACTTGTTTTTTTCGTGAAAGAATTCCAGGAAGATAAACTGAGTCATTTTCAAGTGTTATATTATATGTCTTGGCAATCAAGTCCTTATTTTCTCCTGCTACAAGGATTTCAGAGCCATCTTTAATTATGTCTGTTAGCATTAGAATAAGTAAATTAAAATTATTCTCAGAGGCTGTTTTATTCATTAATGTTAACATATCTTCTTTCATAGACTCAAAACCTTCTAAGTCCATAGTTCCTACCTGAGAAACTCCAACCTTATAATCTTCTAAAGTAAATATCTTGAAATCTTGATGAAAGATTTCTTCTACAGTTTTTCCTTTTAAGGAAGTACCTGCTTTAAACATTTCTTCTGAAAATTTATTTGGGTCTATGCATGCTATTTCAGTAAGCTTTTTTAGCATTATTCTATCTATATTAGTTGATGTTGGCGATTTAAACATAAGAGTATCTGAAATTATAGCAGCTGCAAGAACTCCAGCAGTTTTCTTTGATGGCCTTATGCCATTCTCAAAAAATATTGAGGCAATTATAGTAGAAGTACTTCCTACTGGTTCATTCCTAAAATAAATGGGTAGGCCAGTTTGAATATCTGCAATTCTATGATGATCTATTATTTCAAGAACTTCTGCATCCTCAATACCATCAACGGATTGAGTTGTTTCGTTATGGTCTAGTAATATTAGTTTCTTCTTGTTTTGAGAGATTAAGTGGTACCTTGAAATACTGCCTACAACATGATTGTTTAAATCTACAACAGGATAACTTCTATATCTAGTTGTAAGCATAATGTCTTTTATATCTTCTACTAAATCATCTGTCCTGAATTTTACTAAATCATGTTTCGCCATAACATAACTTATTGGAATACTTTGAGTGATTAATCTTGCAGTTGTATAAGAATCATAAGGCGTTGTAATAATACAACAATCTGATTTTTTCGCTTTAAGTAGGACTTCTTCACTCACTTCGAAATTGCTAGTAACAATCATTAGAGAAGCTTTAGCGTCGATTATCATAATCTGGGTATCTTGTTGATTTCCACAAATTACAATATCGCCTTCTTCAATTTTTTCCTTTGCAAAGTCAGGCTCTAATGTTGTCACTAATATTTTGCCTAAGAATTTTGGGTTTTGATTCTTTAAATATACTAAATTAGCAGAAAGGGTATCAATTATATTTTCTATAGTAGTATTACTTTTAGATAATAAATTACTATCCCATATGTCTGTAAATATATTTGCTAAATCGGTTATAGAAGCTATGCCTATTAGTTTATTGTCGCAGTCGGTGACAGGAAGGGTCTTTATATTATTCTTTCTAATTATCTCCCAGGCCTTTCTAAGTGAGATTTCGGGAGAAACCACAGCAATATTATCAATATTTAAATCAGAAATTTGAGTTTTAACTGTTTCAATTAAAACAGGAGCTTCAACTCCAAAGTGATCTAAAATAAATTGAGATTCCCTATTTAATTCACCTAGTCGTATAGGAATCGCTGGGATACTGCCAGTCTTGTTTTTAAATTCAGCGTATGCAATGGATGCACAAATTGAATCTGTGTCAGGATTTTTATGTCCAGTTATGTAAAGTACTTCGCTCATTAAATTGCCCCCTATTATTATGTGTTTACACTTTATTTTATATTGTAAGTTTTTAAATGTAAAGGAAATAAATTATTTTTCATAAGAGACTAGGTAAATCTCATATAATACTAGAGAGTAATTTTATGATTATTAATACTTGAGGAGTGAATTTATGGAACAAAATAATGAACTTTATGGATTAAGTTCTAAAGAAGCTAAGCGAAGGCTAGACAGATATGGCTTAAATCAACTCAAAAAAAAGAAAAAGGTTTCAAGGTTAAAAATATTTTTCGAACAATTTAATGATTTTATTACATGGGTACTTTTAGGAGCCACAATAATTTCAGGCTTAATGGGTGAAAAAGCTGACGCGATAACAATTATTATTATAGTAGTTATTAATGCAGCTCTTGGGTTTATACAAGAGTATAAAACGGAAAAGTCTTTAGAAGCGTTAAATAAGCTTGCATCACCCACTGGAAAAGTTGTGAGAGATGGTAAAATTCAAATAGTTAATGCTGAACTAATAGTTCCTGGAGATATTCTTATTCTAGAAAGCGGAGATAGAATACCTGCTGATGGTTTTTTAATAGAGCAGAGCGGTGTGATGATTGATGAATCTATTTTAACAGGTGAATCAGTGGGGGTGGAAAAAAAGTGTAATAGTAAAAATTCTAATATTTATATGGGTACAATTGTACTTACTGGTAAAGGTTATGCTAAGGTATGCGAAACTGGTATGAAAACCGAGATGGGGAAAATTGCAGATATGCTTCAAAGTATTGAGGAGGAAAAATCCCCATTAAAGGATCGATTAAATAGTCTTGGAAAGGTTTTAGTCATAATTTGTTTAATAATTTGTTTTGCGGTAACAGTTCTTGGAATAGCAAGAGGGCAAAATAAATATCAAATGTTTTTGCTAGGGGTAAGCTTAGCTGTGGCGGCTATACCAGAAGGCTTGCCTGCAATTGTAACCGTTGCCTTGGCACTAGGTGTATCAAGAATGTTAAAAAGAAACGCATTAGTTAGAAAGCTTCCAGCAGTTGAAACTCTGGGTTGTACTTCTATTATTTGTAGTGACAAAACAGGAACACTTACACAAAATAATATGTCAGTGGTAGAACTCTATTATGATGAAGAAAGACATAAAATTGATGATATATCAAATAATAAGATATTGAAGAAATGTTTTACATATTGCAATGATTGTAATTACAATTTTAATGAAAGAGAATTTAAAAATGCCCTATTGGGTGACCCAACAGAAGCAGCCTTGATAAAAGCATTTTTCAAAAGCACTAAAGAAGTAAAAGATTTTCTTAGTTTGGGAAAAAGAGTATTTGATATACCCTTTGATTCAGATAGAAAGATGATGTCAGTAATAATAAAAGAAAATATGAATCAAGTTGCATACGTTAAAGGTGCCCCAGAAAAACTATTAAAGAAATGTACACATATATTAGTTAGAGGGGAGGTAAGGATTCTTAATGACATTGAAAGAAGACGTATATATAAAGTTGTGGAGGAAATGTCATACAATGCTTTAAGATGTATTGGAGCAGCCTATAAAGTCACAGGAATAAATAAAGGGAAGGATTTAGAATCGAATTTAATTTTTGCTGGTATTGCAGGAATGATAGATCCACCAAGAAAAGAAGCAAAGGATGCAGTACTAAAATGTAAAATTGCTAGCATAAAACCAATAATGATAACAGGTGATCATAAGAATACTGCATTTGCTATAGGTAAAGAATTAGAAATATGTAAATCTGAAAATGAGGTTATAACTGGGGAAGAGTTAGATAATTTAACCCAAAAACAGCTTATAGAAAAAGTGGACAAATATACCGTGTTTGCTAGAGTAAATCCAAATCATAAATTAAGAGTAGTTAAGGCTTTTAAAAGTAAAAATAAAATAGTTGCTATGACTGGTGATGGGGTAAATGATGCACCTGCAGTAAAAGAAGCAGATATAGGTATATCTATGGGCATATCTGGAACAGATGTAACAAAAGAAGCATCTTCAATGATTCTTTTAGATGATGATTTTTCAACTATAGTTTCTGCAGTAGAAGAGGGTAGAGTAATATATGACAATATAAGAAAATTTATTAGATATCTTCTTTCTTGCAATCTTGGAGAAGTACTTACGATGTTTTTATCATCTTTATTCTATTTAGATACGCCACTACTACCAATTCAAATTTTATTAGTAAACTTGGCTACAGATGGACTTCCTGCTATTGCTCTTGGTGTGGACCCATCGGATGGTGATGTGATGTACCAGAAGCCTAGAAAGAAGAATGAGAGCGTATTTTCGAGAGGACTTAAAGAAAAGATATTTATAAGAGGTACTTTGATAGGGGTATGCACTATATTAGCCTTTCTTGTGGGTAAATACTATGGTATGGATCTTGAAACTTGTAGAACATTAACTTTATGTACATTAATATTATCACAATTAATTCATGTATTTGAATGTAGATCAGAAAAACATTCTATATTTGAGATGAATTTATTTACTAATTTATATCTTGTTGCTGCAGTTATAATATCCATATTATTATTACTTTGTGTTCTTTATGTACCATTTTTGGAAAAGGTATTCCATACAGTTGCTATTAATCCCGCACAATGGCTTATAGTAGTATTTTTCTCCGGAATAATTGCTTTTATTAATAGCTTATATTTACTTTTGGGAAAAAAATAACTGGAGGTACTTCCTCCAGTTTCTTTTATTTCATTTTATTGTTCTTTATAACAGTTTTTTGTGGCTTACCTTTTGTTGGAAATAACTCTTTTTTATTTGTTTGATTTATAACATTCATAATTTGTAAAATCTCTTTTTTCTCTTTGCCTTTTTTACCTTTTTTGCTCTTCATAGCCTGAACGATTACAAGATTACCTTGATTAATTGGAATGAATTCTGGTTTTTTGAACCATTTATTTTTAGCATAAGAACATTGAACTACTTGTTTACTTCTTTCTGGTCTTACTAGCATTACAATTTTTAGTTTATGAAAAATCCAAAGAACTGCTTTTTCCTCAACTTTAATTGATACAACATTTCCTTGAACTTGAGCGAGTCTATCTCCGTATTTTTCTAGATATGATTTTGCGTAACGTTCTTGCATTTTTTCTCTGAAACCCATATATTCTACCCCTTTATCTTCAACTTTGTTTTGAATTAGGTATCTGAAATTAAATAACAAGGCAAAGATGCGACGGATATTTTAATTCAGACAAGGAGACAGAGGCCGCAGATAGTTGCGCTATCTAAGGATTTTGTCGACGAAGTATGAATTAAAATAGACTAGCATATTGACTAGTTATTTATTTGAAGATGCCTTAGTATTATACGGAGATTATTATAACATAAATATAATACATTTAATAGCAATTTGAAAAAATTGCACAAGATAACCCGTGACACCTCTCATCTCCAGAGCCTATACTAAAAAGAGAGGGATTTCACGCTCCTAACACTATATAAGATAAAACCTAGAATTAATAATTTATTAATGATTTCTAGTAATAGATGAAAATTGAATAAGAATATGGTAAGATAATATAAATATTTATTAATTTAGAAATTTTATAGATAAAGGAGTCGTTAGAATGTGTCTTGGAATACCTCTTAAAATAATCCAAATAGATGGAACTGAAGCAGTAGGAGAAATGAATGGAATACAAAATAAAATCAGAATAGATTTATTACCTAATGTTAAAATAGGTGATTATGTAATGGTACATGCAGGTTTTGGAATTGAAATAATTAACGAAACCCTAGCAAAAGAAACTATTGAAACAATGTTAGAAATTGAAGAGCTAATGAGTGATGCAGCGGAGGATAACAGTGGAAAGTAAATATTTTGAAGTAATTAAAAAAATAGAGGAAATAAATCAATATAAAGATAAAATAAATATTATGGAAGTATGTGGCACCCATACCAACGCAATAGGTAAATTTGGTATAAGAAATTTGCTTAATTCCAATATTAATCTTATTTCTGGACCTGGGTGCCCTGTTTGTGTTACTCCTGATATTTATATAGATTATGTATACAATTTATCTTTAAAGCCAGAAATCATAATTGCTACCTATGGAGACATGTTAAGAGTTCCTGGATCAAATCCTAAATATACCCTTGAGAAAGCAAAGGCATTAGGGGCCAACGTTAAAATTATCTATTCATCAGTGGATGCAGTAGAACTAGCCAAAGCAACTCCCTATAAAAAGGTAGTATTTCTAGGAATAGGGTTTGAAACAACAACACCAGCCACAGCAATAGCAGTTTTAGAAGCTCAGAAGAAAGGCATTGATAATTTTTATGTTCTATCTGTACATAAAATAGTAGAACCAGTTATGAGAGCTTTACTTTCTGATGAAGAGTTAAAGATTGATGGATTTATTATTCCTGGGCACGTGGCAGTGATTATTGGAGAGGAAGGGTTTAAATTTCTTGATGAATACAATTGTCCTGGTGTAATAGCAGGCTTTGCCCTTGAAGAAGTTGTGGATGGAATTTATGACCTAATTAAGGTAGTTAATAATAAAGGAGAACTAGTTTCTAATTCCTACAAAAAACTAGTTAAAAAAGAAGGAAACAAAACTGCTATGGCATTAATCGATATGTTTTTTGATAAAAGAGATGATGCATGGAGAGGTCTAGGCATTATACCGCAAAGTGGATATAAATTAAAAAAACAGTATGAAGCCTATGATATTGAAAAATTATATCCTTTAAATGTTTCTGAAAGCAAAAGTAATTCTTTATGCAAATGTGGGGAAGTTTTAAAGGGAAAGATAAAACCAAACCAATGTGGCTTATTTGGAAAAGCATGTTTGCCTGAAAATCCAATTGGACCTTGTATGGTTTCTCAAGAAGGAAGTTGTGCAGCATATTATAGATATAACGGAGGAGACTTATAGATGGATGATATTATTTCAATGTCCTATGGTAATGGAGGCAAAAAAACTTCGAAATTAATTGAGGAGTTAATACTTACTCGCTTTGATAATAAAGAGCTAAATAACTTGGGTGATGGGGCACTACTAAATGTTAAAAACAATATTGCTTTTTCAACTGATAGCTTCGTAGTCTATCCATGTTTTTTTCCTGGTGGAGATATTGGCAAACTGAGTGTATGCGGTACAGTAAATGATTTATTAATGTGTGGAAGCGTTCCTAAATACTTAAGTTTGTCTTTCATAATTGAAGAAGGGTTTAAAATTAGTGAATTAGAAAAAGTAGTAGACTCTATTAGTGCTACTGCTAAACAGGCAGGGGTTTTGGTGGTTACTGGTGATACAAAAGTAGTTGATAAAGGCCATGGTCATGGTATCTACATAAATACAGCTGGAATTGGCGAGAGAGTTGAAGGTATAGAACTATCCGTAGATAGAATAAAAAAAGGAGACAAAGTGATAGTTTCTGGCAGTGTTGGCAATCATGGATTAGCAATTCTTTGTGCAAGAGAGAATTTGCTAGAAAAAAGTATCCAATCTGATTGTGCCCCACTGAATGATATTGTAAATAAGATATTAAGCTACGGAGATAAAGTTAAGATTTTAAGAGATCCCACCCGTGGAGGTGTGGCAACAACTTTAAATGAGTTTACAGAAAAGATGGATTTGTCTATAGAACTTATTGAAGATAAAATACCAGTTGATGCAAATGTTAGAACAGCCTGTGATTTACTTGGACTTGATCCATTGTATAGTGCCAATGAAGGAAAGCTTCTTACAATTGTTTCTGAAGATATCGCAGAGGAACTAGTTGCAGAGCTTAGAAAAATAGAAATTTCAAAGGATGCTGCAATAATTGGTGAAGTAGTTGATTATACAAATTCAAAGCTGCTCCTAAAAGGTGTACTAGGTGGTAAAAGAATATTAGAAAAGTTAACTCACGATTCATTACCAAGAATTTGCTAGAGGAGGGAAATAATGCACGAATATGGGATAACGCAAAGTATTGTTAAGATTTCCTGTGAGGAAGCTGAAAAGCATGGAGCTAGCAAAATTACTGAAATCAGATTAAAAGTAGGAGAGCTTTCGGGCTTAGTTCCTGAATCAATTCAAAACTATTTTGATATAATTAGTGATGGTACCATAGCATATGGAGCAAAAATTGTAGTAGAAAAGCTACCAATAAGATTTAAATGTAAGGTTTGTGGCACTGAAAGCGGTGTGAAACATGGAGAGTATATTTGCCCAGCTTGCCATAGTAAAGAGATTTCTATTATTGCTGGACATGAGTATATGATTGATAGTATGGAGGTTGAGTAATGGAAATTAAAGTAGTTAGACAGATAATGGAATGGAATGAAAACTGTCACGCAGAATTACAAGCTTTGTTAAATGAAAAAAAAATATTATTAATAAATATAATGGGATCACCAGGAACAGGCAAAACCACTTTTATAACTAAAATCATTGAAGCGCTTAGAGATGAGTATAAAATTGGAATAATTGAAGCAGATATTGCTGGTAAAGTTGATGCTGAAAAAATAGCTGCAATGGGGATACCAGTTGTTCAATTAAACACAGATGGTGCTTGCCATACTGAAGCCCTTGCTATAAAAAATATATTACCTGAATTTGATTTAGATAATATGGATATTATGATTATTGAGAACATTGGAAATTTAGTTTGCACAGCTGAATTTGATATTGGTGAAGATATTAAACTTGCAATACTTAGTGTACCAGAAGGTGATGACAAGGTAGAAAAATATCCATTAATGTTTACAAGAGCCGATGGTCTTGTTATAAGTAAATATGATATGAAAGCTTATTTTGATTTTGATGATGAGAGAGTTGTAAGTGATTCATTAAATCTAAATAAAGATATAAAAATATTTAAGGTAGATTCTTCTAGAGGCGTGAAGGAATAGAGGAAGTAGCACAATGGATTCAAAGCAGAGTTAAGAAATAAATTTTAGAAAATAGTAAAGACAATGAAGAGAAATTAATCTCTGCATTGTCTTCTTTTATTTTGACATTATTTTATGTTGTTCGCCATAATCATTTATAGCGATATTTACATTATAGGGGGGAGCTGATTTTTCAAGTGAAGAAAAATCAATTTTAATATTATCATGAGAGGAAATATAAATAGAAACTACTTTTTTCTTATCATAATAATCTTGATTTATAAAATGAAGTTTTTCAGCTCGTTCTATTATTAGTAAGATTGCAGTATTAAGTGATTTATGCTTTAAATCTAACCCTTGAGTCACATTTAGAGCTTCTTCATTTAAAGGAACTGCACTAACTACTTTGTTAGATTTATTCAATTTTAACTCTATAGATGTATTTACATCTATTATAGCTGAATACCTTACAGAAGCTTTATTAAAAATGAATATTGCAAAGGCAACGATTAATGATAGTAAAAACAAAGATATAAGTAGTTTAAAAGAAAATTTTCTCTTTTTAAAAGTTTCACCAGTATATACTTCACCAACTTTTGGATTACCTTTTGCCTTATTTTTCAATTTGTAGAATTCAAATTCAGAGGACATAATATGCACTGATTTCTTTTTTGTTTCAAGGACAATTCCTGTTTTAAGCATTAGATGCACCTACTTTAATGTCTAATGAGCCCTTTAGATAAATATATTTATCGCTTGAAATAACAAGTAAAAGCATAATTATATATTTTTTATATTTAGTTAATGTTTCTTTGTCTAAATCACATAAGTTTGACAATTGATCTATATCAAAGGATTTGTTTATTAAGATATCTTCTTTCAAATCACTTTTTCTAGAAATTGCAATTACTAAATTCAGGATTTTGTTTTTCAAGCTAGGGTCTTTTAATTTTAATTTAACAATGTTTTTATAAGTAATTGAATGTTTAGTTAGCTCTTCCGTAAGGAGTGCTATTTCTTTAGCTCTTTCCTTATTATCAAAAAATATCTCGAAATCACTCAATGTATTTAATAAATCTGAATGAATCTTATTCCCATATTCAAAAATAAGAAGAGGTGATTCTTCAAGTTTAATATAATATTCAATTAGAGCTGACTTAATAAGTATATATGCGTAATTAAGGAAACTACCCTCTATCTCATTATAAGTTTCGCAGGCTTTATTAAAGGCAAATAGAGCAATGTTTAATTCTTGATCAACAATCCAATCAAGTTCCTGATTACAAAAAAACTAGTTGTCTCGTAAATGAAGTCTTTATTATTTTCTATAAACTTATTGCGATTCTCTTTTGAATAAATATCATGATCCATTTTATCACCTTACCTAGACATTAAATCTAAAGTTGACCACGTCGCCATCCTGCATAATGTATTCTTTACCTTCAAGTCTGAAAAATCCTTTTTCTTTTGCGGCAACTTCATTTCCACATTCAACTAGTTTATCAAAAGATACTATTTCTGCCCTAATAAAACCACGTTCAATGTCTGTATGAATTTTTCCAGCTGCTTGAGGTGCTTTAGTACCTAATTTGATAGTCCATGCTCTAACTTCATCAGTTCCAGCAGTAAGGAAACTCATTAATCCTAGCAGTTTATATGAAGAATGAATTAGCTGATCTAAACCACTTTCTTCTAGACCATACTCTGAAAGCATTTCACTTTTTTCTTCATCACTTAAAGAAGCCATTTCTTCTTCTAATTTTCCACAAATCACTATTACTTCTGCAGCTTCTATTTCTGCATATTTTTTCACCTTTTGAACAAAATCATTATTTAAATTTCCTGATAATAAATCATCTTCAGAAATATTTGCAACATATAAAATTGGTTTAGATGTTAAAAGGAACAATTCTTTAATAAAATTGTTTTCATCTTCAGTTACTTCAAGAGTCCTTACAGGGCTACCAGCTTCTAAATGATTTTTAATTTTTAGCATTAATGCATGTTCTTCTTTTGCTTTTTTGTCTCCAGCATGAACTAATTTAATTACTTTCTCAATTCTTCTATCCATCACTTCAATGTCAGCAAAAATAAGTTCAAGATTAATAATTTCTATATCCTCAATTGGATCAACTCTACCTTCAACATGAACAACATTTTCATCTTCAAAACATCTAACCACATGAACTATTGAAGCAGATTCTCTTATATGGGATAAAAATTTATTTCCTAAACCTTCTCCTTTGCTTGCGCCTTTTACCAGGCCTGCAATATCGTAAAACTCGATTGAAGTATAAACCTTTTTCTTAGGATTATAAATTTTACTTAAAACCTCTATCCTTTTATCTGGAACACTAACTACACCTACATTTGGTTCGATGGTGCAGAAGGGATAATTAGCTGACTCAGCTCCTGCTTTTGTTATGGCGTTAAATAATGTACTTTTGCCTACGTTTGGTAGACCTACTATTCCTAATCTCATATATTAACTTCCTTCCTATTGCATCTGATGTTAGGGAATCTTGAATTAGTATTTTATTTCAGACCCCTAAGAGTTTTATTCATTAATCTATAACCCTTAATCAATACTACCAGTAAATTATACTCTACAGGAATTTTCAAATCAAGAAAATTTCATTAGCAAGTGGCCAATGTGTGGTTTGTATGATTAATTTCTTTGTATTTAATGTGGGAATGTACTATTTTTTTAGCTTGCTAACGGACGTGACACCCCTCTCTTTTGGGATGGACTCTGGAGGTGAGGGGTGTCACGGGTTATCTTAAGCAAGAAATTGGTTCATCGAAGGATCATCTTTTGTATGTACACTAATTCAATAGTATAGTTCTTTAGGTTTGTTAAAAATAATTTAATTATTTATTAAAATGAGAAGGAATTTTAATTTTTTTATAGAATATGTAGTTATAGTGGTTTAAAGTGGATTAAAGTGGAGTGAAAATCACGATTGGAGAGAAAAATGTTTATTGGGGAATACGGACATGCAGTTGATAATAAAAATAGAATGATTATCCCCTCTAAATTTAGAGAAGGGCTTGGCGAGAAATTTGTTTTAACAAAAGGCTTGGATGGATGCTTATATGCATATCCAATGTCTGAGTGGACAATAATGGAGGAAAAACTTAAAAAATTACCTCTAACTAGTAAAGATGCTAGAGCCTTTGTAAGATTTTTCTTTTCAGGAGCAAATGAAATCGAAATAGACAAACAAGGTAGGGGATTAATACCTCAAAACTTACTAGAATATGCGAGTATTGAAAAAGAAATAGTAAGCATTGGAGTTTCAACTAGAATTGAAATCTGGAGTAAGGCAAAATGGAATGCTTATAATGAAGCAGATATTGATTTTGATGAGATTTCAGAAAAAATGAGTGAATTAAACATATAAAGGAGAAAAATAATGGATTTTAAGCATGTTTCAGTACTCTTGAATGAGACCATTGAATCTCTTAGTATAAAAGAAGATGGAATTTATGTAGACTGCACTTTAGGCGGAGGTGGACATTCCTATGAAATCTGTAAGTTGCTTTCGAGTAAAGGAAGATTAATAGGAATAGATCAAGATACTGAAGCATTAAAGGCGGCTAGCGAAAGATTGAAAGAATTCACAAATGTTACATATGTACATAATAATTTTTATAATATAGAAGAAGTGTTAAATGATTTAGGCATTGAAAAAGTTGATGGAATACTAATGGACTTAGGAGTATCTTCATATCAATTAGATGAAGCTGAAAGAGGTTTTAGCTATATGAATGATGCGCCACTGGATATGAGAATGAATCGAGACAAGGATTTTTCCGCGTATAATGTTATAAATGAGTACAATGACGCAGATTTATGCAAAATAATGTGGGAATATGGTGAAGAAAGGTTTGCAAAAAGAATTTCTTCCTTTATAATAGAAAGGAGACAAATAAAGCCAATAGAAACTACAGGAGAGTTAGTAGATATTATTAAAGCAGCTATTCCTGCAAAGTTTAGACGAGAAGGTTCTCATCCTGCTAAAAGAACATTTCAAGCAATAAGGATAGAAGTTAATAGTGAATTAAAGATTATAGATAAAACTATTGAAGATGGAGTGAACAAACTGAATATTGATGGACGAATATCAATAATCACATTTCATTCTTTAGAAGATAGGATTGTAAAAAATAAATTTAGGGATTTGGAAAATCCATGCAAATGTCCAAAGGAATTTCCAATTTGTAATTGTAATAAGAAACCCATAGTTAAAGTTGTATACAAAAAATCAATTGAAGCTTCCGAGGAGGAGCTTCAGATTAATCCAAGGAGTAGAAGTGCAAAGCTAAGGACGGCAGTTAAAATATAATTTCAATTTGGGGTGAAAATTGTGAAAGTGTCAAACAAAGAAAATTATTTTAATGGTAATACGGTAGTTATACCTGAATATGATCCTTCAAGAGAGTATAGAGATGAAAAATATAGAAAATTAGAGAAAGCAAAAAAAGAAGCTCAAACAAAACAGCGGCAAGAAAAAACTAGAAATAAGATTGCTGTTTTAAGAGTTATAGCATTTATGTTTATTGTTGGTATTTTTTTGATTTATAGATATGTAACAATCTTTAAGATGGAAGATAATCTGACAAGGACAAAGAGTCAAGTCATAAACTTGAGAGCTAAAAATGAAAGTTTAAGGGTAACTCTAGCTCAAAATAGCAATATGAATGTTATACAAACTGTTGCTGTTAGTAATCTTAGTATGGTAAAACCCAATGCCGTAGATGTACTTAAAGTGGATTTAAATAAAAATAATTTCAAGCCGGTTAAGGAGAATAATAATACATCTTCCAATTTAATTGATAAAATAAAAAAAATATTGTTCTGATAAAAGTGTGGAGGTATTTTAAGTGGCTAAAAACCAATCTATAGATAAAGTAAAGTTTAGGCGAAGGACGCTAATTATATTTAGTGTGCTTTTGCTTTTCTTTTTGGACTTATGGGAAGATTAGGTTATTTGATGATAAATGACTCATCAAAACTTAAAGCTATAGCAGTAGGGCAATGGACAAATAAAATGGTTATTAATGCAAAAAGAGGCAGGATTCTAGATACAGATGGAAACGTGCTTGCATTAAGTGCAGATGTGTACAGGGTAGATTTAGATTTATATACTATAAGACAAGATATAACTCACAACAAACGACTAGAAGATGATGAAGTAAAAGTAAAACTTGGCATAATAGCAAAAAAACTATCAGATGCCACAGGAATGAAGTATGAAGATGTTAATAAGATTGTAAATCAAACCCTTAAGAATGGCAAAGCACCAGGAAGTGTTAATTTAATTAGAAAAATAGAAAAGGCAGATGCTGACAAGGTAGATGCTCTCAAAATAAATGGTGTTATGCTTTCTTCTGATTCAAAACGAATCTACCCTAATGAAAATCTTTTAGCCCATGTTTTAGGATTTACCCTTGATGATAAGGACCAAAATGCTGTAGGAATGTACGGAGTAGAAAAAACATACAATAGTATATTAAGCGGAACTGCAGGGAATAGAATAGCTGAATTCGATAGAAAAGCTACAGATGAGTTACCATTTGTTACGTCTTCCTACACAAAACCTGTGGATGGTAAAGACCTGGTTCTTACAATTAATTCTAGCATTCAGCAGTTTTGTGACTCAGCTGCAGATCAAGCTATGAAGGATTATAAAGCAAGAGCTGTTTCGATAATTGTTTCTGATCCAAATAGTGGTGAAATAATAGCTATGGTAAATAAACCAGACTACAATCCCAATAAGCCAATAACTCCTGGTAAAACTTCTACGGAGCTTAACCAAGAGTGGAGAAACAGAGCTGTAATGGATATCTTTGAGCCTGGATCAATTATGAAGGTTGTTACTGCGGCAGCTGCTATGCAAGAAGGGGTTGTTAAAGAAAATGATAGTTTTGACTGTAAAGGGGAATTAATAATAGATAAACGTACTATTCATTGTGATGAACCACATGGCTTGGAAAACTTTCCGGATATTATTAAAAAATCTTGTAATGTTGGTTTCATGGAACTTGGACGAAGACTTGGAAAAGAAAGACTTAACAACTATGTTAAATTGTTTGGTTTTGGACAAAAAACTGGAGTAGATTTAAATGATGAAGCTATAGGTATAGTAAAAAAAACAGAAAACTTATCTGATGGAGACCTTGCAACATTATCCTTTGGCCAAGTGGATTCAGTTTCTTGTATTCAATATATTGCAGCCTTTAATGCTGTAGCTAATGGTGGAACTTGGATAAGGCCACATGTTATGAAGGACTTTCAACATGTTGACGAGAATAATAAAACAATTGTTGATCAGACCTATACCAATCTAGGAACAAAGAAAATACTTGATACTGATATTGCGAAAACACTTCGAGGGTATTTGGAAAAAGTAGTTACTGAAGGTACGGCTACTAATACATATATAGAAGGATATCACATTGCCGGAAAGACAGGTACTGCACAGAAGGCGATTAATGGTGGATATCCTGAAGGTAAATATGTATGTTCATTTGCAGGTATGGCACCTGCAGACAAACCACAATATACAGTAATTGTTTCTGTAGACGAACCTGATCCTGCAACACATTTTGCTGCACAGACTGCTGTTCCAGTAGCTAAACTAATCTTTCAAGAATTATTTAGCAACTTAACTCTTTCAACCAATAGTAATATTCCACCGATATATAAAAATATTATTCTCCCGGAAGTTAGAGGGCTAAACAAAGCAGATGCAATAAAAAGTTTAAAGGACAAGCATATTACTGTTGACATTGATAATAATGGTGATTATATTGCCAATATGGATCCTTTGCCAGGTACTACAATTAAAGAAGGTTCAAAGATTACACTTACAACTGCAGCTTCTGCAGTAAATAGTAAGGTTGTTGTTATGCCTGAATTAAAAGGGTACACAAGAGATAAAGCGCAGGAAACATTAGATGGATTAGGATTAAATGGTTATTTCCAGGGCGATGGTACAGTTTCAGGACAAAATAGAGCAGCTGGAGAGCAAATTAATAAAGGTTCAACTATTACTTTCTATCTAAAAACATCTGCTGATTAGTATTTATAAATATTTACTTTAACTTTGTAGAATAATATAGATACCCCCATGAATAAGATATAAAAGTAAAATAATTCATATGGTTATGGGGGTTTTCAAATTGGCTACAAAGTTTAGAGATAAAGTTATTATTAAGCGAAGGATGCTAATTGTTTTTAGCATGCTTTTGCTTTTCTTTTTTAGTCTTGTATGTAGACTAGCTTATCTAATGATTATTGGATCACCTAAGTTAAAAGCTGCTGCTATGGAACAGTGGACAAGCGAAGTGACTATTGATGCTAAGAGAGGCAGAATACTTGATAGAAATGGCGTTGAACTTGCTGTAAGTGCAAATGTGTACAGAGTAGATTTAGATATGAATGCAATTCGTAAAGGTATTTACGCAGGGAAGAGCTTAACAGACCAAGTAGTAGATGCAAAGTTGGACGATATGGCTAGGCTATTATCAGATGCACTTGGCATGAAATTTGAAGATGTAAGTAAGAAGATGAAGCAGAAACTTAAAAATGGACTTCCACAAGGTTCCGTTATTTTAGCAAGAAGGATTGAAAAGGCTGATTCTGATAAGGTTGAAGCATTAAAAATTAATGGCATAATGATTTCTCCAGACACAAAGCGTTATTATCCTAATAATAACTTTCTAGCTCATGTTATAGGTTTTACTGATGTTGATGGAAAAGGACTATATGGAGTTGAAAAAATTTATGACAAGGAATTGCAAGGAGTTCCAGGAAGGAGAACAGCTGAGATAGCTAAAAATTCTAGTGAAGCTAAATCTGATTCAATCTCTACATATACCAAGCCTATTGATGGAAAAGATGTTGTACTAACAATAGATGCAACAATACAAAGTTTTGCTGAAAAAGCTGCTGATGAAGCTTTAAAGGATAATAAAGCAAAGGCAGTTAGTATACTTATTTCCGATCCCAACAATGGTGAAATATTGGCAATGGTAAATAAACCAGATTACAATCCCAATAGCCCGAAAGAAGCAGGTAAAACTACAGATGAGTTAAATCAAATTTGGAGAAATAGAGCTGTAAATGATACTTTTGAGCCTGGATCAGTATTTAAAGTTGTAACTACTTCTGCCGCTATGCAGGAAGGATTAGTGAAAGAATCTGATACCTTTGATTGTAATGGTAGCCTTACTATTGCAAACAGAAATATACATTGTTGGAAAAGAACAGGGCATGGACATGAAAACTTTATAGATATTTTAAAGAATTCCTGCAATGTAGGATTTATGACATTAGGTCAAAGGCTTGGACCAGAAAAATTAAATAAATATATAAAATTATTTGGGTTTGGCACTAAAACTGGAATTGATTTAAATGGAGAAGCAGCTGGAATTGTCAAGAAAACTGATAAAATAACAGATGTTGATGTGGCAACTTTATCTTTTGGTCAAGTTGATACAGTTTCTTGTGTTCAATATTTAGCAGCCTTTAATTCTATTGCAAATGGTGGTAAATGGATACGACCACATGTTATGAAGGAAGTATCTCATTATGATACAAATAAAAATAAAGTCATAGATACAACCTATAATAATTTTGGAACAAAACAAATTTTAGATGCTACTCAAATGAATACTTTGAGAGGGTATCTAGAAAAAGTAATTTCTGAAGGTGGAGGTAGTAAAGCTTTTGTAGATGGATATCATATTGCCGGTAAAACTGGTACAGCGCAGAAACCTATAAATGGAGTGTATGTACCAGGAAAATATGTATCAAGTTTTGGGGGTATGGCACCAGCAGATAATCCAAAAGTTTCTGTAGTTATATCTATTGATGAGCCAGACCCATCAAATTATTATGCAGGTCAGATAGCGGCTCCTGTTGCAAAAGAAGTTTTTGGAGACGTATTTAACTATATGAATTTTACTCCACAAGGAAGCGCAGAAAGCTTGCTTAAAGATATAGTAGTTCCTGAATTAAGAGGCATGAAGAAAGATGAAGCAATAAAAAAGCTAAAGGAATTAAATTTAGCATATGATATTGATAATGCAGGAGATTATATTGTAAATATGCAACCTCTGCCTGGAGGTACAGTTAAAGAAGGGAACAAAGTTGCACTTTACACAGGTGCTACTCCAACATATAATAAAGTTGTAATTGTACCAGACCTAAAAGGCTATGGCAAAGAAAAGGCACAGCAAGTCTTATCCAATTTTGGATTAAAAGGCACCTTTAATGGTGAAGGTATAATAACAGAACAAAACATCGTCTCAGGCAAAAAAGTAGACGAAGGCACAACAATTAATTTCGAACTAGAAGAAAGTGATGATTAAAAAAAATATATTTGCTCAAGATAGCCCGGGACACCCCTCAGCTTCGAAGCCCATCTAATAAGAGAAGAGTGTCCCGCAAATCACCACACAAAAAATGATAGATTAAGATATCTTAAAAACAAGATAACAAGATAACAAGATATACTGATAATGCCACATTCAAGGAGTGATAATATGAGGCTAAAAGATATAATGGATGGAGTCATCTATGAAAATCTTAACGGGAAAATAGATATTGAAATTAAAAATTTAAAATATGATTCTAGAGCTGTTGAAAAAGGTGATTTGTTTTTCTGCATTGAAGGATTCAATATGGATGGTCATAAGTATGTCAAAAGCGCAATTGAAAAGGGTGCAACTGCAATAATATGTAGCAAGGATTTGCAAAATGAAATTAATAGTGAACATGTTACATTCTTAAAAGTAAGTGACACAAGAAATGCTATGGCTCTGTGCGCAGGGAATTTTTTTAACCATAGTGACAGGAAATTGAAATTGATAGGAATAACTGGAACTAATGGAAAAACCACTTCTTCCTTTATGATAAAGAAGGTTTTAGAAACTGCAGGTTATAAAGTTGGAATAATTGGAACAATTGCAAACTATATCTGTAATAAACGAATTGATACCAAAAGAACTACACCAGAATCAATTGAACTTCATCAGCTTTTCAGTGAAATGGTGGAGGCAGAAGTAGACTACTGTATAATGGAAGTTTCATCACACTCCCTAGTTCTTTCAAGAGTTTATGGTTTAGAATTTGAGATAGGAATATTTTCAAACCTTACCCAGGATCATTTGGATTTTCATAAAACTTTTGAAAATTATTATAATGCAAAACTTATGTTATTTAAAAATAGTAAAGTGTCAATCGTTAACATAGAAGATAAATATGGGAAAAACATATTAGGAGATATAAGCAATAAGAAGGTTACTTATGGATTAAATAGTAAATGCAATATTTATGCTGAAGAAGTTAATATGCATTCAAGGGGTATTGACTTTTTACTTTGTTATGAAGAAAAGAAATGCCAAGTTAATTTAAGTATGCCTGGTAATTTCAATCTGTTTAATGCTCTTTCTAGTGCAGCTGCATGCTTGAAAGAAGGTATTGATATTGATATAGTAGCTAAAGGCTTAAATTCCATTACAGGCGTTCCAGGAAGGTGTGAATTAATATCAAAAGATTATAATATTGATTTTGATATTATAATAGATTATGCACATACACCGGATGCTCTTGAAAAAATACTAAATACAATTAATGGGTTTACAAAAGGAAGGCTAATTTCTGTGTTTGGTTGTGGAGGAGATAGAGATAGAACAAAGAGGCCTGAAATGGGTTTTATTGGATCAGAAAATAGTGATTTTGTTGTTATAACCTCTGATAACCCTAGAAGTGAGGAACCAGTGCAGATAATTAATGAAATTGTAATGGGTATTAAAAAAGATAATTTCATCATTGTAGAAGATCGAAAAAGTGCAATTAAGAAAGCAATTATGTTAGCCAATAAAGATGATACCATTCTTATTGCAGGAAAGGGACATGAAAATTATCAAGAATTAAAAGAAGGTAAGATAGATTTTAATGAAAAAGAGATAGTTGATGAGATATTAAAAGATATAAATTGCTAAAGAGGGGATAGTTTAATGAAGATAGTCATTTATTCAGTGTTAGTTTCATTTTTAATAGCTATATTTTTAGGACCAGTTTTGATACCAGTTTTGAAAAAGCTTAAATTTGGTCAAAACATAAGGGAAGAAGGACCAAAGAGTCATCAAAAAAAAGCAGGAACTCCATCAATGGGAGGAATTATTTTTATAGTAGCTTCTGCTATTGCAATGTGCATTATAGTTAGAAAACCAAGTGACGAATCTGCAGTAGCTTTATATTCATTTATAGCTTTCGGAGTAATTGGCTTTATGGACGATTACCTAAAAATTAAGCATAAGAAAAATGAAGGATTAAAATCTAGGCAAAAGATGATATTACTAGTTTTAGTTTCTACCATTTTTGCATATTATGCTAGTACCAATTCAAATATCGGATCACAGATAATGATACCTTTTACAAATTATTCGGTTAATTTAGGCATATTCTATATACCTTTTGTAGTTTTTTATTATGCAGCGGCTACAAATGCAGTGAATTTGACGGATGGATTAGATGGACTAGCTACTTCAGTTACTTTATTAGTAATGACCTTCTTTGCATTAGTAAGCTATGCAATGGGTAATTATAATCTTGCAATTTTTTGTGGTATAGTGGCAGGAGCACTTTTAGGGTTTTTAAGATATAATGCATATCCAGCAAAGGTATTTATGGGTGATACTGGATCATTAGCACTTGGTGGAGCGTTGGCTACTATTGCATTAATACTTAAAATGGAGTTATTTATTATTATAGTTGGAGGAATATACGTTGCTGAAACAGTGTCTGTAATACTTCAAGTAGCATCTTTTAAATTATTTAAAAAACGAATATTTAAGATGGCACCTATACATCATCATTTTGAGCTCTTAGGGTGGCATGAAGCAAAAATTGTTTCTATATTTTCTATAATCACTGTAATATTATGTTTGATTACTTTTGTTTCTTTGCCAGTAATTAAATAGGAGGGGTGACAATGAAGAAAACCAAAACTAAGTTGGGACCCATGGACTTTATTTTGTTTTCCAATGTAATGCTGTTGGTATCAATTGGAGTAATAATGGTTTTTAGTGCATCTGCATATATTGTTGGGCACGGAGCAAGTAAAGACTATCTTTATTTTCTTAAGAAGCAGTTTTTGGCTGCTGTTTTTGGAACCATAGCAATGATTTTTGCACAGCGATATGATTACCATAAAATAAAGAAATATACTGGAATTCTTATGTTGATTACAGCTATTCTGCTATTTGTAGTTTTGCTAACCAATCCTGTTAATGGAGCGAAAAGATGGATACCATTAGGCCCTGCTGGAACGCTTCAGCCTTCTGAAGTAGCTAAATATGTTGTAGTGTTATATATGGCTAAGAGCATGGAAAACAAAGGAGAAAACATAAAAAGTTTCTTCTATGGAATATTGCCATTCCTTTTAGTTTCTGGGTTTTATGCTGCGGTCATTTTAATAGAACCTAGCATGAGTATTGCATCTGTAATAATGTTTGTTACGATTATAATGCTATTTTCAGCTGGAGCAAAAATACAGCAATTGTTTCTTTTAATTTTTGGTGTAGGGGGAGTAGGTTACTATTTCATTGTGAGTGAGCCTTTTAGGTATAAAAGATTTATTAGCTTTCTTCATCCATTTAGTGATAGACAGGGTACTGGATTTCAATTAGTTCAGTCCTTGCTTGCAATTGGGTCGGGTGGAATTCTTGGTGTTGGACTGGGAAGGTCTAGACAAAAGGCATATTTCCTGCCAGAACCTCATAATGATTTCATATTTTCTGTCATAGGAGAAGAATTAGGACTTATCGGTTGCATATTTATAATAGCATTATTCTTAGTTTTTATTTGGAGAGGTATAAGTGTTGCAATAAATGCTAAAGATACATATGGAAATTTGCTTGGCATTGGTATTACCTCGGTAATTGCTGTTCAAGCTATCATTAATATTGCGGTTGTTACTGGTTCTATACCTGTAACTGGAGTTCCACTTCCCTTCATAAGCTACGGAGGTTCATCCTTGGTATTCAATATGATGGCTGTTGGAGTATTGCTCAATATTTCAAGACAATCAAGCAGTAGTTAGGTTTTTCTGATTTTTACATCAAGTTTTAAGTAAAATACTCACTTATAAAGTGGGTATTTTTTTTATATAAATAAAAAATACAAATAAATATTGTGTTTTTTGTAAGAGTGATAGTATAATGAAGATAAATATTTTATACTGACTGGTCAATTCACCAATTTAACATTATGGAGTGGGGATAGATGAATAAAACGAAAAAACTAATATTTGAATCTGCGATTCTAGTATTTTCTGAGTGCGGTTATAATGGTGCAGCTATGGACGAGATAGCATCCAGAGCGGGAGTAGCAAAAGGAACCTTGTACTATCATTTTAAGAGTAAGGAAGATATTTTTAAGTTCATAATCAATGAAGGTATGAATGTTATGAGTGAAGAAACAGAAGCAGCAATAACCTTAGAAGAAAACCCTATTGAAAAATTAAAGGTGCTTTGTAGAGTTGAACTAACTTTAGCATATAAAAATAGAGATTTTTTCAAAGTTCTAATGAGCCAACTATGGGGCGAACAAGTAAGACAGTATGAGCTTAGGGAAGTAATACATAATTATATTCAAAACCTTGAGCAATACATAAAAGATGCAATGGATGGAGGATATATTAAAAAAGGTGAAACTTCTTTTATAGCATATACTTTGTTTGGCACATTATGCTCAGCATCCATTTATGAAATGATTAATAAAGAAAAAGCAGAGGTTGAAGTAGTTATTGATAGTTTAGTAAAATACATACTAAATGGTATTGCAATATAGTAAAAACATCATTTTGTAAGGAGTTTTGAAAAAAAGTAAATCTATAATTAAAAAAATAGTGTTAATTGTATTTTTATTTTGAAATTTGTATTGACAAGTAACCAAAAAAGAGGTTTAATATAACTGACCAGTCAGTTCATACTGGGTAGTCAGTTTATAATAAAAAAGGAGGTAAAAATTATGAATTTTCTTAAAGTAGCTTGGCGAGATATTTCTAATATTTTCAAAAACAGATTTATTAGAGCTTCTGTTTCCGCAATTATTATTGTTCCTTTACTTTATAGCTTACTTTATTTAGCAGCATTTTGGGATCCGTATAGTAGGTTAGACAAATTACCAGTTGTAGTTGTTAACCTAGATAAAGGTGGTACTCTAGATGGGGCACCAGTTAATAAGGGAAATGATTTGACAGACAAGTTGAAAAATGATAAGCAACTTGGTTGGCACTTTGCATCTAAATCTGATGCTGATGATGGATTAAAAGGAACTAAGTATTATGCTGAGTTCATTATTCCTGAAAATTTTACAGCAAATTCTTTAAGTGCAGTAGATGCAAATCCAAAACAACCTGAAATTATTTATCATGCAAACATGAAAAAGAATTTTCTTGCATCACAGATAATTAACTCAGGAAAAAAACAACTTCAAGCTGAAATAGCACAGACAATGACAGAAGTATACTCAAAGCAAGCCTTTGGTAATCTGTATCAGTTAAAAGACGGACTAAATCAAGCAACAAGCCAAAGTAATACGATGAAAGATAGCATTATGGCAAAAGTAAATGAATATGGTCCACAGTTAAAGGATGGGATACCAAGGTTGTATGATGGATCTGTTCAATTAAATAGCGGACTTGGACAGATTAATGCTCAAATTCCAACTCTAGTTAATGGTATATCAGGTGCTTACAGTGGTTCAGGTACTATACTTGATGGTGTTAATAACAAAATTAAACCTGGAGCAAATGGTCTTGCAGCTGCTCTTGCAACTGCTAATGATACTAAAGTACCAAAATTAACTCAAGGAGCTAAGCTGGTTTCAGAGGGCGTAGTAGCATTAACAGGTGGCCAAAGCAGTATAAACGCTGCATTTGACGCTTATAAGGCAAATCCTAATCCGCAAACTTTGCAGATGTTAACTGGAACATTACAAGCTGTTGAAACCAAGACACCAACAGATACTGTATTAAATCCCCTTAGTAAAGGCGCAACAGATCTTTCAAGTGGAGTTAATGAGCTTGCAAAGCAATTGGGCGGTGCAGCAGCAGTTTCAAAACAAATTAGCGATGGCGTAGACGGTACATTAGTGCCTGGTCTTACACAACTAAATTCTGGATTAGCACAATTAAATCAAAAAACACCTGTACTTTCATCAAGTATCGGACAGTTATATGATGGCTCATCAACATTAAAAAGTAACATTGGAACAATCAATGATAAAATGCCTACCATATTAGCTGATGTTACAAAGATATCAGATAGTTCAAACCAACTTATTGGTCAACTGGGAGATACTTCGAAGAAATTAAATAGTAAGCTTGTAGGTAATAGTGATACTACTGCTGCTGCTATTTCAAAATCTGTAGAAATTAAAGAAGATCCAATAAATGAAGTTAAGAACTACGGAACAGGTTTTGCACCATACTTTATATCACTTTCACTTTATGTAGGAGCAATGTTAATGTTCTTTGTAATTACAGATAAAGTTGATGATGACATAAAAGGTAGCAATGCTTCATTAGTTATAGGTAAATTCTTCTCTTATGGTTATATAGGAGTTGCACAAGCAGTACTTGCAAGTGGAGTAGTACTTCTACTAGGACTAAAACCAAATAATTTACCACTATATTTCTTGTTTATTATATTTATGTCATATGTGTTTATTGCAATAATGCAATGTTTGATATTCTTACTTGGAGAAGCTGGAAGAATGCTAGCAATAGCCTTTTTAATTCTTCAATTGACAGCAGCTGGTGGAACATTCCCTAATGAATTAGTTCCAAGCTTCTTCAAGACCATTAATGCTTTCATGCCATTCACATATTCAATACAAGGATTAAGAGAAATAATATCAGGAACAGATTATTCTGTACTAACTAAAGACTTCTTAGTGCTTTTAGGAATATTGATAGTAAGCTTAGTAGTTTCAATATTATTCAAAGGCCATGCAGATAAAGTACATGAAAGAATCGAAGAAAAGAAAAATGCAATGACAGTATAAAAAATCATTCGGAGTTGTTTCAATATAGAATTTCTATATTGAAACAACTTTTTTTAAAAATAAAATTTATAATTAAATAATTTTTATAATTTAATTATAAAAACTGTTTCTACATTCTTCTAAAATGTGGTATCATTAGTTAGTATAGCAAATTTATTAATGGAGGTAGTGAGTATTTCCTATGACTAAGTTTTCTCATCGTAATGAATTAATAAGAAAAAGAAGAAGAAAAAAAGCAATAAAAAAATCAATTTTTTTATTTATACTTTTAATGGGGATTTTAATTACATTGTGCTTAAAATTACCTTATTTTAATGTGACAGAAATAACTGTTTTAGATAATAATAATATTACTAAACAAGAAATAGTCAAATTATCTAGAATCAATAAAGGAACTAATATTTTTTATCAGAATTTTAATAAAAGTGAAAATAATATTCTCAGCAACCCTTACATTATAAGTGCTTCTTTTAAAAGGCAGTTACCAAATAAAATTCAGATTACGGTTAAGGAAAGAAAAGCTAAGTTTTACATTCAAGCAGACTCTAATTTTGCTATTATTGATAAGGATGCTATTGTATTAGAGAAAAGGGATAATATTACTAATATGAACTTAGCTAAGCTTGAGGGTATCGATATTGCTAATACTAATATTGGAAAAGCTATTGGCAAAAGTGATGACAAAAAAGTCAAATTACTTAAAACACTTTCAGATTTGATTGATAGAAGTAATGAAGATGTTCCTAAAATGACAGGTATTGATTTGACAGATATTAAAAATTTTAAAGTTAGTTATGGCAACATGGTGATAATACTTGGAAATAATTATGATATTGAAAATAAACTTAATAAAGCAATAAATATACTTCTAGCAGATAATAACAAAACTGCTAAAGGATATATAGATGTTAGTTTTAACGGAAATCCAGTAGTTTCTATACAAAGGTAGGTGAAGATATGAAAAAAATTAGCTCACAAATTACAGTTGCTTTGGTTTGTTGCATCTTAGGTTTTATTTTAACCTATCAGTTTAAACAGGTAAATGAAGTAAACAAAAGTGAAAAATCTAGTCAAGTAAAAGGGAATACAGCTGATATTAACATGCAAATACAACTGCTCACAAACCAGAAGAATGACATGCAAAGTCAAATAGATAAACTTGAAAGTAAAATAAAAAATTATGAATCAACTGCAGCTAACTCAAATACAACTAATAGCCAGTTATTTAAGGATTTACAGGACTCTAAAGTAATAAATGGAACAGTTGATGTTAAGGGACCAGGTGTTGTAATAGAAATAAAACCCAAAGCAAGGCTCTTCGAAAACAAGCCTGTCAGTCCTTCTATGACACCAAAAGAATTAGTGGTACTTATTAACGATTTGCTTGCTTCTAATGCAGAAGCTATATCAGTAAATGATATAAGAATTACTTCAAGAACTGGAATAGTATTATCTGGAAAGTTCATTAAGATTAATAATACTAAGTTTCCTATGGATAAGAAATTTACGGTTAAAGTCATAGGGGATAAGAAAACTATTAATTATTCATTGGATTATTTGCAGATATTAGAAGAATTTAAAGATTATGAATGCACTTACCTTCCATCAAGTGACATATTTATTCCTAAATATGAAGGTGAGTTTAAGTTCGATTTTGCTAAACCTGTGGAGGAAAACAAGAAATAGGAGTGATTTAGATTGATAGCTATTTTGGGTTTATTAATTGGTATTATATTAGGTATTGTTTTTAATGTGAATATTCCTCCTGGATTTTCACCTTATATATCTGTGGCGATATTTGCTTGTTTGGATTCAGTTTTTGGAGCACTCAGAGCTTCTCTGGCAAAGAATTTTAAAGCTGATATATTCATTTCTGGTTTTTTTGGAAATGCAATATTAGCAGCAGGATTAGCTTATGTTGGAGATAAATTGGGAGCGCCTGTTTATTTAGCAGCAATAATAGTTTTTGGTGGTAGAATATTCAATAATTTTGCGGTTATTAGGAGATTATTGTTAGAAAGAGTTAGATCTCACTGATGGGGTGGTAAAATGAAGAGTAATGAGGCAAATATTTTCGTTTTTATAGCTTCCATTATTGTAGGAATTATGATATCTTTAAATATTTCTTTTACTAACAAAGGTAATTCAACTTATTTAGATACAAAGCATTATGAAGAGGCATCAAATACGAAAAATAAATTGTATGCTGATTTAGATGATTTGAATATAAAATATAATTTGGATTATCAAAAACTAACACAGTATGAAAGTGCTGGTGCTAGCAATGATAAAGTAATTCAAGGAATGCAAACAGAACTTTCAAAAAATAGAATGGTTTCTGGAACAACAAAAATGCATGGACCAGGGATTACCATAACCCTAGATGATGCTCATATGCCAAACAGAGATTCAGTTGCTAATATTGTTCATTATTATGATCTAGCCACAATGATAGATGAACTGAAAAGTGCTGGTGCTGAAGCAATTTCAGTTAATGGAGTAAGAATAACTGATAAGTCATTTGTTGATTGTTATAGCGTTTTTGTTAAAATAAACGACAAAGAAATAATTTCACCATATTCTATTGAGGCCATTGGTAATAAAGATGTTCTTTATGAACATGTTAATAGAGATGATGGCTACTTAAAGTCGATATCAATTCCTTTATGGAGAAATTTATATACTAATACTGAGATGAAAGATGATATAGTTGTGAATTCTTATGATGGAAGTTTAAAGAATAAATTCGTGCAAATTGCAAAATAATAAACTTTATTTGTATTATTGATAAATTCTTGAAGGAAAATAGACTTTTATGAAGAATATATTAATAGTTAATGTATTTTAATATTATTAAAGGAGAAGATTGCTTTGACTGATATTAAAGATAATATTAAGAGAATTGTAAGTTTTCTGCCTCCAGAGGTTAAGCTTATTGGTGTTTCGAAAACAAGAAGCATTGATGAAATGGAGGAAGTTTACCAGTCAGGAGTAAGAGATTTTGGCGAAAACAAAGTTCAAGAGCTGGTAGGTAAATATGAAGCTTTCCATAAAGATGTAAAATGGCATTTGATTGGACATCTTCAAAGAAATAAGGTTAAATATATAGTAGGTAAAGTTTCTTTGATTCATTCTCTTGATGGCTTGGAATTGTTAGAAGAAATAGAAAAAAGATATGCACAAAACAATTTAATTGCTGAATGTCTAATTCAAATAAATATAGGAGAAGAGGCCAGTAAAACCGGCATTTCAATTAAGGAATTAGAAGTGTTAATTCATGCAATTGAGAAATGTAATAACGTAAAAGTAAAAGGACTTATGGCAATAATTCCAATTGGTCAAGAAAAACAATGTAGAGATTATTTTAAACAAATGAAAAATATTTGGGATGAAAAGAAATTGCAAAATTATAAGAATATTTCGATGGAATATCTGTCTATGGGAATGACTGGAGATTATCACACCGCAGTAGAAGAAGGTTCTAATATGGTTAGAGTCGGGGAAGGTATATTTGGTAAAAGATTATATATAAATAAATAGGAGGTTGTTTTTTATGGGAGCAAAAGTATTAAATAAGGTAATGGGATTTTTAGGGTTAGAAGAGGAAACTTCAGAATTTGAAGAGATTGAATATCTAGAAGAGGAAAATGAGTTGGAACAACCAATTTATTCTTCACAAAAGAAGCAACAGGGCAAAGTTGTTAATATTCATACAGCAGTAGCAGCAAAGGTTATGATTATTAAACCAAGAGACTATGAAGAGGCTACATATATTTGTGACAATTTAAAAAATAGAAAAATAATAGTTGTTAATTCTTCAGAGATGGAACCTAAGGTTGCTCAAAGAATGCTAGATTTTATGGGTGGAGCAAGTTATGCATTAGGTGGAGATTTACAAGAAATTGAAAAGGGAGTGTATATGCTTTCACCATCAAATGTAGAAGTTACAAATGAACTTAAAAGTGAATTATCTACAAAAGGATTATTCAATTGGACAAAATAAATGGATAAAAAGTCTTTTGTAAATATGATGCAACTAGATGATAAAAATTTAATATCTAACTTGTATGAGAAATTTCAACTATCATACAAAACAGGTAAGACAATTTACTGCAATGATTTCTACACCCCTAATATATGGAGAAAATTAGAAAAATATCAGGTTGAATTGGGAATTAAGGTTATCAATTTTGGGTTATTTGAAGAAGCTGAAAGAAGAATGATAGCTTTTTCAAAAGATGAAGACCTTAATTTTCCCATTAAGGTTGTGTGTATTAGGAACAAATCAAAGTTCTCTATCTTAAGACATAAAGACTATTTAGGAGCTATTATGTCACTAGGAATTAAAAGGGAAAAAATCGGAGATATTGTTGTAAATGAAAATTGTTGCTTTTTGCCTATTTGTAGTGAAATTAGTGATTACATTTTTAATAATTTAGAGACAATAGGCAATAGTCCATGTTCTTTTGAATTTATGGATTATTGCGAAGAAACATTACCACATATTAATTATGAAGAAAAGGGCATAATTGTATCATCCACAAGAATTGATTGTATGATTAGTTCTTTATGCAATATTTCTAGAAACAGTGCTTTGGAAATGATTAACACTGGGAAGGTACTTATAGACTACGAAGAAGTTAATTCTAAAGAGAAAAAAGTTCAATTAGGAAATGTTATTATAATACGAGGATATGGGAAATTTAAAATTGCTGAAGAAACAGGAAATACCCAGAAGGGTAGAATTCGAATTTTAATAAAAAAATACATATGATTTTGGGGTGAATTGCATGAAAATGACTTCTATGGACATAATGGATAAACAGTTTAAAAAATCAATTAGAGGGTATGACGCTGATGAAGTAGATGAATTCATAGAAAAGGTTTCAGAGGAGTATGAGGCACTTTATAAAGAAAACTCAGTATATAGAGAAAAAATGCTATCCTTCGAAGAAAAACTTGAACATTATAAAAAGTTAGAGAACACAATCCAAAACACGTTGCTTCTTGCTCAAAATTCAGCAGACCAAGCTAAACAACTTGCTCAAAAAGAAGCTGAACTAATTATCAAAAATGCTAATGAGTCTGCTAAGGGAATTATAGAAAAAGCCAATAACGACGTAATTAGAATTAATGATGATTATGAAGGCCTTAAACAAGAATTTTTTAAATTTAGAACTAGGTATAAGAATTTTATGATTTCACAAATGGAAATGTTTAATGGAATGGAATCAGACTTTGTAAAATATTATAATGTTGGTTCCATTATCGAAGAAAAAATTAAATCAAAAGAGATCGATAACAAGGAAGAGGAAGGTAATTTTAACCTAAACAAAATTAATTTAGATGAGAAAAATTTTAAAGAAGATTTAGAAAGTGTAAAAAGTTTTTTTGTTGAAGATAAATAGTAGACATCTCACTCATACTAGGGTGAGATGTTTTCTTTAACATTGAAGGAGACGAAATGAAAGAAATAGTGATGAAAAATGATAAAAGTGCATCTACAGTTTATATTGATAATAACTTAGATAAGTTTGGTATTGCTATGCAGCAGCATAAACTTCAAAATATTACTAAGATGTTCATAATTGCTGATAAAACAGTGCTTAATTTATATAAAAGTAAAATGAAAGTTATTTTTAATGAGTATACTTGCAGTGTTTACGAGTTTGAAACAGAAAAAAGTATAAAAGATAATAAGGCTGTTAATAGTATATACCAGTTCTTAAAAGATGGTGGAGCAAACCAAGATAGTGTTATAGTAGCATTAGGAGGAAAATCGGTCATCGATTTAACTGCATTTTGTTCAGCTACTTATAAAAATGGAATAGGTTTAATTATTCTTCCTACAACGTTATCTTCTCAGGTAGATGACTGTTTGAGTGAAAGATATTACTATGATTTTGATGGAGAAAAAGACTGTATTAGTACCTTTTGTTCACCTTTATTTATTTATATTGCTATAAATTTCTTACATACTCATACAAAAGATAGCTTTAATAGTGGAATTATAAAAGTAGTTAATTATGGACTTTTAAAGGATAAAAGCCTTATAATTTTCTTAGAAGAAAACTATAAACACATTATTGAAGGTGAAAATGATAAATTATTACATGTAATTAAAGAAAGTTTAAAAATAAAGGAGCTATTATTAGCAGAAACGCACACATGTAGCTTTAGTAGTGATTTTCAGATTATTTCAGAGAAAATAGGCAATGATAATATATCACAAACCAATGGTTGTATATTTGGAATATTAATTTCACTTAAACTTTCAGAAATAAAATTAAATTCATATTATATGACCTATGATCGTATAAATGATTTATTTAATAAGCTTGGAGTTAATACTAAATATAAATTTCAAGACTATTCCTCAATATTAGCAAATGAAAAAAATATCAAATTTACACTTATTGATAATGAAGGTGTATGTAGTGATAAAATTAAGATAGAAGCTAAAGAAATAATTAAAGCAATTAAAGAAAGTATTAGTAAGGAGTGTTAATATGAATATTGGAATTATAGGTGCAATGAAGGAAGAATTGTTAATGATTCTTAATGAAATAAGTATTGAGAAAGAAGAGAATAAGGCAGGAATGAGTTTCAAAATGGGTGCGCTAGGCAATAATGAGGTGGTACTTGTAGTATGCGGAATTGGTAAAGTAAATGCAGCTATTTGTAGCCAAATATTAATTGATGATTTTCAAGTTGATTGTGTAATCAATGTAGGCGTTGCAGGTGGTCTTGGAGAGCACATTAAGCCAGGAGATGTAGTAATTGCTAACAATTTAATTCAACATGATATGGATACTAGCTACTTTGGAGATCCAAGGGGGCAAATTCCTAGATTAGATACTTTTGATTTTAAATGTGATGAAGATTTAGTTGAAAAGGCTAAGAATGCATGCTTAAAAGTTGAAGGCATCAATTACTTTGTTGGAAGAATTGCTACTGGAGATCAATTCATGTCTGAGGTAGAAAAAATCAGATGGATAAATTCACAGTTTGGTGCTATTGCTTGCGAGATGGAAGGCGGAAGTATTGCACAAGTGTGCTACCTTAATAAAATACCTTTTGTAGTTATTAGATCTATTTCGGACAATTCATTAACAGGCGAATTCATGGACTATGAAAGATTTTTACCTTTAGCAGTAGAAAATTCTACTAGAATACTAAAAAATATTTTACTTTCCTTTTAAAATAAAATTGTAATAAAATCCACTTAACGTGAAAGACTATACTTAATAACATGTTATTAAAATTAATCGTTTGGTGGGTGGTATTTATGAATAATGAAGAACTAAATAAGTATAAAAGTAGATTAATCAAAGAAAAAGAAAAAATTAAAGATACATTATCATTAATGAAGAAAAATCAAACCATAGACTCAAATTCTGAAATTTCATCTGAACTTTCTTTTTATGATAATCATCCAGGTGATTTAGGAGATGAAATATATGATATAGAGAGAGGTAGGGCGTTAAAAGGAAACGAACTCTCTATTGTTAATAAAATTGATGTTGCTTTAGCATCCATCGAAAGTAAAACATATGGGATATGCAGAGAATGTGGCAAAAAGATATCAGAGGAAAGACTGGAATTTATTCCGTATGCTATTTATTGTATTAACTGTCAAAACAAAATTAGTGAAAGAAAACCTACTTCCAGCAAGGATAGGCCAATTGAAGAAACGGTGTTAGGAAAGCCTTTTGCATATGGCTATAATGATTATAAAAATGATACTCAATTTGATGCAGAAGACAGTTATCAGGCTGTAGCAAGATATAACAATTTAAAGAACACAATTGATTATTATGAAGATGATGATGAGTATACAGACCCAATGGAAAGAATAAGTAATGAGCAGTATAAAAATCAGTTACCAGACTAGAGAAGAGAAGTTAAAATATTGTGGGGGGATTTTTATGAATAAAGTGGAATTTGAAGTGGATGAAATGTCTGTAGGCGCTAGAATAGATGTTTTTTTATCCTCCCAGTTTTGTGATAAATCTAGATCATATTTACAAGGAATTATTGAAACAGAGCAAGTTTTAGTTAATGGAAAAATTAAAAAGAGCAACTATAAATTAAGACTAGAAGATAGAATTGAAGTAGTTATTAGTGATCCTGTGGATTTAGGTGTATTACCCGAAAAAATCCAACTAGATATTTTATTTGAGGATAGCGATTTAATTGTTATTAATAAAGCACAAGGAATGATAGTTCATCCAGCCAGTGGGGTTCAAACAGGAACATTAGTAAATGCACTGCTTGCTCATTGCAAAGACCTATCAGGTATAAACGGTGTTATGAGACCAGGAATTGTACATAGGATAGATAAAGATACTTCTGGAGTTTTAGTTGTAGCTAAAAATGATTTGGCTCATAATAAATTATCACAGCAATTAAAGGATCATTCTATGACAAGAGAATATATTGCTTTAGTTGAAGGTGTTATTAAAAGTGATGAAGGAATAGTTGATGAACCTTTGGCAAGACACCCAAATCAAAGAGTGAAAATTGCAGTTGTCAAGGGTGGTAGACAATCAGTAACTCATTATCAAGTTTTGGAGAGATTCAAAGAGTATACACTTATAAAATGTATACTTGAAACTGGAAGAACGCATCAAATAAGGGTGCATATGGCTTATGTTGGACATCCACTAGTTGGAGACCCAGTATATGGTTATAAGAAACAAAAATTTTCTTTAGTTGGTCAAGCACTTCATGCCCAAAAGCTAGGATTTATTCATCCGACCAGTGGTGAATATATGGAATTTCAATCGCCACTACCAGAATATTTTAATAAACTTATCAACAACTTGAAAATATATTGAATTTTGAATAATACTGTGTTATTATTCAGATAAGTTAATACCTTTAAATGATCCAGAGAGGTCATAAGGCTAATACAAAGACATTTTAAATAATTGCCTTACCTTCTGGGGGGCTTTTTTGTTTGACTAAAAACAGAGTTGGGGGGTTATGTTATGAAATTAAAGGCAGTGCTTTTGGATGAGAAATCAATGGATAGGACTATCACAAGAATGGCACATGAAATTATTGAGAAAAACAAAGGTGTAGAAGATATTGTTCTTGTAGGAATAAAGACAAGAGGAACACCTTTGGCCAGGAGAATAGCTGACAAGATAGAAAATATTGAGGGCATTAAATTAGAAGTTGGAAGTGTAGATATTTCTTTATATAGAGACGATCTTACAACTTTAAACGATCAACCCATTATTAATAGAAAAGATATTGATATTAAAGTAAAAGATAAAATTGTTATTTTAGTTGATGATGTTCTATATACTGGAAGGACTGCAAGAGCAGCTATTGATGCTGTTATTTTTGAAGGGAGACCTAAAATGATTCAACTAGCTACTTTTATTGATAGGGGACATAGGGAGTTACCAATAAGAGCAGATTTTGTTGGTAAAAATGTACCAACTTCCAGCAATGAGTTGATTTCTGTAGAACTTTTTGAAATTGATAAAAAAGAGGCTGTGAAAATTTACGAACTATAATTTAATAATAAAAGCTTAATGGAGGAATACTAATGAAAAAAGACGAAAAAAGTTTTGTTGATGTTGATGAAAAATTACCTTTACTTGAAATGATACCTTTAAGTTTCCAGCATTTATTTGCAATGTTTGGTGCAACAGTTTTAGTTCCATTAATTTTTGGAATTGATCCTGCTATAGTACTTTTAATGAATGGTATAGGAACTATTTTGTACAGTATTATTACTAAAGGCAAAATACCTGCATACTTAGGATCAAGTTTTGCGTTCTTAGCACCTACCGCTGTTATTATGGGTAATACCCATGATTTCGCATCGGCACAGTGTGGATTCATTTTTTTTGGGGTATTCTTTGTTGTAGTATCCTTTATAGTTAAACGTTTTGGAATTAAGTGGATTGATGTAGTAATGCCACCAGCAGTAATGGGTTCAGTAGTTGCAGTAATTGGACTTGAATTAGCACCTAATGCAGCTCGTCAAGCTGGACTTGCAGCTCCTGTAACTAACGTAGGAAGTGTTGTTAAAACTTTTAATCCAGATTATAAAGTAATTTTAGTATCAATGTTTACACTAGGTGTTGGTGTAATAGGAACTGTTGTTTTTAGAAAGTTTCTAAAAATTATTCCAATATTAATATCTGTTGTAGCTGGTTATCTTTTTGCATGGGCAATGGATATGGTTAAATTTCAAGGTATTTATGATGCTAAGTGGTTTAGGGTTCCAACTTTTTCAGCTCCATCCTTTGATTCACATGCTATTTTTATTATAGCTCCAGCCTGTTTAGTTGTTCTAGCTGAGCATATTGGTCATTTAATAGTAACTGGAAATATTACGGGTAGAGATATGATGGAAGATCCAGGACTACATAGATCACTTTTAGCAGACGGAATATCAAATATTCTTTCTGGCTTTGCTGGTTCTTCTCCGAATACTACATATGGAGAAAACATAGGAGTAATGGCAATCACTAGAGTTTATTCTGTTTGGGTAATCAGAGGAGCAGCTATTCTTGCTATTGGATTCTCCTTTATAGGCAAAATATCTGCTGCAATTCAGTCAATACCTGACCCTGTAATGGGCGGCGTAACTATATTATTATATGGTGTTATTGCTACTTCAGGTATTAGAATGCTAGTAGAGAGTAAAGTAGATTTTAGCAAGAACTATAATATGGTGCTAGCTGCTGTAACTTTTGTTATCGGGGTTAGTGGTGCTTCTGTTAAGCTAGGAAGTTCTAAAGTAGAATTAAAAGGTATGTCCTTTGCGGCAGTAGTAGGAATGTCTTTATCAATAATATTTTACATATTGGGTAAGCTTGGATTAATGAACGAAGAATATAAACCTAATAACTAAATTGATTTTTTAAAGGCTTTATAATTTTAAAGCCTTTTCTTTTTTTGATTAAACTATATAATTAGGCATATGAAAGAAAGTAATTTTTGGAATACACTACATACTAAATATTTATAGGTGTAGAGTGGAGGGGATTATCATGAGGATTTATTCTTGGAATGTAAATGGGTTAAGGGCAATTTCTAAAAAAGGTTTTTTTCAGTGGATTGAAGAAGAAAATCCGGATATAGTATGTATTCAGGAAACAAAACTTCAAGAGGACCAGTTGAATGATGAAATAAAAAATATAAACGGATATAAGGCTTACTTCAGCTTTGCAGAGAAGAAAGGATATAGTGGGGTTGCAACTTACACTAAAAAGGAACCTATTTCTGTAAAGCATGGATTAGGGATAGAGAGTTTTGATTCTGAAGGAAGGATACTTGAAACAGAATTCGAAGAGTTTATCTTATTAAATATTTATTTCCCTAATGGACAGAGGGATGAAGAACGGTTAAAATATAAGATGGATTTTTATGATGCTTTATTGGTATATTGTAATAATCTTGTTTCAGAGGGGAAGAAACTTTTAATCTGTGGTGATTATAATACAGCTCATACTGAAATAGATATAAAAAATGCTAAAGCTAATGAAAAAACCTCTGGCTTTTTACCTATGGAAAGAGAATGGTTAGATAAGTTTATTAATAATGGATATAGTGATACTTTTAGGGCACTAAATCCTGAGGAAATAAAATACTCCTGGTGGAGTTATATGTTTAAAGCTAGAGAGAGAAATACAGGATGGAGAATTGATTATCACTTTGTGTCAAATAATTTGCTTTCACAAGTTAAAAAGGCAAGCATTTTAAATGAAGTTATGGGTTCTGATCACTGTCCAGTAATGGTTGAAATAAAAGATTAGGAGATGTGCAAATGGACTTTAAAATAATTGCTACTACAACTTTTGGATTAGAAGCAGTAACTGCAAAAGAACTTAAGAAATTAGGCTATGAGGATTTAGTGCTTGAAAATGGTAAAGTTACCTTTGAAGGTGATGAAATGGATATAGCTATTTGTAATATTTGGCTTAGAACTGCAGATAGAATTCTTATTCAAATGGCTCAATTTGAAGCTAGAAGCTTTGAAGAGTTATTTCAAGGAACTTTAGCTGTAAATTGGGGAGAATACATCCCAGAGAATGGCATGATGCATATTACTGGTAAATCAATTAAATCTCAACTTCACAGTGTTCCCGACTGTCAAGGTATAGTAAAAAAAGCTGTAGTTGAAGGTATGAAAAATACATATAAAAAAGATTGGTTTGAAGAAGATGGTCCAGTTTATAAAATTGAAGTAGGAATACTAAAGGACTTAGTTACATTAACAATGGATACTACTGGTCCAGGGTTACATAAAAGAGGATACAGGAATTTAGCTGGTGAGGCGCCAATGAAAGAAACTCTAGCAGCTGCATTAGTTTTATTAAGCGATTGGAACACTTCCAAGGAGCTCGCTGATCCTATGTGTGGTTCAGGCACAATCGCTATAGAGGCAGCACTAATAGGAAAAAATATTGCACCAGGAATTAATAGAATCTTTGTATGTGAGCAATGGCCAATAATGCCAAAGGATATATGGGAACAAGTTCGTGATGGTGCTAAAAAAGCTATAAACAATGAAGAATTTAGAATATTAGCATCAGATATCGATGGAAGCGTTCTGAAAACTGCCAGAGAAAATGCAGTGAAGGCTGGTGTAGATAATTACATTGCTTTCCAAAGGCTTCCTATGGAAGAGTTTAGTTCAAAAAAGAAAAAAGGATGTATTATTTCTAATCCACCCTATGGAGAAAGAATTGGCGAAAAAGAGCAATTGGAGAAATTGTACATTAATCTGGGAAAGATGTACAGAAACCTTGATAATTGGTCATGTTTTACTATAACTGCCTTTGAAGATTTTCAGAAATTTTTTGGCGCAAAGGCTGATAAAAATAGAAAGCTTTATAATGGAAGAATACTTTGTTACTATTATCAATATCTAAGTAAATAAGAGTATGAAAAAACCACTGTGCAAAATTAGCACAGTGGTTTTACTATTTGGATTCTTTTAGTCCAAGATCTTCAGGACTTTTAGGATCACTTAATATTGTTTTATTAGTATAGTAAATTACCATTCCTGGTTTTGCTCCAGTTGGTTTTTTTACATTTTTCACTTCCGTGTAGTCAACTTCAACTTTACTTGACTCTCTAGATTTACTATAAAAAGCAGCAAGTGCCCCTGCCTCAGATAAGGTTTTATCAGGTATATCCCCAAATTTTTTAATAATAACATGGGAGCCTGGAATATTTTTTGTGTGGAGCCAAAGATCATGTTTATCTGCTAGTTTTAATGTTAGTGCATCATTTTGAAAATTATTTTTACCTACGTAAATATCAATTCCATCAGAGGAGATATAATGCATTGGCTTAGATGCCTTTATTTTCTTGTTTTTGTCAGCCTTTTTAAACTTTATATAACCAGTTTCCATCAATTCTTTTCTAATTTCTTCGATTTCTTCATATGTATCAGCATTTTTTATATTTGTAAAAACTGAATTTAGGTATTCTAATTCTTCCTCAGAATTTTTAATTTGTACTAATGCAGCTTCCTCAGCTTTTTTTAACTTGCTGTATTTTTTGAAGTAAGTTTGAATATTTTCTGAAGCAGATTTAGTTATATCTAGTTTAATATCAATGTATTCTTCGTTTTCTGAATAGTAATTTAGAACATTTATTATTGCCATACCTGGAGTAATACTATAAATGTTTGCTGTTAGCAGCTCGCCAATAATCTTATAATTATTTTTATCATTACATTCATTAAGAGTGCTCTCCAATATTTTCATTTTTTTATTACATCTATCAAGGTTTGTATTCAGTAACCTTTGTAAGTCTGAACTTTTAGAATTAAGTCTATTAAATTTATCCTTTTCATAGTAGAAATCTTGTAACAGCATTGAAGGGGAACTGTATGATTTTTTTTCTAAATTGTTCAGGGTAGATAAATTAAAACAGTAAAAATCTATTACTTTATTATTTTCAGCGTAAATGTTGAACTCAAAGCCTTCTCTTTTAATTCTATCAAAAGTATTTTGAGAAAAAGCAAATAAATTTTCTATGGTGTCGTTTGAATTGTAAGCATCTTGGATTGTATATTCAGACATCATGTCTTTAGAAAAGGGAAAGCTTACACCAGTGAAAACATTGGAAAATATCTTATCATCTATATCTAAATTATTAGAGGTATAAAATTTGCGAAAATCTTCTAATTGAAAATCTAAAGGGTTAAGTTTAACTGAAGCTGGTGGAGATATGTACTTCAGCCCAGGATATATGGATCTTACTGAATTAATATCAGGAGTAATATGTTTAATACTATCCATTATCATTTTATCTCTATCTCGTACTAGCGTAATATTGCTATGCCTGCCCATTATTTCAATTATTAATGAATAAATACTATCAAAGCCGAGTTCATCAATGCTTTCAAAATCAATAATTACAATCCTGTCAGTGCTAACTTGCCTAATGTCAACAATCTTTGCCCCACCTAAGTATTTTCTTAATATCATGCAAAACATAGGTGCAGTAATTGGATTAGGCTTATTTGTAGTTGTAAAGTGAATTTTGGGATATGTAGAACTAGCACTAATTAAAAGCTTATTTGTTGTTTTAGCACTTCTTATATTTAAAATTATTTCATCTTTTTCTGGTTGATTTATCTTTTCTATTTTCCCGTGAATAAGTTCTCTTTTTAATTCATTTATGATGCTATATAAAAAAATACCGTCTAATGCCATGAAAATCATCCTTTCAAATTAACACAATTACACAATAATATTATTTAAATCAGTATAGCATTTAATAGTTTCGAAATAAAGAAAGAAAAAATTCAAATAATTTTTGTTAAGGTGATTAAAAAAAATCAATATAGATATAATACATGAATGAAGCCTACATAGTGCAGATGGGAGTGGTTAGTATAAACACTAAATTTGAGGAGGTACTAATAAAAGAAAGCCTAATTTCATTAGCTCAGTTAGACTACATGAAAGAACAATGTAAGGATTCTGGAATTCCAATCACAGAAGTTCTAATTAACAACGGTATGATTAATAAAAAAACTATAATAAGTATTTTAGAAAGCAAATTCAATATCTCATATGTAGATTTAGATAACACTGAAATTGATTATGGGGCAACAGAATTGATTACAAAAGAAATTGCAGCTAAGCATTGTGCTTTTGCTTATAGAGTCCAAGGAAAATACTTATTAGTGGTAATGGCAAATCCTTTTGATTTGTTAGCTATTAATAGTATTAAGTTTGTATCAGGTAAAGAAATTAGAACATGTGTAGGAAATAAAGAACAAATAGTTTCATATGTAGAAAAGTATTATGAAAGACAGTCAACCGAAAGAGTGCTAGAAGGTTTAAAATCACAGGAGTTTTATAGTTTAGAAGAGGATACTAGCAAGCAAGCTAGTGACGAGATTCATAATGCACCTGTGGTTAGATTAGTTGATTACATAATTAATCAGTCTGTTTTAAGGAATGCAAGTGATATTCATATTGAACCCTTTGAAAAATTGATACGTGTAAGATTAAGAGTTGATGGTACACTAACTGAACTTATAGAACTTCCCATTAAAATTCAAGCAATGGTATTAACTAGAATTAAAATCATGAGCAATCTAGAGATATCGGAAAAAAGGACTCCTCAAGATGGAAAGTTTCAGCATTATGTAAAGGAAATACAATATGATTTTAGAGTTTCCATAATACCAACAGTATATGGAGAGAAAATTGTTATTAGAATTTTATATAAAAATGGAATTGATTTAAAATTAGAGGCACTGGGATTTGAAAATAAAAATATAACAATTATCAATGAGATATTAATGCATTCTAGTGGGATGGTTTTAATTACAGGACCAACAGGGAGCGGTAAGTCAACAACATTGTATTCTATGCTTAACCTTTTGAACAAAAATGATAAGAATATTATCACCATTGAAGATCCAGTGGAATGTTTTCTTTTTGGTATCAATCAAATTAATGTTAATTCTAAGGTAGGATTGAATTTTGCTAGCGGATTACGTAGCATGTTACGACAAGATCCAGATATTATTATGGTAGGGGAAATAAGAGATACAGAAACTGCAGAAATTGCAGTTCGTGCTGCAATTACAGGGCATTTAGTTATCTCAACTTTGCACACTAGAGATGCACCTGGTTCAATTTCAAGATTAAAAGAGATGGGTGTACCAAATTATCTACTTTCAGATTCCTTAATTGCAGTAATAGCACAAAGGTTAGTTAGAAAAATATGTCCATTTTGCAAATATGAATATTCTACTAGTGATATAGAAATCAAATATTTAAGGAAGCACATGGCATTACATAAGGGCGCTGGTTGCAACAAGTGTAATAATACTGGTTATTCTGGCAGAATGGCAGTCTATGAAATTATGTATATTGATGAAAGCCAAAGGAGAATAATAGCTAGTTCTGGTAATGTGGATAAAATAAGAGAGTATGCCTGTAGCCAAGGAATAAACTCTTTGAAAGACGAGTGTTTAACGCTACTAGAACAAGGTATTACAACTTTTGATGAATACTTAAAATTAGCCTATGATTAATAGTTTTTCGGGGGTATATTTTGGCAGTTTATTTTTATAGAGCTGAAAATATAGAAGGTATTGAACTAAAGGGTAAGATTGAATGTAAAGATGAAAAATCCTTATATTTATTCCTCAGAAACAAAGGATATTATTTAATGAATTGGAAAAAAGAATATCCTATTAAATTAAATAAGGTATTTAACAAGATTTCAAAAAAGGAATTAGCAATCCTTTGCAAGCAGTTATCTCTAGTAACAAGTTGTGGCATTAATATTACCGATGCACTTGAAATGTTAAGTAAACAAAGTGCAAACATAGTTTTAAGAGATAGTTTGAAGCAAATTCGAAGGGAAGTAGAGACAGGTGAATCATTAGCTGATAGTTTTGAGATGTTTAATAAAAACTATCCCAGTATGATGATAAATATGATAAGGATCGGTGAGGAGGGTGGAAATCTTGATGTAGTTTTAATCTCTCTTTCAAACTATTTTGAAAGAGAAGATAAAATGATAAAAAAAATTAAAGCAGCATTAGCATATCCAACATTATTGTTTATTGTAACTTTATCAGTTTCAGCTTTTCTAATGCTAAAGATTGTACCTTCTTTTGCGTCAACACTAACTAGTATGGGGCAGAAGATACCTCCAATTACAATGGGGATTCTTAACATCAGTTTATTTTTAAAAGGAAATCTTTTAATTCTATTTCTTTTTCTTATTCTTTTTATTATAGCAATAAGATATTTCTTTAAGTCAAAAAAGGGTAAAGAAGTTAAGGATAGGTTGTTATTAGAAACTCCAATCTTTAAAAAAATTTATAAAAAGTACATTCAGGTAAGATTTATTAGATCAATGACCATTCTTTTAGACAGTGGCAACATAGTAATTAAATCTCTTCAATTAGCAAAACTATGCACTGAAAATAATATCATAAAAGAGGAGATATCCAGTAGTATCGATGAAATGATGAAAGGAAAAAGTACATTAGAAGCTTTAAGAAAAGTAAGCATATTTGATTCTATGGTACTATCTATGATTGCAGTAGGAGAGGAAACTGGTAATTTAGCAGAAATGTTTAAAAAATCTAGTGAAGTAGTAGATGAAGAATTTATGATTACACTTGATAAAGCAACTACTTTATTAGAACCGATTATGATTGTTTTTTTAGCTATAATAATCGGAGTAATTATATTATCCATCATGCTTCCAATATTCAATATTATGGATAGCATGAAATAATTAAAAGAAATAGGAGATGATAGAATGATAAATAAAAAAACTAACAAAGGGTTCACTCTAATTGAACTTATTGTAGTGGTTTCAATAATTTTGATTCTTTCAGGGTTACTTGTACCTAAAGTATTAGGTTATCAAGATAAAGCAAGAAAAGCAAAGGTAGTAAACACAGGAAGACAGATATTTGATGCTTCCATGGAAAGTTATACTGAAGAAGAAGGACATTTTGATGTAGATAAACTTAAGAGTTCAATAGCTGCTGTAACTGATGCAGAAATTCCTACTACAGATGGGGTAACATTAGCAGAAGGTAGTGATCAAAGTGCAACAGTCAAATTTAAAAGTGATAAAAAAGATTATACTGAAACAATAGCAGCAAGCTCAAACCAGTTTATCGTAAAAGAAGGAACAAATGAAATTTATAGAAATAAATAAGTCGAAAGGCTTTACGTTGATTGAAGTAATGTTAGTAGTTGGAATTATTTCGATTTTTACTGGTGGTGTACTTCTAGAATCAAGAAAATCTATAGATTATTTAAACAGAGTTGAAGCTGAAAGCTGTAAGAATAACATCTTGGCTTTTATTAATAACGGGAAATTGTATTGCAGAAATAAAGCAGCAACTGGAGTTATAGTTTTTGACACTTCAAATAATCAAATAAGATTTCAAACTGGGGTAAAGTTAATTAGTAAATTAACTTTACCTAAAGATTTTAAATTGAAAAATGTTGAAGTACATGATGGGGTAAATTCAATTAAAGTTGATAAATTTGGTTTTATTAGTGATGCATGCACCATAAGCTTTACTGATAAATCAAATAAAAAATCAGATATTACAATATGTGTTGGGACTGGTTTTTGTGATATTAAATAGAAAAAAAGGGTTTTCAATGATAGAAGTTTTATGTTCTTTGATGATAATAAGTAGTATATTCTCGTATGTTTTTCATGTTGAGTTAAATTACATAAAAACAAGAAATTATTTAGAGGCCAGAGATCAAAAAACTAAAATTCTTGAAGCTTTGGTAGCAGAGCTAACTTACAATTGCTCCTATGAAGATATATTGAATTTATACGAAACCGGCAAGGTTTATATTTCAAAAGATAATTTAAATCTAGATAATTTTATGAGCTTAGATATTAAAACAGTTCTTACTAATGTTCATAAAAATGAAGAACCATATATTAGGCTATCAATTATTAAAGATAAGGTTATAAAGGTAACAGCAAGTATATATTTTAAATTAATGAATAAAGAAGAAATGATTAAATGCGATTTTTACAAAGGAAATTATTAAAAACTTCTAAAGGAATAATGTTATTGGACCTTATTATAAGCATGGGAATGGCAACAATAATTATTTCCATAGTAATTCCTATTTTTTTAAGATTTAACTATTTATATAATAGAACAGTTGTAAACGATAGAAATTATTTTTACGCGCAAGAAGCCTTACTTTTTATTAAAGGTGAAATTTCTAAAAGTTCTTTAAAATGCGAGGCGGAGAATAATAAAATTAAAATATCAAAATTAGATGGAACAAAACAATATATTTATTTTGTTAATACGGGAGCGGGTTTAGGAGATATAGTAGTTAACTATTATTCAAATGGATCATCTTCTACAGTTAATAATATTCTAAGAAATGTTAAGGAGTTTAAATTTATGCAGAAAAATAATGTTATATATATTTATATTATTACAAGTGACGGGAAGAAGTTTGAGAGATGTTTAGCTCTAAACCCTTAAGGAATAGAAAAGGATATATATTATTATATACAATGATAATTGCTTCATTGCTTATGGTATTAGTTATTCTTAGCACAAAAATAATTATTGATGAGAAGGAGAATACATCCTGTTTCGAAAAGTATACACTAAAAGAAAATACAAACAAAAAATATAAAGAATATTGTTTTACTTATTTAAATGAATCCATTAACAATAATGTAATTCCACTAGGTAAAACTCAGGTGAAAAATTATTTTACTGACTATGGAGATAAAGCAATAGTATCATTTGAAAAATCTTATATTAAATATAGTAAGGATAAAGATTGCTTTTGTTTAATGTATTACAATGATGAATCATCAACAAGAGAAGATGATTATAAATATGACATTATTAACGGTAAAATCAAATATACTTTTTATAATACAATATACATAAATGGAAGGTTATAATATGCTTTTTTCTGGAAACATGCTAGTTGAAATATTTTCTGATGGGATCAAAAAAGAAAAATATACTATGATAAGGAATAATAGAAAAGAAGGAGAGGAGTTGAATAAAAAGAATATATACATTCTTATTTATGATCAAGAAGTATATATAAAAAAATTTGATTTACCTAAAGCAAAAGGTGAAAAATTATATTCACTTGTCAAAAACGAATTAGGCTTCTCTATTGGAAGTATTAATAATATTCTATTTGATTATAAAATTATCAAGAAAAAGAAAAATCATGTTGAAGTACTTGTTTTTTATATTAATTCTCATAAGATTGAATACTTAAATCAGAATATTATAAATTCTAATATTAGGAGAGTAAGTCTTATTCAATTTGTAATTTACAATTACTATAAAAATATTATAGAAGATGATAATTTTATTTTGATATTTTCTCATTTGCAATGTTTATATATTTTAGCAGTTAGTAAAGGAAATTTAGTTGCAAATATGATAATAAAAGATTTTAAAGACGAAAGCGAAAATATTACTTCAAGTTTAGAAATATTCTTTAATAATTACCATGAGCAAACAGCAAATATAAAAAAAATATATATTTCTAATCATTATGATACTGAAAGAAACTTATCAGAGTTCATAGAATGTTCTATAACTTATCTAGTAAACTATGATATGAATAAAGTTTTAAATAAATTTTTAAAAATCTGATAGTTCAACAAGTTAAAGATTACTTTTAGGAGAATAAAGCATGAATAAAGTGAATTTTCTACCTATTGAAATAAAAGAAACAGGTTTTCGTCGAAGAAAAATTTTATTTAATGTAATGTTGTTTTTACTAGTAATGATTAATCTTATACTACTTAGTCATGTCTTTTATGAAATTGAAAAAATAAAAAAAGATACAAGAAAGGTTAGTATTTATAAGGATAAAATCATTAAAGTTAATACAGTTATACCTGAAAACAATGCTCTGGTTTTTTTTCAACATAGCATAAATAATAACTTTAATTATGATGCAGTAAATATAAATAAAAACAAGATAACTATAAAGTTCAATTTAAAAGATAAAAATGAATTTATAGATTATGTTAATAAGATTGAAAAAAATAAAGAATGTAAAATTGAATATTTAGTTGCTCCCTATCACGAAAATGAAAATTATAAATTTGATGTATGTCTAGAGGTTTTAAAATGAAAAATAAAAATTTAAAAAAAATACTGATGATTTTTTCTGTTTGTATGTTCTTCTTACTTGTATTTTATAATATTAAATTTGTAGAAAAAGAAAAGGATCAGGAAAAAGACATATCAAATAACAGCAAAAAGAAAATTGTGACTAATTATCGAAGGAATTATGATTATAGTGATATGTTAGCTACTTTGGACAAATGTGGTAATAAATTTATATTGACTAAAATTAACAAAACTGAAACTAGCAATAATAAAATTAATGTTGAAATAACATATGAAGGAGAAGTTGAAGGATTTATAAATAGTGTAAATCAACTAAAAAGCCAAGAGATTGTGGATAGCATAAATGAGATAAACATACTTAGAGAAGATGAAGGTAAATGTACAGCGGAGGTCAAGATGAATTTTTATAAAGTAAAATAGATTGAAAATATCTAAAAGGTTTGATAAAATATCATTGTTCGGTCTAAAGGACACTATTTAGGGTAACAGATTATTGTGGAGGGTTTAATAACTTTGTAATATGTTTGCATTAATTTACCTAAGTAGGTTATAATATTAATGAATTAATGATTTTTGGAGGGATACTCAATGATTTCAGCAGGAGATATAAGAAAAGGAACAACATTTGAACTTGATGGACAAGTCTTTACAGTAATTGAATTTTTACATGTAAAACCAGGTAAAGGTGCAGCATTCGTAAGGACAAAGTTAAGAAATGTAATTTCAGGTGGTGTTACTGAGACAACTTTTAATCCGACAGCTAAACTTATAGAAGCAGTTATAGAAAGAAAAGAAATGCAATATTTATATTCAGATGGAGCACTTTATTATTTTATGGATCAAGAAACCTTTGAACAAATTCCACTAGGTTTTGATCAAGTTGAAAATGCTATTAAATATTTAAAAGAAAATATGTTTGCAGTTATTAAATTTTTCAAAGGAAGTGCTTTTTCAGTAGAAGCGCCAAACTTCGTAGAACTATTGATAACAGCTTGTGAACCTGGTGCTAAAGGAAATACATCTAGTAATGTTTTAAAGCCAGCAACAGTTGAAACAGGAGCAGTAATTTCAGTTCCGCTTTTTGTAAACGAAGGTGATACTATTAGGATTGATACAAGAACTGGGGATTACATGGAACGAATTTAATATATAAGATAAATATAATATTTGCATATCAAATAACCGTAATTTTTGCGGTTATTTTTTTTATTGGAATAATTTAATGTGTTTTGAAATAGTAATTAATGAAGAGGAGGGATTAGTAAAATGAAAACTAAAGAAATTATGGACATATTACCTCTTAAAATCAAAGATGAAATGGCCACTATTAAGGAGATGGACAAGCTACAAGAAGTTAGGATAAAAGTAAACAAGCCATTAATATTTCAAGTTGGTAGTGAAGAGGTAATAAAAAATTATAACCCAACCAATGAAGATTTAAAGTTTATTTTACAAAAGATTAGCAATTATTCCATTTATGCTTTTGAGGAAGAAATAAAACAAGGATACATAACCATAAAAGGAGGTCATAGGGTTGGACTATGTGGAAACTGTGTTGTTCAAAATGAAACTATTAAGACTATAAAGGATGTGGCATCACTAAATATCAGAGTTTGTAGAGAGATTATAGACTGCTCACTTAAAATGCTTCCATTTATCATTGAAAGCGGTAATATAAAAAACACTATAATAATTTCTCCACCACAATGTGGCAAAACAACATTACTTAGGGATATGGTGAAAAATATATCTGACGGCATGGACAAGTATAAGTTTCATGGTAAAAAAGTATGTGTAATTGATGAAAGAAGTGAAATAGGAGGATGCTTTAGTGGTGTACCTCAAATGAATATTGGATTCAGAACTGATATATTAGACAATTGTCCCAAATCTCAAGGCATAATGCTTGCTATAAGGAGTATGTCACCTGATGTAATTGTATGTGACGAAATAGGAACTAAGAAAGATATGGAAAGCTTACTAATGGCTTTAAATTGTGGAGTTAGCATTTTAACAACTATTCATGGAAATAGTGTTAATGATCTTTACGATAGGGCTGTGTTTAGTGAAATTATAGAAAATAGAGTTTTCAACAGAGCCATAGTTCTAAGCGGTGTTCATGGCGTTGGAACAATAGAGGATGTATACGATTTTGATAAAAAAGAAAGTCTTTGGAGGAGATGATATGCTAGCTTTAAAACTAGTTGGATGTGTTTTAATTCTTTCAGCATCTACTATATCTGGATTTTTGTATGCGGATAGCTTTAAAAAAAGAGTAGACCAGCTTAATGAAATGCAAAGATGTTTATACCAGCTTCAAAATGAGATATTGTTCACCTACACCCCTTTAACTGAAGCATTTTTTAATGTTTCAAACAAAAGTAAAGGTCCCATAAAAAATGTTTTTGAAAATGCTTCAGATTTACTAATATCTAATAAAGCTGATAGTGTGTATGATGCTATAAGTCATTCTTTAGAAAGTAGTAAGGAAGAATTAAATTTAAAAAAAGAAGATGCTGATATCTTATTAGATCTTAGTAAATCTCTTGGAGAATCGGATGTTTCTGGCCAAAAGAGCGTATTTAATTTGACTATTGAAAATATAAAAAAGCAAATAAATATTGCGGAAGATAGTATGAGGAAAAATATAAAATTATATAGATACCTTGGGTTTACAATAGGAGCTATGCTAGTGATTATGGTAGTTTAGGGGGGTGAATCATGTGTATGGAACACTTGATGTGGGGCTTTTATTTAAGATAGCTGGTGTAGGAATACTACTAATTATAATAGATAAAATTTTGAAGAGTAGTGGTAAGGATGATATTGCTGTAATTACCAATATGGCTGGTATTGTGATAATTTTAATGATGGTTATTAATCTAATTAGTAAATTGTTTACAGCAGTAAAAACTATGTTTCAGCTTTAGGAGGGTATATGGAGATTGTAAAGGTAGTAGCATTTGCCTTTATAGCATTATTTATAGTTTTAATCTTTAAGGATAAAAGACAGGATATCGCTGTACAAGTTAGCATTGTAGTAGGCATTTTAATATTCTTGTATATGTTTTCAAAGCTTACAGTTGTGCTTAGTCTGCTTGAACAACTATCTTTAAAGGCAAATATTGATTTTATATATATAAAAATTGTTTTTAAAATACTGGGAATTGCATATTTAGCTTCCTTCTGTAGTGAAATATGTAGAGATGCTGGTGAAGGAAATATAGGATCCAAAGTAGAGTTTTCAGGAAAAATTCTTATTCTTGTTCTTGCTATGCCAATATTAATGGCAGTTTTACAATCAATTTTAAAAATTATGTAGTCCAAAGGATTAAGAGGTAGGTTATGAAAAAAGTATTTTTATTAATAATTATGTTTTTGTTTCTTTTTTCAATTAATGTACAAGCAATAACTTCAGAGGAATTACAAGGGAGTTATATTAATAATCAAACTGATATAAATAACATTCAACCCAATATAAATAACAATCAACCTAATATAAATAACAATCAACCTAATATAAATAGCACTCAAACAGATATAAATAATACTCAAACAAATTATGATAATAAACAAGCGGATAATTTACTAAACTACATTAATAATATGAAATCAAAGTATGAGTTACTAAATGGTGTTGATCCTAAAACCTATGTTAAGGATTTTATGTTAAGTGGTAATGGAAAGTACTCAACTAAAAAATTTGGTCAAGCAATTACAAATTATGCTTTTAAAGAAGTTATAGCATCTCTAAAGTTAATGGGTTCTTTAATTATTATTTGTATAGTCTGTGCCTTACTAAATAATTTGCAGAAGGCATTTAGCAATGAAAGCTTATCTAGCATAGCATATTTTGCCTGCTATTCTATGCTTATAGTAATTATGAGCAGAAGTTTTCTAATCGGACTAGATCTAGCCAAAACTACTATTAAAGCCTTAACTGATTTTATGGCAGCACTAATGCCTGTACTATTGATGCTAATGGCTAGTGTTGGTGGTTTAAGCGAAGCAGCATTTATGGATCCACTGGTAATCGGAACTATAAATATCTGTGCAAGGATATACGTAGATTTAATAATCCCTATAATACTAATGTCCTTTGTGTTGCAATTTGTAAATAATATATCAGATGAGTTCAAGATAGATAAGCTTACAAAACTTTTAAATAAAGCGGCACTTTGGGTACAAGGAATACTTATGACAGTATTTATTGGAATATTAACAATTAGAGGAATAACTACAAAGACTATTGACGAGGTTACTGTAAAAACAGCTAAATTTGCTATAGAAAGTTTTATACCTATTGTAGGTAAGAGTCTTTCAGATGCTATCTCTAGTGTTGCAGGTTATTCAATTCTTTTAAAAAATGCAATAAGCGGACTTGGAATACTGATATTGGTAGGGATAGTTCTATTCCCCATAATTAAGCTTTTTTTAATGTCTCTTCTATACAAACTTACAGCAGCACTAATAGAACCCATTAGTGACTCAAAATTAGTAAATTGCATAAATGCAGCTGGTGATTCTCTTATTCTTATAATGTCTTGTCTTCTTAGTGTTTCAGTAATGTTTTTTATCATGATAGCAATTGTTGCTTCTGCAGGCAAAATGGCCATGGGATAAGAGGTGAGATAATGCTTGAAGGAATAAGAAATTGGGTTATAAATATTTGCTGTACCATATTTTTTATTACAGCAACTGAAATGATTCTTCCTGATAATTCAATGAAAAAATATGCAAAGTTTGTTCTAGGATTAATATTAATTACAGTTATAATGAATCCAATTTTAAAATTGTTCGGTGGGAATTTTAATTCAAGTGCATATACTAATGAAATTTTTAGTGAAATTAATGGTAAGAATTATGAAAGCTATTTGGAAAAATATAAAGAAGAAAATATAAGTAACACCTTAAAAACTTTTAAGGATAATTTGAAAATTAGCTGTGAGAAAAGCCTAAAAGGTAAATTTCCAAGTAGTAAATTTCAAGTAACTGTGGATGCAGAATATAATAAAGAAAATGAAAATTATAAATTAAAAGCCTTGAATATATTAACAAATGAACGAAATAAAGATGAGATAATTTCATTTCTCAAGGAAGAACTAAAGATAGATAAAGAATACATTCATGTCTTTAAGCAATAGGAGGTGAAAATTAGTGAACTTAAAAGATATTGTTAATAAATACTTTAGTGGGGAAAAAGAAAAAAAAATCAAAAATTTAATAGTTATATTTTTAATTGGAGTTGTTTTTGTAATAACAGCAAGTTTTTTTAAAGGATCAAATAATCCCAAAAGTAAGAGCACAGTAAATACTAATAAAGTTGCCAATGAAAACACAAATGATAAAGCTGTTAACGAAGAGGGATATGAACAAGTTATTAAATCTGAGTTGGTTGGAATTTTATCTAAGCTAGATGGGGTAGGGAGAGTTGAGGTTATGGTAACTTTTGAAAGTGGGGAAGAACAAGTGCCTGCTGTAAATAGTAATGATTCTACAAGTTCAGTTCAAGATTCAAGTAATGGGGATAAAAGTACAACAACTCAAGGAAACAATTCACGTACTGTGGTTACACAAACAGATCAAAATGGTTCAACAAGTCCATTTATAACCGAAACCATTGCTCCAAAGGTTCGTAGTGTATTTGTTGTTGCTGAGGGGGCTGAGAATTCCCTTACTCAGTTAAGAATATCCAAATCAGTTATGGATTTGTTAAATATAACGGAAAGCAAGGTGAACGTATATCCAATGAAAAAGACTAACCAATGAAAAACTAACATAAAATTTGTTAAACAAGCATATAAATTTTGTAGAAAGAGTGATGGAGGGAAAGAGTATGAATAAAAAGCAAGCAGTCATTATTTTAACTTTACTGGTACTTATTATATGTGCAGGGGTACTTGCTACCAGGATGAATAGTCCACTGTATGTTGATGTTAATGATTCAGTAAAGAATACACCTTCAGTTAATACATCTAAGAAGACTAACGATGACTATTTCTCAGAAACTAAATTGACAAAAACCACAGAAAGAAACAATGCAATTACATCCTTGAAGCAAATTGCAGAAGAAAAGAATATTGCTCAAGAGAGCAAAAATAATGCTATAGCAAAAGCAACATTATATGCATCTAATGCAGTAACAGAGTCCAATATTGAAACAAGCCTAAAAGGCAAAGGTTATCAAGATGCTATTTGTTGGATTGATGCAGATCCTAGAGTAAGAATAGTTGTTAAAGGTAAGGACAAACTTACAGATCAGCAGTATAGAAGTATTTATGATGTAGCATCTAGTCTATCGCATATTAAAAGCGTGCAGATTGAAGTGAAAGAATAATAAGGAACACTTTCTTTCTGATGCCTAATTGTAAAAAAAAAAAAACCTGTTATAATAAACCTAAGATTAATTAGTTTTGACAATCAAGACTTAGGAGGTACCGTTATGGAAGATAATATTACGAATGAAATAGACATGGGGATAATTAAGATATCTGATGAAGTAGTTGCTGTTATTGCAGGTTTAGCTTGCTCTGAGGTAAAAGGAATTGTAGGAATAAGCTCAGGTATAGTAGGGGGAATCACTCAAATATTGGGTGGTAAGAAAAACCTGTCAAAAGGAGTAAAAGTAAACGTAGGAGAAAATGATGCAACTATAGATGTATATATAGTAGTTGAATACGGAGTTAAAATTCCAGAAGTTGCTAGCGAAGTCCAAAGCAACGTGAAGAGAGCAGTTGAAGCTATGACCGGACTTACTGTTTCGGCAATAAACATATTTGTTCAAAATGTATACTTACCCAAGAGCGAAGAGATAGCCGAAGAAAAAGAAGAGTAAAACATAAAGTATCTGTTGGAAACACCCTCTGATTTCAGAGGGTGTTTCCATGTGCACTTCTTTTTTATGCATAAGTTAGATATAATAGATAATAATGAAGATAGTTAAGTTTTAGGAGGATAAATAATGAACAGAAGAAAATCTAGGGAAATAGCGATGAAATTGATATATGAAATATCAATCAAAAAAGAAGGGTATGAAGAGATCTTAGAGGATTTTAAATTACATACAGAAACGGATCTATCCGAAATTGATATGGAGTATATAACTAGAGTTTTAAAAGGCATAACTGATAATAATAAAATAATTAATGAGAATATTAATAAATATTTAATTAATTGGACATTAGATAGATTATCTAAAATTGATAGTGCAATTCTAAGACTTGCAATATATGAAATCATTTTTGAAGAAGAAATTCCGAGTATTGTTTCTGTAAATGAGGCAATAGAACTGGCTAAAGAATATTCACAAGATATTACTGGAGCTTTTATTAATGGTGTTCTTGGAAAGTTAGTACAAGAAAGACCTGAGGAAAATCTATAAACAAGGAGGATGTTAATTTTGGGAACTTCATTTTCTGGTAAATCTTTAGCCTTAAAATATCGTGAAGATATTAAATTATTTGTAGAAGCTAGAAAAATTAATAATAAATCGTTGCCATTCATTGCTACAATTCTTGTTGGAAATGATGGTGGGTCAATTTTCTATGTTAATAATCAAATAAAATTATGTGAAGAATTGGGAATCCTTAATAAAAATTTCTTTCTAGATGAAAATATTAAGGAAGAAGAGCTAATTAGTATAATTGAAGATTTAAATAATGATGAAAATATAAGCGGTATTATGCTTCAAGTTCCACTTCCAAAACATTTAAATGAGAAAAAAATCACATCAAAAATATCATTTCAAAAGGATATCGATGGTTTAACAGATATAAATACAGGGAAATTTTACAAAGGTGAAAAATGTTTTGTACCATGTACACCAAAAGCAATAATTGAAATCATAAAAAATTCTGGCATTTCTATAAGCGGAAAACATGCTGTAATAATTGGCAGAAGCAATATAGTAGGGAAACCAGTAGCTCAGTTACTATTAAATGAAAATGCAACAGTTACTATTTGTCATTCTAAAACAGTTAATCTAAAGGAAGTATGTAGAACTGCAGATATTCTAGTTGCAGCCATTGGAAAACCATATTTTGTGACTGAAGAGTTCATAAAAGAGGGCGCGGTAGTAATAGATGTTGGAACTTCAATGGTAGAGAACAAAATAGTAGGTGATGTACTTTTTCAAGCTGCAATTGAAAAAGCTGCAATTGTAACTCCAGTACCTGGTGGTGTGGGTGCAATGACTACTACTATGCTTTTGAAAAATGTATGTGAGGCGTTAGAACAAAATGTATATTAAAACTTTAACAGTTTCAGCCATTAATAGTTATATGAAAAAAATTATAGATAATGATTTTATTTTAAATAATACCTATGTAAAAGGCGAACTTTCAAACTTTAAAGTACATAGTAGTGGTCATGCTTATTTTTCTATTAAAGATGAAACATCAAAACTAAGTTGTGTGATGTTTAAGACTCATGCTAGTAATTTGAAGTTTTTACCTAAAGATGGTATGAAAGTAATAATAAAAGGGAAGATTTCAGTCTATCAAAAGGATGGAACTTATCAGTTATATTGTGAAGAAATAAAACCTGAAGGAATGGGTGAACTGTACTTAGCTTTTCAAAAGCTTAAAGAAAGACTTGAAAATGAAGGTGTTTTTGATATAGAGCACAAACAACCGTTACCTAAATTTCCTAGAAAAGTTGGTATAGTTACATCACCAACAGGCGCAGCAGTAAAAGATATAATTAATGTGGCTAAGAGAAGAAATAGAAATGTTAATTTATTAATTTATCCTGCTTTAGTTCAGGGAATCAATTCAGCTGAGGATATTATTAGAGGAATAGAAGTTCTAAATTCTAGAGATGATATCGATATTATTATTTTAGCAAGAGGTGGAGGTTCCATTGAAGAACTATGGAGCTTTAATGATGAAAGACTAGCATATGCAGTATTTAATTCTAAAAAACCTATTGTAACAGGAGTTGGTCATGAAATTGACTATACAATTGTAGATTTTGTGGGGGATTTAAGAGCGCCTACGCCTTCAGCAGCCGCTGAAATTGCAATACCTAGACTAGATGAAATGAAAGAAAGAGTAGTGAGTAACAGGTCACTTTTAGATGATTCAATACATTTTATTATTGAGGATAAATTCAATGCAGTGGATAGACTAAAGAGAACCCTTGAATATAAAAGCCCAGAAAACTATATAGCAAATCAGCAAAAAAATATTAGCCTTTTAAAAGAAAGACTAAATGAAAAAAGTTTAAAGCGGATTGAATCAGAAAAAGAAAAGCTTAGCAAGTATAATGCATTACTAAATGCTCATAATCCTTTGAATGTACTTAATAAAGGATATTCAATTATTAGGGATACAGAAGGCGAAATAATTAGTAGCGTTGGTAAACTTAAAGCTAAAAATAAAATTACTATAAGACTTAAAGATGGGCAGGTTTCTGCTAATCTTAGTGAGATAAATTAATGGGGAGGGGAATTTTTAATGCCCAAAAAAGATGATAATTATGAGAGTATGATAAATAAACTCGAAAAATTAGTAACCGATATGGACAATAATGATTTATCCCTTGAGCAAGCAATGAAAAACTATGAAGAGGGAATTAAAATATGCAATAAGCTTTTTGGTATTTTAAGTAAAGCTGAAGGGAAAATTAAAATACTTAAAAATGGTGAAGGGACAGAAGAAGAATTTTTAAGTGAAGAGGAGTAAGGTTATGAATAAGGAAAGCTTAAAGATTGACATAGAAGATTGGCTAAAGAAGCACTTTGAAAATAAGGGTTCTTATAATAAAAAGATATATGAAGCCATGTATTATAGTATAAGTGTAGGTGGCAAGAGAATAAGACCTATTCTTTTTATTTTAACTTATTCAATCTATAAAGATAATTATAAGCAGGTTTTGCCAGTAGCTGGCGCCTTAGAAATGATTCATACATATTCTTTAATTCATGATGATTTGCCTAGCATGGACAATGATGATTTAAGAAGAAATATGCCTACAAGCCATAAAGTGTTTGGTGAAGGAATGGCAGTACTAGCTGGGGATGGACTACTAAATGAAGCCATGAATGTTATGTTTGAATATTGCCTAACAGGTGATAAAAATGCATTAAGAGCCTGTAGTCTAATTTCAGCTTCAGCAGGAACAGAAGGTATGATTGGTGGGCAAGTAGTTGATATTTTAAGTGAAGGTAAAAAAATATCTTCTGAGGAGCTTAATTACATGCACAGTAAAAAGACTGGGAGCCCTAATAAGAAGTTCAATAATCTCAGGTGGTATATTGGGAGGTGCTTCAGAAGATGAACTAGAAATACTTAGTTCTTTTGGTGAAAAGCTTGGACTAGCTTTTCAAATTAAAGATGATATATTAGATGTGATAGGAAGCACAGAAATTTTAGGTAAGAAAATAAATAGTGATATAGAAAATAATAAAACTACCTATGTAACTCTTTATGGAATTGAAAAATGTAAAGAGATTTCGAACGAAATAACAAAAGAATGTCTTGAGCTACTAGATAAATTAAAAGGTGATGTAGCAGAATTAAAAGCATTAACACTTATTCCTTTTAGAAAGAAATTTTTAGGATCCTTCAATTTTGAATAAATGGACTACCTATGATATAATTGTTCGTAAAAGGTGGTGCAGTATTCTAGTCAGGTAAGTTTTTTCTGAAGGCGGGCCTAAAAATCCGCTAAAGGGCACATCGATGAAGTTCCTTGTGCTGGCTTATGACGCCCAGTCATGGGTTGGTGCTGGGAGTAAGGAGGATGGGGCAGTCGCAATGGCATGCGAATATGACCCTACTTCCGTGGAGGCCTTTTCTTGTGCTTTTGGGGAGAGCCCAATGGTACGACAAAGGATTAAACCTGCAATGTGGTAGCAATGCTATGTGCAGTGTAGCCTGCCTTGAGTGGTGCAGGTGGAGGCAGGAACAGACTGAAAAGCCATGGCCGTGGTTCAAAAGTTATTGCTTGAGGAAACCTGTGTTGCAAAAGAGGCTAGGAAGAGACCTAACTGTTGAGGAAACCTCCTAGACTGTTCCATTGGAGGCATATAGGGGATTGCAGTGCGGACTAAGTGGCAATCTAGTACTATGAGTGGTGACACCATAGATAGGGCATTAAAGGGAAACCGTCAATATGGCGACATTTTGATTGCTCTATGGGAAATCAAACTGGACCTAAGCCGTAAATTTTACCCTATAAGTTGCCACCTTTTTATATTGGAGGAGAAAATTTTGTTTTCAAATAAAATAAATACTAAAAAAAGAGGAGATATACCGAAGTGGAAATGGTTTGTATTTATTGCATTTATGGCCATTTTAATTTGCTTAAGTTTTGAACTTCTTTCAGATCTGCTGCTAAGAAAAGTTGGGTTATTGGCAGCAGTTATTATATTAATATGCATAATACTTATTGGTGTATTATTTGATATTATAGGAATAGCAGTAACGGCTGCTAGTGAGGTTCCTTTTCATTCAAAAGCATCAAAAAAGATACCAGGTGCGAAAACAGCTCTTAAATTAATAAAAAATGCAGATAAGGTAGCTACAATTTGTAATGATGTAGTTGGAGATATTTGCGGGATAGTTAGTGGTTCAGTAGGCGCAATGCTAGTGACCAAAATTGTTTTAGTAAGTAAAGATACTAATTTGACCATGCTGACAGTTGGGATTGGAACTGTCATAGGTACCTTTACCATATTAGGTAAATCTTTTGGAAAAAGCTTGGCTATGGAAAATAGTGAATATATTGTATTTAAAGTCGCAAAAATTTTATATTATTTAAAAAGGGAAAGATGAACATGGGAGAAATTCTTGATAAATATACGGATATAAGTGAAATTAAAGATATGGATATAAAAAAACTCTATTTGTTTTCTGAAGAATTAAGAGAGTTTTTAATTGATAAAGTTTCAAAATCTGGAGGGCATTTAGCATCAAATCTTGGTGTTGTTGAGCTTACCATAAGTCTTTATAACGTTTTTGATTTCAATAAAGATAAATTAATTTGGGATGTAGGTCATCAGTCTTATGTACATAAGATTTTAACTGGACGACGTGATGAATTTGATACACTTAGGCAATTTGGAGGACTTAGCGGTTTTCCCAAAAAGGAAGAAAGTCCTTATGATTTTTTTGAAACAGGACATAGTTCTACCTCTATTTCTGCAGCCCTAGGCATGGCAAGAGCTAGGGATTTAAAGGGAGAAAAATACGATGTTGTTGCAGTTATTGGAGACGGTGCACTTACTGGTGGTATGGCACTTGAAGCCTTAAATGATGCAGGTGGATCTAAAACAAAAATAATAATTATTTTAAATGATAACCAAATGTCAATTGGAAAAAATGTTGGAGGATTATCTTCGTACTTAGGTAAAATTAGGTTCGATCCCAAGTACAATAAAATAAAGGATAATGTAAAATCCCGATTAGATAGAACCTCTATAGGTAAGAGTTTTGCAAGAGCAATTAAAAAAATAAAAGGTAGTATTAAACAATTTGTAGTTCCAGGAATGCTTTTTGAAGAAATGGGAGTTAAATATATGGGGCCAATTGATGGTCACAATATAAAAGAAGTAAGTAAAGTATTGAAAATGGCACAAAATGCTGATACACCAGTTTTAATTCATATTGTTACAACAAAAGGAAAAGGCTATGATCATGCTGAAAAGAATCCAGGCAAATTTCATAGCATGGGACCTTTTGATTGTGACAGTGGCGAAGCTACTTTCCCTTCTGGAATGACTTATTCAAGGGCTTTTGGAGAGGAATTGGTGAATCTTGCAAAAGAAGATGAAAGAATAGTAGCAATAACAGCAGCTATGAGAGATGGAACTGGACTTTTAGAATTCTCAAAGCAATTTAAAAATAGATTTTTTGATGTTGGAATTGCTGAGCAACATGCAGTTACTATGGCGGCAGGTATGGCTAGTAATGGTTTAAAACCGGTATTTGCTGTTTATTCAACCTTTCTTCAAAGAGCATATGATCAGGTAATACATGATGTTTGTATGCAAAAATTACCTGTGGTTTTTGCCATAGATAGAGCAGGTCTTGTGGGAGATGATGGTGAGACGCATCAAGGTATTTTTGATATATCCTTTCTATCACATATGCCTAATCTAATGATTATGAGTCCTAAAAGTGTTGAAGAATTAAGATATATGTTAAAATTTGCTCTAAAACAAAATCAACCAATTGCAATTAGGTATCCAAGAGGTGGAGATAGTATCTATAGGGGATTACCTCCAGTAAAAAAATTTATTCCGGGCAAATGGGAAACAATTTGTGAAGAAGGTAACATCGTAGTTTTTGCTGTAGGGAATATGTTGCAACAAACAATTCTAGTAAAAGAAAAATTAAATAAAATGGGAATTAAAATATCAATAGTAAATGCTTGTTTTATTAAACCAATTGATATACAGTTGATAAATCATTTTATTTCAAAGAACTTTAAAGTAGTTACTATAGAAGAAAATGTAATTAGTGGAGGATTAGGCTCTACTGTTTTAAAGCATATAAACTCAATGAATAGTAGCATAACAGTTATGAATTTAGGATTTAAAGATGAGTTTGTAGAGCAAGGAAGAGTTGATATATTATATAAATTATGTGGTTTAGATGTAAGTGGTATTACTAGTAGTATTTTGGATATAATTTAGAACAGGTTAAAGGAGAAATATAATGGGAGAAGCTAAGGAGAGACTTGATGTTTTACTTGTGAAAAAAGGCATTTTTCTTTCAAGGGAAAAAGCCAGAGCCAGCATTATGGCAGGCGAAATTTTCATTGATGGCAAAAGATATGATAAATGTGGTGAAAATGTAAAAGAAGAATCAAATATCGAGTTTAGGGGCACAGCACTTAAATATGTTAGCAGAGGCGGACTTAAGCTAGAAAAGGCAATTGATGAATTTGCTACTGATTTAAAAGATAAAGTTTGTCTCGATATTGGTGCTTCAACTGGAGGATTTACTGACTGTATGCTACAAAATGGTGCTAAAAAAGTTTTTGCCATTGATGTAGGTTATGGACAGTTTGCATGGAAGCTAAGAGTTGATGAAAGAGTTGTATGTATGGAAAGAACAAATATAAGATATGTAACTCCACAGAACTTATCACAATTGGGCAATTTTGCAAGTATTGATGTTTCATTTATTTCTTTAAAAACAGTTTTACCTGCAGTAATAGATTTGTTAGAAGAAGATGGGGAAATTGTTGCTTTAATAAAGCCTCAATTTGAAGCAGGACGAGATAAAGTAGGTAAAAAAGGAGTTGTAAGAGAAAAGTCAACTCACATTGAAGTAATAAAAGCAGTCACAAATTTTATTAAAGAAAAAGGTCTGAAAATATTAAATTTGAGTTTTTCTCCGATTAAAGGTCCAGAAGGTAATATTGAGTATTTGGTACATTTTACAAAAAATCCCTTACATGAAAGTGAATATTCAGATGAACTGATTAATCAAGTGGTTGAAAAAGCTCATGAAAAACTTTAGTGGGTGAAGAAAATGAAAAACATAGGTATTAATATAAATAATAGTAAGGATATTGACGGGAAAATATTGGATTCCATTTTAAAATTAATTTATAATGAAATTAACGATTGTAACATTAAGATTTTTAAGGAAATAAAGGATTTAGTAGATGCTTCTGTTGAAGATTTTGACATGTTAGTAGTTCTTGGTGGAGATGGTACAATTCTTGCAGCTGCGAGAGCACTAGGCAAGCATCAAATTCCTATTTTAGGAGTTAATATTGGTAACTTAGGGTTTCTAACAGCAGTTGAAAGTGGTAGATTTAAGTCAGCCATTCAATCAATTCATTTAAATAAATATTATATTGAAGAAAGATTGATGTTAGAATGTGATATTTTTAAAGAAGGAAAAACCTTGTTCTATAATTGTTTAAATGATATTGTTATTGCTAAAGGTACATTATCAAGAATAATTGAATATGAAATATTTATTGATGGAAAAAAATATACTGATTTTGTAGCTGATGGTGTTATTATTTCTACTCCTACTGGTTCAACAGCTTATTCACTTTCAGCAGGAGGACCAATAATTTATCCGCAGTTAGAAGTTCTATCTCTATCACCTATATGCCCACACTCCTTTGGTATGAGAACAATAATTCTTGATAGTAAAAGTGAGATAACAATAAAACTAATAAATGAGTGGGATAGTGCATTTCTAACAGTTGATGGGCAAGAATCAATTGAATTATTTGAAAAAAATAATATTTTAATAAAAGCTTATCCGTGGAAATGTAAGTTAATAAGATTAGAAGATTATGATTATTTTGATGTACTAAGAGAGAAAATTATTTGGAAAACCAAAAAGGTTAGAAAGTGAGGATTTATGAAAGTTACACGTCAAGCGAAGATTTTAGAACTAATTAATTCTAAGGATCTAGATACTCAAGAGGAATTAGCAGAGGAATTAAAAAAGGATGGAATGGATGTTACTCAAGCTACAGTTTCAAGAGATATTAAAGAATTGAAACTAATTAAGGTTATGTCAAACAATGGTAAGTACAAATATTCTACTATTTCTCCAACCGAGAATTTCTTATCAAATAAATTAGTTAGTATTTTTACCCAAACGGTTTTACAAGTAGAAAATATTGATAATTTTATCGTTATTAAAACAATTTCTGGATCGGCATCAGCTGCAGCGGAAGCTATTGATTCACTTCATTTTCAAGGGATTGCTGGAACTATAGCTGGAGATAATACAATTTTTATTTTGGTAAGAAATAAAGAAAACGCATCGGAGATTGTACAAAAAATTAATAAATTGCTAAATGAGTAAAGGATGGTATCTATGCTTCAACAGTTAAATATAATCAATTTTGCACTTATTGAGAATTTAACTATTTCATTTAACAAAGGTTTAAATATACTTACTGGTGAAACTGGAGCAGGTAAGTCTATTTTAATTGATGCAATTAATTATGTTTTAGGAGGTAAATTTAATAAAGAGCTTATTAGAACCGGCGAGGACAGAACCTATGTAGAAGCTGTTTTTTTAATTGAAAATTCTAAAACAAAAGAAGTTTTAAAAACTTTTGAGATAGAATATGATGATATGGTTATAATAAGTAGAGAAACCTTCCAATCAGGAAGAAGCCTTGCAAAAGTAAATGGAAAGTCTTTAATTTTATCCCAAGTAAAACAAATCAGTGAAACTATTATTGATATCCATGGACAACACGAAAATCAAAACTTATTGGATAGTAGCACCCACATTACATATCTTGATTATTTTGGCGATAAAAAGTACGGGAAGATTTTAGAAGAATATAAAAAAAGCTACAAAAAATTAAACGAGATAAATTGTAAAATTGATGAAATTCAAGGTAAATTTGGAGAGAGAGAAAAACTAATTGATTTCTTGAAATATCAGTTAGAAGAAATAGCTAATTCCAAGTTAAAGGAAAACGAAGATTTAGATCTAGAAAATCAATACGCTATAATTTCAAATTCAGAAAAAATAACTAAAGTTTTATGTAATTCCTATGAGGTTCTATATAACGGAATTGAAGAGGTTCCTTCTGTAGTAGAAAATTTAGGTATGGTTATTAAAGAACTTAGGTCAATTGAAAGTAATTTAGAAAGTGTAAAAAAAATAAGTGACTCATTAGAAGAAGCTTATTACAATATTGAAGAAAACATAGAAGAAATTAGAAATGTAAAAGAAAAGATTTATTATGATGAAGGTGAACTTGAATATATAAATCAAAGGCTTTATATAATAAATAGCCTTAAAAAAAAGTACGGCAATACTATTTTAGATGTAATGGAGTATAAAAATAAAATATCAGTGCAGTATGAAGAATTAGTAAATAGTGAAGAAATAATTAGTAAACTAAAATTAGAAAAAAATCAATTAGAAGTATTCATGATTGAAACAGCAAAAAAATTACATATAAAGAGACTTGAAATTGCAAAAGAACTTGAACATAAGGTGAAAATAGAATTGAATTATATAGGCTTAGAAAAAGGTATTATTAAAATTCAAGTTATTGAAAATGATGCATTTTTAATTAATGGATTTGATAAAGTTCAATTTTGTATTTCAACTAATCCAGGCGAACCTGTAAAACCTTTAGATAAAGTTGTATCAGGTGGAGAGCTTTCAAGAATAATGCTTGCTCTTAAAACTGTATTTGTAGATAAGGATAAAATACCATCAATTATATTTGATGAAATTGATACTGGAATTAGTGGAAGAGTTGCGCAATGCGTTGGTGAAAAAATGTTTGCTATTTCATCTAAGCATCAAGTATTTTGCATTACTCATTTACCACAAATAGCATCTATGTCTGATTTTCATTATTTAATCACAAAAGATGTAAAAAAGAATAAAACATTTACAAAAGTAAATTTAATGAATTCAGAAGAAAAACAACTTGAAATTGCAAGGATGATAGGTGGCGCGGAAGTTACTAATCTAACATTAGAAAATGCAAAAGAACTAATAAAAATGGCTGAAATGAAAAAAATAGAGTTATTAAAAGCATAACCAAGTTTCTTGGTTATGTTTTTTTTATGGAATTAATGACTTTTAAGGCAAGTTTATTTCGTATAATTAAATAATTTAAGGGCAAGTTAAACTATGAAAAGTAAAATCAGGAGGTAAAAAGCATGAAGAAAAAAAGTCTTATTAGTAATATGCTGTATTTTAGCTCCGTTTTTAATTTTAGGATTAAATATTTTAAATGAAATAAGCAAGATTCCAAGTACAATCTTTATAAGAGAAGGAGATAAACTAACTTTTAGCCCACTTATTCAGATGAATGATGAAAAGGTAACAAATGAATCTAATATTCAGAAGTATGATAAGAAGTTAAATGTAAATTTTTTAGGTGTTGTTAAAGTTAAATCAGTATTTGTAAAAGCTGTTTCGGATAGTATAGAAATATTTCCAGGAGGTCAGCCTGTTGGCGTAAAACTAAATACAAAAGGTGTTTTGGTAGTTGGACTATCAGATATAACTGGTGAAAAAGAAAAAATATCAAGTCCTGCGTCAGCAGCTGGAATTTTGATTGGAGATTGTATTTTAGAAATTAATAAAAAACCAGTAACCAGTACCCAAGAGGCTACAAACGAAATAAATAAATGCAAAGGAAAAGAAATTGAACTTCTAGTAGATAGAGATGGAGAGAAATTTGTTAAAAAAATTGTGCCATTTAAAAGTTCAATAGATAATAGCTATAAAATTGGGTTATGGATTAGAGATTCAACGGCTGGAGTTGGTACATTAACTTTCTATGATGCAAATACTAATAAGTTTGCTGCATTAGGTCATCCAATAACAGATGTTGATACTGGAACGATTCTTAAGGTTAATACAGGAAACTTAACCTATTCATCAATAGTATCAGTAAAAAAAGGATTAAAAGGAAGTCCAGGAGAGTTAAGGGGTATTTTTGTAAATGAGCAGAGTCCTATTGGAAGCATACTGAAAAATACTCAATGTGGAATTTTTGGAGCTGGAAGTAAATATCTAATTAATTCAAAATATAATAAACCTATGAAAGTTGCGTTAAGAAATGAGATTAAAGAAGGTCCAGCAAAGATATTAACTACAATAGAAGGTGAAGAACCAGATGCTTATGATATTGTCATTGAAAAACTGCTACAGCAGGATACACCAGGAGCTAAAAGTATGATAATTAGAGTAACAGATTCAAGATTGTTAGAGAAAACAGGTGGAATTGTTCAAGGAATGAGTGGTAGTCCTATAATACAAAATAATAAAATCGTTGGTGCAGTTACACATGTTTTAGTAAATAAACCCGATACAGGATATGGAATATATATAGAGTGGATGCTTAAGGATGCCGATATATTAACTCATTAGCGTGAAAAAGTAGGCATTTCATGAATAAAGGTAGTAAATTTAAATAGAAAATAGTAAAATACTAAGGGGTATTAAAAGATAGTAAATAAATTTGTGCTATCTTTTAATACATTATTAAAGAATTATGTATTTATTTTACAAAAATAATTTTTTTAGAAGGAATTATCTTTCTTTTGTCGAATTAGTTAATTGTTAAGATATGGTAACAAAAAAGTAAAGGAGATTGAATGATGGAAAAAAGTAATATTAGCGTAATTATAGCAGATGACAATAAAGAATTTTGTAACATTCTTAATGATTATTTGTTGAATCAGAGGGACATTATTGTAACAGGAATTGCAAAAGATGGAATTGAGGCTTTGAAGTTAATTCAGGAAAAAAAACCAGATTTAGTTGTACTAGATATTATAATGCCACATTTAGATGGGCTTGGGGTCCTTGAAAGATTAAATACAATGAATATTGATCCAATGCCAAGAATTATTGTTCTATCTGCAGTAGGACAAGATAAGATTACTCAAAGAGCAATAATACTTGGGAGCAGATTATTATGTTGTAAAACCTTTCGATATGGATGTATTCACTAAAAGAATAAGGGAAATGTTTAATAATACTATTTCCGGAAATGATTCAAAAAAATCCAGTTTCTATAATTGATGCTAGTGAAATAAATAATTCTATGGAAAGCAATAAACCAATGGATTTAGAATCGGAAATTACTGCAATTATACATGAGATTGGAGTTCCAGCACATATTAAGGGTTATATGTACTTACGAGAAGCAATCAGTATGGTTGTTAATGACATAGAACTTATTATCTGCAGTAACAAAAGAATTATATCCATCTATAGCAAAAAAATATAATACAACTGCTAGTAGAGTAGAAAGAGCTATAAGACATGCAATAGAAGTAGCATGGAGTCGAGGACAAGTTGAAACTATAAACAAGCTCTTTGGATATACAATAAACAATGGAAAAGGAAAACCAACCAATAGCGAATTCATAGCAATGGTTGCTGATAAATTAAGGCTACAGAAAAAAATGACAAGCTAATTACTACATAATGCTTTTGTATCAATAATTTGAAGCTGATTTATAAATTTTAGAAAAAACCAATAAACTATGACAAGTACGTCATGAAAAACGTAGTTTAATGGTAGTATTTGAGTACTAATTTATATTAAAAAACCAATAGACTTTCTTCGTTTATAGAAAAATGGAGGAGGTCTATTTTTTTTATGAAAAATACACAAATTATGGTTGAAGAGTTATTAAGGCAGATAGATACAACAAAATTTCATGAGTTTAGAGATTATATTTGCATTCAATTATTATTAGATACTGGAATGCGTATAAGCGAATGTTTATCTATTAGAGTAGAGGATATTAATGATAGAGCAATACTTTTACTTTCAGATAATACAAAAGGTAATCCAGTCCTTCTTAGAACTTTTGAAAAGAAATTAAAGGGTTATGGGTTAAGGATAGGTTTAAAAGATATTGCACTTCATACATTATATTCCATTTTGGGTCATTCATCTGTGACTATTACAGAACAGGCTTATTTAGATTTAACAGATAAAGATATAAGAACTAGTTATCAGAAGTTTAGTCCTTTAGAAAATATGAAAAAGGGAGGGAACAAATAACATGATTAATTACACACTTATAGATAACTCCCCTAATCACCAATTCAAATATATCCGATGGAGCATATAGACTTCTATCCTATTTGACTTCAATGTGTTATGGTTCAGAGAAAACTACATGTTAATCAAGCCAACAATACCTCGCTACAAAGCTATGTAAATATAACACGCTAATATACAATAGAACACACTAATTGGGATTTTATACCATACGATAAGACAATATAGTTTAATAACTTAGGACAAACTATTATGATAAGTTAGGACACTCTATGATATATGAAGAACTAAAATTTAATAATTAATTTATTTGAATAGATTATACTCAATAATAAAGAGTATGGACAAAGATAATCTTGGTGTGAAAATAGTAAAAGTTATATGGTAAACTGTTACAACAACTAAATATAATATACTAAATAGTACCAAACAGATATTGCATACTTTTAGATTATGTTTTATAATTTAAATAATAACCATATATAGAATTATTTAACATAAAATGATTTGCTATTCTAATTTCAATTAGTGATATTTAATAATTAAATCATAATTATAGGAAGGTGATAAAGTATGAATGTTCAACCGATTAACAATGCTTTAAAGTCATTTTTCTCTAGTCCATCAATTAAACAAACAATAAAACGGGTACTTATTATAAGTACACATAATCCACGTGTAATAGAAGAGGTAGAAAAAGGTGCAGCAGAAATAGTAAAATTTGCATCTTCTCTTAAATTAGACATTTCATTCAAAATAAAAGAATCAGAATTCATAATTGAGAAAACAAATAAAATTCAAATTAATAAATATACAACTGGAGATGTAAGTAATTCTTCTGTAATTCAAGGAAACGATATTAATATTAATAAAAATATTAGTATTAATATCGTTATTACCCAAGACCAATTAAAGCAACTTATTGAATTGACAGATAACTTAAAAAACTTACGTAGTAAATTACCAGTTAAGATAAATAGTGAAGAGCTGAAGGAAACTAATAGAATTTTAAATGATATTAACGATAAATTTAAAATTTTAAATAATCAACTAGAAGTTATTTTATTAAAAGTTACAGATGTCTCTTTATTAAGACAAGGATTAAGCTTAATCTAAATGTTTAATATTCGAGGAGGTTTTTATATGGGAAGTGGCAATACATACATCACTAGAGATGTGAATTATTCAAATGTGGTTCAAGGCGAAAATATAAATATTGATACACACAAAGTTGATAAATTTAAAGAATTTAACAGTGAATTAAAACAATTGCAAGATTTAATAAAAAATGATATGAAAATTAGTGAAAATGATAGGAATGAATCATTAGATAAATTAATAGAATTAGAAGAACTCTATAAAAATATTAATAATAAAGATTGTGAGAAGGAAGTTAAAGGTATAATACGTTGGCTTAAAGGATTTGCTAGTGAACTACCAAATGCAATTGAATTAACAACAAAACTTAGCCTATTTATTTCTCAAGCTGGAAAAGTATTTGGTTTATAGTTAGTATTCATTTATACTAGGACTTAAATGAATAAAGTCTCCATCTTTTTTTACGATAGACATACCAACCTTTATTACCAGATGTTGGCATGTCTTTTTCTATCTTAAAAATACATATAATCTTCTCTAATTTAAATGATAACTGATTTAAGGCATATTTGTATTCCTAAATTTTTTAATTACTTCTTTTGTAAGGGTTCAAGAGTGCAAAATGCACCTCTAATACTTACTAATCAACAGTTTTAGTTTCACCATTCACTAGGTGAGGGGAGGATATAAAGTTTTTTCGTTCTTCTGATGGTAAATCTAGAAGAGCATAAACCTTGGTAATAGATAAATCCGCAATCGCTTTCGTATTTGAAAATTCAGATGCAACTCTAATAAAATTTTGTGCTGTTCTTTCAGTAAAATCTACTTTCTTCTTTAAATAATTTCCCAATTCTCCATGAGGTAAACTTTCTTTAACCCCAACTAACTTCTAGCACTTTTCTTTTATCTAAATGTATATTCAAATGAACCCCATAACCATTTTTTTTAAGTTTATCCATTATTTTTTCAAGAACATACTCATTACTTTGGTTCTTATTTAAAATTAGTGTTGTACTAAAACATCCTGTTTTAGCTATTATTTCTATCCTACTTAAGATGTCTTTAAGTTCCGTTTTTATTGTTTCCTGTATATCAATTTTCTCTTGCAATACACGTTCTGTAAGTTGTTTCATCTCACTGGCAGTTTTGATATTATCAGTTTCAACTATATCGGCATCAACTTTATAGACAACTTTAACTTTAATCTCATCAAAATTAATAAAGAGTCTATAGCATTTTTCAATGTACTCTAAATACCTAATCTCAATAGTATCCTTCAAAGACTCATTTTGAACTAATATAACTATATTACCATCCGCAAGAAAAGCCTTATCAATGCAATATAAAAATGTATTATATGTAATTTATGTAATATCTAGTAGCATTTGTTCTTTTACTTTCTTATTAATCTTTTCCAAGTCATTTAGTATTTCCATATAATATCCCTCCCAAAAATCTTAGTAGTAACTAATATTATAACAAGATAGGAAGATGCGTGTAAGAAGTAAAATATGGATAATGATTTTGCTTTGTAGAATTGCAAAGGAATTTTCTGAAAAATAAATAGAGGAATTCACATTGCTATGAAGAAATTTATATAAAAAGGAGATGGGTATAAAATGAGTGAATCAAAAAAATTATATATTCTTTGGACTAATGCAGATGTTCTTACTTCAGATAAAATGGTTATGATGTATGCAACCAATAGTAAAATACATAATTGGTGGGAAGAAGTAACAATAATAATTTGGGGTGCAACAGCAAAACTTGTTGCTGAAAATACTTATATTCAGGAAAAAGTGAAACTTGCAATTCATGCAGGAGTTAACATATCTGCTTGTAAAGCATGTGCTGACCAATTAGGCGTATCAGAAAAATTGGAAAACCTAAATATTGAGCTAAAATACTGGGGAGAAGGACTAACAGACATATTAAAAGATGATGAAAGATTACTAACCATATAATACATAACATCATCTTAATACAAGCTTAACATCCATGCAGTATTATAAAGATAATCACAAGACCCCTTTATATACTTTTTCATAGCATCAGTTTACGCTGATGCTATTTTTGTTTTTGAATTTCTCATATGTCGAAATATAAAGGAATATGTTGCCAAATAAAGCGGTATCTGGGGAGGAATTATACTTGTTTAGTAGAATTTAGACTATGTACAAAAAACTACTTGATAAGTGAGGAGAAAACAAATGAATGAGCAATTAAAACAATACAGAGGAAATTATTTACAGAAAAATTTCTTTGAAAAAGAGGAAATTTCATTAAATGAATATATCTTAATTGAAGACAGTGAAAAGAAAAATTATGGTCAAGAAATCATAAATGGAATTACGAAATACTATAAAAAAATTGAAGTTGAATTAACTGATGAAGAGTTTGATTTATATTTGAAAATTAAAAATGCTGAAATGCTTGAACAAATGAATAGTAAACAAACTACAATGAAAAACATTATGATATTTTGGCTTGTATTAACTATAATCGGTATTGTAGGAATTTTTATTATGGTTGGTATGATTAACTCTAAAGATTCAAGTGACTTAGGGATGATATTATTGAGCATCTTATAGAGTTCTTATTATTATGAGCGGATAAAAGAATTATGTTATATATAGAGAAGGCTTTAGAAGAAAAGAGGATTGCCAAATTATATATAATGTAAAATTAGGATTCAAACCGGAGGATAAAAATGAATTGTAAAAAATGTGGGTCTGAAATAAATAATACTAGTGCGTATTGTGACAAATGCGGCAAAAAGGTGAAAAATGAATCTATTTCTAATAAAAACAAACTTGATATAGCTTGTATAAAAGATAAATTTAAAACTCTATCAAAGGAAAAGAAAAAGAAAATTATTATTATATTTGGAATTATTGTTGTGTTGTCAGCTGGAGGTATTGTTGGGATTAATATACATAAAAATACACCTAGACATAAGGCAATGAAAGTCAGTAATACTTTCATGAAAAGTTTAAAAATGCATGATGGAAAAGATTTTGGATTAACAGATGCAGAACTTATTACAAAATTAGCTGATAGTCCGTATGTTGGATTGAGCATATTTAATTATAAATTTAAATCCATCTCTGAAAGTGATAATTATGAAACTTTTTCATATAAAATTGGTGATTCAGATACAGAATTAGATTATGATATAGCATTAAAAAAACTTGAAGTTAAGTACTTAGAAGAGGATACTGCTGGAAAATGGATTGAAAATAAAAGTTATCAGCAAGTAACATTTACAAGTCAAAAATATAAACTTAAAAAGTATTATATAACTTATGATGTAAAATATTCCGAAAGTGATGGAATTGCTAAGGAAAGCGATGTAACATTAATTGTACAGAAAAAAAATCATAGTGAAAAGGATTATACTGTAATGGACATAGTAGGGATTTAATGTACTCAGTAATATTTGAAAAATCTAGTAGTGATGATAATGGAATTGAAGATAGAAAAGTTATTAATGAATGCGTAAAAAACGTACAAAGTCATCTAAATTATTATTATTCTGAATAGTTAGTTCAAGCCATTCCAAGACCTGAAAAATCTTGGAATGGCTTTATTTTTGTTTAGGAAAGTATAAATTTTTTTGATATAATATATAGTGCCGTAAGGCAGTGGAATCAAGTAGTTGCATTAGAATGTAAAAATGTACCGATAACGTGGTTAGAGAGTGTAATTATATGACTAAAGGGGTAATAAAGCAGATATTTATTGATCATTGGGATGAGTTTTGAAAAGAACATAATAATATTCGTGAGGTTGTGTTCCACGAGGTTAGTAAAATGATTCAATGTGGTTCATTAGAAAATGGATTTTTAGAGTTCAAATGTGAAACCTGTGGTGAGGTTAAAAGAGTGGGGTTTACGTGTAAAAGTAGGTTTTGTTCATCATGTGGTAAAATCCGTATGGATGATTGGGTTAAAGATCTTACTAAAAGAATGGCAAAAACAAATCATAGACATGTTATATTTACCATACCAGAAGGTGTAGTGAATTATTTTGATACTCTTGATGATGGAGATCTTAGCGTTCCACCAAGGTTTACTTGTGAAGAGTGTGGGGAACAAATGGAGCCAGTTGAATATGAGGGTGTTCATGGGATAACATATAGAACCAATGTATAATTAAAACCCAAAAGCTACGCTTAAAAAATAGGCGGTAGCCAATCTTTAATTTGCGTAGCAATTTGAAATTATAAATAATTATTTTACAAATTAGAGTTTTAATAAAAAATAATAGTTTGTAAGAGGCGGCTTTGCCGCTTTTTTTATGCTTTATTATGCAAAATTAAGTCATTACCCCTATTGACAATTTTTTTCTCTAAGTAAACCTAAAATTTTACGCATGTCAAAAAATTGAGATTTTGCCACTATAAATTAAGAAAGGATTGATTATATGACCAACATAGAACGGTTAAAAATGGCTATTTAAGGCATCAACATAGAAGATAATAAATTATTAATATATCTAGAGGAGAACAACCTCACATCAACGGAAATATATAACACACAGAGCAATTCCAATAAAAAACAAATCTATAAAACAGCATTATCTATATTGGAAGATATAGATAATAATACTCAAACAATGAAAAATTTTAAGAGTGATGATATTACTATTTCGAATTTCTCAGAGAATTTACAGAGTAGAATTGACCAACTAGAAAAGAAAATAAAGCAGATTCCCGATGATGATTCTATAATCTCCTCTAGCACAAGTGGTTCAAGCTTTATTTATATGTTTTCGAATTAGGTGGCTGATATGGATATATTTAATGTAGAAGAAGATATGAATTATCTCATACAAACAATTGGGAAACCTATTTTATTAAATGGAACAAGTATAAATGCAATAGTAAGCAGTGGTAAAAATAAAGAAATAGAGGAAAAAGCTTTTACAGCAAAAGAATTATTAAAGCGTGGGGATTTAATAGTCAGCAATGACCATAATTATTTAGCCATCAACGAAATTAATGGGCAAAGACAAAATACTTGTTATAAAGCATATGCTCAATCGTGCAATTACAATATGAAAATAATATTAGGTGAAAAGTTTTACATGAATTTCCTGCAATTCTTGAAACTAAAACTTTAAGCATAAATGAAGGTAAATATTTAAGTGTGGTTGATGGTATAGATACAAGTTAAACCTCAAGATAATTTTATACTATCAATTACAGGAAATACCAATGTAAAGATGGGTTCAACAAATACATTTGCTGCAAGCCTAACAAATAATGGTGTAACTATTCCTAGTGCTTTTGATTTTGTATTAGACCCAAAAACAACTCCTAGTTCAGCATATTTATATACTATTGGAGATAATTCTTGCTCAATTAAAGGGTTGAAGTATCCTTATAGCATGATATTGAGTTGTTATTTAAGAAGTGACCATGCGATTAAGGATAGTGTGAGCATTAATCTAAAAGGGACTATGTAATATATAATTGTTAACTGGATATAATCAATTATATATATTTTATGAGAGGATTGATTATATTTTGGATAATGAAAAAACTGAATTAGAAGAGAAGAAACCCACTACAATATTTTTTATAACCAAGGAAAATGAGAAGATATCTGCTTTTACTTGTATTAAGTCTAATGGGTTTCCACTTCCGAATAAAAATGACGAGGTGATTTTAAAAAGCAACAGATATATTGTTTTAAATAAAACATTCAAATTCATAGAAATGGGTTTGGATAAAGATGATAAGATAGTATTAGAAATTGATATTCTAATAAGTGAAATTGGTTAGTATATAATAGAAGGCAAATTTCTTTAGGGTGAGTTTTGATTAGTATGAGAATACTGATTAAGATTCACCCTTTTTTCTTTTTTGTAATTATTTCTCTTGATTTGTGGAAAAATAAGGCTTACGATGAATTTAAAATATATGTATAAAGTGTATGCGAGTACACCTATTAAATTAGGTGTTTTTCACTGTGAATCATATATAATTATTACAGAATGTGGTATAATGAATGTTATAATTTAAAAAGGGAGGGATATTAATGGATATTGAAATCGAAGAACTCGAAGCTATTGAGCAAAAGCATGAAACTAAGGGCATTATATTTTTAATTATTATTTCGTTATTTGTAATTGCTGGTGTAGGAATAGGTTACAAGCTTTATAAAGACAAAAAAGCTATAGAAAATCCAGAAGATAATGAATATGATACATGTTGTTGTGAAAACAACTAAAAACTGTGAAAAAAACACCTAATATAACTAGAAATTTCGCTAGCTATATTAGGTGTTTTTTTATTAGCAATTATTGTAAGGTTTGTTTATTTGACAAGAATGATGCAAATACATTAATATGTAATTATTAATGTATTAAAGGATGGGGACAAATGAAAAAAATAAAAATAATAGCATTTGGTGTGTTTTTAATTGCAATAGTATTTGCTTCACTATTGGCTTCCGGAAAACTTCCGAGTATTTATACACGAAATAAGGAAATAAAAGTAGGACAAGACATGGGAATAAAATTCAACCAAAGTTTAGAGAAGCTAATGAATTACGCGACTTATAACAACACCACTGTTAAAGGAACAGAGATTGTAAAAGCAGAAAATTTGTTTTTTAAAGATGGCGTTACTATCAGTGTAAAAACATTATTGGATACTGATTACAAAAAATATACTAATGATAAGCCATATGCAATTAAAGATTCCCAAAATGTAAGTTTTATTAACGATAATGGAAATTTTGCATCTACAATTGTTAAAGATCAAAAGGGTGTTCCTGCAGAGATTAAATTTGAAGAAATAAAATAGTATTTATATTGACTGTTTAACTATAAAATTAACTTTTATAGTTAAACAGTTCTTTATTTTGTATATAACAGCTATAGTTGCAAAAAAATAGTACAAATACTATAATGTTAATATTAGGTATTTATTAAATACAATTTTTATTAAATTTGAAAGAGAGTGAACAAAATGAAAATGAATAGTGTAATTTTACTTAATGAGGATAAGTTTAAATTGATTAGTAAAACAGAACCAAATTTATATTGTGTATTTATTCAACCAGATTCAGTAAATATTTTTCAAGTTAAAAATGCAATTGAAGAATTAAAGCTTTCATGTACTGATAGCACTTTATTTGTTGAAGATTTAATACTAGAAACTTATGAAGAAAAAGCAGAAGCTGAAAATAGAATAATGAATTTTACAGGTCAATGGTTAGAGCAATTTCATGTAAGTTGCTATAAAAATGGAGAATTTATTAGTGAAAATAGACTAGCTAACGAATAAATGTAAAAAAAGATTATAAAATATTAATAAGAGCAATATTAAGTGAGAGAAATAAAAAGTGGATATTGTAAAATATATTCAAGATGAAGCCTTGGGATTAGTACCAGCCCTATATGTAATAGGAATGATATTAAAAAGCACGCCTAGAATAAAAGATTGGTTAATTCCATACATATTACTTATATTAGGAATAACAGGAGCAATACTATTGTTAGGTCTTTCAATTGATTCAATAATACAAGGGATTTTAGTAACTGGAGGCGCAGTTTTTACAAATCAATTAATAAAACAGATTACTGAAAAGAAAAATTAAGTTTTAAACACAGGATATGATGAAACCTGTGTTTTTCTCTTTATTGACAACTATTTCAGTTATGTTAGAATTTAAGTAACAAGGAAATATGGAGGTATTTATATTGGTGTATTGTGAAAAAACCATTAGCAAAAATAATATCTATAAGGGCAAGGTTATTTCGTTAGATATTCATACAGTAGAACTACCAAATGGACAAGAAATACAAAGGGAAGTGGTCAATCATCCAGGTGGTGTTGCAATTTTGGCATTTAAGGATGATGAAACAATTTTGCTTGTTGAGCAATTTAGAAAACCAATTGAAATTAGTATACTTGAACTACCAGCAGGCAAACTTGAATATAAAGAGGATCCAGAAACTTGTGCTAAAAGAGAATTAGAAGAGGAAACAGGCTATAAGGCTAAAAAATTCACTTATATAGGTAAGGTGGTTACTTCGCCTGGCTTTTGTGATGAATATATTTACTTGTATAAAGCAGAAGAGTTATTTCAAGGCAGTATGAACCTTGATGAAGATGAATTTTTGAATTCAAAAGAAATGAAATTATCAGAGGTTAGAGAGAACATTTTAAATGGTACCATACTTGATGCTAAAACTATTTGTGCATTAAGTATGGCAGTACTTAAATAACTTATAGTAAAAATTGGTATATACCCTTGTTTTTAAACATAGTATTTATTAGTAAACATGCTACTAATACTAAATTGAGAACACAGGGGGAGAAAAAGTGAGAAATAATAGACTAACTAATTTTATGAATAACCACTTTGAGAACAATTTTTGGCTGTATATTATCAGTACATTTTGTCTTTTTTTAGGTGTGGTTCTTGGAGTGTATACTGTTAAGTACATGGGACCAGTAGAAAAAAATCAATTGCTCAGTTATTTAACTGGTTTTTCAAAATCACTCGGTCATAAAAACGTTAATAATAATGTGATTTTTTTTCAATCAGTTAAGAACAACCTTCCTTTAATTATCGCTATTTGGTTTCTTGGTTTAACTATGATTGGAACTCCTGTAATATTAATAATTGATATTATTAAAGGTTATACAATCGGTTTCACAGTTAGTTTTGTTATAAAAGGGTTAGGAGTTAGTGGCATTTGGGTAGCACTACTTGGTATCATTCCACAAAATATTATATATGTTCCTTGCTTGATGTTTGCTTCAGTAGCTGCTATGGAATTTTCTATTACCTTCTTAAAGAATAATATGTACAAGCACTGGGCTTCAAATATTTTTGCAAGGATTGCAACTTACTCGGTAGTGTTTTTAGTTTTATTTCTTTTCATGTCTTTCGGGTTTGTTCTAGAAGCTTATGTAACGCCATTTTTCATTAAATTACTATTATGTTAGAAGTTTAATGCAGGGGTGAATTTCTTATGTTAAAGTTAGATGACAAGACAACAGATTTTTTAATAAGTATAATAAAATGTTTTTTTATTTTATTAATGTTTGGAGTTTACTTTCCTAAAATTATTAACTATATACTGATAAAGTATATAATCAATAACAATTTACATGAAAATAGTATTTTTGTTTTTAAGGTGGTTAATATTAATAGGAAAATTGTTTCTATATACAGTTATATCTTTAAAAGTTTTATAAGCTTTTAATCAGTATGATAATAGATGCATTAATGAAAATATTGATAGTACTAAGCAAATGAGAATGGAGAAAGATATGGAGTATTTAATTGATCAGTATTTGGAAGAATTAAGAATTAGAAAATTAAGCCAAAATACACTTGATGCTTATAGAAGTGATCTCATTAGGTTTTTTGATTTTCTCAAAGAGCGAAATGAGGAAGCGAATTCAATTGATACAGTTTCTATAATGGCATATGTACAAGAATTGCAAAAGCTTCAAAGAGCAAATAGTTCCATAGCTAGAAATATTGTAGCTTTAAGAAATTTTTATAAGTATCTTATGAAAAGAGGCTTAATCTATGATAATCCAGTATTGATGTATGATATACCTAAAATCCATAGAACTTCACCTCAGATTCTTACATATGAACAAGTGGACAAACTTCTTAACATGCCTTGTGTAGATACCAATAAAGGACTTAGGGACAAAGCAATGCTTGAGACTATGTATGGTGCTGGATTAAAGGTTACTGAATTACTAAATTTAGAAGTTCCAGATATTAATTTAAAGTATAAATATATAAAATGTATAGGTTCAAAGAATAAGGAAAGAATAATACCTATAGGAAGTTTTGCATGTGATTGCTTAGAAGATTATTTGAAAGTTAGGGAAAGTTTAAACTTAAATAATAAAGATTATCTTTTTTTAAACCTTCAAGGCATGCAGATGACAAGGCAAGGATTTTGGAAAATAATAAGAACCTATGCCAAAGAAGCAGGTATAGAAATGGAGATAAACACCTTTACCTTACGACATTCTTGTGCAGTACATATGCTAGAAAATGGTGCTGATATTAAGTTGATTCAAGAACTTTTAGGACATAATGCTATGACAGCAACTCAAGTCTATCTTTCGATGTCAAAAAAAGACAAGCTTACTGACGTATATAAAAAGACACATCCAAGAGCTTAAATTTTTAGAGATAGGGATTAAAGTACAGAGGAGGAAATAAAATGGAATTAACAAAAGTTTTAGAAAGTGTAAATTTTATTAAGCCAAAATTAAAAGAAATGCCCGAAATAGCTATAATTCTTGGTTCGGGCCTTGGAGATATGGCAGATAGTGTTGAAGATAAGGTAATAATAAAATACTCGGAGGTTCCAAACTTACCTGTGTCAACTGTTAAAGGGCATGCAGGTCAATTTGTTTTTGGAAGACTTAAAGGCAAGAATGTAGTTATGATGCAAGGCAGATTTCACTACTATGAAGGTTATAATATAGATAGCCTTTCATTACCTATTTATATACTTAAGAATTTAGGGGTAGCAAAGATTATTGTGACCAATGCAGCAGGTGGAGTAAATACAGATTTTAAGCCTGGAGACTTAATGCTGATTAAGGACCATATTAATTTTGCTGCAAACAATCCGCTAATAGGAAAGAATGATGAAAATATTGGACCAAGGTTTCCAGATATGTCTGAGGCTTATGATAGAGATTTAATAGAAATTGCAAAAAAGGTAGCTAAGGAAGCAAAATTAGCTATTCAAGAAGGCACTTATTTTTGGTTTACTGGACCTAATTATGAGACCCCTGCAGAAATAAAAATGGTAAGAATCCTTGGGGGAGATGCAGTTGGAATGTCAACAGTTCCTGAGGTTATAGCTGCAAAACATTGTGGACTTAAAGTTCTAGGAATATCTTGCATTACCAATATGGCAGCTGGTATACTTGATAAGCCATTAAACCATAATGAAGTAATAGAAACATCAAATTTAGTAAAAGATAATTTTGTAACTTTAATTAATTCTATAGTAGAAAAGATTTAATTAAATTTGAAGTAATATAAATCATTTAAGATTTAGACAAAATTAATAAACAAAAAATAAAAAACATAGGAGGAATCGGAAATGAGAATGTATGACTTAATACTTAAAAAAAGAAATGGTGAAGAATTATCCACCGCAGAAATCAATTACTTAATCGAGAATTATTCAAAGGGACTAATACCTGATTATCAAGTTTCTGCTCTTATGATGGCAATTTACTTTAAAAAAATGAATAGTAGAGAAACTGCAGATTTAACTATGGCAATGGTTAATTCAGGAGATGTGTTAGATTTATCAAATATTGAGGGTATCAAAGTAGACAAGCATAGCACTGGAGGGGTTGGAGATACAACTACCTTAGTTCTTGCTCCCATGGTTGCGTCACTTGGAATTCCAGTGGCAAAAATGTCTGGAAGAGGACTTGGACACACAGGTGGTACCATAGACAAACTTGAAAGTTTTAAAGGCTTTTCAGTGGAAATGAGCGAAGAAAAGTTTATTAATAATGTAAATACTATTAAAATTGTAGTTGGCGGTCAAACAGGAGAACTTGCGCCTGCTGACAAAAAGTTGTATGCACTAAGAGATGTTACGGCTACTGTTGATAATATTTCACTTATGGCATCTAGCATAATGAGTAAGAAAATTGCTTCTGGTGCTGATGCAATAGTACTTGATGTAAAAGTTGGAGATGGGGCTTTTATGAAGACTCATGAAGAAGCTAGGGAATTAGCTAAAGAAATGGTTGCAATAGGGAAAAATTTAGGAAAACAAACAGTAGCTATTATATCAGACATGGATCAACCACTTGGATTTGCAATAGGAAATGCTCTTGAAGTTAAGGAAGCAATCGATACGCTAAAAGGAAAAGGACCAAAAGACTTGTTGGAGCTTTGTTTAACTTTAGGAAGCAACATGGTTGTACTTGCAAAAAAGCAAAGGACACAGAAGAAGCAAGAAAAATGCTTGTGGAAAGTATTGAAAACGGCAAAGCCTTAGCTAAACTAAAGGAATTTGTCACAGCACAAGGTGGAGATGAAACTTGTATAGACCATACTGATGCTTTTCCAAAGGCAGAGTATATTTTCCCAGTTTTATGTCCTCAAGATGGGTATGTTGCAAAAATCCATACTGAAAATATAGGTATCATTGCTATGGAACTTGGAGCTGGAAGAGCTACAAAAGAAGACACAATAGATTTAGCTGTTGGTATTGTGTTAAACAAAAAGAGAGGAGACAGGGTCGAAAAAGGTGATGTTCTTGCCTATGTTCATGCAAATGATGAGCCAAAGGGTGAGAAAGCTGCTATAGATATTTTAAGAAACTATTTTGTAAGTGCGACTTATGATGAAAAAATTCCATTAATTTATGATGTTATAGAAAATTAAATAATTTAACATATGTTTTCATAATCTACCAAGAATTTTTTAACGAAACCTGTGATAAAATTTAAGGTTTGTGGGAAAATATCAGCATAAGGTAGGCAATAGTAGAGAGGAGAAAACATATGAGTAAAAAAATGAAAAGCTTACTAAGTTGCTTTATGATGATACTATTTTTTGTTAGTTTTTCTAATATTCAAGTTAAGGCTGAAGGTTCAGATATTAAAATTGAAGCTAAAGCTGCAATACTGGTTGAACCTGTTTCAGGAAATGTAATTTTTGAGAAGAACGCTCATGAAAAGCTTGCACCTGCTTCTGTAACCAAAATTATGACTATGTTATTAACCATGGAAGCTATCGACTCAGGTAAAATTAAACTTAGTGATAAGGTTACTATAAGTGAAAATGCAAAAAAAATGGGTGGAAGCTCCATGATACTTGATACCGGTGAAGTTCGTACTGTTGAAGAACTTTTAAAGGGAATAGCAATTGCGTCTGGAAACGATGCTGCGGTTGCTATGTCTGAGTATCTTGCTGGTAGTGAGGAATCCTTTGTTAATCTAATGAATCAACGAGCTGCCTCTTTAGAGATGAAGGATACATCTTTTAGAAATTCTACTGGACTTAGTGCACCAGGGCACCAAACAAGTGCTTATGATATTATGATTATGTCTAGAGAGCTACTAAAACATCCTACAATTTTAAAGTATTCAGGGACTTATATGGAAACAATTACAGAAGGTAGAAAAACACCTATAGGTCTAGTAAATCATAATAAGCTTGTAAGATTTTTTAAAGGTTGTGATGGACTTAAAACAGGGTTCACTAATGAAGCTAAATATTGTATATCAGCTACTGCTACAAGGGATGGAGTTAGAATGCTATCGGTAGTTATGGGATCAGAAACCTTTAAAGTTAGAAACCGAGAAGCAAGCATGCTTCTAAACTATGGGTTTTCTAAATATGAAGCTAAAAAACTAATTTCTAAAGATGCTGAGGTAGAAAAAATTGTTTTAGGCAAAAAAACAGATAAATATTTTATAGCCAAAGCTGCCGAAGACTTAAGTGTTACCTTTGAAAAAGGTAAAAATGTTAAGATAACTAAGAAGTGTATGGTAGATGATATAAAGAAAGAAATCAAAAAAGGTGACAGAGTAGGCTACTGTGAAGTTTATATTGATGGAAAACCTGTTGGAAAAGTAACTTTATATAGTGATAGAGATATTAAAAAACCAGGGTTTTGGCACAAATTCAAAACTAATATGAGTGATTTGTTTGATAATTCCATATAAATACTTTATGCCCAAAAAGTTTATGCTTTTTGGGTATTTTCGTTGTATAATGAGTTTGACGAATAATTTTTAAGGATATGTGGGAGAGAGTTTATGCCGTTAAATGTAAAAACCTTAAATTTCGAAGGACCTTTTGATTTGCTTCTTCATTTAATTAAAAAAAATGAAATGGATATATATAATATTAAAATATATGAGATTACAAGGCAGTACCTAGACTATTTAGATGAATTAAAAGAAATGGATCTAGAAATCACTTCAGAATTTATAGTAACAGCTGCAACATTAATTGAAATTAAATCTAAAATGCTTCTTCCAAAAGAGAAAAAAGATTCAGAGGATGAAAATGAAGAAGATCCGAGAAAAGAATTAGTGCAGAAACTAATAGAATACAAAAAATTTAAGATTATTTCTGAATACTTGAAAGAACGAGAAGTTGGCTTAATGTTTGCTAAAAAGCCTGAGACAGTTCAGGAAAATGAATATGATTTTAAAGAAATATTTAAAGATGTTACAATGATTCAACTCCTACAAATGTACAATGAATTAATGGATAGATTCAGAAGTAAATTAAATACTGAGAATGTAATTCAAAAGCTTATTCCCTTGGATGCTTTTAAGATAGAGGACAAAATGATATTTTTGAAAGAGACACTTCTTCTTAATGAGAAAATTAGATTTGCAATAATTGCAAAAGAATGTTCCTCTAAAATAGAAATAGTAGTTACTTTTTTGGCTATGCTTGAATTGATGAAACTAAAAGAAATAAAAGTCATTCAGCATGATAATTTTAAAGAAATCTATATTGAGAGGATAGTTGACGATGAAGAAAGATAGTTTTAATCAAGTTGAGTTTGAAGGTATTTCACAGAGTCAAGCATATTTTTCTATACTTGAATCACTTCTATTTATAAGTGGAGAGGCAATAAAACTTAAAGATATAGCTGCAATTATTGAGGGTAGTGAAGAATTTACTGAAAATCTTCTTAAAGAACTTATGTTAAGATACGAAGCAGAAGAAAGAGGAATAAGATTAATTTGTGCTAATGATGGTTACCAACTAGTTACTAAACCCAAAAATAGCAACTATGTTCAAAAACTTTTAAAGAGCAATATAAGACAATCCTTATCTCAAGCTGCACTAGAAACTCTAGCAATTGTATCTTATCGTCAACCTGTAACAAGGATTGATATAGATGAAATAAGGGGAGTTAAAAGTGATAGTGCTGTATCTACTTTAGTAGAAAAGGGCTTGATAAAAGAATGTGGAAGAATGGAGGTTGCAGGGAGGCCAATTCTATACAAGACCACAGAAGAGTTTTTGAAAAACTTTGGATTAAGTACATTGAGTGAAATGCCTTCACTTGAGAATATATTAGATGGAATGTCAAAAGATGAAATATTTGAAGAATTAGAATTAGAAGAAATTCAGTCCTTAGAGGAAAAAAGCGTAACTTAAAAAATATATAAATTACTATAGCAATTGGAGAACATGATATTTTAAGAAATGAGAAATTTAGAGAGCTTAAAAGGTTATACTCTTTTTAAGAAGGACTAAATATAAATTTTCTACTTAAAATATCATGTTTATTTAAATATAACAACTATATGTATTAACATAATGATTTTAGTTTAATTATCTATACACTTACCATAAAATTAAAATAGATTAAGCTTCGTTTTGAGGTACATCTTCATTTTTATGAGCTTTAGATTTACCTAATCCTTTTATCATTTCAATTATTTGAGGAACAGTGTCCACAACTCTGTCAACTGTATTATCTTGGTCACAGGAAAGTAATCTAATATTTTCATTTTTTAGGACTAAAAATGCTACTGGTCTAATAGTGACACCTGCACCAGAACCTCCACCAAAGGGGTACTTTACTCCTGTAATACCATTTTGTTTTGGTGCAAATTCAGTTCCACCAGAGGCAAAACCAAAAGTTACCTTAGAGATTGGTATTATTGTTGAACCATCTTTGGATTCTACCGCATCGCCTACTATTGTGTTAACATCCACCATATCTTTTATGTTTTCTAAAGTACTTCTCATTAAATTATCGATTGGATGATTTTCCATATAAAAACACCGTCCTTTTCAAATTAAATAGTTGTTGAATTGGAAAGTTCAACACTCTTTTCCATTTTGTAGTTTTTGTGCAACAAATGAAATATGTAAATAGCTTTTGCAATACTAATGGAAATTATACATTTTAAATTAAGTTTGTAAGTAATTTTTTCAAAATCTGGATTTAGGTTAACCTGAAATTTAGGAATATTAAAAAAAAGCTGTAAAGTATGATAAAGCAATGGATATATTGCAGAAAAAAGGCCGTAAGAAAGACCTGTTAGTGCAGCATCTTCAAAACCAAACTTTAAGTCCATATTAAATTTAATTTTTGGCTTATGTTTATTGTTTATAAGTGTAAAGCAGATGTTTTTTAAGTTTAAAAATTCATAAGTGTTATTGGATTTCTTTTTAGTTTCAGAAACTGAAGCTTTTGTTTTTTGGTGAGAAGTATTTTGTTTATTCAAGTTAATCTTTTTTGAATAAAGAAAAACACTAGTTTCACTTTGATTTAAGTGAATTCTCAACTTAATTGGAATAGGGATAAAAGCAATAATCAATATAATTAATAGAACAATAAGAAATATTTTCATTACAAAATCTACCTCCAATTTGAAAACATTATTAGTATAACCACATTTTTCATATTTATTAGGTTTTTTCTTTTTATTTCGGAAAAAATTAACTGTTTAATAAAATACATTAATGAAGAAAATACTATAAGAATGAGGTGATGTGGTGAAAAGATTTAGTCTTGTATCATTAATAATAACTCTGATGATATTCATGAATTATATATTTAATACTCAAACAGTAAAAGGAGAAGATATTTATGTTGATGCTAAATGTGCTATAGCTATGGACTGTAATTCGAAAATAGTACTATTTGAAAAAAACTCAGAAGCTATTGTTTCAATAGCAAGTACTACAAAAATAATGACTGTAATGACAGCAATAAAGTATGGAAATTTAGATAGAAAAGTTGAAATTTCGTCAAGAGCAGCTGGAGTTAGAGGTTCTACTGTAGGCTATAAAAAAGGAGAAAGTGTTTCAGTAAAGGAATTGTTATTTGGTTTAATGCTTAGGTCTGGTAATGATGCTGCAATTGCTATTGCAGAGGGTGTGAGTGGTTCTGTTGATGAATTTGTAAAACTAATGAACGAATATGCTGTGGAGCTTGGCTTGAGTAATTCTCATTTTGAAGTTCCACATGGTTTAGATCAAGAAGGACATTACTCTACTGCATATGATTTGGCCTTAATCACTACAAAAGCAAAAGAAAACAAACTTTTCAATGAAATAGTTAATTCTAAAGATGTAGATGCAAAGCAATATAGTTTTACACGGAACTATCATAATATAAATAAAATACTATGGTTAATTCCAGAAGCAGATGGTGTAAAAACCGGCTATACAGGAGATGCAGGAAAATGTCTTGTAACTTCAGTGAAAGTTCAAGGCAGAAGTGTGATTATCGTAGTATTAAATTGCACAGGAAGATGGAAAGAAACTAAAAAAATATACGATTATGTCTGTAAGAATTATGAATACAAAAAGTTTTATTCAAAAGGTGATGTTATTTCTGAAATAGAAGTGGCAGGCGGAAGGAACAGGGTGAAACTTGCTTGTAGTAAGGATATAGACCTTCCAATAAAAAATGCATCTGATATTCAGATTAAATATATTCCACCAGAGAAGGTATATGCACCTGTAAAAATTGGAGATAGAATTGGTAGTTTATGTGCATACGAGAATGGAAAAGTACTTTATGATGAAAGTTTAGAATCAATAGAAGATTCCTCAGAAAGAAGAAAAATTAAAAAATTTTTTCTAAGAAAGAGCTCCTGAGAAATACAGGAACTCTTTTTTTTCTTAAGAGTAACAAAATACTAGTTATTAAATACTTTAGTATTAAGGTAATTATTTATATTTTTTCAAATCAATTTATGGAATTTAGTGGGGAGGTTTCTATGAACTATGAAAAGCAGGATTGTATAGATGCTGGAAGTGAATATTGTCCTTGTAATCTGAAACTGCGATAACTGTATTTTTTTAAGTATAGAATACTTGTATTAAATTTTTATCACCATCCCACAAAGCATTAGAAACAATACTTTTAATAATGGTTCGCTTTAGCTTAATATTTTTAATAGCTTCAAATTGTGAATAAGGTGTATTAAATGCACTTAAAAGCATACTTGAATTAGCTAACGCATTTTTAAAATCTGGTTCATTTTTTTTTGAAGATAGCATTTTATTTTGTAATTCCAAAATCTCAATATGTTTTTTTTCAATTTCAGTAAAAATATATTTTGCAACCTGATCATTTTTGTTTAAGGACAATTGCTTAATTAAATTGTCTATAATAGATTTCTTTTCAAGTATATCATTTTCAATAGATTGAGATGTACCTTCTAAAGGATTACTATGAATTTCATTTTCTATTAATTTATGAAGCTCCTCAATTAGCAATTCCTTATTGTAAGACGAAAGCTCTTTTAGCACTAATCGATCTAATATATCTACTCGGATATTTTTATTATTACATTTTTTATCCAAAGAATTGTTTTTGTTTCCACATGAGTAATAATCATATCTTATATTTTCATTAGTCTTTGAAATATGACCTTGTTTAATTATCATGTTTGAGTTACATTTAGAACATTTTAAAATACCAGCTAGTAAAGCATTAGTATCACCAGTACCTAGCCGAGGAAGCTTTTTATTTTTGTTACTATTTAAAACTTGTTGAACTTCCAGCCACATATCTGTTTCAATAATACCAGGATGATTTCCAATTGCAGCAATCCATTCTTTAATATCTCTTTCTGTTACTATATTCTTAGTTTTGTTATAGGTAAGATATCCATTTCCATTAGGTTTCCCAAAGACATTCATGCCTATATTTATGAGATAATTTTCAGCCTCCACAGAAGATTTAACATACAAAGGATTAGATAGAAGTTTTCTTACTTGCATAGTAGCAAGTACACCACCGTTTTTACCTTTTATACCTAAAAAATTTAAATAGATTACAACTTGATTAATAGAATGTAATTCAAGATATTTACTAAATATGATTCTAACAATATCTAATTCAGCCGCTATAGGTTTTAGATGCATAAGGGATTTTTCTTTTAACTCCTCATCAAAATAAACTACACGTTCAGCATAATATCCTAAAGGCTCTTGTCCCCCAAGCCATCTTCCAGTTTTGGCAAGTTGTAGCATGTTATCTTTAACACGCTCTGCTATTGTTTCTCTCTCAAGTTGTGCAAAAACGCTTGAAATATAAATCATAGCTCGCCCCATAGGATTTGTTGTATCGAATTGCTCTTTTATAGAAATAAAGTCAACCTTATTAGATTGTAGAACCTCCAAAGTGGAAGAAAAATCAGCAACATTCCTGCTAATTCTATCTAGTCTGTAACAGATTAGTACATTTATTTTTTTATTTTTAATGTCTTTAATTAATTCCTTAAACTTTGGTCTATTTATATTACCTCCAGAATAGCCTTCATCCTCATAGATAAGAAATTCTTCAACATCAAGATGAATTTGTGCATATTCTTTGCATAAGTTTATTTGATTCTCAATTGATTCTCCTTTTCCTGTAAAAATACTTTTTCTACTATATATGGCTGCTATCATTTTCAAACCTCCTAAAAAGAAAGTTTATATTAATTAGTAATTTATTTATGAATATAATAAAGTTATATTTTACTATTTATCAAAAAATGATATTGCTAGGAATAAATTGTAATGAAAAATTAATTATAAAAGTTGTAGCAAAAAGGAAAATTTCGAATATAATAGTGCTAGATATTAAAAAGGAGCTATGAAATGGTTCAAGAAAAAGATATTAAAGTTATAACTATTGGTGAAATTTCCACAGAAAATAAAAGAGGTTTTGCAAAGGCGCTAGCAAGAGCCTTAATGTCTGAATACGGAAAAGAAACATGCAAAAAAGTTTTAGAAGGACTGAAAGATATACAGTGATAAAGCAAGGAAATATAGTAAAATACTACGCAAATTATAGTAATATGGGCTCAGTAGCTACTTGTAGAATTAGAGAAAAAACTGTAAGATTAAGTTGAGTAAATAAAATTAAATAGAAATTTATTATCCATTTGAAATTTAATAATAAGTTTAAGCTAAAGATTATTTTTCTAAAGTAAGGAGAATTAATATGAAATTTAAAAAGAGTAAGCTAATCATAATTAGTGTAGTCTGTATTTGTAATTTTATATACTCAACAGGTTGCTCCAAGGAAAATGAAACTATAAAAATTGGCGTGGTAGGGACTATGTCAGGTATTAATTCTGATTTATCAGTATCAGGACGAAGAGGAGTGGAACTTGCAACTGAGGAAATTAATAAAGCTGGAGGCTTGAATGGAAATAAAATAAAATTAGTTATTAAAGATGATAAGAATAATCCTTCGGTAGCTCTTAAAGTATATAAAGAATTTGTTAATGAAAAAGTACCAGTAGTAATTGGGCCATACACAAGTGGAATGATAGTAAATTCAATGGATTATTTAAAAAATAAAAACATATTATTTCTAGGACCAACAATAAGCGCTGATTCTTTATCAGGTATAAATGATAACTTCATTAGATTCATATCAACTACAAATGAACAAGCAATTGCTATAACTCAAATGGCAAAGGAAAATAACAATAAAAAATTTGCCATTATATATGATTTGCAAAATATAGGATTTAATCAAGCTCTCTACGATAATTTTAAGAAATTGCTAGAAATTAATAGTGGAGAAGTTGTTTTAACAAAAACTTTCACATCCAATTCAGAAGTTAATTATTCAGGTTTAGCTGAGGAAGTTACTCAATCAAAGGCTGATGCTCTTTTCATAATTGCCAATTCAACTGATAATGCAGGTATAACTCAACAAGTAAGGAAAATGCAATGCAAAGTACAGATTTTTTCACCATTATGGTCAAATACAACAGATTTAATAAAAAAAGGTGGTACTGCTGTAGAAGGAATGTTTATCGTAGGTGCAATAGATACTAATGATAAATCAAGTGGATTTTTAAAATTTAAAGAAAATTATTTCAATAAATATGGTGAGAATCCAACTTTTTCATCAGTATATTCCTATGAAGCTGCTGAAGCTTTATTTCAAGCTATGAAAATGGGAGGAAATATAAAGGCTTCAGCAATCAAAAATAATTTAATTAAAATCAAAAATTTTAAAGGACTAGAGGATAATTACCAAATAGATAAATTTGGTGATACAACTAGGAAATATATGATTTTTAGAATAGAAAATGCCCAACTAAGGAAGGTTGATTAATATATGAAAAGAAACATTAGTTTAAAAACTCAAATGTTATTAAATAATATATTACTTTTTATTGTTCCTTCTTTAATCTTGGGATATATCGTCATTTCTATGTTTAATCATAGAATTGAAAGAGAAATAAACCATGATAATAGTAATATTTCTTATAATATAAATAATCAGGTTGACAGTTTTATTCAAAATCCAATAAACATGATGAATCAAGTAAAAGAAAGCTTATTAATGAACAAATTTATTGAAGATAATGAAACTAACACATACTTAAACAGCATTACAAATATATATCCCTATTTTGATTCAGTCAGCATTATCGACATTGATGGTGTAGTGAGGAACATAGCACCTTCTAATAATGAATTAATAGGAACTAGTATGTTAAATAAAGTAGATATTAATAGAATAGATAAAACAGGTAATCCTGTATGGTCTAGAGTATTTATATCAGAACAAACTCATAAACCAACAGTTTCTATTTCTCTTTATATAAATGGGAAGGTACTAGTTGCAGACTTAAACTTAACTAAAATTAGAAAAATTATTGGATGTAAGCATGAAAAATCCGTAGAGTATATCTCTATACTCGATGATAAAGGCATTTTTCTTGTTGATAGTGATGAGAACAATGTAAATCAAAGAAGACAATTTGAACATTTTAATATTATCAAAAAAGGCATCAATAATAAAAAAACTAAGCTAGAAGTTCAAAGTAATGGGAGAACTTTGCTATATCCAACTAGAATAGAATCAACAGGATGGTATGCAGTTATAGCAATTAAATATGATAAGGCATACAAACCTGTTAATGAACTTAAGAGTATTCTATATCTTGCCTTGGCAGCCTTGCTGTTTATAAGCTTTTTTATTTCTACAATAAGTGTATTTAGTATAACAAAAGCTTTGACAGGTATCTTGAGTAAAGCTAAGCTCATTTCTAGTGGTAATTATAGTAATGATTTTGACTATAAAGGCTATAAAGAATTTGAAGAGTTATCAGATCATTTGGATTTAATGAAAAATAGTGTAAAAGATCGTGAAAATGGAATACAAGCATTAAACGAAGAACTTGATAATTCAAACAAATTGCTACAAGCTATTCTTGAAAGCTCTCCTGAAGTGATTTCTTTTACACTAGATAGAGATTATTGCTATCTTACATTTAATAAAAGGCATAAGGAAATTATGCAAGCAATTTGGGGTAAAGATATTAGAATTGGAATGAACATGCTCCAAGTAATTGATGGGAAAGAAGAAAGAAATATAGCAAAAGAAAATTTTCAAAGAGTATTAAGTGGTGAAAGTTTTACATTTATTGAAGAAATTATTTTTGAGAAAAGTTCAAATTTAATTTGGCAAGAGTATTGGTCGCCAATATTTTCTTCTGATAAAAATGTAAGTGGTATAACCTGCTTTATGATGAATATAACTGAACAAAAACTAGCAGAAGAGGGAATTAAGAAAAATGAGATTCAATTTAGAACAATTTTTGAACAGGCACCTATAGGCATTGCATTAATAGATTCCTACACTGGACAAATATATGAAGTTAACCCTAGATTTGCAGAGATTGTTGGAAGGTCTGTGAAGGAAATTGTTAACATAGATTGGACCAATATAATGTATCCGAAGGATGTGCTAGAAGTTTTACATAATATGACCCTTTTGAATACAAATAAGATTCAAGGGTTTAATTTAAGCAAAAAATGTGTTTACTCAGATAGTTCTGAGATATGGATAAATATGACCATTGCAGCTTTAAAGATAGAAGATAAAGAAAAAACATATCATCTTTGTATGATAGAAGATATTACAGAAAGTAAATTGCTACATGAAAGATTGGAAAAGTACCAAATTCTAGCTAAAAAAGCAAATGATATTATGATGTTCTTAGATAAAGATGGTAATATACTAGAAGTTAACGAAGCAGCAACAAGATTATATGGATATACTTTTGAAGAATTTGTTGCCATGAGCATATTAGATTTAAGGCGTGATGATAAAGATACATTTGTATTTGAACAAATGGAATTAGCAGAAGAGAATGGCATTATTTTTGAAACTGTTCATTATCGTAAAGATGGAACATCTCTTTATGTTGAAGTAAGTTCACAAGGAACATTGCTAGGTGAAAATAGATGTATTCTTAGCATAGTAAGGGATATTACTGAACGTAAAAAGGCTGAAGAAAAGATTATACTTGCAATGAAAAAATCTGAAGAAGCAAATAATGCCAAGAGTCAATTCCTTGCAAATATGTCTCATGAAATTAGAACACCTATGAATGGAATAATGGGAATGACGGATTTAGTACTTATGACAGAACTAGATGAAGAGCAGAGAACTTATTTAAATATGGTAAAATCCTCAACATTGGCTCTATTGAGAGTTTTAAATGATATTTTAGACTACTCCAAAATAGAAGCTGGTAAAATTGACTTAGAAAAATTGCCTTTTAATATTCAAAACACAATTATTGAAGTAATAGATTTATTTGACATAGTTTCAAAGCAAAAAGCTTTAAAGGTTGAGTTTAGTTTTGATAGTTCTATACCTAGTACTGTCATTGGTGACTCAGTTAGATTGAGACAAGTACTCTCTAATTTAGTAGGTAACGCAATAAAGTTTACATCTAAAGGTGAAATAATAATAAATGTGAATTTAGAAGAAAAGTATGAAAATAAAGTAAGATTGAAATTTGTGGTAAAAGATACTGGTATAGGAATTCCAAGTGACAAAATCGAGAAATTATTTAAACGCTTTAGCCAAGTAGATGATTCACATACAAGGCAGTTTGGAGGCACGGGTCTCGGACTTGTAATTTCCCAAAAACTTGTTGAATTAATGGAGGGGGAAATTGATGTAGAAAGTGAAGAAAGTGTGGGCAGCAGTTTCTTCTTTACAGCAGTTTTTGAAGTTACAAAAAGTAATATAAAATTAATTGAAAGCAAAGATGACCATATAAAAACAATAAAATTGAAAAAACTGAAACATAAAAAAATACTATTGGTTGAAGATGATTTAGTAAGTAGAGATATGCTAAATATAATATTAAAGAAAAAAGGCTTTCAGATTGTTACTGTAGAAAACGGAAATGATGCTATTTCAGCTTTTGAAAAGGAAAAATTTGATTTGGTGTTTATGGATATTAATATGCCATTGTTAGATGGATACGCTGCAACATCAATTATAAGATCAAAAGAAAGCAATATGAATATCCACACTCCGATTATAGCAATGACCGCATATGCGTTAAAGGGCGATAAAGAAAGATGCATTCAGGCAGGTATGGATGATTACATTAGTAAACCTATTAGCTATGAGAAGATTATGGAAATAATTCAGAAATACGTAGAAAATGATAAAAAGGATATTAGTAAAATCATTAATAACAGTTATTTTGATAAAACGGTACGTGAATTTATGAATGCTTCAGGCTTTGATTGGGCGACAGGTGAAGCGATATTAAATGACTTTTGTAAACAAGCTGTACAAACATTAGTGAACATTAAGAAGCTTATAGCTGAAAGTAACACTAATAAAGCAGCTGTACTTTTACATAAATTAAAAGGTTCGTCTGGAAACGTAAGAGCAACAGAAATATCCCAAAAAGCTGCAGAGGCCGAAGAAGCAATTAAAATGCTAGATCATGAGATGCTAAATAACAGTATTCAGGTAATAGAGGAATTGCTAAATGCACTAGTGAAAAACCAAAAGGAGTGATAACGATATTATGATAAGTAATATAATGATTATTGATGACTCTCCGATTGATAGAAAAATAATAAGGCAGATACTAGAAAATAAACTTAGTAATATTAGTATTTTTGAAGCAGAAGATGGGGTTAATATTAATGAAAAGCTTTTGCTAAATAAAATTCATATGTGTATTTTAGATATTATGATGCCAGTTAAAGACGGCTTTCAGGTACTTACAGATATGAAAAATGACCATAGGGTGATGGATATACCCGTTATTGTTTGTACAGGCATTGAAGACAAAATGGCAATTGAAAAGGCACTAGTTCTTGGAGCATATGATTATTTTTCTAAGCCTCTAAGTGAGGAAGTAATGAAAATTTCTTTGCCACTTAAAGTTAAAAATACAATAGAACTTATGAAAAGAAAGGAAGAAATTTTTTATTTAAGTTATCATGATGTTCTAACAGAACTTTATAATCGAAGATTTTACGAAGAAAAAATATTAATAATAAACACAGAAGAAAATCTTCCTATTTCTATTATAATGGGTGATGTGAATGGATTAAAGCTTGTAAATGATACCTTTGGACATGACTATGGTGATAAACTTTTAAAACAAGCTGCAGCTGCTATTCAAAGAGCATGCAGTGTAAATGATTTTGTTGCAAGGTGGGGTGGAGATGAATTTATAATTCTTCTGCCCAAAACTAAGAGTGAAGAAGCAGAAGAAATTATAAAGAAAATTAAAGAAAATTATTCTCAAACAAAATTTAAATCTATTGATATAAGCATATCCTTTGGTTGGGACACGAAAGAAAACATGGATAAAGAAATTGCTGTAATACTTAAAAATGCTGAAGATTGTATGTATAGAAATAAGACACTAGAGAACGAAAGTGTTAGAAGCAAAATGATAAAAACTATTATAAACACACTTCATGAAAAAAACCCTGCAGAAGAAAGACACTCAAAAAGAGTTAGTGAATTGTGCCAAGAAATTGGAGATAAAATAGGACTTTCTGATATAGAAATAAGAAAAATTAAAATTGGAGGCTTACTCCATGATATTGGAAAAATTGCAATAGCAGAAGGTATACTCAATAAACCAGGAAAACTTACAGAGCAAGAATGGAATGAAATTAAACGTCATCCAGCCATAGGGTATAGGCTTTTAAGTTCTTCACATGAAATGTTAGAACTTGCTGAAAGTGTTTTGTACCACCATGAAAAATGGGATGGAACAGGTTATCCTCAAGGATTAAAAGGTGAGGAAATTCCTAAGATTGCAAGAATTATTGCTATTGCAGATAGCTATGATGCTATGACTAGCTTCAGATCATACAGAAAACCTCTAAGCGAAGAAATAGTACTTAATGAGATTAGAAAAAATGCTGGTATTCAGTTTGACCCTGTAATTGCAAAGATATTTATTGAGAAAGTGCTTAATAAGACTTTTTAGAGTTTAGATAAAACTTGAGATATATTTTTCAAAAAAGTACTATAGAAAAGTCAATCCAAAGGAACAACATGATAATTTAGGTAAGAGAAATATCCTGTTGTTTTTAATGCTTTGATTTGTTAGTGCATAGGATATTAGCTCGTATCTAAAAGGAGCAGGACACCTTTCTCTTATTAGAGGATCTTCGAAGTAAAAGGTTGTCCCGTGTTATCTTGTGAGAATATAGTTGAGTTATATACATGCTTTCTTGTGAAAATATAAATATGTAGTTATATTTGAAATTAGGTTTAATCTATACTTTTGTACATAAACCAGTCGGAGAGCTTGCAAATACCTTGGGTCTTGGCTTCTTCATCTGTTAGTTTGGTAGAAGCTGGCACTAGAACCTTGTCTCCAACTATTTCATTATTAGGCCAATTAGCTGGAGCAAATAAATGCTTATTACTTGCTAATTGAAGTCCTTTAACAATTCTTAATATCTCATCCATATTTCTACCCAATTCTTTTGGGTATTCAAGGATGGTTCGTACAGTTCCTTTAAAATCAACAACGATTACTGATCTTGCAGTATCTGTTATTACATCGCCTTCTCTTATCATACCTAATTCTTTAGATATTTCTCTAAAGGAATCATCAATTATTGGAAACTCAATATCTACTTTTAGATTTACGCTAATCCATTTTATCCAAGCAACATGATCTTCTATGCTATCTACACTTAATCCAATTAATTCTGTATTTAACTCTTTAAATTGTTGAAATCTTTTCTGAAAAGCCACAAACTCAGTAGTACAAACTGGTGTAAAATCACCAGGATGACTAAATAGTATAAACCATTTACCTTTATAAGCTATAGGTAGGCTCAAATCTCCTTTTGTAGTCTTAACAGTTATTTCTGGAAATTTATCTCTAACTAATAATTTCATTTAAACACATCTCCATTTGTGATTATTTTTATCTATTAATATGATACTATAGTTAAAAATATTTGCAAATAATTCACAGGTCGCTGTTTCATAATTGAAGGGTGTCCTTGCCATCTTAGCGAAACAGGTGATTGTATTCTTTGCTCCCAACTTTCTGGAAAACATTTTTGTGATTGTATTAATTGGAAGGGAGTATGTGTATATCAAGAATATATTTGGAATGGTAACAAAGCAAAGGAGGAAAGAAAAAATTATTCCTTCAATATTATAAAGAAAGAAGTTGTTGAAGAAAATATTATTGTAATAACTGTTGCTACCTCTCATAAGTTCGCCAGAGATTTAGTTCATCCAGGCAGCTTTGTTTTTATGAGAAATCCAGCTTGTATGCAGTATTATGATGCTCCAGTTTCCATTATGGAAAGTAATAATGAGGAAAATTGGATTAAGGTTGCAATTGAACTTAAGGGAACAAAAACAAGAAGCATCAATGCATTAAATGAAGGAGAAAAGATACTAATAAGAGGACCTTATTGGAATGGAATTTTAGGACTTAAAAATATTTATAATGCAAAAAATGCAAACTCCTTAATTATAATGAGAGGCATTGGCCAGGCACCTGCACTACCAGTTTTAAAAAAATTGTATGCCAACGGTAATAAAGTAACAGTAATACTTGATAATAGACCTTTTGAAAAATTGCTTATTTGCAGAGAATTGAATGAACTAAGCTGTAAAACTAAAGAATGTAGAATGATAGAAAGAGGAGAGCTTACAATAGAATTTAAAGAACTGCTTTCTAGAACTATTGAAGAGCTTCAACCTAACTTAATTCACATAGCAGGTCCTGACGTGCTTAGTTATAAAGTATTAAATCAAGTTTCAAATAGCATACCGATTTCCTGTTGTAACAATGGAAGAATGTGTTGTGGGGAAGGAATCTGTGGTAGCTGCACTGTTAAAACAAATGATCATAAACTTAGAAGGTTATGCAAACTACAAACTGAGCCACGATTTATATTAAAAGGTAGAAGGAAATTATAAAGAATGGGCTATGGAGGGGAAACTATGAAGGTAGTAATAATCGGCGGAGGGTGGTCTGGAGTTGCTGCTGCAATAACTGCAAAAAAGGCAGGAGCCCAGGTTTCACTCTTTGAGAAAACAGATATGCTTTTAGGTCTTGGCAATGTAGGTGGAATAATGAGAAACAATGGCAGGTATACAGCAACAGAAGAAATGATTTCTTTAGGTGGGGGTGATTTGTTTACTATTACTGATAAAAACTCAAGGCATAAAGATATAAGTTTTCCTGGACATAAAAACGCTTGGCTATATGATGTTAATAAAATTGAAGCAGAAACAAAAAGGTACTTAGAGGTTCTAGGAATTCAATTGAATCTAGTAGCCAGGGTAGTAGATGTAAAAAAAGAAATGAATAAAATAAAAGGCATATATCTAAGCGATGGAAGTTTTGTTTCCGGAGATGTATTTGTAGAGACCACAGGAAGTACAGGTCCTATGGGCAATTGCTTAAAGTATGGTAATGGTTGTTCCATGTGTGTACTAAGATGTCCTGCTTTTGGCCCAAGAGTAAGTATAAGCGGTAGGGCAGGTGTTGATGATCTTCAAGGCGAACGAGAAAATGATGTGTTTGGTGCATTTAGCGGTTCCTGCAAACTTTCAAAGGATACTCTATCAAAAGAGATTGTTGATGAACTAGATGAAAAGGGAGTAGTTGTACTAAAAATACCTGAAGAAGATGTAAACTTTGATAAGCTGAAAACAAAAGTATGCCAACAGTATGCGCTTAAGGAATTTGCAGAGAATGTAATACTTCTTGATACGGGACATGCAAAGCTTATGACAACCTATTATCCATTGGAAAAGCTTAGAAAAATTAAAGGCATGGAAAATGCAAAATATGTAGACCCATATGCAGGAGGAAAAGGAAACTCTATAAGGTACTTATCTGTAGCACCAAGAAGTGACGATATGAAAGTAAAAGGACTAGATAATTTATTTGTAGGTGGAGAGAAGAGTGGTCTTTTTGTAGGACATACAGAAGCAATACTTACAGGCTCATTAGCAGGACATAACGCAGTGAGGAACTACCTTGGCATGCCATTGCTAATCCTTCCTAAAACCCTTGCTGTAGGAGATATTATAGCCTATGCAAATGAGATGATGAAAACTAAAAAGGGCAGAAGAGATAGATATACCTTTGCAGGAGCAAGCTACTTTAAAAGGATGCAGGAATTAGGACTATATACTACTGATGTGGATGAAATAAAAAGTAGGGTAGACAAAGTTAATCTAAGAGGGATTATGGAGCAGAAATTGATATAAGGGTGCCAGGCACGTGACAAGTGACAAAAAGGATTCAGTTTGACAAAAGGCTGAATCTTTTTTTATTTGTATTACTCCTTATGGATAATTAACATCTGAAATTTTATAAAAATAAGGAATTCTTCATGTAAAAACAGAAAAACATACTGGAAACTAATCCCACTGCAATTACTGAATTAAAATACGTGTCGAAAACAGTAAAATCAAGAGAAAGTTTTCAGAAAGGTGACACATATTGTGTTAGAATATATACAACTTGGGTAAAATAGTGTCACCATGTAAACGATTTGTTACCAAGGATATAAATTTAATGATAAGGGTTTTTAATAATTTCTAAAGCATCATAATTTTAAGTTAGCATAGTAGTACCCTTAAACTACCTTATGTCAACATTATTGGTGAAAAAAAGAATATTAAGTTATAAAAAATGAAAAGTTGGCATAAATTTTGCTACAAGTTAATTGTGGGATAAAACAATGAAAAGCTTTACGATGTATAAAGAATCTAATTTAATTGCTAATATAATTTGTATTGATTCATAATCTGAGTATACAAGTTATATAGCGTCCATATTTTAAGGGGGAAATCGAATGGGAGAATGGAAAAAGACCCAATGTAACATGTGCGGAATTAGCTGCGGGTTGGAGATGGAAGTAGAAAACAACAAAATTGTAAATGTAAGACCCGACAAAGATAGTCCTAGGTCTAAAGGCTATTGCTGTCGAAAAGGCAGAGCTGCAAAGTACTACGTGGATAATGTAGATAGATTAGACTATCCTTTAAAGCGGGTGGGAGACGAATTTGTCAGAATTTCTTGGGACCAGGCCTTCAAAGAAATAGGAGAAAAAGCAAATGCTGTTTTAAAAGAGCATGGTCCTCGTTCTTTTGCTCTTTGCGGAGCTGCTTTAGGTTCAGGTCAGGCTAATTTGGCAATTGGAAAACCTTTATTAGACGCAATTGGATCACAGTATATTTACAATCCAGTAGGTATAGAATTTATGGGCAACTGGTGGAGTCACGGTAAAATTTTAGGAGATCAAAACTTTTTTGTTGAACCGGATGAAGGACAAGCAGAAGTATTGATTTTTTGGGGAAGTAACTCATATGTAGCTCATAATTTTCCTGAATCAAGACGTACTATAAGAAAGTTTTCAGAGGATCCAGACAAAATGATAATCGTTGTAGATCCACGTGTGTCAGAAACAGCACGTATGGCGGATATGCATATTGCACCTCGCACAGGCTCAGACTCATTACTTATACGTGCAATGATTACTATTATCATTGAAAAAGGCTGGCAGAATCAGAAGTTTATAGATGAACACGTAAGTGATTTCAATAAGGTAAAACCATGGTTTGAAGGCTTTGATGTAAAAGAAGCTCTTAGTGTATGTGAAGTTCCATATGAGCAGATAGAGGAATATTGCAGGATACTTACTACTCGCAAATGGGGAATGCATCAGGATCTTGGTATATTCTGTGGGCGTAATAATACACTTAACAGTTATTTGTTAATCACACTTATGGCAATCTGCGGAATGCTTTTAGTTCCTGGTGGAAACACTGTAGCTGATGGCTATGCTGACAAAGGACCAACAGTCCATGAGGAAGATCCTAAAATTTGGAGAACTTTAGAAAATGGACGTTTTCCTGTTCTTGGTGCTTATCCAACAGGAATCTTGCCTTCTGAAATTATGAGTAAAAACCCTGAGCATTTACGTGTGATATTTAATTCCACATGCAATCCGGTTCGCTCATTTCCTGATTCAAAGGCACAGGAATAAGCCTTTAAGAGTTTAGACCTTTTTGTGTGTATAGATGTCTGCATGACTGAAACAGCAAGATGTGCTGATTATGTACTTCCTGGTAAGACTGGCTATGAAGGATATGAATTCAATCTTTTCCAGGCTACTTACCCTGAAGTCACTGCTCAATTGAAACAACCAGTAATTGGACAGATTGCAGAGCGTAAAGAAGACTCGGATATATGGCTAGGGATTGCTGATGCCATGGGTCTTATTCCAGAACTTCCAGACAGTTTATACAAGGCGGCAGAAGAAGCTGTTGCTAATAATGATCGTATACCATATTTCTTTAAACTGATTAAGTATGTTGCAGGGCACAGAAAATATTTCAAAGCTTTGCCATTAATTATTGCAAAAACTATGGGTAAAGCAATGGGTTCCTCAGCAAAATCAATTATGTGGGCAGCCTTAATGACTTCTCCTATGGCCGGTACTGGAAAGGTAGAACGTGCTGGATTCAAACATAATGGTAAGCACAAGATACTTCAAAGAATACCAAAGCTTAAAGATCTTTGCCTAATGGATGTTGTATTTCAGGCAGTTGATGAGCATCCAGAAGGTGTAGTAGTTGGTATAGCTGAGCGTGAAAGTAATCTTAAAGAACATGTAACTCATAAGGACAAAAAATTCCATCTTTATTGCGATGAAATTAATAACTTCTTAAAGAAGATTACTCCTGAAAAAGAAGAGGCAGAATTGACTTTAAACAAAGAGTTCCCAATGGTTCTCAGCGCAGGTAGACACTCTGATGATGGACATAACTCAACTATGAGAAACCCAGAAACCTATAAGTACCGTCAGCCATATGCAGTAGCTATAAATCCTGAAGATGCAGATGAAATGGGAATCAAAGATGGTGATAATGTAAAAGTTACTACCAAAGCTGGTTCACTTGTAATACCAGTAGAATATACCTATCAGGCAGCAAGGGGTTATGTACTTATACCTCATCATTTTGGATTTAAATTTAACGGAAAAACAGATGGTGTTGGTATAAATGAACTAACAAGTGCAGAAGACATTGATGAATTAACAGGAAACCCTTTTTACCGTTACGTGCCTTGCCGTGTGGAATTAGTTAAGGAGGCGATATAACATGGAAAACGTAAGCATTATAATGAATGGCAGTAACCTGACCGTTGCTGCTGGCAGCACTATTCTTGAAGCGGCAAAAGCCAATGGAATCAGAATCCCAACTCTATGTAAATATAAGGACCTAGCCCCAAAGGCAAGATGCCGTGTGTGTATAGTTGAAGTTGATGGTTCTGATGATTTTAAACTTTCCTGCGCAGTAAAGGTAACTGAGGGAATGGTAATTAACACTGATACACCTGCTATTATAAACGCAAGAAAAGCTACTATAGAAAAGATGTTTGAGTATCACTCCGTGGATTGCAACCACTGTATGAGAATCGGTAGCACTAAGGCTGGAGACCTAGACCGCGAATTCTGCGAATCTTGCTTCTTCTGCGACTGTGTACGTGAAGGATTTTGTGAATTACAAGCATTATCTTGGGAATACAAAGTGGACCAGCTTCCATTTGAAATAAAAGCGGACACTTATGAATTGGATGGGTCTTTGGAATCTGTTATACGTAACCCAAACAAATGTGTAAAGTGCTGGCGTTGTGTAGAAGTATGCGGCAAGGTACAAACAGTAAATGTTTTGGAACTTTTGAAACTGGAAACTGGAAATATTCTTTCACCAGTAGGAGGTAAATCTCTAAAGGAAAGCCCATGCGTAAGATGTGGCAGATGTGTAGATATTTGCCCAACTGGTGGCGTGTATATGATGGAGCACAAGGATAAGTTGATTTATTATGCACATAAGTATGGTATAACTACAGTGGCACAAATTGGACCAAGTATCATAGATGAACTTGAAAAGTTATTTAAGATGGAAGCAGGCAAATTGAGTCCAGAACTTATAGCATCAGGTCTTCGAAAAATTGGTGTTGATTATGTTGTAACAGATGATTTTGCGCTTGCAAAAGCTGAAAAATCCGTTGAAAAAGTGTTAGATGAAAAGTTAAGTAATAATTCTGGAACTGTGATTATTACAAATAGCTTTGGAGCACAGAACTTTGTTAATGGTTCATTCCAAGACCTTAAGGATAGTATGCTTATCTATGATTCTGTACAGCAAGCTTTTGGAAAATACGTTAAATCAGAATTTGCAGAAACTAAAGGATTAGCTAAGAAGGATATACGTACTATTTCAATCTCCAATAATAACGAAAATGGAGCTGAGGCACAAGAACTTGGTAGCGTTGATTTTTCACTTAATGCAAGAGAGTTGTACAGAATATTTCTTAGAAGCGGCGTAAACATGAAAACTTACCGTCCGTCTGAGCTTAATACTTTTGGAACTGAAGAAATATCTTCAAAGTATGAAAAATTGTTTAAAAATATAACATGGACCTTGGATAAGCAATACGAGGAAGTTGAACTTAATGTTGAAGGCAAGGTAGTTAAGGCTGCAATTGCAAAAAACCTTGGACAGTGTCGTTATCTTTTAGAACAGGTTAGTAATGGAAACTCACCATATTCAGTGATCAGATTAAATGCTTAATGGTGCCAGGCACGTGACAAGTGACATCTTACAATAAAAGCTGGTTCATCAATGAAATTACATTTGATGAACTAGCTTTTCCTTTTATTTAATGCAAGGTACAGAACTTGATATAAAGTGTACAACTCTTTATAATATTTACAAGATGCTGATCCTTATATGGTATTGCAGAGAATCCATTATAGTGATTTAATAGATGGTGAGTAATTATTGAACATCATTATGTAATTGGAGGTTTATCAATGCAAGAAAATTTAAGAATTAATGTAAAATTAAACTTAAAAGACATAAGAAGTTATAGCAACTCTAAAGTACTTAAAAATATCTTCAATATAATATTTGTTATTTTGATAGGATTAATAGCTATGTCTACAATTCTTATGATGATAGGAGAAATTTTATTAAGCCAAAATTTTATTACAAAAATGAATACATTTTTAATTTTTACTTTATTGTTTCTGTTCATTTTAGTTATTCAGAGCTTACCAGTTTTTATTAGCTATATGTTAAAACGGAGTAAGTTTAGAAAGAATAAGCAATTAGGTAATTTGTATTGTTATGAATTTATGGAGGATGGAATTAAGTGTGGCTCTTCAGATGGTAGTAGGCACGTTTCATGGACAGAGGTACTGAAAATCCAAGAACTAAAGCCCTGTTTTCTTATATGTACAGCGCAAAATAGTTTTTTAATTATCCCAAGGAGATGCTTTCATAGTGCAGATGAGCTTGATATATTTTTTAATTTAATTAAAAATAAAGCTGATAGTGGTAAATTGAAATATAAAAAATATAAAACTCAAAAGTTTTCTCCAGATTGTGTTGATACATTATAAAATAAACATAAAAAATCACCTAAGCTAAATTTTGGCTAAGGTGATTTTTTTATTTATAAGTATTTATTTATTATATTGGATTTATAATAATCTTTACCATGTACAATGCATTCTTCACAATTTTCCGTGCATTGTAGATTATTAAATGAAGTAACTTTGGAATTATCACAAACATTATCTAGGTTAAAATCAAAACATGCATTTTTTAATTCTACAATCACTACTTTCTTCTCAATATTATTATCCTTTTGTATTGAATCTTCAAGTCTTGTAGATAACTCTGATATTTTTTCTAAATATGCTGTGTTCATTTTATTCCCTCCTAGAATTTATTATTTGTATTTTAACATATTGCAAGAGGATGTTATCATTAACACCGTAAACAGTGGGTATTTTGACGTGTATTAACAAGATAAGTTTACTTAAATAGTATATAATGTAATAAGTTCCTTTTATTTCACTAAGCACCAGCTAAATGCTGGTGCTATTTTTGTCATATCGGAGAGTAGATTGAACAGCACAGTAATTATAAAGTATTTTATAAATTCCATATTAAGTAAATTGGCTACTAAAATTATCAGGTAGAAATGCTATGAGTATATCAATTTTTGAATATTTATCTCTTTACTTTGAAAGCTGATTTCTATCCTCCATTTCAGGAGGCTCTTCCATCCATTTATGCTTAATCATTATTTTTAGCAAAATCAAATGTATGTTTTGATATGAGAGTAAGTTTAGTGTGCAAATCGCTTCTCATATTTATCCAATCTTAGAATACAAAAAAATCTTACAAATGATAGGAAATCCAATAAGTGAAATTGAATGTAAATTTGTAGAGTCGAAATTTATTTTCAAATAATATATTTTTCATTTTAGTGGTATTATAAAATAGTAACTTTCACTTAAGTATAGGAAGTTAAATATAAATATTCTTAGAATAAATTAGCAAATGGTTTAAGGTGGTTTTGTAATGGGATATAGTAGTATAGACTTAATTGATAAAGCTATAAGTATTGCAATTAGACGAAAGGCCATTTATGAAAAAGTTGGAACGGAAATAACCAATATTCCAACAATAAATATAATGGTAAAGGTATTAATTAAAGAAGTAGATAAGAGTATTCAATATTATGAAGAATTAAAAAATCAAATTGGTGATGTTGAATTTGAAGAAATTGATTTTGGAATATATGATAAAATATCATTTCTAATTTCTGAATTCAATAATAGATATTATGTTGGAGAAGTCAAAAATCCTAGAGACTTTTTTAAATTTTCAATTAACTTAGAGAAGGATATATATTCATTACTTATTGATATACAAGGTAGACTTGTAAAAAACGCTAATGATGTATATACAAAAACATATAAAAGCTTATCTGGCATCATCGAGAATAAGGCTAAACATATTGAAGCTTTGGAAAAGATGTTAAAATAATTTGTGCTTAACACATATACTCAAAAAACTATAAAATAATTTCAATAATTACGCCATAAATCTATTTAAATAATTCTTCTCTAAGGTATTACTTGAAAATAGTTAATCAATTAGAGGTTTTTTTCTATATTAATAAGTGGCAATAAATTTGAAGACAACCATAGGATGTGATAGTGGATAAACTGGAACCTAGCAATGAATACTCACGAGGTATTTGTCGAAAAGTATAAAAAAATATTGAAATCGTTGTAAATGCACAACAAAGAGGAGAAATCAGTGAAAATTTTCATGCAGAATTTATAGCTGCGTCTATATTATATTCCTTTAGAAATTTCTTTACTAGCGAGGATATCGGAGAAATAATTATGGATAGTAATAGTTTTAATTCTTACTACCTTATGGTGTCATATGGTATTTTCATTATAAAGAATAGAATATGAGGACTTATAAGTGCAATAATCCAAGCAAGTAGTGGTTTTTTATAATGAAGCACCGACATTGGAAACATTATAAAATTAAATATGGTAGTATACCATATGTTCCAGCCGTTATGGTATGTAAAATAACCCAATTTATTACTAATAAATTCTATTATAGTGTAAATAGCAACATAAAATGATATATAAGTAATGATTTTTGGGATTTTCTTAGGAAAATTAGGAATAAACAACATTACTGTGCTTGGGTACACTGTTATACTAATCAATAAATCACTAAAGGTGTGATTTAATATTTTTGATTCATAAAGCCATAATGGATGATTATAAGTTAAAACTAGACAGACTACACTACTTAGAATAAAAAATAGGATAGTAGGATAGTATTTCTCCCAATTTATAGCAAATGCAAATAGATGAAGCTGAAAGAAGTATATGATACATATAGCACCTACCTTAAATATAGATTTCATTATCTTAATGATGAAGTTATTTTTCTAAATTAATATGCTTTAATTCAAGTTAGCTCTGTAAATATCATAAATTCTGAACTGAAATAAATTGCAGACTAATTTAATAATTAGATTTAGCATTTTGTGATATTATATAGATTTTACTAACTATTGCTTTGGCAGCTAGTGCCATGCCAGTATAGATGGGGAATCCATAGTAGAATTTCCATATTAACAATTGATATACATCTAACCAAATAAAAATGGGTTCGAATACAAAACAAAACACCCCTGACATAATAAGGGTAGCTATAATAAAGCTTCTCCACTTGCTAAACAATTGATATATAAGAGAATATACAGATGGCATACAAGCAAGATCAATGGCTGTTATAGGAGGGAAAAGTGGAAATAAGTCTGTTTTATAGTCCCAAAGGGTTAACTCTTCACCTAATTCATCAAGTAATAGTATCACAATAGTAATTATGCTAATATATAATAAAATTTCTTTTAACCTTGACTTATCTACTAACTTCCACCAAAAGTATATACAAACCATAAATAATGCAAGAAGTGTAAACCATCTAAAATGAAATACATCGTTTGATAACCACTCCTCATAACGTACTCTGAAAAGTTTTTTTTGCACCTCCACACTTGGACTAACACTTAGCAGAATTAAATTCATAACTATCTCTCCCATGAAAATTATTATTGATTATTATTGTGTTTTTCATTAGTGGTACAAATTTTAATTACTAATACTCTTACGAATGAAGCAATTGCTATGTAAAAAGGGTAACTATAAATATATTTCCAACGAAGTAGCTGAAAGAGGCCACCTAAGGCGAGCAAAGGTTCTATTATAAAACAAATTGCTGCAGTTACTATAAATGTGGCACTAATAAAGCTTTTCCTTGTGTTAAAATTCTGATAAACAAGAGAATAAATTAAAGGTAAACTCGTTAAATTGAATGAAGTCAATGGTGGAAATATGGGGATTATATCTGTGGGATAATCCCATAGGGTTAATTCCTCTCCATATTCAAGTAATCCAAGGACAAAAATGGTGCAAAGTAATGCATACAGACAAATTTCAGGTAGCCTAACTTTATCCAGCATTTTGTACCAAATAATCAGTGTCACAAAAATTAAAAACAGGAGTATCCACCATTTTAAATGAAACACATCATGCTTCAACCATTCTTCGATGTGAAGGGCTGTTAAGCGGTTTTGTATTTCAACATCTTTAGGTATTTCAGAAATTAATGTAAACATAAGGTTGCTCCTTGAAATATTATTAAAAATAGTATCTGATTAAGAGTGAAAAATATACTGGAAATTTTAATAGAATGTAGTTTGAACTACTTGCAAAAAAATGAAACAGAATTTGTTGAGGCTGAAAAGTATAAGGAAATTGATGAATTTGGGTGTTGAAAATTTGAAAAGAAAAGTTAAGGAACAGCTTAAAAACAAGCTGTTCCCTTACTAATTATGAAATTAAAGATTAATTGTCTTATTATCTCCACTCATTGAGTAAAAGTTAGCAACTGCATTTTCTAGATAGAAGATTTCAAACTTTCCATCACCTACAGAATACATATTCTTCAATGCTGGCATTATCTCAAGTGCCTTAGCTTGAACCTTATCATTTGTACAGAATACTGCTTTGCCATTTAGACGTAACCACTTTAATTCCTTTGATGTTGAACAAATTTCAATATTTGGATTTGCCATTAGCTGAGCATAAAATGGTTTTGTGTTGCTTGTACCAAAGCAAAGCTTACCTTCAAATTCCATTACGAAACTAAAAGGACGAACCTTTGGTTGGTCACCATCAATTGTGGAAACATAAAATATGCCACACTCATTAAGAAACTGTAAAACTTCATTCATAGTAAAACCTCCATATGCATAATTGCATTTATTATTCCTTATAGTATAATTATATAAATAGATAATAAAATAACAAGTATGCAGTTATTTGTTACTAAGTAAGTATTTTGTGAGTATTGGAGATATAGAATGAAAGATATAATAACTTTTTCAATAGAAAATGATTTTTGTCCTGTTGCAAATGCCTTAAAGGTTATTGAAGGCAAGTGGAAACTGCCTATTCTTTGGGTACTTTCTAAAAATGGTACACTTCGTTATAATGAATTAAAAAAAGGCGTTTCAGGAATAACCAATATGATGCTGACAAGCTCATTAAAGGAGCTTGAGCAAAGTGGACTTGTTAACAGAGTGCAGTACAATGAAATACCACCACGTGTTGATTATTCATTATCCAAATCTGGACAAAATCTTTTGCCAGTGCTTGATGAATTGGCAAGATGGGGAGAGGGATTAATTAAACGAAGTGAAATTGAAGAAACAGAAAGATTAAAATTAGTTCCATTACAATCAAAGCACCTTGCGTTATCACTAGAGGATTATGGGAAAATGCAAAGTGATTTGGGATTAAGAATCTCTAAAACAATTCTTGATGAAGGAATGCAATACGCCATGAAAGTACGGCTAAGAAAAGTACTTGAAGATACTCAAAATTATTTATGGTTAACTAATTGGGCTATAGTTCATAAAGAAGAAAATGTAATAATTGGTTTTATAATGATAAAAGGCTATCCTAATGAAAATGGAGAAGTAATAGTTGGATATGGCATTGACGAGGATAAATATAGAAGGAATGGATATGCTACTGAAGCATTAAAAGGACTAACTAAATGGATTTTTGAAAATCCCAAAGCAATGTGCATCATCGCAGATACTGAAAAAACAAATATACCCTCTCATAAAGTGTTACAGAAGGTTGGTGCTGTAAAATATAAAGAAACTGATGAATTGGTATGGTGGAAAATCGAAAAAAAATGTGGTATAGATTACTTATAAATAATGGAACAGTTTTTGAAGCAAAATGAATTTTGTTAATAGAAAATTGATTATGATTAATGCAAGGCCACTGACTTTCTTCTGGTGGAAATTCACCCATAGATGCCCTATAGAATAACCTATTAATGTAGAAATTTTATTAATGGAGGTATTTTCGTGGGATATTATGTTCAAGTAGAACAAAATGTAAAAATTTATGTAGAGGATCTTAATCCAGAGGGTAAGAGGACAATCTTATTTTTACACGGTTGGCCTGGAAGTCATAAGTTGTTTGAGTATCAGTTTGATCAGTTATCAAAGATGGGCTACAGATGCATAGGAATAGACACTAGAGGCTTTGGAGACTCAGATAAGCCTTGTGGAGGTTATGATTATAATCGATTGTCCGACGATGTAAGATGTGTAGTAAATGCGCTGAATTTATATGATTTTACACTGGCAGGCCATTCAACTGGAGGAGCTATTGGTATTAGATACATGTCTAGGCACAAGGAACATGGGGTTTCAAAACTTGCACTTATTGCAGCAGCGGCCCCTAGTCTTGTTAAGCGTACAAATTTCCCATATGGTTTAGAAAAAGTAGATGTAATCAAAATTATACAGGGAACATATACGGATCGTCCTAAAATGCTAAGGGATTTTGGTGACACATTTTTCTTTAAGCATATAACTACGGCATTCTCAGATTGGTTCTTTCAATTAGGATTGCAGGCAGCAGGGTGGGCAACTGCTGCCGTGGCGAATACCTGGATAAATGAAGTGCTTTTTTCTGATCTAGGAACAATAAATGTTCCAACCTTAATTATTCATGGTATACATGATAAAGTTGTTCCATTTTCACTGGCTGAAGTACAAAAACAAGGAATTAAAAATTCAAAACTTGTACCATTTATGTACAGTGGTCATGGGTCCTTTTATGATGAGCGAGATAAATTTAATGAAGAATTGATGAAGTTTATTGAAAAATAAAATGTGGGTTCGGGTCATTTACAGATGGCTGTTCTAATTTAGTTTAGAGAAGGATATATATTCTTTAATTATTGATATACAAGGTAGACTTGTAACTAACGCAAATGATGTATATACAAAAACATATAAAAGCTTAACTGGCATCATCGAGGATAAGGCTAAATATATTGCGTCTCTAGAAAACCTGCTAAAATAAATTTTCATAATTGTACAGTGTACCCTATAAGATAGATGTTTTATTTATTCTCTATCTTATATAGTACACTTTATTATTTTAATTTTTATATAGAAATTGGAATAACGAGAACTAGGGCATAGAACATTTCGTTATAAAATTAAATTTCATACAAAACAGAGTACAATTTGTTTTGTATAAAGTTATTACTCTATAAGATGGAGAATTACAACGAGCCTATCTTAAAGGTCTTTAGTAATTGAATAATATGGTGTGAAAAAACAAAGATTCATACTATATTTTACATAAAAAGTGGTAAATGTATATAAGAAAATGTATAATCATAATTAGCTAGTTAATAACGGCAAGAAATGAAACTAAAATTGCTATAAATAAAGATATAAAACCTTATGGGTCAATTCAAATTAATGGAGAAATATGCATTGATACAAAGAGATTACCCATGGAGAATATAGGAAATCTAATTACTGATATAAAAGTTTTAACGGAGGAAACGGTAAAAATTAAATAGTAAAAATATATGGTAAAAAAATAAACATGAGGTGAGAAGATGTTAAAGCAGTGGAAGGTTGGAATACTACTTTTTAATGAAGTGGAGGTATTAGATTTTGCAGGTCCATTTGAAGTTTTTTCAATTACTACATACACAGATTCTAAGAAAAAGCCATTCAAAGTAAATACCATTGCCCAAACCAAAAACTTAATAAATGCACGTAATGGACTAAAGATTCAACCTGATTACGATTTTTATGATGCACCACAATTTGATATTCTAATTATACCTGGTGGGTATGGAGCAGAAGAAATTGAAATTCATAATCCTAAAGTTCTAGACTGGATTAAAAATAGCATTAATAGTGTTCATATAATAGCTTCTGTATGTACGGGAGCGTTTTTATTAGCAGAAGCCAAGTTGTAAGATGGCAAACAAGCTACAACACATTGGATGGATATTGATAGGTTTGAAAAAGAATATGGCAAAGTTAAGGTTCAGCGAAATGTTAAGTTCGTAGATGAAACCTCAATCATTACATCAGGTGGTGTATCGGCAGGAATTAATATGTCATTTCATATTGTTAAAAGGCTTATAGGTGAAGAGATAGCTATTGTTACTGCTAGAAGGATGGAGTATGCCATTGATGCTTACAGCATTTAAATAAATAGCACAAGTTTTATTTGAGATATTATAAAGATATATTAATAACTTAATACTGTTGGAAGGAGTTAACTAATGGCATTTATCATAAACAATAATGTGAAAATTAATTATAAAGTTGAAGGAGAAGGGGATTGTCTTGTTCTTCAACACGGATTATATGGTAGCTTAGAAGATTGGTACGAATATGGGTATGTTGATGCTTTAAAAAAAAGATTTAAATTGATTTTAATTGATGCTCGTGGACATGGCAAAAGTGACAAGCCACATATTTCTGAGGAATACTCATTATACCTTAGGGCACTTGATGTTATTATGGTTCTTGATGCAGAGAAAATTGAAAACTGCCATTACATGGGATATTCAATGGGCGGATGGATTTCCTTTGGATTGATGAATTGGTTTCCATCAAGAATTAACTCATTTATTCTTAGTTCAATTCATCCATATGAAAATAATATGAATTCTATTCAGGAAGTATTAAATACAATTGATATATGGGTTCCTAAAAGTAGTATTTCTGATGAACGTAAACAGAGAATTTTGCAAAATGATTCAGAAGCATTATGGGCATCAGTTCAAGATAAGCGAGAGGATAATACAGAAGCTTTAAGGAATATAGAAGTTCCATGTCTTGTGATTGCTGGAGAGGATGATGAAATTTTTACATCTGTAAAAGAAGGTTCTAAATTATCAAATAAGATTAAGTTTGTTCCAATCCCTAAAGCTGATCATATAAGTTCATTATCCATGAGTGTAGAAGTAATTATGCATATTCAAAATTTTTTAGATAGTTTTATTGTTAAATAACACTCTTGAGAGAGGAACTTCAAACGGAGCGGAAACAGAAATAGTTAACTTTTATGATTTCACATATAAAGGATGTGGATGACATCAAATTATACGAATAATTATAATAGCACAATTTGTTTTTATAAACGTATTACCCTATAAGATGGAGAATTTTTTTAGGAGGTGTCATTTATGACGCAAAGAAAATTTCAATTAACAATTACAGGTATTATTTTTGATTCTTGCAATTGTTGGTTGTAGTTCAAAACAAGCTAGCAAAACAAACAATGCTAAAGAGTCAGAGAAAAGCACTATTATGGGACTATGGAGAACGGTGCCATTCAGTCTTCTACTGATCCTTATGAAGATCGTGCGAAGCTTGAAATAGAAAATGGAAAGGATACTTATACATATACTTTATTTTCTAAGAAGTTAGCGAATTATGTCCTCAAAACAGCTGACAAAGATATGCCTTCTACCGTTGAGTTTTCACATACTCCTGATACTATAAGACCTGGTGAAATCATCACAATTTTTGGTGATGGGAGTACTGAAAATTCATTGAGATCTATATTTCTGATGGTAATTCAGCAAGCAACGAAAACTACCTTATCGCAAAAGTACCAAACACTTTTTGTGCTTGAAAATGGGAGGGTACAATTAACTGTAGAACAATTAGGACCTTAGATGGCAAGGACATGAAATTAACAAGAAACTTATACTATTTTGGAGCAAAGGTTGAAGGAGGAGGAACATTAGATTTAATTGGGAGTGAATAAAGCCTTTAGGAGGAATTTTATGTTAGAAGAATTAATAAAACAGGGTTTTGGTGAAGGTGAAGACTTGAACTGTGCAGAAAAGGTGCTGCAAGGAGCTAATATTGCATATGGTCTGGGTTTAGATAAAGAAGCTCTAAAACTCGCTGCTGGATTTGGTGGAGGAATGGCCATAGGTGATAAATGTGGTGCGTTGACGGCTGCTATTATGGTTCTTGGTAAATTATTTGTTAATGACAGGGCACATGAAAGTACACGGATGAAGGAGCTAACAAAGGAATTATTTGAAAAGTATACTCTGGAAATGGGAGCAATTGATTGTACTCCGCTAAAGGAAAAGTATGCTACTAAAGAGCTTAAATGTAGAGAAGTAATTATTAAAGCAGCAAAGGTATTAGATGGTATAGTGGAAAGGGAATTAGAATACAGAAATAAATGATTTTGCGAAGACTCTAAAAATTTAATATAGAATATTTAAGGTGTCGCTTTTTTCAATATTGAATTCTGCGGCATTTTTCTGTGCCTCAATATAGTGAAAAGAAAAAACAAGCAGGCATAACTGCCTGCTAATTACTTCATAATCAATATTGATTTTTAATTACATTCATGATACATTATAAGGTACTACGATATTTATACATATAAAAACAACATTATAATTTATATTAAAATCATAGCACGTATTTACTTGCGTGTCAATAGGCTTTAAAAAAATATTTAATTTGAGGTGATATTGTATGCCCTTTGAACTAATGACCTTTACTTCTTCAATTATACAAAAACAGGCTGCAAATGAAATCGAAAAATGTAATGAAATTACGACTAATTATGGACTTGTTTTGACTCATCAGCAAGCAGTTGAATTGATTGAAACTCGTACTTATGCTTTAAACGTAAATGGACGTATTGAGTTTGGAGGAGGTGTTATTGACAAAATTATAAAAGAATTCTGTGACTCTCCATATATTTCAATGCACAATTATACGGATATTTTGCATGAATTGATAGAAATGTTTTACTATTATAAAAATGAAACACTTGACTTATTCAGTGATGATGAATTGATAAAATTTATGAAAGATGCATTTGACGGAGTATGTCAGGGTTCTCTTGAACTACTTTCTGGTCGAGAACTTGCCAGAATGGCTCGTAATTTACGATATGGGTATGAACCAGATTATTCCGAAGAAAATATTATAGAGTTAGATGAAGACGAGGAGGATGAATATGGGGAATATTGAAAAAATAAGTAGTATAGATAGAAGCAAACTGGATGAAGAATTCTATTTCCAGTCGCTATTAGAGGAAGCCTATAGCTGTAAAATGCTGCTTGATACTGATATTGAAAAAATACAATTTGAGTGTATTGAGCTTTTAGCTTATAAAACAGAACGTTACAACAGCGGAGATAGTAGTTCAATTCCTATAGAAATTGCAGAAAGCATTATGAAATCAAATCTATATACTATAGGAATTTGCCTCAAATCTTTTGATTGTGCTGACGATGCGTTGAAAACATTGAAAGATACGAAAATACTTGACTTGTACAATAAGGGGAGAAAATGCATTGATAGTAAACTGAAAACTGCGAACCACATTTTTACAATGGTAATGCAAAATAAACTAGATACATATAATCACACTTACAATGACACTATTATAGGTGGTATAAAAGGCTTTTTCAAAATATACAATCCTGATTACGAAGCCCAAGAAATTCATATAACAGCTGATTATCCTCTTTGCAATCCAATAGAAAATTTAGTGGGTATTGAGTTTATTCAAAGATATTTAGAAGCCATATATTATGAGAATATGTTTTGTAGCTACTTTTCTTCTGAGGATATCCATCATCTGCTTTCTGGGTACGATGAAGGGTATCGGAGTTTAATAATCAATATATTTGAGCAGATATTAACTAATGGAATCGGTTGTAAACTTGCAGGAATTGCTGCAAAAGGATTAAATATTTCCGAGGCGGAAATAGAGTGCTTGAATAGGATCCTATCTGAGAAATCCAAAGCTGACCTTGCGAAGATGATTTTAGATGCAAATAAAGATCTTCAAGATGAGTTTTCTATTAAAGATATTTCTCTGGAGCATTATATGGAGAAGAGTTTGCCGAAAATTATATCAAATGTTTATCATGGGGTAAAAGAAGATATGCTTGATAAAGTATTTATTGCATTAAAGTATCCTGAACTGAATCCTAAGATTAATTTTTCCTTCGGTAAAAAAATGGATGATGAGCAATACCGCAATATTATTGAAGAAATTAGGCAGTGCCGATTTACATCTGATAAAATTGCAATTATTAAAGATAAGATACACTCACTTGCTGATCTTGAGGATTTATTAATTGATGCGGAACTAACTTCAAGGGAAGTTACATCAATAATGAATGAACTTGAAATTGTAGAAATTGCAGCGCTGGCAAAGAGACATCCTTTTAAACCTGATATTGAAGCGGTAGACTTAAGTGAGTCTGAACAAGAATTTCGCCTGTGCCTACACAATTACATTTTAGGGCAGTCCTTAGAGTGGCAAAATTGGGTTTTAAAGTCTACCAGCTTGATGGATGATGACGACTAATAGTGAACATGATTTAAATTATTGTATCACAGAAAGGAAACTAATATACACCTAATATTTGCATTATATTAAACACAATATTTTTCACTATAAATAAAATAAAAATTGCTATTATTGGTGAAAAATCAATCATGGTTTTATTAAAATATTTATACTGTAGCTTCCTACCAGGCTCAAGAAGTGGGCTAGTAACTTTATGCAATAAGTTTATATATTGATTTGAACTTTTAGGATTAACCCAAGATAAAACTACTTCAACCATTATTGCTAAATAAAGCAAATTAAAAATCATGCTAATTAAACTAATCAATTTTTACCCTCCTAAATTTAAGTAATCTATATAACAAATTGTTGTTGTTACACTAATGATAGTATATTTTAAACATTGTAAGTTAGCAATAGATTAATTAAATAAATATTGTATCTATAAGAATATTTGTTATATTAGATAAACACCTTTATTGTATCAATATGGAAACTGAGCTATAATTATCATATTAATTAGGTCGGATTAGTAAAATTAAAAATATGGAGTATTCAATAATAAATTAATGGAGAATAACTATGATCTATGGAATGCCCACACTAATTGAAACTAAAAGTATTGATGAATGTGTAGTTTTATGCAAATCCTTAGGATTAGCTTTTATAGAATTAAATATGAACTTGCCCGATTATCAAACTGATAGAATTGATATTGAAAAGTTGAATTATATACGTGAACATCAAAGAATATTCTTTACCTTTCATTTAGATGAAAATCTAAATGTTTGTGATTTTAATAAGAGGATCTCAGATGCATATATTAAAACAACATTAGATACTATTAAAATCGCAAAACAAATTTCTGCTCCTATTCTAAATATGCATATGGCAAATGGCGTGTATTTTACACTACCTGAAAGGAAAGAGTTTCTTTTTAATCAATATAGTAGCTATTATTTCAATAGTTTACGATATTTTAAAGAACAATGTGAACAAGCAATAGGAAATGATAATATTAAGATTTGTATAGAAAAGAAATTAGAACTAGCAAAGCAATGTCAATGTATGGTGGTTCTTGAGACAAAGACTATTGAGGGGTTAAAAGAAACAGTTTCAAAGTTGCCTTTTTACATGGCAAAATAAAATGGACTTAAGGTGAAGTAAATAGCGATGATATTACCAGTATATATTAAGATGGATTATGAACACACATGGACTAATTCTAAGTTCAACACCTTCAATCAATATGTCTTGGAGAAAGCGTCCTAGTAACTTTGTAAGTTCAAACAAAATTATGCTAAATTCATGGACAGACTATTAATTTTTAGTATAAAATCCGTTATACTTACAAAAAATTCAGTAGTGCTTTTGACATTAATGAAGGTTATATGAAGATAGCGGATATTTCAAGAGGAGGATCAATATGAAAAAAGTACTATTATTATTGGCAAATGGATTTGAAACATTTGAAGCAAGTGTTTTTATTGATGTAATTGGGTGGAATTACATTGATGGTGATAAATCCACACAATTATTTACATGTGGAAGGACTAAGGAGGTAAACAGTACATTTAATCAAAAAATTATCGTAGACTACACTTTTGATGAGGTTAACATCGATGAGTATGACGCATTAGCAATTCCAGGGGGATTTACAGAATACGATTTCTATAATGACGGTTACAGCGAACCTTTTTTAGAAATTTTAAGGGAATTTGATAAGAAAGGCAAAACTATAGCTTCAATATGCGTTGCTGCATTACCGCTAGGAAAAAGTGGAGTTTTAAAAGGAAGAAAAGGAACCACCTACAATAAAAGGGATGGAATAAGACAAAAACAGCTGAAAGATTTCGGGGTTGAAGTTATCAATGAACCAATAGTTATAGACCAGAATATAATTACATCTTGGAACCCATCCACTGCAATGGAAGTGGCATTTATATTGTTAGAGAAGTTGACAAATGAAGAAAACAAGGACAAAGTTAAGGAATTAATGGGATATTAAGGTAAAATAGTTAGAAATGCAACCTTATAAAAGGAGGGCTGCCCTTTGAATGCTAGATCTATATTTACACAGAAAATGACAGTTAAAGAATTTAACAAACATTATTGGTATAAAACAGAGTTACAAGAAATATGTAGGAATTATAAAATATCACCGAATGGAACAAAAGCAGAGATTGAGCAGAATATTAAAGGCTTTCTCATAGGGGATAAAACTGTAAATGAAAGAGAAGAATCCTCTAAAATTCGGAAGACCAATCATACAACAATGGAACTTTCACTTGATACAAAATTAATTGACGATGGTTTCAAATTTAATGATAAAGCAAGGAAGTTTTTTGCTGATTATTTCAATATAAAAAAATTTTCTTTTACTAAAGAAATGGCTTCGGCTGTGAGAATTGCTAAAAAAAATAAGGATTATAATATGAAGGTTGCGGATCTGATAAATATATATGAGAATAGAAAACACTTATTGAGTTTTTTTGTAAAAGTATAATCAAAAACTGGTTTCATATTTTACAACACCTTCCTATTAAATATTACTATATTAATACTAATTAGTTCAATGTTAATATTTTGTAAATGAAAATCATAGATTTGCAAGGAGAATTTGTAAAAGTATAAAGCATCACTCTTTTGAAGCGATGCTTTTATTGGTGAAGATTTTTTTACTTGTATCCATTTTTCTTATCTATTGCTTCATCCTTAATTTCTTCTCTCATAGCATTAAGAGATTCTTCTCTTCTCTCATTTTTGGCTATCAAATCTTTTTTAGTTTTTTCATCATCTGTTTTTTCAATCATTTCATCAGCAAGCTCACAGTTTTTAATAGTGTTGCTGATATTATGTTGAAGTCTATCTACATTATCACTTCTGTTATCTGGTTTGCTTTTCATAATCTCGTTTCTCCTTTAATTTATATTTTATTTAATGCATATAGGTAAGGTGTTTTTTAGGCAAAAAACCTTCATTTTTATTATGCGTATAAATATTTTTATTATGCTTTTAAAAAGCTATAATTTTAAAATTAAAAGAATTAATTTTAAATTATTATAGTTAAATTCTTTAATAAAATAATGATATTATTAAATAGGTTAAGATGTATACTTTTATATCGAAACTAGAAATGTAATAAAAATTACATTTGGAGGTAATTTTATGAGTGCTAATTTAAATTCGATATATTATTCATCTGCTAACAATACTGGGCATATACACAAATATCCTATAGAAAGGACAATTAACTCTAACGATATTGGCAGTGATACATTTGCAAAAAAACTTAAAAATCAGATAAATGCTGATACATAGATTATGGAAGGTAATCCTGAATATACAGAGGAAATGCTTGGAAAAATCAAGAAGGCAGCTATTCCTGAAGGTTTTGATAATGCTAACATATATGAATACAAGGTAATAGTAAGAGATGATGGCGAAATCCAAACATTGGCATGTGCAGATTTTAAGAATGGAAAAACCGAAAAAATAGATAATGCTGAGAAGAAAAATTTTGCGTTGTTTTATATCTAAATACAGGAACTATAGTATAATAATTATCAAGAATTAATGAAAATGAAACGAAGAAGATAATCCTCTCATTACAAACCTTACAACAAGTGTAAGTGTTAGTTGGTAATTTTTTATTGTATGGTATTAATATGGGGAAAAGTAAGGGAGGAAATAGTATGAGAATTTCAGATAAGCTACTTCAAGTGCAGGAAGTGCATAAAATATATGGTGAAGGACAAAGTGAAACAGCTGCATTAAAGGGAATTACGTTTGATGTTATCAAGGGAGAGTTTCTTGGAATTATGGGTGCAAGCGGTTCAGGAAAGACCACTTTGCTTAACTGCATTGCAACCATGCTTAAGCCAACATCGGGACAAGTTTTATTGGAGGGGCAAAGTATTTCTTCATTTAGAGGAGCCATGCTTGCAAAATATCGAGGAAGTAAAATTGGATATTTATTTCAAGAATTTGAGTTATTAGATAATTTAACTGCTCGAGAAAATATTATTTTGCCTTTGTCCATACATGGAGAGAGGTCAGAAAGGAAAGAGGCACAGCTTGAAAAATTAGCGAGACAATTTGATATTGAAGAGGTATTAAATAAGTTTCCTTCTCAAATGTCGGGTGGACAAAAACAGAGAGCTGCAGCAGCAAGAGCATTAATTTCAAATCCAAGCATTGTACTAGCAGATGAACCAACTGGTTCCTTAGATACGAAAAATGCAAAAATCTTGATGGAAAAACTATCTTCTATCAATCAGGCAGATGGAGCTACGATTTTGATGGTTACTCACGATGCCAATGCAGCAAGCTTTTGCTCAAGAATCCTATTTATCCAAGATGGCGTAATTTTTCATGAACTTCGAAAGAAAGTGCCTGGAGAAACTCAGAATTCCTTCTATGAACGTATCTTAACTGTGATGGCACAGTTGGGAGGAGGCAGCACTAATGTTCTTTAATTTCATAAAAGGAAATAGTCGTAAGATCCGAAAAGAAAATGGAATTTATTTTGCCTCACTTGTTATTTCAATTGTTGCTTTTTATGTAATTCTTTCTCTTGGTAAACAGGATGTTATGGTATATCTAAACACCATTGAGAGTGATGCAGTATCAAAGATTTTGTTAATGATTCCTATGTTATATGCAGTTTCGCTGTTTTTCGTATTTTTCCTGGTTTATTTTGCCAATAGGTATCAATTACAGCGACGTAGTCATGAATTTGGAATTTATTTAATGATGGGAATGAAAAGAAGCAAGTTATTTACAATGATTATGGGAGAGACCTTGTGGAATGGTTTAATTACTTTGTTCATTGGAATTCCGATTTCTTTATTTTTAACAGAACTAATTAGTCTGGCAACTTCTAGACTGATTGGAATGGGAATCATTGGTCATCATTTTCGCATCTCCTGGGTGGGTCTAGGTTTAACGGTATTTGGTTTCATTAGCGTACAATTAATTGCTGTGTTTATTCTTAGTCTGAAAATGAGCAGAAAAGAACCGTCGGATTTACTTAATGAACAGAAGGAAAAAATGCAAAGAGTTCTTTCACCTGTAAGGGGCATGGTTAGTTTATTGCTTGGAACAAGCTTGCTATGTGCAGCTTATGTATTGGCAATTTTATATTTACATACTCTTGGAATTCTGATATTTGCAGTAATAATGTTTGCAGGAATCACTGGCACTTTTATGCTGTTTCGAGGATTGGGAAGTTTGCTTGGTGGATGGATAAGGCGTAAAAGCAGTTCCTCTACTGGGTTATTTACATTCACAGGAAGACAGCTTCAAGAGAATATTCTACATCAATGGAGTTCCCTCGCTATAGCATCACTTTTAATTCTTTTTGCCATGGTTTGTTTTGCTTATGGCATCTCCACTTCTTTAGACAAAGGTGTAGCATCCAAAAGAACCGTAGATTTTACTTTCGTAACGGATCAGAAAAAGAAATTACTTCTGTACTGACCTCTGATAAATTAAAACCTTACGTAAAAGATTTTTATCCTATGAAACTAGGCCTTTTACAGAGTTCTTATCCAGACATGCCTGAAAATACTGTAGCGCACACTCTTTCTTGGACAGGATTAGAAGAGTGGGGTTCAAGAGAAAAAAATTCAAAGGAAAAAGAAGAGCTATTAAAGAATTTATCTTCTGAGAGCAGTCCTTATTTAATTTCTCTTTCTAGTTATAATAAACTGCTTAATGCTACCAATAAATCTCCCATCGTATTAGCAGGGGATGAAGTTGCCATGTATTCTAATGAGGAATTTTCATTCTCTCATGATATACTAAGGAAGGCATTAAAATCTAATCCAACTGTTAGTATCGATAAAAGACAATACAAATTGACATCAACCTTATATACAAGAAATCTTGTTGCAGATCGAGCTACCACAATTTCATATGGCTTGATTGTCCCAGATGATATGTTTAATTCGTTGATTGGAAATTCGGAAGAATCCTATTGGAATATGGTTTTAGATTCTCATTTTGTTCATAAAAAAGGTCTGATGGAAGCCATGTATCAAGTGGAAGAATCGCTTAATACCTTTGACGTGCATTATGAAAGCTATCTTTCTAGCATGGAAGACAGTTGTTTTATATAGTGGCAGGCAGTTACACCACACTTTATTTAGGTGTAATGTTTCTTATCATTGCAAACACAGTGTTAGGCTTGAAGTTTCTTATGCAGCAAAGAAGTACGAGACATAGGTATTTCACTTTATCTATGTTAGGGGCAAGTGTTAAATCCCTGTGCTCATCTGCAAGGATACAAATCTGGTGTTATTTCGGTTTGGTTATTGCTGTAGCATTGATTAGTTCTATTTTTGGTATTTGGGCCATGTTAGGATTCTTTTCGGTTATTCCAAAGGGATCAGCCTTAAACAGAAGCACTATTACTTTCCTGGTAGGAGGTACACTTATTGTCTTTATGGTTTTTGAACTTTGTTATATATGGATGATTCAGCAAAAGAGTGATGAAGAAATCAAGAAATTAAAAGAGATTCAATAGGGGGTGAAAACGTGGAAAAGATAGTTATTGTTGAGGATGATGTTTTTCTACGTGAAGAGTTACAAAGCATATTAGAGAAAGAGGGATACTCTGTAGAGTGTATCTCTTCTTTTGATACTGTTTTGGAAGATATTGTGCTAGCTCTCCTGCATTAATTGTGTTAGATTTGAATCTGCCCAAGCTTTCTGGCTTCGATATTTGTCGGGGGCTTAAGGCTAGAGGAATTGGTCCTATTTTGGTGCTGACTTCACGTAATCAACTTCGTGACGAGCTGCATGCATTAGATTTAGGGGCAGACGATTACTTAACGAAACCTTGTCACCCTAAACGTTTAATTGCTAGAATTCAGAAGTTGATTCATCTATATGCAAATATGCGTATATTGTTAGATGCTTGGGATTTTCAGTTAGATGAAAATGCAAATATATTATATGTCGGGGAGCATTCTGTCACATTATCGGAGAATGAAGGAATTATTATGAAAGCCTTGATAAAAGCTGCTCCTTCAGTAGTAAAAAAAGAAGAGCTTTTTAGCCTACTGTGGGGGAGTAGCGACTATGTTGATGAGAATATATTACAAGTAAATATGACCAGATTGCGTAGAACCCTTGATCAGATTGGATTGTCTAATCGAATAAACACTGTCAGAAGAATTGGCTATCAATTACAAGGAGGGTCTTGTGAATGAAATTGAGAGATTGGATTAATATTTTAAAGGAATCACTCCCTTGGACATTACTTCTTTGTATTTGCAATGCTTTTTATATTTTTCTTGCGTGGTTAGCCTATCCAGAGGCATTTAGAATTCTAGCTGGAATTATGGTTATTTTTTCTGTAGGCAGTATTGTCATTGGAATTTTACTTACTGGAAGAGGCAGTTAAAACAAGACAAAGCTTTCTATGATTTCCTTAGAGAACCCTCACTGGAGCGTGAAGGTGAACTTATAGAATCTATTGGTGAATCCAGCAAGGAAAAAGTGAATTATCTAGCTAATAAGCTACGGATGCTAAATGATCAATTAGAGGATGCCAAGCAGCAAACTATAGACTATGAAGAGTTTATTGAAAGTTGGGTTCATGAGATAAAGACGCCTATTTCTTTGACAACCTTGGTTTTGGAGAATCGTAAAGAAGAAATGTCATATTTAGCGCATCAGCGGCTTGAACATGCAAGAATTAATATCAGTGATAATGTAGAACAAATACTGTTTTATGCAAGATTACAGGCATCCCATGTTGATTGTCGATTAGAGAGATTATCTATAAATCTTTGCTGTGAAGATGTAGTGTTTGAACTTCAGGCATTACTGGATGAAAAAGAAGTCACAGTTATTTCTCACATGGAAGATGTACCAATTGTGTCAGATAAAAAGGCACTTCAGTTTATTCTAACACAAATATTTGTTAATGCAGTGAAATACTCAAAGGAAGAAAGCCGCAGCATTATATCTTTAAAAACTGGTCTTGATAGTATGAAGAATCGATATTATTTAAGGATCTCTGATAATGGTATTGGGGTGCTTAATTCTGATCTTCCTTTTATTTTTGACAAAGGATTTACTGGAGATAATTCTAATGGAAGCCATTCTACTGGAATAGGACTGTATCTTGTAAAGAAATTATGCGACGAATTACAGATTGAAATTGAAGTTGAGTCTGAGTATGGAAAGGGGTTTGAAATCCAATTATTATTTAGCGATAATTTTGTCTATAATAATGTTAATTAAGAGAGCTTGTAAGCGATAAGGGCGTGTAATTGACATAAACCAACTACATTACTTCACTTTTAAATCCCTCAATTTTTAATTTGCATTTCTGTACTAGCCTTAATAATGCCAAGGCTATCGTCGCAAGAAATACTGTAAATACTCCGAATATATAGGAACCAGTATTAATTGTTGCAATCAATTCCATAAGGAAACAAATGGTTTCAATAACTAGAGCTATCTTGAAAAAATTACCAATCTTATTGTACTGTGCGATTTTTGAATCTGTATCTGTATACATTTCAAAAGGACCGTCTGCTGTTTTTTTCTTCAAATAAACCCATCTCCACCACTGACCAACGACTTGTACTCCTAAATCCTCCATAAAAGATGAATAAGCATCTTTATCACCACTCCAATTATCAAGCAAATCTATCTGATAGTTGTATTCTCCTGGCTCACATGGCTCAAAGTATAGAATCCAAGGAAGAATTTTTGAAGCCCCATCCATCTAAAGACATTTCTTTTAGCCAATCTTCTTCTTCATCTTTGTCATAATATAATTTAAATTTTAACATATATTCGCATCCTCCTAAGCATCCATTTTTTTGCGTTATTTACAAGTTCCTTCAACCTTTTTACTTCATTCTGAAATACTTCCGTTCCTATATTGGTAATCAGATATTCTTTTTTCTTTCTTGATTCTTTATCCTCGCTATATAAGCTAATCCATCCTTTTTTTAGCATTGCATTAATAGCACCATATAAGGTTCCAGGTCCTAATATGACCCTTCCATCTGTCATTTCACTTACATCTTGAATAATGCCATATCCGTGGTTTGGTGTTCGTGCAGCCAATAAAATATAAAATAAAGCCTCAGTCAAAGGTGTACTATTATCCAAATCTATCTACCTCCGTTCTATCGTGTGACGATATATTAAATATATCACCTGCCGATATATATGTCAATAATTTTTATAGGACTTGAGAATAGCAACAGAACTTGGCAGAAAACTTACAATTTATGTAAGGGATCAGGTGCCTTTCAAAAATTGGAGTAGTTTTTGTTGATAATAGAATCATCAATAAAAGGAAATGCAGGATTTGATGCTTGTACTGGTTTATATGAAGATTATTATCTTACATATAAAATTGATAAATAGAGTATGTTATGATAGGAGATGAGTAAAGCAAAAGAAATATAACTAGTATAGTATGTTAATTTTTTGAGGAGGTGCACAATATGTCAAAGGTTTTTATTACTGCAGATACACATTTTGGCGATAACAACATAATTATATTTGAAAAACGACCATTTTCAAGCATTGAAGATATGGATAAGCAGATGATTGCTTCATGGAATAACTTAGTGCATGAGGATGATATGGTATTTCATCTTGGCGATGTTGGTTTGTATCCATTATTGAAAATGAAGGATATTATTAAGCAGTTGAACGGAAAAAAAATACTGATTATGGGCAATCATGATAATTATCTAACATTAAGGGAGTGGATGGAATGTGGATTTGATGAAGTATATAAATATCCAATTATCTATAACGAGTTTATAGTAATGCAACATCAGCCTCCACAGTATATTAATTCTGCGACTCCGTTTTTCTACCTGTATGGACATGTTCATGGAACAGAGATGTATCCAACTGTTACGAAACAGTCAGCATGTGTTAGTGTAGAACGATGGAATTATGCTCCAGTTGAGTTTGGGCATTTGAAAAAATGTGTAGATGAGCTACCTAAGTAGAAATTTGTTAAGAGCCATCAACCAAGCAGGTATGAACTTACCTTGGTTTCTTAAACTTTTTATCAAAATCCACAATAGATACTCCCAATTCGTTCACAATGAAATGCTTGTATAAATAATAAATAAGAGGAAATTCAGGATTTATTGCAGCAATATTTCCTTTTTTATCATGAGTTATGGACAAATCGGTATTTTCATATAATAATTCTGTAACATCACAAAGTATCACATCAAAGTTATTGTCATTAAGAATATCCCCATATTTATGACAAGCAATGCCCACTGCACCTTCCTCTGGACTTGGATAATGATAAGTAGCTCCAAATATCTGCATTTAAAGGGTCTAAATTCGTAGATTTGGCACAATTGAGTATTTTCATCAAAAAAAATACAAGGAAAACTTGTTTTATCTATTGAAGAGTTAATTTTTTCAATATCATTATCAGACGCATTTAACAAAAGTGCAGTAGTTCTGGATACTCTTTTTCAAACTTTGTCCAATATTTATCTACTCTTTTTATTAGATTATTTAATTTTTCCACTTCCCATTTTGCTAATTCATTTAGAATTAAGTCAAATTCAATACTTTGAATGGTGAAATAATCAAAACAGCAATCGTTACAGCCTGGAACACATAAGGAAATCCCATTATTTGTTTCACGATGCATTTTAAGATCGTACTCTAGTTGACTATAAATTTTAAGTTTAGCAGCGGCTTGGCTTTCTTCATGAATATCAGGATGGCAAAGCTTTTTTTTCTTCCCACTCATGCAAAAACACAAATCATTTCTTCCCATACTTAATCTCCTATTTGTATAATATGTAAAAATATATTTCTATAATATATTAGATTTTTAAGTAAATCAATAGTGTTCTTATCAATACTCATTGAGAAAAAGGGACTAGTTTATAGATTATATTGGTAATAAATATTACTTTTTTAGAGATAATAAAGTATAATTAGCATATACTTTTATAACTTTTGTATTTGGAAAGGATTGATTCTATGCCTTTTATGGAGAATATAAAGCAGTTATAGATATAAATACTTGTGAAATAATAGATGGACAATTACCAAAGAAGCAATTGAGGTTAGTTCTAGCTTGGAATGAGCTTCATCAAGAAGAATTAAGAGCTGATTGGGCACTAGCTATGGAAAGTGAATTACCATTTAAAATAGAACCGTTAAAGTGAAGGGGGGGATAGTATGTATTTATCAGTTAAAGAAGTTAAACCGTTAGATGAGTATAAATTATTAGTAACTTTTGAAAATGGCGAAGTAAAATTATTTGATATGAATCCATATCTAAATAAAGGAATTTTTAAAGAGTTAAAGGATATATCCTTGTTTAAGTCTGCAAAAGTTAATTTCGACACTGTAGAATGGGAGAATGAGGCAGATATAGACCCTGAGACACTGTATGAAGATAGTATCCCATATAGTATGGTTGACTGAAAAGTATAGTCTTAAAAATAAATAGTAGTCTTCTTATCTTTGGGTAAGGGGACTTTTTATTTTGAAAAAATAGCAGCTTGAATTTATACAAAATATATAAATTAAAAGAACTTTTAAGTTTTTCTTTCGTCTTATACAAAGAGGTGAGATTTTACATGAAGAAAAGATTAAGTCTACTAACTATTACTTTGTTATTTTCTTGCATTTTGGTATTTGCATTCACAGGTTGTTCAAAAGCCCATACACAATTATCCGATTCACAAAAACTATCATTAGAGCCAAAACAAGTAGTAGAAAATTATTTTAAATATTGGAATGAAAAAAATAGTAAGGGAGTTCTTTCAACCTTAACAGAAAGGTACTCTAAGTATAATATGAACTGGGAATTTGAAAATTTAAAATCTGTTAAGCTTAATAGCATAGTAGAAGAATCTAATACAGAGCTTGAAGTAGATATATAAAGTTGAATATGAACTTAAAAATAAGAAAGATGGAATTAGCTCACAGGATAGTGGAAAGAATACATGGTCCTTTACCCTTATTAGAAAAGATAAAAATTCACCTTGGTTAATTGATAATTATGGTGAAGGCTAAGTTTCAAGATTTTAGAACCACTTTTTTTTAACATAGCTAAATTTAAAAATGCAAAAGATATATAGTTTTATTTTTTTTATATACAATCTTTAATTTCTCGTAAGAAAAAAGTTAAATTTGAAAATTCATCTTCATATAAAATTTAATCATAGAATAATTAAGGAGTTGGAATTTATGAAGATGAAAGTAAAAAGATTTATGGCAGTATTCTTAAGTGTTATGGTAATAATCTTAGGGGTACATAGTGAGGTTTTTGGAAAGGAAATTGAGAAGAAGCCTGTAGGGGTAAATAACAGTGAGAATTTACAGCAATTTATAGATGATTTTTTTAAGAAAGATATGAAGAAGTATTCAGTTCCAGGAGCAGCTATAGTTGTTGTTAAGGATGGAAAAGAAGTGTTAAAAAAGGGCTTTGGGTACAGTAATCTTGAAGAGAAAGGTAGCAGTAGATCCAGATAAAACTCTTTTTCCAGCAGCATCAGTAAGTAAATTGTTTACTGCAACAGCTATAATGCAACTGCAGGAAGCAGGAAAAATAGATTTAAATAAAAATATTAATGAATTATATAAAGCCTTATAAGGTTATAAATAATTATGATAAGAACCAGTTACCTGTAGTAATTTATTAACTCATTCTAGTGGAGTTGATGAAGCTAGTGAACTTAATGGTAGTACTAGAGATGAAAAGTCAATAAAATCACAGGAATATTTTATGGACAATCATCTTCCAAAGGTAGTAAGGGAACCGAATACTGTTAGTAGATATTGCAATGAAGGATATAATCTTCTTGGATATATTGTAGAAAAGGTTTCAGGTATTTCTTACGAGGAATATGTAAAGAAAAATATATTAGCACCTTTAAAAATGGATAGTAGCTTAGTTCGATTGAAAAATAGTAATACAGCTAAGGGCTATGAGTTTTCAAAGGGTAACTATAAAGAAATTCCCCTAGCTTATCAATATACCTCAGGCTCATCTGGAATAATTGCACCGGTTAAAGATATGGAAAACTTTATGATGGCGCAATTAAATAATGGGCAATTTCAGGAAAATAGGATTCTAAAGGAAGAAACCTCAATAAAAATGAAAGCTAAGCAATTCTCAAATAGTGATAGCTTACCTGGAATGGGATTAGGCTTTATAAGAAGTAATAGAAATGGACAGGAAATAATAAAGCATGAAGGTGGACTACCAGGGTATACTACTACAATGTTTTTAATGCCAAAGGAGAATTTGGGAATATACGTGGCAACCAATTCATTAAGTGCACTTCCTTTTAACTTTGAAGAAGAATTTTTAAATTATTTTTATCCTACCACTAATAATAGCTTTAATGAGATAAAAAAAGATTCAACTAAGGATTTTAGTAAATATGAAGGAACCTTCAGAAATTATGATGGAATATCAAAAAGTAATATTATGAAGATTGGTTTTCTATTTGATCCTTCAATGGATATGAAAATTATAGATAATAAAGACGGCACTTTAACTCTTAAGGAGTATACTCAAGCTAAGGAGAAAATCACAACGACACTTGTTGAAAAGAAAAATGGGGTATTTGCAAGAAAAGATGGACGAGGAGATTTCGCCTTTAAGTTAAATAATAAAGGAAAAGTAACCTATGCATTTAATGATATTAGCCATAATTCCTTTGAAAAGATAAGTTTTTTTCAGGGAAGAATCTTCAATATAGCTATATTTGCTTTAGCTATGGTTATGTTCCTTATCAATATAATTGTAACAATAGTTTTGTTTATAAGAAGAAAGTTCAAAAAAATAAAGGACAAAAGTTGTAGGAGTATTAAATTAAATAGGGCAGCAAACTTAGTCATTGGTATGCTTAATATAGTTGGAATATTAGGAGCAATTATAATTGCAATGACTATGATTACAAATAATGAGTTTACCTTTGCATGGCTACTTTATACTTTTTTAGGATTTTTAATAGTATCAACGGTTTTAAGTATTTTTGGATTAATTATCTTAATATATAATTGGGTTAAAAAGACTGGGAGAAAATCAGAAAAAATTTATTTTTCAATGATGACAATAACTAATTTTATTTTTATATGGTTTATATCTTACTTTAACTTTCTAGGATTTAAAATATGATATAATTTTATTGAAAATAGGTGTCTGATGGGGGAAATAAGCTTATGTTTAATGTACTTATTGTAGATGATGAAGTGGAAATAATTGAACTTATAGAAGTATACCTACAAAATGATGGTTACAAGGTATTTAAGGCCACAAATGGAGTAGATGCACTTAATATAATTAATGAGGAAAAGATTCATATTGTGGTTTTAGATATAATGATGCCTGGCATAGATGGCCTCCAGGTTTGCATGAAGATTAGAAAAGAGTACAATATTCCAATTATAATGCTTAGTGCAAAGGGACAAGACATGGATAAAATACAAGGCTTATCTACGGGCGCAGATGACTATATGGTAAAACCCTTTAACCCAATGGAACTTCTCGCTAGGGTGAAGGCTCAATTAAGGAGATATGTATATCTTAATGAAAATCACAAGGCACTTAATAATGAAGAGATTATTGAAATAAAAGGGGTTAATATAAACAAAAGAAATCACAAGGTTCATTTATTGGGCACAGAGCTAAAATTAACCCCAATAGAATATGAGATATTGCTGCTACTGGCTAGTAACAGCGGTAAAGTATATAGTGCTGAGGATATCTTTAAAGAGGTATGGAAGGAAAAATATTTAGAGGGAAATAACACTGTTATGGTTCATATATGGAGATTAAGAGAAAAATTAGAAGATATGCCGAAAGAACCTAAAATATTAGAAACAGTTTGGGGAGTTGGATATAAGATTGAAGAGTAATAGTATTAAATACAATATACTAGCAAATTTCTTTATAGCTGCAACATTGTCCATAGTTTCCACCATAGTAATAGTTTTTTCAGTAATTCTGGGGCTAGATATTTTTCTCTCTAGTCTTTATATGAAATTTACTAATGCTTATAATACCAATAGTTTATTTGTGCTAGCGTTTCTTATAGGGGTTTTTGTAGTCTTTATATTTCTAATGTGTTTAATATTTGTTATAAGAATGAACAAAATTACTGATTATATAGAAGAAATCTCACAGAATTTAAATAAGGTGTCTAATTTAAATATGGACATAAATATACCTATTAGAAGGAAAGATGAGCTAGGAGCCTTAGCTTCAGATGCGAATAAAATGGCATATAGTATAAAAGAACTTATGGAAAAAGAAAGACAGTGGGAAAAGCAGAAGAACAACTTGATTACAAATTTATCCCATGATTTAAGGACGCCTCTTACATCTATTCTTGGATTTTTAGGGTTAATTGAAAAGGGGAATTATAAAAATGAGGAGGAGCTACAGCATTATTGTGAAGTCTCCTTAAGTAAAGCAAAGGAATTAAAGAGCTCAGTGGATCAACTTTTTGAGTTTACAAGGATAAGTAATGGAGATGTAAATTTAAATAAATCAAGTATAAATCTACACCAATTAATAGAACAAGCTACCATTGGCTTCATACCATCTTTTGAGGAAAGTGGAATGGAATGTAGAATATTCTCAAAAGATACAAGCCTAGTAATAAATGCAGATGCTATCTTACTAGTTAGAGTATTTGAAAATATAATATGTAATGCCATTAAGTACGGTAGCGAGGGAAAATATTTAGATATAAATGTAGAAAAACAAAACAATATGGTTGCAGTTAACTTTGTGAATTATGGAAACATGATAGAAGAAGAAAACTTGAAAAATTTATTCCAAAGATTATATAGGGTAGAAAAATCCTGTGATAAAAAAGAGGGAACTGGACTTGGACTTGCAATTGTAAAAACAATAGTGGAATTGCATAAGGGTGATATAGAGGTTAGAAGTTCTAGAGAAAAAACAGAATTTGAAATAAGGTTACAAATTAATTAGGACAGCGGAGCTTGTTAGTAAGTTTTATTGCTCTCTAGTTAAAAGGAAAGATACAATTTTTAATGCACTGTACTATTCAACCATAAATAGTACAGTATTTTTATGCTTTTGAATAAGAAATAAATATGGTTTTCTTTAAAAGTTTTACTTACATCAACCATTTTTTTTGTTAAACTTTTAAAAATAGCCCAACTATTTATGATTTTTTAGAAAGTACATAGGCATAATTACAATATATGGAGTATTTAATTGAGCAGTTTTAAATCATTAATTTCATATAAATTCTGAGAATAAGTATTAAGGAGGTAAATCAGTGAACATTGTAAATGAGAAAGTGGAACATATTTTGTTTGGATTTGGTGTTATTACGAAAGTAAAGGAGGATAAAGTTTGGGTGCAGTTTCAGGAGGAGATTGGAATTAAAGCATTTTTATATCCGGAAGCATTTGAAAAATTTCTAAAAGCTGTGAATCCTGAGTTAAGGAGAAATGCATTTGAGGAAAGCCGTAAATAGCAAGAGCTGATAGAAATAGAAATAGAAATAGAACTAGTGCATAAAGAAAAGGAACGATAAGCCGAAAAAGAAGCTTCTGAACTAGACGTAAAAAAGGAAAAATTGGAGATTCTAAAGAAAAATGTGGCAATAAGGTCAAGGAAGAAGAAAGTTATGAATTAATTATGGTGGAGCATGGTTTTGATATAAAGAAGTAATTCTGGACAAGGTGGAGAAAATTCTAGGTTGTATTTGAAGGATAATACGGAATTAGCATTTGAATTAGAAAATTTAATTTGCCATAGGGAATCCATTAATTAGAATATACATAAAGGAACAACCTAATATTTTCTGCTAAGAGCTTGTTCGCTGTGCATAGAAAGACTAAGCTGATTAATTTTGAAATTGCTATCCACTCAAAACTCGCTGACGCTCAAACATTTCGTGGACTTAACGCAATTTCAAAATTAATCAGCCAAGTCTTTCTAATGCTCGCTCAGACAAGCTCTACGCAGAAAATATTAGGTTGTTCCTTTGGCGCGAATGGTTAATATGATATATTGTTATTGGTATATTAGTAATATATTGAATGGACATAACTCCCCATTTAGTAATAAAACATATTTTGTTCAGAGCCCTAATGGAGGAGGCACTACAGATTATTTTAAATATATTATTTTTATAAAAAATTCAAAGGGAGCAACGCCACTTGGAAAGTTATAATATATCATGTTGTTGCTATTTAAATAAAGAAAGTGTTATAATGACATAAAAAAAGGGGGATTCTTAAAATGATGTGTTGTTGCTGTTGTTATATTGATTATTTAATATGTAGCCAATTTAATAACGACAAATCTGCATTTTTAGAAAACAACTAAGTTTATAACTAGTTTTATATGATATATTTTGATTATTATAAGATTATTTTAACTGCAGGTTTGTGAACCTGTGGTTTTATATTTATAGAGAAACTGCAGATTGTCTGCAGTTTTTTGCTTTATTATCAAGTATATATATTAGAAGAAATTAGTTAGGCATAGCACATATAAGAAGAGTTTTAGGAGGAATAAAAATGGATTTTAAGATTTATAACACTTTAAATGGGAAAAAAGAGGAAATGATGCCTCTAGAGCAGGGAAGAGTAAGCTTATATACTTGTGGACCTACAGTATATAATTTTGCACATATTGGAAATCTCAGAACTTATATTTTTGAGGATGTACTGAAGAAGTCACTTAAATATTGTGGATATGAAGTAAAGCATGTTATGAATATTACAGATGTGGGTCATTTGGAGTCGGATTCAGATTTTGGAGAAGATAAGATGTCTTTAGGTGCAATTCGAGAGAAGAAAACAATTTGGGAAATAGCTAGATTCTATGAAGAAGCTTTCCTAAAGGATTGTGGATTATTAAATATCGAAAAACCTAATGTGCTTTGCAGAGCTACAGAACATATTAAAGAGATGATAGAATTTATCAAAACTCTTGAAAAGAAAGGTTTTACCTATATAGCAAATGGCAATGTATATTTTGCAATTGATAATTATAGTGACTATAATAAATTGGCTAATTTGAGGTTGGATGGGCTTGAAGCAGGAAGCAGAATTGAAATAGATCCTTACAAAAAAAATCCATTGGATTTTGTGCTGTGGTTTACAAATTCTAAATTTATGAATCAAATAATGCGGTGGGATTCTCCTTGGGGCATCGGCTTTCCGGGATGGCACATAGAGTGCTCTGCTATGTCAGTTAAGTATCTTGGTGAAAGAATTGATATTCATTGTGGTGGTGTAGATCATTTAACTGTACATCATACTAATGAAATTGCACAATCAGAAAGTGCTTTAGGACATAAATGGGTAAATTACTGGATGCATGGTGAATTTCTAGTTTTAGATAGTGGCAAAATGGCGAAATCAAGCGGAAATTTCCTTACTGTAGAGAAACTTATAGAAAAGGGCTTTAATCCGTTAGATTATAGATACTTTTGCCTTCAATCACGATATAGAAAGCAATTAGTCTTTAGCTTTGAAAGCCTTATAGAAGCACAAAAATCATTAAGAAAGCTTAGAAGTAAAGTGGAGTATATAGTTGATAATAAATCAGATGTAGAAGTAGTTGATACAAGCAAGGTACAAAACTATAAAAAGCAATTTATAGCACAAATAAGTGATGATTTGAATATACCAAATGCATTTACTGTGTTATCAGAAGTAATAAAATCTGAGACTTTAAATAACTCTGAGAAAATCCATCTTGTACAAGACTTTGACAGGGTGCTGTCACTAAATCTTATAACAAAAGACTTGAGGAAAAGTGAAAATACTGAGACGGAATGGATTCAAACACTTATAAATGAAAGAAATAATGCTCGAAGTGATAGAAACTGGACAAGAGCTGATGAAATTAGGGCAGAACTATTGGATAGGGGCATAGAATTAATTGATTCAAAACAAGAAACATCATGGAGATATAAGTAAGAAAAAATGATGATAAATCTAACGTTGTATTTTAAGTGAAATTAGCATACAATAATAACAACAATATTGTTGTGAGAGGTGATATGTATGCCAAATATAAAGCCAATTTCAGATTTGCGTAATTATAGTGAAGTTTTAAAGGACTGTCAAAACGGAGAACCTGTTTTTTTAACAAAAAATGGTAGAGGAAGATATGTTCTTGTTGATATTGAAGAGTATGAAAGGCAGCAAACTATCTTAAAACTTCTTACAAAACTAAATGAAGCAGAGGAAGCCATTAAAACTGAGGAAGAGTGGCAAACTTTAGATGATTTAAAAAGTAGCTTGAGGATTTAGTTATGGGAGCAAAAATTAGAATTAACCCTATAGCAACTTGTGACTTACAGGAGATAAAAAATTATATATCGGAAGATAGTATAGAAGCTGCTACAAAAACAGTTAAGGATATTATTGAAAAAATTGAAGGTTTAATTGATTTTCCTGAAATGGGAACAATGCTTATGTATAAAATTAAATTAAAGAGCAAATATAGATATATTATTTGTGATCAGTATATTATGTTCTATATTTACGAAAATAATATAATTTCAATTCAACGTATTTTACATGGAAAGAGAGACTATATGTCATTGCTAATGGATGATAATAAATTATACTAAATATGATTACAAATCAACCCTTAAAATCAACCGAAAGGTTGATTTTATTTTTGTCCTTGAAAGATACAATTATTATCAAGGAGATGATTTGAAATGAGCGAAATCATTAATGTAAAAAATCTTGAAAAAAGTTATAAAGGTAATAAAGTTATTAGCGGCATATCTTTCGAGGTTAACAAGGGAGAGATACTTTGCTTTCTCGGACCAAACGGGGCAGGAAAAAGCACTACTATAAATATTCTTACTGGTGCTCTAGGCTATGAAGCAGGGGATATAGCTTACAAAAACAAAAGAATCGAAAAAGGTGATAGAGGTTTTAAACATCAGCTTGGAATAGTACCTCAGGATATTGCGCTATATGAGGACATAACTGCTGAGCAAAACATAAAATTTTTTGCTTCACTTTATGGTCTTAAAGGTAAGGAACTTAAGGATAGAACTGCTGAAGCCCTTGAGTTTGCAGGGTTAACTGATAGGGCAAAAGATAAGGTAAATACCTTTTCAGGAGGAATGAAGAGGAGGCTTAATATTGCTTGTGCTATTGCACACCATCCAGAGGTTTTGATAATGGATGAACCTACCGTTGGCATTGATCCTCAATCTAGAAATCATATTTTAAGTTCTGTGAAAACCATGAGAGAAAAAGGCATGACAATTATATATACGACTCATTATATGGAAGAGGTTGAGGAAATATCAACAAGAATAATTATAATGGATAAAGGACAAATAATAGCCTCGGGAACCAAGGAAAAATTAAAAGAAGAAGTGGTGAATTATAAACGCTTTATTATTGAAGTTGATGGTTTAAATGAATTGAATTTAGAAGAGTTTTATAATGTTGAAGGGGTAAAAGATGTAAGCCTAGAGGCTGGGAAACTTAGAATTACCACTTTGACGGGAGTAGAAAATTTGGATAAGCTTATTGCAATTTTGGTAAACAATTCTGTTAAGATTAACAATTTAAACTGTCAAACGGCAAGTTTAGAAACTGTGTTCCTAAACTTAACTGGGAAAAATTTGAGGGACTGAAAGGAGATTCATCATGTATAGATTTTTTCAAATATTTAAGAGAGATTTTCTTAATCTAGCCTTTAACCCTATGTGGATTTTTTACTGCACAGTTTTTCCTTTTATGATGGTGTTAATTCTTGGTTTTTTAAGCAGTGGGAATTACGGAAGTATCGTTACTTCCTATGATTATTATGGTGTGTCCATGATGATTTATATAATTTTCAATACCTCAACCATAGCTTCAAATAGCTTTATGGAGGAGCGTATTAAACAAGGAAATATGAGGATAATCTACTCACCGGTGCCAAAAGGATTTATATATCTTTCAAAAATAGCAGCCACCTTTGTTTTTTCCTTCCTCTGTCATTTGTTAGTAATGTTGCTATTATATTTTACTTTAAAAGTTAACTTTGGAGGGAACAATGCTTTCTTTATCATTATAATACTGCTTCTCTTTGAAATTTTTGCTTCTATACTTGGTGTAATGTTTTGTTGTATTTTTAAGAGCGAGAATACTACAAATCAGCTTTTAAGTATTGTAATAAATATTTCAGCTATACTGGGTGGATTGTTTTTTAGACTCGATGGATATGGTAAAACTGTAGAAAAGATATGCTATCTTTCCCCAGTAAAATGGATTGTTAATGATATTTTTAAAATAATCTATGATGGGGATTTTTCCTACTACTTGCCAACAGTAATAATACTAATAGTATTATCAGCATCAGCCTTGCTTTTATGCGCAAAATTCTATAGAGCGGAGGATTATATATGATAAGTTTTATAAGAAATGACTATTATAGAATGAAAAGTAAAAGATATTATATTCTTATTTCCTTTTTAATGACCATGATTTCTATTATTTTAGCTGTGTATTTAACTTCAAAGCTTGAAGTTAAAGGAAGCATTGCGGTGGTAACAAAAAGTAAAACATCTGCTTTTCAATCAGATTATATTAAATTTACACCAATGGAGAAGGAACCTGCCAAATCTCAATTGGTGCTTGGAAAATATGATGGAGTTATAATTGATAAAGGCAATAGTAAATATTCTATTAACACAATTAGAAGTGAAGCTTTCAGAAAAATGCTAGAGGAGATAGTAAAGAAACCTAAGGGGTTTGTGTCTGAAAACAAAGGTACGCGGAAGGTAGGAACAAACATCATAGGCTATGTTTTAATGTTTATTTTGCTTCAGAGTGTTCTGTTTATGTTTACCTTATCAGAAGATATAGAATTGAAGCAAATTGAAAGAATTGCAGCTGCACCAGTATCTTTTTCCAAGTATCTGCTATCACATTTTATATTCATTTTTGTGCTTATTTTTGCACCTACCTTTTTTATATTGGCGGTGATGAAAGGCATTTTGGGATTTAATATAGGCTTTAGTCTATTACAATATATAGCTCTACTTGGGTTAATTTGTTCCTTTGGTATAGCCTTTGGAATGTTTCTTAATGCGTTATTTAAAGTATCGGATACAGCAAATATGATGGGTTCTTCAATTATAGTACTTACAACAATTCTTGCAGGAAGTTTTTATTCCTTTGAAAAAGGTAATAGAATTTTTGAGAAAGCTACCTGGATACTTCCACAAAAGGATTATATGAGTTTTGTACAGGGCTTGGAAAATGGAAAGGCTGTTTCAGGAATGCTTCCCCAGTTGACCTACGTAATAGTGATAACTTTAGTTTTCTTCATTTTTTCTATAATAAAAATCAAAAAAGACTATGTACTTAAAAGGGGTTGAAGTAAAATATAAAGTAAGAATTCAAATTGAAAAATTAGGTGATATTTATGAAGGATAAACTGCTTTTGATGTCCACAAGGCTTAAAATGCCTCAGCCAAGGAAAAACTATATAATGAGAGAAGAACTTTTCTCGAAAATGAACAGAATAAATGAATATAGTGTTATCCTAGTAGAAGGTGGTGCTGGAACAGGAAAAACTATCTTGGTGACTTCCTTTGCCAAAGAAAAGGATATTTCAGATTTAAAATGGATTTCTCTTGATGAGAGCTGTAATAATGTTTTTTTGTTTTGGAATTATTTTATTGAAGCAATAGGTGAATATCTAGGAGCTGCAAAGCAGGATTTTCTATCTTTGTATGATTCTAATTTCCAAAAGAGCAATGTGGAGCAACTTCTTACACTTCTAATCAATGGACTAGATAATCAGAAGGATATATTCATAGTTTTAGATGATTTTTATTATGTGACAGATAGTTTTCTACTCCATACTATAGATTTTTTCCTAAAGAATGTTTCGGATAATATTCATCTAATTCTCATTACAAGGCATGAGCCTCTTCTGTATCTAGGTGCCCTTAATATGGAGGGTAGGCTCCTTGTAATTGACGAAAATGATTTAAAGCTTCCACCTGAAGCTGGAATAAGATTTTTAAAAGATACTTTGAAACTGAAGCTTAAGTCAGAGACACTGGATTTTATGAATGAACTTTCGGAAGGGTGGATTGGTGGACTTCAGCTTATAGCGTCTATTGCCAGTGGGAAAAATGAAACTGAAATTATGAAATTAAACCTTGGAAATAGGCTTGTGGGAGAGTACCTTACGAAAGAAATTTATGAAGGTTTAAGCTTTGAAGAAAATGAATTCCTTGTGGTGACATCTATACTGTCATATTTTAATGAAGAAATATGTCTTAAACTCATAGAGAAGTATGATTTTAAAAAAATAATGGGGGATCTGCTTGAAAAAAATATCTTAATCATCTGCATTGATGAAGAAAATGAAATTTATCGATACCACAATATTTTAAGAGAATATTTGAAAGGAAGATTTAAAGAACTTCCTAAGGAAACTCAAATTCACTTTCATTTAAAGGCAGCGCAGGTTCTTGAAAAGCTTGAAGATTATAACCAGTCAGTTGAGCAATTACTAGAGGCACAGGATTACTCAACTGCCATGAAGCTTATTTTAGAGCTTCCTCAAAATGCTGCATTATTCTCACATGTTGATGATATTCCCCAAGCATTTATTATAAATAATCCGGATTTTGCTTATCAATGTTTTTTTTACTATTATGTTAATATAGAATTTGAAAAATGTAAGGAACTATATGATAGCCTTAAGAACAAGATGTATGAGGACTCAACTTTTTCTGCCTTTAAATTTTCAAATCTGTTTATAGAAGATAACTTTAAATTAAATGAAATTAGTGTTATGTCAATTTCCGAAATCGAAGAGCTCCCTCTAAATGAAACAACAAAGGCCTACATACTTATTAAAGATGCCACTTTTTTATATTGTGCTCAATGCAAATATGATGAAGCATTGAAATTTATAGACAAAGCTATGAGTTATCAAGTAAGCCGCAGCAACTCCTTCATTGAATTCTTTTCCTTCAGTATTAAATCTCAAATACTAGAGGATATGGGTGAATTCAATAAATGTATAGCTTTGTATAAAGATATGGATAAAATGCTATTAGCTGATGGAAGTCTTTTTATGCTAACCGCAAGTTATTATATAGGTATTACTGGTGTATATTTAAAGCAGATGGATTTAAAAAGTGCAGAAGAATGCCTCGAAAATGCAGAAAAATATATTTCAGAGGTAGTTATTTCAATGGATAGAGGCTACAGATACAACCTGATAGAATATAAATTTATTATTGGAGAAACAGAAGAGGCACTGGAAATGCTTTGGAAGCTTATGAAAATGGAATGCTATAATAATCCTGTGAGTATAGCACCCCTTTTAAAATATGTTTTTAGGCTAAACAAATTTTCAGTAGAACTTATAGAGGGTTTTGTAGGTGGTTATGAAAGTATAGAAGAAACCTACAGAAGTCTAGACAGCAAGCTACTTTATGCCAATATATTGTTCAATGATGGAAAAATTCAATCTGCAATGGAACTTACGGATCAAATTCTAAAGTATTCCCGTATACACAAGATAAAGCTAAAAATGGTACAAGCATCTCTTTTCAAAATAAATATGATATATAAAAACTCTGGCAAAAAGCGTGAAATAATAAATTTATTCCGAGAAGCTATATTTTATAGCTCAGAAGATAAAATCCTACAGCCTTATTATTTTGAAAGTGAAATAGTGGCCAAGGTTATAAGTGAATATGCTTCTGATTTTTATAGCAATCTGAGTTCAGCTGAAAAAGCACATTATAAAGAGATAGTGAAGCTTTGCAAAATTGAAACAAAGTGTATTCTTAGTGAAAGAGAAATTGATGTATTAAATGAAATTGCAAGTGGTGCTACAAATAAAGAAATCGCAGAACATCTCTGTATATCCTTGGCAACAGTTAAATCTCATATTATCAATATCTACAGCAAGCTTAATGTGAATAATAGAGTTGCAGCAATTGAGGCAGGTAAAAAGATTGGAATTTGGTAAGAATCATATTAAGTATTAGGAATATAATGAAATAGCTTCTTTTCCATAAACCATATTTTAAATGATCCCCCTGTAATAAAAACTGTTTATTACAGGGGGATTATTTAATTTGAATGGTAATAATCATATAATTTACTCAGCTAGTGTTGGATATGTTTCTCTAAGATACTGTTCAAACATATTCTCTATATAACGCTGTGCTTCTTCACCTTTTCTGTTTTTTATAAGCTCTAATAAATTTTCATCATGTTCAAGAAATCTTTCTCTTCCCCAAAATTCAGCACAACTGCGCCAAAGAACAGCTGCTATGGGTGCGAATGCATTCATAATAAGCATTATTATCATATTTTCAGAAAGCTTGCAGATAAGATAATGAAAATCTTTTGTAAGGTTGGCCAGTTCATCAATACTTATTTCTTTATCAGCATTTCGTACTTTATCTAGACAAGCCTCCAGTTTTGAAATATCTTCATCTGTATGGAATTTACACAATTTTTTCAGAGCACTTCCCTCCAAAGAATTACGTAATTCAACAAGAGAATGTTCCATTTGCCTATCAAGTGTACCACCATTATGTTTTAATATTTCATTTAATACTTCTATTGAACCATTTTGTGCATAATCTGCCACATAGGCACCAGAGCGGGGAACTGTATATATAAATCCAATATGTTCTAGATCTTTAAGTGCAAAGTGAATAACAGATTTACTGACACCAGTTTGCTCTTCAAGTTCACGTTCCGTTGGAAGTTTTTCACCTACTTTTAGTTTCCCAGATATAATCTGACTTTCAATTTCGTGAATAAGCAATTCACGCTGAGTAGGAATGGTTATTTTTTTTAATGCCATAGTGAACCTCCTTCTGGTTAATCACTATATTATCTATTAGATTGGAAAAAAAGTCAATGATTTTTTGGATGATAAGTAACTTGACACGATAAGAAACCAATGATATGCTTTATGTGGTTAACCAGTGCAGAAAAATGAATCAGCAAAAAAAGTAGGAATAAAGAAATCATTGGATGCACCATACAAAGAATTATATAGTATTGCAAACACTTATTATTGTTTGGAGGAAAAAGGATGAAAGAACTTAAATATCTAAATTATTTTGAAAGTTTATTACAGGAATCTAATAACGAGCTTATTGATAAGGCACAGGGTGAAGATAATGTAGCAATTGGTTATACCTGCTATTTTGTTCCAGAAGTGCTGATGAATCTTGCTGGATGCTTTTCTGTTCGATTAAGAGCTCCCAAAGTATCAGGACTAGATAACTCCACTTATTATATGACTAATAAGACTTGTCAATATGCAAGAAGTATTTTGGAATGCGCTATTGAAGGTGGCTACAATTTTTTAGATGCATTGAATGGAAGTGAAACTTGCTGTATGATGCACAGGATTCCAGAACATTTTGAAATGCTGAAACTTGTTAAAGAAATAAAGCCATCGTTTTATACAACAATAATGGATGTGCCATTTGTTACTGGAAATGATGCTGAAAAATATTATGAAGAACAACTTTATAATCATATTTTAAAACCTTTACACGAAGCTTATAAAATTGATATTTCTGATAAATCATTAATGAAAGCTATTGAAGATCATAATGAAATTTCAAAAATTGTACGTGAAATTGGTGATTTTCGTAAGATGGACAACTCACCAATTACTGGATATGAATTTCATGTTATACAGCTTGTAAGTGAAGTATGTCCTCATTACCTGATTAAAGGAAAACTATTAGAGACCCTTGAGGAAATAAAAAAGAGAAAATTAGATTCTAAAGAGTGGTATCGAACAAGAATTGTACTTGTAGGTGGTGAAATTGATGATCCTGCATTTACAAAACTATTAGAAGATTGTGGAGCTTTTGTTGTGGCAGACAGATACTGTTATGGTTCACTTCCTGGAAGGGATCAAATCACAATAAATGAGGGAGAAACTCCACTTCATGCAATTGCTCGTTATTATCTAAACAGTAGCCAGTGCCCACGTTTCATGAATAAAGAAAAAGGAGACGGCCGTAAAACCTTTATTGCTGATCTTGTGAAGGAATACCATGCTGATGGTGTTCTTGTTGAACAGATTAAATTCTGTGAATATTGGATTTATGAGCGTATTCTAGATTATCAGGTTTTGAATAATGAAATGAAGATACCAACATTAACAATTGAAAGAGATTATTCTGTTGCATCAGTTGAACAATTACGAACTCGTATTCAGGCCTTTGTAGAAAGCTTGGAAACCAAGAAAATTAAGAAAGAGGCAGGTGCACTGTAATGAGTAGTGAAAAATTTCAAGGCGATGCTAATCGTTTTTATGATAAATCAGGTATTGCAAAACATCGTGAATGGCGTGGAGTGAAAGACACTCTTTACGATTACAGTGCTTGGCTAAAAAATGTTGCGGTAATGGGACGTTTTGGTGCAAAATCACCTGTCCGTACAACAAAAAGTATGTTTTATTATCGCTGGATGGGGTCTTATTTAGGTGGACTTCAGTTAATTGACAAGATAACCGCGGGTCAAAGGGGTCCTGCTCTTCGTGTCAGTCAAACATATATGAATGCAGTTTTTAAGGCAAGTACAGAACTTCTGGCAGAAGCAATTGCCAGTGATAAGCGTTTTGGAGAAAATGAAAAAGCAGATAAAATTGTACTTTTAGAGCAGACTATGCCACCTGAAATAATAGGAGGCTTTAAAAACCTTAAACCAATGCCACTAGAAGTATTTCAATGTCTTATAGGATGTTTTATGGATCAGCATAATACACCATATTATCTCGATATTATGGAAAGTTATGGTTTGCCAGCTGATTCCTGCCGATTGTCAGCTTCCTCCGTTGGCGTTGCTATCAATGATGAATTTCCGAAAAATGGATGCTGTCTGATTATGAACAATATGCCCTGTGATTCAAGTACAATGAATTCACAGCTATCCTCAAGGCGTCTTGATGTACCTGAAATGGTAGCAACTATGCCTATGAGATGGGATGAACCAGATACCATGCCTTATGCAACTCAGCAGCTTCGTAATGTAATTGAGTTTGTGGAGAGAGTATCAGGAGAAAAATATGACTGGAATGAGTTATATAAGATTCTAGAGAACTATAATAAAGAAACTCAAGCTGAACTAGATAAGTGGGATTATATGTCAACAGATAATGTGGCCCTTGGTGGTGCAACGCAGAGTATGTATCGGGCAGTTTACTGGAGTTTTTCTGGTGGACGATTTGATTTTATCCGAAAGGCAGATCAAAAGGTACTTAAGATAATGAAAGAAGCTCACAAAAATAATACTAATTGCTTTCCAAAAACCCGTTTCCGTTTAATTTGCTGGGGTGCACCTGCATCTTATTACGTTACTTTCACTGAATGGATGTACAATTGCTGGGGTGTTCACCAAATCATGAATATGGATTCATTAGTTGGACATGATTTGATTTCTACTGAAAGCGAAGAAAAGGCTCTTGAAGGAATTGCCAGGCTAACTGAAAGAAGTGTGATGCGCCGACACCTCACAGGAGGATATAAGCACTTCTTAGAAGTATTTGAAACTGCAGAGCAGTTTAATGCAGATATTATTCTGGTTTATGATGATATTACTTGCAAAGGAGCACTAGGTGTGACTGGATTGCTCAAGGATCTTGCTAAAGATAAAAGACAAAAGCTTGCCTTTGTCAGTCATGATTTGTTTGATCACCGAACTGCACCTAGAAATGAAATGCGAAGGCAGTTCAACGAGTTTATGTTTACAGTGATGAAAGCAGAGCCGATTGATAAAAGTCTGTTAGATTTTGATGATAGCGAATCGTGGAATTAAGGGGTGCTGATATGAAAAAAACAGGGATATTAAAAAAAACAAGGCGTATTTTGGTAGCCGCTTTTGCAGGTAGCTTTGCAATTTATTGGTTCAATTTAGATAATAAATTTCTTTATTATGTAGTTTATCCGACTCTACAGAAAAGGTATGACAAGGTTGATTTAACAAGAGAAAAACATTTATAAAAGGAGGTTACAATTATGTATATGTTAGAAATCACATTTAAAGTTTTAAAGTCTGTTATGGGAAAAGAAGGGAAAGTAAATATGGAGCTTCTTGACGACTTGTTTAGCGAAGAATTAATAAAGCCCATAGCAGATTGGCCAGGATTAAAGTGGAAAATATGGGCAATGAATGAGAATGAAATGGATCCGGACAACTTCATAGGAGTAGGCTTCTATCTTTTCGAAAACGAAAAGGATGCAGAAGAACGTGCTAATTATGCAAAGAAGAACTATCCATTAAATCCGGCTATGTCTCAGGTAGAAACACGTATCTATTATGTACTGGAAAATTATTCTAGAGCTTGCCGTGCACCAATCGATACACCTGCTAATTTTAGTAAATATAATTAAGCGTAATGAATATATAAATTTTTATCGGTGGTATTTAAGGCCACCGATATTTTTTTTGTGAAAAAATCAAGAGGAGTAGTAATAGTTGAATTAGAGCAGAAAAACTGGAAATATAATTAGTGAATTTCATTGCTAACCTGATTTAACAATGAAAAAGTTATTGACATTCCAGAACTACAGATGTAGTATTAGATAACAAACTACAAGTGTAGTAGGAGGAGTTAAATTGAAAGCTTTACCCAAAATTACAGAAGCAGAATGGATTTTAATGAAAATTTTGTGGGAGAAGGAAACACTTACATCACCTGAAATCATCGAAATTTTAAAAACAAATTCAACATGGAGTCCAACAACAGTTCAGACACTTCTAAGTAGGCTTGTGAAAAAAGGTGCTGTTGGAGTTACTAAAGAATCAAAAAGCTATCATTATTATTCTATAGTAAATGAGGAGCAATACAGAAAAGAAGAAACCAAAACTCTAATTAATAAAATTTATAATGGCTCTCTAAAGTTATTTATAAAAGGCTTTATTAATGATGTGGATTTAACCAATGAGGACATTGAGGAATTAAAAAAAATGCTTGATAAAAAGCAGGAGTAAGGGTGGAGGATTTATTGGAATTTATAAAATTAATATTTAAATCAATTCTTATTTCCTCTATACTTGGAAGTTTTATAGCAATTACTATTTTACTAATTAAAAGAGTATTTAAAAGCAAATTAAGTGCATCGTGGCACTACTATGTATGGCTGATTCTTATATTAAGACTTGCTGTTCCTTATAGTTATGAGAGTCCAGTAAGTGCATTAAATATTTTTTCAAAGCAAATAAATAATGTTCAAGTATCTTTAAATGCATCGAGTATTAACAATACTGTGAATCAAAATAATGTAAAAAATAGTAATAAGGTTTTGCCAAGTAATGAAGGAAATGTAAGTAAAAATTCCTTAACTGTACCAGATACAAAACTTAATAAAATACGAACTTTTAACTTATTTAAAATAGCAAGTATCTTATGGTTTGTGGGCATGTTTACTGCAATAGTCTTTATATTCATTTTCAATTTCATTGATTATAAGAAAATTAAAAATCTGGAAATTTGCAAAGATGAAGAGACACTGGAGATGTTGAGTGCATGCAAGAAAATCACAAAGATAAAAAGATATATACCTATTATTTATGCAAACAATATTAATGGCGCTTCCTTATATGGTATTTTTAAACCGAAAATATTAATTTCAGAAAGAGTAACTAAAAAGTTCACTTTAGAGGAAAAGAGTCATATCTTACTCCATGAGTTAATTCATTTACGTTATAAAGATATTTGTATGAATTGGGTTATGCTCATAATAGCTGTTATCAACTGGTTTAACCCTGTTATCTGGTATTGCTTATATAGAATGAAACAGGATTGTGAGCTAGCCTGTGATGAAAAGGTGCTTAAATATCTTGAACCTATTTCCTACCAGAATTATGGTAGTACTATAATAAATATGGCAGCTCTATTTTCTAAATCAAATAATTCATTTAATTCAACAGCTTTAGTATCTAGCAAGATAAATTTAAAGAGGAGGATTGGAATGATAAACTCATTTAAAAGAAGGACATGGAAAGGCTCAATAGCAGGAGCTGTTATAATAACTGTAATTATAATTGTAAGTTTGGTCAATCCAATAGCTACAGTAGGGGGGGCTACTAGAACTTCAGATAAAACAAATATTTCCCAAAAGATTTCAGAATATCAAATTAGGACGGAGTCACAATCAGCAACAATAGATTACAATAACATTATTCAGGGTTTCCTAAAGCAAAAGAATCTGAATATGGTTGTAAACAGTGGTGCCATCAAAGAAATTCAACTGCCAGTTGATTTTAATGCTGTTACAGATGGTGTTCTTATTGGGGATCTATTGAATAAAAGAAATGAACTATCGAAACAGAATGAATTAGATTTTTCTAAATTTATGGGTGAAAGGGTTCAAATGTTTACAGCTGGAATTGAAACTGGTGAAGTTAAATCTAATTATGAGATAGTGATTTTTATAGCAGATAACAAAGTAGTTGGATATTGGGTTGATGCTGGAATGAAGGACCCAAAGCAGAACAAACCTGATTTCAATGTTTTACTTATTCTCTAGAATGGGAATAAGAATCCTTGTAAAAAAAATGGAAAATAATTTATTGCTAATGAAAAAACAAGTATATATTTTTAAAAAATTCTCTGTATAATTATTGTTGTCGTAACAAATAAATAACTGAATTGGAGAAAGAATATGACAAAGAAAAAGGTAGCCAATATTCCCTATGGACCATATATTACAGTTTTAGCAGGAGCAATGATCAATGGCAAACCAAACTGTGCCACAATTGGTGCATATGGTGTTGTAAATGAAAAACCTGTATTGTATATTTCATTGAAAAATTCTCACTGTACAACTTCAGGTGTGATAGAAAATGGATTTAGGATACTTTGATTTAAAGGATAGGGTTGGTACATTATTTCAAACACCTTATAATTCAGAAATGAATTTTAAGGTGTTTTTTTGAGCTAATTCGGGTTTTGAATAGTTTGGGACATAACTAGTGAAATTTAAAACACGAACAATGGTCTTTGATAATTGAATAGTACCGTGTAAAAAAATAAGAAAACATGATATAATTACAATTATGTTAGTTCAATATAGTATATAAATATGATGTAAGGATTATTTATATTATGCAAAGGAGGGCTATAATGCTAAAAGAATTAATAAATAGAGTGGATTTTTCTATTGCAACAGGAAGAGTTCGATTGTTGCCATTAAGTAATGAATATAGTAACGAATACTTTGAAGAATTCAATTCTGAAATAACAAAGTACCAGTATCCTGATTCTTTTGTCGATATAGCTGCTACAAAAGATTTTTTCACTCGCTTCATTCAATGTAGAAAAGAAGGTACATCTCTAGTTTGTATAATTGAGGATATGAAAGGTTCTTTTATAGGAAGTGTTGAGGCACATAATATCCATACTACTACGCCAGAATTAGGTGTTTGGATTGCACAGAAACACCAGTCAAAGGGGTATGGGTTTGAAGCAATCAAAGGGCTGATTGATTATATTCAAGACAATCAAACAGTTGATTATTTTATGTATGAAGCTGATTGCAGGAATACTGGAAGTATCAAGTTGGCCCAAAAACTTATGGGAGAAAAACAAGGTCATGAAGAGTTTGTAACTGAAAGTGGTAAAGTGTTAAAACTTGATATGTATTACATAAAATGAGTATTATCTTCATCCTATAGTTATGGTACAATCTTCATATTAAGTGTACAAGCTATAAAACCGAATAATTATCATAAATGCTGTAATATTCACCAGTGAATTTTGCGGCATTTTTCCGTCGCATTCCAAAAGAAATGTAAGCTAAAATACAAACAAAACGAACCTGAATACCGCTGACGACAAGTAGTTCTCATAAATCATAAATATAAGGTGCAAACAAATAATTGTCAATTCTCAACTATCAACTAAAAAGATCCCTTACAAAAATGGTAAGGGGACTTTTTTGCATAAAAAATAGAAGTCACTATTCACTATATTGTTTGGGGTTTTTAATTAGCACAATTATCATATATAATTAGTTTATAAAAACAAGTTATATGCTAATTGAAAATTACGGAGGTAGCTTAATGTTAAATAAATCTGAGAGAACAGAAGAAAGAGAGGACCCTAATGAGAAAATAAACGTTTTTGTATATGGGACTCTTATGAAAGGAAATTGTAATTACGAAAGTTTCTTATCAAATTCAAAGTTTATAGGTGAATTTATAGCTGAGGGCTTTGCTTTATATGATTTGGGGGATTATCCAGGAATAATTTATAGTGAAACAGATAAGGTGAAGGGACATCTATATAGGGTAGACAAGAGTACATTGGGGAGATTAGACGACCTGGAGGAAGAAGGCAGTTTGTATATAAGGGAAGTAACTGAAGTGGTTAATGATAGTAAGGAAAGTATGGAAGCTTATATTTATGTGTATAAGCAGCAGGTTTCGGGAAAAGTTAAAGTTGACTATGGGAAGCAACCTTGGGGATTAATAACCTTAAGCAAATAAAATTATATTAGTAGCTATTTTAAATGTTATAATTAAACAAGTGCTATTGAAAAAGCAAAGGATAGTATTTATAATTATAGTTACAAAAAAATATGAAAAGGTATATATAATGGAATTCTAAAATAAGAGGAGGCTGTAATAATGGCAAAGTATCAAGTAGGAGAAGAATTAATTGTTATCGAATCTATCAACGAAGAAATGGAGAAGTTAATTAAATCAACGGAACTTAAGGTAAATGAAGATAATTATGCAAGCTTATCTTTAGGTATTAGAATCGTTAAGGTTGAATATGATATGCCCAATGTTACATTAACTTATAGAAACCATGAAGGAAAAGAAAATAAAGTGTTTGCAACCTGTACAGATCCAGATAATTTCCAAGAGAATAGAGCATTGGAGAAAGCTTTACTTAAAGCATTTCAAAATGAAATTACAAATTTAACAGTTATCAAAAATAATAAATTTTGTAAATAGAATGACTTTTTAATTTATTCTTAGATATTCTAGGATGAAAAACGGTGTAACCCGCAGAATGACTATTGCTTCTTAAATTGTATAATAAATTTAACGGATTAGGGGAAATCTAAATGAAATTAATTTATAAGGATTGAAGAGTTAAAAATAGACAGTTTTATTGAAGATTTAAAGGCCCATTTGTATAAATTGAATAAATAAAAAGTTGATATTAAAGGAGTTGTTATTATGGAGAATAATAGTAGTGTAAAAAGTAAATCTACTTTTATGGGGAGAACCTTATGCCTAATGGGAGTTGGATTACTTATCACTTTTATTGTTGGTGAATGGATGAGACAGTATATAATGGGTGTATCCAGCTTAGTAGTTTATGGCGTAATGATTTTGGAACTTGTTATGGTTGTATCTTTAGTTAAAAGAGTTGCTAAAATGTCTACTACAGCTGCAATGTTTTGGTTTTTGGTCTATTCGGCTGTAAATGGTGTAACATTAAGCGTGATTTTTGCAACTGTAAATCAAGGAAAATTAATTACTGTGTTTGCGTTAACAGCTGCAATGTTTGTTAGCAGTGGAATGATTGGATTAACAACTAAGAAAGATTTGACCGTTATAGGACAATTTGCATTCATGTTTGTAATTGGATTAGTTTTGCTAATGCTTATGCAGATATTTATTGTTTCTGCAACATTTAATGTAGGCATAGCGCTATTGGGTATAACAATATTTAGCGGCTTAACAGCATATGACATGCAGAAGATAAAGTATATGCAGGCACAAAGTAATGATATGCATGGAGTGGTATTAGCAGCATTATCTTTATACTTAGATTTTATAAATCTATTTTTATATGTATTTAGATTATTTAGTAAATAGTAGCAAGAAGCAAAGAATTAACTTTCAGTCATCTAGCGCTAGCACTCCTTGGAGTCGTGAATAAAGCGTGAATATCCAAGCTATAATTAAAATAAGTTTCTACAATAAAGCTAGAGTATCATTGCTCTAGCTTATTTATTAAAAAGGATAGAATATTGGAACAAACAAATTTACCGATTTTAAAATAACCGAATTGGACTAGCTTTTCCAATGGTGTCAGAGTTCATGCACATTAGTAATAATTTTTGCTATTATCCTTCATTAAAAATTTACAATTTAGCCACTCTGTAGTCATTAAACTATAATAGAATATTACTATGATATATATTCTTAGTGAGTATATAATTTAAGCATTATATAATTTACTTATTTGGAGGAAATAACAATGAAAAAAAATAAAAAAGCTAACTTTAGTACAGCTGTGGCTTTAGCAATTATAGTAGCTACAACAAGTTCTACTGTTTATGGAATGAATTTACCAGATATTACATCAATGAATGTTAGTACAATAAACTCACAGTATTATAAAAGTGGTATAAATATTAAAAGAAAATTAGATGGTCTTGTTACACTAGGAAGTATTAATCAGTCACAAGAATCTGCAGTAATAAATTATCTTGTTACATATAAACAGCCTATACAAGACACAAATAAAGATATTTTGTCTATATTTGGACCGGTTTCTAAAACACAAGAAACTACTATATTAAATCTTTTTGAAGATTATAAAAGTTCAATTTCTAAAGCCGTTAAGGATGATTTTAGCTCTAAGCTAGATGGACTCATAGCTTTAGGAACAATTACTAAGCAACAGAAGGATATAATTATGAATTTATATACTATTTCTGAAAATAGCGCAGGAGAACTAGTAGGATTGGATACCCTTGTTACTAATAAAACTATAACCAAAGATAAAAAAAGCATTATATTAAATACTTTTATGGAGTGTAAACAATCAACTTCCAAAGCTATTAATGACATTTTATTGGCCAAACTTGATAAATCAGTTTTAAATGGAACTATCAATAAGGATCAGCGAGCTGCTGTAATAAACCTTGCTAGGATTCCTAGTGTTGATTCAGCAAAGATTGGATTACAGAAGATTTTAGATCCCCTTGTTGATGCAGGAACCATAACAAAAGACAATGAAACTGAAATACTCAATGTTTTACTTTAACACCTCTGAGGTGTAATTTTTTCCAAGGGCAAGATTTAATATGAAATGATTGAACTTAGTCCTAAAAAGTGTTATGCTATCAATGGCAAACTCAAAAGAAAGTCTTTACTACATTAAATCAAATGTAAAATTGTAATTGAGAAGATAATATATTGAAGAGCTTATTTTTATAGGCTCTTTTTTAGTGATAAAGAGAGGTAATAATATGATAAAAATTGATAACTTGTCCTACTCATTTCCACAAAAGGAGCTATATAAGGATATTTCCTTTACCTTAGAAGATGGTCAGCATTGTGCGTTTATAGGAACAAATGGTAGCGGTAAAAGCACACTGATAGATATAATTATGGATCCGGAAAAATATATGTTCGATGGTGCGTTAGAGATGGACCCAAGTTGTAGAATTGGGTATGTAAGTCAATTCTCACAACTAGACAAAAGAAAAGAAACCTCAGTTTTCGAATATATTGGAGAAGAATTTATTAAACTACAAAATGAAATAACATCTATTTGCAGTGAAATGGAAACATCATCAGATATTGAATTTTTACTAGAAAAGTACCAACAAGCGTTAGATGCCTTTGAAGCAATTAATGGTGATGATTACGAAAATAACATTAATAAAAACCTAAATCTTGCAAACTTAATGCAGTATAAAGATTTAATGGTATCTGAACTTAGTGGTGGTGAATTCAAACTTATTCAAGTAATTAAGGAAATGCTAAATAGCCCAGACTTAATGATTATGGATGAACCTGATGTGTTTTTAGACTTTGAAAACCTTAAGTCTCTTAAAGATCTAATTAACTCGCACAAGGGAATTATGTTAATTATTACGCACAACAGATATCTATTGAATCATTGCTTTAACAAAATTCTACATCTTGAAAACATGGAGCTCCAAGAGTTTGATGGAGGATATATTGAGTATAACTTCTCATTACTTCAAAGTAAAATTGAGTTACAAGAATTAGCTGCTGCTGATAACGAAGAAATTGAGAGAAATGAGAAGCTAATAAAGAAACTAAGATATTTGGCAACTGAGTACGCTGAATCTTCTAGAGGAAGATCTCTAAATGCTAGAGTTAAAATTCAAGAAAGATTAGAAAAGCGTAGAATTAAAGCGCCATTTGTAGATATTAAACAACCGAAAATCAGCTTAATTGCAGATAATGAAATGGTGGAAACTATTGCTTTAAAAGTTAATGATTACAGTGTTAGCTTTGATGAAACTCTTTTAGAAAATGTTAGCTTTGAGATTAAATCAACTGATAAAGTAGCTATTATTGGTGCTAACGGAACTGGAAAAACAACTTTAATCCGAGAAATCTTTAAAAATAATCATGAATCTATTGAGATAAATGAGCAGATAGAAGTGGCTTACTTATCTCAACTTCAAGGCAAAACGCTAAATGAGTCTAATACGATACTTGACGAGTTCTTCCAGGCTGGTTTTAAAACTTATGATCAGATTATATTATATATTTCAAACTATGGTTTTGAAGAAGAAATCATTAATCAAAAGATAGGGTCTTTATCTGGTGGAGAAAAAAACATGCTTCAATTGGCTAAAATTTCTGCTAGTCAAGCAAACATGTTGCTGCTTGATGAACCTACAAGTCATTTAGACACCTATTCACAAATAGCACTGGAAAAAGCTATAGAAAACTATAAAGGTGCCATACTAATGATTTCTCATGATTTCTATTCTGTAGTAAACTGCATGGATTTTGTTTTAATCATTGAAGATAAGACAATTAGAAAAATGAGTATGCGAAAATTTAGAAAGATGATTTATGCTAATCATTTTGGCGTAGACTATTTAGAAATTGAACAAAAGAAAAAATTAGTTGAAACAAAAATAGAAATGGCGTTAAAAGATACAGATTTTATGCTTGCAAGAGAGTTATCTGAAGAGCTGGAAAAGCTGATTAAGTTACTTTAGTACTAAAGCGTAAATATAATTAGAAGTTGCTCTGAGGGATTCCTCGGGGCTTTGTTTTGTTACCCATTTTTATAAATGTTAAAGGAGAAAACATTAGAATATTTGAATTTGTAGAAAATTAAGTCGATTTAGAATGAGAGAAGTATATCAGTAACACATAAAGCAAGTAATATTTTGTGAGGGCGTTTTATAATATGTCCAGTTGGTCTTATTCCAAATCCATAAATAAATATAATCGTTACTGATTCTTATAGGCATGGACCAAAATTCTGCGCTGTTATTGAGCCAAAGATACATATATTTTTTCATGCAGTGCTCCATTGTTGATCGACTAAGAATATTTGTGCCTGGTGTTTTTGTGTTGCCAAGAGCCTTAGTTTTATATATGGTAGGCACAAATGCAGGTGCTTCCCAATATAGAGGTCCTTTTATTGAAGGCTCACTAACTTTAGGACCATAATCACACCTATAGCTAAGCTTCAATTTATTATTATACATAGGCATTACCTCCATAAAATATAGTATTCTAGATTAATATAATGGCACCCCTTGAGGTGTAAATTTTTCCAACGGCAAGCTATCCAATCCTAGTAGCCATGGGGGAACGTGAATATGAAGGAAACCTTGAAGATACGAAAATATGTATTAAGATGAAATGTCTATAGAAAAAATAAAAGTGACCAATTACAGTCACTTTTATAGTTCTATAATTAATTTACTTGGCTATTTTTATCAAATGCAAATCTCCCAGCACAAACTTGAGATTGCCCAAACCACATACATTTTGAGCAATTTAAGCATTTGCCAGTGTCTTTACCTTCTTTAGCATCATTTGCCCAGTTCGGATTTATAAGAATACCTCTGCCTATGTCAACAATATCAACCTTTGTTTCATTTAAGATTTCTTCAGCAGTAGCTGCTGAAGAAATTTGATTAACTGCAAAAACTGGAGCTGATACTACTTCCTTAATTTTTTCTGCAGCATAAACTGCATTAGAGTATTTATATCCTTCGCTTACAACTATTTCCTGCTCGCTAAAAAAGCCGTAAGAAATATCAAAGAAGTCTACTCCGCTTTGTTCAAGCACTTTGGCATAATGTATTCCAGCTTCTAGTGTAGGTTCAAATCCTCCCAAACGAATTCCAACAATAAATGTTTCTGGTGTTACTTTTCTAATTTCACTTAGTATTTCCGTTACAAACCTTTCAGGGTTATTGCCATATTTATCAGTTCTCTTGTTTACTTTTTTATTTAAAAATTGGCTAATTAGATAGGCGTGGCATCCGTGTAGCTCGATACCATCATAGCCTGCTTCATAAGCTCTTCTTGCAGCTTGAATAAAATCCTTTTGTACAGCTTTTATATCTGTATCTGTCATTTCACGGCCAACAACAGTTTTGCCAAAATTATTATATTCATAGGGACTTGGACATATTGGATTTTCCGCTATTCCAGTAACTCCTGCATGATGAATCTGAATAAATATTTTGCAGTCTTCTGCGTGAACAGCATTTACTATGCTTTTTAGTCCTTCAATTTGATCATCTTTCCATATTCCAAGCTGGTTTTTGGACAATCTGCCATCAATATTAATGCAGGTAGCCTCTTGAATTATAAGACCTGCGCCTCCTTTAGCTAGCATTTCATAACGATTCACATTTTCTGGTGTTACATATCCATCTTCTGTTAATCCAACAACCATTGGAGGTACACAAATACGATTCCTAATCTTTACACTTTTAATATTAAACTCTGAGAATAATTTTTCCAAAAATTTCACGCTCCTATTTTATTACTTGATTTACAGTTAAGCTTTTATTTGATATGATATTATTATATTTTAATAGGGAACATAATAACAAGTACGCACATTTTTGTGCCCTAGAATTGGAGGTAATGTTAATGGAAGAACAGATAGAGAAAGCTTCAACTGCATGTTGTGAAATTTGTCCTGTTATGCACGCTTTGGACATCCTTGGAGGTAAGTGGCGAATCCCAATTATATGGCATATATCCATTGCAAAAAGCATTAGATATAATGAACTTAAACGAAGCGTACCTGGAATTACTAATATTATGTTGACTCGTTCACTTCAATCTTTAGAAGAAAATGGACTTGTAAAAAGAACAGAATATAATAAAATCCCACCTCATGTAGAATATTCTTTAACCCGCCACTGTGAAGAATTACTTCCTGCCTTTAAGATTATAAATGAGTGGGGGAAAAATCTAAAGCACGTGTAAAAGGGGCTGATACTTGTAAAAAGGTAGTAAATGCTTATGAATAGTTTTACATCAGCGGTAAATAACACCACATAAATGTGAGAGGTATGAAATATGTTAAATACTGATATATGTAATCTTCTAAAGTTACAGAAAAATAACATTTTTTTAGTATTCTTAAAAGGGTCAGGACAGTATGAAAAAATAATGGTGATGGAGTTAATTGTTACAAGGGGGATTCATATAAATACTTTGAATGAAAAAACAGAATTTTAAAGGGAGTGAACCCATTGTGATTAATATAATTAAAGTTTCATCCACATTCTCTTAAAACAAGATTGAAAGCTGTCATTACCTACTCCTTGTCGAAGTTAGTGACGACCATGGTGGAATGGAGTATGTAACATGGTAAGAAGGAAAAAGTAGCAACTCCAGGGAGAAAATTTTTCCAATGACAATTTAAAACTTTTTACAACAAAACTAGAGTGTAATTGCCAATGTCATTAAGATAAGCAAATATAAATTTTAGAAGTTCCGTTAGAAATAGTTTTGATATATCTAACGGCTTCTTTTTATTTACATTGCTTGTTTTTTGGTACAGCAAACAAAACAGATTAAAAATCTGTTTTTAGAATTTGAGAGTTAATGATTTTTATGCTACTCTATAATTGAAGCTTATCGTGGTTTTAGCCTTCAATTTACGTTGGTCTTTTCGACCATCTCGGATGGGTAGAATATACTTGCGAATAAGAGCTTCAACATCAGGTGGAGATATATTTTCGGGACACTTAAAAAAGTGTATACATATTTGCATTGCCATTGTAAAGTTTACTTGGTATGTATGCTTTGTAGATTTTTGTTTTATCACTACGTGCAGTGTTATGATTTCACAAAAATTATACATTACAAGCTTTGCAAATATTTCTTGAATAATGTACTCCACATTTTTTGAGTGAAAATTAATAAGACCAAGAGAATACTTCAATTCCCTAAATGAAGTCTCAATACCCCATCTCATATGATATAGTTTCTTAATCTCTTCAGTAGAAAACTCAGATGAATCCAAGTTAGTCATTATAGTTTCATAGCTATTTTCTGAAATTTTAAATCGCACAGCTCTAAATGTAATAGGGAAAAACTCTCTATCTTTGGGCTTTAGAAAATCAAAGGGTACTTTTTTAGGCAAAAATTTATAAATATCTTGATGAGCTTTAATTTCATTAGTTTGTCTTCTTGTAAGTTTTAAGTTTATTATTGTATCAAATTCATCTTCATCAGGCAATACAAGGCTAGATATTATACCATTGCTAGTTATATCCTTTACTCTAATAGCATATTTAAAACCCATTTTTTGAATATGAGCAAATACATTGTAGCTTTCGTAACCACGATCAGCAACAAATATGGCCTTTTCCTTTAATCTGGAACACTCAACCATATCTATGAGAGCTCTATACTCATTTTTTTGTTTATATCCTTGAATAGAAGCATCAATATATAGTTTATTACATAAGTCATATATCGCATTAAGATGTAGGATATTAAAGCCTTTAGAATCAGGAGAGGATTGACAATAACTATCAACGTCTTTAGGATTATGGGCAATATTAAGGTCTGATCCATCTACTGCAAGTATTCTATAACCATTGTAAGTTTTAAGATTATCAAAAGAATTAGTGAATTTATCAAGCAGAAATTCAAAAGCACATGGCAAGATTTTATCTCTTTGTTGTACAAAAGCTGAAGATGATGCTGTAGCAACATCATAATTAAAGTGTTTTAAAAGTTCTTTGGAAATAGAACCTCCACCAATAGACAATAAAATTTCAATAACAGATTTGAATGATAGTTTACGATTACGTGTAAAATCCCGTTTAGGATTCTTAACATAATAATCAGGGTGCTCATCCATTTCTTCTATAATACTCATTAACTTATTCTTAACATGATCAGTATAATTAATCATTTGCAACGCCTCCAAAAATCTATTTTTTTAAGGGGCTGCGCCGCATATTTCTATTAACTTGTCAAGTGATTTTTCAAAAATAAAAAAAGAGCAGGTACATTTTTTTATACCTTACTCTTTTGAGTTTTTTCATCCCAATGTCTTAACTTAATGACATTGGTTTAATTGCTCTAGTTTTTTATTTTTTAAGTAATAAATTATGTTGGAGTGAGCAACGCTAAATTAAATGTTTAGACAATTAGGTTAGTTTTATTGAATGAAATTAATGAAAATGCTACAATAATATAAAAGGTTTTGAATTTTATGTCACATAGCCAGTAGTAAGGTAATTTTATGTGATATTAAGCAATATTTTTTCGGAAGGAGAAGTAATGGCTATGTATACTTTGATTAAGAGAGATTACCATGGTAATAAAGTTGAATTTAGACAGGTTAGCGTTGAAAATAAATATAAAGATGAATTTTTGGAAGTGAATGTATATAAGTTTATTAAAGGCTCAGGTTTGAGTATAGTTCCAACCCAAAACAGTGAAGAAGTTAAAACTTTTATAGTGATGTACGGCTCTTGTTACAATGCTGAAACAGAAAGTGTTTTAGTTCCTGGAGATATAGTAGTGATGAAAAACTCTGATGAATATGTGAATTTGATTATGCTAGAGAGCACTGAAATTATTGAACAAGGGTATAATGTAAACTCATTTAAATCAGTTGATGAAAATGTAACAAATCTATTGGATATTTTGGATAGTATCCAGCAAAAGGATTTATATACAGATGAGCATTGTAAAAGAGTTTTTAACCTTTCAACTCGAATGGCTTTAAAACTTGGCTACAAAGGATTTAAACTATATTATCTAAGGCGGGCAGCGAGATACCATGATATTGGTAAGCTTTACATAAGTGATGCTATTCTTTCTAAACCTGACAAATTGAACGACTTGGAGTATGCTGAAATGAAAAATCATGTTAATTTAGGTAAGGAACTAATTCAGGATATATTTTGTGAGGAGATATTTAGCATAATATCTCAACATCATGAAAGAATAGATGGATCTGGCTACCCAAATGGACTGATAGGTGAAGAAATTTCTGAAGAAGGTAAGATTTTAGCCATTTGTGATAGCTATGATGCAATGACTACGGACAGAGTTTATAAAAAAGGCAAATCTCATGAAGAAGCAATTTTGGAGTTGAGAGATCTAGCGGGAATACTCTATGATGAAAGACTTGTTGAAGTATTTATAGATGTGTTGGAAAGTAAATACTTGGAGTAGAGGTGAAATTTTAGTACCTTTGAGATGTAAACTTTTCCAAGGTCAAGCTTTTCAATCAATGAATCCATGGTATGGCGTAAATTAAGTGCAAATACCCAATCTATATTTAAATTAAACTTGACTGAAGATGTCAGTACTAAAGAATTTTATGAGATTAGAGTCCCTTAAATAACTTTTTAGCAATAAAGAACTGGCATCATCTAGCCAGTTCTTTGTATTATTAATAAGGAGAACCTAATACCTAATATTAAATTCTAGTATCTATTCATATTAAAGTTTTGATTAGTGTTTTGGTTCATTCCTCCACCGAATCCAGGTCCCCATCCGAAGCCTCCGCCGAATCCAGGTCCCCATCCGAAGCCTCCGCCGAATCCAGGTCCCCATCCGAAGCCTCCACCGAATCCAAATCCAGGCCATCCACAACCGCAACCGCATCCACATCTATTTCTACGGTGATGGTGACGATACATTGGATAATTAGCGTAATTTTCGCTAGCACTCATGTCCTCATTTTCGTCTCTAAAATATTGAGCATATGGGCATGGGTAATATGGTAAAGAATAGCTATCCTCTTCTCTTGTAATAGGATATTCATTAAAGTCTTGAGTGTTATTAAAATATTGCTTTTCCATTAATACCTCCGATATTAAAATAATAATTACTGATTATTGTAATTCTTTTTAACGCTTTTGTTACTACCCAAAATGAACCATAAAATCACCGAAAAAAACTGAAAAAATCTTGCTTTTATTATGATAAAAGTCTGTAATTATATAAAGTACAAAAGATGATGTTGGCACATATGGATAAAAAGGCAATAATAACTCCTCCGAAACAAAATGATTATAGTATACTATATGGAGTTAATTTTAATTGGTTACAGAAAGTAGTAATATCAACCCTAGGGTTGTGAATAAAAAACTAGGTAGGTATAGAGCGAGAAAAGTATATCAATAGCACATAAAGTAATTAATATTTTGCAAAGGCAGTATATAATATTTCCAGTTAAATTTATTCCAAATCCATAAATAAATATAATTATTACTGACCAATGTAGGTACGGACCAAAATTCTGTGTTGTTATTTAACCAGAGATACATATATTTTTTCATGCAGTGATCTATTGTTGCTTGACTAAGAATATTTGTACCAGGTGTTTTTGTGTTACCAAGAGCTTTTGCTTTATATATTGAAGGAATAAATGTAGGGGACTTCCAATGTGAAGGTCCTTTTATGGATGGATCACTAACCTTAGGACCACAATCACATCTACAGTAATAACTAAAGTAGGGTAATTCTTCACTAAACTTTGATTTATTAATATAAGTGGTTATTTTCTCCAAATTTCAATTACCTCCTAGGTACTTATTTTTATACTTATGTAAAAATAAGCAAATATGTGAATGAACTGCAAAAAAGTACGACTTTGAAGGTCGCACTATTATGCATAATATATTTTTTAAATTTCTTCCGTTATAATATTTAAATTATTGGGGACGAGCAAAATTTCATATTTGATAAACAAAGGAGAGGAACAATCGTAGCGTTATTTTACATATTATTTGGTTTTTTTGAAATGTTAAGAATGCATCAATTAGCTTCTCATATCAAAATCTTATATTTGTTTATGTTTGGTTAAGTATTTGAAAATATAGTTAGCATCATGTTTCCTAATTCTTGAATAAACAAAGCTTCCTGTTAGGGTTGCTGTAGTTGTCGCGCATATGATATCTCCCATAGTGTCATTTAAACTTCCGTTCTGCATATTAGAACCATGTAATTTGTCAGAAGCAAACTCAAATATTTCCCAACTACCAGCAATAGAAAGAGAAAAAAACAAACAAAATAAAACAACTGTAATGGGACTAATTTGAATATTTTTCTCGTTTCTGTTAATTTGCTTGAATATTGTCAGACCTATAAAGAAAAACAGTATACCCGAAAAAGAATGTAGCAATTTATCGTATAATGGAATTATGTGATAAAAGTTAAACTCGTAAGTTAAGAACATGGCCATAAAAATAAATGTTATTATTGAAATCTCTAAAATTGGATGTAGCTCAAGGCCAGTTATTTTAATAAATAACTTAAAACCTATCAATATCAAGGCCACAATAACAGGCTGCAGGGTTTTATGAACATTTCCATTAATAAGATAGTAAATAAAAGATATAGCAACCACCAAATATAAGAATAGCTCAAAATAAGTGATAAAATTAAAGTATACATGTTTTTTATGTAAGGATATATTTTTAATACTCAATTTTGTACCTCCAATAAAATGAATCACACTATTTATTCTATATCTATAATTTGTAAATTACAACTTATATAAATTTTTTAATAAAATAAATAGATATACTAATGCCAGAGCATTCTGGATAAATAGATAGTATAAAAATAGTATTCCTTTTGTATATTGGCATAAAATTGTGAGGACAAAATTCAACTGATTAAGTAAAAAAACAAAAAAATAATGGTTGTGAAGAAAAAAACAATATAAGGCTTAAAAAAAAGTGGTTGACAATTACATATTACAAGTGTAATATGTAATTGTGTATTACACTTGTAATAGGAGAATGAATGATGTTAAAAATACCACAAATATCTGATTCAGAATGGCAAGTTATGAAGATAATTTGGGCAAATGAGCTATCTACAGCAAAGGAAGTAGTAGAAACTCTTTCGAAAACTACAAGTTGGAAACCGATGACGATTAGAACTTTAATAAATCGTTTAGTAACAAAAGGAGTTTTAGATTACAAAATAGATGAACTAGATAAAAAGACATATCACTATTTTCCTATAGTGTCAGAAAGTGAATGTGTGAAAGAAGAAAGTAGATCTTTTCTTAAGCGTGTTTTTGGTGGCTCTGTAAATGTTATGATGGCAAATTTTCTAGACGTATGTGAATTATCTGAAGAACAAATTGATGAACTCAAAGATATTCTTGATAAACGAAAAACATAGGAGGTGAACTTAGTATGTGGTTTTCATCTGCTTTTAAATTGGTACTATATTCAACCATGCTTGGAAGCATAGTAGCTTTGTTCATCCTTATGTTTAAGATGTTAATTGGAAATAAGTTAGGAGTGCGTTGGAACTATTGGGTTTGGGTACTACTTTTAATTAGACTTCTAATACCCTATGCACCTCAAACTTCTTTGAGTATGTTTAATATTTTAAACTTTAGTAACAGCGCAAATTCACAAATAAAGCAGCTTCCAGAATCATTTTTTTCGAAAACAACATCTGAATTAAATAAGACAAAGCCTGAAATCAATACTTCTAAAGTTTCACAAAATGGACAGTTACAAACTGATATAGAAAGTCAAGATAGTACCAATAAAGTAGCTCCATCAAATAGAACTACTGGTGGAGAAACATTTTTATTTAAACTATTGTCCATTATATGGCTTTTAGGAGTACTAATATTGCTAACATTTGCCATTTTCAAAACTATGATTTTTTATTATAAGCTTATAAATCAAAAGTCAGATATTAACGAAGAATATACCCAAGCACTAATTAGATGTAAGGAAAAAATGGGCATTAAAACTAAAGTATCCATACTAAAGACAAACTTAGTAAAATCACCAGCGCTATTTGGTAGTATAAAGCCTAAATTATTATTACCTATTAGTATTGGAGAGCAAGTTTCTATGGAAGAGTTAGAATTTATCATTCTACATGAACTGGCTCATTTGAAACGTAAAGATATTAGTGTAAGTTATATAATAAATGCTTTACGAATAGTACACTGGTTCAATCCTATTTTATGGTATTCATTTTATAGGATGCATGAAGATAGCGAATTAGCTTGTGATGCGTTAGCATTATCTTATATTGATTCTAAGGATTGTGTAGGGTATGGAAAAACTATAATAAAATTGTTAGAGGTCTATAAAAAGTCTAATGGAATACACGGAATGGAAGGTATTGTCAGTAATAAATCTCAAATTAAAAGGAGGATAACAATGATTTCATTATTTAAGAAAACCTCATTTAAGGTGTCGGTAATATCTATGGCTGTAATAGTTGGAATGGGCGGAGTAATGCTGACTAATTCAAAAGCCAGCACTATCCCATCTAGTAATAAAAAGCAAGTAACTGAAAATACAAATGTGGCTAAAGTAGCGTCTACTGAAGAAAAATTAGCGAAAGACACTACCTCTCCTAATGCAGGTACTAGTAATGAGGAAAAAAAGCAAGGTTCTATTACCGCAGTGAGTGATAGTAAGGTTGTTGCAGATACTACCCAAACAAAACAAAATATTAGTAACAAAGCACTTCCAAGTAATGGTGAAACAGGAAAGAATTCAAACTCTACTTTTGGCACTATCAAGAGTATTGATAAAAACTCAAGGACAATTGGATTTGATGATTTAGAGCTAATAACTGCTGACAAAACAGAAAGAATGAAAGAAATAGGGATTACCGATAAGGATTTTTCAAATTGGTATCTTTATAATGCATCAAAGGAAATAAAGTACTATAAAATAAAAGACAGTGCTTTAATAACTATTTATGATAAGGACTATAATAAAATATCAACAGATATAAATGGACTTTATAATCAATTTGTAAGTGGGTATGAGAATCATTATGATATAAAAATGCAAGGGAATTATATCGTTGAAATAGTTCAAAAAATATTAAATGAATGAACCAATGTATATTATTATTCAATAAAATAAAGCTAATTAAGAACATCTAGAAGATTCAGTTCATGTTGTAATATGCTCATAAAGTATATTGAAAACAGGAAAATGAAACTCATTAGGAGCTATAACTAATCTCTTACTAAAAGTAGTAATGGAAATTAGTGAACTATTAACAAAGATTAAGGACTGCTGATTTTGCAGTCCTTTTTTACAGCTTTCCCAGGTATTTCGGATATAAATTTAACTATTCATGTAATAACCTGTTCTTGATGAAACTAAAACATAAGTCTTTATATAATAGCTCTTTCAAGTCAAGTCAATTTGAATTGGTGCATTTAGCGTAATATATTTGTAAGAATTCATTAATAATTTAACCATATTTCTTTAACTTTCCTAAAGTATTATAGAATTATGGAGCTGAAAGAAAATAATAAAGTAAAGATTATTATTTTTTAAGACTGACAATGAAAGGGTGTGTTTGTATGTGGCTTAAAAAGCTAAAGAAGAAAAAGCTTCAATGTTTTCTAATTGGGGTGCTACTATTTTTATCCTCACTAATTTTTTCTAGTAGTTTATCTATGGTAACCTCTATTAATAATTATGTTAAGCATTATTACTCAAATGATAAATTTTATAATCTAATTTGTTATAATGCAAATGAAAGTTCTAGAGCAGATGTGATTGATTGGTGTAGAAGCAATGAAGAGATTAATGATGCAAAAGCAATTCAGGTCTATACTTCTGGAAACGACCTTTATCATAATGGTAAGAACTTAAAGCTTTCAATGTATGATATTGAAGCTTTAGAAGACTTTGAAAATCTACCTTTTGGATTAACAAAGATTAATTCGATAAATAAGGACAGTTGTCCTAAAGAAGGTGAAGTTTGGATCACTCAATTAATGGCAGATAGCAACAAGATTAAACTTGGAGACAATCTTAACTTTAAAACAAAGACTAAAGATGTGACTTTGAAGGTAACCTCCTTAATTAATGACTCTCAAACGGCGATAAAAAAAGGCTTTCACAGGTAATGTACAATTTAGTTTCAAATAGCATTAAGTATTCAAAAGAAAAGGGCACAATCTCTATATATTTTGAAAGCACTTATGATTATCTTAAGGTATACATTAAAGATACAGGTATAGGTATTTCCTCAGCAGATATTCCATATATTTTTAATAAATTCTACAGAGCAGAAAAATCCAGAAATCAAAGCATTCCTGGGTCTGGTCTTGGTTTGTCTATTTCTAAATACATTGTGGAGGCTCATGGTGGTTTTATTAGCTGTATTGAATCTTCTTCTTATGGGACAACTATTTGCTTTGCACTTCCTATGTAGGTTATGTCCAATAACCAGTTTGATAAACCATGTTAAAATTACAAATAATGGAATCAATAAAGCTGACACTTTACAAGGTGGCAGCTTTAATCAGTTTAATAGCAGTGGACATATTCCCATTGCATAACTGAAATAGTTTATGCTGATACAATTACTCTCTAAAAGAAAAAGAGTATATATTTTATAAATTCATCAAAGACTAACATCATTATTTATTGCATTACAGGTGATTTTATTTTTGACGATATCAAGAAAGACAAAGAAACTTATTGATTTTTTGTATAAATTAGAACAGACTATTTCAAATCCATTTGAAAGGAGCAACAACATATGTCAATCTTTAAAAGTGTGCCTATAAAGGATACAGATAGCCCAGTTGTAAAAAGAATTAAACAAAAACTTAATGTTTTTGAAGGAATAGCTACAATACCACTCTATAGTGGAGAAAAATGCGATATATGGTTTGAAGAAGGAGGTAGAGGTATTCTATCATCCAAAATACCACCATCAAATCAGCTTGTATGGCAAGTTTTCGATGCTGCAGTTGAGGTTGTAATAGATAACGGGGGTAAAGCCAAAAAGGAAACGCACAGTCTGGTGCTAGATTAGGTAGTCCGAAGTTGATGTTAAATTCAGTTGAAGGCTACATTGCTCATAAAGTACATGGGGTACAAGAGAATGAAACTGCATTTGGAGCTGGTTTTGTTATTTGTGCTGTTCTTGATTGGGCTGAGGTTTGTAATAATAATAAAGAGTATCTTTCAATTCGGCCAACATTTTTAGAAGAATACGAAAAATTGACGATAGAGGTGTAACTTTAAATATATTACAGAATTATCACCAAAAGAGGTCGGAAGTTTTTGAAAGAGACAGGTTCCTGTAATAATAAAGTCCTTAAATCGTTTTAAAGTCTTACTTTCGCATATCTTACTAGGGGTGGTTAATACTAACAACAAGCAAGAAATTTATTGCATGTTGAAATAAGACTGCAAGATGAAAAATCTATTCATTACATTTTAATCACCTTTTACTACAATTTAGTAAATTAAATAGAATTTATTACGATATAATAATTGAAGTAAATATTAAGTAGAGTATACGAGGAGGATTACATATGAAGATTTCTAGTTCATTAAATATAAATTGTACTTCTAACGTAAATGCAGGAAAAACAGAAAATTCTAATGATGTAAAGAAAAAGAAAACTTCACTTTCGGGAGAAAATGTAAAGAAAAATAGCGCATTGGAGGAATTATTAAAGCAAAAACAAAATTTAGTAGACAGTAAAAATGCTCTTGTGGATGAGACTTTGAAAAGTGGCAAGGACCCATCTTCTATAAAGGATAGAGTGCATAGCATCGAAATTCAAATTAAAGAAATTGATGCACAAATAAGCAAAGTTCAGGTAGAAGAGCAAAATAAGGCTCTTGGCACCGATGAGAAAAGTAAGAAAACCGAAAAGTCAAAAGAAAAGTCAAAAATAATTCTTCTAATAGTGCGGAAGCAGAAAGTGCTGGGGATCAGATGGACAGCCTATTGATGCTTTCAGGGAATCTAGCAAAAGTTCACGTTTTATCTTCTGAAAAAAAGTCTATGGAAGGAGAAACAAGGGTTTTGAAGAGTGAAATAAAGTTAGATAGAAGTAGAGGCGTAAATCCCATTAGAAAAGAAGAACGAGTTGTAGAAATACAGGATCAAATTGAAAAAATCACTAAAAACATGGGTGATAACTTAAATACTATAAACAATGGCGTTAAGAATGTTAGAGAAGGTAGCACTTCTAGTGAGGCAATTGATAAAAATCAGCAAAGCATAAAAAATATTAATAAGGAAAATGAGGATAACTTATCCCCAGAACAGATACAAGTTTCTCAAAATATTCAAGTCTACAATGATAACTTACCTGAGAATGCTAAACAAGATGGAGAGAAAGTGAATGCTACAGCTTAGAAAGGCAGTTGCTTTAACCACAAGCTCATCATGTTATAATAAAGCTGAGGTGGTACTATGCTGAAAATAGCTGTTTGTGAAAATGAACAAAATCAAAGACAAGCCTTGGTGAAAATGCTTGAAAAAAATTTTAAATGAGAAGCATTATAGCATATCTGAGTTTAGTAGTGGGGAAGAGTTGCTGCTTAGTATAATAAAATTTGATATGTACTTTTTAGATATTCAGATGAATAAGATTACGGGAATTGAGGCTGCTAAAAAAATAAGGTTGATAAATGAAAGTGGAGTTATTATATTTATAACAGGTTTTAAAGAATATGTATTTGAAGCATTTGATGTAAGAGCTTTTCATTATATTTTAAAACCGGTTCAAGAAGAAAAGTTAAAAGAAATATTACAATCTGCTTTAGCACAGTTTGAAAAGAATGATAAATTTATTATTGCAAGAACCATGGGGAATTTAAGTAAGATTTTTATTAAAGATATACTGTACATAGAAGCCGAACAAAGAAAATTAAAGGTACATACTTCCTATGATATAATTGAATATTATTATAAAATATCTGACATGGAACAGGAACTTCAAGGATGTTATTTTTTCAGATGTCATAAAAGTTATATTGTAAATTTAAAATATGTTAAAAGCTTTGATAGTAACTCCATTATTTTAAAAAACTCTGAAAATATATATTTATCAAAATATAAATTGGCAGATTTTTCAAGAGAATTTATGTACTATTTAAAAAATGAGGAGCAGTAACCATGGAAAAGCAACAAATGTTTCAAATTGCTAGTCTTTTATCAGGATACTGTACATACCCCTTGCAATATGCAATTGAATACTATTTTTATAAAAGGTTTTTAGGCTTTAAAAGTAAATCGTGGAAATATATTTTAAGTGCAGTATTAATAACAGGGATTGATTTTTGGAGTATGAAAATTGAAGACGGAATACTCAGAGTCATTATACTTAATCTAGTTTGGTTTATTATTATTTGTATTTTATGTAATGGAGATTTTTTCATAAAACTTTATGCTGTTGTTGTGACGGAGACAATACTACTACTAATTAGCTTGAGTTTTTTAATCTTTGATTTTGGCCTAATTCCTATTGTGAGCAATATGAATATATTGTTTCGTGAAAACGTAATAATATATTTCATAAAAAATGTGATTTTTGATAGCATACGTTATTTAGTGCTATTTTTATTTTTAAAAAGCATTTGTAAGTTCTTAAATTTAAAAGAAAAATCAGTAAATATATATCAGAGTTTATATTTATTGATTCCTTGCTTAGCAAGTTATAGCTTAGCAATTATTTTTTTTATGATTCAAACTATTAAAATTCAAGATAAGCAATATTATTTGCCCTACCTATTTCCTAAAATTTATTATGTGTTGCCCTTTGTGTGCTTTGCATTGCTATTTTCCTTACTCATTATGGCTTATACCTTTAAAAAAATGCTAGAAGGGGAGGAAGAGAAACAAAGCAACATAATTATGGAACAACAATTTAAGCTGCAGTTAGAACATAGCACAAATATAGCACAATTGTACAATGGTATAAGAAGTGTAATCCATGATGTAAATAATCACCTTGCTTGTTTAAAAGCTTTAGCTGAAGACAATAGTGTTGAAGAAATGAAAAGATATCTAAATAATATAGGAGAAACTGTCAGTAAATTAGATATTAGAATCAAAACAGGGAACTCCATATCTGATGCAGTAATAAATGAAAAATATAATGTTGCACGACATGAGGGAATAGAATTAATATGTGATTTTATGCTCCCTAAAGAAAGTTTGCTTGAGCCTATAGATTTATGCATAATTTTAGGTAATTCTTTAGATAATGCAATAGAAGCTTGCAGAAAAATTACAGACCACAATATTGCCAAAGTAATTACTGTAAAATCTTATATCAGAGATATTTATTTGATTATTGAAATTTCCAATACTACTACCGGAAAACTTCAATATAGTGGGAATCAAATTATCAGTACCAAACTGGACAAATGTACTCATGGTTTTGGAATTCCTAATATTGAAATGGCTATTAAAAAGTATAATGGAATTATTGATATAGTGGAAGAAAAAAACAAGTTTTGTATGAATATTATGCTAAATAAAAGAGAATCGTCATTTTAAAATGGTGGTTCTCTTTCATATAGACATTTTTCATAAATCAATAAAAACACAATCAGATTGAAAATTCTGACAATAACTATTTTATGCTGGTTTATCATATAACAATCGAGTATAATACTAAATATAGTAGACATTTTAATTATACTTTTTATGTGTAACAGAACTTAGAATTAAAAGTTTACAAATGAATATGGAGGGGATTACAGATGAAAAGTATTAAAAGCAGGTTGGTTTTATTTTTCTCAGCAATTTTATTTTTAGTAAGTGCTTCAATAGGCGGTATTTGCTATATTGATGCATCCAATTCATTAACAGATAATGTTTTATTTGATTTGCAGAAGGTGGGTAAAGAGGCAGCTCTCATTATAGAAAGCAGAAATGAAGCTGAGTTTAGAGTGTTAGAAGAAACTGCATCAAGAACAAGAGTTTCAAATCCTCAGAATCCGCAAAAGGACAGAGTTGCAGCAATTGGTGAAGGTATCGAACGTAATAAATATTTAAGAATAGCAATTGTAGATATGAATGGAAATGCAGAGTACAGCAATGGTACAAGCTCAGATTTAAAAGATAGAGACTACATACAAAAGGCATTAAAAGGGGAACGGAGTATATCAGATGTAATCGTTAGTAAAGTAGATGGTTCTTTAGTAATTGGTTATGCAGTGCCGATTAAATATAATGGTGCTGTAGTAGGAGCATTACTAGCCATTAAAGATGGTACTTTTTTAAGTGGAATTTTAAAAGATATTAACGTAGGGGGAACAAGTTATTCATATGTTATTAATGAAAAAGGTATAGTAGTGGGTCATAAAGATATAAATCTAGTAAAAGAGCAATATGATTCATTAGGAGCAAGTAAAAAAGATCCTAAATTAAATAAATTAACTAAATTAACGGAAAATATGATAAAAAGAGAAGAGGGCAAAGGTAGATACTATTTTAAAGGTGAAAATAAACTTATGGGGTACGCACCTATTAAAGCTACACCATGGACGATGGCAGTAACATCACCTCAATCAGAAAGTTTAGCTAGGTTAGATAGTTTGAGAAATTCTATTTTATTTGCAACTATTATTATTTTATCGATAGGTATTGGAATGGCACTGTTAATAGGTAAACAAATTTCAAATCCTATAATAAAAACAACAAACTTTGCAAAACAAATAGCTCAAGGAGACTTTACAGGAAAATTACCAGAAGAATTACTAAAGAAAAAAGATGAAACAGGTCAATTAGCAAATGCATTTAGTGTTTTAACTGAAAGCATTAGAAAATTAATTAGTGAAGTCATTCAAGCAGCTGAACAAGTAACTGCATCATCAGAGGAACTTACTGCAACTGCTAATCAAACAGCAATGGCTTCTGAGGAAGTGGCAAAGACTGTTGTAGAAATTGCACAAGGAGCAAGCGACCAAGCAAGAGATACAGAGGATGGATCTAATAAAGTAACTGAACTAGGAGGAATAATAGAAAAAGATCAAGGGTATATGGAAGAAGTAAATATAGCGTCTAGTGAAGTTGGAAAACTTATAGAAGAAGGACTAAAGGTAATTTTTAATTTAACTGACAAAACTAAAGAAAGCAATGCTGCAGTTAAAGAAGTTTATGAGGGAATAGTAAAGACAAGCAAAAGTTCTGAACGTATAGGCGAAGCAAGTAGCATGATTGCATCAATAGCAGGACAAACTAATTTGTTAGCACTTAATGCTGCCATTGAAGCTGCAAGAGCTGGGGAACAAGGAAAGGGCTTTGCAGTTGTTGCTGATGAAATTAGAAAATTAGCTGAAAAGTCCACAGAATCTACAAAAATTATTGATCAAGTTGTAAAAGAACTTCAAGAAAACGCTAAAATTTCAGTAAAAACCATGGAAAATGTTAATGTAATTATTAATGAACAAGAGCAAAGTGTAGAAGTCACAGGAAATAAGTATAAAGACATTTCTGATGCAATTTCTAAATCTGAAGAAGCAATAAGTAAGTTATACATTTCAGGAAAAGGAATGGAAGAACAAAAAAATAAAATCATGGCAATATTAGAAAATTTATCAGCAATTGCGCAGGAGAACGCAGCTGGAACTGAAGAAGCCTCTGCTTCTATAGAAGAGCAATCTGCATCAATTAATGAAATTGCAAATGCAAGTCAAAGCTTAGTTAATTTAGCTGAAGAACTACAAGTTGTAATTTCAAAATTCAAGGTATAAATGCACCACTGAGGTGAAAATTTTTCCAAGAAGAAGCTATAAAAAGGTAGCCTAATTTAAGGTTACCTTTTTATATAGTAGGTTTATTTTCAAGAGGTATACTAAGATAAATTTCAAAATTAATTTTGTCATTTTCACTAGAGGCTGTTATGGTGCCATTATGTAGTTCTATGATTTCTTTTGCTATTGCAAGCCCCAAGCCTGCACCGCCTGTTTTTGTGGCACGAGAAGTATCTAATCGGTAAAACTGCTCAAAGATACGATTTAGCTTATCCTCTGATATAGTATTCCCGCTATTACTGAAACACATATATACACCTTCAGTTTTTTGTTTAGCAGCAATTTCAATTGTACTGTCTTCAAAGCTATAATTCACAGCATTTCGAATTAGATTGTCAAAAACACGTTCCATTTTAGTTACATCACATTTTATTTGAATATCTGGGTCAAGATATAAGCTACATTGGAGATTTTTAGTTGCAAATAAAGGTTTAAATTCATAAACAATCTGCTGAAGCATTCGAGTTAAATTTGTTTGGCTTGGCTCCAAGGTTAACTGACTTAAATTGAATCTGGTTATCTCAAAAAATTCATTGATTAAGTCCTCCAAACGTTCTGCTTTATCTAAAGAAATGGATAAATACTTTTCTCGAAGCTCATTTGATATTTCTTGTTCATCTCTTAGTAGTGTTAAATAACCTATGACTGAGGTTAGAGGGGTTTTTAAATCATGGGCAAGGTAGACGATTAAATCATTTTTTCGCTGCTCGGCTTCCTTTGCTAATTGTGCATTTCTACGAGCTTTATGCTTCACTTCATTCATTTGGTATTCTACTTCTTTTAATTCATTAGGTAGCTGTATTAACTTATCATCATTTGATATAAGTTGACTGCTTGAGTCCACCAGAACATCTATATAATTCAAGGACTTTTTCCAAAACAACCAAATAACACAGATAATATCGATAAGCCAAACAATTGGGAAAAGGCAAGGTAAAAGGTATTTAACTACTTGAGCTAATCTATATATTGGCTCATTTCCATAGTAAGTGGTATTACTATAAGCATTGTATGACAATAATAATATTGCAGCTAATAATATAGTGGATATAATAATTGTTGTAAAGATTCTAGACCATACCATAGTTTTTAAGTTATTATTGGTATTATTTTTTCTTTTACTCAATGGTATAACCAACTCCCCATACTGTTTTAATGAATTTTGGTTTTCTTGAAGGTTCTTTCATTTTTTCACGAAGTCTAGCTACATGGGCCATTACAGTATTATTGTTATCTAAATATTTTTCCTTCCATACAGCCTCAAAAAGTTCTTCAGAAGAGACTACTTTTCCTTTATTTTCACATAAATGCCATAGGATTGAGAATTCAATAGGAGTTAGTGAAATTGTTTTTCCATACAAAGTACATTTATGGTTATCATTATTTATTATTAAACCAGAAAAATCATATTCATTTGTTGTAGTTTCAACTAAGTCCTCAGCTTGGCTCCCATTATATCGTTTATATCGCCTTAGCTGGCTTTTTACCCTGGCTGAAAGTTCTAAAGGATTAAAGGGCTTTGTTAAATAATCATCTGCTCCTAGTGTTAACCCTGTTATTTTGTCCATATCCTCAACCTTGGCAGTTAGCATAATAATAGGAAAAAGATACTTTTCCCGAATCTTTTTACATATAGTAAATCCATCAATATCAGGAAGCATCACATCCAAAATTGCAAGATCAAAGGTAACCTTGTCCAAACATTCCAATGCTTCTGTTCCTGTATAAAACTTGTATACATTATAATTATCATTTTTTAGATAAACTTCAACCAAATCTGCAATTGCTTGTTCATCATCTACTACTAATACATTTAAATTCATATTGTTCACATCCCTTTTGGAAGCTTTGCTTGAAATAACATATTAGTATTATCTCATATGTAGTGATTTTTTGCATCAGCTTTTACTAGGGAAACCATTGTTTGGTCGTAGCGGTGAGTATCACTGGAGTTTACTGAGGCCTCCTTACAAAAAAGCTAAAGGGATCTTTAGTTTTGCCGTCAATAGTATATGAATTACTAATATTACGAACATGATAAATTTTCCCATCATAATCTTTGGATTGATTATCACAAATATATGCAAAAGAGTAATCACCGTCTTTTACCCAGCGCATAAATACATAGGTATGAGAAGGGGTTCCATTTTTATTTTGTTTTGAATCTGTAGTAAAGCAGATATCTCCAGGTTTTAATTTTGTATAATCTGTAATTGTCTGTAGATTTTTTGATTTTAGTATGGAAAGTAGCTGAGAAGTATTACATACAGAATTAGAAATGTTAAAGCCATTTTCTCTTAGGACTTCGCATATAAAATAGACACAAGTATTTGCTGTGTTTCCGTTATTTAAAGCAGTAGATTTATTGTATACCTTAAGTCTATTTATTTTATTACTTAAAAAATTATATATGTCATTACTTAATGGAAAAGGGGTTTTTGAAACATTTCCAAGACTATTTGCTTCTGCTTGTTTTACACTTTCTTCAGTGTTTACTTTTGTTGAGTTTTGGTTTTTCATTTTTCCATATACATGTCCTATGCTAATGAAAATTACTAATAATATCAAAAATAAAAATAACAGCATTCTTGATTTAACAACTTTTTTCATGAGAATCCCTCTTTTTAACTTAATTATAGATATATACATTACTTACAGAAAACAAAGATAACTTTATTATTATTTAGCTCGGTTATTTTACTAAAGAATTACCATAAGGTTAGGATTATTCCGTCTTCATTGTTTCCAGATATTTGACAATGAGCATCTTCCTGCAAGGAAAGTTGAACATTATTACCATTGTAAGTAGGGACAAAGAATATTTCAAACTTTATATCTTTGGTTTTGTAGTATAAATGTTCACCGTATTCTCTAAATTGTTTTAAGTATTCAATATATTCTTCTAGGCAAAAGTCCATATCATTAATTATATGAGCATGAGGATAGCCCACATAACGAAAGTGCCAGGGTTCTTTTGCTACATTAGTTATGGACTCTTTTCCTTCTTTGTATCTTTCAATAAAGCCGTAATCTGCTGCATTATCACGGAACTCTTTACAAATCCCAACATAAGGAAACTCAGGGCATACGAAGTCAATATCTGGCTTGTTTTCTGCAAGATCAATTGCAAGTCCAGTATGATGTTCACTATGTCCTGGCATGGCCACAAAATTAGTAGTATATCCTACACCTTCTACGCGTAGACAGTCTTCATAAATCTCTAGCTGTTCCTGCTTGCCACGGAAGCCACTTACTGGTACAATTTCTTCTTTACATTGGAGCTTGTGTATCAATTCTTCTAATTTTTTTGAAGCACGCTTTTGTAAAAGTATTTCAGGGAAGTCTCTTCTTACGGGAATCATCCATTGTTCCTGACTTTCCATTTTGTAGGAATGAGTAGAATTAACCAAAATTAATTCACCGTAATAAACTTGCTTGGGCTGTATTGTTAATGTTCTCATATTTTATTAACCTCTTTTCTTATAATATATTTATTCAAATCACTAGGTTATCACAAAGATTCAGATAAGCTGAAGTGGTGTTTTTAGCTTATTTTACTACATAAAGCAAGTTCTATAACTTTATCTATAATTTCAGAAATACTTATTCCTGCAGCTTCCATCATACGTGGGTATCTGCTATAGGAAGTAAAACCTGGCATGGAATTAACTTCATTGAAGAGAATTTCATTTTCAGGTGTCAAAAACATATCTACCCTTGCAAGTCCTGTACAGCCTAGTGCGCTATAGATAATCTTTGCACTTTCTTTAATTTGTTTTGTTATGCTTTCTTCCAAAAGAGCAGGAACATAAATTGTTGAATTTTCAGAGGCTATTTCTGGCTTGTCCTCTTGATGAATTCTGAAAAATCCATGGGAGAGTTCTATCTGATCAACTTCACCAACAGTTAAATCATTTCCAACTCCAAATACTGCACAGCCGACTTCACAGCCTTCTATACCTTCTTCAATAATTATCTTGTTATCATATTTCCTTGCGTCAGTAACCGCTGAGGTAAGCTCACTTTCATAATATACTTTTGTAACACCAAAGGATGAACCAGAACCGGCGGGTTTAACAAATAGGGGATATCTTAAAGTGTTGATTTGACCTAATTTACTATCTATATTTTCATAATCATATATAGCAATTGAACGAGTTACTTTTATTCCAGAATTTTTTACATTTTCATGGGCTACATTTTTATCCATACACAAAACGGAGCTACACATTTTACAGCCCACATATGGAATAGTAGCTAGTTCAAATAATCCTTGAATACTTCCATCTTCTCCATATTTTCCATGCAATACAGGAAAGGCTACATCTATTTTAGTAACAAACGTTTTACCATCTTTGATCTCAATAATGCCATGGATATCACGATTAGGTGCCATAATTACTGGTGTACACCATGTTTTGTCATTCCATGTATCAGTGGAAATCATATCAACAGGGCCTTCATATTTCAGCCACTGCCCATCTTGTGTGATTCCAATCATAATCACTTCATATTTTAATTTGTCTATATTGTTAATAATATTTTCAGCAGATTTAAGGGAGATTTTATATTCCTCTGAGCATCCTCCAAATAAAATTGCTACTTTAATTTGTTTCATATTTATTCCTCCATCATATTATTTCTTTTAGTGCCTCCATATTAATCCATACTTTCTCCGATTTTTTTTCAAATTGGATACAGTTATATATTGAGTTATGTACCATATCCCTCACTGCCTGTTCTGTATAAAATGCCATATGGGGTGTAATGATTACATTAGAAAATGAATTTAGCAGTGCAAGCTCTCTGCTAAGCAAGGGTTTTTCCTTATATAGTAACTCCATTTCATTTTCCAATACATCTAGTGCAGCACCTGCAAGCTTTTCATGTTCTATTGCTTCTATTAATGCTGCTGTATTCACTAAAGAACCACGACCTGTATTTATAAGCACCGTGCTATTTTTCATTTTTGCAATACTTTTTCTATCAATCATGTGAAAGTTATCCTTTGTAGCAGGCAAATGTAGTGTAATAACATCACTTTCTTGGAGTAAGGTATCTAAAGAAACATATTCTGCTTGTCTACTTACCTGGTGATTTTCATATAAGTCATGTGCAAGAATTTTGCACCCAAAGCCTTGAAGATGTGATATTACAGTGCTTCCAATGCAGCCAGTTCCTATTACACCTACAGTGAGCTCCTGAATTTCCCGTCCTGGTTTTTCTGGGAGACTATAATCTTGAAGCTCTGCACGTTTTATTAGGAATTTTGCTTGACGCGTTGCCATAAGAATAAGCATAATAGTATAATCTGCTACACTATTTGGAGAATAACGGATATTCCCTACGTACATACCTATTGTATTTGTATATTCAATATTAATATGGTCATAGCCTATTGTTCGGGTTGAAATATAACGTACGCCTTTACTATATAAAGTGTCTAATAAGGAAGGTGTTATTTTAACGGAATGATTTATACTAATACAATTACATCCTAAGGCTAATTCAGCTGTTTCTTCCGAAATAGGTTGATTTGTGATAATTATGTTGATACCATAATGCATTGCATATTTCTTAAATAATTCTTCTTCCTCAAAAGAACAGGAATAAACCACCATTTTCATTAGGTTTTCTGATTTTGTAGCATTTTCAGCTTTAATTAGTGACATGTAGGTCCTCCTATATTAATTTATTTCAATAGTCTGTCAATATCTCAATATTTTCTGGTAAGTCATAGCCGATTTCACAGCTATGATCGTATAACCAGTAGTCTTCAGTTTTATTTGTTTCTATTTCAGTCTTTTTCTGATAAATTGATACCTTTTGAAAGACTTTATTGCCTTTCTTGAAATAGGTATTATTTCGATTAAACACTTCATAAGAATATGTAGCAATACTATTTGTGAATATGCTGCCATACATAAATAATTCATCGAAACTGATTTCAATCTGATATTGTTGGTCTGTATTGTTTTTTACCTTTAAATCCAACCAACCCTCGCTAATGGTTGCATCTGTTCCTTGGGGTAAATCCTCTGTTGTAGAAGGAAATGCTTCTACAGCATGACCATGGCGCTCTAGGATTGTAAGGGGTGTATGCAAAAACATCCAGAAGAGCATATTGCTTAATTGACAAAGACCACCCCCATAGGTTCCAATAATTTCTCCATTTATCAAGATTAACCCATCTTTATAAGGGTCATGTTTATCAGCATATCGAACAAGCTGCCAAAAGGAAAAGGTTTCGCCAGGGTATATTACAATACTAGAAACTGTTTTGGCAGCCAGTTTTAAATTATGTACTTTATTAAATTGGTACTTCATATCAAAACCACTATTTTTATTTAGTAGCAGAGAATCTGTTGTGTATAGGTGATAGGGCAATCTTTTGCTTTCTACAATCTTTGAATATTTATTTTTATCAAAGCGCATACCAAGGTAAAAACTTATTTTTCGTTGTTTCTGCCTAAGGGGCAAAAGGAAAGGGAAAATCTGTGTAATTCTTTTTCGCGGCATTTTTAAGCCTCCTTATCTTTGAATATATCCGTAAACAAAGAATATTCCCTGCTTCGGTATCTATATAGTACCAAGACAGAGAATATTCTTCTTTCGTTATTCAATAAGGAAAGCTTATGAATTAGTAGTGAAAACCTTACGATTTTCTTACGGTAAAAATAAGTACGAGATTAAAGGTGGCACTATTGAGCATAATAAATTTTTTTTATTTCTTTCACCATAATATCTAAATTACTAGAGACTTGTAAAATTCCATATCCAATAAACAAAGGAGAGGCCACAAATCGTGGTATTACTTTGCATATAATTTGATTTTTCAAGTGGTAAAAGAATAAATTGAAGCTTTGGCATTTTACAGGATAATTATTTAAAATATAATGGGTGATAACTTGCATTGTGTCTGCCATTGCATCTAAATTATTTATATCTTCTATAATAATATTAAACTCAGTAAAAGAAGACTTGGGTTTTATTGAAAGGTTAAGAATGCATCCATTAGCTTCTCTTATCAAAATCCCTTCAAAATCATCTTTGACTGTAAGTTCTTTATAGTCTATATCCTTAAAACCTACAATCTGCATATGTGAATGCTTTATGCTGCCACCTGAATAATGACCGTGATTTTTGAAAAGTATTACAGACCTATAATCTTTATTTGTTTCCATTCTTAACCAATGTTTTACAGCAAATTTTAACAACCTTCGCATGTGATCTTCTTCATACATGGACATGTTGCTATCACAATCTTCTGTTTCGATTAAAACAGTTTGAAATGAATTTTCTAAAACGGTGTATTTATTTTCAAGTAACATAAAAGGATACTCTTCATCTATAATATCAACTAAAGTTTCTCTACTACAAAATGGGCAGTCAGCATCTTTGTTAAGAATATTGTTTGGCTTTTTCTTTCCTACTTCTAATAAAAATTTAATATGTCTATTTTTCATATAATCCCCCAAAGTTTTGTTTTTAAGTGTAATTATTTATTATATTATACCATGAGGCAAAGTATTGAATCGACCCTTGGGGTGATTATTCTTACATTAATCTATAAACATTAAAGGATAAATATATAGTAACTTCGAATTGGTACAAGAAATCCTTTAACCTAAGAATTTTGCTTATATATATATGAAAATCATCAAAATCCATTATGTTTTATATTTAAAATTACTGAATTTGACAAAATAATACTTTTATAATTTATAGGTTTTGTGTTAATATAATAAAGGACCAAACCTGTTAATTGAAATAAGTTTAATACATTAATAGTATAGGAAAAATACGGAATCTAAATAGTGATAATTTTTTCACGTCGAAAAATAAATTAATACATTTAAATATAATTTGATTTTATAAATTACTAATGTGGAGGAATTTTATGAATAATATTAAAAAGCTCTATTCTGTGGTAGTGCCAATGTACAATGAAGAGTTAGTTATTATGGAGACATATAAGAGAATTTCAGAAGTAATGATGAAAGTAGATGGGGACTATGAAATAATTTTAGTAAATGATGGGAGCCAAGATTCCACAGAAAAAATTGCAAAAGAAATTTGTTTGCTAGACCCTAAGGTTAAGTTTCTTAATTTTAGCAGAAATTTTGGACACCAGTTGGCAGTTACTGCTGGAATGGATTACAGTAAAGGTGATGGGGTTATTCTCATAGATGCAGATCTTCAAGACCCTCCGGAGCTAATGCTTGATATGATTGATAAATATAATGAGGGATACGATATTGTTTATGCAATAAGAAAGAAGAGAAAAGGTGAAACTTTTCTTAAAAAGGCTACTGCAAAGCTGTTTTACAAGTTTCTTAGAAAAATGACTGAGGTGGAGATACCAGCTGATGTTGGGGACTTTAGGCTTATATCTAGGCCCGTTTGTGATTCTTTACTACAGATAAGAGAAAGAAATAGATTTATACGAGGGCTGGTTAGTTGGACAGGGTATAAATCTATAGGAATAGAATATGTTAGAGAATCTCGTTTTGCAGGAGAAAGTAAATATCCCTTAAGAAAAATGATACAATTTTCTAAAGATGGAATAACATCTTTTTCAGCTAAACCTTTAAGATTATCAAGCTTTGCGGGTTTTATATTGGCAATGCTTGGCTTTCTTTACGCAATTTATGTTATTATCGGAAAATTTTTATATAATAATAGCATAGAAGGCTGGACTACTTTAATAGTATTGTTGATGATAATCAGTGGATTTAATTTAATATCAATTGGTATTTTAGGAGAGTACATAGCTAGAATTTATGATGAAGCTAAGGCTAGACCTTTGTACATAATTAAGGAATTTATAAACATAGAAGAGGTTGAAAAAAAATAAAATTGTAATATTTTGTGGAGAGTAGGAACTTGAAGTTCGTGAATAAGCAGAATAAGCATCTAAACTACTTGTGATTTTTGGGAAAGAACTATGTAGGGTATAATATGAATTTTGTACAAGCTGAGGATTTAATGAATTTAATATATGTATTGGTTACTAGTAAGAGATAGTAACCAATACTTTATGAGTTTATAGTATGGAGTACTGATTTAACCCCATATATTCATAATGGAGAAATGTTATTGAATATCATACTAAAGGAGAAAAACGATTCTATAAAATTTAACAATACCGATATAGAATGAAGGGAAATCTAAAAAGCACAACTAATTTGAAATGAGGGGTAATCTTGAAAGAGCCATTGGTAAGTATTTGTATACCCGTATATAATTGCGAAAAATATATTTCCCAAACCATTAAAAGTGCACTTGAACAAAGTTATAGGAATTTTGAAATTATAATAGTAGATGATTTGTCCACAGACGGATCAGAAGATATAGTTAAAAGTTTTAATGATAGCCGTATATATTATTATAAAAATGAGAAAAACTTAGGCATGGTAAATAACTGGAACCAAGCTTTAAGCCATGCCAATGGAAAGTACATCAAACTTTTGTGTCAAGATGATATATTATTTAAGAACTGTATTGAAGAACAGGTTTTAATTATGGAGAGCAATCCAGAAGTAATGTTGGTATCATGTGCTTCAAATATAATAGATGAAAATAATAGAATATTGTTAACAAGAAGAAACTTCAAGAAGGATTGCAATATTAACGGAAGTTCTGTGGCAAAGAAATCTTTAATAAGTGGAAAAAATCATTTTGGAGAGCCTGCAGTTGTTTTATATAGAAGAGAGATTCTAGATAAAATTGGACACTATGATAATAGCTTTTGGTATTTACCTGATTGGGATTTTTCTTTAAGAGTATTGGATGAAGGAAATTTTTACTATGTAAATAAAGTATTGTGCTGCTTTAGGATTTCAAAAGGTGCACAAACCACCGAAATTTTAAAAAGAAACAGAGAAGTTTTAAAAATGGAAGATGAAAGATTTCTTAGAAAGCATAATAGTGTAGGTAGCATTCATTTAAATAGATTACAGATGTACATACATGAGATTAACATGAAAAAAAGAAATATACTAAAAGTAATATTTTTAAGGTATTACTTATGATAAGTGAAGCATCAAATATGATAAATGAATTATTTTTAAAATATAAGCAGTTTTTTAAATTCTGTGTAGTAGGGGTATTAAATACACTAATATCATGGTTAGCTTACTATATTCTTCTAAAACTTAAAATGTTTTATCTTATTGCCAATTGTATATCTTTTTTCATTGGAATGTTAAATGGATTTGTATGTAATAAAAAATGGGTTTTTAGTATAAAAGGCTACACTAAAAAAACTTTTATTAAGTATACTAGTGTAAATCTTTCTACTTTGCTTATTAGCACCATATTATTATTTCTGTTTGTCAATACCTTTGGACTTAGTAAAGTTATAGCACAAATCCTTGTAACTGCACTTATTTTATTTATAAGTTATTTTGGAAATAAATTATGGACTTTCAAGAGCCCAAGGCAGTAATATTAAAGATTTAAATTATGATATTAGAAAGGCAATTAGAGGTAAAGATGGAGGAGAATAAGATGAATTTATATAATAAATATAGAAAACAAATAGAAGTAATCATATGTATGATACTATTATCTATTATCGCAGTAAGTATAATTGGAAGATTTGTAAACCTTAATGCAGATTTCCCTAAGAGTATGGACTGGTCGGGTGATTTGTACACAGATGAAGGTGGTTATGCTCGAAATGCAATTGCTTTCATATTAACTGGTAAATGGTATGTAGCTGGGGATTTTAATTCCTTAGTTAATTGTCCAGTGCTTCCACTAGTACAAATAGCAGTATTTAAAGTTTTTGGAATGAGTTTTGTTTCTGCAAGAGCCATTAATGCTTCTAGCAGTGTTTTATTAATTTTAGTAGTGTTTTTATTCATGAAAAAACATAAAGGTTTCAGGACTGCGTTATTATGCACATTAATTCTATCAACTAATTTCTTTTTTTTCTCATTTAATAGACTTGCTTTATTGGAAACACCAGCTGTGTTTTTTGCTTTTCTGAGTGTTTATTTAATATCTGATAGAAATAAGGAATTTTCAATTACCTACACAATACTAGCTGGATTATCAGCAACCCTATGTGTGCTTATAAAATACTCTGGAGTCTTTGTGCTACCAGTTCTTATCTACATAATTTTTAGTAAAGAAACAAATTTAAAGAATAAAATATATCAATCTTTAATAGGTATTATGACTTTCATAGCTTCTATGGTTATTTATCTAATAGTTTTAGTACGACCATACTATAATGATTTTGATTATTTTAATTCTGGTCAATTAAGTTCTAATTTAAAATGTAGTATGTATCAATATTTGTGTTTTTTCAAAGAAGCAATAAAGCAAATGTCATGTATAGAGAGTTCTGTTTTTAGACGTCCCAATTTAATATTAATTTCAATGATATTTTTGGCTCTTTTATTACTAATTAAACATTTTCGTGAAGACTTTGTATTTGTATCGTCTTTGATATGGATTTTAGGCTATGCTATTGAACTTTCCATTCATAACTATTTCCCACCAAGGTATTATATTATTTTAATTGTACCCTATGTTTTGATAATTGGGTGTATTTGGAGTTATATATTTGAATTTAAAAGTAAAAAAATCATTGGACTAATTTGTGCAATGATAATAGTTTTAATTAGTACACATAATTTCATAAAAATAATAAAATATACATTAGAACCGAAGTTTACTTATTATAATATGAGTTTAGATATAGCTAAAATAATTAATGCTGATAATTCTCCAAATAAGACAATTATGGGACAAGAAGCAAATACAGTTGCCATTCAAAGTAATACTTTCGCAGTTAATAATAAATGGGGAACTTACAATTTAGAAAAAAGAATTAAGGTTTATAATCCAGGATATTATTTAAGCGTGCCTGGCTTAAAGATGGAAACTAACACATTGAGTAAGTATTATAAAATAGAATTAATTAAAAAATATGATGTTTTTGATAATTATTATACAGGTGAACCAGTGTGTTTATATAAACTTACAAAAAAATAGTAGTTTCTATAGTATAAACTTTGGAAATTAATAGTGTATAAAAGGTATAAGACTTGTCATAAATATTGTTTTATACTATAATTATAGTGAAAACAATATGCTAAAGTAGCAGACATACTCAATTTTCATTAAACTATTTATATCATTAATAAATAATATGTAAAAAAGGAGGGGAGAGTAAGTGAAATTGCGTAAATTTATTATTAATTTTATTTTTATCGCACTGATTATTATATACCCAGCACATAAAGTTATGGCGCTAACAGACAATGGTGTTGATTTGGGTGTAAAGTATCAGACGCATATACAGAACATAGGTTGGCAAGGTTTTCTTGATAATGGTGATTTAGCTGGAACAACAGGAAGATCTTTGAGATTAGAAAGCATTAACATTTCAGTTGAAAATCCAGTACCTGGAATGACTATAAGATATAAAACCCATGTTCAAAATGTAGGCTGGCTAGATTGGGTACAAGGTGGACAAGCTTCTGGAACAACAGGAAGATCCTTAAGATTAGAAGGTATAATGATTGAATTAGTAGGTGCACCAGCAGGATATCATGTTCAGTATCAAGTTCATGTTCAGAATATAGGCTGGCAAGATTGGGTACAAGATGGAGCTTTGGCTGGAACAACAGGTAGGTCGTTGAGGCTGGAAGCTATAAGAATTAAAATCTCAAATTCAAGTATTCCTAATCAATTTGTTTTAAAGAATTATACTATTAATACTACACTTCAACAAATGTGTGATACAGAATTTGCTGTTGCTCCTGTTTTTGGAAATAGTAGCGCTAAAGCAACTAAAGATCAAGTTATGTATTATCTTGATAGTAATAATTTTAAAAACAATGAACAAAATATGCAATTCATGAGAAATGATAGCTATGTAGAGGGAATTTCAGTTGCAAATTTAAATATTTATTTAGCAGATAAAGGAATCTTTAAAAACCAGGGACAATCTTTTATTGATGCTGCAAAACAAAATAATATTAATGTAACTTATTTAGTAGCACATGCATTGTGGGAAACTGGTCTTGGTACGTCTCAATTGTCAAATGGAATTTCCGTAAGCTCAGTTAATGGACAACCTGTGCCTACAAAAGTTGCCTATAATATGTTTGGAATTGGTGCATATGATGGAAATGCTAAGGTATATGGTGCAGAGGCTGGTTACAAAAATGGTTGGTTTTCTGTAGATGCTGCCATTAAAGGTGGAGCAGCTTGGATATCTTCAAATTACATTCATAGTAATACCTATAATCAAAATACTGTTTACAAGATGCGTTGGAATAGTACAGTTACATGGCATCAATATGCTACTGATGTACATTGGGCATATGGAATTGCTTCTTTAGAAAACAAAGTAACTGGATATTGTAGCGGAGCAACTATTAATTTTGATATACCGAATTATCTACAATAATTCAAAAACAATATAAAGGGGTGTCTCAAAATGATTGAAAAGTCATTTTTGGAGATACTCCTTTTTAAAGTTGATTTAAGAGAATCACTTATATAAATTATCCACAAAAAGCGGATTCCGAGGAATCCGCTTTTTAATCTCTTAGGTAATTTTCATTTTTAGACAACTGATTTTGTATTTATATTGACCCTAATGATTTATACCTAAAAGCTAATTGTTACTAATTAAACCATTTACTAATGCATCTGCAATTTTATTTGCATCATACTTAGCCATGTCGCTAACTGAATCCAAGAAAGCACATTCCACAAGCATGGAAGGCATATCTGTGTTACTTAGTACATATAAGCCACGAGAATTATCAAGGATTCCTCTATTAACAAAACCTATACTTGCTAGATTAGCTAGCACTTGAGTTGCTTTACTTTTCATTTTGTCTGAGCCTATATATATTTCCGAACCTTGAGCTGTCCCTTTAAATATATTGAAATGAATAGACATAAAATAGTCAGCATGAGCTGCATTAGCTGCATCACATCTTTGCTGCAGAGAATCTGTAGTGCTGGTTGGAGTTCTTGTAGGTGAACAGTCAACCACTGTAAAACCTAAAGCTCTAAGTTTAGATATAACTAGAGTTCCCACCTCTTTATTACATGCATTTTCAGCTTTTATTCCAACAGCTCCTGTATCATAAGCTGCATTATGACCAATATCTATAGCATATATAGGTTTATTAGAAGCAAAACTTGAATTTGAAATTTTAATTCTTATTGCTTCCAGTCTCAAGGATCTACCAGTTGTTCCAGCCAATGCTCCATCTTGTACCCAATCTTGCCAGCCTATATTTTGTACATGAACTTGATACTGAACATGATATCCTGCTGGAGCGTTTACTAATTCAATCATTATACCTTCTAATCTTAAGGATCTTCCTGTTGTTCCAGAAGCTTGTCCACCTTGTACCCAATCTAGCCAACCTACATTTTGAACATGGGTTTTATATCTTATGGTCATCCCAGGTACTGGATTTTCAACTGAAATATTAATGCTTTCTAATCTCAAAGATTTTCCTGTTGTTCCAGCTAAATCACCATTATCAAGAAAACCTTGCCAACCTATGTTCTGTATATGCGTCTGATACTTTACACCCAAATCAACACCATTGTCTGTTAGTGCCATAACTTTATGGGCTGGGCACAAGAAAAATAACGAGATAAAAATAAAACAAATAGAAATAATTAATTTACACGATTTCAATTTTGATTCTCCTCCTAATTCATTAAATGTGATATCTTACGAGTTTTTCACGGAGCAAAGTTAAAATACAAATAACATTTTTCAAACACATTCTTAAAGTAATTGTGTTTGAAAAATGCTATTTAGTTGTTGACGTCAATTTTAATTATAGCACTATTCCCATAAAAAATCCATAAAAAAACAAAAAACTTACATTTTATTAAAGCCATTTAGTTACATGTATTTAATAAATACCAGGTAAGTTAAAAAAATGATTGTAAACTTTGTTGCAGTTGTGTCAAAATAAATATGAAAAGATTAGAACTAATCTAATAACAATGCTTCGGGAGGTGGCTATTATCAGAAGAGTCAATATTATAAATATAATAATTTGTTTAATATTCGTTTTTACTCTTACATCCTGTAATGAAAACGTAAATCATAAAAAAAAGGTCGATATATACAATGTAGTAAAAGATGCGTATTTAACAGATAAAGGGTACACTGAAGATTTATCAAAACATATGTCTAAAGATACATTTAACTTAATAAATATATATTCTGTTTATGGAAGAAACGGTAATGAATATAAAAAACCTTTTAAAATTAATTTTAGTCTAAAGGAAATATCACAAAAAAACAGAAATGATAAAGTAAACGTAAAAATGCTTTATGATCTTGAAATAAGAGACGATAATAACAAGTACGTTAGTGGTTCAGCTTTTGTAGACGTCACATTTAAAGTTGAGATAAGAGGAGATAATTGGTACATAACTGATAAAGATGAGGATGCATGAAAATAAATTATTATTTAAATTCAATATCGCTACAATAAAAAAGGTTCGATTTCACCACATAATCCACGACAGAAATGTTGTGGTTTTTTTAATATTGTTTAAATGATGATAGAAATAAAGAAGTATATTCGAAATAGTTAGTGTAGGAGCTCTTACTAAAGGAGGAAATATCTATGGACGAAGAAATTGTGACCTTAATTAAAAAGAGGGATGAAAGGGGAATAGAGATACTAATTAATGAATACGCACCCTTAATAAAGTCTATTGTAAAAAAGCATTTATATAACCTTGAACAATATCAGGAGGAATGTATTAATGATGTTTATATGGGGGTATGGAACAATATAAGTTGCTTTGATAAAGAAAAAAACATTTTAAAAAACTGGGTTGCTGCAATTGCAAAGTATAAAACTATTGATTATAAAAGAAAATATTTAAAAAGTATTCAGCAGCTAGATATCTCAGAATTAGCTCTTGAAAGTAAGTTTAATTTAGAACAAGAGGTATTAAAAGATGAAATAGAAGCGGAAACTGAAAATCTTCTTAAGGCACTTTCTCCAATGGATAGAAAATTATTTATTAGGATTTTTGTAGAGAAAAATTCCATTGAGGAAGTAAGCAACGAGTTTAATCTAAAACCAGCAGTTATATATAATAGGGTTTCTAGGGGTAAGAATAAGATAAGAAGTATATTCTCTAAAATATAAAGAGATAACAATTACTTAGAAAAAAAGGAGGCAATATTTATGAGTGAAGAATATGGATTGTTTAATAAAATGCAAATAGATATTTCAGAGTATGAAGAGGAAAATGTAGATGAACTTGAAAAGAAAAGGATGATGAAAAGATTTAGCAAAAGCAGTAAGAAAAAAACAAGAATAAGTGATAGAAAAATTGTTGCTGCTGCAGTAGCTATATTGATGGTAGCAAATTTAGCTATACGTGGAGATAATGCACTAGCAGATGTTGAAAGCTTTAAATATAACATTTCAAATTGGTTAGGAAAAGAAAATATAAAAAATAACTATAGTGCTGAAATTGGTGAAACTATCAAAGAAAAAGGTATTAAGGTTACATTAAATGAATTCTTTACAGATAATGATAGAATAATCATTAACCTAGAAATTAAGAGAAAAGCACAGCCAGTTACTGGTGATGAATACAAAAATTTCATACCTGATCTTTATGTTAATGGCCGCAAGGTGGATATAGATACTAGTTACGTGGGATACTCTTTACACTTTATCGGAAAAGGTAAAGGAAAAGAAGCAGCGGACACTAGCGTAATTCTTGAAACCCAAACAAAAGGACTGAATTTAGTTAAAAAAGAAAATATAAAATTAGTATTTACTACTCTGGCAAAAAGATATGGAATTGCTAAAGAAAAATTGAGTTATGATTTTAGTTATGATATTAACAACTATATGAAAGACTGTAAGGTGGTAGTTGTTAATAAGAAGATTACTGAAGATGAAAATAATCTTCAAGTAGATAAGGTTATTGTTTCACCTGATAGAATAAGAATATTAGGAAATCAAAATGGATTTACTCAACATGGAATCTATGGAAATATAAATTATCACTATGATGTAGTAGATCAAAATAATGAACTTGTTCCATTAAAAGCAGATATTGGAGAAGGTGCTTTTTTCTATAAGGGAAAGAGTGAAACAACTAGTTTGAAGATAATACCATATACTTATAAAGAAATAAATACAAATTGCACTAAGAAAGATGATCAAGGCAGAGTAATGTATGCAATAGAGGATCAAATAATAACAATAAATCTAAAATAGTAGTATAGATATAAGCTGTATTTTCTTAAGTTAACTTATAGAATCTTTAAAATTCATAAACTAGTAGAAGGATAATAGCATAGGATAATAACTTGTTTTTATTAATCTTATGTGATAATTATGAAGTATAAGAGAAGGAGTTTGGACTATCTATGTATAATTATATAATATAAGTGATTGGTCACAAAATGTGATATGCAATGAGAGCCATCTCTTAATATACTCATGATGCCCAAATATGTATAGGAAGTGCGTAAAACTGGCCTATACGTAATAATAATACGTAATTATGGAGGTTTAAATATGAAACTGACAGAGAAAATGAAAAACAGTACTTATCCTGATGTGATTTCAAATCTACGTAGGCCTGTAGCTCCACCTAAGAACGTTGTAAACAACGGTATTGTACAATTTGGTACTTTTGATGCTCCTCTTGAAAATATTAATATTATTGATTGCAAAAAACCTGTTAAGAGTTGGCTACCTAAATTTATGAATTCTTCTAGAATAAAAGAGTGGGAAGCTTTTGAAATAAGCTTTGACGAAGGTTTTTTAGTTGGAGCTATTTATGATGTGGGGGCCTTTGTCTTTAATATAATTATGTTTTTTGATAAAAAGACGAAAGAAGTATCCCTAAATCAGGTTATGGGAGCACCAAAAAAAGTAGTTAAAGATACGCTTATTAACAAGCGGAACAATCTGAAAACTGGTAATTTGGTAATCAATATAAACAATCAATTCCAAGATGGAAAATGCTATGTTAAAGCAAATTCTCCCAAAAGCAAAAAGAATATGGCGATGAATGTAGATGTGGAACTAACAAGTATAAGCATGCCTTCTGTTGTGGTTATGCCACTAGGTGAAAACAGACCACTGTACAGTCAAAAGGAACTATTTAAGGTTAGCGGCAATATACAAATGGGAGATCGTACTTTTACTATGAATGAAAATTCTCTGGCAATTATTGATGACCACAAAGGCTATTATCCATATAAGATGCATTATGACTGGTTGACAGGAATGGGAACATTTGAAAAAGAAGGTGTTATGGCCTTTAATTTAACAAAAAATCAAGTTACTAATCCTAAGGATTACAATGAAAACTATCTATGGCTAAATGGTGATACGCATCCGCTTCCACCTGTTAACTTTACCCACCTAGATAATGGACATTGGAAAGTAACAGATGAGCATGATATGGTAAACATAGAATTCCATATTGATAACACTTTAAAATTAGATAAAAATGTAGCACTTATAAAGGTTAGATACAGAGCACCTTTTGGATTCATAACTGGCTATATCAAGGATATTGATGGCAATAAACATATCCTTAACGGTGCTTTTGGAATGGGAGAAGACAAAACCTATCAGATTTAAAAAACTCGCTAAAATTTTATTAGGGGAACAAGGATGCTTTTGAAATAAGAGCATCCTATTTTTAGGTTTGCCCTGCATGTACATTATCTAATGGGTGAATCCTACCATATTCTATTCAATTTTTCTATACAAATATGTAAATAATCATTAAAAAATACAGAATTATGGTATAATCAGATATAATTATTATAAAAAACTTTCAATAAAAAGGGGAAATTATAATGAGCGAATGTCTACTTGTTAATGTGATTTATACAATAAAAGAAGGCAAAAGAGAAGAATTTTTTAATAAGGTAAATGAAATGGGAATTATTAAAGATTCAAGAGAAGAACCTGGAAACAGTAAATATGAATATTTTTTTTCAGTTGATGATCAAGATAAATTATTTCTTATGGAGATGTGGGTGAGTGATTTAGCACAAGGAATGCACAGTAAGACGGAACATTATAAAAAATTGCAGTTATTGAAAGAGGAATATGTGATAGATGTAAGTATTGAAAAATATAACATAAGCAAACGTAAGCACCATTCTTAAGATAATCTAAATAGCTTCCCATAAAAATCAAGCATAAAGGAGAACTAATAATGCAAGGAAATCAAATTAGAAATGCTGTAAAAGCAATTATTATTGAGGACGGTAAAATTCTTTTATGTAAATATAAAGATAAAGACGGCATTTTTTATGCTTGCATAGGCGGTGGACAAGATCCTTTTGAAGATATGCAGACTGCTTTAAAAGGAGAGTGCAAAGAAGAAATGACAGCGAAATCAAGGTTGGCAGGATGGTATTTGTAAGAGAGACTTTTTTGATTATGATGATGGCAGTGGTATTTTAAATAGAATACATCAAATAGAGTGTTTTTTTCAATGTTCTTTAAGAGATAACAAAACTATTTGTATTGGAAATAATCCAGATACTAGCTCTGAGGGAATTGAATGGATACCATTAGACAAATTAAGTAAAATACGTATTTATCCAAATGTATTTAAAGAATATATACATCTAGATGGTTCCTTAGAAAATGTGTTTTATTTGGGTCTGACTAATTGACGCATATAACAATTAATGGAATTAACTAGTCAACGTTAAACTCGTGTAAGGATCTAATTTTTATTGATTATAACATATAGAAGGTGGGATATACAGTGAAACACTTTGACACAATTTTGTTTGATTTAGATGGTACTTTATATGCTAAAGGAAAACCAATTAAGTCAGCTGTAAGCATAATTGAAATATTAAGAGAAAAAAATATGAAAATGGGGTTTATAACGAATACAGATGGTTCACCAGTAGAGTATATTCATAATAGCCTTATTAATCTGGGTTTTAATATTCCACTTAAGGAAATATTTACTCCAGTTATAGCAGTTAGAGAATTTTTCGCAAATAACCCTCTGAAATCTTGTTACTGCTTAGTAACTGACAAGGTTTTTGAAAGCTTAAAGGATTTAAATATGAATGATGCTCATCCAGACTATGTTGTGATTGGTGATTTCAGTGACAAAATAAGCTATAACGAAATAAACAAGGTTTTTAGATTTATAATGAATGGTTCTAAAATCCTTGCACTTTCTAAATCACACTACTATTTCAACAACAACGGAATTAATATTAATACTGGCGCCTTTGTTAGTATGTTTGAAAATGCGTGTAATAAAGAAGCTATTTTACTAGGCAAGCCATCAAAGGAATTTTTCAATTTAGCACTAACTCATTTAGGGAGCATTCCTAGTAATACGTTAGTTGTTGGTGATGATATTACTGTAGATATAGTAGGTGCTAAAACAATTAATGCTACAAGTGTACTTGTTAAAACAGGCCATTATAATGAAGATTTAGTTAATAAATTTAAAATAAAGCCTAATTATATTATGGAGGATATTACCGAACTACCAGATTTAATATTTGGACATATTCAATAAAAAAAGCAAAAAATGAGGAGGCTAATAATGGATTACAATTCAAATCATAGTTATGGAATAGCTTATTGTGCAATGCTTCTTGTACTAAGTCCGTTTATGTTTATTATTGATGTAGATAAGTGGGGAATCTTATTATTTCCAGCTATAATTGTTGGTAATGAGTATTCCTTTAGTTTTCTGAGACAAGCTATGAAATTATATGAAGAAATAATCTTCAAATCATTGCTGGAGAGATTTACTTTCATTATCCAACTATTAATGATAGTTGGGATAGGAACATGTGATGTGTATTCTTATAAAACAAATAATTTCCCGCAATTATTCATATTCTTACTAATTTATTACACATGGTACATTTTAATTCAAAGCCAATCTCTAATAATTGGAGGTAAAAGTATAGGGGTCGGACGAAAAGTATTTTCATATGATTCAATAGATTCTATTGAATTAAAAAATAATGGACTATTTATAGAAGCAAAGGGTAAATCATTTACAATACATAATTGGACAATTGGTAAAGACAGATACAGTTTAGAAGCAATAGTAAAAAATATTAGTGAGAATTTAATAGTTTAGGTATAATTTTCCTAATAATAGGGCGGAAAAAATTATTATTTTAGATAATAGCATCCTGTGATGAACACCACTGTCTATTTAGCGGCGGTCATTTCAATAGGTTGCTTTTTTATTTTATATAGTCTTATGGATATTAGTGCCTAATTTACAAAAAAGGTTGATATTATAAGTAATTAGGATTATAATTCTATTAAACAATAACAATTATTAAATGAAAACAATAATTAGAAAATTAGTAATAGAACTAAGGGGATGTACATAATGAACGAAACAATAAAATTAATTCAAAATCATAGATCAATAAGAACATTTTTAGATAAGAATATAACTGAAGAGACTTTAGATCAGATTCTCAAATCTGCTCAAGCCATGCCAAATTCAATTAATGGGCAGCAAACTTCTGTTATTGTAGTTAGAGATAAAGAAACAAAACAAAAATTAGCTCATTTAACAGGTAATCCACAAATAATTCATGAAAGTATAGAAGGAACGCTAGCAGGATCTTTTGATGCTGGAATAGCTATGGGGGGAACTGTAATAGCTGCCGAATCTTTAGGTATAGGGATTGTTCCCATTGGTGGAATTAGAAAAAATTCTGAAGAAGTAATTGAATTATTAGAATTACCAAAATACACTTATCCAGTTGCAGGTCTTGCTTTAGGCTATCCTGCTGATAACTCAAAGCAAAAACCAAGAATGCCTTTTGAAACCTTTAAGCATAATGAAAAATATAATGCTGATATATTAAAACCAGCCATAGATAAATATGATACAGAAATAGAAGCTTATTTAAAGGAAACAGGTAGAGAGTCACAAGAAGGAAATTGGAGTATATTTACTTCAAATATATATAAATCTGTATATTATCCAAAAGTATTTGGAGCAATTAAAGATCAAGGATTTAAAAATGATAAATAAACTAGAAAAGTGTAATAATAAGGTTGTGTTAATTGAAAGGGAGAGATTAAATTGAAAATTGAAAAACTACTTCAACCTAGAAAGTTAGGTTCCACAATATATGTAAAAAATCCTATAGTTATGTCACCAATGACTACTTTTTCTGGAAATGCTGATGGAACAGTGTCTGAGGCGGAATTAAGTTATTATAAAACAAGATCAAAGGGAGTAGGAATTGTAATTACTGCCACTACCTTTGTAAGACCATCAGGAAAAGGATTTGCAGGTCAATTTGCAGCTTATGATGAAAGTTTCTTACCAGGACTAAAAAAGTTAGCTGAAACAATAAAAGGCGAAGGTGCCGTAGCTATTTTACAAATGTTTCATGGAGGCAGAATGGCAATACCAGCTGAAATACCTGAAGGCCAAACTATTAGTGCAAGTAGTGTAGCACCACTAAGACCAGGAGCAACAACTCCTAGAGAAATGACAGAAGAAGAAATTCAAGATATAATTAAAGCCTTTGGTGAAACTGCAAAATTAGCAATTGAAGCAGGCTTTGATGGTGTGGAAATTCATGGAGCTAATGGATATTTAGTGCAACAGTTCTTTTCTCCTCACTCAAATCGCAGAGAGGATAAGTGGGGCGGAAGTATTGAAAAACGAATGATTTTCCCATTGGCCGTCATAGCAGAAGTGAAAAAAGTAGTAAAAGAGAATGCTAAACAGGATTTCATAGTAGGCTATCGTTTTTCACCAGAAGAAATTGAGAATCCAGGTATAACTTTAGAAGATACTCATTCATTTATAGATGTATTAGCAAATCAAGGATTAAGTTACTTGCATATTTCCATAATGGATTATTGGCAAGGTTCAATGAGAGATAAAGCAAATACAAAACCAATTATTTGCAAAATAATTGATCAAATCCACGGTAGAGTACCATTTATTGGGGTAGGTTCTATTCTTACACCAGAGGATGCAATAAAGGCCTTAGACAGTGGAGCAGAATTTATCGCACTTGGTAGAGAGTTAATCATGGAACCAGACTGGGTTAACAAAATTCAAATGGAAAAGAGTTCAGAAATACGTACAACTTTAAGCAAAAGGGATAGGGAAGTTTTAAACATACCAGAGCCACTTTGGAATGCAATAATGAATACACCTGGTTGGTTTCCAGTGATAGAATAATAATGACAAACATATTCAGTAAAACACCTAAATGAAAGTTTGGGTGTTTTATTGTATCAACAGAGATTGTTGTAAGTAAGCTTGAAATTTCTCCAGTTAGACTGGATTATTATAAAAGCTGAAATAGTTTACATTTTTATGATTTGTTGAAAATTGAAATCATTAAGTGTAATATAATTTGATGTAGATAAAGGAACCAAAGTAAGGCTTTGAATATTACAAAGATATAATTAATAATAAATAGCATGATACAAGAATGGAAAATAATATATGGAGGGGGCAAATTATGGAGTTCAACCGAGAAAAACTTGTAGTTAAAACTGGAATCATTGGCATAGGAACTAACCTAATTTTAGCCATAATTAAGATAATTATAGGACTTGGAGCAAATTCAATATCAATTATATCTGATGCAGTTAATAATCTAAGTGATGCGCTTTCTTCTGGTATTACTATTGTTGCTATGAAGTTAGCAGGAAAACCAGCTGATAAAAAGCATCCCTACGGTTTTGGAAGAGTGGAATATTTGTCTGGTTCAATAATTTCTGCAATTGTGGTAATTGCAGGTGCAGAATTTTTTACATCTTCACTTAAAAGAGTTTTAAATCCATCATCTACTGATTTTTCAGTAGTAAGTATTATCTTAATTATAATTGCTATTGCAGCAAAGTTAATATTAGGTTGGTATACAAAACTCATGGGGAAAAAGGCAAATTCACCTTCCTTGAAAGCCTCTGGAGCAGATTCACTATATGATGCAATCATGTCCTTTGGAACATTAATCTCAGCAATTATCTCTAAACTTGTTGGAGTTTCAATTGACGGTTATGTAGGTATACTTATCTCTTTATTTATCATATACTCTGGAATATCCATGATGCGCGAAACAATCTCAAGTATTCTTGGAGAGCGTGCAGATAGGGAATTAGTACAAGAAATCAGAAATGAAATAGTAAAACATAAGCCAATTCTAGGAGCATACGATTTGATTTTACATAATTATGGACCTACAAGTATGCTAGGCTCTATCAATGTTGAGCTTCCAGATTATCTTAATATAAAAGAAGCTTATTTAAGTCTACAAGAAGTGCAGAGGCTTATTTATCAAAAATATGGAGTTTATCTTGTTATTGGCATTTACTCAGTAAACACTGATAACAGTGAGATAGCTGAAATCGAAAAAAAAGTCAGAGATATTGTGCTATCCTACAAGTATGTTTTACAAATGCATGCATTTGTTGTTGATACAGCAAAAAAGGCAATGTCTTTTGATGCAGTTTTTGATTTTGACAATGAAAACGATGAGAAGCTAAAGAAAGAAATCCTAAAAAAATTAAGTGAAGAGTATCAAGGATACCAAATACGGATTCAGGTGGATAAAGATTACTCTACTGATTTAAGGGATGATAATTCATAATAAGAACAATGGTGCAAAAATATGGTATAAATAGAATTTTACTTTAAAGTTATCTAAATGTTAAGTTATGGATAATTAAAAAATTATATGTTAAAATAATGTATATAGATTTTTATTAGACTTTAAGGTTAAGGAGAAACTATATATGGGAGAGCTAGCTAGATTTGAAGATATTAGAATTAAAATGTATCCTATGGATACTCAAAAACATAAAGAGCCACATTTTCATGTTATTTTAACTGATGGTAGTAAAATCTCAATTTCTATAGCAAGTGGTAAATTGCTTGAAAGTAAGCTAAGCAAAAAACAAAGAGATTATATTAAGGCATGGAGGCTAATCCATAAAGAAGAACTATGGGATAGATGGAATAAGGCTGTTGCTGGTGAATATATTGAAAGAATAGAACCTAAACAGATATAGGAGGGGTATTAATGCAGAGTCCTAATATAAAAATTGCAGAAGTTTTAGACAATTATAAAATATTAGTTACATTTACTAATGGTGAAACGAAATTATTTGATATGAAAGCATATTTAAAATATCCCGTATTTAGTCCACTCAATGAAGACTCTGAATTTAAAAAGTTCTCAATTGTTGATGGTACTATAGAATGGGAGTGTGGCGCAGAATTAAGTACAGACACTTTTTATATTAATAGTATTGCAATGTCAAAAGATCAGCTTAAAGAAATGTAAACTTTAGATGAGGCGATTGCTTCATCTTTATTTTTTAGAATACTAATTATTGTTTCAACTACCAAAGGTGTGATGAATTTTTATATTTGTGAAGGCTAGTCAAAGAAAAAGTAACTTAAGTAATATCAAAAAGGAGAATTTAAATGTATACAACTATAGAAAAACTTGAAGACAAACATATTGAGCAACTAATAAATTTATATAAACAATGTTGGTGGTCAAAAGATAGAAATATAGAAGATGTAAAAGTAATGTTGGACCATTCACAGGTAATTGGAATTTTAAACTCAAGTGATGATTTAATAGGATTTTCTCGAATTTTAACTGACGGCATGTACAAGGCATTTGTATTTGATGTTATTGTTGATATAGAATACCGAGGAAAGGGTATTGGAGAAATGTTACTTAACAATATAATTTCACATCCTACAATTACTAATGTAAAACATATAGAATTATATTGCAAAGATGAAATGATACCTTTCTACGAAAGATGGGGATTTAAAAATGCAATATCAAATTTTAACTTTATGAGAAGAAGCATCTGATCTACTAAGTTCAATTTTCCGAAAGGTCTGGAAAAGACTGTACTTGGTTTTTATAAAATATTATAAACAATATTATTTATCAAAGCAGGAGAAAAATAATGAATGTAGAAACGATAAAAAAATTAAAAGAAAACTTTAAAATGAGAAATATGGATGTAGAATATTTTGAAACTTTAGAGGAGGTAAAAGCTTCTATACTAGAAATCATACCTGTGGAATGCAGTATAGGTATTGGTCATTCAGCAACACTACAAAAGATGAACATTACAGAGTCCTTAATTGAACGAGGTGATACAGTGTATGATAAAGAACTAGCGAAAACAAAGGATGAAGGTAATTTTATAAAAAAGATGGCGCTTATTACCGATTGGTATATTACAGGTTCAAATGCTATTACTGTTGATGGAAGAATTGTAAATGTTGATCATAGTGGTAATAGAGTAGCAGCAATTACCTTCGGACCAGATAAAGTAATTATTGTAGTCGGCAAAAACAAAATTGTTGAGACAGTTGATGAAGCTATAAAAAGAGTTAAAAATATTGCATGCCCATTAAATGCAAAAAGATCAGGATACAACCCACCCTGTGTAGCATTAAATAGGTGCGTAGATTGTGTATCAAAGGAAAGAGTATGTAATAGTCTACTAATAATAGAAGGTCAAGTGGAGAGTAATAGAATTAAAATATTTATAGTTAATGATGATTATGGGTTTTAAAGAATAATCGCCTGAAAAAGGTGATTTATTGTTTTACATATCAAGAAAAAGTGTTTAACACATTAACTCATGGCATATTTAAACTAACAGTAGAAGAAACTGGATGCATATAAGAAGTTTATGTTATAGTAAGAAATGAAAATAATTGCATAAAATCCGAAACGACATTTCAAACCATTTTTTGTATATTTCAACGATTAAATATTTTATTACAATAATAAAAGTGAAATAATAGATTAGTATTATTATCTAAATTAATGAATAAGGGAGGTCTCTTATATGAAAAAGTATGAATATAAATGTGTGCGAATTACGGGTGGTGCAGAAAAAACAACAAAAATACTTAATGAATATGGACAACAGGGATGGGAATTAGTATCTACATCATATATCTGGCATTACTTTAAAAAAGAGATTGAGAATTAAATGAAGAACTTTGAAAACTAGATATTAGCTCAAAACCAGATTCAATACTCAGAGTATTTAGATGACAACTAATGTATTTTTTATAGACAAGACAGATTAAGGAGGAATAACATGTACAAGCGTGGAAGAATAAGACCAAGCAAAAGCTCATCAATTGCAGGAATGATTGGTGGAATAGTATTTATAATTATTGGTGTAACAACAGTGATACCCACATTCGGTATGTTCGGGATATTTTGGACATTAATAGCAGTTGGAATTACAGGTTCTCATGCCTATAATATCTTTAGCAAAAAAGGTTTAGCTCATTATCAAGTAGATGTTGAAGTAATTGAATCAAATAAGGAAAAAGTGGAAAACTTTGATGAAAAATTGAGAAAACTTAAAGCTCTTAAAGATGATGGAATAATAAATGAAGAAGAATTCATAGTAAAAAGAAAAGAAATATTAGGCGACAAATGGTAGAAAAGACGAAAATATATAAATATACAATAATATAAATGCATTGAACAACTACATAACAGCAGGAAGGAGATTGAAAACGTTACCATTTATAATGAAATATGGGATATTGTAAAAATTGGAATGAATTTTCTTCCTATATTTTTAGCACCTGTGAGCAGGTGCTTTTTTGCGCTCAAAATGGCCTATAGAGTACTTGTTAAATAATTAGTATACTTGTTAAATAATTAGTATACTTGTTAAATTATTAATATTATTGTTAAAAAATAATTATATTTGTTAATATTTTAATTAAATGGAATGCTATTGACAGGCACTATACAACTAAACTATATTAACATTGAACATGTTCGATATAAGATAACGCTCAGTCGTTATACGTAGGAGGCATTTATTATGCATGAATCACAGTATAGTTTCGTTACATCACCATCTGCATTAGTACAAGTTGCTGAAATAGCATCAAAGTATAGGGGACAACAAGATAAGCTTATGGATGTTATTATTTCAGTACAAAAGATTGTACCATCTCTTGCAGAAGATGTTGCAGCGGTAATAGCTAGAGAAATGGGGCTTTCTCAAAATCATGTTTACAGTTTCGTTACTTTTTATGAATATTTGTCAGTTAAGCCACATGGAAAATATACAATTAGAATGTGTAGCAGCGCTCCATGTCATGTAAGAGGCGCTAAAGAAGTTATGCAGAGCATTACTCAAATGCTTGGAATAGAACTAGGAGAAACAACTCCTGACAATAGATTTACTGTTGAACTTTGTCCATGCATGGGTGTTTGTGATATTTCACCAGCAATTATGATTAATGATAAAATTTATGGTGATTTAACACCTGAAAAGGCTCAGGAAATTATAAAGAAATATATTAGAGAGGAGCTGTAAGCTATGGAAGAAATGCGAATACTGCTTAGAAACAAAGATGTGGACAACATGATAGATGCTACTAAAAGTATGCAAATGGGTGTATACGACGGTTTGCGTAACGCACTATCCATGGATGGAGCTCAAGTTATAGATACTTTAAAAGCATCGGGACTAAGAGGTAGAGGCGGTGCAGGATTTCCAACTTGGTTGAAAGTCAAATTTGCCTATGATGCTGAGGGAGATTCCAAAGTAGTGGTCTGCAATGCAGATGAAGGTGAACCAGGAACTAACAAAGACAGAGTACTTCTAAGTGCTGATCCTCATAGTGTATTTGAAGGTCTAGCAATAGTAGGCAAAGCTATCGGAGCAAAACGTGGATATATTTATCTTCGTGCAGAATACTCATATCTATTCCCAATTCTTGAAAAAGCTTTAAAAAGTGCAAGAGATGTAAACGTTTTGGGAGATAATATTTTAGGTAGTGATTTTTCTTTTGATATAGAAATGAGATCAGGTGCTGGTGCATATGTTTGCGGAGAAGAAACAGCTTTGTTTGAATCTATAGAAGGAAAAAGAGGAGAGCCTAGAACTCGTCCGCCGTATCCTGGAAGTCACGGTCTATTTGGTCTCCCAACGGTTTTGAATAATGTTGAAACCTTAGCGAATATTGGACCAATATTTGCAAGAGGAGCTGAATGGTTTCGTAGCATTGGATCAGAGAATAGTCCTGGAACGAAATTATTTACTGTAATAGGAAACGTAAAAAAACGTGGAGTATTTGAATTCCCCATGGGTGTAAATTTAAAGGATATTATCTATGAGGTATGCGAAGGAATTGCAGATGATAAAGTGCTTTTAGCAATCCAAACAGGAGGAAGTTCAGGTGCAATTATAAATCCATCTCAGATAGATATTCCACTTGATATAGATCATATTGCATCTTCAGGCGGACGACTTGGTTGTGGAACTATCTTTGTAATAGATAATACTAACTGTGTTCTTGATATAGTTAAAAATATATTGGAATTCTTTACAAATGAATCCTGTGGTAAATGCATCCCTTGTAGAGAAGGTGGAGTTCAGCTTCTGAAACTTGCTACAAAAATCTCTGAAGGTAGAGGAAGCGTAAAAGACATAGATACAATGATTGACCTTTCTAATACTATGAGAGAAACAGCATTATGTGGACTGGGACATTCAACTGCAGTTCCAGTACTTACAAGTATCTCAAACTTTAGAGAAGTATATAATAGTCATCTTGACAAAAATTATTGTCATAAATGTTCACCGGATAGGGGGATAAGCTAATGATAAATTTAAATATAGACGGAATTGATGTACAGGTTCAAGAAGGGACTACTATTCTTGAAGCTGCAAAACTTATTAATATAAATATACCATCCCTTTGTTATCACGAAGACTTAACTGTAAAATCAGTATGCAGAATCTGCATGGTTGAGGTAAATGGTCAGAAACTTATGCAACCTGCATGTAGTTATCCAGTTTCAGAGGGTATGACTGTTAAAACAAATACTCCAAGAATAATTAAAGCAAGAAGAAACGTTATGGAACTTATATTTTCTCATCACCCACAAGACTGTTTAAACTGTAATAAAAATAGGACTTGTGAGCTTCAAAGCATAGCTGAAGAGCTTAATATGAGTAATCCTATACGTTATGAAGTTGAAGAAAGAGGTAAAAAAATAGATTTTTCATCTCCTTCAATAACTTTTGATGCAAATAAATGTATAATCTGCGGTAGATGTATAGAAGTCTGCAACAATATCCAGACTGTTGGTGTTCTTGCAAAAGAAAACAGAGGATATAATACAGTTGTAGCTCCGCCCTATGGAAAGAAAATTATAGACACTACTTGTGTTAATTGCGGACAATGTGTTCAAGTGTGCCCAGTTGGAGCGCTTACAATCCATGATGATACAGAAGTTGTTTATAAGAATAAAGAAAAGGGTAAGATACTTATAACTCAAATTGCCCCATCTTCACGTACAACAATAGCAGAAGCCTTAGGTGAAGAACCTGGTGTAGTTAGTACAGGTAGAATTGTAACAGCTATGAAAATGATTGGTTTTGATTATGTTTTTGACACTGATTTCACAGCTGACCTTACAATAATGGAAGAAGGTAATGAGCTACTTAAAAGGATAACAAATGGTGGCGTTTTACCAATGATGACTTCTTGCTGTCCAGGATGGGTTAAATTCTGTGAGACTTTTTATCCTAAATACACTAATCATCTATCCTCAGCAAAATCACCTCAGCAAATGTTTGGAACAATTATAAAAACATATTTTGCTGAGAAGTCAGGAATAGATCCAGAAAATATATTCAGTTGCTCAGTAATGCCTTGTACTGCAAAGAAGTTTGAATGTCAAAGGCCTGAAATGAATGATAGTGGATATCAAGATGTAGATATGACATTAACAGTACAGGAACTTGCAAGAATGATAAAATCTGCTGGAATAGATTTTTCTAAGCTTGAAGACACACCTTTTGATGATCCTTTTGGTTTAGGAAGTGGTGCAGGTGAAATTTTCGCTGCAACAGGTGGAGTTATGGAGGCTGCCCTTCGTACTGTATATGAAGTTCTCACAGGAAAGACACTAGAAAATATTGAATTTACTGCAGTGCGTGGATTTAAGGGCTTAAAAGAAGCTGAAGTAGATATTAATGGAACTCTTGTAAAAGTTGCAGTTGTTCATTCACTAGGAGAAGCAAGAAAAATAATGGATAGAGTAGTAGCTGGAACAGCAGATTATCATTTTATAGAGGTAATGGCATGTCCAGGAGGATGTATCGGCGGTGGTGGAAACCCAGTACGTAATTGGAAAAAGGTTGAGAAACGTACCATCAAAGTTTATAGCCAAGAGAAGGATATTTCTATCAGAAAATCACATGAATCTCCTGCAATCAAGCTGATTTATAAAGAATTTTTGGGTGAGCCATTAAGTGAAAAATCCCACAAACTTCTTCATACAAAATACGTAAATAGGCAGGATATACTAAGAATATAGATACCATAAATAAATAAATTATAAAATGAAAAACACTGGAGACAGTGTTTTTTTATTCCTATATTGTGGAGCACACTGATTTGAAAAGAATAACACGTCTAAAACATTGGTAATCTTAAAGTATACTATGAGTTAAATAGTAACAGGAGCTTTAAAAAAGTTATTATATCCGTAATGTTTATTATGTTAACTAATTATATAGCAAAGTACACACTAGAAAAATAAGTATATCGAACAGTAAAGATAATTAACAGTTTTATATTATTCTAAGAAAGCTTGCAAAGTACTACTACTTGGTTCATTATTAACTATTATATAATTAATTACAGTGGTGATAATTTGGGAAAATCAAAAAGATGTCAGATATTGTGCAAATTATTCCATTCTCAAAGTTGTTTTCAATATGAATAATATTACCTTACATTATTTAAAAGAAGCTATAAATAGAGAAATTCATTTGATTTATGGAACATGCATTTATGAAAATGGCAATTGTTTAATGCAGGTATAATTAACTTCTATAATAATGAAAATTTTATATATAGAAAAATAAACTTGGCTACCCATGAAAGAGGATTTTTTCAAGTAGGAAATGAACTATCAATAAAGGGTAATAAAGTAGCTACAGTAAGGTTTGACCCCTTTGGAACTGGTGGTCACAGTTGCTTTGGAGACATAAGTAATAAAAAGGGAGTTTATGTTTATTAACAACTAATTTACAATTAATTAATATTTTGTTCTTTGTAAGTACACTAAACTGACATATTTCTAATATATATTATTAATAGACTCTCCCTTAAAAATAAATAATACCCTATGTTCTCACTGGTTAACAGCCAGTGATTTTTTTGTATAAAAAACTGTATAAAAACTTATACTGTGTAAATGGTTGGATACAGTATGGGTAAAAGTGGTTACATAATAAGTAGTCATTTAAGTGTTTAAAAATCATTTGTAATAGTAATATTAATAAATTAATATTACTAAAATCGTTGTTATGGTTTAGTTTTCAATGGGTAAATTAAATTATATAAATATTTTGCACAGAATTTGGCATGCTAATTGCTGGACACATTAATATGTTAGTGTACGATATGACTTTAAATGCATTATTGGGTTATATAAACAACAAAAAAATGTGATTAATTGAGGAGAGAGAAATTATGGCAATTAGAAAAAAGATATTAAAGCTTGCAAACAAAATTAGCATTGAGAGCAAAAGCGGTATAGGAATTAAACACACAGATCCAGAGTATAGAATTCTAGATCCTGTTGTAACTGACGATATGGCAGATGTGGCAATGTGCCTTAAGTTGCGTAAATTCAAGACAGCTAAAGAAGTTGCTGCTAAATGTGGTAAATCTGAAGAGGAAACTGCAAAACTTTTATGGAAGTTAGCAGTTGCTGGTGTTTGTAAAGTTATAAATAAAGATGGTGTTGATACATTCTTCTTACCAATTTGGGTTCCAGGCATTATGGAAATGATGGTTAATAATAAGGAAAATGTTAAAAAGTATCCCGTAATTGCAGAGTGCTTTGAAGAATATACAAGAAGAAGAACAGCCCCCCTAGCACCTTTACTTACTACTGGTAAAGGGTTAATGCGTGTACTACCTGTAGAACAAGCTATTAATGGTGAAACTAGAAGAGCTTCTTATGAAGAACTTTCTCATTATCTTAATGATAATGAAATTTTTTCAGTTTCAGATTGTTCTTGTCGTACATCAAGAGAAGCTATGGGAGAAGGTTGCGGTCACTTGAAAGAAGAGATGTGTATTCAGCTCGGAGAAGGTGCTGAATACTATATTCGTACAGGCAGAGCTAGGAAAATCAATCGTGAAGAAGCTTTTGAAATCCTTAAAAAAGCTGAGGAAAACGGTTTGGTACATCAAATACCCAATATTGAAGGACCAGGAAAAACACTAGCAATTTGTAACTGCTGTGGATGTTCATGCTTTGCTCTAAGATTGGCAGAATACTTCAATACTCCTGATATGATACGTTCCAACTATGTTTCAAAAGTAGACAAGGACAAATGTGTTGCTTGTGGAGAATGTGTACAAAATTGTCAGGTTAATGCACTTAAATTAGGTCAAAAACTCTGCACAAAAACACCAATAGCAGAAAAAGAACGTGTTCTTCCTTATGATAATATATGGGGTAAGGACAAATGGAATCCTAATTTTCGTACTAATAGAGAAGATGCTGTTGAAACAGGTACAAGTCCTTGTAAAACAAATTGTCCAGCTCATATTTCCGTTCAAGGTTATATTAAGATGGCTTCTCAAGGAAAATATAAAGAAGCACTTGAACTTATCAAACATGAAAATCCATTTCCAGCTGTATGCGGACGTATATGCCCAAGAAAATGCGAAGATGCTTGTACCCGTGGAGATATTGATGATCCAATAGCAATTGATGAAATCAAAAAATTCATTGCACAGCAAGATTTAAACATGGAGAGTCGTTATGTACCTAAATTGAAACATGAATATGGTAAGAAAATTGCAGTTATAGGTGCTGGTCCAGCAGGACTTTCTTGTGCTTTCTTTTTAGCTATTGATGGTTATAAGGTAACAGTATTTGAAAAACAACAAGCACTTGGTGGTATGTTAACACTAGGTATACCATCTTTCAGACTAGAAAAAAATGTAGTTAATGCAGAAATCGAAATTTTAAAAGAACTAGGTGTTGAATTTAAGACAGGAATTGAAGTAGGTAAGGATGTATTACTTAGAGAATTAAGATATCAAGGCTTTGAAGCATTCTATGTTGCAATCGGAGCTCAAGCAGGCAGAAAGCTTGGTATAGAAGGAGAAAATATAAAAGGTGTTATCACTGGTGTTGATTTCTTACGTAATGTGAACTTGGGTAATGAAGTTAAACTTGAAGGAAAAGTAATTGTAATTGGTGGTGGTAATGTTGCAATAGACGTTGCAAGAACAGCTACAAGAGTAGGGGCATCAAAAGTTGAAATGTTCTGTTTAGAAAGACGTGAACAAATGCCAGCTCTTGATGAAGAAATTGAAGAAGCTATGGAAGAAAAAATTTATATCAACAATTCTTGGGGTCCCAAACGTATCGTAGTTGAAAATGGAAAAGTTGTTGGGGTAGAATTCAAGAAATGTATTTCAGTATTTGATGTAAGCGGAAAGATTAATCCAACTTATAATGACAAAGAAACAAAAATTATTGAAGCAGATAACGTATTGATGTCAGTAGGTCAGGCAATAGATTGGGGCAACTTGATTACTGATAGCAGGATAGAATTGAATCCAAACAAGACAGTAAAAGCAGATCAATTTACATACCAAACAGGTGAGCCAGATGTATTCGCTGGTGGTGATGTATATACAGGTCCTAAATTTGCAATCGATGCAATTGCTGCAGGAAAAGAAGCTGCAATATCAATCCACCGTTTTGTACAACCAGGACAAAGCTTAGTTATCGGTCGTGACAGAAGACACTATCATGCAATTGATAAAACTAACACTGTTTTTGATGACTATGACACAACTCCAAGACAAAAAGCAGATCATGCTGAGTCTAAGAAATCAAAAGATAATTTCAAGGATTTACGTGGAACATTTACAGAAGAGCAAATGCAGAAGGAGACAGAACGTTGCCTAAGTTGTGGAGCTACAATTGTTGATGAGTATATGTGCGTAGGATGCGGTGTATGTACAACTAAATGTAAGTTCGATGCAATTACACTTGTTAGAAAATTTAATGAAGCTGGATTAGTATATGAAAAATTAATTCCTTCAGTTGTACCATATGCAATAAAACGTAGTGGTAAAATAGCAGTTAAAAAGGTTAAAATTATGATTTCAAAATAAGTAGAAAATAGTTTATGATTAAAGCAAATATTTTAAGCCCGCTATTGCGTGTTATTATGACCAATAGAGGGCTTTATCCTATTAATCATTTATCTAATTTATATCAATACCTGCATAAAAATAAATTAACTTTTTATAGTTAAAGTGCTGATTTATTAAAGTTGTCAGTAGATTAACTATAAAAATTGTAAACATAAATCAGAAAATATAGATTATAATATTACATTCAAGTATTATTTACATATTTTATTGTAGAATTGATTTGCGAATTAGTTCATATGCAAAGTATATATAGCTTTAAAAACCTAAGAATATCAGGACTTTAAGCGTTAATATTACTATAAGTTAAGTACTTATCAATAAGGTTATATTTTTAATTACCTGTAAACTTAACAAGAACGCAATGTTTCCAAACCCAGTCATATCAACACATTGCATTTGTTTGACAGTAGAACTTTGTCGAACTAAAATGTAAGAGGATAATTATTTTTTTAACGAACGTGTTTAATTTACATTGGAAACTATAATACTTGTTTAATATTTTTAAACATGGCTCTAGATTTTTTATAGAGAGGAGGAGGATTTATGGATAAGTTTAAAATTCTTGAAATTAAGGAAAGTGTTTTTGAGAACAATGATAGGCAAGCAGATTTACTTAGGGGAGAACTAAAAAAGGAAAAGACATTTTTGTTAAATTTGATGTCATCACCAGGTTCTGGTAAAACAACAACTGTTCTAAGAACAATTGAAGCATTAAGAGATGAAATGAAAATTGGAGTTTTAGAAGCTGATATTGATTCAGATGTTGATGCACATACTGTTTCAGAGACAGGTGCGAAAGTAATTCAATTGCATACTGGTGGAATGTGTCATCTAGACGCAGATATGACAAAACAAGGGCTAGAAGGTCTTGGAACAGAAGGAGTGGATTTCGTTATCTTAGAGAACATAGGTAATTTAGTATGTACGGCAGATTTTGACACAGGTGCATCTAAAAATGCTATGATTTTGAGTGTACCAGAGGGAGATGACAAACCTCTGAAATATCCTAATATGTTTTCAATTGTAGATGTTTTATTAATTAACAAAATGGATGCAATATCTTGTTTTGATTTTGATTTAGAGTTAGCCAAAGAACATGTGAAAAAATTAAATCCTAATGTGAAGATTATACCAATCTCGGCTAAGACCGGCGAGGGAATTGATGAGTGGGCCAATTGGTTACGTACAGAAGTTAAAAATTGGAATGAAAAATAATATAAAAACGAAAATTATGTTTGGGAGGAAATAAAAATGGTAAAGAAAAAGGTACTTCAACTTGCAAATAAGATAGCAGCGGGTATAACTGGTGGGGTAATAAGAGTAAAACCAACAGATCCAGAATACAGAATTTTAGAGCCAGTTGTTACAGATGAAATGGCTGAAATCGCACTTTTATTGGAAATAAGAAAACTTAAATCAGTACAGGAAGTTGTTGCTAAGTGTGGTAAACCAGCTGCAGAAGTAGAAAAAATGCTATATCAAATGGCATCTGATGGAGTTATTAAAGTAGAAACAGAAGATGGTGTTGATAAATACTGTCTTGAACTGTATGTTCCTGGTGTTATGGAATATATGGTTGATAACAAAGCAAACTTAGCAAAGTATCCAGTAATTGGTGAGTGTTTTGAAGAATATACAAGAAAACTAGGTGCAATGATGGCTGGTAACATTCCAGTTGGTCTTGGTGTAATGAGAGTTATCCCAGTTCAAAGTGCTATTGATGGAGATTCAAGAAAAGCTTCATATGAGGAAATAGAATACCTTCTTAATAAATATGATCTTATTGCTGTTACAGATTGTGCATGTCGTGCATCTATGAGAATCATTGGAGAAGGCTGTGGACATAGAGTTGAAGACATATGTCTTAGGCTAGGACCTGCTGCTGAATACTATATTCGTACAGGAATAGGTAGACAAGTTACTAGAGAAGAAGCTAGAGAGATATGTTTACAAGCTGAAAAAGAAGGAATGATGCATCAGATACCTAACTTATCAGGACCAGGAAATGCTCTTGCTATTTGTAATTGCTGTGGATGCTCTTGTTTTGGACTAAGAAATGCAAACCTTTACAGAAATCCAGATTGGTCTAGATCAAACTATGTTTCACAAGTTGATAGAGACAAATGCGTTGCTTGCGGAGAATGTGTTGAAAACTGTCCATCAAATGCATTAACACTTGGACAAAAATTATGTTCAAAGGAAACTACTGTAGCTCCTAAGGTAAAAGATACACCATACGATACAAGATGGAGAAAAGACAAATGGAATCCTGATTACCGTAATCGTAAAGTTGTTGATGTAGATGGTACAAGCCCATGTAAATCTGCATGTCCAGCTCATATAGGAGTTCAAGGATACATTAAGTTAGCATCACAAGGAAAGTATGGCGAAGCTTTAGAACTTATAAAGAAAGAAAATCCATTCCCAGCAATTTGCGGACGTATTTGCCCAAGAAAGTGCGAAGATGCTTGTACAAGAGCTGGTGTAGATGAAGCACTTGCAGTTGATGAAGTTAAAAAATTCCTTGCTGATCAGGATTTAAAAGCAGAACACCGCTTTATACCTGAAAAAATGGTAGCAAGAGCAGGAAAAATTGCTGTAGTTGGAGCAGGTCCAGCAGGACTTACTTGTGCTTACTTCTTAGCTGTTGAAGGATATCAAGTAACCGTATTTGAAAAGCAAAAGAAACTTGGTGGTATGTTAACTCTTGGAATTCCTGCTTTTAGATTAGGAAAAGAAGTAGTAAATGCAGAAATCGAAGTTTTGAGAGAATTAGGAGTAGAATTTAAAGAGGGCGTTGAAGTTGGTAAGGATATTACTATTCCAGAACTTAGAAAGAATGGTTACAATGCATTCTATTTAGCAATTGGTGCTCAGGCTGGAAGAGGATTAGGTCTTGAGAACGAAGATGCTAAAGGAGTAGTAACAGGAGTAGAATTCTTACGTAGAGTAAGCTTAGGCGAAGATGTAAAAATAGAAGGACCAGCAGTTGTAATTGGTGGAGGTAATGTTGCAATAGACGTTGCTAGAACAGCTACAAGAGTTGGAGCTTCACAAGTAGAAATGTTCTGCTTAGAAAGCAGAGAAGAAATGCCTGCTTTAGATGAAGAAATTGAAGAAGCATTATCAGAAGGAATTTCAATGAACAATTCTTGGGGTCCAAAACAAATTCTTGTAGAAAACGGAAAAGTTGTTGGAATAGAATTCAAGAAATGTGTTTCTGTATTTGATGCAAACAAGAAATTCAGCCCTAAATTTGATGAAAATGAAACTAAGATTGTTAAAACAAATAACATTTTAATTTCAGTTGGACAAGGAATTGATTGGGGTACATTATTAACTGATACAAAAGTTGAATTAAATCCAAATAAAACAGTTAAAGCTAATGCAGTAACATACCAAACAGCTGAACCAGATATATTTGTAGGTGGAGATGCATTAACAGGACCTAAGTTTGCTATAGATGCTATTGCACTTGGAAAGCAAGGTTCAATTTCAATTCATCGTTATGTTTTTGGAGACAACTTGTTCATAGGTAGAGAGAGAGAATACCATGCTCTTGATAAAGAAAACTTGAACATGGAGGGATATGATCGTTTACCTAGACAAAGACCTCTTCATGTAGAAGGAAGTAAATCAAAAGAAACATTTAATGATTTACGTGTTACATTTACTGAAGATCAAATGAAGAAAGAAACAGAGCGTTGCCTTGGTTGTGGAGCTACAGTAGTAGATCAATTCCAATGTGTAGGTTGTGGTATTTGTACTACTAAGTGTAAGTTCGATGCAATTTCACTAGTAAGAAAATATGATGCAGCTGGTGTAAACTTTGATGATATGAAAGCAGAAGTTATTAAGCATGTTATCAAACGTCAAGGAAGAATTGCAATGAAAAATGTGAAAAAAGTTGCTCTTAAATTAAAAAGGTAATACAATATAATTAACGAATTATAATTCGTAAAAGAAGGTGGAACGATAGTTCCACCCTTCTTTATACTTAAATAAGAGAGGTGAGTTAATATGCATGAAATAGGAGTTGTAATGGAAGTTGTTAAAACAGTAGAAAACTTCGCAAAACAAAATGGAGTAACAAAAGTTCAGACCATCGTTCTCCAAATTGGAGAGCTCTCACCCATGATTCCAAAATATGTTGAAGACTGTTTCCCGGCTGCAATTGATGGTACATCCTTACAGGACACTGAATTGAAAATTGAGATATTACCAGCTAATGCTATGTGTAAAAAATGCAATAAAGTTTTTACAGTTGTTGAGCATAATAAAATCTGCCCAAACTGTGGAAGCAATAGTGACTGGGAAGTAATAAGTGGGAAAGAGTTTTTAATTAAGGAAATTCTTGCTTGCTAAAACTAGACTTTTAAGTTTTATGTAAAAGACCTTTTTGGGTTGATATGTAGCCAAAGAGGTCTTTTACTATTTTTTGTAGATGTGTCTAAAGGTTAAGGGTGATTCTTTAAAATTCAAGATTTAGATTAATCAATAATATTTTGGCAATAACTTTAGTATATAATGTAAAGAATAGCTTATATGAAATATGAAGGCGCGGATGGAAAGAAACAATGTAATACTTATATTGCAACAATAAGTGGTGATAATTTATCTCAGAACACTATAATACTAGAAAATTGTAACTATTGGGGAGCACAATTTGATTATCTTTAAATAACAATATACTTTACAATGTGCAATCAAGTATTAGAAAGCCTTGGTTGCTTTATTTTTTATGTTTGACTTCTTGAGTTTGACAAAATACAATGATATTAACATCTATTAATGCAAATTGGGATGTATTTTTTCATGATAAAAAAGTTGCTTCAATTAAAATAAAAACTAATTAGGGTGAGGTTGCTATAAGTAATTTGTGAAATTGCTAAATTATTAAATAAAACATCGAATACTAATGAAGAGGAGTTAAAAAAATATGTATAGTTTTAAGAATGACTATAGTGAAGGGGCACATCCAAGGATATTGAGTGCTTTGATAGAATCAAATATGGAGCAAGTTGAAGGATATGGAGAGGATCCATATACTTTAGAGGCAATTGAATTGATAAAGAAAAGAATAAAGCATGATGATGTAGATATTCATCTATTCACAGGAGGTACACAAACTAACTTAACTGCAATTTCTGCTTTTTTAAGGCCACATGAAGCAATCATTGCAGCTAATACAGCACACATACTCAGTCACGAAACTGGAGCCATAGAGGCTACAGGGCATAAGATTATATCTATAGAAGTAAGTGATGGAAAATTGAATCCTTCACATATTAAAGAGGCTATTGATGAACATGCAGATGAACACATGGTTAAACCTAAATTAGTTTATATATCAAATCCTACAGAAATAGGATCCATATATAATAAGTGTGAGCTTGAAAGTTTAAGTAAGTTTTGTAGGGAGAAAAAACTGTATTTATATATAGATGGTGCAAGACTTGGTTCAGCTCTGTGCTCAGAAGAAAATGATATTGAACTTTTTGATTTAGGAAATTTAGTTGATGCTTTCTATATTGGCGGAACCAAGAATGGTGCACTTATGGGTGAAGCACTTGTAATATGTAAAGATTCACTCAAAGAAGATTTTAGATTTCATATTAAGCAAAAGGGAGCACTACTTGCAAAAGGAAGACTTCTAGGGGTACAATTTTTAGAACTATTTAAAAATAGTCTGTACTATGATCTAGCAAAACACTCTAATTGCATGGCTACATTACTTAAAAATGGAATCAATGCTAATGGATACACTTTTCTTACGAACTCGCCATCAAACCAGATATTTCCAATCTTACCCAATGTCTTGATAGAAAAGCTTCAAAAGAAGTACTCCTTTTATATTTGGAAAAAGATTGATGAAAACAATTCAGCAATCCGTCTTGTAACTTCTTGGGCCACTAAAGAGGAGTACGTTAAAGCTTTTATTGAAGATTTGAAAAACTAAGTAATTATAGAAGGCAAAGCTTGGGAAAAATAATTTTTCCCAAGTTGCTATTTAAAGAATTACTTCCTAACATATCTTAGTTAGCATATTGATTTTTCCCACCACCCCAAAGCTACTATTACCTTATTAAGTTTTGAACTTGTTGATTTTAAAACTATCACGTAGTTTCCTTTTGGAGGCTCTATAAATTTCCCATCTTCTTCGCTAACTAGTGTTGTATGAGGCGGAACTATCCGTTCATATACGTTAACTCCTTTTTCAGGAACTTGAGTGGTGGATTCTACAAATCGAATATCTACCTTATTTTTTGGAAGTGGATTTAAAGTTGTATTTGTTGGAGAAACTTTGTGGGATATACTACTTTTTTCTGGGAAATTGGTATTGAGCCATATTTCAGCGGTTAAATAGTTATCTGAGAAATTTGAAATAGTAAATACATTGACATATAAATTTGCATTTGAATTACGAGGGTTTACTAATCCAGCCCAAGCATTAGATTCATTGCCTACCAATAAAGTTTCAGTTTGACCAACAAAATATTTTCCAAGCATTGATTTATATAATGAAACCGGAATACTAACTACTTTTTGCGGTTTAGTATTTTTATTACTCACCTTAGAATCTTTGGGTTCTTGACTCATATTCACATCTCCTAAGAATTATTTTATCATATGAATAAATATAGCTTGTCTATTGGTATATAATATTCAATAAGTGCATAATTGTTCATGAAAGTCACATAATGTAGTTTTTATAGATGATTATTGAATTAGAGAATATTAACTATAAAAAAATTAAGGTTTGATAATTTTTATTGGTAGGTGCCAGGCACGTGACAAGTGACATATATTAATCCAATTTACTATGTAAAGAAAGGGGAGACTAATATGCAAAAAATCATCCCACACTTATGGTTTGACAAGGAGGCAGCTGAGGCAGCAGAATTTTATATATCCCTATTTGAAGGTTCAAAACTAAAGGATAAAACAATATTAAATAATACACCATCAGGAACAGTTGAAATGTTAACTATTGAACTTGCAGGACAGGAATTTATACTTCTTTCAGCAGGTCCATATTTTAAATTTACACCAGCTGTTTCATTTCTTATTGCATGCAATTCGGTTGAAGAAGTTGAATTGCTTTGTCAGAAACTTATTGACAGAGGTACAGCTCTAATGCCATTACAAGCATATCCATTCAGTGAAAAATATGCATGGGTAATTGATAAATACGGTCTTTCTTGGCAAATTATGTACTTGGGCGGTTGTGATATTAAACAAAAAATCACACCAACTATGATGTTTGTGGGCGATCAGTGCGGAAAAGCAGAAGAAGCCATCCAATTCTATACCACTACTTTCAAAAACACTAAGGTTGGAGATATTCTTAGATATGGTGAAAGTGCTGAACCTAACAAAGCTAGCTCAATTAAGCATGCGGATTTCACACTTGAAAAGCAGGTTTTTGCCGCAATGGACAGTGCATATGAGCATGACTTTGCTTTTAATGAAGCAATTTCATTTATTATGAACTGCGATACTCAAGAAGAAATAGACTACTATTGGGATAAACTCTCTGCATACCCTGAAGCAGAACAGTGTGGTTGGTTAAAAGACAAGTTTGGATTTTCATGGCAAATCACGCCAACTATTATGAATGATATTATGAAAGATAAAAATGTAACAAAACTTGCACAAATAACTGAAGCATTTCTAAAAATGAAAAAGTTTGATATTGCTAAATTAATGGAAGCCTATGAAACTTAACAGATATGAAATAGTTCATAATAAAGATTATGTATACTAAATTTTGATATTATATAGCATATACTAAGAAAAAACGATGCAAAAACAAATATTTTCTAAGCTTAGAGCCATTCCTTAAAAAAGGATGGCTTTTTCTGTTAGTATAGTATCTGCAAACAGCTATGATTACATAAGTTGATATAAATAGTAAATTTATGGTACAATATTTATAGTTAAGACAAGACTATTTAGAGAATTTTGCCGAGTCCTTAAAACCAATGGAATAATATCTATTATAAAACATAATGATTTAGGAAGAATTATGCAAAAGGTAATTTTTGAAAACGATATAGATGCAGCAATCTCATTACTTAATGGGGGATCAACTAGTGCAGCTTATTTTGGAAATATAAATTATTATAAAACGAAGGATCTTCTAGATTGGTGTGCAGATACAGATATTACAATTGAAAAAATTGTTGGAGTCAGAACATTTTATGCATTACATCCAAACAATGAAATAAGGTTTGATTCAAGTTGGTAGGAAAAGATGTTTGAACTTGAAATGAAGGTTTCAGAAATACATGAATATATAAATATCTCTTTTTATAATCATATATTATTAAGGAAATTAAGTTGAATGATGTACAGATAATATTTATAGGACATGCATTTAACCACACTGAAATTTGATGTAAAGAAGATATGTTGAAAGGAATAAATAAAAATATGAAAAAAGTTATTTATTGGGATTTTCATGGAACATTAGCCTATAATGACTGGATGTTTAGTAAAGCTCTATTTAAAGTTATAAATAAATACGAACATAACAGTATTATCAGTATCGATGATTTTAAAAATCAACCACTCACTGGTTTCCCATGGCAGCAACATGAAAAAGACTATTCTCATTTAACACATAGTGATGATTGGTGGGAAAATGCGCAAAAAATATTTACAGAGGTTTACCCAAAATTCAATATCCCTCAAAATAAAGCAATACTATATGCCGAAAAGGTTCGTTATGAAGTTACAAAACCAGATGAATTTTTACTATATGATGATACTCTTGAAATACTTGATTTCTTCAAAAATGAAGGATTTTCGAATATTGTTTTATCAAATCATATTCCTGAGCTTCCAGATATCGTAGAAAAGCTAGGTATAGGATGCTATATTGAAGATTGCATTTCTTCTGCAAATGTAGGTTATGAGAAACCTAATCCTAAAATTTACAATTATGCTTTAGAAAAAGCAAAAAATCCTGAAGTTGTATGGATGATTGGAGATAATGTAATTGCAGATGTAAGAGGATCAGAAGAGGTAGGAATAAAAGGCGTTCTTGTAAGGAGTAATAGAGAAAACTCGATAAAATATTATTCTAAGGATTTAAGAGGACTTAAGGAAATAATTAGATAGACAGTAGCTTATGTTTAGATCTATTGGAAATCGTTAATAGAACATTGGAGAAAATAATAATGAAGAATATTATTGAAAAAGGTAGGGTTATTACTTTAAGAAATACTCAAGATGATGATTTACAATTTGTTATTAACTCTGAACGAGATATAAACAATGCTCAATTTGTAGGACAGTGGACTAAAGAACAACATATTAGTGCTTTATTACAGAAGGATATTTTACACTTAATAGTAGAAGATTCAACAATATCTAAACCTGTTGGATATGTAATTATCGCTGGAGTCAAAAATCCTAATAACTGTATTGAACTTAGAAGAATTGTAATATGTGAAAAGGGGAAAGGACTAGGAAAAGAAACTTTAATACTAATTAAAAAGATTGCTTTCCAAACGCTCAAAGCACATAGATTATGGCTAGACGTTAGACATAAAAATACAAGGGCACAAATACTATATAAATCTCAAGGGTTTGTTGAAGAAGGTATTTTAAGAGAATGTATTTTTTACAATGGTGATTATGAGTCTTTAATTGTGATGTCAATATTGGCCAAAGATTATGTAGCAGGGAATGAACAGGTATAGATTTTAGCAATTAAAAAGGAGATATCTTAAATGATAGAATATGGAAGAAGTATAAGGTGGTTTAATTATTATACTGAAGAAATAGAATTTTCTAAATTAAACAAGTTTGATTTCATGCAGATTTGGTTTGTTAAGGGTGAGCTGATACTAGATAAAGTAGCTAGCCCAAAAGAGCAGTTTATAAATAACTCTAAATTTCCAGTAATTATTCATGCAGTTTATGATATTAATGATTATGATAAATATAACGGAGAATTAATTCGAGTACTAAAAACTTTTAATCATAAAGAGGTAATTATACATCCTGTATGTGAATCAGTACCAATAAATTCTGAAACTATATATTTGCTTTCTAATAGCATTTATGAAACAAATCAGCTACTTAAGGAAAATAATATAACCTTGTATATTGAGAACAATAGTGTTATTGATAAGATAAATTATGAACCAAATGATTTGAAAATAGTATTTGATAGAAATCCTGATGTAGAGTTGCTCCTAGATTTAGCGCATATAGATGACTATTGTCATTTAGAGAAAATCATAGAAGTGAAATTTCCCAAGTGTATTCATATTGCGGACAAACATTTTAACATTGAACATGAGCATCTTCCAGTAGGCCAAGGTGAACTTGATTTTGAATTAATTTTCCAAAAATATTTAAAAGGTTATGATGGAAAAATTATATTTGAAGTAGTTGGCTCTGATAATGAAATTATAAATTCCAAAGAAATTATTCAGAAGATATTCAAAAAATAAATCTTCATAAAACTGTTTAAAATTAAAAAAAGAACAATAATATTTATGAAGTATTTATTGTTAAAGGAGGTTATTTATGCGATTTACGATTCTAGGCAGCGGAGGACATTTAAGAGTACCAAGAGCTTGTTGTACATGTAAGGTATGTGAAGAAGCAAGAATAAAGGGTTTTCCTTATAAAAGACTTGGACAAAGTCTATTTTTGCATGATGAATTTATTCTTTTTGATACTCCTGAAGATATAAATGAAGAGTTGAATATACACAATACTTACGACATAAAAAACATTTTTTATTCTCATTGGCATCCAGATCATACTTTAGGTTGCAGGATTATTGAAGTATTAATGGATGGTAGAAATAAAAAAACTCCAATAAATGTTTATATGCCACCTGAGAATATAGAACTTGCCTTTAACAAAGATAATTCTATATTTGAATTCTATGAAAATCAAGGTTACTGTAAAGTAAATTGTATAGATTCTAATATAATTTTTGACAATATATCTGTTAAAAGGATTAAATTAATTAATAATTTTGCTTATGCTTTTTTAATTGAAGAGGGAAATAAAAAAGTTATATTTTGCCCATGCCATTCTATGTATTTACCTATAATGAAGGAATTGTATAATGTGGATTTGATAATTATGGGATTGGGATACATGAATTGTAGGGAAGATGATGTAACAAATTTCCATAGGGATAATCTTAGAATTATTAATAGTTTAAACCCCAAAAAGGTTGTATTTACGCATATTGAAGAAGATGATGGGTTAAGCTTTGATGACTATAGAAAGCTAGAAAAAAACTATAGTAATTTTACTTTTGCTTATGATGGAATGTACATAGATATATAGAAATTAATTATTAAAATTAGCTCCATACCTTAAGAACTTTTATAAAAGCATATAAAGATAGACTTTTTTTAAGAGCATTGATACTATTAAAGTAGATTTAATGTTAGGGATGTGAAGACCTGTGCTTAAGATATTAATTGTTGAAGATGATATTAAACTAAGAACTTTAATAAAAGATTCTCTAGAGAGATATGGGTACAATATAATTTGTGTAGAAAACTTTTCTGATGTACAAGCTATTTTTGAAAAAGTGAATCCCCAACTTGTATTATTAGATATTAACCTGCCTTACTACGATGGCTTTTACTATTGCAGATTATTTCGAAAACATTCAAAGGTTCCAATAATTATGATTTCTGCACGAGATGGAGATCTAGAGCAGGTAATGAGCATGGAACTAGGTGCAGATGATTATGTAGTGAAGCCCTTTAGTATTGAGCTACTTGTTGCAAAAGTGAAATCCTCTTTAAGAAGAGTTTACGGAGAATACTCAGTTATTGAGGAAAAAGATATAGAGGTATTTGGTATTAAACTAGATGAAAGAAATTTTAAAATTGAGTATAAACAAAAATCTACTGAATTAAGCAAAAATGAATTTAAGCTTATTAAAAGATTTTTAGGAAAAACAGATACTATAATATCTAGAGAAGAATTGCTAGCAGAACTATGGGATGATTTGAGTTTTGTAGATGATAATACGCTTACTGTTAATGTAACTAGGGTTAAGAACAAATTAAGCGAATTAGATATAAATGATGTTATTAAAACAAAACGAGGTCTTGGATATATATTTGATACTTCAAATTTAAAGGATGATTTGCTATGAAAAAGAGAATATTAAAGAATTTTTTATTGGACCATTTATTTTATACAATGGTCTATTTTATTAGTAATTTTCTTATAGGTTTATTCTATTACATTTCTGTAGGGGGAAATATTGAATTAATATACCCTGGTTGCATTTCTATATTCCTGTACATAATTTTTATTACCTATCGATGGGTTAGTTATAGTGAATTTAATATAAAAGTAAAAAGGCTAGAAGATAATATGAATTATCAAATTAAAACTCATTCACTGGAAGAAAAGGAATTAGTTCAGTCAATTACTAACATTCATCAAAGTTATATGGAAAGAATAAGTTCAATTAATTTTCAGGACGAGAGTAAAAAACGCTTTGTGTCCCAGTGGATTCATAATATGAAAACACCTATATCTGTTATAGACTTAATACTACAGAAAACCATTAAGGAAGAAATATCATCATCAAAAGCTTTAGAGGATATTAATGAAGAAAATATAAAACTTTTAAATAAATTGGAACAAGTTTTGAATCTTTTAAGGCTTGAGGATTTTACTGAAGATTATGTTCCAGACACCGTTGATTTAGTAGCTACTTTAAGAAAAGTCATAAATAATAGAAAAAATCAATTTATTTATAGTAAGGTTTATCCAAAGCTAGACCTAGAAGAAAACTCTGTGAAGGTACTTTCAGATGTAAAGTGGAATGAAGCGATGCTAGATCAGATAGTGTCAAATGCTATAAAATACTCGGATACTTCACAAAACACTAAAAATGTATATTTCAATATTGAATACCAAAGTGGAAAAGTATTTTTGAAGATAAAAGATGAAGGCATTGGAATACCTGAATATGATATTGACAGAGTATTCAATCCTTTCTTTACAGGAGAAAACGGACGTAATTATGAAAATGCAACAGGTATAGGCCTTTACTTCGCTTCACAGGTTGCCAAAAGATTAGGTCATAATATAGCTGTGAATTCTAAAGTAGGCGAAGGTACAGAAGTTATTATAACTTACCTTTCAAAACTGTAAGATTATTTTAGGAAGATAAATGGTTTAGCTTAGGCTACTGACTTAAAATAAAAGTATAAGTAAAACTAATAGTTTAAGGAGGTAGTATTTATGGCAGTTTTAAGTGCAAAAAATATAACAAAGGTTTATGGTGGAAAAGACGAAACTAATTCAACCTATGCTTTAAATGGAGTAAATGTTTCTATTAATAAAGGTGAGTTTATTGGGATTATGGGACCATCAGGAAGTGGAAAAACTACACTAGTGAATATATTGAGTGGCATTAGTAAGCCAACCACAGGTCATGTAGAAATAGAAGGCAATAACATTTCCAAGCTTAATAAAAATGAAATGGCAATTTTTCGAAGACAAAAATTAGGTTTTGTTTTTCAAGAGTTTAATCTTTTGGACAGCCTAACCTTAAAAGAGAATGTTATGCTACCAATGATACTTGATAAGAAAGCATCTTTGGAAATGAATGAAAAGTCAAAGGAAATAATGAGTCTATTTGATATATATGATATTGGAGAAAAGTATCCCTATAATGTATCAGGAGGACAACAACAGAGAGTGGCAGTAAGTAGGGCATTAGTAAATGATCCATCTATAGTATTTGCAGATGAACCTACAGGAAATCTTGATTCCAAAGCTTCTAAAGCTGTTATGAATTGTTTTGATAAAATGAATATGGAGAAAAACAGCACTATCTTAATGGTAACTCATGATGTTTTTGCTGCAAGCTTTTGTAAAAAAATAATATTTATAAAAGATGGTACTGTAAATATGGAGATAATTAGTAAGGGTGATAGAAAGGAATTCTTCAATAGAATATTAGATTGCCTGGCTATTATTGGAGGTGAGAAGAGTGACCTTTAAAGACGTAGCTATAAAAAACTTTAAGGCAAATGTTCAAAGATATTTTTCATATTTTCTTTGCAGCAGTTTCTCAATTATGATATTTTTTATTTATTCCTCAGTACTTTTTAATAAAGGACTGAAAAAAGCTGCAGATTATGATTTAATATCTGGGCAATTCTATGTGTCACTAACTGCTCTGACTGCCTTTTCAATTTTTTTCATTAATTATGCTCATTCGGCTTTTATGAAATCAAGAAATAAAGAGTTTGGAGTATATCTTACTCTAGGAATGAACTCAACTGATTTAAGAAAAATTGTAAATATTGAAAACTTAATTATTATACTATCTTCTTTTACTGCAGGAATAATTTCAGGAGTACTGTTTTCAAGATTATTTCAAATGATAGTCTTAGAATTGCTTAATATTAGTTATGTACATTACTCATTAGATTATAGAAGTTTTGCTTTAACCATTGCAGTATTCGTTGCAATCTTTTCATCGGTTATTGTATTAAGCAGTTTAGAAACAAGAAAGTTAGATATATCTGAATTATTAAAGGAGTCACGAAAAAAAGAGGGGAAACAAAACAAAGAGGTATTACTAGGTTTAATTGGTGTGTTTATTTTACTTATAGCCTTAATACTACTAATTTTAATGTGTAAAAATGAAAAAGTTAGAAGCAAAGTACCTATATTAGTGCTATATTTTATTCTAAGCTTTGCAGGTACTTATATGACTGTCTCTTATATTAGTAAAGCTCTGATGAGCCTAATAAAAAATAGCAATTATTATTTTAAAAATATATTATCCATCACTGAGATTAACCATAAATTTAATCAGAATAAAAAAATCATATTTATACTTAGCATATTAAGTTCAATGACTCTTTCTTTTGTGGCACCATGCATGGCAGGGTTCAGATTAACAGAGCACTTAGCTAAAATAGATAGGACAAACAATATAGAGTTTTTTCAACTAGGGAATATAAACAATTTATCGCAAAACCAGTTTAATAGCATTCTGAAGAAAGCTAAAACACCTGTAAAAAATGCCTCTTCCATAGAATTTATTTCTTTAGAGCTTCAAGGCGTTGGTGATAAGGAAGATATTACGAAGTCAGTTCCAATTGTATCACAGGATATATATAATTCTGTTACTAAACGTAAAATCAGACTAGATAAAGGAGAAGCTTTAAATATAATAACTACTTGGGGAATAGGGTATCATGGGGTTAAGCCTTCAAGTAATATAAATCTTTCTGATGGTTCTAAATCTTTTAACTTTACAGTTAAAGATTCAGTTCGTGCAAAGTGGATCGCTTTTGGTGAAACTTATGATAATAAATCAGGTGTTGTTATTAGCAATGAAGACTATAACTATATTAAAAACAATATTACTAAAAAAAATATTGGAATTTATCATGGAGTTAGCTTTAAGAATTGGAAAGAAACAGAAACTACTGTAGATAGTTTTACTAGTGAATTAAATAAAAATAACGAAAAGCTAGAAGGTGATGAAAAAAAACTTAGTCCTCTTTTAAAAGTAACCTCCACAGTAAAATCATATAATGATATAAAACAAAGATATTCTTTCTATGTATTTGTATCTACTGTAATGGGAATTCTATTTTTCATCGCTGGAGGAAGCGTACTTTTCTTTAAGCAATATACTGAATTAAGTAATGATAAAGCTAGGTTTATGAAGCTTTATAAGGTTGGAATCACGGAAAAGGAAGTTACAAATATTATAGAAAAAGAGTTACGGGTCACCTTTTTTATGCCTCTAGTTATTGGAAGCTTATTAGGATATTGCTTTATATACCTTTTTACTATTATATTCGGTGGAAAAGATATAATAAATAGTTTTATGCTTAATGCTACCTTTGTAATTATTATATACTTTTTATTCCAATATTCATTTTATTATATTACTAAAAGAAAGTATGTTAATGAGGTAATAAGTAGTCTGTAATGGCTATAAAATATGAATTTTTATGGGGAGATGGAACAATGAAAGAAGAGTTTAATTTATCAGAATATCTGAATAATGGAGTTGAAAATGTTGTAAAAGGTGTAATAGCGGCATCTTTTACAAATCCAGTTGAAACGGAATTTTTGTTAAAATATGCATTATCAATTGAAGATGCTAAAAAGAAGAGGACATGTTTTGATAGAAAAGGTGAAAATACTCCTGCATTTTTGATTTCAAGTATAACAAGTAATTGTAATTTGTTTTGTAAAGGTTGCTATTCAAGGGAGAACAAATCTTGTGGAGAAAATGTAAAAAAGGAACAGCTTTCTAGTGAAAGATGGGGAAGTCTATTTAAAGAAGCTAAAGAGCTTGGTATTGCCTTTATACTGCTTGCAGGTGGAGAACCTTTAATGAGAAGAGATGTGATAGAAAAGGCTGCACAAGTAAAAGAAATTATTTTCCCTATATTCACTAATGGAACAATGCTCAATGATGAGTATATACATTTATTAGATAAAAATAGAAATCTAGTACCAATGCTTAGTATAGAAGGGGACAAGGATCAGACGGATGGACGGCGAGGAGAAGGAACATATGATGTTTTAATGAATGCAATGGACATCCTTAATGAAAAGGGCATTTTGTATGGTGCATCTGTTACCGTGACCACGGAGAATCTTAGAACTGTAACTAGTAAAGCTTTTTTTGACAAGTTATACAATAAGGGTTGTAGGGCGTTGCTCTTTATAGAGTATGTTCCAGTGGCAGAAGAAACAAGGCAATTCGCACCAACTGATATTGAACGTGAAATACTTGAATTTGAACAGCAAAAACTCAGAGAGCAGTATGAAGATGTGATCTTTTTATCTTTCCCTGGAGATGAAAAATACTCAGGGGGATGCCTTGCAGCAGGAAGAGGATTTTTTCATATTAATGTAGATGGATCAGCAGAACCATGTCCATTTTCACCTTATTCAGATACTAACTTAAAAGAAGGCACTTTGAGAGAAGCACTAAATTCACAATTATTTAGAAAGCTTAATGAAACTGGAATGCTTACTGGAGAACATGAGGGTGGATGTCTTCTTTTTCAAAAGAAAAGGAAGTTAAAGAATTAATAAGTGAATGTAGATAATTTTAGATATTGCATGGTAATATCTAAAATTATCTACAGTGAAAAGCTTTCCTTCTATAACAAACAATTGATGCCTGATAATATGTGAGGTATGGTTTGCAAAAGTATTATAATCGCAGTTATTGAGCAGTTTCCTTTTTGAGCCGCCACATTGCCAGTGCAAAGCTTCCACAGCACATTACGGTAAACAGAACAATAACAGGAAATATGTCCCAAAACAAAATTGTATCTCCCAACATCAATTTGCGCAGAGCGTTAATAATATGTGTAAATGGATTGAGCATCACGGCTATCTTCAATCCTCTTGACAAGTTTTCAGAAGGAAAAAGGGCTGTGCTTAAAAAAAAGATGGGCAGTATAATGGCAGTCATTATTGTCTCATATATCACTTCATTTGGCAGGAAGAGACTAATAGAATAGGAGAGACCTGACATGAAAAAAGCTGTCATAAAGATTAGCAATATCATGACCGCAATACCAGCAATACCCGATTCCACCTTTACCGAGAAAAAAAGACCTACCAAAAATAAAATTGCTATTTCCATGAAGGAAAGCATTATTGCCTCAAGCATTTGCCCAAGCACAATGGAACTTCTACTCACAGGCGCAATCAGAATTCTGTAAAAGCTTCCACTGGATTTCATGATGAAATTGACAATGCCTCCACTGCAACAAGCTGAAAAGATTACTAGCACAATGATGCCAGGTAAAATGAAAGCGGTGTAATTGCCGATACCCTTGTTTTGCATCGTTTGGCTTGCCACAGAGCTATACAAAACAAGCCAAATAAGAGGTTGCAAAATTGTAACTGCTATGGATATAGGATTCTGAAAACGCCACTTCATATTTCTCCATAAAATATTTAACATATCCATTCACCACCTTTTTTTTCTTCTGAGCTTGTTAATGCCAAAAACACATCTTCTAGACTGGGCTCTACTATTTCGATAGCGTTAAATTTTACATAATGCTCCAAAAGCCACTTGTTCACAGCTGTGAAAGATGCTTCGCTGTCATCTACGCCTACAAAAACAGAATTATTCCGCGTTTTAGCAAACTTAATAATTCCTGTGCCTTCAAGGGCAGCTTTATATTTTTTAGTTTCCTCTGAACTGGATGCAATGCGAAGCATGTTTTGCCTGGTATAACTTCGTAGACTACTAGGTGTTCCCTGGATTAATTCCTTCCCATCTTTCATAATGCAAATGGTATCACTTAGCTGATCAGCTTCCTCAAGATAGTGAGTAGTAAGGAAAATGGTGGTTCCATATTCATCTCGGATTTTCTGCAGCATTTTCCACATTGCCTTACGGGATTCAACATCCATACCCACTGTGGGTTCATCCAAAAACAAAATCTTAGGGGAAGAAACCAAATTCATTGCAATGTCAAGTCTACGCTTAACCCCGCCGGAGTAGGATGCAGTGGGGTACTTCAAATATCCCTCAAGTTGAAAGCTGTGGATTAAAGAGTCTATTCTTTCTCTTGCTACCTGTGCATCTACTTTGTAAAGTCTACTTTGAAATATCATATTTTCCATAAGTGAAAGGTGTTCATCAATTGAAACACGTTGGGCAACACAGGCAATTTGCGAGCGAACCCATGTGGGATCCTTACATAAATCCTTTCCAAGCATGGTTACATTCCCAGATGTAGGTTTGTAGTAGGTTGTGAGAATGTTAATCAAAGAAGATTTCCCTGCACCGTTGGGTCCAAGCAATGTAAAAATTTCTCCACTGTTTACTTTAAGGCTTAGCTGATTAAGTGCTCTGACCCCATTCTTGTATTGCTTAACCAATTTGTCAATTTCAATAGCTAGCACTATTTTAACCTTCTTTCAACGGAAACTGAATTTCAGTAATATAGTTATTCGGATTGCCTTTTAGTATCATTCCAGGGCCTTTTACATATATTTCTCTCCAAGGTGGCTGTATTGTCAGACCATTTTCCTGTATATGACGGTGAATTTCTTCATATGCTACTTTCAAACCATCGTATGATCCAATATGGGTAAGGCATAGGGCTTTTACACCGGGCAGTTCTTTTAATGATATTCCATTAGCATTTGGGGTTTCGGCTGTAGGAACACACAATTCCAGGTCACACATACTAGTGTTTTCATCAATGGAGTTGTAACAAAATAAAGGAGCTCCATTTGCTTTGCCTTTTATGGATTTAAATACCTTAGGAAATTGTTTTGCAGCATCTGTAACATGACCTTTGAAGCGCAGGGCAGCTACACTGATAGGCTCGATATCTTTGATTTCAAATTTATAATTCATTTTTTCTCCTCCTTAATATGATTGGGTTACTTTGCTTTCTTAACTGCAATCCAAACTTCTGAATGTCCGCCTTTTACTTTTGGGTTGCTTATAGGGTAAACTTCTATATCTGGCAATTCAGCATATTCATAGCCAGAAAAGGGAAGCCATTCTGTAAGAAATCGTTTGAAGATTGTTTGAATGGATTCTTTATAATGACCGTCACATTCAAAGATAACCCATGTAGCTTCTGGTATATTAAATTCCAGCATTCCTTCAGGCACAGGTTCCTCTGTGGCTGCCGCAATATAATAATAGATTTCCTTTGGGTTTTTATAAGCAGTAATACCTAAAATACCGTGAGGGTCCTGATTAGTTAATTTGCAAATTTTTGAAAATAAATTACTATTTAAAGTGGTATCCCAGAATGCAGGAACAATTTTGAAATTTTCATCTGTACTTTCTTGTAATGCAGTTCTGATTCCAATAACTCTAATAGATTTTTTTGTTTCAACTCGATACCTCATACTTTCACCTCCAGTAACGTTAATAGAAAAACTAATGCGCGGATAAGAGTTTAATAAAGTGCCCGATTTGCGAGCAGAAGTTGGGGCAACACCATGAACATTTTGAAATGCACGATTAAATGATGTTGGCGAAACATAACCATATTTTAAGCCAATATCTATAACTCTAGCTTCCCTTGTCTGCAATTCAAAAGCGGCTTTTGTCATTCTTCTACGACGAATATAATCAGATAAAGGAATACCAGCTACATAAGTAAACATTCGTTGAAAATAATAAGTTGAACAACAGGCAATTTTAGCAGCTTCATCATAAGAAATATCACCGTCTAAATTATTTTCAATATAATCAATTGACTGACTTAGTTGAGTAAGCCACTCCATATCATCACCTCCTTACGTTAAGTTTAGCACGATATAAATTATATATCTTCTCTTTTGGTGTCCAGTTTTGTAAATCGTATAATTTGGGATAAAATATTAAGAATAACCGTTATGAAAGCTTCACTTTATAAAAAGGATTAGCCCATAGATGAATAAACATCTATAGGCTAATACTCGATATTTCTTAATTGTTTTTTATCTATTTTAATGCTTTTAGTAGACTATCTTTTGTAGATTGAAAATCATCATTAAATGAATCATTTTTTTTCAAATTGTAACAAATCTAACATAACATTGTATTGGCTATGTTGTTATTTGTTTAATGAGGACCTTTTTTCTTCATACATTTTACAATCAGCTGCATGAATTATATCATCAAGCGTATCACCATCATTACGGTATAAGGAATAACCCACACTAGCTGATATATCTATATTGACGTCTTTATATTTAAACTCTTTAGAAATTAAGGCTTTGACGTTCATTTTTTCCTTCTGAAGATTCTCCTCATTTTTTATATCTGATAGAATAATAAGGAACTCATCGCCTCCTAATCGTATTACATCTGATGTGGAATTGAAAGCTGAAACCAATCTTTTAGCTGTTATTTTAAGGACCTCATCGCCAATCTTATGACCATAAATATCATTTATACTTTTGAAATTGTTAAGGTCTATTAATAACACTCCTGTTAGCTTATTTGTATGCTTAGCTTTTACAAAAGCACTTTTCATATAAGAGTCTAGAAAGGTTCTGTTATATACTCCTGTTAAAAAATCAAAACTTACTTGATACTGCAACTTGTATCGGTTATAGACAATATAAGATATTAGTACTCCAATTAATATTGATAAAATTGTTGTGACAGCAAGCCATCCATATAGATAGTAATAGGAAGTACTCCAGCCACCTTTAGGTATTATGGCAATTTTCCATATAGTTTCATTAAATGTTATATCGGATATAAGTGGGTTTTTATTCATAATCGAACTATTTCCCCAAAATGGTTTTTTAGGAAACTGATCATTATTAAATACTGCCACGTCAATATTGTTATCTTTCTCCTTAAGTCCTGTTTCATTCATAAGTTCTTCTCCGTCAATAACAATACTTAGTTGCCCCCAATAGGTACCATTTTCTAAAGTTACAGGAATTCTTGAGATAAATCCATTCCCACCTTGAATCAAATTAACAGGACCTTGAAAATCTGATGTTAAATTTTTTTTAGTTTTCAGAACAGAGTCTCTTTGTTCGGGCACATCTGAAAGGTTCCTACCTATTGCTGATTCATTACCATTAAGGGGATAAACCCAAATTATGGTGGTATCTTTTAATACGCCTATATTCTTAATGAGTTTGTTGGTGGATGGAAATAATAAACTAAGGTATTTAGTTGTTTCTTCTTGTGAAATATTAGGATTTGATTTTATATAAGCCAAATAACCATTGGTTAAAATAATACTGGAGTAAACTGTACTTTCAAGTTTAGATTTAAATTTCATTGACTGCTCCATTGTTGTTAATCTATATTGTTGTTTTGTTCTATTTATTTCTGTATTAATCCCTAAAAGAAATGCGAAAAAGATAATTAAACCCACTGCTAATCCAGTGGAAATTGAAATTATTTTTTTATTTTTTTTCTTTTGAAAATTCATGGTTTATCAATCCTTTAAAAATATTATATACATTGAATACTCAATTTTTATTTTATCATATTTCTTTGGAGGAATGTTCACAAAAAGGTTTATATGTCGTTTTATGCGAAATACATATCTACATTCCCTTAAATCAATGCAGATGTCTTAAGTTATTAAAAAAGATAAATGAAAAGCTGAGATTAAAAATAAGCCATCTTTTTATATTGGTTAATTTCGGAAAAAATAATCTATATGTATTATAAATGTTAAGTAATGGATAAATATAAAAACATATGCTAAAATATATCATATAAATACTAAAAACAAAAAGAACCACATTTTCATGTTACTTTAACTAGTGGAAGTAAAAGCTCAATTTATATAGCGAGTGGTAAACTGCTTGAAAGTTTTATAGAATAGTAGTGTATCACAGAAATAAAGACATATAATGAGTATTGCGATAACAAAAAATGAACTTAAAAATGTAACTTCAAGATGAGGCTAATGCTTCGTCTTTACTTTTTATTTGGAGGTATGATAAATTGTTAAACGAAATTAAAGAAATAGTTGGAGTTTATCTAAAAGAGGGCATTGTTACTAGAAAAGATGTACAATCACTAGATAGTAGACCTTTTGCGAGAACCTTAGAAGAAGAGTTTAAAAAACTTGGATATATTGAAGCAAGATACATAGAAATAGCTCTTTCTGATTTCCATGATTTTTCTGGTGCTTTATATAATTCAAGTAAGTATACTTATGAAGAAGTAAAAACTTATATGTTTAAAAATGTTTTAAGTTAACTTATAGCTTTAATAAATTAACTCAATATTTATTTCTTAAATAGGTTTATAACTAGAGTGACCTAATCTAAATATTACTTTTGTTTTTTGATTTTTACTATATAACACTTAGGAGGAAAAACATGATTAACAGAAGCATTTTGGAAGAAAGAGAAATAAGTTTTTTAAAGCCTTATGCATGTTATAGTAGGGATTTTCAAAGAGATAGAGATAGGATTCTCCATACTCAGCCATGGCACTTCATTATTGTAAAGTCTCAATTAACTAGAGAAAAATTAGCTGAAGCATCTCATAATCAAAAATGGATGATGTCTGCTCCGGTTTTTATAGTATGTGTTGCAGATATTCGTTGCAGAGTAGCAGAAGATATAGATATAGATATAGAGCTTAATGAAAATAGTCAACAGGAAGAACTTAAACAAATAATAAGAGATACATCAATTTCTATGAATAATATACTACTTGAAGCTACTAAATTAGGTTTAGGTACTTGTTGGGTAGCTTGGTTTGTTCAACAACAAATTAGAATAATTTTGAATTTACCTTCAGATAAATATGTTATGGGAATTATTACTCTTGGTTATCCAGCTGAATGGCCAAATGCTCGTCCAAGAAAGAATATTCAAGAAATACTACATTATGAACGTGGTAACTTAATAAAATTACATTTAAAAACCAAATTTTTATTAATTATTTTTAAAAGGCTTATTAAAAGCTATCCTGACGGTAATTCAGATAAAGAATACTTGCGGGATAAAGGTTGGCTAGAAGATAAAAATCCCTGGGAAGATTAACTGAAAGTTTCCCAGGGCTTTCTCCTTTTATAGAATGAAATTATTATTGATATTTTAACATTCCGAAATTTGCATCAATATTCATCTCTTCAAGTATTTGCATAATTTGACCTCTATGGTGAATACCATGATTGATTTGTTGAAGAATAATAACCCATGCTGGACTTGTAACTACTCCTCTTGGAGAATTTCTTGTGATTATTGTGTTTAGTTCTTCTTCAGACAAATTATTAAAGATCTCCATATATTCGTCATCTGCTTTTTCTAATACAGTTTTTAGAGTTGGAAAATTTTCAAAGCTTATTGCGTTAAAATCAATTTTCTCACTTAACTCAGTTGGTTTAATATTGTTAAGTTTTGTAAAGTTAGCTAAAATTGCTTTTTCATAAAAGACTTCAACTAAGGCAATGTGATCAGCTATACCATGTAAACTCTTGTAGTATGACTTTCTATCTAGTAATCTTTCATCTGCACTTAAACCTTCAAGAATTCGAATCACTTCTTTGTTTTCGCTTTGGTTATAAGTTAACAATAGTTTAATTTGTTCTTTCATAATTATACACCCACTTTATAATGATTTTTTTGGATTTAAGAATAATAAATTATACTACTTGTATATATTTTAACATTTCTTATTGTACAAATATACATATATTACTATAATATACTTGTGCAAACTATTTAGTAAAAAATGTTAATTTGCATTATTTATGCGGGGGAGAGGAAATAAATATGGTTAATATTAATATTAATAAATGTGTTGGGTGTGGCTTATGCACACAGGACTGTGTTAGAGCTATATTAGAGCTAAAAGATAACAAAGCCTATAAAACATCCGAAAAGTGTATTTTGTGTGGACACTGCGTGGCAATATGCCCTCAGAATGCAATAACTATAGATGAATATGATATGAGTGAGGTTGAAACGTACAATAAGGAAGCCTGTCATATTGATGGTAAAGTCATGCTTGATGCAGTAAAATTTCGACGTTCTATTAGAAATTTTAAAGACCAGCAGGTGGAAAAAGAAAAAATTGAGAAAATTATTGAGGCTGGAAGGTATTCTCCCACTGCTAAGAATACTCAAAACGTATCCTATATAGTGGTTCAAAACCAATTACCTCAATTGAGAGCAGAAGCAATGAAATCCTTTAGAAAATTGTTTAAATTACTTAAGACAGTAAGTAAAGTAGTTAATATACAAGATGGTGTTGATTTCGACAAAATTAATATTGAAGAAGGGGACTTTTTATTTAAAGGTGCTCCAACTTTAATATTGGTAGTTTCAGAACATCCTGTAAATGCATCAATTGCCTCTGCAAATATGGAAATGGTTGCAACTGCTCAGGGTATAGGGGTTCTATATGTAGGATTTTTCACTCGTGTGGCAAATAAAAATAGAAATATAAAAAAAGTGTTTGGAATTAAAGGAAAGAAGAAAATTGTTACATGTCTAGCTATTGGATATCCTAACGTAGAATATAGAAGAAGTGTACCTAGGAAGAAAGCAGATATTCAGTGGAAATAGTAAAATAATTTATTTAAATCTCGTGGCTAAGAAGTTACGAGATTTTTAATTTTAATAACATGATTTAATTGAAAGAATATTAAGAAAATGGTAAGATTTAAATAAAGCATATATCTTGTCGAAATCTGCATAGAACAGGAGACATTTTATGAAAGTAAAATATAAATCTATTGCTATTGCTGGTATTAGTGGAGTTATTATCATTTTAGTAGCTTGGCTAATATTCTATAATGTATATTTTGAGTATATACACAAAGAACATACCAAAGAGATTAAAAAGGCTATTAATACAGTAGAAGAAATAATTTCCTATGAAGAGAATAATTTAAAAAATACTGTGATAGATTGGTCTCATTGGGACGATACCTACACTTTTGTAAATGATAAAAATGACAACTTTATTCAAGCAAATTTACAAGATAATTCGTTGAAAAATCTAAAAATAAGTATGATAATTTTTTTGGATTCTAAAGGAAACATAATAAATACTACAAATTACGGGTTAGATAATGAGACAATTGAAAACATAAATAAAAATGGTGCATTTATTAAAAACAATCCAGAAAATACTAATAAATCTGGTATTTTAGTAGTAAAAGATAAAATGTTCTTAGTTGATGCTTCATCAATACTTAAATCAGATGAAAAGTCACCTACTAATGGTACATTAATTATGCTTCGTCAAATAGATGAAGAACTTATTCATTCCTTTCAAGCCGTTTCAGACTATACTTTTAGTTTAGCAGCCTATAATGGGACAAGTAATAAAGTCAATAGTGAAGATTACTCAATTTCAAGTAGCAAAAAAAAAGTTAAAATAACTAAACTTATTAGTGATATTAATGGGAATAAGAATGTTTTTCTTTCATTAGAGAGAAAAAATACTAATTATAAAGAAATGATTATTTATTTCCACAAATTCATTATTTTTTTCTTAATATTTATGATAATACTTCTTTACTTTAATTATATTATTCTTAACAAATATATTTTTAAAAGGTTTATAAGTTTATACAAGTTTATTACTAAGGTTGCTAAAACTAAAGATATTTCACTTAGGCTGGAGATGTCTGGAAAAGATGAGTTATTTATTTTAACTAATGCAACAAATGAAATGCTCGCTGTTATGGATTCAGCATTTGAAGATATTAAGAAAATTAATGAAAGATTTAGAGTAATTATGGAAGCAACTAATGATGGCTATATAGACTATTATGTAGGTCCTAAGGAAATTTATATCAGCCCAGAATGGAAAAAAAATATGGGTTACGAAGGTAATGACGGTGTTGAATTATACAAGGACTATCTTTCGAGAATTCATCCTGAATGCTACGAAAAAAATAAAAACACCTTATTGGATTTTAGAGCAGGTAAATCTGAGTATTTAGATATTGAATATAGAGTAATAAAAAGAACCGGAGAAATAATATGGGTTCACCAAAGAGGTAAAATAGTAGAGAGAGATGCGGATAACAAGGCTACACGAACTGTAAGTACACTTACAAACATTACAGATAGAAAAAAATACGAAGAAGAAATTTTGTTTTTAAGTTATTCTGACAAGCTTACAGGTTTAAGAAACAGAGCATATATGGAAAATAAATTTGAAGAGTTAGATAAAATAAAAGACTTAAAATATTTTATTGTAATGGGTGATGTTAATGGACTTAAACAAACAAATGATGCTTTAGGGCATAAAAAGGGCGATATTCTTATTAATATGATAGGTCAGATATTTAATGACGTCTGTGCTAAAGATGATATTGTAGCAAGATGGGGTGGAGATGAATTTGTAATATTAATAAAGAACAAAAATGAGAAATATGTATCATCAGTAATAAATAAGATAAGAGAAATGTGCAAGAATATAGATGACTTTATTTTTGATGTAAGTATTTCCCTTGGTTATGCTGAGAAAAGTGAGAAAAACCTTGATGTTGAATCTGTTATGAGTTTAGCCGAAAAGAGAATGTATCGTAATAAGCTTATGGAAAACAAAAGTGCAAGAAATTCTATTATTAGTTCACTGCTCAGAACATTGCATGAAAAAAATAGTGAAACTGAAGAACATACGATAAGAATTAAAAACTTAAGTTCAAAATTAGGCAAAAGAATCGGATTAACACAGGACAAATTAGATGAGTTAGAGCTTTTGTCATTACTTCATGATATAGGTAAAATTGGGATTCCTGAGAATATACTTTTAAAACCATCAAAGCTAACTGAAGAGGAATGGAAAATTATGAAAACTCATACTGATATCGGTTACAGAATTGCAAAACACACACCAGAACTTGAGCATATTTCAGAAGCTATATTATATCATCATGAACGTTATGATGGTACAGGCTACCCTAAAGGTTTGATGAAACATGAAATACCTCTTATATCAAGAATAATTAATATTGTAGATTCTTTTGATGTAATTACACATAAACGAGTATACAAGGGTGCTTCTGATACTGCATATGCAGTATCAGAAATAAATAAATGGGCAGGCAAGCAATTTGATCCGTATCTTTCAGAAGAATTTATTAAACTCTTAATAGAAGAAAATATTATTAAGGATTAACTAATTAATGTATGCATATTCCATTGTAATTATTTTAATAAGTGCTATATTTTTATTATATTTTAGACGGATTTTTATGGATGAAATTGCTTTTGTAATAGGAAGAATGAAATCCCCAAAATTACTCCTATTCAAAAGAAGGTGATTATTAATATGGAAGATACTAAATTTGTTTGTAAATGTAAAGGATGCGGAATAGAATGTTGCTTAACTAATGATGAGTTAGTGCTATATCGAGAGGAAAAGCATAATAATGATTCTAATAGATATCCTAAATGTGGAAGGAAAGTAAAACACTAAATGGATGTTCTTACTTATTTTAATGATTTCAATGAAAAAGAGGATTTTTAAATTTTATTTATTGTAAATTATTAAAGCAGTTATCTATCACAATATTGTGATAGATAACTGCTTTAACGTTTGTATAAATATATTAAATTAAAGAGTACGAAGATATTTCCCAAGTTCCATATCAAGAACAGTTATATGATGAGTCCACCATACATTCATTTCCTTTTGTACCTCTAGCACAGTAGCTAACCCAGGTGTGTTGTTATTTATGCCACTTTTAAGGTCAGCAAGCCTTTTTTTAAAAGCTTCATGTTCTTTTTTTTGAACATTATAACCAGGATACTTAGAATTAACCTGAAGTTTTTCTTCATCACTAAAATGTTTAATCACATATGTCTCAAGAAAACTGAGAGTGCTAAGAATTTCTGTTTTTCCTTTTCCAGTACTCATAGCTGCTAGAAGGTCATTAATTTTGTCATAAAGTTCCTTATGCTGAGCGTCAATAGCTACAACTCCAACTTTTAGATTATCATCCCATTTTAACATACAAAGAGCCTCCTTACATAAATTTATGCTATTAAACTGTACACACATCTTTTTTACATACAGTAAAATGAAGCCAAGTTTGATGTTTGTTATCTAGGTGTAAACTATGTAAATTTTAGTGAATTGTTATTATAGTATATATAACATAAAAAAAATACTAATGCAATAATTATTTTAATAAGTAATACTTTCATTTAAACAAACTTGTTAGTAATAATATATTTCAAGTTTATTATAAAAGACAGATTTTATAAATTTGTTATTTAATATTCCGAAGATTTAAAACATCCGAATAACTGTATTCTTCCTTTCAAGAACTTAAGGGAACTAAAAAATGGCTTACTAGAGATGAAAACTTACGACTCACTGCAATGAAAAAGTAAGCAGTAAATCATAAGTTATAACTGAAAAAAGCAAAGATATTTTATCCTTGCTTTAAATATGTTTTAATTTAATGTATTTTTTGTAGGTTTATTTATGTTTTTCTTTAGTTTATATAGTATTTCATTTTTTAAGCTAACAGCTGTAGCATAGGGTATGTTTTTAAGCACTGAATATTTCTTTAGTGAATACTTTTGAAAAAATACATAGTTAACTAATTCTTGTTCCTTAATATTAAGAGTTTCAACTGCAAACTTTAAATTAGAACGATTTAATTTACTTAAAAAGATACTATCAGGATCTTCCTGATATGAAGAAAGAGTATTTTCTAGATTACCGTCAAGTATAAATGCTCCAGGACCTTCAGATTGATTCCTTCTGTTAGATACACGTATTAATAAATTAACTGAATTTTTTATTGAGTTTGTTGCGTAAGCTACAAATCTATGCTTGTCTAAATCATATACGCTAACACATTTAAATAAAGTATGGTAGCATTCATTTTTTATGTCCGCAAACTCATAAGAATTTATGAAGGATTTTTTTGATAGATTTAATATAAAAGGTGTAAATTGCACCATTAATTCTTCTTTTGCATTTTCATCATTATCTTTAGCTAATTTAACCAGGTTTTCTATTTCTTGATAATCCATAAATTTCACCACCTCAAATAAGTATATATGCACTCATAGCATATATTTTGGAAAAAGGAGGGGGTAAATGAAAAAAATTTTAAAACAAGTTGATTTAATGGAACAATATGTAAATAACACAATCTCTTTAACATCGTAATTTTATAATGCCCAGATTAAGTTTAAAATTAAATTGTTCGAGCTTTATCAGTAATAGCTTAGTTATTACTGCAGAAATACGTTGATATCACTCGAAAGATTACGAAATTTAGTTACCATAATAATTATTATAGGTATTTTTATTTATTTTATTTAATAACTTATTAAATAATCATAAAAGAAAATAATTATTGCTATTGAATATACACTATTATATGTACTATAATAAGTATGAAGAAGGTGAAATAATTGGATTTCGAAAGAATAAAAAAAATAGATGAATTGATTCAGAAATGGATACGAGATAATAAAAGGCAAATTGCTACGCCTGATATGGTAATAGTAAAATTGGTTGAAGAAGGATTCTATTCTGATAATCAAACTGCTTTAGACCTATTTACTGAGGAAATAAGAAAAATGACAAAAAAAGAGCAAAGAGAATACCTTAACATACATCATATTGGTGTAAAAGAATTTAGGTTTAAGAATAGAGATAATTTTTAAGAGTCAAATTGACTCTTTTCTTTTTTGTTTTTTGCATGCAAATTGTAATGAATAATTTTATGTTAATTGGAACAAGATAACTAGAATAAAGCATATGGAGGTAAAAATATGTTATTAATTGGAGTATTAACTATTGCTATTAGTATTGTAACTACATTTGCATTATGTAAAGTATCCAAAGATCCAGATATTTTAATTGAGGAGATATTACAAAGAAGAAATGAAAATTTTATATTATAAAAACATTTGAGACACTGTAAAATTCAGTGTCCATTTATTTTAAGTATATAAAAATATGAAGATATTTCTTATGTTTTTTACTAATAATTTTATTATTAGTTTATAAAGTTACTTTTATGAAGTGATATTTTATATGAGGACGATTCTTAATATATGGAATATTAACTGCATCGTAAGTATGTTGACTTACAAGAGGAATGTTACTATTTAAATCTGTTATTATTGCCGAATGATATATTTGGTTAGCTCCATTTTCATAAAAAATCAAATCACCAAGTTTTAACATGTTTATATTATTTGTTTCTAGTCCTTTAGGACCTAGTAAAGAGTTTTTAAAATTTCTTTTTAAGTACCAATACAATGAGTGAGCTACTGACCAAGATGGTGAACATCTACCATTCCTATAATACCAAGGATTTAATTTGTTATACACCATTGGAGCACCTCCAGCAAACAAACATTGCGATATAAAATTAGTACAATCACCTCCTATACTTTCATTAAAACTAAAATATTTATATTGCTTATTAGGAGTTGTAGCATATTTTATTGCATAACTTGCAGCAGATGTTCCAGAATATTTACGATTGATACTTCTTTCCATAATCATTTTTTCACCAACTAAATTGATTTCTTATTATTATATGAGATTAACTTAAAAAACGTATCAAATTTTTATTAAAACTCAAATTATATGAGGAGAAATAAGGGCAAATGGTAAGGTATATAAAAATAGCTTTAAGTTCTATATTCATTTATGTATTTATTGTGCTTGGCATCAGACTATTTGGTAAAAAGGAACTTGCTCAATTATCTATTTTTGATTTAGTATTTATTTTATTAATAAGCAATGCAGTTCAAAATTCAATGGTTGGAACTGACTCCTCATTGAGCGGAGGCGTAGTAGCTGCAACCTCATTATTTATATTTAATTATATTATCAAAGTAATAATTTTCAAATTTCCTAGGCTTGGTAAAGTAATACAAGGTGAACCATTAATTTTAATTTACAATGGAGAGCTTATAAATAAAAACATAGGTAAGGCTAAAATAACTCATGAAGAAGTAATGGAGGCAATTCGTGAACATGGAGCGGTTACAATATCTGATGTAAATTTAGCGGTTTTAGAAGTTGATGGTAATATTAGTGTACTTTCGGAAGAATTTAAAATTAGAACATCCAGTAAAAGGCAAGCTCATAAAGTGGTACGAAAGAATGAAAATTAAAGCTCACCATATATAATAAAAAATATGGTGAGTATACTATACGTAAATCTATATATTAAAATTTATGTGGAAAGGTTATCTAGTTGTCAATTTAGTTTCATAGTCTTCAACCATTTTTTTGACCATATTTCCACCGACTAAACCATTATCCCTTGAAGCAAGATTTCCTTTATCAATTGTTTCATAGTTAGTTAAACCTATAGAACTTGCAACTTCAACCTTAAATTTATCTAAACCAGATTTCGCTTGTGGAATTAAAGTTCTATTTCTACTTGTCATTTTTTTCACCTCCTTTTCCTTTCTAATATTATATTGTCCATAATGTAACTAAATATAAGAGGAAAGTAGAGGATATATAGTTAAAAGAAAACACAATGGTTGAATAAAACCATTTTTTATGGAAAATATATTAATAGAAGGAGATGGACTTATGCCTAAAAGTAAAAAAGACGTTGAGAGTATTATTAAAAACCAAGAACAGAAAAATAGTGGTGAAGCTATTAAAGAACGTGCCGAGAAGGAGTATAAAGGAAGTTCCGGAAAACTTTCAGGACTAGGAGAAAGAGAAAAATAATATTAAATTTGAAGTAATTATAAAAACCTTGAGTTTATCAAGGTTTTTTGCGATTAAATAGAATTATATTATAAGAAAAATATCTCAAAACAACGTAAAAAAATATTTTATTTAAATTTATATTGATTTTTACATAATATTAAGATAATATTTTAGTGATTTCATTGTTGATAGCATCAAACCTTTGTACTACATATTCTATAAGGGATTAGTAAAGTAATATGATATAATAATTTTAATAAAATATTTTAATTCTAAATTATTATTGAAATAATGGTAATTTTTTATGTATAATAAGTATTAATTGACACTGCTAGTGGAAGGATGATATTAATGATAAAAAGTATGACTGGATTTGGAAGAGGTACCATTGAAGATAACGGTATGGGCTTTACAATTGAGGTTAAAAGTGTAAACCATAGGTACTTAGATACCAGCATAAAGATGCCAAGAAGTTTAAATCCTTTAGAAGATAAAATCAGAAAGAAAATTTCCGAGAAAATTTCTAGGGGTAAAGTAGATGTTTACATAACTCAAAACAAGTCATTTAATCAGAATGAAGTAGCCAGTGTAAATTATACTTTAGCAGATAGTTACATAAAATGTTTGCAAGAAATTAAAGAAAGATATAAACTAAGAGATGACATTTCAGTTTCTTTAGTTGCAAAGTTCCCTGATGTCGTTGTATTAGAACAACAAGAAGCCAATATTGATACAGTGTGGGAAACTCTGAACGTGCCTGTGACACAAGCTATCGACAATCTTATAGATATGAGAGCCATAGAGGGTGTAAAACTCAAAGATGATATTATTTCAAGATGTTTCATTATTAGAGAAGCTGTAAGCGCTATAGAAAACAAATCGTCAATAGTAGTTTCAAATTATAAAGAAAAACTAAATAGTAGAATTAAAGAACTATTGAAGGATGCACCTATTGATGAAAATAGAATTGCCATTGAAGTAGCAATTTATGCAGATAAGTCTAGCGTGGATGAAGAAATCGTTAGGTTAAAGAGTCATTTAGACCAAGTTGATAAAACATTAATCCTTAGAGAACCTATCGGGAGAAAATTGGACTTTATAGTTCAAGAGATGAACAGGGAAGCAAACACTATTGCTTCTAAAGCAGATGACCTTGATATTGTGAATTTCACTTTAAACATAAAGAATGAAATCGAAAAAATTAGAGAACAAATTCAGAATATAGAGTAGAGAAGGAGGAAGGTCATGAGTATAAAATTAATCAACATTGGATTTGGAAATATTGTTTCAGCTAACAGATTAGTTGCAATTGTTAGTCCTGAATCAGCTCCGATAAAGAGAATTATCCAAGAAGCAAGAGATAGAGGGATGCTAATAGATGCCACATATGGTAGAAGGACAAGAGCAGTAATAATCACTGACAGCGATCATGTAATATTATCTGCAGTTCAACCTGAAACTGTTGCGCATAGATTAACTTCAAAAGATGAGGAAGTTTCAGACGAGGAATCTAATAATGAAAAATAAAGGCATACTTATAATTATTTCTGGCCCTTCAGGTGCAGGTAAAGGAACAGTTTGTAGGCAACTTTTAGAAAAAAATAATTATTGGTTATCTGTTTCTGCAACTACAAGAGCAAAGAGAACAGGTGAAGAAGAAGGCAAAAGTTATTTTTTTCTAACTAAGGATGAGTTTAATGAAAAGATTGAACAAGGTGATTTTCTTGAATACGCTGAGAACTATGGCAATTTCTATGGAACTCCTAGATCCAAAGTAATTGAAAAACTTGATAAAGGTGAAGTAGTTATACTTGAAATTGATATTCAAGGTGCCCTTAAGGTTAAGAAAAGTTTTCCAGATGGAATATTTATTTTCTTACTACCACCTTCTATGGAGGAATTAAAGCATAGAATAATTAACAGAGCAAGTGAAACGCCAGAATCATTAATGAGAAGATTTAAAAGTGCATATAAAGAGATTAATTATGTTTCCAAATATAATTATGCTGTAATAAATGACACTGTAGATGAAGCTGTAAAGAAAATTGATAGTATTATCACTGCTGAAACATGCAGAGTAGATAGAATGAAAGAAAGAATATTAGATTCGAAGGAGGGGTTGATTCATGAGCAACTCTATGATTAGTCCATCAATTGTTGAATTATTAGAGGTAGTTGATAACAGATATTCATTAGTAACAATAGCATCAAAACGTGCAAGACAATTAATTGATGGTCAGAAGCCATTAATTAGTATTGATTCTGCAAAGCCAGTAACTATTGCTACAAATGAGATTATGGAAGGAGATTTAACTTATAAAACAGTTAAAGAAGGAGTAAAATAAATGGATAGCATAAAAACAGTTGTGCTGGGTGTAACTGGTGGAATTGCAGCGTATAAATCTTTGGATATTACAAGCAAACTTAAAAAATCTGGTATTGATGTACATGTAATAATGACAAAATCAGCAACTGAATTTATTAATCCTATTACTTTTCAATCCATTAGTCAGAACATGGTTACAACAGAAATGTTTTCTGAGCCTAAAGCATGGGAAATCCAACATATTTCACTTGCAAAAAAAGCAGATTTGATGTTGATTGCTCCTGCAACAGCTAATATTATTGGAAAAGTTGCCAACGGAATAGCTGATGATTTTTTATCAACTACAGTCATGGCTACAAAAGCACCTGTAGTTTTTGCACCTGCAATGAATTGTAATATGTACACTAATTCAATTGTACAAAATAACATGGCAAAGCTTAAAGAATATGGGTATACATTCATTGCTCCAAGCAATGGAAGACTTGCCTGTGGAGATGTTGGTGAAGGAAAGCTTGAGGATACTGATATAATTGTAGAAAACATTATATCAATGCTTTATGATACTAAAGATATGCTAGGAAAAAATGTTATAGTTACTGCAGGTCCAACATTGTGTCCCATAGATCCTGTTAGGTATATTTCTAATTATTCTACTGGAAAAATGGGTTATGCTATTGCTAGAGAGGCTAGAGACAGAGGCGCAAATGTTACATTAGTTTCTGGTCCATCAAGCCTTAAGGTCCCATTTGGTGTTGAATTTGTTGGTGTAAAAACTAATGAGGAAATGCTAAGAGCTATTGAAGAAAGATTTGATAGTGCGGATATTGTAATTAAATCTGCTGCTGTTTCCGATTACAAAATAATTGAGTATTCTAATGAGAAAATCAAGAAAAAAGATGAAATGCTTAGTTTGAATTTTACTAAAAATATTGATATTTTAAAGCATCTTGGAAGCATAAAAACTCATCAAATCCTTGTTGGCTTCGCAGCTGAAAGTAATGACATAATTAATCATGCAGATGAAAAATTAAAGAAAAAAAATCTAGATTTTATAGTTGCAAATGATATTTTACCTTCTGATACAGGTTTTGCAGCAGATGAAAATAAAGTAACTATATTATGTAAGGATGGAAAAGTGATTGACTTGGAGAAAATGCCCAAACGCAAAGTAGCTAAAGAATTATTTGATTTGATAAATAATAAAGATAAATAGATTTAAGAGGCAAAAGCTACGAATATTTCGTTTGACTAGCCTCTTTTAATTATATTAACTAAATAGGTGGTAAAAAAATGTATGCAGGAATAGTAGTAAATAATGAATCTACTCAGGTAGATAAGATCTTTACCTATGAAATACCTGATAATTTGATTGATAATATTAAAATTGGAAATATGGTTAAGGTACCATTTGGACTTGGAAATAAACCATTAGATGGTTTCGTACTTGATATATATGAAGATGCCACAAAAATAAACAATATTAAAAAAATCATTAAAGTGTCTGAAGATTTACCTTTACTAAGAGAAGAAGATGTTACTTTGATTAAGTGTATGAAAGATAAATTTTTATGTACATATTTAGAATGCATAAAAACTGTCATTCCTACTGGTTTGTTGGATGGTTTGAAAAATAAAACTGCTGAAAGAATCAGTGCTATCAAAAGACCTGAAGGCAAATATGATAAAGACAATTACAATTCAATTTATGATGTTGTGCTTTTCAATAATGGTAAACATACAATAGCAGAACTAAACAGAGAGTTTGGTATTTCAATTTCTTCAATTAACACTTTAATTAAAAATGAATTTTTATCAAAAAATAAAGTTATTATAAATAGGTATATTAATAAACAGTATGATGATTATTCTGAAAAAGTGCTAAGTACTGATCAAGCTAAGGCTGTGGATTTAATACTTAACTCGCAAGATAACAAATTTTTGCTTCATGGTATAACAGGCAGTGGCAAGACTGAAATTTATTTGCATCTTGTTAGTGAAATGCTTAGATTAAACAAAGGTTCAATTGTTCTGGTTCCGGAAATATCACTTACACCTCAAATGGTGGAACGATTTAAAGGGAGATTCGGTAGTAGAGTTGCAGTGTTTCACAGCAAGCTTTCTGAAGGTGAAAGATATGACGAATGGTTTAGGGTTAAAGAAGGACAGGTAAAAATAGCTGTAGGTGCTAGGTCAGCAATATTTCTTCCAATGAAAAATTTAGGTATTATTATTATTGATGAAGAACATGAATTAAGTTATAAATCTGAGAACAATCCTAAATATAATGCAAAAGAAATTGCTGAAATGAAACACATTATCGAGGGATCCAAAGTTTTACTTGGATCTGCAACGCCTTCAATTGAAACTTATTATAGGTCCATGCATGGAGATTATAAATTAATAAATTTAAATCAAAGAGCTGATGGAGCCTTGCTACCTAAAATCGAAATTGTTGATATGAGAGAAGAGTTAGTGAAAAATAATAAATCAATGTTTAGTTTTTCACTATATAATTATTTAAATGAATGTTTAAACAGAAATGAGCAAGCTATTTTATTTTTAAATCGAAGAGGGTTTTCTTCCTTTGTTTCATGCAGAAAATGTGGTTTTGTATTCAAATGTAGTAATTGTGATATTACACTTACATATCACAATTCCGATGATTCTATGGTATGCCACTACTGTGGGAAAAAGGAAAAGGTTAAAAAAATATGTCCTCAATGTGGAAGTAATTATGTAAAATTTTTTGGGATAGGCACTGAAAAAATTGAACAAGAAGTAAATCGTGTCTTTCCTAGTGCTAGAACGTTAAGAATGGATTTTGATACTACTAGACGTAAGAATTCCTATGAAGAAATTTATAATACCTTTAAAGAAAAAAAAGCAGATGTACTTATTGGAACTCAAATGATTGCTAAAGGACTGGATTTTGAAAATGTTACTCTTGTTGGAGTCGTTGCTGCAGATATTTCACTGAATTTGCCAGACTTTAGATCTAGCGAAAGAACTTTTCAATTAATAACCCAAGTTTCTGGAAGAGCTGGACGTGGGAAAAAAAGTGGTAAAGTAGTTATTCAGACCTATAACCCTGAACATTACAGCTTAAAATATGCTTCAAATAATGATTATTTAGGATTTTATAGTGAAGACATTTCAATACGAGAGCAGCTAAATTATCCACCTTACTCTGAAATTATGTCTGCTAATTTTAGTAGTAAAAATGAAGCTTTACTTATAAAAACTATTCAAAGTATTGGTGAAAATATTAAAGACAAGCTTAAAAATAGTAATATTACAATTTTAGGCCCGTGTCCTTGTGGAATAGCTAAAATAAAAGAACTATACCGTTGGCAAATTGTATTTAAAGGTGAAATTACAATATGTTTTGCTAATGAAATAAAAATAATTATTTATAATTTACTAAAAAATGTTTATAATGATATAAGGGTAAGTATTGATATTAATCCAAGTAGTTTAATTTAAACCAGTTATGTTAATGGAGGGTGAAAGATGGCACTAAGAGCAATTAGAACTTATAAAGAAGATATACTAAGAAAAAAGAGTAAGAAAGTTGAAGAAGTTAATAATCGTGTTAAAATACTAATCGAGGACTTATTTGATACTATGTATGATGCTGACGGAGTTGGTTTAGCAGCACCTCAGATTGGAATATTAAAAAGAGTAATTGTTGTAGATGTGGGAGATGGACCAATTGCATTAGTAAATCCGGAAATTGTTTTTTCAGAAGGGAGTTCAATTGATGAAGAAGGCTGTTTAAGTGTTCCTAGACAGGCAGGTACAGTAGATAGACCTCAAAAAATAACAGTGCATGGTTTAGATCAAAATGGTGAAGCTATTGAAGTAGTGGCAGAGGATTTATTTGCTCGAGCACTCTGTCATGAAATTGATCATTTAGATGGTGTATTGTTTATCGACAAAATGATAGAAAGCAGGTCAGAATAAGTGAATATAGTTTTTATGGGGACTCCTGAATTTTCAGTACCATCGCTAAAAAAGCTTATTGAATTGTATCAAGTTACAGGGGTAATTACCCAACCAGATAGACCTAAGGGCAGGGGAAAAAAATCAGTTTTTTCACCTATAAAAGATGTTGCACTTGAACATAATATTCCTGTATTTCAACCAGAGAAAATTAAAAATAACAAAGAAATCATAGAAGAAATTAAAAATTTAGCACCTGATTTCATTATTGTTGTTGCATTTGGTCAAATTCTTTCAAAAGAGATATTAGATATTCCTAAATATGGGTGCATAAATTTACATGCCTCCTTACTACCAAAGCATAGAGGTGCTGCGCCAATTAATTGGTCTATTATTGAAGGCGATAAAAAAAGTGGCAATACGACTATGTTGATGGACGTTGGATTAGATACTGGAGACATGTTACTTAAGCATGAAGTTAACATAACAAATGAAATGACTTATGGTGAGCTTCATGATATACTTAGCATTTCAGGCGCTGACCTTCTTATTAATACAATAAGTAAGTATGCAAAAGGAGAAATAATACCTGAAAAACAAAATAATGAAGATACAAGTTATGCTAAGATGTTACAAAAAAACATGTGTGGTATTAATTGGAACAAACCTGCATATGAAATCAGCAATTTAATCAGAGGATTAAATCCAAGACCCGTTGCTTATACTTCTTACGAAAACAATACTATGAAAATATATAAAGCTATTTCATTAGATAAGCAGTGCAAGCACGAACCTGGATACATTGCAAAAGTTTCAAAAGCAGGAATAGAAGTTGAAACTGCAAAAGGAGTGTTATTAATAAATTCTTTACAATTTCCTGGAGGAAAAGTTTTAACTGTTGACGAATTTTTAAGAGGTAATGAAATTAAAGAGGGTATGATTTTACCTAGCTTTAATTTATAAATTTAGGAGGGATAAAAATGTTTTTTGATTTTAGATATATGTATATTTTACTTCCAGCAATGTTAATTTCTATATGGGCACAAATTAAAGTTAAGAGTACTTTTGCAAAGTTTGCAAAAATTAGAAGCAATAATGGTTATACTGGAGAGCAAGTTGCTAGGATGCTACTGGATAATAGTGGACTTAACAACATTCCAATAGAACTTGTTAGAGGTAAATTATCAGATCACTATGATCCCATTAATAAGGTAATGAGGCTTTCACAAGAAGTTTATTACGGTAATTCAGTAGCCTCTATTGGAGTTGCTGCTCATGAAACAGGTCATGCAATTCAACACAAAGAGAGTTATTCGCCACTTATCATTAGAAATAAAATAGCTCCTGCAGTAAATGTAAGTTCAAATATATCTTGGGTGTTATTTTTATTAGGATTCATCTTTAGTCTACAGCCTCTAATAGGTATAGGTATAGTGCTATTTTCTGTTGTTGTATTATTTCAATTAATAACTTTGCCTGTTGAATTTGATGCTTCAAATAGAGCTCTTCATATATTGGATAGCAGGGGAATTTTAGTAGGAAATGAATTGAGTGGTGCGAAGTCGGTATTAACTGCAGCTGCAATGACTTATGTAGCAGCAGCTATTACAGCTATTGCTGAACTTATAAGATTAATTTTAATAAGTAGGGATTAGGAGTGAAGAATGAAAAGTAGAGAAATAGCTGCCTTTGTTGTCACTAATGTTTTAAATAATAGTGCTTACTCAAATATTTTTCTTTCGGAGGAATTGAATAAAAGCAATCTTGAAGATAAAGATAAGGCTCTAGTAACTGAAATTGTGTATGGAACAATAAAATATAAGTATACTATAGATACAATTCTAAAGGAGTATTTAAAAAATGGTTTAGACAGGCTAGAGCCGGAAGTATTAAATGTTTTAAGAACAGCAATATATCAAATTAAATATTTAGATAAGATTCCTGAATTTGCTGTAGTAAATGAAGCTGTAGATATTACTAAAGAAATTAGTGGTATTGGAGCATCAAAATTAGTTAATGGAGTTCTAAGAAATTATCTTAGAAACAAAGATGATAATAATTATTATAAAGATGAATATTTAATTGATAGACTTTGTTATGTTTACTCATTTGAAAAATGGATGGTTGAATTATTTATAAATCAATATGGTAGAGAACTTGCTGAGAAAATTCTTAGTGGGCTAAATAATATTCCAGAAGTTACTGTTAGGGTAAATAACGTAAAGAATACTTTTGAAGAAGCATACGATTCTTTAGAAGGATATGGATACAATATAAAAGAAGGACATATCTGTTCTGAAGCTATTAGTATATTACGAGGTAGAAGCATTGAAAGCAATCCATTATTTATAGAAGGCAAAATTACTGTACAAGATGAAAGCGCTATGTTAGCAGCTATTTCTATGAATATAAAAGAAGGACAAATGGTAATGGATTTATGTAGTGCACCTGGTGGTAAAACTACGCATATTTCGGAGCTAATGAATAATACTGGTTCAATTAAAGCTTTTGATGTTCATGAGAATAAATTAAAGCTTATTAAGGAAAACTATGAAAGACTTGGATTAAATAATATTAGTTGTGAAGTTATGGATGCTACAATATTCAATTCCCAATTCGTAGATACCGCAGATAGTGTGTTAATTGATGTTCCATGTTCTGGACTTGGAATAATAAGAAAAAAACCGGAAATAAAATGGACTAAATCAATAAAAGAAATTCAAAGTTTAATTAAAATTCAACGAGATATACTTAATAATGCAAGCAAGTATGTAAAACCAGGTGGAGTGCTTTTATACTCAACATGTACGCTTAATAAAAAAGAGAATGAAGATAATATAAAATTATTCTTAAAACAAAACTCAAATTATAAAATAGAACCATTATTTTTTGGAGAATTAGACAATATCATATATAGTAAAGAAGGTTTTATCACTATAGTTCCTAATGCAGCCATGGATGGATTTTTCATTGCAAAACTAAGAAGATATTGATGGGTGATAATATGGAAAACATTTTAGATTACAATTTACAAGAACTAAAGAACTGGATGAAACTCCAAGGAGAAAGTGAATTTCGAGCAAAGCAAGTTGTGGAATTTATTTACAAAGACGTTTTTGAATTTGACAATATGAGAAACCTTCCAGGTACGACTAAAGAAAAATTAAAAAAAAGCTTTTTTATAGGTATTCCAAAATTAGTTGAAGTTTTGAGTTCTAAAGAGGATGAAACAAAAAAAATTCTTCTTGAATTTAATGATGGTAATATAATAGAATCTGTAATAATGAAGTATAAGCACGGATATTCAATATGTGTTTCTACCCAAATTGGGTGTAAAATGGGTTGTAAATTTTGCGCTTCTACAATTAATGGTATGGTAAGAAATTTATCAGCAGGTGAGATTTTGAGTCAAATTTTAGTTGCTCAAAAACTTATTGGAAATAGGATATCAAATGTTGTATTAATGGGAAGTGGAGAGCCTTTAGATAACTATGATAATGTAATTAAGTTTCTAGAAATAGTAAATGCTGACTATGGACTTAATATTGGTCAAAGACATATTACATTATCAACATGTGGAATTGTTCCACAAATTTATACACTAGCAAACCTTAAGTTACAAATAACACTAGCTATTTCCTTACATTCACCTGATGATGAGTTACGTAAAACTATGATGCCCATTGCAAACAAGTATTCCGTTCATGAAATAATGGCAGCTTGTAAGTATTATATTGAACAAACAAATAGAAGAATTACATTTGAATACGCACTTGTTAAAGGGATAAATGATTCAAACAAAAATGCTAAAGAACTTTGTCAAATTTTAAGTGGATTGATTTGTCATGTTAATTTAATTCCAGTAAATGAAATTAGTGAAAATAACTACAAAACAACTGGTACAGAGGATATAAATAATTTTGCGAACACATTGTTATCCGCTGGCATCGAAACAACAGTTAGAAGAGAAATGGGTTCAGATATAAATGCAGCTTGTGGGCAGCTACGGAGAAAGTATATGGAAGAAAATTAGAAATAAAGGGGTGATAATAATGGTTGGCATAATATCTGACATTGGAAATGTTAGATCAAAAAATGAAGACTCGGTAATTTATTATGAAGATAGCATTAAAGGGATATATATAGTTGCTGATGGAATGGGGGGATATAATTCAGGGGAAATTGCTAGTAGTATGGCCGTAAAAGATACTCTTGATTATCTCAAAAGCATTGAAAAAAAAGAAAATGTGGAAATAGAAATGAAAAAAGCTATTGAAATAGCTAATAGTAGTATTTTTCAAAGCTCTACAAAAAATATAGAACTTAAAGGAATGGGAACAACTATAACTGGATGCATTAAAATAAATGGTGAGTTAATAGTTGGACATGTAGGTGATAGTTCTTGTTACCTAGTTTTTGAAGATTGTATCAAAAAATTAACTAAAGATCATTCTCTAGTTCAACAATTATTAGATAGTGGAAGTATTTCTGAAGAAGAAGCAATTAACCATCCAAATAGAAACATAATTACTCGAGCACTAGGTACTAATGAATCTGTAGAAGTTGATTTATATAAAAGATCCTTAAATGGAATTAAAAAAATTATTCTTTGTACAGATGGCTTAAGTAATTTTGTTTCATCTGAGGAAATGTATGAAATTATTTTATTAAATGATAATGAAGAGTCTAGCAAAAAACTAATTCAATTAGGAAAAGAAAAAGGCAGTAGAGATAATTTATCTGTTATTGTCTTTGAAGGAGAGGTACGATAATATGGGAACCTTACTTGGAAATAGGTATGAGTTATTAGAAAAAATAGGTGAAGGTGGAATGGCTATTGTTTACAAGGCTAAATGCCATTTATTAGATAGGTATGTTGCAGTTAAGATATTGAAGGAAGAATTCAATAATGATGAAGAATTTGTTGAAAAATTCAAGCAAGAAGCAACAGCTGTAGCTAGTTTATCTCATACAAATATAGTAAATATTTATGATGTTGGTTCAGAAAATAACATGAATTATATTGTTATGGAATACGTTGATGGAAAGACTTTAAAGGAAATAATAAAAGAAAATATAAGACTTAGCTATTCTAAAACAATAAGTATTGCGATTCAAATAGCAGCAGCACTTGAGTGTGCACATAAAAACAATCTAATACATAGAGACATTAAACCTCATAATATTCTAGTAACTAATGAGGGCGTTGCAAAAGTTGCTGATTTTGGTATTGCAAAAGTAGCTAGTTCTGTAACCATAACTAACTCTAGTCAAATTATGGGCTCAGCTCATTACTTTTCACCTGAGCAAGCAAAGGGTGGTTTTGTCGACAGTAAAACGGATATATATTCTTTAGGTATTGTAATGTATGAAATGATAACTGGAAAAGTTCCATATGACGCAGACAGCCCTGTTTCAGTAGCAATTAAGCATATCCAGGAGCCAGCAATACCACCCAAACAAATTGTATGGGATATACCTGAAAACTTAAATAGACTAATATTAAAGGCTATCGAGAAAGAACCTATTAAAAGATATCAGTCTGCAAGAGAATTATTAACAGACCTAAATAGCATCAAGGAAAATCCTAATCATGAAGTTAAGTTAAGTAATGTAGAAGACGATTTTACTAGAGTAATGGCTCCAGTTAATCTAAGCAACAATATGAATGGCACAAATAATACTAACTCCATGAATTCTAATGAAGATGAAGGTAATGATATGGGTAATAATAAACTAACGAGAAATAAAAAAATAATTCTGATAGTTGCATCCTGCCTTATCATGGCTATTATTGGAATAGTTGCAGGAAAGCTTCTTGCGGGTTCTTCAGGCAGTAGTACCTCAACTACTAATAATAAAACAGTAAAAGTGCCTGCATTAATTGGCAAACCCTCTTCAGATGTACAGAAGGAAGTAGTTGCATTAGGCTTAAAATATGTAGTAGCGGAACAACAAGTAAGTGATCAACAAGAAGGTACTGTTATTAAGAGTAACCATAACGAAGGAGAAATGGTAGAGCCAGGTACTTATATAAGGGTTTATGTAAGCTCTGGTCCCGAAGTGAGCAAAGTAAGAGATGTTGTAAATAAACCTTTAAGTTTTGCAGAGGATGCATTAACATCCGATGGATATCTTATAGGAACTAAATCAGAAGAATTTAGTGATACATACCCAGCAGGGTATGTAATTAAAACAACACCTGAGGCAGATACATCATATCAGAAAGGCAAGAAAGTAGATATACTTGTAAGTAGAGGGCCTAAAGGTGTGACTGTACCAGATTTATATTTTAAAACTGTAGATGAAGCAACAACAATATTAAATAATTTAGGTTTGAAACTTTCAGCAAATCCTATGCCTACAAGCGATGCCAATGTTAAAGCAAACGATGGAAAGATATTTCTTCAAGATGTAAAAAATACATCAGTTCCAAAAGGAACTACAATAAATGTAACTTATTATAAATATGCCGAAGATTCTGGTCAATAAAATTGGAGGTATTATGAAGGAAACTAATATGCAAGGTACTATAATAAAAGGTATTGGTGGTTTCTACTATGTAAAGGCAGCAAATGATATAATAGAATGTAAGGCAAGGGGTAAGTTCAGATATAATGAACTTACCCCTATGGTAGGTGATAAGGTAGAAATAACAGTAGTAAACAATAAAGGTAGCATTGAAAAAATATTTGAAAGAAGTTCTGAATTAGTTAGGCCAACTGTATCCAATGTTACTCAAGCATTTATAGTGTTTGCAATTAAAAACCCTGAAATTAATGAAGATTTACTGAATAAATTTCTAATTTCATGTGAATATAATAATTTAAATGTTGTTGTATGTTTTAATAAAAATGACCTTGCTACAGAAGAAGAAAAAGAAATTATAAAAACTTTAAGAGATGCAAACTATGAAGTGTTAAAGATGCAAGCTATAGGTGATGATGAACTTTTGGAACTAAGATTAAGGTTGAAAGATAATATAACTGTTTTTTGTGGCCCTTCTGGGGTGGGTAAATCAACAATTATAAATAAACTTGTTGGACGTGAAGCAATGGAAACTGGAGAAATTAGTAACAGACTTCAAAGGGGAAAACATACTACTAGACATAGTGAACTTATTGAGGTCAATGGTGGCTTTGTAGTTGACACTCCTGGATTTTCGGTTTTAGATATTGATTTTATACCAAAAGACAGCTTACAATTTTGTTTTCCAGAGTTCGAAAAGTACAGAGATAAATGTAAATATAGAGGATGTATACACCATAAAGAGCCTTGCTGTGCTGTAAAGGAAGCTGTTGAAAAAAATGAAATAAATAAAGGTAGATATGAGTTTTACAAAAAACTTCTAGAAGGAGTTCAAGATAGGAGATATTGATATGATTAAAATTGCACCTTCTCTTCTTGCATCTGATTTTTCTAAACTTGCTGAAGAGATAAAAGAACTTGAGAATGCTAATGCAGATTGGGTTCACTTAGATGTTATGGATGGGGCCTTTGTACCTAACATTTCTTTTGGAATTCCAGTAATCAAGAGTATTAGAAAACTTACTAAGCTTCCTTTTGATGTACATTTAATGATTGAGGAACCATCAAGATATGTAGAAGACTTTGTAAAAGCTGGAGCTGATATAATTACAATACATTATGAAGCTGATAAGCATATTGATAGAACAATAAATTATATCAAAAGTTTTGGAAAAAAAGTTGGAATTGCATTAAATCCTGGTACTCCTGTTAGCGTCCTAGAAGATTTAATCAGTGAAATAGACATGGTACTTATTATGTCTGTTAATCCTGGCTTTGGTGGTCAAAAATATATTAAATATGCTTCAGAGAAGATTCGAAAAATTAGTGATATGGCTAAAACTAAGAATCAAGATTTATTAATTCAAGTTGACGGAGGTGTTGATAAGAATAATATAGGTGAAGTAGTTAAATGTGGAGCTAATGTTATAGTTGCGGGTTCGTCAGTATTTCAAAATGGAGAAGTAAATAAAAATATGAGTTTACTAAGGTCTGGTATTTAAAATGAAAGCAGTGCTAATGGGCGGAGGAGCTGAACCTTCAAAAGAAATTCTTGAAGAGGAGCTTTCTAATGCTCAGTATTTGATTTGCGCTGATGGGGGAGGAAACTGCCTTTATAAACATAACATTATTCCAGATTATTTGCTTGGAGACTTTGATTCTATTGATAAAGATATTTTAGATTTTTTCATAGCTAAACATTGTATCGTTGAAACTTATCCAAAGGAAAAGAATTACACAGATAGTGAAATATGCTTTAATAAAGCAATAGAATTATCTGTAACGGAAATAACTATGCTCGGCTTTACTGGAAGCAGATTAGATCATATGTTAGGTAACCTTGGGTTACTCAATAAATGTCTAACCAGAGGGATTAAAGGTGTTATTAGAGATAATAATAATAAAATTTTTATTACCAACCAAAATTCCATTATTAAACGTGAAGTTAATAAATTCTTTTCACTTCAAGCCTATAGTGATATAGTAGAAAATTTAACTATTATTGGGGCAAAATATCCTTTAAATAATTATAAATTGTTTAAAGGTGATACTAGAACAATATCAAATGAGTTTAATAATCAAGATATACAAATTAAATTTGATACAGGAACACTTTTAATAATAATTGCTACAGACTAAGGTCTGTGGCAATTTTTTTGTAATAAAAATAATTCTAAATAATATAATTATATTAAAACAATAGTGGAGAATATATATGAGCAAACATTTTAAAAAAAAGAAAAAAAGAGTAGGATTAGTTACTATTAGCATTGGAGTAGGAATAATATTAGCTGTGTTAGTACCATTTTGGGGTTGGATACTTGCAGCAGGTGCAGCTCTAATTATTGGAGGATGGTGTCTAATTCAAAATTCAGGACATAGATGAGAAATGGAGTTTTTGGGGGGGATCATATGAGAATTGTAACTATTAAATTGCCTAGATTTCTTTCCGCTATTGTAAAATTTATTTTAAGAAAATAAAAAATAGCAAAATAAAAAATGCAATTGTTAAACAACTGCATTTTTTATTTATACGGCACGTTGTACTTTACCGGATCTCATACATCGTGTACATACATGTATAGTTGTAGGTGTTCCAGCAACTATAGCTTTTACTTTTTTAATATTTGGTGCCCATTTTCTTTTGGTCTTTATATTTGAGTGACTTGCGTGATTCCCAGAAATAACACCTTTATTACATATCTCACATCTTCTTGACATTAAAAACACCTCCTTAAAATTGTGAAGTATAGATTAAGTAACCTTCTCAATTCAAACAAAATTATTCTATCATATATTCTAGGGTGAATGCAAGCAAATAATAAAATAAATAGCAAAGAAAAGTAATTTATATAGATTATTCTTGAATAAATAGATTAAATAATATAGAATATTCTATATGGTATTAAGTAAGGAGGAATCAATATGATGGGTGTTACTAACGAAAACGGCTACATACATTACGCTGAAGACGTTTTAGCAAATATAGTTGGCATTTCTACTATGGAGTGTTATGGAGTTGTTGGCATGGCATCAAAGAATGCTACAGATGGACTCTGGGAGATAATTAAAGGAGAAAGTCTTAGTAAAGGTGTAAAGATACATTCGAAAGATAATGAATTAAATATCGAGTTATATATAATCGTTGAATATGGAACTAAGATCTCAGTAGTTGCAAATAATATAATTCAAAAGATAAGATATAATGTTGAAAATTATACAGGCTTAAGGGTTACTAGTATAACAGTAAACGTCCAAGGTGTAAGAGTCTAAGGAGGTACTAAAATTGGAATTTACGAAAATTAATGGCCATCACTTTTATAACATGGTTATAAATGGATGTAATAAATTGGAGGAACAAAAGGAGTATGTTAATGCTTTAAATGTATTTCCTGTTCCAGACGGCGATACAGGTACAAATATGTCAATGACTTTTAAAGCCGCAGTTAAAGAAATAGAAAACATGAATAGTGATTCAATTGGCGAAGTTTCAAAAAAACTTGCTAAAGGAGCATTAATGGGAGCTAGGGGTAATTCAGGGGTTATTTTATCACAAATTTTAAGAGGAATTGCTCATGGTTTCGAAGGGAAAGAAGAAGCCACTGCTATGGATGTTGCTGATAGCTTTATGGAAGGGTCAAAATCAGCTTATAAGGCTGTTATGAGACCTACTGAAGGAACTATCTTAACTGTAATAAGGGCAGCTGGAGAGAGTGGCATTAAAAGCACTGAGAATAATGTTACTGAACGTTTAAGAGAAATATGTGAACATTCAGAGATTATGCTTAATAAAACTCAAGAAATGCTACCAGTTCTAAAAAGTGCAAAGGTTGTTGACGCTGGTGGAATGGGTTTGTATATTTTAATTAAAGGAATGTATGAAGCACTAAGAGATAACTTAGAAGGTTCAGTGATTTTAGAAAGTTCTTCAATAAAGCAAGCGGCACCAATATCTATCTTAGGAGAACAAGAAATAAAATTTGGTTATTGTACAGAATTCTTTGTTAAAGCAAGTGAGTCACATGTTGAAGACTTTAAAAAGGAATTAGATTCTCATGGAGATTCTATGATTGTTGTAGGATCAGAAGATATTATTAAAGTTCATATACATACTAACGATCCTGGATTAATTCTATCTAAGGCTTTAACCCTTGGAGAATTATCAAAAATTAAAATTGAAAATATGAGAGAACAACATAGAAACTTGCTTTTTGATGATGCAGATATCGCAAAAAGTGAGATTCCAGAAGAAATGAAGCAATTTGCTTTCATATCAGTAGCAATGGGAGAAGGAATAAAAAATATTTTCTGCGATTTAGGTGTAGATTATGTTATTGAGGGCGGTCAGACAATGAATCCTAGCACTCAAGATATATTAGAGTGTATTAATAACATTAACGCTGAGAGTATATTTATACTTCCTAATAATAAAAATATTATTATGGCAGCAACTCAAGCTGCTGAATTAACTGATAAAAATGTAGTTGTAATACCTACAAAAACTATTCCACAAGGAATAACATCCTTAACAACTTTTAGTCCCGAATTTTCAGTTGAGGATAACATTAAAGAGATGAATGAAGCTATTAAGTGTGTATCAACTTGTACTGTAACATATGCTGTAAGAGACACTGAAATGGATGGACTCAAGATAGAAGAAGGAAATATATTAGGTTTATTAGAAGGTAAAATAAATGAAGTTGGAACTGATATATATGAAGTTTGTGATAAAATTATAGCTAATATTGTTAATGAAGAAAGTGGACTTATAACTTTGTTTTATGGTAAAGATTGTGAAGAAGAAAAGGTAACTGAGTTTATTGAAAGTATAGAAGAGAAATATCCAGATTTAGACGTACAGTGCTATAATGGCCAGCAACCTCTATACTACTTTATTGCATCAGTTGAATAATAATATATAAATCTAATCCCTAATTGAGTAGAAGTACTTTTTAGGGATTTTTTCAAGTAATTAATTTTAAATTTTATAAATGGAGTTGAAACTAATGGACATGAGTAGCGAGTTAAGTTCAATAAAAGGAGTAGGTGCTAAGACCAAAGAAATCTTTAATGAATTTGGAATTTATAATGTTTCTGACTTACTACTTCATTTTCCAAGAGATTATGAAAATATATCCACCCCTAAATTGATTGATGAAGCTATTGAAAATGAAAAAATTCAAATTAAAGCTTATGCTATAGATATTAATCGAGATGTTAGAACACAAAATAACAAAGTCATTACCACAGTGATATTTTCCGATGGTAATGCCAACTTTAAAGCTAAATGGTTTAACCAACCATATATGAAAAATAAATTTAAACCTAATGAGGAAGTTACTTTAGTTGGTACTATTAAAACTTATCGAAATGAAAGAATTCTTATGAACCCTGTAATACTAAGTGAAAATGTGGTCATAGAAAAAAAGATAACTCCCATATATCCTTTAAAATCAGGAATTACCAATAGCATGATAAATAAACTTATAAGAGAAACATTACGAAATATAACTATATCTGAAAATTTGCCTGATTCAATTATAAAAAAATATAAGCTTTGTAACTTAGACGAAGCAATTAGAACTATTCATAATCCTATTAATTCTGAAAATTTATTTTCTGCAAGGCGAAGATTAAAATTTCAAGAATTATTTACTTATTCTCTAAAGGTACTAATGCTTAAAGAATTTATATCTAGAGATAACACAGGTATTTCATTTGTTATTAGCAAAGAGCTACAATTATTAAAGGATAGTTTACCTTTTTCATTAACTAATGCTCAAAGTAGGGTAATTAGAGAGATTTTAATTGACCAAAAGAAAAAAGTTTCTATGAATAGACTTGTACAAGGTGATGTAGGAAGTGGTAAAACTATAGTAGCTATTATTAGTATATTTAATGTAATAAAAAATGGGTATCAAGCTGCTTTTATGGCACCAACTGAGATATTAGCTGTTCAACACTTTCAAGAGGTATCAAAAACTCTAGAGGCATTTGATATAAATATTTCAATTCTTTCTGGAAGTTTATCTGCAAAAGAAAAAAAATTAGTTAAAGAAGAATTGAAAAATGGTAATATTGATATAATTGTAGGAACACATGCTTTACTAGAAGAAAATGTTGAGTTTAAAAACCTAGGAATGGTTGTTACAGACGAACAACATAGATTTGGAGTCATGCAAAGAAGTAAATTATTTAATAAGGGTAAAAATGTAGACATTTTAGTTATGACTGCAACACCAATTCCAAGGACCCTTGCGTTATGTTTGTATGGAGATTTAGATGTTTCAGTTATTGATGAACTTCCACCTGGTAGGCAAAAAATCGATACTTCCTATGTTAACAAAAACAAAAGTCAAGATGCATATACTTTTGCTGGAGAAGAAGTTAAGAAAGGTCGTCAAGTATACATTGTATGTCCTTTAGTTGAAGAAAGTGAAGAACTGGCAGTATCTTCAGTAGAAAAAACCTATGAGTATCTAAAAGAAACTTACTTTAGTGAATACAATATTGAAATTTTGCACGGTAAGATGCCTGCAAAATTAAAAAGTGAGATAATGACTAGATTTAAAGATGGAGACATTCATGTTTTAATTTCTACAACAGTAATTGAGGTTGGGGTAAATGTTCCAAATGCTTCGGTAATGATTATAGAAAGTGCTGAAAGATTTGGGTTATCACAATTACATCAACTTAGAGGACGCGTTGGCAGAGGTAGTAGTAAATCTTATTGTATCTTGATTGCAGAAACTAAAAATCCAATTACAAAGAAAAGAATGGAGATTATGAAAAAAAGTAATGATGGGTTCTATATTTCTGAAGAAGATTTAAAAATTCGAGGAAGCGGTGAAATTTTTGGATATAGACAAAGTGGTGAGAATGAGTTCATACTAGCGGATATAGTTGAAGATAGCAATATTTTACGAGCAGCAAATCAAGAAGCTAAAGTATTATTAAAAAGTGATAGGGAAGAAGATGTACAAATAAAAAATGAAATATTGTGTAAAATTGAAAAAACTTCTAAATATATATGCTTTAATTAATTAATGGTTAGCAAAGTAGTTCATTTTTTTTCTAAGAATATTTATGGTATTAACTATTTACAATATATACGTAATTTGCACAAAAATATTTTGTACAAATGATGTATATATGGTAAAATGTAAACGAAACTTCGAAATAAAGGAAGGGTTATATGAGAATTATTGCAGGAAGCGCAAAGGGCAGAAAAATATTATCTCCCGAAGGAAATGGAACAAGACCCACTCTAGATAGAATTAAAGAAGCAATTTTTAATATAATACAAAATAGAGTTCAAGGAGCTAGAGTAGTAGATGTTTTTGCTGGTACTGGAAGTTTGGGTTTGGAAGCAGCAAGTAGAGGTGCTGAAAAATGTTACCTTATAGATAAAGGGGAAACTTCATATAAATTATTGGCACAGAACATTAAAGATTTAAAATTCGAAGATATTTGCACATCATATAATATGGACTCCTATGAGGCACTTAGGCGTTTTGCAGATAATAAAGAAATATTTGATTTAATATTTATAGATCCTCCTTATTTAAAAGATATGATACCTCTTGCAATTGAGGAAATATATAAAGGTAATCTATTAGAAAAAAGTGGTTTGATTGTAACTAAAATAGATACCAGTGAAGAAATATATGAGGGTAACGGAGAAATTATACTAATTAATTCTAGAAAATATGGAAATACAACAATTTGTTTTTATAAGTTTAAGGAGGATTAAAATGAAGACTGCGGTATATCCAGGAAGTTTTGACCCTATAACTAATGGACATTTGGATATAATTGAAAGAGCCTCAAGGGTTTTTGATGAAGTTATAATAGGGGTACTAGTTAATCCAGACAAAAAAGGCCTTTTTACAATTGAGCAAAGGGTAAAACTTATTCATAGGGTAACGGATAAATACCCAAATGTTAGAATTGAAAGTTGTACTGGACTACTTGTTAATTTTATGAAGGAAAGAAATTCAAAGGTTATTGTAAAAGGATTGAGAGCTGTTTCTGATTTTGAATATGAATTTCAAATGTCAATGATGAATAATAAATTAGATCCAACAATAGAGACGGTGTTTATGATGACTAATTCAAAATATTCTTTTGTTAGTTCTTCTTCTGTAAAACAAGTGGCAATGTTTGGGGGAAGCATAAAGGACTTAGTTCCAGATGAAATTGAACAAGATATTTTAAATAAATTTAAATTATGATTAGGGGGGAAACCTAGGATGAATGTTATGAACTTATTGGAGTATCTTCAAGAAATAGTTGATTCAGCATCAAAAATTCCTATGACAGGTAAAATAGTTTTAGATAAAAGTGAAGTGGAAGATACTTTAGGACAAATAATTAACTTTTTACCTGATGAGTTTAAAAAAGCTCAGTGGGTATATAGTGAGAAGGAAAGAATACTAAGCGATGCGTTGCTTGAAGCAGAATCCATAAAAAAAGAAAACATAGATTTAATAAGAAAGCAGATAGACAATCATAGCATAATAAAAGAAGCTACTGTAAAAGCTGAAGAGATTATTGCAGCAGCTACTCGAGATGCTAAAGCAATGAGATTAGGTGCAAGGGATTATGCTGATGAAATTCTATGTGAGCTAGAAAGAGAAATTGATGAAAAAGGTAAAGCTATGGTTACTCAAATTTCAGGAGAAATGCAGGGCTTTATAAATCACTTACAAGAAAACGTTACAGGCACAACAAATACAATAAGAGGCAATATTAAAGAATTAAGAAATATTAAATAGTTTTTTTGTTATGTGAAAAATAAAAGGTACAACTAGTATTATTGATAAACAGATGAAAATATCTCCAGTTAAGTTAATATTCTTGGTATTACAAAAAAATGTTGAAGAAGTATGTTTATAGCTTATAGATAAAAAGCAGTATGTAACTAATGAACTTAATACTCCTTGTAGAAATTTGTATTTTATATATGTACCTAAATTAAAGTTATATTTGTAAGTTATAGAATGCACCTGAGCAATAACAGATATTCCACTAAAAGTCATTAAAAAACTAATTATAGTAATTAAAATATATATATTATAGTTAACAGAAGAGATTAAATAACATCCGTTTGTCATTTCGAGAATTCCAAGAACCATTCCTTTAATTAAATTATTTTTTATTACAATGCTAAATAAGGCATTGTTTTTTATTATACTTGAAATTACAAAAAAGAAAATGATATATGCACCTACATATAGTGTTGTAGAGACTGCATTTTCAATACTTTCTTTCATAATTATCCCCAAACTTGTAGTATTTGGCTTCAAATTTGAAGTGATTGTTAAAGATTTATCTATTTTAGTGCTTGGTATAAAAAAACTTACAAGGTAGCAAGATATATATGTTGAAGCTAAAAGTATATATCCTAGATATGTGTTATGGAGCATGGAGGTTCCAACAACACCAACTACGAAAAGTGGACTAGGATTTGATGCAATATTTAAGAGCCTTTCACATGTTTTATAATCAATTAGATTTTTTTCATAAAGAGAACAAGAGTACTTAGCACCTAGAGGATATCCGCATAAAAAGCTTATACATAAGGCAATGCTACTTTCTTTTGGAAGCCTAAGTGGTGAACATAGAATACTCCCAAAAGCTTTTGAATAAATTTTGATACCATCAAATCCTATAATCATATTAGATATAACTAAAAATGGAAATAGTGATGGGAATACAGAATTAAAAAAAAGTTTTGAACCTAATATAGTATAGCTAATACAGTTTTGAGGGGTTATTAATATTTGTGCAATCAATAGTGAAAAAAAAATTATAAATAAAATACTCTTACTTTTCAAAATACACTCCTGATAATAAATACTTTAGTATAAATATATTTTTTTTATACTTCTTTATGCATCACGGGACTATTTAAAAAATCAGCATTTGGGGAAATAGAATTATTAAGACAACTGTATAGTTTTGTAGCTTGAATATCTAATTTTAAAACCTCATTTCTTTCCTTTGGTAGCTTAGTATATAAGGGGATACATGAAGTTTGTTTTGCCTGTTTCAGTATTTTTGCACCTGTCTCATTTAAGCCTAGGATTCTTCCATGTGGACATGGCTTTTTTCTTAATTCAGCTATATCATAATTTTCAAAGCCTACAAAATATTGACACAGAATCCTACTGATTCTTGAATATGCATATCTTTTACTTTTGATTGAATGAACTAATTCAGAATAGTTTTGAGCATTATTAATGGAATTTTGTATTTTATGATGCAAGCCTTCATTTGCATCTGGAATAGCATCTAGCCCATTTAAATTACTATTAATTTTATATTTTAAAAAGGGTAACATTGAATCTTCAAATGTAAATGGATAATTTTCATTTTTTAATTCGTCAATTCTGGAAAAAACAGATAAAGGGAGAGAATTTTCTAATGCATCAATAGAGCCTTGTCTTTTTAAATAGCTTCGTATAGATGTAGCGCTAGAAAACATGTCATTCAAAGTTTCACTGTTATAGTCAGCGCCAAGTCTTGATATAGTATATGGTTTAATACAACTATTTAATTTAAGCAAGCTTTTACAGTACTCAATTCCTAAAATATTGTTCGAAGAAGATACAATTTTTGAAATATCTTGATTATTAATATTATTATCTAGAATATATTCATTAAGAGCATTACTCCTACTCCTTGCAAAGGATTGACTTTCATTTAGATAAGATTTTAGTAATTCTTTATATTCCATTGGCTCTTCTGATAATATTCCAGCTATTTGCATAAGTATATCAACATTTCCAGCTTCGCTTCCAAAACTAATATTATTTACTATACCAAGGCTATTTAATAGGCTTACAGCTCCAAAAGAAAAGAATTCTGCTGAGGATAAACTATATAACACAGGGAGTTCTATAATTAAATCTACACCGTTCTCTAAAGCCATTTTAGTTCTATTCCATTTGTCGATTACTGCTGGAATTCCTCTTTGCATAAAGTTTCCACTCATGACGCAAACAATTCCGTCTGCGCAAGTTATCTCTTTTGTCCTTTCAATATGATAACCGTGTCCTGTATGAAAGGGATTATATTCTGTAACAACACCAGTAATATTCATGCTTTTCACCAACTTTCCATAAATTCTAACCATATACATTTTAACACATAACATTGTATAAGTTTTAACAATTAATTTTTTGAATATACAGAATATAGCAACATTAAAGAAAATGGCGAAATTCTGAAATTCTGTCTTGAAAATATAGTAATAGAAGGAGTATATTATAATTACAGATATTATAAATAATGATACTTCGAAAAGAATTAATTAAACTGTTATATTTTTTTAAGAAAACTGTTTTAATCTAATCGTGGTAAACTTACAAGGATTTAAATATTCTTGTGTATTTTGAAAGGGGTCATATTCATGGAATTTATGAAACAAATTTGGGAAATGGCAAAGGAGAATCCCAAAAGAATAGTGTTAGCAGAAGGTGAAGAAGAAAGAACAATACAAGCTAGCGAGATTATTTCTAAAAATTCTCTTGCAAAAATAATCCTTGTTGGAAATAAAGCAAAAATAATGGAAAAGGCAGCTTCATTAAATGTAAAACTTGAAGATGTTGAAATCATAGATCCTGAAAACTCAGAAAAACTTAATGAATACATAGAAGTATTCTATGAACTAAGAAAAAACAAAGGTATGACACTCGAAAAAGCTGCTCAAATTGTTAGAGATCCACTTTATTATGCAACAATGATGATTAAACAAGGAGACGGAGATGGTCTAGTTTCAGGCGCTATTCATACAACTGGTGATTTGCTAAGACCTGGACTTCAAATAGTAAAAACTGCACCTGGTATATCTATTGTTTCAGGTTTTTTTGTTATGATGGTACCGGACTGTGAATATGGTAAAAATGGATTACTTATATTTGCAGATTGCGCAGTTAACCCTAATCCGACAGCAGAAGAACTTGCTAATATTGCTATTTCTACTGCAGAAACAGCAAAAAAATTATGTAATATGGACCCTAAGGTAGCAATGCTATCATTTTCAACATATGGCAGTGCTAAACATGAATTAGTAGATAAGGTTAGAACTGCTACAGAAATAGCTCACAAGTTAAGACCTGATCTTGATATTGATGGAGAACTTCAACTTGATGCTGCAATTGTTGATAGAGTTGCTCAATTAAAAGCACCTGGAAGTTCAGTAGCTGGAAAAGCAAATGTGTTGGTTTTCCCTGATTTACAGACGGGAAATATTGGATATAAATTAGTACAAAGATTTGCAAAGGCAGAAGCAATAGGACCAATATGCCAAGGCTTTGCAAAACCAATAAACGATTTATCAAGAGGTTGTAGTGTTGATGACATCGTAAATGTTGTAGCAGTTACAGCTGTTCAAGCACAAAAAGGAATTTAAAGGAGTGTACAAAAATGAAAATACTTGTTATTAACTGTGGAAGTTCATCTTTAAAATATCAATTAATTGATATGGATAATGAAAATGCCTTAGCTAAAGGCCTTGTTGAAAGAATAGGAATGGACGGATCTATCTTAACCCAAAAAGTTGAAGGTAAAGAAAAATATATAATTAAATCACCTATGCCTGATCACACAGAAGCAATTAGACTTGTTTTAGAGGCATTAGTTCATTCGGAAAATGGTGTAATTAAAGATATGTCAGATATAGGAGCAGTAGGACACAGAGTAGTTCATGCTGGAGAATACTATTCTAAATCTGTTGTTATTGATGAGACTGTAATTAAAAACTTAACAGAGTGTATTAAGTTAGCACCACTACATAATCCTCCAAACTTAATTGGAATTGAAGCATGTAAGAAATTAATGCCTTCGACTCCAATGGTTGCTGTATTTGATACTGCATTCCATCAAACTATGCCTAAAGAAGCATATATCTATGCATTACCATATGAGTTATATACAGATCATGCTGTTAGAAAATATGGCTTCCACGGAACATCTCATAAATATGTTTCAGCTAAAGCTGCAGAGATGCTAGATAAAGATATTAAAGATCTTAAAATAATTAGTTGCCATCTTGGTAATGGAGCAAGTATTGCTGCAATTAAAAATGGTGAATCAGTAGAAACAAGTATGGGATTTACTCCTCTTGAAGGTATTGCTATGGGAACTAGATGTGGAAGCCTTGACCCAGCAATAATAACGCACATAATGAAAGAGCTTAAAATGACATCTGAAGAAGTAAATGATTTACTAAACAAAAAATCTGGTGTTTTAGGTATTTCTGGAGTAAGTAGCGATTTTAGAGATATAGAAGAAGCTGCTGCTAAAGGAAACGAAAGAGCTCAACTTGCTTTAAATGTATTCTACTATAAAGTAAGGAAATTTATTGGTTCATATGCTGCAGTGTTAGGTGGCGTAGATTGCATAATATTCACAGCTGGTCTTGGTGAAAATTCACCTGAATCTAGAAAAATAGTATGTGCAGGCTTAGAATTCTTAGGAGCAAGCATTGATGAATCTAAAAATAATATTAGAGGAAAAGCTGCTGAAATAAGTAAAGATGGCGCTGCTACAAAGGTACTTGTTATTCCAACTGATGAAGAATTGATGATTGCTAGAGATACAAAATCTTTAGTTTAATAAGAATTCATTTTTGTATTGACTTTTTTTCCTTCAGTATTTATAATTAGTTGTGGCTAAATCAAAGAGGTGAGTCTATGAAAATCGATATTATTGATCTAACCAGTAACAAAGTTACAAGTCAAACAATTGATTTAAGCTTGGAAATTGATAAGCTGTATGATGGCTATGAATATATCAATTTTTCAAAGCCCATCATTTTAAAGGGTGGCCTTAGCTTAGTTGAAGATATTATATATCTAGATGCTCAGCTTTCTACCGAATTTATACTTACTTGTGCTAGATGTCTTGAAAGCTTTAATTTTCCTCTAGAAATAGAGATAAAAGAGCGGTTTTCAAGAAATAAAGAAAATGAGGATGATGAAGTTATCCTTATTGAAGGTGATAAGCTAGATATCACAGATATAATAGAGAACAACATTTTCATTTCACTTCCTTTGACTAGATTATGTAAGGAAGATTGTAAAGGTTTATGCCAAGTATGTGGCAATGATTTGAATAAGTCAATTTGTAATTGTACTAATGATGATGTTGACCCAAGACTTGCAAAATTAAAAGATTTGTTTTCGGCAGATTAAGGAGGTGTTTTACAGTGGGAAATCCAGCGAGAAGGTTCTCAAAAGCTAGAAGAGACTCAAGAAGAGCACAAACATTTAAATTAAGTTTACCAGGAATAGTTGAATGTCCACAGTGCCACGAAATGAAACTTGCTCACAGAGTGTGCAAGAGTTGTGGTTATTACAAGGCAAAAGAAGTAGTTTCAACTGTAAAGTAATTTTAAGAGAAAGTCTTTGGACTTTCTCTTATTTTTAAAGTTTTTATTAATATGATTGGTATATGAAAGAAAATAACTAATCAGTATGTTAGATATTTTCTTCCATATACCTCACCAGAAAGTGGGGATTAAATATGCGAATTGCTGTAGATGGAATGGGTGGAGATGATTCTCCTAAGGCAGTAGTTGAAGGTTGTGTTTTAGCTTCAAAGGAATATGATATCAACATAATTATTACTGGACCAGAAGAAAAGATTAAAGAAGAGCTTAATAAATATACATATGATTCAAATAGGATAAGTATAGTAGACGCAAAAGAGGTGATTTCACCCAATGAGCATCCTGTTATGGCTATAAGAAAGAAAAAAGATTCAAGTCTTCATAAGGCGTTACTGCTTGTTAAAAATGGAGAAGCAGATGCTGTGATTTCTGCTGGTAGCACAGGAGCTTTTATGGCTGGGGCTTTACTTATAGTAGGTAGAATTAGAGGGATTGATAGACCTGCTATAGCTCCTATTATGCCGGGTAAGAATGGACCATTCATGATAATAGATGCTGGAGCTAACGCTGAATGTAAACCTATAAACTTAGTTCAATTTGCTTTTATGGGAAAAATATATTTTGAAAACATACTGAAAATAAATAATCCCAAGATTGGACTTATAAATATAGGCGCTGAAGAAGAAAAAGGTAATGAGCTTACTAAAGCGGCTCATAAACTATTAAAAGAAAAAGAACCTAACTTTATTGGTAATGTAGAACCTAGAGATGCCACTAGTGGGGATACCCAAATACTTGTATGTGATGGATTTGTAGGAAACACTATACTTAAGATGTATGAAGGTGTAGTTTCGAACATATTCTCCATGTTGAAAACTGAGATTATGTCTTCTTTTATGACAAAAATTGGTGGACTACTTCTGAAACCTGTTTTTAATGGTTTTAAGAAGAAATTTGATTATGAAGAATATGGTGGTGCTGTTTTCCTAGGTGTAAAGGGCATATGCATAAAGGCACATGGAAGCTCTGATTCGAAGGCATTCAAAAATGCAATAAGACAAGCAATTAATACATATGATAATGGTGTTGTAGATAAAATAAGGTGTGAAGTAGAAAAAATAACTTCAGAAGACTCTGTAGAAGCATAATGCTATCAGAAGTGAATATTATATAATAAAAGGTTGTTAACAGCAGTTTAAAAAACTAAAAAATAATAATATCATTTCTTTAAATATAGTTGTTGACGATATTGAGCTTATGTAATATTATCTAATTGTAGATTTTATTTAGGAGGTGAAAATATGGTACTTGAAAAAGTAATAAGTATAATAGCTGAACAACTCGGTCTTGATGCTGACGAAATAACTACTGATTCATCCTTCATTGATGATTTAGGTGCGGATTCACTTGATATAGTAGAGTTAATAATGGCATTAGAAGAGGAGTTTGATATAGAAATTCCAGATGAGGATGCTGAAAAAATCGTAAACGTTGGAGATGTTGTTGAGTACATAAAAGCACATACTGAAGATTAATAATCAAGTCCCGTATTATACGGGGCTTTAAATTTGTATTTTAAGTTTATTCTTGAATTTATTTAGGCTTAATAAGTTAGAATATATATAGTAAATTGAGGAATAAACTTTTTATTTGAGGAGAAGTAAAATGAAAAGTAGAGAATTAGTTCTTTTAGATTTAGAAAAAAAACTGTCCTTAAAATTTAATGACATAAACCATTTAGATATAGCTCTTACTCATAGCTCATATGCTAATCAAAAGAAATATATTGAGTACAATGAAAGAATGGAGTTTTTAGGAGATTCTGTTCTTCAACTAATAATTTCACAATACTTGTTTGAAAATTTTAGAGATAAACTTGAAGGGGAACTTACTAAAATAAGATCCTTGATTGTATGTGAAAATTCACTTTATGAAATAGCCACTAAATGGAAGTTAGGGCAATGCCTAAATATGAGTAAAGGAGAAGAGTTAACTGGAGGTCGTGAAAGAGTTTCAATACTTGCAGATGCTGTAGAAGCTATTATTGCATCTATTTATCTTGATAAAGGTTTTGAAGCTGCCCGCAACTTCATTTTAATAAATTTCAAAGATATAATTTGTAAAGCAAGTACAAATGAGATAATTTTAGACTATAAAACAAAACTTCAAGAGACATTACAAAAAAATGGAGAAGTTAGTATATCTTACAATATGATTGGATTTGATGGCCCACCACATAGAAGAATCTTTTTTATGGAAGTGTTAATAGATGGAGAATCAATGGGCAAAGGTGAAGGATTTAGTAAAAAGGAAGCAGAGCAAAATGCTGCAAAGGATTCCATAATGAGTTTGGAGGCAAAAAATGGCTAAGGATTACTTTATAATTCCTATTTTTGTACCTCATGAAGGATGCCCTCATAACTGTATCTTTTGTAATCAAAATTCTATAACTGGAAGTTCAGAAGTTGTAAATGCAGAATTTGTTAGGCAAACTATTGATGAATACTTAAAAACTATACCTAAAAGTGGATGCACTGTAGAAGTATCTTTTTTTGGTGGAACATTCACTGCTATTGCTATTTCAAAGCAAAAGGAACTTTTATCTGTAGCAAAAGAATATAAGGCTTTAAAAAAGATTGAAAATATACGCCTTTCTACTAGGCCAGACTATATTGATACTGAAATTTTAGACAATTTAAAGGAATATGATGTAGATATTATAGAACTAGGAGTTCAATCACTAGATGATGAAGTATTAATGAAATCAGCTAGGGGTCACAATGAAGATGATGTAATTAAAGCCTCAATGCTAATAAAGAAATATGGTTTTATACTAGGTCATCAGATAATGATAGGTTTACCTGGTGACAATTTAGAGAAAGATATAAATACAACAGAAAAATTAATTAAATTGAAGCCTGATTTAGCAAGAATATATCCTGCTCTGGTAATAAAAAACACACCTATGGAAAAAATGTTAGAACAAAACTTGTTTGTTCCATATACGTTAGAGCAAGCAGTAAATATTTCAAAGATTATTTATAGCAGACTTAGTTCAGAAGGCATAAACGTTATTAGAATAGGACTACAAACAACTGAAGCTATCAATGTTGGTAAAGATATTATTTCGGGGCCATTTCATCCAGCATTTAGAGAATTAGTTGAGGGCAGTATAATTAATGATATGATAATAGATTCTATTCCAATAGAGTATAGTGGTGAAATAAAACTGATGATAAACAGTAAAGATCTTTCTAAACTTTACTGCCATAAGAAAAAATATTTTGTAGACACAAAAGAACAATTATCTTCTATAAGTATGATAGTAGTACAAGATAACAATGTTGAAAAAGGTAGCATAAAATTAGTAATGAGTTCTAATACTCTGGAATTGTCAATAAGTGAGTATATGGCCCGTAAATATGCAGAAGGAAAATAAAATAAATTATAGAATATATTCCCTATATGATTTAATTATTGTTATATTTAATTTTGTCAGGAGGGATATTAATTTGGAAGTATTAAAAGTATCAGCTAAATCTCAGCCCAAATCAGTTGCAGGTGCTCTTGCAGCTGTTTTAAGAGAAAATTCTGTTGCGGAGGTACAAGCTATAGGTGCAGGTGCTGTTAATCAAGCTGTTAAGGCTATTGTTATAACAAGAGGCTTTGTTGCACCAAATGGCATTGATTTAGTTGTAATTCCAGCATTTACAGAAATTATAATTGAAGGAGATGAAAGAACGGCTATTAAATTTATAGTTGAACCAAGATAATTTTATTATAGATCATTAAGACCGTGGTTTTCACGGTTTTTTTATTGTTTATTTGATATTTTATTAAAATTACTATAAAATATTAGAGAATGATTATTTTTAAAAGGGGTGTTAGTTTTGAAGAAAAAAACAAGAGATAAAGCTACAAAGATTTTTATTTATTTTATGATACTTGCATTAGTAATATCACTAATAGCTAGCTTCGTTACTTCCTTATTATAATCTTTTTAGGAGAGTGTACCTATGTTCTTAAAATCTATTGAAATCAGAGGGTTTAAATCCTTTGCTGATAAAACCGAATTAAGCTTCATAAGAGGAATTACAGCTGTAGTCGGACCTAACGGAAGTGGCAAAAGTAATATTACAGACGCTGTCAGATGGGTTTTAGGTGAACAGAGCATTAAATCCCTAAGGGGAGGAAAAATGGAGGATGTAATCTTTGCTGGCACTCAATTTAGAAAACCAGTAGGCCTTGCACAAGTTTCCCTAACTCTTGATAATTCTGATGGGTGTCTTTCCATAGACTACACAGATGTTAAAATATCAAGAAGATTATATAGATCTGGAGAAAGTGAATATTATATTAATAACACTCAATGCAGGTTAAAAGATGTACAAGAACTTTTCATGGACACAGGTATTGGCAAGGAAGGTTATTCAATTATTGGACAAGGCAAAATAGATGCAATACTAAGTGGTAAACCAGAAGAAAGAAGAAACTTATTAGAAGAAGCTGCTGGTATTGTAAAATTTAAATCTAGAAAAGATGAGGCTGAAAAGAAGTTAAATAATACAAATCAAAATCTAATCAGAATAAATGATATTTTGTCTACTTATGAAGAGAGGATAGAACCACTAAGACTTGAAAGTGAAAAAGCAAAATTATTTATAAAGCTATCCTCAGAGTTAAAAGAAAAAGAAGTAAATGTAATAATCTATTCTGTTGAAAAAGCTCAAAGTAAATTAGCAGTTTTTAAAGAAGAATTAAAAAATGCAGAAAGTGAATTACATAAGTTAAATATAGAAAAAACTAGTTGTAAAGAAAAAGAAAAACAATGGGTGGAAAAACTAGAACAGTTTGAGGAAATGATAGGAAGTCAAAAACAAGAATATTACGAAAATAAAACTAAGTATCAAGGTATTCAATCTGACAGCAGTGTACTGATTGAAAGAATTGAAAACCTCAACAACTTAATTTCAAAAGATACTGAACAATTAAAACTTATAAAAGAGAAATTAGATGGTTTTATTTTTCTTAAAGATGAAAACGAAAAGAATATTGATACTAATAAGAAAAATTTGTTTGAGCTTAATAAAAGCCTCGAGAATAAGAAAGCTGAAATCGAAAGAATAAGCGATTTTATAAATCTTGGCAATATTAAAGTTGAAAAGCTTAAAAGTAATAAAATGGAATTATTAAGCAATATATCTAATAACAAAAATGATATTACTATTATTAATAATGATATGGACATAATTGAAAATAAAATTGATCAATTAGAAGTTGCGAACAAAAGTTACATAAATTCTATAAAAGTTAATTCTTCAACAAAAGTTATGCTTGAAAATGAAATAAGAAAATTTGAAGAAAAGATACATAATTATGAGAAACAAATAGAAACTTTATTTGTTGAAATTGAAAACCTAAACACTAATATTGGCAATGATCAGAGAGTTTTAAAAGAGCTTAATGTAGAATTTAATAAGATTGAAGCACACAGAAATGTACTTATAAATCTTGATAAACACTATGAGGGCTATAACAAGTCAGTTAAAATATTAATGCAAAATGTTGCTGAGGGTAAAATTCCTGAAGCTAAAGGGAAATCCTTTGTTCTAGGAGAAGTGATTAGTGTAAAAAAAGAATTAGAAACTGCTATTGAGGTATCTCTTGGTGGTGCAATTTCAGATATAATTACTTCGGATGAAAACTTAGCAAAAGTATTAATGGGCTATTTAAAAACAAACAATATTGGACGAGCAACTTTTTTACCATTAACCATTATTAAAGGTAAAAAAATTAATGTTGATGAGCAAATTAAAAATATACCTGGATTTTTTGGTATTGCAAGTGAACTCATAGATTTTGATTTCAAATACATAAACGCTATTGAATACACTTTAGGTAGAGTAATAATAGCTAAAGATATGGATACTGCACTTACAATAGCTAAAAAATCGAATTATAGCTACAAGATAGTTACTTTAACTGGTGAAGTTGTAAATCCTGGTGGATCTTTGACTGGTGGAAGTATTTATCAGAAATCCATTAGTATAATTGGAAGAAAAAGAGAAATAGATGAATTAGGACTAAAAATAGAAGATATAAATAAAGAAATAAAAAATAAATCGGAAATTTTAAATAAAAACATTGAAAAAGTGAAAGAAATAGATGCTAGATGTTTAAACTATAAAGATGAAATTCATTATGAAAAAATTGAAATAACAAAAATCCAGGGTAAAATAGCTGCTATTGAAGCTGATACCATAAAGCTTGAACATAATATGAAAATCTCAAAAGAAGAAATGGATTCATTGAATTCTAAGTTTGAGAAAAATGAAGAAGAGCTAAAAATAAAAAAAGAATCCATAGAAGAACTTGTTAATAAAGAAAGTACAAATGAACTAGATATTGAAGAATTAGAACAAGATTTAAAAGCTCATAACATTGAATACTTAAATGAAAAAGAATTAGTTACTGAAATAAAAATAAAAATAGCTCAGCAAGAGGAAGTGTTTGCAAACAACAATTCTGAATATGCAAGAATACATAAAGAAATGAAAGAATTTCAATTTAAAACTATTAGTATTCAAAAGGATATAGAAACTAATGAGGAAACAAAAATTGATTGTAATGAAAGGTTGAAAGTTAATGAGAAAACTGGCAGTGAAATTCTATTAGCAATAGATGAAATAGAGAAGATTTTCAAGGAAAGCGAAGAAGAGATGGCGGGTATTAAAGACTTCATCAAAAATAATTCAGCTGAACTTGAAGATATATCACTTCTAATTCAAAATAGAGAAGAAGCTGCTCATAAGAATGAGCTTTCCATTACAAAATTTGAAACGGAGCTTGAAGCACAGTTTTTTAAACTCAATGATGAGATGGAATTAACCTATGCTGAAGCAGTTAATTTAAAAGTTGAAATTGAAGATATTAATGAGTATAAGAGAGTACTTAGTAGTATTAAAAATAGCATTTTTGAATTAGGTGTAGTTAATGTTGGTGCTATAGAAGAATATAAACAATTGATAGAACACTATACCTTCATGAATACTCAACGAGAAGATCTAAATAGAGCAATTCAGGAACTTCTTGGTGTAATAGAAGAAATGACCGCACAAATGCGAACAATGTTCAATGCTAATTTTAAAATTCTTAGAGAAAACTTTAATGAAACTTTTAGAGAACTATTTAAAGGTGGAAGTGCTGATTTAATTCTTTCTGAAGGCGATGAATTAACTTCAAATATTGATATAAATGTTCAGCCACCAGGTAAAAAACTTCAAAATATAAATTTAATGTCAGGCGGAGAGAAAGTATTATCTGCTATTGCACTTTTGTTTGCAATATTAAAAATGAAACCAACTCCTTTCTGCATTTTAGATGAAATTGAAGCTGCACTTGATGATGCAAATGTATTTAGGTATGCAGAGTTTTTAAAGAAATTTTCACAATCAACACAATTTATAGTTATTACCCATAGAAAAGGTACAATGGAAGCCAGCGATATAATGTATGGTGTCACAATGGAGGAAAAGGGTGTTTCTAAAATTGTATCAGTAAACTTATCAAATTAGAGGAGGAAAATTATGTTTGGTGGTATTTTTGATAAACTAAAAGGCGGACTTTCAAAGACGAAAGGTGGATTGACAGATAGAATCACAGACACTTTAAATGAGGCTGTAGAGATAACAGATGAACTTTATGATGAAATTGAAGAAATACTCATCACTTCTGATGTGGGGGTAGAAACTTCTTTAGAAATAATAGAGAAGGTTAAAGAGAAAGTTGAGATAGACAATATTAAACATCCTATTCAAGTGAAAGAATGTTTGAAACAAGTAATTTTAGAAATCATGGGAAAGAAATTAAATTCAATAATACCTGACAGTACCCCTGCAGTATTTCTTATTGTTGGTGTAAATGGTGTAGGTAAAACTACTTCTATAGGTAAAATAGCAGAAAAACTTAAAAATAAAAAATATAAGGTTCTAATAGCTGCAGCAGATACTTTTAGAGCTGCTGCAATTGATCAATTGGAAGTATGGAGTACAAGAGCAGGTGTTGATATTGTTAAACAACAAGAAGGATCTGATCCAGCAGCAGTAGTTTTTGATGCAATTCAAGCAGCTAAAGCTAGAAAAACTGAAGTTCTGATCTGTGATACAGCAGGAAGACTTCATAATAAAAAGAACTTAATGGATGAACTTTCAAAAATTAATAGAGTAATTGATAGGGACTTCCCAGAGGCATATAGACAAACTTATCTAGTTTTAGATGCTACTACTGGACAAAATGCTATTTCTCAAGCTAAACAATTTATGGAGGTTTGCCATGTAGATGGAATAATACTCACTAAGCTTGACGGTACTGCAAAAGGTGGAGTTGTAATTTCTATTCAGCATGAATTAAAGATACCTGTGAAGCTAATAGGTGTAGGTGAAGGAATAGATGATCTTCAAGATTTTGATTCAGAAGGCTTTGTAGAAGCACTATTTTAATATATTTATACGAAAATTAAAGTGTTAAGTAAAACTACTTGACACTTTATATTTTTTTTGTTAATATAAATTTTGTGAGTTAGGTGATAACATGGAACAAAGAGTAAAAGTATCTTTACTTATAGATTTGTATCAAGCATTACTTACTGAAAAACAAAATGCCATAATGAATTTGTATTTTAACGATGATTTATCACTTGCTGAAATATCTGAGATTACAAATACAAGCAGACAGGCAGTTTTTGATACAATAAAAAGATGTGAAAAATCATTATTAGATTATGAAAGTAAACTAAATTTGTTATCTAAAAGTGAAAAATTAGAAGAAATCAAAAATAATATTTCAAAAAGATTAAATACTATAAATGAAAAGTCAGAAGATGATGTTGTTCTCGGTTTAGTTAAAGAAGTAGAACAATATTTAATGGAATTAAATTAGGAGGGTTACTATGGCCTTTGAAGGATTAACCACCAAACTACAAGAAACAATAAAAAAATTAAAGAGCAAAGGTACTCTCTCAGAATCTGATGTTAAAGAAGCAATGAGAGATGTAAAGCTTGCATTACTTGAAGCTGATGTTAACTATAAAGTAGTTAAAGATTTTGTTAGCAAGGTTAGTGAGAAATGCCTTGGTAACGAGGTTATGCAAAGTTTAACTCCTGGACAAATGGTAATAAAAATAGTTAATGATGAACTTACTTCTCTAATGGGAACAGTTGAAAGTGAAATAGAATTCTCCTCAACAGGACTTACAGTAATTATGCTAGTGGGACTTCAAGGAGCTGGAAAAACTACAATGGCTGGTAAGCTTGCACTTCAGCTTAGAAAAAAGGGCAAAAAGCCTTTACTTGCTGCTTGTGACGTATACAGGCCAGCTGCAATAAAACAATTACAGGTTGTAGGAAACCAAATTGGAATTCCCGTTTTCTCAATGGGTGATAAAGTTAACCCAGTAGAAATTTCTAAAGCAGCTATTGAACATGCAAAAAGCGAAAAATTAAATGTTTTAATTATAGATACCGCTGGAAGACTACATATAGACGAAGCTCTAATGGATGAATTAAAAAATATAAAATCAGAAGTTAATCCAAGTGAAATCTTACTGGTGGTTGACTCTATGACAGGTCAAGATGCAGTTAATGTTGCCAACAGCTTTAATGAAACACTAGATGTCTCTGGTGTTGTTTTAACAAAACTTGATGGAGATACTAGAGGTGGAGCTGCTCTTTCCATAAGAGCTATGACAGGGAAACCTATTAAATATGCTGGTATGGGCGAGAAAATGAGCGACCTAGAAGTATTTCATCCTGAAAGAATGGCCTCCAGAATTCTTGGAATGGGAGACGTTCTAACTTTAATTGAAAAAGCTTCAGCAGAAATAGATGCTGAAAAAGCAAAACAAATGAGTGATAGAATACTAAGTAAGGAGTTTAACTTTGAGGATTACCTCGATATGACAGCTCAAATGAAAAAACTTGGTCCTTTAAATAAATTAATTGAAATGATGCCTGGTGTTAACTCAAAGGAATTAAAAAATATGGATTTTAGCCAAGGCGAAAAAGAAATGAAGAAAATAGAATCAATAATTAATTCTATGACTATTAAAGAACGTAAAAATCCTTCTTTAATAAGTGGTTCTCCATCTAGAAAGAAGAGAATAGCTTTAGGGTCAGGAACTAATATACAAAGCGTTAACAAACTACTTAAAGATTTTGAAATGATGAAGAAAACCATGAAGCAGTTTGGTGGAATGCAGAAAAAAGGTAATAAAGGCATGTTTGGCAAGTTGCCATTTATGAACTAGATAACTAACTTTGAAGGAGGTGATATACATGGCAGTTAAAATTAGATTGAAGAGAATGGGTGCACACAAATCTCCATTTTATAGAGTAGTTGTTGCAGATTCAAGATCTCCAAGAGATGGAAGATTCATCGAAGAAATTGGATACTACAACCCATTAACAGAGCCAGCTACCATTAAAATTGATGCTGAAAAAGCTACTCAATGGATAAAAAATGGTGCTCAACCATCAGATACAGCTAAGAGATTGATGGTTAAAGCTGGGATAATAAAATAATTACTGGGGGTGTTTTTAGTGAAAGAGTTGCTTGAAATATTAGCAAAATCATTGGTAGACAAACCCGAAGAAGTTAAAGTGAACGAAATAGCCGGTGAACAGAGCATAATTCTTGAACTTAGGGTTGCTCCAGAGGATATGGGAAAAGTCATTGGGAAGCAGGGAAGAATTGCAAAAGCAATTAGAACTGTAGTAAAAGCAGCTGCTATTAAAGAAAATAAAAGAGTAGTTGTAGAAATAGTATAAGAGTTAGGTTTTACCTAACTCTTTTTCTTTTCATTGAGATACTCATGAAGTTATGATATTCTTATCTAGGTGTATTTAAAAAAATAACTAATTATTGTTTCTTGTATATACATTAGTAAGTAGTTAATATATAATTATAGAAATAATTTATTTCTCGTGATTTTGAAAGGAGAAAGTATATGGATTTTATTAGCATAGGACAAATTGTAAATACCCATGGTATAAAGGGAGAGTTAAAGGTATTTCCCCTTACAGACGATATGAAAAGATTTAGAAAATTAAATACTGTTTACATAGATGGGAAAGAAAGAAATGTAGTTTGGTGTAAGCTTCAACCGAAGGTTGTAATACTTAAAATAGAGAACATTGATACTTACGAAGATGCAATTCTCCTTAAGGATAAATACCTTGAGGTTGATAAATCCTCAGCAGTAAAACTACCAGAAGGTAGATATTTTGTAACTGATATTATTGGTTGTATGGTTTATGATACTGAAGAAAAGGAAATAGGTAAAATAGCTGATGTTATTTTCACAGGAAGTAACGATGTATATTGGATTAAAGGAGAACCTGAAGTTTTAATTCCTGCTCTTAAGAAAATTGTAGTAAAAATGGATATCGAAAATAAAAAGATTATTATTAATCCTTTGGAGACATGGCAATGAAAATAGATATTCTCACACTTTTTCCTGAGATGTTTCAAATCTTTGATTATAGTATCATAGGCAGAGCTAGGGAAAAAGGTCTTCTTACAATAAATACTTTAAACATTAGGGATAATACTATTAACAAACATAAAAAAGTTGATGACTATCCTTATGGCGGTGGAACAGGTATGGTAATGGCTGCTCAACCTATAGTTGATTCAATTAGAAGTATTAAGGAATCTAATAGGGGAAAAGTTATCTTTTTAGGACCAAGAGGAATTCCCTTTAATCAAGCATTAGCTACTGAACTATCAAAAGAAGAAGAATTAATATTTGTTTGTGGACATTATGAAGGAATTGATGAAAGAACCTATAAATATATTGACGTTGAAATTTCTTTAGGAGATTTTGTCTTAACAGGAGGTGAAATGGCCTGCATACCTATTGTAGATGGAATATGCAGACTAGTTCCAGGAGTACTTTCTTCAGAGGAAAGCTTCACGGAAGAATCCTTCTATAGTGGACTGTTAGAATATCCTCAATATACTAGACCGGAAAACTTCGAAGGGGAAATTGTACCAGAAATATTACTATCTGGTCATCATGAAAATATTCGAAAGTGGAGGAAACTTAAATCTCTTTATATTACTAAAGAGCGAAGACCAGATTTATATAACAAGTATTCTCTCTCAAAAGAAGATTTAAAACTCTTAAAAATTATGAAATAACTATATTCTTAATATAGACTATTGCATAGTTATAACAAATATGATAGAATGTTCTTTGTGCTAGTACGGACGGTCCTCTGCCTTTTATAAGACATGAACGCCAATAAATTTTAGGAGGAATGCACAATGTTAGATATTATAAAAGCTATTGAAGCAGAACAAATTAGAACAGATTTACCACCTTTTAATGTAGGAGATACTGTTAAGGTTCACTTGAAAGTTAAAGAGGGAACTAGAGAAAGAGTTCAAATATTTGAAGGCGTAGTTCTTAAAAGACAGAATGGTGGCTTAAGAGAAACTTTTACTGTTAGAAGAGTTGCATATAATGTTGGAGTTGAAAAAACATTCCCATTAAACGCTCCTACAATAGAAAAGCTTGAAGTAGTTAGAAGAGGTAAAGTTAGAAGAGCTAAATTGTTCTACTTAAGAGACAGAGTTGGAAAAGCTGCTAAGGTTAAGGAATTAAAATAATTTATTAAGTATTTTAAGGGGACATTATGTCCCTTTTTTTGTTAGATAAAACAATTATGTAATACTATTTAAATCTAGGTGGTGACGGTTTGAAAAAGGAAATAATAAAATTAGTAAAATCATTAATAATTGCTAGCTTTGCAGCATTAATTATTGTTACTTTTGTTTTTAGGCCTGTAGCTGTTGAGGGAATTTCCATGTATCCGACTTTAAATAATAGTGATAGATTAATACTTGATAAAGTAACTTATTACTTTAGAAAACCTAAAGCTGGAGATATTGTAATTGTAAAATATCCATCTAATGAAAAAGAACAGTTTATTAAAAGAGTAATTGCTGTTGGCGGAGATAAGATTAAAATTGAGAACCATAAGTTGTATATAAATGGCGCTAGAAAAGATGAAAAATACATTTTCGAACAAATGAACAGTGACATTGATGAAAATTTTACAAATGAAATTGAAGTGCCTAAGGGAAGTATATTTGTTATGGGTGATAACAGAAATGATAGTAAAGATAGTAGATTCGCTGATGTAGGCTTTATAGATTTGGATAGAATAATAGGAAGAGCAGTTTTAAGAGTTTTTCCTTTTAAAAATATAGGAGTGATTAAATAATATGAATATAGTGTGGTTTCCTGGTCATATGGCTAAAACCCGAAGAGAAATAAAAGAAAATTTAAAATTAGTTGATGCAGTTATAGAAATTAGAGATGCAAGAATAGTAAAGTCTAGTGCAAATCCTGAGATAGAGTTAATTTGTAAGGATAAGGCTAGAATAATACTACTAAATAAATGTGATTTAAGCGAAGTGAAGATTACAAATGATTGGATAAAAAAACTATCAAATGTTAATGTGCGTGTTATTCCTGTAAATTCTTTAACAGGTGATGGTTTAAAGAGAATAAAGCCATTGCTCGAAGAACTTTTGAAAGAAAAGCATGATAGATTAAAAGCTAAGGGTGTAGCTAATATTCCAATTAGAGTTATGGTAGTTGGTATACCTAATGTTGGTAAGTCTTCTTTCATAAATAAAATGGCTAAAAGCAGTATAGCTAAAACTGGTGATAGACCTGGTGTAACAAAAAATAAGCAATGGATTAAAACATCTATTGGTATTGAACTTATGGATACCCCTGGAGTACTTTGGCCTAAATTTGAAGACGAGGAAACAGGTTTAAATCTTGCATTTACGGGAGCAATCAAAGATGAAATAATGGATACAGAAGAATTAGCTGTTAAGCTTGTAGAAAGACTTCAGAATCTGTACCCTGATAATCTTATGAAAAGGTACAAACTTACAGAAATAAAAGAAGATCCCGAAGAAACCTTTTTTAGTATTGGTAGAAAAAGAGGAGCCATTGTTGCAGGTGGAGAGATAGATGGAGATAGAACAGCTACTCTGATTTTAGATGAATTTAGAGGTGCTAAGCTTGGAAATATTTCTTTAGAGAGGCCGTGAGTATGAATATGGATATAAGTGAATTAAGCTTCATAGAAATTAAGAATTTATTTAATAGGCGAGATTTATCAGAAAATGAAACTGCTCGACTAATTGAATTGTTAAAGCTTGATAAAAGAAAAAACGTTCAATTATTAAGTGAAAAAATAAATAAATCAATAGAAAAACAGAAAAAAGAGGCATCAAGAATCAAATCCATGTACGAATTTGACAGAAACTTCGGTAGTTTTAACTATATTGCAGGAGTGGATGAGGTAGGCAGAGGTCCTTTTGCAGGGCCTATTGTTGCAGCTGCTGTAATTCTTGATTTGAATAATGAGAAAAATACTTCACTAATAGCAGGAATAAAAGATTCTAAAGCATTAACACCTGCTATTAGAGAAGTTCTTGCAGAAGAAATTAAGCAAAATGCAATTGCAATTAACATAGCACTTATTAATAATAAAATTATTGATGAAAAAGGTGTAGGTTGGTGCAATAATGAGGTTTTAAAAAAGGCTTGTACTGGGCTCAAAGTAAAACCTAATTTAATAATTTCAGATGGGTTTCCTATAAAGAATATTGATATCGAAAATCAATTTATAATAAAAGGAGACGCGAAAAGCGCAAGTATTGCATGTGCTTCTATTGTAGCGAAAGTTTTTAGAGATAGTATAATGGCTGAATATGCTAGCAAATATCCTGAATACGGCTTTGAACATAATTCGGGCTATGGGACTGAATCCCATATAGCTGCTATAAAAAAATATGGAATCACAGAAATTCATAGAACTAGCTTCCTTAAAAATTATCTATAAATAGAGTATTATATCTGAAAAGCGTCCTTAATTAGCTTTATAGAGTAGTCATCATCATTTAATATAATCACCTCTAAAACATCAAATCTAAAATCATACTTATAAAGTTTTTTCTTCATTATGTAAACCTCTGCAGTTTTATAAATTTTAAGTTGTTTTAATGGAGTTACTGCTTCGCAAGGTTCTCCAAACCTGTTAGTCTTTCTTGCCTTTACTTCTACAAAGGTAATGCAATCTCCATCTTTACATATCAAATCTATTTCACCAGTTTTGTATCTAAAGTTTCTATCTAAAACAATATATCCAATATCTATCAAATATTTTTCGGCTAGCTCTTCTCCTAAGTTTCCTGTTATTTTATTTGACGAAACCATAAATAGAATTACCTCCAATAGTTTATTAATATACTTAATAATTATATAAATGATCATTTTTGTCAAGAATTATATTATGTATTTTAAATATTAGGAGTGATAGCTATGGCCGTAAAGGTTTTATCTGCAACATATTCTGGGATTATGGGAAAGATTATTACTGTTGAAGTAGATATAACAAGAGGGTTGCCTTCTTTTAATATGGTGGGACTTGCAGACACCTCAGTAAAAGAATCTAAGGAGAGAGTAAGATCTTCAATTCTTAATTCGGGTTTCGACTTTCCAGTTAGCAGAATTACTGTAAATTTAGCTCCTGCTGATATAAAAAAAGAAGGGTCTCTTTTTGATTTACCAATAGCTATAGGAATTTTAATTGCCACAGGTCAGATAACGAATACTATAGTGTCCCAAGTGTCCGAGTATTTGATTATGGGGGAATTATCTTTATCCGGTGAAATTAAAAAGATTAAAGGGGCACTTCCAATTGCGTTAGAAGCATCTGAAAAGCGCATTAAAAATCTTATTATACCTTCTACTAATGCAAATGAATGTTCAATTGTAAAAGATTTATTATTGCATCCATTTAATTCTCTTTCAGAAGTTGTTTGTTTTATTAATGATGGTGAAACACCTAAAATTAATTTTTGTACTAAAAAAAATGTATCACTGAAAGAAAAGCTTGATTTTAGTGATGTAAATGGTCAAGAAAGCACTAAAAGAGCAATTGAAGTAGCAGCTTCAGGTTTTCATAATCTTGTTTTATATGGACCTCCAGGCTCAGGAAAAACAATGTTAGCTTCAAGAATTCCTTCAATACTTCCTAAACTTACCTATGAGGAGGCACTTGAAGTGACAAAGATATACAGTGTATCAGGAAATTTGACAGATGACATAGGTATTGTAAATGAGCGTCCTTTTAGGAGTCCTCATCACACTAGTTCACGATTAGCTTTAACTGGTGGTGGAAATAAATTAGTACCTGGAGAAATTACGCTTGCACATAATGGAGTATTATTTTTAGACGAAATTTTAGAATTTAATAGGAATGTACTTGAAGTGCTAAGACAGCCCTTAGAAGAAAGATGTATAAAGATATCGAGAGCTACAGGAAGCGTTATATATCCAGCAAACTTTATGTTAATTGCTGCCTTAAACCCATGCACTTGTGGTTTTTTTGGCACAAATCGTGAATGTACCTGTAATGATTTTGAAAGAAAGAGATATTTAAAGAAATTATCCGGGCCTTTAATTGATAGAATAGATTTATTCTCATCTGTAAGAGAACTCCCTTTTGATGAACTAAGTGAAAAAAATAAAAACAAATCATCAAAAGAAATTAGGGAAGGAGTAGATCGAGCTAGAAAAATTCAAAAAAATAGATTCTTAAAAGAAAAGATTAATTATAATGCGCAAATGAATGAAGGTCACATGAAAAAGTATTGCGCTTTGAACAAGGAAACAAGTGAATTAATGAAAAGAATTTATAATAAATATGAATTGAGTAACAGAGCGTATAGTAGAATCCTAAAGGTAGCAAGGACAATTGCTGATTTAGAAAACAAAGAAAATATTGAAAAGGTACATTTGCTTGAAGCTTTAAATTATAGAAGATTTATTGATGAAAAGATAATTTAAACTAGGAAACTATTAACTTTAAATTAGCAAACATTTATGGGATATATTATTCTATAACGTTGATGGACTTCATAACTTTATTTGATGATTTATATATCAGTATAATTACAAAGATTATTTTTCCAAAATGTAGTATGTTATTTACTACTTAATGATAAAGAGTTAGAATAAGGATATAAAGTTAGTTTTAGGCGATTTACAAGGGGGAAATACAAATGATAAATGTAGATCAGACAATAGGTAATTTAATTGATAATACAGATGCTTCTTTAATAGGCTCAATTGATAAAGAAGGTTTTCCTAATATGAAAGCAATGTTACCACCAAGAAAAAGAGAAGGAGCTAAATTTATTTACTATACTACGAATACATCATCTATGAGAGTAGCTCAGTATAAAGAAAATCCAAAAGCCTGCGTGTACTTCTATAATAATAAATTCTTCATTGGTGCCATGTTAAAGGGTACTATGGAAGTTCTTGAGGATAGTAACACAAAAGAAATGATTTGGCTTGAGGGTGATAATCAATACTATCCACTAGGAGTAACTGATCCAGATTATTGCGTTTTAAAGTTCACAGCACAAAGCGGAAGGTATTATAGTAATTTCAACTCCATAGACTTCCAAGTAATTTAGTCGCTAAACGTAGATGGTTACTATAACTTCTTATCTTCTTATCTTTTTAAGTTTTTAACTTCTTATTAAGATATTTTAACAGTTTACTTTTGTCTTGAAGGGAACAGGACACCTTTCACTTATTAGCTGGCCTTCGAAGGTGAAGGGGGTCCCGTTTTTTTTGTGCAAATTAATAGTTAGCTAGGAATAATCAATATTTACCTAGCAAGCCAGTATGGTTAGTACATCTTCTTTTCTTTTGAGCACTCGTATACTCTTAAGTTTTATAATGCTTTAAAGAAATATTATAGTATATTTCAAGTAATGGTGGGGTATTTATAAATGGATAGAATTTTATTACTAGGTGCAAGTGGATTAGTTGGAAAAGCATTAGTAGAAGAATTAGATAAAAAGTATGACTTAATTGGAACTTTTAGAAACAATAAAGTTTGTTGCCCTAAGTCAATATACTTCGATGTTAATGAAGTGACTTCTATAATAGAACTTCTATGCACAATTAAACCTTTAATCATAGTTTATTGCTTAAGAGGAGACTTTAATTGTCAGTTGGAGATCATCAATGAACTTATAAACTATTTAGAACCACTTAATGGCAAACTGTATTTTTGTTCAACAGCCAATGTTTTTGATGGAGATGTTACTAAGCCACATCTAGTTTATGATGAGCCAATTGCTGAAAGTGATTATGGCAAATTTAAAATTGAATGTGAAAAACAAATAATAAATGGTCTGAGTGATAATAGTGTAATTCTAAGACTCCCAATGATTTGGGGTAAAAACTCACCACGCTTAAATAGCCTTGTAACTGCAGTAAATAATAATGAAAAAATAGATGTATACACAAATCTATTTTTAAATAATAATACAGATGCAATACTAGCAAAGCAAATAATGTACATAATTGACAATAACCAAAAGGGTATATTTCATTTAGGAACTACTGAAGTTATAAACTATTATGAATTAATAAAAAAGATAATACTTGGTCTTGGATTTAACTATAAAAATTATAATGAAATAATTCTTCCAGAAGGGAAGCACTATTTAGCTGTGTTGCCCAATGATAAGGACATGCCTAAAGAATTAAGCTTTTCAAATGAAGATTTAATAAATTACTTATTCAATTAGTTTAATATTATACTTTTATGTGTTAATTTATAATTAGTTCCAAAATAAAAAAGAATCTATTAAACAAATAGGATAGGTGAATTAAAATGATATCACTTGAATTAATGGAAAAAGAAGATTTACAGAAGATTATAGAATGGAATACTAATAAATCTGCAGATTATTTGTTACAATGGGCAGGGCCTAAATTTACTTATCCACTAATGCTTGATGAACTAGAAAGATATTTTATGGAGGAAGTACATGATTTAAATTCTGATATTTTACTTTATAAAATAATACTTGTTAGTACTAATGAAATAATAGGAACTATAGAATTACGTGAAATAGATAAAGTTAATAAGATTGCAAGAGTATGTAGATTTCTAATTGGAAAAAATACTAATAGAGCTAAGGGGATAGGTAAAAAGGTATTGGAAGAAATATTAAGGAACGGCTTTGAAGATAGGGGGTTGGAAAAGATAACTCTTGGTGTCTTTGACTTTAATACAAGTGCAATTAAATGTTATGAAAAAGTAGGGTTTATTAAGAAAAATTTTATAGAAAATGCTAGAAAATCATCAACTGGTTATTGGAATTTATATGAAATGGCTATTTCTAAAGATGAATGGAGAAGTAAATATGAATAATATAAAAGCAATACTAATAGATTCAGGTAAAGTATTAAATGCACCGATTACTGGACATTGGTTTATCACTCCTAACTTTCTTAAATACGTCGATAAAAATGTTTTTCAATCTATAAGCAAAGAGGAAATAATATATGCATTTGGTAAAGCGGGCGAATATATATCTGAACAAAGTCTAATTACAGATGAAGAGGAAGAGTATACTCACTTTCTTGAATTCTATAGGATATTTGCAAATGAATTACCATTGTTAGAATTAAAATTTGAGCAAATTAAAGCTATTACTGAAGATTTGGTTTATAACTACAATAAATATGAATTCTACAAAGATGTTATTGAAGTGATACCAGAGCTAAGTCAAAAATATAAATTAGCTGTAGTGTCTGACGCTTGGCCATCTCTTGAAAATGTATATAAAAAGGCAGCATTCAGAGATTATTTTTCATCCTTTATAATTTCATCAATGATAGGTGTATCAAAGCCAGATGAAATAATGTATACTACGGCCCTTAAAGAACTAAAGATATCACCCGATGAAGCAATTTTTATTGATGATAATATACGAAACTGTGATGGTGCAAAAAAACTAGGAATTCATACTTTTCTTTTATGCAGAGATAGTAATTTATATGTGAATAGCAAATTAACTTGCCAAAATCATATTGTAGTACAGGATTTTTATGAAATTAGAAAAATTATAATGTAATTTTTGGTCAGTCCATAGGAATTTACACTGGATTTAGAGTAATGGAGCAGAATATTGACTTTACATAATACATATTATGAGCAATATTGCATTTCCGAACATAAGCACTGGAGTATATGGTTTTCCTAAAGAAAGAGCTGCTGAGATAGCTGTAAAGTCTGTAAAGAATTATCTCTGCCAAAATGGTAGCATCAAAAAAGTTATATTTACTTGCTTTGATGAAGAAAACTATAAATTATATTTAGATTTAATTCCATAAGTTTAAAAAGCTATGAAAGTCAGTTAACATATCATAATTTGTTTTTATAGCATAATAACTATGTTTTTTGACATAATAAAAATGAAAGTATCACTAAAAAGTGGTACTTTTCAATTTGGTTTGTGAAGAATTTAGGGTAAAATGATAGGTAAACTTAATAAAAACATTATTATAGAGGTGATTATTGTGAGTTTACAAGGTTTTTATTTACTCCCACATCCTCCAATTGTTATTCCAGAAGTAGGTAAAGGTGAAGAAGAAAAGATTAGTGATACCAGCAGCAGTTTGCATCAAGTTGGAAAAGAAATTTCTAAAAAAGCACCGAGTACAATTATACTAATAACTCCTCATGGTACTATGTTTCAAGATGCTATTTCACTTAGTTACGAGGATGAAATTTGTGGGGACTTAAAGAAATTCGCTGCTCCGAGTATTTCTAGAAAGCTACAAATTAATAAAGCACTTACAAGTAAAATATATGAATTGGCACAAAAGGAAAGTGTAGCGTCTATACTAGCCACCAACTCCCTTTTAAATAAATATAATATTTCCCTTTCTATAGATCATGGATCTCTAGTTCCTTTATATTTTATAGATAAATATTACGAACAATATAAATTTGTGCATATTACATATGCTCCTTTAAGTGATATTGACTTGTATAAATTTGGGGTTTGTATAAACAAAGCAGTTGAAGAACTAAAAGAAGAAGCTATTTTTATAGCAAGTGGAGATTTATCTCATAAATTAAAGGAAGAAGGACCGTATGGTTATAATCCTTTTGGGGAGAAATTTGATAAAGAATTTCTTCATAATTTAGAAAATGGAGATGTTAAAGCTATTTTCAACATGGAAAAAGAAACTGTATATAACGCTGGAGAATGCGGAATGCGTTCAACAGCTATTTTACTTGGTGCACTAGAGGGTAATAAATTTAGGGGTGAGCTTTTAAGTTATGAAGGCACTTTTGGAGTAGGCTATGGAGTAATGAAGATTAATATTATTTCCAAAGATGAATCTATGCTAGAGGAATTAAAAAAAATACGTAGCGCTGTTAATGAAAAAAGGAAACACGAAAGTGACCCTTATGTACGACTTGCTATAGAAAGTTTAACTAGCTACTTACAAACAGGGAAACAACTTAAAAAGCTTCCCGATTATGTAACCGCTGAAATGAAAGATACCCAAAGGGGGGTATTTGTTTCTCTAAAAAAATATGGGAACTTGAGAGGTTGTATAGGAACAATATTTCCTAAAAACAACAGTATTGCAGAAGAAATTATTTCAAACGCTATTTCAGCAGGATTAAATGATCCTAGATTTAATGAAGTAGATGAGAATGAAATTTTAGATATTGTTTTTTCAGTGGATGTTCTCACAGAGCCTAAGCCTGCATCTATAGAAGAGTTAAATCCTAAAAAATATGGTGTGATTGTGCAGAGTAAAGGGAAAACAGGGCTTTTGCTTCCAGATTTAGAGGGGGTAAATAGTATCGAAGAGCAGTTAGCCATTGCTTTAGAAAAAGCGGGTATAGTTCCTAATGAAGAATATACAATACAAAAATTTGAAGTAATAAGGCATAAAGAGGGCTAATATTATGAAAAAACAAGCTATGTTTTATGAAAAACTTAATGATAAAATTCATTGCTTTTTATGTCCTCATAACTGTGTAATTGAAAATGGGCATTTTGGGAAATGCAATGTTAGAATTCATGAAAATGGAGAACTCTTTACTATAAATTATGGAGAAATTACGTCTAGTTCATTAGATCCTATAGAGAAAAAACCCCTTTATTACTTTAGACCTTCTAGTAAAATTTTGTCCGTAGGAAGTTTTGGTTGTAATTTCACTTGCGGCTTTTGCCAAAATTACAGCATATCTCAAAACGTAACTAAAAGTGAATATATATCTAAAGAAAATTTGGTAAAGAGCATATTAGAAGCAAAAGATAATATAGGAATAGCATTTACTTACAACGAGCCAAGTATTTGGTACGAGTATGTATATGATTGTGCCAGGCTTTTAAAAGATACAGATTCCAAGAAAGATGTGGTAATAGTAACTAATGGATATATAAGTGAGAAGCCGTTAAAAGAGTTGCTTCCTTATGTAGATGCTATGAATATTGACTTAAAAAGCTTTAATACTGGATATTATAAAAATCTTTGTGGTGGAAGTTTAAAGCCTGTATTAGAAACCATAAAAATAGCTACAAAAGCCTGTCATGTTGAAGTTGCAACATTATTGGTAAGTGGGGAAAACGATAATTTAGAGGAAATTGAAGAAATTGCAAAATTTTTGAACGCTATAAGTTGTGATATTCCATTACATCTTACAAGGTATTTTCCTAGATACAAGCTTGAAAATCCGCCTACAGATATTGATTTTATGAGAAAAGCAGAAGCAGTAGCTAAAAAATACTTAAATAAGGTAAACCTAGGCAATATGTAAAAAAAGCAAGATAAACACTTAAAATATTTATTCAAAGAATTTGCTTCTTTCCAAGAGTCATACAGACTGAAGTGATTTTTTTCAGCTTGTTTGCCTGCTAAAAAAACTGGAAACCCTAGAAAGCCTATTCCTACATAAATGATGTCTTAATCTACCTCCAACTAGAATGATGGGAAAAGCACAAAACATAAACTGTAAAGTAAATGGTACATATGGAACTGGAATTCTAATAAATATTATCTAAAAACAGTATTTTAAACATATTTTTTAATTATGGTTTACAATACTTACAGACTATTGTGTTGACGGGGATTAATGCCTACTATACAATTAAAACACAATAGCAAATGAGGTGAACTTTAATGAAAAATAAAATACTAGCTATGCTCAAGGAAAATGAAGATACATTTGTCTCTGGACAATTAATAAGTGAAATTCTTGGAGTTAGTCGTGCGTCTATTTGGAAGTATATAAATAAATTAAAAGACGAAGGTTATGAAATAGAATCAATTTCTAAAAATGGATACAAACTAATTTCTTGTCCAGATTTATTAGTTGAACAAGAAATTAATACATATTTGAATACGAAGTATATAGGTAGAAATATAGTATATTTCCACAGTATTGATTCAACAAATACAAAAGCTAAAGAAATTGGAAGACTGGATATTATAGATGGCACTGTAGTAATAAGTGAAGAACAGACTGCTGGTAGAGGAAGAGTTGGAAGACAGTGGATTTCACCCAAATATAAAGGAATATGGATGTCTATTATATTAAAGCCGGATATGGAGCCATCGAATGCTTCTAATATAACTTTAATAGCAGCAGCTGCTGTAACTAAAGCACTTAAAGATTTTGATGTAGATGTCCAAATTAAATGGCCTAATGATATTATTTTAAAGAATAAGAAATTAGGTGGCATCTTGACAGAAATGAGTAGTGAATTAAACTTGATTGAGTATATAATAATCGGTATCGGCATTAATGTTAACAATTCGGAGGAAGATTTTTCTGACACTCTTGAAAAGATAGCAACCTCATTAAAAATAGAAACAGCAGAGAATTTCAATCGGCAAAAACTTATTGGAAGTATATTAAATCATTTTGAAACATTATATGAAGAATATATTTTTGAAAGTAATTTAGCGTCTACTATTCAAGTATGTAAGAAAAATTCAATTCTTTTAGGAAAAGAAATTCAACTTTATCATAAAGGTGTTTTAATTACGGCAACAGCTGTAGATATTAGTGATGAAGGTCTCCTACTAATTCAGCATAAGGATGGGAGTGTAGAAAAAATAATTTCAGGAGAAGTTTCAATGCATGGTTTATATGGTTATAATCACAAATTATAAAAAGAAGCCTATATAGACTTCTTTTTTATTTAAATTAAAGCATAATACCTATACAAATTAAATTATTTCATAGCTTTAAAATACATTTGTTTATGTAACAATGTTATGTTATACTAATTTGTGAGGAGGTGATTTTATTGGATGAAGAATTAATTTCGAAAAAAGACTTGTTAAATATTACAGGTATTTCATATGGTCAGTTGTATAGATGGAAGAGAAAAAAATTAATTCCTGAAGATTGGTTTATAAAGAAATCAAGCTATACGGGGCAAGAGACCTTCTTCCCAAGAAAAGATATTTTAAATAGAATCAATAAAATCAAGAATTTTAAAGAAGATACATCATTAGATGATCTTGCAGATATGTTTTCACCACAAATATCAAAAGTCTCTTTAACGAAAGAAGAATTAATAAAGAAAAACATTGTTTCACAGATTACCTTAGATGTCTATTTTGATTTAAATAAAATGGATAAACTATTTTCTTTTGAAAACATACTGTATCTTCTAATAGTTGAAAAATTTCTATCTTCAGGGGAAGTTGGATTAGAGGATGGTAAAGTTATATTTAAAACATTAGAAGAACATTATAGGAACTTTGAAGGAAAATATTGTGATGTATTGGTAATAAGGAAATTTGGGGTAGCAGTTTGTTTCTTGCTTCAAATTCCCAATGAAATATATCTTGAAAGTGGGACAAAGCTACTATTAAGGGTAAATACTACTCAATGTGTCGAAGAATTAAAACTAAAATTATCAAATTAAAGGAAAGGAGTATGTTGTTATGGAAGAGAATTTACAAGATATCAAAGTTTCAGGTGCTGGAAACATCGGTGGAGGAAAGTACAGAGATGTAAAAATAAGTGGGGCAGGAACTGTAAACGGTGATATAGAATGTGCAATATTCAAGACTTCAGGTACTTCTACAGTGAATGGAAATGTAAAGCTCAAAAATTTATCAGTAAGTGGTTCTACTAAGATAATAGGAACTTTGGATGCAGAAGAGATTAAAATCAGCGGAGGCTCTGAAATAAGAGGTAACGTTGCTACTAAGATAATTAAAGTTTCAGGATCATCTAAAATTGGTGGCAATCTTGGTGCAGAAGAAATTAATATAAGCGGAAGTATAGAAATTAAAGAGGATTGTGAAGCGGAACGTTTTAAGACAACTGGTAGCTTTGATATAGGAGGATTACTAAATTCTGGTGATATTGATGTTATTATACATGGAAGATGTAGAGCTAGAGAAATTGGTGGTGGCAAAATAAATGTTAAAGTATGTAATGATAATATGTTTTCAAAGATGCTAAAACATATTTTTATTCAAGGAGAAAGACTCACTTCAAGTGTTATCGAAGGTGATGATATTTATCTTGAAGCTACTAATGCAAAAATAGTACGTGGTAACAATGTTACAATAGGACCTGATTGCAATATTGAAATCGTAGAATATAGAAGTACAATTTCAGTAGCTACAGATACAAAGGTAAGTGAACAGAAAAAAATATAGATGAAGAAAATTCATGAAGCAGAATAAGAATTTTAGCTTTTATATCATAGGAAGTAATTAATTTTACAAAAGGTAAAAAAGTGTTTTGCAACTGTTTTTCTTTGCAATGGTATCTAATTTTCTTTTAGCTCCTATGTTTAACATTATATTTCCATATTCCTTAAAGAAAGAAATAGGCTTTTCGGCGGATATGTATGGATACATCTTTACAAAAAAAATTGTGAAGAAGTATATGAACCTAACGTTTAGCCTTCATATTGTAATAAATAGCAAAAAATAAATAAACATAGGAGATAATTATTTAGAATAAATTTAATAAAAAAATAGTTGACAAATGTAATTATGTGTATATAGTATATATACATAATTAAGTTCATTATTAAGGGGGAGTCAACTATGGAAATGTGGCTTAAGGAAATGCAATTAGAAGATGCTGCTATGACTTATAAAGTAAAAGAAACATTAGTTAGAAAACAAACAGAATTTCAGGATCTTGCAATAGTTGATACAGAATCTTTTGGAAGAATGCTGGTCCTTGATGGAATTATTCAAACTACAATTAAGGACGAATTTGTATATCATGAAATGATTTCACATATACCTCTTTTTACGCACCCAAACCCTAAAAAAGTACTAGTTGTTGGTGGGGGAGATGGTGGTGTAATTAGAGAAGTTCTAAAACACCCTTCAGTAGAAAAGGTGATTTTATGTGAAATTGATGGAGCAGTAATTGAAGAATGCATTAAATATCTGCCTGAAATTAGTTGCGGACTTCAAGATTCAAGATGTGAAATTTTTGTTGGAGATGGTATTAAATACGTTAAAGATCATAAAAATGAATTTGATGTAATTGTAGTTGATTCTACAGACCCATTTTCCATTGCAGAAGGTCTTTTTGGTGGAAATTTTTATTTAGATATATCTGAGGCTCTAACAGATGAGGGGATTTTTATCGCTCAAACTGAAACACCATTTTTCTTACCTGAAACAGTAAGAAAAGTTTTTTATGACGCAAAAAATATTTTTCCTGTAACTAAACTATTCATGGCAGCTATACCTACTTATCCAGGCGGTTATTGGAGTTTTACAATCGGATCAAAAAAGTTTGATCCTGAGCAAGTAGATATAAGTAAAATCCCAGAACTCGACACAAAATATTATACACCAGAGCTTCACAAAGCTTCCTTTGTGTTGCCTAGATATGTACAGAAAGTAATAGAGTAATACTTTTATCCATAAAGCCATTTAGGTTTTATGGATTTAATTATTTTCTAAATGTTCTCTTTGTCACTTAAAATATGAATAATCATGAAAATAAAAATCAAAACTTAATTTGAATAAAATAATATTTTTTTGACTACACTCTTACAGAAAGAAAGTTATAGGGGTGTAAAATTATGAACGATTATGATTGGTGGTTTGCATCATTAAACTTAAACGCAAGAGATAAAATTAAAATGCTCATTGAATTTAAAACAACAGAAAACATCTGGTGTTATCTTATGAAAAGTAACTCAAGTAAATATAATTTTAATAAAGAAAAAATTGCTACTTATAAAAAAATAATGCTAGAGAAAAATTTAAATGTTGTAACATACTATGATGATAACTATCCTAAAAAACTTAAGTTTTATGATGATGCTCCATATCAATTATTCTACTTAGGGGATATTGAACGCTTAAATACAGAGTCTAGTATATCCGTCGTAGGATCTAGAAATTGTTCTATTTATGGATTAAACACAACAAAAATCATCTCAAAAACTTTAGCAGAGAACAATATTACAATAATTAGCGGTATGGCAAAAGGGATTGATTCACAGGCACATAAAGTTGCTATTGAAAATGGGGGATTTACTTGCGCAGTACTAGGATCAGGTATTGACATAATTTATCCTAAAGAAAACTATAAGTTATACAAGGATATTGTAGAAAAGGGATGTATTATATCGGAATATCTTCCAGGTACACCACCATTTAGCTACAACTTTCCAGTTAGAAATCGTATAATAAGTGGTCTAAGCGATATAATAATAATTGTTGAAGCAGGTTTGAAAAGTGGATCGTTAATAACTGCTGAGCTAGCTTTAGAACAGGGAAAGGAAGTTATGGCTGTTCCAGGTTCAATTTTTTCAAAAGAAAGTAAAGGCACTAACAAGTTAATACAAGAAGGTGCTCATCCTTTTCTAAATATTGAAGATATAAGTGATTTATGTAATATAGATTTAAAAATAGCAAAAACAAGTTTAAAAAACAAAGACGAGAAAAATAATAATTTATGTAACAAGTTGAATAGCATCATTAGTAATAATCCAATCCATATTGACGATATAATAAGGATAAGTAATATTGACATAAATAGAGTATATGAGTTATTATTTGAAATGCAATTTAAAAATGAAATAATGTGTTTATCTGGTAATTATTACGTTAGAATAAATGAAAAAATTTAAAGACTAATTTTGGAGGGGAATTTGATGGGTCAAACCTTAGTAATTGTTGAGTCTCCATCTAAAGCAAAAACTATTGGTAAATACCTTGGTAAGAACTATATAGTAGAAGCTTCAATGGGACATATTAGAGATTTACCTAAGAGTCAACTTGGTGTTGACGTTAATAATAATTATGAACCTAAATATATAACAATCAGGGGCAAGGGAGATTTATTAGAAAAGTTAAAGAAACTTGCTAAAAAGAGCGATAAAGTATTACTTGCAACTGACCCTGATCGAGAAGGAGAGGCAATTTCTTGGCATTTAGCTAAGGCTTTGCGCATAGACGAAACACAAAAATGTAGAATAGAGTTTAATGAGATTACTAAAAATTCTATTAAAGCTGCAATTAAATCACCAAGAGCTGTAAATCAGAATCTTGTTGATGCACAGCAAGCTAGAAGAATTTTAGACCGACTTGTTGGATATGAAATTTCACCCATATTATGGAGAAAAGTAAAATGGGGCTTAAGTGCAGGAAGAGTTCAATCTGTTGCCTTAAAGATAATTTGTGATAGAGATAAAGAGATAAATGAGTTTATTCCTAAGGAATATTGGACTATTGAATGTATTCTTAAAGGAGAAGCAAAAAAGAAATCATTTAATGTTAAACTATTAAATTACGATGGTAAAAAAATTGAAATAAATAGTGAAAGTGAAAGTACTAAAATTGTAAATGAGCTCAAAAATGGAGAATTTATTGTTAGTAAAATTAAGAAAAGTACGAAAACTAAAAATCCTCTTCCTCCTTTTACAACCAGTACTTTACAGCAGGATGCTTATAAAAAATTGAATTTTGCCACTCGTAAAACTATGTTAGTAGCCCAACAACTATATGAAGGAATTGAAGTAAAAGGCCACGGTTCAGTAGGTTTAATTACTTATATGAGAACTGACTCTGTGAGAATATCTGTAGAAGCACAAACTGCTGCAAGGGATTTTCTTTCAAAAACTTATGGAGAAGAGTATATTCCTGAAGAACCAAGAGTTTTTAAAGGTAAGAAAAACATTCAAGATGCACATGAGGCAATAAGGCCTACCTATGTAGAATTAACACCTGAAGAAGTTAAGGAAAGCTTGAAGCCAGAACAATATAAACTTTATTCATTAATTTGGAATAGGTTTGTTGCTTCTCAAATGTCAGCATGCCTAATGAATTCTACTTCTGTTGATATTTTAAATCAAAAATATGGTTTGAAGGCAAATGGCTCTAGTGTAAAATTTGACGGTTTTATGAAGCTTTATGAATATACTACTGATGAGGAAGAAAATATTTTTAACTTACCTGAACTTTTAGAAGGTGAAACACTAAGTAGTGAGGAAATTTTAGGAATCCAGCATTTTACTCAACCACCAGCTAAATTTTCTGAAGCAAGTCTTGTAAAGACTCTTGAAGAAAATGGAATTGGAAGACCGAGTACTTATGCTCCAATTATTTCTACGCTTTTAGATAGACAATATATTGAAAGAAATAAGAAAACTTTAGATCCAACAGAACTGGGGGAAATTGTAAACAATATTGTCAGTGAATACTTTAAACAAATTGTAGATATTGAATTTACAGCTGAAATGGAAAATAAGCTTGATAACGTAGAAGAAGGTAGTGAAGAATGGAATAAAATTGTGGACGAGTTTTTTCTACCATTAAAGCATTTGATTGAAATTGCTGAAAAGGAAGTTTCTAAAATTACTATTGAGGACAAGGTTACTGATATTCAATGCGACAAATGTGGCAAATTTATGGTTATAAAACATGGACGATTTGGTGATTTTCTTGCATGTCCAGGATATCCTGACTGTAAAAATACTAAACCTATAATTGAAGAAATAAGCACTCCATGTCCAGTTTGTAATAATAAAGTTGTAGTGAGAAAAAGTAAAAAGGGTAAGAAATTTTTTGGTTGTAGCAATTATCCAAATTGCAATTTTGTAAGTTGGTTTGAACCTGTTGATCAAAAGTGTCCTGAATGTGGTACATTTATGGTTAAAAAATACAATAAACAAAAGGGAAACTATATAGAATGCACTAATTCGGAATGTAAAAACAAAATAGATACTCCGTCAACTGAAAATAAGGACAGTGAAACTACAAATTAAATTATAAAAGCAATGTATTTCTGTCGAAATAAAATAAAAGAATGTTGAATTTTAGTTAAGGGTATGGTATTATAACTTGTATGATAAAACAATTCTAAATATTGAAAATATTTAGTAATCTTACAATTTTAATAGATAATAGCATAGAACAATTTAAAGTATTATCTAGTACCTATTAAAAGTTACAATTTATAATTAGGAGGAATTAAAATGTCAAGCTTGCTAAATAAAACTAGAATGTTAAATAAAATTTTACAAAAATCTGGTGCGGAACCTGTTGTTTTTAGTGATATTTGTAAACTTTTAAGTGAAGTATTAGAGTGTAATGTATACATTATTAGTAGAAGAGGCAAAGTATTAGGCTACAACTTAGCTAGTGGCTTTGAATGTGACGTTGTAAAAGATAACGTAATTGCAAATATGAAATTTCCAGACAGTTATAACACTACATTATTAAATATAACAGAAACACAGGCTAATCTTGCTAACGAAGGCATTTGTGTTTTTCAAGATAATTGTGAATGTAATATACCACATAAAATCACTACTATTGTACCAACCGTTGGCAATAGAGAAAGATTAGGCACTTTATTACTAGCGAGATTTGAAAAAGAATTCACTGATGATGATATAGTTCTCGCAGAATATAGTGGAACTATAGTTGGGTTAGAAATATTAAGATCTAAATCTGATGAAATTGAGGCTGAGGCGAGAAAGAAAGCAGTTGTTCAACTTGCTTTAGGAACCCTTTCTTATTCAGAATTAGAAGCTGTAGAGCATATATTTAATGAATTAGATGGTAATGAAGGTTTACTAATTGCATCTAAGATAGCAGATAAAGTCGGTATTACACGTTCAGTTATTGTAAATGCACTAAGAAAATTTGAAAGTGCAGGAGTTATTGAATCCAGGTCATTAGGAATGAAAGGTACACACATTAAAATTCTAAATGACAAATTGTTGGACGAACTTAAGAAAATAAGATAAAAATGAAAAAATGTCATTATTGGCATTTTTTCATTTTTTTGAATAAAAAGCGCACTAATTAAAAAATACAGTTGAATACAAATTATTCATATGATATACTACTTAAGAAAGAAAATACACACACTACTTGATTTGTGAAGTGGTTCCTTTATAAGGTAATTCACAAGTGAGAAAGTAGTGGAGGTAAAAACCAGGAGGTAGAAAGATATGTCAGTAATTTCAATGAAACAATTACTTGAAGCTGGTGTTCATTTTGGACATCAAACTAGAAGGTGGAACCCTAAGATGGCTCCATACATTTTTACTGAAAGAAATGGTATTTATATCATCGATCTTCAGAAAACTGTAAAGAAAATTGATGAAGCTTATGATTTCATCAGATCAGTATCCGAAGAAGGTAAGGATGTACTATTTATTGGTACAAAGAAACAAGCTCAGGATGCTATTAAAGAAGAAGCAATCAGATCAGGAATGCATTTTGTTAACAACAGATGGCTTGGTGGAATGCTTACAAACTTCAAAACTATCAAAACTAGAATTAAAAGATTAGAAGATTTATATGTAATGGAAGAAGATGGAACTTTTGATGTTCTTCCTAAGAAAGAAGTTATTAAGCTAAGAGGAGAAAAAGAAAAATTAGAAAAGAATCTTGGCGGTATAAGAAGCATGAATGCAGACAACATCGGAGTATTATTTGTTGTTGATCCAAGAAAAGAAAAGAATGCTATATCTGAAGCTAAGACTTTAGGAATTCCAGTAGTAGCAATAGTTGATACTAACTGTGATCCAGATGAAGTAGATTATGTTATCCCAGGTAACGATGATGCTATAAGAGCTGTAAAATTAATAACTGCTAGAATGGCAGATGCTATAATTGAAGGAAGACAAGGCGAACAGTTAGCAGAGTAATAAATATATAATATAAATCATACTTAAAGGTAGATGAATTACAGATTGCAGTTCATTTACCTTTAAAAATGACTATGAATTGGAGGATTAAAAATGATTTCTGCACAAGTAGTAAAGGAATTAAGAGAAAAAACTGGAGCAGGCATGATGGATTGCAAGAAAGCTTTAAGTGAAGCTAATGGTGATATGGAGAAGGCAGTTGAAGTATTACGTGAAAAGGGTCTAGCTGCTGCAGCAAAAAAATCAGGTAGAGTAGCAGCAGAAGGTCTAGTTGAAACTTTCATATCAGAAGATAGAAAAATTGGAGCTATAGCTGAAATAAATTGTGAAACAGACTTCGTTGCTGCTAATGAAGAATTTGTAGCATTAGCTAAAAACATCACTAAACAAGCAGCATTATCTAGCGCAACTACTGTTGAAGCAATTTTATTAGAAAAATACATAGATAATGAAGCAGTAACTGTTCAAGAAGCAATAACTGCATTGATTGCTAAACTTGGTGAAAACATGAATTTAAGAAGATTTGAAAAGTTTTCAATTGAAAACGGTGTAGTTCAAAGCTATATTCATGGTGGTGGAAGAATTGGAGTACTTGTAGAATTAGCTTCTGAAAAAGTTAATGAAATTGTACTTGAAGTAGCTAAGGATGTTTCTATGCATGTAGCTGCAGCAAATCCACAGTTTTTAACTAAAGATCAAGTTGACAATGAAACATTAAATAAAGAAAAAGAAATCTATAGAGTTCAAGCTTTAAATGAAGGAAAACCTGAAAAAATCGTTGACAAAATGGTTGAAGGTAGAGTTCAGAAGTATTATAAAGAAGCTTGCCTTGTTGAACAAGTATGGGTTAGAAATCCTGACTATACTATAACTAAATACCTACAAGAAAAGTCAAAAGAACTAGGAACTCAGATAACTATTACTAAATTTGTAAGGTTTGAAAGAGGAGAAGGAATTGAAAAAGTTGTAGAAGATTTTGCTGAAGAAGTAAAAAAGCAAATGGAGCAAGGAAAATAAATTACAGAGAACACGCTCAGTGTTCTCTTTTTTAGAATATAAACCCTATAACTAATTGTAATTTGGAGGTATAATGTATATGATTATTCCAAAGTATAAGAGAATAATGTTGAAGCTTTCTGGTGAGGCTCTTGCAGGTGATGGCGGATATGGAATAGATTTTGAAGTTACTAATAGAATTGCTGAAGAAATAAAAGAACTTGTTAGCATGGGAATTGAAGTTGGAGCAGTTGTTGGAGCTGGTAACATTTGGCGTGGTAGAAGTGGAGAAGGTATGGACCGAACTACTGCTGATTATATGGGCATGATGGCAACTTGTATTAACGCGTTGGCTCTGCAAGATTCATTAGAAAATATAGGTGTAAATACTAGAGTTCAAACTGCAATAGAAATGAAAGAAGTAGCAGAACCATTTATTAGAAGAAGAGCTATGAGGCATCTTGAAAAAGGAAGAGTAGTGATTTTTGGAGCTGGAACAGGTAATCCTTATTTCTCTACTGATACTGCTGCTGCCTTAAGAGCGGCAGAAATAGAAGCTGATATCATTTTACTAGCAAAAAATGTTGATGGTGTTTATGACAAAGATCCAAATAAATATGATGATGCTATAAAATTCAAAACTTTAACTCATTTAGACGTACTTGAAAAGGGTCTTTTAGTTATGGATTCTACAGCAGCTTCACTTTGTAGAGATAATAATATCCCAATTTTAGTTTTTGGACTCAATGAACCTGGAAATATTAAAAAAGCAATTTTAGGTGAAGATATTGGTACCTTGGTATCAATACAATAAGGAGGTAATTCCATGATAAAAGAAATAATTGATACGGCAGATGAAAAAATGATTAAGACATTAGCTGTCTTGAAAAAAGAATTAGCTTCTCTTAAAGCTGGAAGAGCAAATCCATCTATGCTTGATAGAATAGAAGTTGAATATTATGGTAGCATGTCTCATTTATCTCAACTTGCTAGTGTTTCAGTACCTGAAGCAAGAGTTTTAATGATTCAACCTTATGATAAAACAACTTTAAAAAGTATAGAGAAAGCTATCCAAAAATCTGATTTAGGAATTAATCCATCAAATGATGGCTCAGTAATTAGACTAATAATCCCCGAGTTGACAGAAGAAACAAGAAAAAATATCGTAAAAACTGTTAAAAAGACGGGTGACGACTCAAAAGTTGCTATAAGATCTATAAGAAGAGATTGTAATGACAAAATTAAAGCTTTGAAGAAAAACTCTGAAATTTCTGAAGATGATATGAAAAAAGGCGAAGATGAAATTCAGAAAAAGACAGATGCTATAATTAAAGAAATTGATAAAATAATTGAAATAAAAGAAAAAGAAATAATGTCAGTTTAAATGGTCAACACAAAACCTGCGATTACGCAGGTTTTATTGTCAACATTCTGTATTAATAAAGGGGATAATACCTATGTGGAATTCATTTAGGAAAAAAACTAATAATAATATTGATTCATATCCAATTGATAAGAGTAATATACCTAAACATATAGGGATTATTATGGATGGAAATGGTAGATGGGCAAAATCTAGAAATTTACCTAGAAATATAGGACATAAAGCAGGTTGCGAAGCAATTAGAGACATAGTTAAAGAGTGTAACCAACTTGGTATAAAATATTTAACCTTGTATGCATTCTCAACAGAAAATTGGAAAAGACCTGTGGATGAAGTAAATTTGTTAATGAGACTTCTTGTAGATTTTCTTAGAAATGAATTTAATGAGTTAAATTCAAAAAATGTTGTTGTTAATTATATTGGTGAAATATCTAGACTACCTTTGAATTGCCAAAAAGAACTAGAACTAGCTCGGGAAAAAACAATTAACAATACTGGCTTAGTATTGAATTTAGCATTAAACTATGGAGGCAGAGATGAACTGGTACATGCTTTCAAAGCAATGCATGAGGATATTATCAATAAAAAAATTAACGAAATAGATATAGATGAAAATTTAATATCAAAATATTTATTTACATCAGGTATGCCTGATCCGGAAATTATTATAAGACCTAGTGGAGAGCAGCGACTAAGTAATTTTCTTTTATGGCAAAGTGCATACTCTGAATTTTGGTATACGAATATATACTGGCCTGACTTTAAACCTAAGCATTTACTTCAGGCTATTTCCGATTATCAAAATAGAGATAGACGTTTTGGTGGAATTAAGTGAGGGGTGGTAAAATGAATAAAAGATATTTTGGAGCTCTGATAATATCTCCTTTAATAATCTTTCTTTTTGTAGGTGGTACTTTTTTAAGGTATGGCTTAATGGTACTTTCTGTTTTTGGACTATTTGAATTTTTTAATGCTTCAAGAAAGAAAGGAATTAAACCTTTAAGTTTTTTTGCTTATATAGCTACAGTTGTATACTATGTATTTCTTAAAAGCAAATACGTTTCTAACAATCATTTTTTTGAATATCTATTTGGTGTTTTAGTATTATCAATAATTGTTCTAATGTGTTATGTGGTAATTAACACTAAACATACTATTGTAGATGTTGCTATAACTATTTTAGGATTTTTGTATGTATCGATATTTTTTGGATATATAGTATTAGTTAATCAAAAGGAATATGGTTATTATTTAATATGGTTGGTTTTTCTTTCTTCTTGGCTTTGCGATACAGGTGCATACTTTACAGGTAGATTTTTCGGAAAACATAAACTTTCTCCTAAGGTAAGTCCAAATAAAACTATTGAGGGTTCAATAGGAGGACTTATACTAAGCTGTTTAGCATGTGGAATTTTTGGACTAATAATAAGAAACTATGATGTTACTATTGAACTATATAATTTTTTCTTAATAGGTCTTATTTGTGGAGTTTTGTGTCAATTTGGAGATCTTATTGCTTCATCCATTAAAAGATATATTGGAATAAAGGACTATAGTAACTTAATACCAGGTCATGGAGGAATTTTAGATAGATTTGATAGCATACTTTTTGCATCACCAATAGTATATTATTACATAACATTTATTTTGGGGATGTAGTATTATTTTGATAACTAAATATGAAGAGTATAACAAATTGATAAAATGTGTGCTACTACTTTTAATTTTTTATAGCGTAGCATTTATTATAAACAATTACTTCAAACCATTTTTATTAATCGTTTTTTTCATATTTTTATGTAGTCCAATTTATACAATACTAAATAAACATCTTATATCAAACAAAAGGATTTCAGCATTAATATCAATATTTTTTGTTAACCTACTAATAATTTCATTACTGTTTTTTTTAGGAAACTTTTTCTTTAATAAGATTAATAATTTTGTTTTAAAAGACTATGGTACTTTTGCAAGAAGTATTCAAGATATCTTTAATCAGTTAAGCGCTAAGACAAAAATAAATTTTACAGATATAAGCGAAAAAATACAAAATCATTATTCTAGTGTATTGAATAATGATTTCTTTAAAAAAGGAGCAGTTTATACTACCGATGGAATTGTAACGTATTTTATGGGTAATATGGCTGCTTACTTTATTTTAGTAGATAAATATGATATATTTAACACTGTTAGTAAAGTTATACCTAATGATAAATATGAACTTTTAATAAACAAATGTGTAGAAATAAAAAAAATAATGAATATTGAGTTAATATTAGTATTAGTAACTACTCTTCAAACCATTTTAGGTTTTTGGGCTTTAAATATAAAAAATGCACTTATCTTAGGTTTAGTTTGTGGAATACTAGATATTATACCTGTAATTGGTATAATATTGGTGTTTATACCCCTTATATTAATTGAGTTTGCCAAAAAAAATTACATAATTGCTGTGGGCTTATTTATACTATATATACTGTTACAAATTACAAGACAGATAATGGAAGCCAAATTTATGAGTAGCACTCTCAAAATCCACCCACTTATTATTCTTATTTCTGTTTATATTGGCTTAAAACTAAGTGGAATATTAGGTGTGTTTTTAGGCCCACTTTATGTTATTTCTGCAAAAGAAATGCTTAAAGAAATATAGACATTTATAAATTATATGTTTAAGTTTGGAGGATAATCCTGTGAAAAATATATGTATTTTAGGTGGAACTGGCTCTATTGGAGCTCAAACTTTAGATGTATTACGAAGTCAAAAAGATAAGTTTGTGTTAAAGGCTATTTCTGCAAATAAAAATCACACAGAAATGATAAAAATAATAAAAGAATTCAAACCTGATTTTGTAACTATGACAGAAGATTCTAGTTATGAAAGGGTTAAAAACTATTGCAATGGTAATAATATTAAAACACAGGTATTAAAGGGAATGGATGGATTGTGCTATATTACCACACTTCCTGAAGTTGATATTGTCGTAACATCAATAGTAGGGATGATAGGATTAAAACCAACCTTAAGTGCAATAAATGCAAAAAAGATATAGCTTTAGCTAACAAAGAAACTCTTGTTGTTGGTGGAGAAATTGTAATTAAAGCTGCTAAGGAAAATGGTGTAAAAATACTACCTGTAGATTCTGAGCATGGCGCTATATTTCAATGCTTACAAGGGAATGATAAGAATAAGATAGATAAACTAATTTTAACAGCATCAGGTGGTCCTTTTAGAGGTAGAACTTTAGAAGAACTTAAATCAGTTACAGTAGAACAAGCACTAAAGCATCCTAAATGGAACATGGGTAACAAAATTTCTATTGATTCAGCAACACTAATGAACAAAGGACTTGAAGTAATAGAAGCTCATTGGCTATTTGAATCAGACTTTGAAAATATCGAAGTAGTTGTTCATCCTCAAAGTATTATTCATTCTATGGTTCAATATATAGATGGTAGTGTTATTGCTCAACTAGGTAGTCCAGACATGAAATTACCTATTCAATATGCATTAAATTATCCTGAACGCTGCAACTGTGTTGTAGATAGAATAGATTTTACAAAACTTAGTAGCTTAACTTTTGAAAAGCCTGACCTAAATACATTTAAATGCTTAAAATTGGCTTATGAAGCTGGCAAGATAGGTGGATTGATGCCTACAATAATGAACGCAGCTAATGAAATTTGTGTAGAACTTTTTTTACAGAAGAAAATTACTTTTTTAGAAATTGGCGACTTTGTAGAGGAATCAATGATTAAGTTTACAAATTCAAACAATGTTGATTTAGAAAATATTTTAGAAATAGATTATAGAGTGAGAGAGTTTATTATAAGTACTCACTCATAGGAGGAGATAAATTAGTGTATATAATTAGTGCAATATTAGCTTTTTCTATATTAATAATAGTTCATGAGCTAGGTCATTTTACACTGGCAAAATTAAATGGAGTTATGGTTGAAGAATTTTCACTTGGTATGGGACCGAAGCTTTTTAGTATAAGCGGTAAAGAAACAAAATACTCCATAAGGTTATTACCAATTGGTGGATTTGTAAAAATGCTAGGGGACGATTCCAAATGTGATGATCCTAGAGCTTTCAACAATAAACATCCTCTTAGAAAGCTAAGTATTGTAGCTGCCGGTCCAATAATGAACATACTTCTTGCTATTGTTTTTTTTGCTATTTCATCAAACAGGGGACTTATTGTTCCCACTGTAGGAGAAATACAAAAGAATATGCCAGCACAAACTGCTGGAATTATGCATGGTGATAAACTTACAAAATTTAATGGTAAAAATATAAATCAATGGGATGATTTTTTATTAGGCATGTATGATAATAAAGGTGAAGAAATCGTAATAACTGTGAAAAGAGATAATCAAACCATTCCTTTCACTCTAAAACCAATATACAATGAAAAAGAGAAAAGATATATGATAGGCTTAGGAGGAACTTTAGAAAAACCAACCTTTTCGGAAGCTGTAACATATGGTTTTAAAGAGACAGGGTTAATGGTAAAAATGACAGGTACTTTCTTTAAAACTTTATTTACTGGAAAAGCAAATATGAATGATGTAGGTGGACCAATAAGTGTAATAAGACTTACTGGTGAGGCTGCAAAATCTGGGTTATACGTTTTAATGTCTGTTGCTGGATTTATAAGTATTCAGCTTGGTTTGTTTAATATAATTCCTTTTCCAGCATTAGATGGAGGATATATATTCCTATACTTATATCAGTTAATAACGAGAAAAGAATTTGATGATAATACACTTGGAATAATTAACTATATAGGTTTTGTACTTCTTATGACATTGATGGTATTAGTTGTATTTAAAGATATAATGCATCCTATGAAGTTTTAGGAGATGAAGTAATGAATAGATTAGTTACAAAAAAGATAAAAGTAGGTAATGTTTACGTGGGAGGAAATTCTCCTATCTCTATTCAGTCTATGACCAATACTGACACTAGAGACGTAATTTCTACTGTAAATCAGATTAAGGCATTGCAGATAGCTGGTTGCGACATTGTTAGATGTGCAGTTCCAGACGTTGAAGCATGCGAGGCTCTTAAACATATAGTAGAGCAAATAGACATACCACTAGTAGCTGATATACATTTTGATTACAATTTAGCCCTAATGGCAATAGATAGCGGGGTTTCAGCTCTTAGAATTAATCCTGGCAATATAGGCAGTGATGAAAAGATTAGCTTAGTTGCTAAAAAAGCTAAATTTAAAGGAATACCTATAAGGATTGGTGTTAATTCTGGATCGCTTGAGAAAGATTTAATTGAAAAGTATGGTAAAGTTACTTCTGAAGCTTTGGTAGAAAGTGCATTAAGGCATGTTAATTTACTTGAAAAGAACAATTTTAATGATATTGTTATTTCTATTAAATCATCTAATGTACTGCAAATGATAGATAGTTACAGGTTAGTATCTCAAAAGATTAATTATCCGTTACATATTGGAGTAACTGAAGCAGGAACAATTTGGAGAGGTACAATAAAATCTAGTATTGGGGTAGGTACTTTACTCTCCGAAGGTATAGGTGACACAATTAGAGTATCTTTAACTGGAGATCCACTTGAAGAAGTTAGAGTAGGTAGAGAAATTTTAAAATCCATTGGTTTTATCAAAGAAGGAATTGAATTTGTATCATGCCCAACTTGTGGGAGAACCCAAATAGATTTAATTGGAATTGCTACTGAAGTAGAAAAAAGACTTGAAAAATCTTCAAAGCAAATAAAAGTTGCTGTAATGGGATGTGTTGTAAACGGTCCTGGAGAAGCTAGAGAAGCAGATATTGGAATAGCTGGTGGTAATGGCGAGGGGTTAATATTTAAAAAGGGACAAATCATAAAAAAGGTAAAAGAAGAAAATTTAGTTGAAGAATTAATAAATGAAATAAACAATCTGTAATTGAAATTTTTTAATTTAGGAATCTGAAATAAAATAACAAGTCAAAGATTTTGAGGGTATTTTGTTGAAGATTCCTCGTACACGCACACTATTAGGAGGAACCGCTATGGGCGTTGATTTAATACAAATAATAAATGATGATATTTATAATAATAGTGAGATGCTTTCAGGAGAAATTAAAATTTTAAGAGTTCAATACTTAAAGAAGAGTAATCTTATAAAAGTGGTGCTAAGGTGTATAAATGAAATAGATGAATTGGAAAAGAATGAGCTAAAGAAGATGATCTGTAATAGGATAGGTTGTTTTCAGGATGTAGAGCTAATTTGTTATAAAGATGCTTCAAATGTAAAACTAGAACAAGTAATTACTGAATATTGGATTGATGTTGTACATACAATAACTGAAATTATCCCAGTTTCAAAGGATTGTCTTGTTAATTCAAAGCGAAAAATTGAAGCAGGAAGTATTAAAATCAGTATTGGAAACCAATTTCTCTGTACTTTACTAAAAAATAAAGGTATTGAACAGCATTTGAAAAATCTTATAAATGATATGTTTGGTTTAACAACTTCAATTAGTATATTATTTGATATGGAACTAAATAAAAACACTTATAATGATGAAAAAATGATTGAACAAAATAGAATAATAAAACAAATTATCAAAAATAAGAGTTCAAGTGACTATAGTGAAAAATCAGCTCCCAAAGTTCAAAAGGAAAGTTTTTATAAGGAAAAAAATTATAAAAACGGATCTAATTCAAAAAATGAAAATAGCTTACTTGGAAAAGATATTAACGGGGAAAGTATATCAATCAGTGATATAAGTGAAACATCAGGTATCGTAATAGTAACTGGTGAAGTTTTTAAAGTTACTATAAAGGAAACAAAAACCGGTAAAAAAATTGTAGTTTTTAATGTTACAGATTTTACAAGTTCAATTTCTGTCAAGTGTTTCTTAAAAGGCAAACCAGAAGATGAAAAGTTCTTAGAGCAACTAAAAGACGGTTTGTTTTGCAAAATTAAAGGTGAGGCTATGCATGATAATTTTTCTAATGAAGTTGTTTTAATGGCTAGAGATATAATTAAAATGACAAAAATAGAGAGAATGGATACTGCAGAAGAAAAAAGAGTTGAGTTACATTTACATACACAAATGAGCGCTATGGATGCCATTACTTCTGCTTCTGATTTAGTAGCAAGAGCAGCTAAATGGGGGCATAAGGCTGTTGCAATTACTGATCACGGTGTAGTTCAAGCCTACCCTGATGCTGCAAGTGCAGGAAAAAAACATAATATTAAGATTATTTATGGACTAGAGTGTTATCTTTATGACGACAACTCATCTATATTGATTAATTCTAAAAATCAAAAGTTCCAAGATGAATTTGTAGTTTTTGATGTAGAAACTACTGGATTAGACAAGAGAAAAGATAAAATCACTGAAATTGGTGCTGTGAAAATTAAAGATGGAAAAATTATTGACAGCTTTAGCACTCTTATAAATCCAGGTATAGAGATTCCCGCAAAGATTACTGATTTAACTGGAATCAGTAACGATATGGTAAAAGATGCACCACTTGAAAGAGATATATTACCATCATTTATAGATTTCATTGGTGATTCAGTACTTGTAGCTCATAATGCTAGCTTTGATATGGCCTTTTTAAATAATGCAGCAAGAGCTCTGAACATAAAGGTACCCAATACAGTGCTTGATACTCTAGAATTGAGTAGGAAATTGTTTCCAGATTTAAAAAAACATAAGTTAAATATTGTAGCAAATCATTTGAGTATAAAATTAGATAACCATCATAGAGCAGTAGATGATTCAAAATGTGCAGGTGAAATTTTACTGAAGTGCTTCGAGATATTGAAAGCTAGTGGTGGTCGATCTATTGACGATATTCATACTATTGCTGGAAAACAAGAAAACAAAAATACTAAACAAACCTATCATGCAATTATTTTGGTAAAGAATATGATAGGTCTTAAAAATCTTTATATGCTTATATCTGATTCCAACATTAATAATTTTTATAAGAAACCAAGGATCCCCAAAAGTTTACTTTCAGAACTCAGAGAAGGTTTAATCATTGGTTCAGCTTGCGAAGCAGGAGAACTTTATAAGGCTATTCTTGATGGTAAAAATCAAGAAGAAATTGATAAATTAGCTAAGTTTTACGATTACCTTGAAATTCAACCTTTAGGGAACAATCAATTCTTAATAGATTCTGGTAGAGTTCAAGATTTAGAGGAGTTAAAAGATATTAATAGAACTATTGTAGAACTTGGCGAAAAGCATAATAAACTTGTTGTTGCTACCTGCGATGTACATTTTATTGATGCAAAAGACGAAGTGTTTAGAAAAATATTGATGGTTGGTCAAGGATTTCAAGATGCTGAAAATCAACCACCATTGTTCTTTAGAACTACCAATGAAATGCTTAAAGAATTCAGCTACTTAGGTGAAAAAAAGTGCTATGAAGTCGTAGTTACTAATACTAATTTAATTGAAAGTATGATAGATAGCGATATACAGCCTATTCCAAGTGGTGTATTTCCTCCTAATATTGAGGGGTCCGAGGAGGACCTTCAAAGATTATGTATGGAAAAATCAAAATCAATTTATGGTGATCCTTTGCCTGAACTAGTTAAGGCAAGACTTGATAAGGAATTAGCTTCCATAATTAAACACGGCTTCGCTGTAATGTATATTATAGCTCAAAAGCTAGTGGCAAAATCTTTAAGCGATGGTTACATAGTAGGATCTAGAGGTTCTGTTGGTTCTTCTTTTGCTGCAACTATGAGTGGAATTACAGAAGTAAATCCCCTTCCTCCACATTATGTATGCGATAAATGTAATTATTCTGAGTTTTTTACAGATGGCTCAGTTGCATCAGGTTTTGACTTGCCAATGAAGGATTGTCCTAATTGTTCAACTCCTATGATAAGAGATGGACATGACATTCCTTTCGAAACTTTTCTAGGGTTTGATGGAGATAAGCAACCTGATATTGATTTGAACTTTTCTGGAGAATATCAAGCTACTGCACATAAGTATACTGAAGAATTGTTTGGAGAAGGACATACCTTTAAAGCAGGTACTATTGGAACCTTAGCTGAAAAAACTGCTTTTGGATTTGTAAAAAAATATTTAGATAGCAAGGGTATGATTGTGCCTAATGCAGAAATTGCTAGACTTGTAGATGGCTGCACTGGTATAAAAAGAACTACAGGGCAACATCCTGGTGGAATTATAGTTGTTCCTGGCGATAAAGAGGTATATGACTTTACACCAGTACAAAGACCTGCAGACAATACTGATTCAGATATAACAACAACACATTTTGATTTTCATTCCTTACATGATACAATATTAAAACTTGACATACTTGGTCACGACGATCCTACAATGGTTAGAATGTTAGAAGAATTGACTGGTGTTAACGTAAGGAGTATTCCTGTTGGTGATGAAAAAGTAATGAAACTATGGAGCAACACTGAATCATTAGGTGTTACCCCTGAAGAAATAAATTGTCAAATAGGAACATTGGTATTGCCTGAGATGGGAACCGCTTTTTTACAACAAATGATTGTTGAAACAAAACCAAAGACATTTTCTGATTTACTTCAGATCAGCGGACTATCACATGGTACCGATGTATGGATTGGTAATGCACAGGAACTTGTGAAAAATGGTACTTGTACAATATCAGAGGTTATTGGAACAAGAGACGATATAATGCGTTACTTACTCTTAAAAAAATTGCCTCCTAAAATGGCATTTAAAATTATGGAAAGTGTGAGAAAGGGTAAAGGTCTAACGGAAGAGTTTGAAAACTTAATGCTAGAATACAATGTACCAAATTGGTATATAGATTCTTGTAAAAAAATTAAATATATGTTTCCTAAGGCACATGCTGTGGCATATGTACTTTCTGCATATAGAATGGGTTGGTTTAAAGTTTACTACCCAGAAGCTTTTTATACTACTTACTTTAGCGTAAGAGCAGATGACTTTGATGCTGAATTTCTTTGTCGTGGTGTTGATAAAATAAAAAATAAAATAGCTGAAATAAAGCTAAAGGGGAGGGACACTTCTGTTAAAGAAAGTAACCTTCAAACAATTTTAGAAATTACTTTAGAAATGCATTGTAGAGGAATAAAATTTGCCCCTATTGATTTATACAAATCTCATGCGCTGAAATTTTTAATTACAGAAGATGGAATTAGACCTCCTTTAAGGGCATTGCAAGGTGTAGGGACTAATGCTGCTTGCAATATAATGAATTCTAGAGAAGAGGGAGAATTTATTTCTATAGAGGATTTGAAAAATCGTTCGAAAATTAGTAAAACTGTAGTGGATACGTTAAAAAATTATGGATGTCTTGAAGGCTTTTCAGAAAGTAATCAATTAAGTTTGTTTTAAACAAATATTTCCACAGTGAATTATTTACTTGAAAGTTTATTTATTATATGATATAATTTCTGTAGTAAAGTATTAACTTAAATTAATGCATTGAGGAGTGGGCGACAACCCGCTCTTTATATTTGTATTTAAACGCAACCTTGGTTGCGTTTTTCATTAGTCTTAGTATTGGCTAAAAAAAGAACCTATAAATTAAGGAGGCACTTATATGAGTAATGATTCTTTACTTGAAAATCTATACAATTTAATAGAACCTATTATTAAAAATTTAGAATATGAATTTTATCATCTTGAGCTAATAAAGGAAGATGGCGAAGATTTTTTAAGAGTATACATAGATAATGAAAATGGTATTTCGCTTTCGGATTGTGAAAAAGTTAGTCGACAAATTAGTACTATGCTAGATGAACAAGATCCAATTCCATTCGGTTATTATTTAGAAGTATCTTCTCCTGGAGTATATAGAACACTTTTTAATGATAATCACTTAAATAAAGCTATTGGAGAATTTGTACTTGTGAAGCTAAATTCTTTGTTTAACGGTAATAGAGAATTAAAAGGAATCCTATCAACTTTCAATGATGTACAGGTTACTATTCGAAATAAAGAAATAGATATAACAATTCCTAAAGATAAGATTAATAACATAAGCTTGACGGATGAGGAAGAAGGAGGAAATAAAAAAAATGAACCAGGAGTTTATTGAAGCATTAAAGGAAATAGTAAAAGAAAAAGGTATTGATGAAGATTTACTTTTTACTACAATAGAAGATGCACTAGTTGCAGCCTATAAGAAGAATTTTGTAAATACTGTTGGTAGTAGCCAAAATGTTAAAGTTACAATGAATAGAGAAAATGGAGATATCCATGTTTATGCTCAGAAAATTGTTAGTGAGGAAATAATTGATATTTCTAATGAACTCACAGTAGATGAAGCAAGAGAAATCAACCCAAGATACCAATTAGGTGATACCGTAGACATGGAAGTTACACCAAAGACATTTGGAAGAGTGGCAGCTCAAGCTGCAAAACAAGTAGTTATTCAACGAATAAAAGAAGCTGAAAGAAGCATCATATACAATGAATTTATTGAAAAAGAATTTGATATTATCAGTGGTACAATACTTAGAAAAGATAAAGGAAACGTGCTTATTGATCTAGGTAGAATTGAAGCAGTCCTTGGACCTAATGAGCAAATTCTTAATGAAAATTATAATTTTAATGAAAGAATTAAATTATATATAGTAGAAGTAAAAAATACTACAAAAGGAGCTCAAATAGTAGTATCAAGAACTCATCCAGGACTCGTAAAAAGATTATTTGAACTTGAAGTTCCTGAAATATATAATGGAATTGTAGAAATTAAAGGAATTTCTAGAGAAGCAGGCTCAAGAACTAAAATTGCTGTACATTCAAATGATGAAAATGTTGATCCAATGGGAGCTTGTGTTGGACCGAAAGGTGCCAGAGTTCAAAATATTGTTACTGAATTGAAAAACGAAAAAATTGATATAATAAAGTGGAGTAAACTTCCAGAAGAGTTTATATCAAATGCACTTAGTCCAGCAAAAACTTTAGAAGTATCAATTAATGAAGAAAGCAAATCTGCTAAAGTTGTTGTTGACGATAATCAACTTTCATTAGCTATCGGTAAAGAAGGTCAAAATGTTAGACTTGCTGCTAAGCTTACAGGTTGGAAAATAGATATTAAAAGCAAATCACAAGTATAAAGTAATTCTACTGAAAGGCAGGTGTTTGTTTTTGGCACTTAAAAAAATACCGCAAAGAATGTGCACAGGCTGCATGGAAATGAAGTCTAAAAAAGAGCTGATCAGAGTAGTTAGAAACAAAGAAAATGAAGTTTCTATAGATTTAACAGGTAAAAAACCTGGTAGAGGTGCTTATATATGCAAACAATTAGATTGCTTTGAGAAAGCTTATAAAACTCATAGATTAGAAAAAAATTTAGAAGTAAAAATTCCTGAAGAACTGTATAATATACTTAGAGAGGAGCTTTCAATTGAAGAATAAATTTCTTCAATTCCTTGGATTGACTAAAAGAGCTGGCAAATTACTCGAAGGCTATAATAAATGTGAGGATGCAATTAAACTAAACAGGGTTAAACTCATAATATTATCTGATGAAGTATCACAAAATACTAAAGATAAATTCTCAAATGTTTGTAATAGATTTGAAATTCATATTATTAAAAATGTTAATGTAGAAGAACTCAGTAATAGCATTGGTTTATCTAAAATAGGTGTTTTAGGTGTTACTGATTGGAAGATGAGTGAAGAATTAATTAAGTTATGGAAGGAACAAAATAATGAATAAAGAATAATCGGGGGTGTATATATGACCAAGATAAGAGTACATGAACTAGGAAAAGAATTAGGTATATCAAGCAAAGATCTAATAACATTATTAATGAATGAATTTAACATAGAAGTAAAAAATCACATGAGTGTGGTGGATGATGAGGATGCGGAGCTAATTAAAGAATTTATAATTGAAAGCGCTAAAAAAGATACAAATGCAGATGCACAAGCAGTATCAAATGAGAACAAAAAAGGTATTGTTGAAGAATATGAAGAAATACTTGATGAAGAAGCTTTAAATGTTAAAATAAAGAAAAATAAAAAGGTAGAATCTGAGGAAAAGCAGTCAAGAGAACAAAACAATACTGTAGAAAAAGTTAAAGAATTAGATGTTCTTGAAATAGATAATACTATTACAGTTAAGGAAATAGCAGAGAAATTTAACAAACCTACAAATGAAGTTATGAAACAACTTATGTTCGTAGGAGTAATGGCTAGTATGAATCAAGAAATTGATTTTAAAACTGCTGAAAAATTAGCTGAAAAATTTGATTTTAAATTGCTTTTAAAGCAGACTGAAAATTTAGGTGTTGCTGAAGAGGAAGAAGACTTATTTGAAGATACTGAAGAAGGTCAAAAAAGACCTGCTGTGGTTACAGTAATGGGTCACGTTGATCACGGTAAGACTTCACTCTTAGATGCTATAAGAAAAGCAAAAGTTACTGAGTCTGAAGCTGGTGGAATTACTCAGCATATTGGTGCGTACACAGTTAATATTAATGGAGAAAAAATCACATTTTTAGATACTCCTGGACATGAAGCCTTTACTGCTATGAGAGCTAGAGGTGCACAAATCACTGATATAGTTATTTTAGTTGTTGCAGCTGATGATGGATTAATGCCTCAAACTATTGAAGCTATAAACCACTGTAAAGCAGCTAATGTTCCTATTATTGTTGCAATAAACAAAATCGATAAAGCTGGAGCAAATATTGAAAATGTTAAACAAGAATTGACTCAATATGAACTTGTAGCAGAAGATTGGGGTGGAGATACAGTTTGTGTACCAGTATCTGCTCGTACTAAAGAAGGTATTGATGATCTTCTTGAAATGGTAATACTTACTGCAGAAATTCAAGAGCTTAAAGCCAACGCAAATAGACATGCTAAAGGAACTGTAATTGAAGCAAAACTTGATAAAGGTAGAGGTCCTGTTGCCTCATTACTTATTCAAAATGGTACAATACATGTTGGAAATTCAATTATAGTAGGATCAACATACGGAAGAATTAGAGCTATGTTTGATGACAAGGGAAAGAAAATTAAATCAGCTGGTCCTTCAATTCCAGTTGAGATTCTTGGACTTTCTGATGTTCCTGCTGCTGGAGATAGATTCCATGTTGTAAAAGATGAAAAAACTGCTAGAGATTTGGCTGATAAGAGAAAGATTGTAATCAGAAATGAATACTTACAATCTACTCATAAAGTATCACTTGAAGATCTTTACAATCAAATAAAAGAAGGCAAAATAAAAGAATTGGGCATAATAGTAAAGGCTGATGTTCAAGGCTCTCTTGAAGCTATTAGACAAACTTTAGAAAAGCTTTCAAATGAATCAGTTAAAGTTAGAGTTATTCATGGTGCAGTTGGTACTATTACTGAAACCGATATTACTTTAGCATCTGCATCAAATGCTATAATTATAGGCTTTAATGTAAGACCAGATACTAATGCAATTCAACTTGCTGATAAAGAAAATGTTGAAATTAAAACATATAGTATTATATATAATGCTATAGATGATATTAAAGCAGCTATGGTTGGAATGCTTGAACCTGTATATAAAGAAGTAATTATGGGAAGAACAGAAATTCGTCAAATCTACAAAGTTTCAAATGTAGGTACAATAGCTGGTTGCTATGTCCTTGATGGAAAAATTACAAGAGGTAGTAGCATAAGACTGCTTAGATCTGGTATTGTTGTTCTTGAAGGAACATTAAATTCATTAAAAAGATTTAAAGATGATGCAAAAGAAGTTGCTGCTGGATACGAATGCGGACTTAGTATAGAAAAATATAATGATATAAGGGAAGGCGATATTATTGAAGCCTTTGAAATGCAAGAGATAAAGCCTAAAGCCTAAGCTTTAAAATTAAACTGAAGCTTTTCATAAAGCTTCACAATAATAGAAGGAGATAGATTATATGGCTAAATACAGATCAGATAGAATAAATGAAGAAATGCGAAAAGAGATTAGTAGCATAATCCAAAACGATGTGAGAGATCCTCGAATCACTTCAATGGTAAGCGTTACCAAAGTAGACGTTACAAAGGATTTAATGTACGCAAAAGTTTATGTTAGTATTTTTGGAAAAGAAGAAGAAAGTAAGGCTGAAACTTTTGCAGCTATAAAAAACTCCCTTGGCTTTATACGGCGGGAAGTTGGTCACAGAATACAATTAAGACACACACCACAACTTATTCTTGAATTAGATACAACAATAGAACACGGTATGCACATAAATGACATACTACACAAAATAAAGGAGAATAGCTCAAATGATAATGAATAATATTTTGAGCAAAATAATAGATTCTAAAAAGCTATGCATTACATGTCATACATCTCCTGATGGAGATGCTGCCGGAAGTGTATTAGCACTTTACATTGGATTAAAGCTTATAGGTAAAGAGATATGTGTCCTTGCAAAGGATCCCATATCCACTTCCTATGGCTTTCTTCCATGTTCAGAGGTAATGAATGGTGAGATTTATGAAATACCTAAGGATACGGATTGTGTAGTGGTTTTAGATTGTGGAAATGTTGAAAGAATAAATGCTGATTTAAATATTAATGAAAAAAACTATGTGCTCATTAATATTGATCATCATCTTTCTAACAATATGTATGGTGATTTAAACTTTGTAGACACTAATGCAGCAGCAGTTGGTGAGATAGTTTACCAGATGCTTAAAATACTCGGAGTTAAAATAACTAAGGATATAGCCGACTGTTTGTACACATCGCTATTAACAGATACTGGTTCCTTTAGATTTTCTAATACAACTTCCGTTACTCACACTATTGCAGGTGATCTTATAAATTGTGGTGTAAACGTTGATAAATTATATGCTACTATATATGAAAATAAGACTTTCGAAAGAGTAAAGCTATATGGAGCTATTATTGAAAGTATGCGATTAGTTCATGATAATAAAATATGTATTATGAAATTAACTAGTCAAGTCCTAGCAACGCTTAATATGACAAGTAAAATAGATACTTCTGATGCGTTACCTTTGGGAATGCAAATTGATACTGTTGAAATAGTCGTATTGATTAAAGAAATAGATGGTGGTGTTAAGATTAGCTTAAGGTCCAAAGATAAAATTGATGTTAGAAAAGTGGCGGAAAAATTTGGCGGTGGTGGTCACAAGAAAGCATCCGGCCTTTCACTTACTGAAAATATAATAGATGCTGAAAACATTATAATTAAAGCTATAGAAAATGAGTTGATTTAATGGATGGAGTAATAAACGTATATAAGCCAGTTGGTATTACCTCTTTCGACGTTGTATGGAAAGTAAGAAAACTTGCTCATACAAAGAAAGTTGGTCATACGGGTACACTTGATCCTGAAGCATCAGGTGTGTTACCAATATGTGTTGGAAAAGGCACAAAGATTGTTGATTATATTATGAATGGTAGCAAAGTTTATAAGACCCAATTAAAGCTTGGAATTTCTACAGATTCTTATGATAGAGAAGGTAAGGTTACAAGTGAAAGAAGTGTCAATTGTACTGAAAATGATATAATTGATACTGTAAAAAGTTTTGTTGGAGAAATATCACAAATACCTCCAATGTATAGTGCTCTTAAAGTAAATGGTGTTAGACTATACGAACTTGCTAGAAAGGGCATTGAAATTGAAAGAAATGAACGAAAAATAACTATATACGACATCGAAATTGAAAGTATAGATATGCCTTATGTTTATTTAATTGTAAAATGTTCAAAGGGTACATATATTAGAAGTTTATGCCAAGATATTGGTGAAAAACTTAATTGTGGCGCAACAATGTGGAATCTTGAAAGAACTCAAACTAGTATTTTTTCATTAGAAAACTCCACTCCACTCGAAAACTTTACCGAGGAAAACATCCCTAGTAAAATTATCTCTATTGAAGAAGCTTTAGCGGACTTTCCTAAAATAAGTTTTGGAAATACTTATCAGAAACAGTTATTAAATGGAGTACCTTTATTCGATAGAGAAATAATAAAGGCTATTGACATTAATCAAATGTATAGAGTATACATTGAAGATGATAAATTTCTTGGGTTGGGTAATATGCAAGAAAATGGTTTTAAAATGAAAAAATCGTTATTTTAGGAGTGAGCCTATGATAATTTTAGAAGATAATTTTAGCGTAATTCAAAAAGAAAAAAGCTATATTGCATTAGGAAGCTTTGATGGACTCCATTTAGGCCATATCTCGCTAATAAATAAAGCTATTGGACTATCTAAATCTTCAAATGCAATGAGTATGGTATATACATTTAAAAACCATCCTCTTACAATTGTAAATGAAGAAATGGTACCTAAATTGCTTTGTAGTAATAATTACAAAATAGAACTTCTTGAAAATTTAGGATTAGATGTGCTTACTCTTGCTACTTTCGATGAAGAGTTTATGAAATTAACACCTGAAGAATTTATTAAAAGTATAATACATTTTTATAATGCAAAAGGACTAGTAGTAGGCTTTAATTATAGGTTTGGTTATAAAAACCTAGGTGATGTAGAGTTATTGAAAAAACTAAGTAGTGAATTAAATTTTGAACTTTATATTATGGACCCAGTTAAGCTCTCTGGAGAAATTATAAGTAGCTCTAAGATTAGACATCATATTTTAGAAGGGGAAGTTTCAGAAGCTACTAAACTTCTTGGCCGTCCTTATATGATGGAAGGTAAGGTTATTAAAGGAAAACAATTTGGTCACACAATTGGGTTCCCTACAATAAATCTTGACTATGACAAAAAGTTTATTTTGCCCTGTGGAGGCGTTTATTATACCATTGTTGAATATAAAGGTATCTATTATAAAGGTATTACCAATGTAGGCTATAACCCTACCGTTAAAGGTAAAAAGCTGAGTATTGAAACCCATATATTAGATTTCGATAAATTCATTTATGATGAAAATGTTAGAATATATTTTAAAACTAAATTTAGAGATGAAAAAAAGTTTAATTCTATTGAAGAGTTAATTGAAGTACTAAAAAAAGACAAAATCTATGCAGAAAATCAAAAACTAGAAATATAACAAATAAAAAACAGAATTTAATTTACTTTTATACTTTTGTTTGTTATAATAATCGATGGGAACCTTTCGCTAAGAATACTGAATCACCAACGGTATCCATGGAGAATAGGGGATAATATTAGGAGGTGAAATCATGAATAAAGAGAAAAAAGAAGAATTGATTAAGGCATACGCAAGACACGAAGGAGATACTGGTTCTCCAGAAGTACAAATTGCGTTACTTACTCAAAGAATCAATCATTTAAATGATCATTTAAAGATTCATAAGAAAGATCATCACTCTAGAAGAGGTCTTTTAATGATGGTTGGTCAAAGAAGAGGTCTTCTTAACTACCTTGCAGCTGAAGATATTGAAAGATATCGTTCTTTAATTGAGAGATTAGGTTTAAGAAAGTAATTAGAGCGGGTGACCGCTCTATTATTTTAAAGTATATCTTTATATAATATTCAAATACTATAATTAAAAATAAATAAACATATTTGAAAGGGGGTATATGCATGAGTCATATACTTGAAACTACTGTAGCTGGAAGAAATTTAAAAGTAGAATTCGGTAAAACTGGAATGCTTTCAGATTGTGCACTTTTTATAAGTTACGGTGAAACCGTAATAATGGTAAATGTTAATGCTTCAAGTAAACCAAGAACTGGGGTAGACTTCTTCCCACTAAGCGTGGAATATGAAGAAAGATTATATGCTGTTGGTAAAATCCCTGGTGGTTTTATTAAAAGAGAAGGTAGACCATCTGAAAAATCAATACTAAACTCAAGAGCAATTGACAGGCCACTAAGACCACTATTCCCAAAGGGTTATAGAAATGACGTTCAAGTAGTTTGTACAGTAATGTCTGTTGAGCAAGATAACGCTCCAGATATACTTGCAATTAATGGTGCTTCTATGGCATTATGCCTTTCTAGTATACCATTTAAAATACCAATTGCTGCTGTATCAGTTGGACTAATAGATGGTAACTTTATACTGAATCCAAATTCAGCAGAAAGACAAAAAAGCTCTTTAAATCTTACTGTTGTAGCAACAAAAGATAAAGTTGCTATGATTGAAGCAGGAGCAGACGAAATTCCTGAAGATGTTATGTACGACGCAATAATGTTTGGTTTTGAAGAATGTAAAAAAATCGTTGCATTCCAAGAAGATGCAATGATTAAATATGGAAAAGAAAAACCAGAACCAAAACTTTATCATGTAAATGAAGAACTTGAAAAAGAATTAAAAGAATTTGCGTTTGCTATGATAAGTGATGCAATGTATATTACTGACAAAGATGAACGAAATGTTGCAATGGATAAAGTTCAAGCAGCTATAAGTGAACAATTTGATGAAAAATATCCTGACAGTGGTTCTGATGTTGGAGAAATTATTTACAACATAGAAAAAGAAATAGTTAGAGATATGATGTTACATAAAAAGAGAAGACCTGACGGAAGAGCATTTGATGAAATCAGAAAAATCGATTGTGAAGTTTCATTACTTCCAAGAACACATGGAACTGGTTTATTTACAAGAGGAGCTACTCAAGTAATGACAGTTGCAACTATAGGCGCTTTAGGTGATGTACAAATTCTTGATGGACTTGGAGAAGAAGAATTTAAAAGATATATGCATCATTATAATTTCCCAGCATATAGCGTTGGAGAAACTAAACCTTTAAGAGGACCTGGAAGAAGAGAAATAGGTCATGGAGCACTTGCTGAAAAGGCTTTAGAGCCATTAATTCCTTCTGAAGAAGAATTTCCATATGCTATCAGATTAGTATCTGAAGTATTAAGCTCAAATGGTTCTACATCACAAGCTTCTGTTTGTGCAAGTACTTTAGCTCTTTTAGATGCTGGTGTTCCTATTAAGAGACCTGCTGCAGGAATAGCTATGGGACTTATAACTAGCGAAGATGAAACAGAAGAGCAAGTAATAACAGATATTCAAGGAATTGAAGATTTCTATGGAGATATGGATTTTAAAGTAGCTGGAACAGAAGTAGGAATAACATCAATTCAGGTAGATACAAAGCTTCATGGTTTATCTAATTCAGTAGTTAGAAGTGCTATTGATGATGCTAGAAAAGCTAGAATGTTCATACTTGGTAAAATCAATGAATGCATGCCAGAACCAAGAAGTGAAATGTCAAAATATGCTCCTAGAGTATATAAAATAAGCATAGATCCAGATAAAATTAGAGATGTAATCGGAGCTGGTGGAAAAGTAATAAATAAAATTATTGCTGAAACTGGAGTTAAAATTGATATTAAAGAGGACGGAACAGTACTTGTAATGTCAAATGATAGTGTTGGAGCTAACAGAGCTCTTAAAATTATTGATGACCTTACACGTGAAATTAAACCAGGTGAAATTTACCTTGGAAAAGTCACTAAGACAACAACTTTTGGTGCTTTTGTAGAAATACTACCAGGTAAAGAAGGTCTTGTTCATATTTCTAAATTGGATGTTGCTAGAGTAAACAAGGTAGAAGATATTGTATCAGTTGGTGATGAGATTTTAGTTAAAGTAACTGAAATCGACAATCAAGGTAGAATTAATTTATCTAGAAAAGATGCAATAAAAGATTCAGAAGAAAAAGATGAAAAAGATAATATCGAATCGTAAATAGAAGGGCAATTTTGCCTTTTTATTTTTGTAATGAAAATTATATCTAAAGGAATAAGAAAATTGATTATAGGATAGAATAATCTATTAATATTATCAAAGGAGATACTGTTATGTACAATATTTTAAAACTTAATAACGGTTTAAGAGTTGTTATAGAAAATATAGATTACGTTAATTCTGTTAGTGTTGGTTTGTGGATTCAAAATGGATCTAGAAATGAAAATGAAGTTAATAATGGCATTTCCCATTTCTTAGAGCATATGCTATTTAAAGGTACTGATAGAAGGAATTCAAAAGAGTTAGCTGAATGTATAGAAGATGTTGGTGGACAGCTAAATGCATTTACAGGTAAAGAATCTACTTGCTTTTATGTTAAAATTCTTGATTCTTACTTAGAATTAGCTCTAGATGTTCTTTCTGATATGCTTTTTAATAGTACTTTTTCTGAGGCCGACATTGAAAAAGAAAAAGGAGTAGTCATAGAAGAAATAAATATGAGTGAAGATTCACCTGAGGATGTTTTAAGTGATTTGCATAGCATTGCTGTTTGGGGCGATGACCCAATTGCACTACCAATTTTAGGAACAATTGATACTGTACGTTCTTTCAAAAGAGATCAATTAATGGAATTTGTAGCTTCCCACTATATACCTGAAAATTCAGTAATATCAATTTCAGGTAAGTTTGATATTCATTCAATTCAAGAGTTGGTAGAAAAATATTTTGGCAAATGGAGGAATGAAAATAATTCCATGGCTGAATACACAAACCCCACAGTAACTAATTCAGTTTTATATAAAAAGAAAAATATAGAACAACTTCATTTAAGCTTCGGTGTTCAAGGAATTCCTCTAGGTGATGATGATATTTATTCATTGCTACTATTAAATAATGTTTTAGGTGGAGGAGCATCATCAATTTTATTTCAGAAAATAAGAGAAGAAATGGGGATTTGCTACTCAATCTATTCTTATATTTCAACATATAAAAATACTGGGATAATAAATATATATGCTGGTCTTAATCAAAGTTATGCTGTTGAAGCAGTTAGGACTATAAAAGCAGAAATAGATAATTTCGTTTTGAATGGTATAACTGAACAAAAACTAAAAAAGGCTAAAGAACAAGTTAAAGGTAGCTATATACTAGGTCTTGAAAGTACTAGTAGCAGAATGTTTAGTAATGGAAAATCAGTACTATTTTTAAACAAAATTAATGAACCAAAGGAAGTTATAGCAAAGATAGATGCAATAAATATGGAAAGCATTAATAGAGTGATGGCAAAGAGTTTTGGTAACGGAATTTTAAATGCAGCATTTGTTGGTGACTCTGTGGACTTCGAGCTACTTTCAACTCTTAGTCAGCGAGAAATTATTTCATATAAAAATAATAAAAGTATTAAAATCTAGGATTTAAAGATATTTAGGTAATACTTTCTTAATAATCTACATATTAATTTGTAGATACATTGAAACTAGTTATTAAGGAGGTATATACATGAATGATAATTATAAATATTATACTCAGATGGAAAGATATGAAATCATAAACATAAATGATGGTGAAAAGTACAATAATTTATCTAGTAATGATATTGTAGTTGATGAAGAAGGATATCTAAGATTACTTATTCTAAGTGGAGCAAAAAACAAATTTGCTCTATGGGGAAACAATGATTTTATTGAGGTTCCGTGGGAATATGTTAAGAAAATAGGAACTAGGACCATAATAATTGATTTTGAAGAGCAAGAAATGAAAAAAACTAAATTATAATAATTGGAGGTGTATTAGTATGAAGATACTTGTACAAAAATTTGGAGGAACCTCCGTATCTACATTGGAGAGAAGAAAAAAGGTTGCAGAAAAGATTTATACTGCTATTAAAAATGGCTATGCCCCAGTAGTAATTGTTTCTGCAATGGGAAGAAAAGGGGAACCTTATGCTACTGACACATTACTTGAACTAATAGATGAGGAATTTAAACTATCTAATCCACTTTCTACAGATTTACTAATTAGTTGCGGTGAGACTATGAGCACTGTGATAATATGTAATGAGCTGTATAATCATCACATAGATTGCATTCCACTTACTGGTGGACAGGCAGGTATAATTACGAATAATAATTTCTCAAATGCGGATTTATTTAAAGTTGATACTGACAAGCTTATGACAATACTTAGTAAAGGACAAGTTCCTGTAATTGCAGGCTTTCAAGGAAGTACTGAAGATGGTTATATTACTACCCTTGGAAGAGGTGGTAGTGATGTTTCCGCTGCAATAATAGGTGCTTCGTTAAACGCAGAAGGAATTGAAATCTACACTGATGTAGATGGTATTATGACAGCAGATCCCAGAATTGTAGCACAGGCTTCATTAATAAAAGAAATTAGTTATAATGAAGTCTTTCAGTTTGCTGACCAAGGAGCTAAAGTTATACATCCAAGGGCAGTAGAATTTGCAATGAAAGCAAATATTCCACTAATAATTAAGAATACAATGAGTAATTGTGATGGAACATTGATTAATAATGGCTGTAACAAGAAAACTAGCAATATAATTACAGGCATTACTAGTCTTTCAAACAGAGTTCAAATCACTATATCATTAGGTGATAATGTTGAAAATAAATGGTATAATTCAATTCTAAACATTTTAGCTGAAAATGAAATTAGTATTGACTTAATAAATGTATTTCCAAATCAAAATATTTTTACTATAGATTCAAAGGATTTATCAAAGTTTAATTCTGTAATGACTCCTAGGAATATAAAATATACTTCTATTGAAAAATGTAGCAAAATAGCTATCATCGGCAATGGAATGAGAGGTATTCCAGGAATTATGGCTAAAATACTAAATACTTTTTCTAAAGAAAATATTCAAGTATTACAAACAGCGGACTCACATACTACTATATGGTGCCTTGTTAAAACTGATGATCTACAAAATTCCATAAATGCCCTGCATCATGATTTCAATTTAGGATAATATTACCTATGAATAATACTACCTTCTTATGTGAAAAATATTTATCATAAGGAGGTTTTTTTATGACTGAAGTTAATTCAAACAATGAGCTAGAGAACATTAAAGAAATGGGCGTTCCTAAATTGCCTGACAATACTGAGAGGATTCAAATTATACCTATAATTGGGCAAATTGAAGGTCATCAAGTTTTATCACCACAAACTAAAACTACTAGGTACGAGCATGTAATACCTCAATTAATATCTATAGAAACTGACGACAAAGTTGAAGGGGTGTTAGTAATATTGAATACAGTAGGTGGTGATGTTGAAGCAGGTCTTGCAATTGCTGAAATGCTATGGAGTCTAAGTAAACCAACCGTTTCCTTAGTTATAGGTGGAGGTCATTCAATAGGAGTTCCTCTTGCAACTTCATCAAATTATTCATTTATTTCACCTTCTGCTACAATGATTATTCATCCTATTAGAATGAACGGACTAATAATAGGTGTTCCTCAGACTTTTGAATATTTTAATAAAATGCAGGAAAGAATACTTGAGTTTATAGTGAGAACCTCAAAAGTAGATAAGAACTCATTACATAAATTAATGATTCAAACAGATGAACTATTAAATGATATGGGGACAATTTTAATTGGAAATCAAGCAGTAGAATATGGTATAATTGACGAGGTAGGTGGAATCAGCGACGCTATAAAGAAGCTAGAAGAATTAATTAGTATTGCTAATAATAAACCATAGGTGTTCTCCTATGGTTACTAATTTTAGAAATTATATGAGAGTACGCTCTTTGCATAAATAGATTATTGGAGGATACAGCATGGCTAATAAAAATCTCAACAAAAAAAAAGATACTGATTTAAATTTAAAAGGTGAAATTACTGGAATACTTTTTATTACTTTTGGAATTCTAGCACTTTTTAGCATCTTTGTATCTAAATCACTAGGCATTTTAGGCAAAACATTAAGGTCAGTTCTTTTTACAATAATCGGGCTTGGCACTTATTTTTTTCCTTTTCTTATTATATTTGTTGGTGTAGCATATATAGCAAATAAAGGTAAATTAAAATTCGGAAAAAGATTTTTCGGTATAATTTTATTATTATTTGACTTTTTACTATTTATTCAAATATTCAATATGGAAAAATATTATGTTAATGGAAGCATTATTAACGGTATTAAGGCCATTCATAATTCATCCTCCAACATGAATGGCGGGATTATTAGTTTTTTGATTTCAATCCCTCTGTTTAAGATATTCGGAAAAACAGGGTGCTATATCATTTTTGCTTCTATATTTGTGATATCCATGATTTTAATTTTACAAATTTCCATATATGATACTGCCTCTAAGATTAAGACTACGAAAGTTGATAAAAAGACAGGCACTCAAAATAATCTTAAATCCCAGGTTCCAGACGAAAATAGAGAAAGTTATATAAAAAATCTAAATAAGAAAATTAAAATTCTTAATTTTATGAAGAAGACTATTTTACCTGAAGAAGATATAAATGTTAAACCTAAGGTAGAAAGTTTTGAAGGATCAAAAACCGAACAAATTCCTTTTATTTTTGAACAAAAAGAGCCGCCTGAAAATACTACAAAAGAAATTCAAAAGGAACTTGAAATCGAGATTGAATTGGAAAAGCAAAATTTCAATATTAATGATGAATATACATTTCCAAGTGTTGAACTTTTAAATATTAATAATTTGCTTAAAATGAACAAAGATGATAAAAAAGATTTAATAAATAATGCTTCTAAGCTAGTTGATACTTTGAAAAGCTTTGGTGTTGAAGCAAAAGTTGTACAAGTTACTAAAGGACCATCTGTAACAAGATTTGAGCTTCAGCCAAATGCAGGAGTTAAAGTAAGCAAAATTGTTAACCTTTCAGATGACATAGCTTTAAGCCTTGCAGCATCAGGTGTTAGAATCGAAGCTCCTATTCCTGGTAAAGCAGCCATTGGTATTGAAGTACCCAATAAAGAACTTACACCTGTATTTTTAAGAGAAGTAATTGAGTCACCAGAATTTACTGGTTCAAAGAAAAATTTAGCCTTTTGCTTAGGCAAGGATATTTCAGGCAATTGTGTTGTTGCTGATTTATCAAAAATGCCTCATGTACTAATTGCAGGTGCTACAGGTTCAGGAAAAAGTGTATGCATAAACACATTAATTATAAGTTTGCTGTACAAATATCCTCCAGAAGAAGTAAAGCTATTAATGATTGATCCTAAAGTGGTTGAGTTAAGTACTTATAATGGTATTCCTCATTTGCTAATTCCTGTTGTAACTGATCCTAAAAAAGCGGCCGGTGCTTTAAGTTGGGCAGTTAACGAAATGACTAAGAGATATAATCTTTTTGCTGATAATAATGTTAGAAATATAGAGAGCTACAACGAACTTCATGCAAAAGGTAAAATTATTGAGAAATTGCCATTCATAGTAATTATTATTGATGAATTAGCTGATTTAATGATGGTATGTGCCAATGATGTTGAAGAATATATAGGTAGGCTTGCACAAATGGCAAGAGCTGCAGGAATGCACTTAGTTATTGCAACTCAAAGACCTTCTGTAGATGTTATAACTGGTGTTATTAAGGCTAACATTCCAACTAGAATATCTTTTGCTGTATCAAGCCAAATAGACTCTAGAACTATACTAGATATGGCTGGAGCAGAAAAGTTACTTGGAAAAGGTGATATGCTATTTTCTCCAGTTGAGGAAAATAAACCTCTTAGAATTCAAGGTGCCTTTATTTCTGAATCAGAAGTGGAAAAAGTTGTAGAAGCAATAAAAGGCCAAGAGAAAAAAGTTGAGTATAGAGAGGAAATCCTTGAAGAAATAAATACAAGTTCAAGTCCTTCCGCTGAAACGGAATATGATGAACTTATTGATGAAGCTATTAGAATTGTTATTGACTCAGGACAAGCATCTACCTCTCTTTTACAAAGAAGATTACGAATAGGATATAATCGAGCTGCAAGACTTATCGAACAACTTGAAGAGCAGGGGGTAATATCCTGTAAAGACGGAAGTAAGCCTAGGCAAATTTTAATATCTAGAGATGAATAATTATTTGTTTATATGTCTTGTTAAATTCTTATTTCAGATATAAAATAACTTATGTGTCTAAAAAATTCTAGGAGGAAAATTAGTGAATAAATTTAAAGTTGGAATTGTCAGTCTTGGTTGTGATAAAAATAGAATAGATTCAGAAATTATTCTAGGAGAAATTGGTAAGCAATATGAAATAGTAAGCAATCCTCAAGTGGCAGATATTATTATAGTCAATACCTGTGGTTTCATTGAATCATCAAAACAGGAATCTATAGATGCTATTATTGAAATGGCTGAGTTTAAAACAGAAAATAATTGCAAAATTTTAGTTGCAACGGGTTGTTTGACGCAAAGATACGGAGAAGAGCTATTAGAACTTATACCTGAGATAGATATATTATTAGGTGTTAATAGTTATGATAAGCTAATAGAAAGCATTGACAGCTTTATAACTTCTAATGAAAAAGTTCTTAATACTAATTTTAGTGATAGCATAATTAATTCTGGAGATAGGGTAATAACAACTGGAACATCTACAGCTTATATAAGAATAAGTGAAGGCTGCGACAATTTCTGTACATACTGTATTATTCCTAAAATAAGAGGTAAATACAGAAGCAGAAAAATAGAAGATATACTTGATGAAGCAGAAAAGCTTTCAAGTAAAGGTGTAAAAGAATTAATAATTGTAGCACAAGACACCACTAGATACGGTGAAGATTTATACGGAGTTAAAAAGCTACCTGAATTACTACGTGAAATATCAAAAATACAAGGAATTCAATGGATTAGAGTTCTTTATACATATGTAGAAGAAATAACTGAAGAATTAATACAAGAGCTATCAACTAATCCTAAGATATGTAAGTATATTGATATGCCAATTCAACATATTAGCAATTCTGTTCTTAAGAGAATGAATCGGAGAGGTACTAAAGAAGAAATTATCTCTAAAATTCATAAAATAAGGGCTATTGTTCCCAATATATCACTTAGAACATCACTAATAGTAGGATTTCCAGGGGAGACAGAAGCTGAGTTTGAAGAGTTAAAAGATTTTGTGAAGGAAATTAAATTCGACAAGCTTGGTGTTTTCAAATATTCTCAAGAAGAAAATACACCTGCAGCATTAATGACTAATCAAATAACAGATGAAATTAAAGCAATAAGAGAAGAAGAATTAATGTTATTACAGCAAGAAATCTCAAGAACTATTAATTTAAATAAAATTGGTAGAACCTATACAGTTTTAGTAGAGGGCTCAAAAAAATCACAATATTTTGGAAGAAATTTTGAAATGTCGCCTGAAATAGATGGTGCAATTTATTTTAAATGTGATAAACTTATAGAAGTAGGTAAAATAGTAAATGTTAAAATTACAAGTACATTAGAATACGATATGCTAGGAGTTGTTGAAAATGAATCTTGCCAATAAAATCACCATGTTAAGAATTTTAATAATACCAATTTTTCTCATTTTTATTGCCATTAATAAAATCCCTTATAATATTGAAATCGCAATTGCACTTTTTATTATTGCTGCAATAACAGACAAATTAGATGGATATATAGCGAGGAGTAGAAATCAGATAACAAATTTTGGAAAGATTATGGATCCGCTAGCTGATAAATTATTAGTTACAGCTGCCTTAATATCTTTAGTAGAATTTGGTGTTATTTCAACATGGGTGGTTATGATAATTATTGCTAGAGAATACTTAGTTACTGGTTTAAGAACTGTTGCTGCCGGTGAAGGTAATGTAATTGCAGCAAGCAATTGGGGGAAATTAAAAACTGTTATTCAGATTATCGCAATTATATTTGGATTAATGTATGTTAAATATGATAATAATACAACTTTAGAAACAATAACAAATGTATCTATGTTCATTGCTGTAGCAATTACTGTTATTTCTGGAGTTGACTATTTTATAAAAAGTAAAGATATGATAGTACTTGATTAGTATAAAAAAATAGGGATATAATTAGTAAAAGGTTCCCACAAAATTTCATGTGGGGACTTTTAACTGCACCATAATATATTGTTTGAAATTTTGTTGACCTAACCCCAATTGTATTATATAATGAATTGGGAACAGTTGTTCGATTAGTGCTAATAGTGCACGATTAGTGTGTAATTAGCGCTAAATAGAGAAAGGAAGGTACCCCTAATGAGTAATTTAAATAATGATAAACTTAAAGCAATAGAAGTTGCAATGGGACAGATTGAAAAGCAATTTGGAAAAGGTTCTATTATGAAACTTGGTGAAAATAGTAAACTTAATGTAGAATGTATTTCTACAGGATGTCTTTCACTAGACATAGCGCTTGGTATTGGTGGTGTACCTAGAGGGAGAATAATAGAAGTATTTGGACCTGAATCTTCAGGTAAAACTACTTTAGCGCTTCATATTGTTGCAGAAGCAATGAAAAATGGTGGTTCCGCTGCATACATAGATGTAGAAAATGCACTTGATCCAACCTATGCTAAAGCACTTGGCGTAGATATAGAAAATCTTATTGTTTCACAACCTGATACAGGAGAACAAGCACTTGAAATTACAGAAGCACTGGTTAGATCCAATGCAATTGACGTTATTATTGTAGATTCTGTTGCTGCCTTAGTACCTAAAGCAGAAATAGAAGGTGAAATGGGTGATTCTCATGTAGGACTTCAAGCAAGACTTATGTCTCAGGCATTAAGAAAATTAACTGGATCAATTAATAAATCACAATGTGTTGTTGTTTTTATAAACCAGTTAAGAGAAAAAATCGGAATAATGTTTGGAAATCCTGAAACTACACCAGGTGGAAGAGCTTTAAAATTCTATGCATCTGTTAGATTAGATATCAGAAAAATAGATTCTTTAAAACAAGGCGATGAAGTTATTGGTAATAGAACACGTATTAAAATAATCAAGAATAAAATAGCTCCTCCATTTAAGCAAGCAGAATTTGACATTATGTATGCTGGTGGAATTTCTCGTGAAGGAAATGTTTTAGATGTTGCTGTTAAAGAAGAACTAATACAAAAAAGTGGAGCTTGGTTCTCCTACAAAGATGTAAGACTAGGCCAAGGAAGAGAAAATTCTAAACAGTATTTAAAGGAAAATCCAGATTTATTGCTTGAAATTGAAAATTTAATCAGAACTAAATTTGAACTTCCATTAAATAAAGTGGCAGTTGTTTCTGAAAAAGCTAAAACAACATCAGAAAAAATTCAAGTAGAAGTAAAATAAAATACGTATAATAGCAAGCATATTCTTACAAAATAGTAAGTTTATACTTGCTATTTTTACAGTCTCAATACAAACTTGACATTGACATAAATTTAATATAAAATATAGACAAATACTGGTTTATCATATTCAAATTATTGCCAATTGAATAAATATGACACCTACTCTAGCTTTCAGCATAGCTCAAATAAAGATACAAAAGTAAGCAAAGGGGTGTTGAATTATGTTGTACGCGATAATTATTTCAATATTAGTATTATTATTATTAGTATTACTAGTTGTAATTGGTATAATTTATCTAAAGAAAAAAAGTGCCATTGAAAAGGTATTAAGCGCTGAAGAAGACGCTAAAAAAATTATTGATACTGCAGAAAAAGAAGCAGAATCAAAAAGAAAGAAGCGGTTTTAGAAGCAAAGGATGAAGCTCACAGATTAAGAACTGACTTGGAAAAAGAAACTAGAGACAGAAGAAGTGAAATCCAAAGACTTGAAAGAAGATTAATACAAAGAGAAGAGTCTTTAGACAAGAAAAGTGAAATGCTAGAAAAGAGAGATGAAACTCTTAATAAGAAGCAACAGGATGTTTTAGCTAAAGAGTCGAGTATTGATGAACTTTTCAAAAAAGAAAGAGAAGAACTTGAGAGACTTTCAGGATTATCTTCTGAAGAAGCAAAACAAATTTTAATGGACGAAATTAGCAAGGAAGCTAAACATGATGCAGCAATTCTTGTAAAAGAAATTGAAGCAAGAGCAAAAGAGGATGGAGACAAGAAAGCAAAAGAAATTATTACTTGTGCTATTCAAAGATGTGCAGCAGATCATGTTGCTGAATCGACAGTTTATGTTGTTAACCTTCCTAATGATGAAATGAAGGGTAGAATAATTGGAAGAGAAGGTCGAAATATACGAACTTTGGAAACACTTACAGGTATTGATTTAATTATTGATGATACACCTGAAGCAGTTATTCTTTCAGGATTTGATCCTATTAGAAGGGAAGTTGCAAGATTAGCTTTAGAAAAGTTGATTGTGGATGGAAGAATTCATCCAGCCAGGATTGAAGAAATGGTTGAAAAGGCCAAAAAAGAAGTTGAAATTAGTATTAAAGAAGAAGGAGAACAGGCAACCTTTGAAACAGGTGTACATGGACTTCATTCTGAAATAATAAGACTTCTTGGAAGATTAAAATATAGAACTAGCTATGGGCAAAATGTTTTAAAACATTCCATAGAAGTTTCATTTTTAGCTGGCTTAATGGCTTCAGAACTGGGAATTGATCCAACTCTAGCTAAAAGAGCTGGCTTACTTCATGATATAGGTAAGGCTATTGACCACGAAGTGGAAGGTGGGCATGCTGTTATAGGCGCCGATCTAGCTAAGAAATATCATGAATCCGCTATTATCGTTAATGCTATTGGTGCGCATCATGGAGATTTCGAGATGCAATCATTAGAAGCAAACCTTGTTCAGGCTGCAGATGCAATTTCAGCTGCTAGACCTGGTGCAAGAAGAGAAACCTTAGAAACATATATCAAAAGGTTGGAGAAACTTGAAGAAATTGCGAATACTTGTGAAGGCGTAGAAAAGTCATATGCCATTCAGGCTGGAAGAGAAATTAGAATTATGATTAAACCAGATGAAATTGATGATGCAGGAGCAATTCTAACAGCAAAGGATATTGTAAAACGAATAGAAAACGAATTAGAATACCCTGGACAAATTAAAGTAAATGTTATTAGAGAAACTCGTGCAATTGAGTATGCAAAATAAAAAAATATAATTATATTAAAATTACAATAACTCCTTTTGAAATTTGAATCAATCAAATTTTAAAAGGAGTTTTCTATTATTTGTAGAATATGTTAATTAAATGTAGTTTTTGTGCTATAGGGGGAATAATCTAAGTATTAAAAATTATAGCAAAGTCAACGCCCAATTCAGTGCCCGTTGCATTGATTTCAATTTAATCGAGCCTTTTATAGTTGAAATTTCTAGCTATAACTTGCAAATGAATGCAAAAACATGTTAAGTTTATAATATAAAAATTTATTTGTTTAATTTATAAATAGTATAGATTATTTACATAAAGGTCTAAAAATGATATATTAAGAATAATTTAAACTTCAGGGGGAATAAACTATGATATTATCTAGAAAAGCAGAGCAAATTAGTGAATCGATTACATTATCTATTACTGCTACTGCAAAAAAAATGAGAGATGAAGGATTGGATGTAATAGGGTTTGGCGTAGGTGAGCCAGATTTTAATACCCCAGAATACATCCAGCAAGCAGCAATAAATGCACTACATAAGGGATATACAAAATATACTGCTACCTCAGGAATAATTGAATTAAAAAAAGCTATTGTTAATAAATTTATTTCTGATAATAACTTAAATTATTCGTTATCACAAATAATTGTTTCTACTGGAGCAAAGCAGTGCATAGCTAACACATTTCAAGCTATTTTAAACCCTGGAGATGAAGTAATTGTACCAGTGCCATATTGGGTAAGCTATCCAGAATTAATTAAACTTGCAGATGGTGTCCCAGTTTTCGCTAGAACTGAAGAAAGCAATAATTTCAAATATACTAAAGAAGAGCTATTAAAGGTAACTACTGATAAAACAAAGGCTATTCTAATCAATAGTCCAAATAATCCTACAGGAACAGTGTATACTGAGGAAGAATTAAAAATGATTGCAGATTTTGCTAAAGAGCAAGATATTTTTATAATTTCTGATGAAATATACGAAAAATTGATTTATGGAGATTCTAAGCATGTTAGTATAGCTTCATTATCAAAAGATGCCTATGATAGAACAATCGTAATTAATGGTGTGTCTAAAACATATGCTATGACAGGGTGGAGACTAGGTTATGCTGCTGCAAATGAAAAAATAATTAAATTAATGGTTAATGTTCAAAGCCATACAACCTCAAATCCAAATTCTATCTCTCAATACGCTGCAGTAGAGGCGTTAAACGGTGAGAAAGAAACTATTAACTCCATGGTTCTAGAGTTTAAAAGAAGAAGAGATTACATGGTAGATAGAATTAACTCCATAAAACTCCTATCTTGTACGAAACCAGATGGAGCATTCTATGTTATGGTTAATATATCAAATGTTTTAAATAAAGAAATAAATGGTGAATTAATTCAAAATTCATTAGATTTTTCAAAACACTTACTACTAGCTGAAAAAGTAGCTGTTATTCCTGGAGACGGATTTGGAGTAAGTGATTTTATAAGGTTATCTTATGCTACTTCTATGGATAATATTATTGAAGGCTTAAATAGAATTGAAAAGTTTATGGAGAACTTTAATTAGTAAATATATAAATAAGTTTAAAAAATTATATAGAAAGTTTGAGGTGAGAAAATGATTACTAAAGAAGTATTAGTAAAAAGTGAAACCGGACTTCATGCAAGACCTGCAACGCTTTTAGTAAAGAAAGCTTCTCAATTTAAATCTGAGATTAACATTGAACATAATAATAAAAAAGCAAACGTTAAAAGTTTAATAGGAGTATTGTCTTTAGGGGTATCAAAAGGAGCAATTCTCAAAATAACAGTTTCTGGCGTTGATGAAACACTTGCAATTGAAGAAATTTCGAAATTAATCGAAAATATAGAACAGTAAATTATAAAGCTCCCATTTGGGAGCTTCGTTATTTTCATGAAAAATACGAACAAAATCATTTATTTACTAGAAATCATGTGTTATAATATGAATAATAATAACAAAATACATATACATATTCGGATGGAGGTACACAAATGAGAGATTCTTATACTACCCCTTTAAGCACTAGATATGCTTCTAAAGAAATGAGTTATCTATTTTCTGATGAGAAAAAATTTAAAACTTGGAGAAAGCTATGGATTGCCCTTGCAGAAAGTGAGAAAGAACTAGGTTTAAACATTACTGAAGAGCAGATTGAAGAGCTAAAGCTTCACAGTGAAGATATAAATTATGAAGTTGCAGAGAAAAAAGAAAAAGAAATTAGACATGATGTTATGAGCTACATATACGCATATGGTGTTCAGTGCCCTAAAGCTAAAGGCATAATTCATCTAGGAGCTACAAGCTGCTATGTAGGAGACAATACGGACCTTATAATAATGAAGGAAGCTTTGCTACTTATTAGAGTAAAACTATTAAACGTTATTAGTTCATTAAGCAGTTTTGCAATTAAATATAAAGACCAACCGACTTTAGGCTTTACTCATCTTCAACCAGCTCAGCTTACCACTGTTGGTAAAAGGGCTTCTCTTTGGATTCAAGATCTGCTAATAGATTTAGAGAATCTTGATTTTACAATTAGCAAGTTAAAATTCTTAGGAGTAAAAGGAACTACAGGTACGCAAGCAAGTTTCATGGAATTGTTTGATGGTAATGAAACTAAAGTTAAGAAATTAGACGAATTAGTTACTAATAAAATGGGCTTTGAAGAATACTTTATGGTTTCAGGTCAGACATATACAAGAAAAGTAGATTCAATTGTTCTAAACTCTCTTTCAGAAATTGCTCAAAGTGCATATAAATTTAGCAATGATTTAAGACTACTTCAAAATATGAAAGAAATGGAAGAACCTTTCGAGAAAAATCAAGTTGGATCTTCAGCTATGGCCTATAAGAGAAATCCTATGAGATCAGAGAGAATAGGTGCACTTTCAAGATATATTATTATTAATGCATTAAATCCAGCAATTACAGCTTCAACACAATGGTTTGAAAGAACACTGGATGACTCAGCTAACAAGAGAATTTCTGTTTGTGAAGCTTTTTTAGCTTTAGACGGTGTACTTAATCTTTATATGAATGTATCAAGTAATATGGTGGTTTATCCTAAAGTTATTGCAGCGCATATAAATAGTGAACTTCCTTTTATGGCAACTGAGAATATCCTAATGGAAGCTGTAAAACGTGGAGGAGACAGACAAGAACTTCATGAAAAGATTAGACTTCATTCTATGGAAGCAGCAAAACGAGTAAAAGAAGAAGGGCTAAACAACGATTTAATAGATAGAATTAAAGAAGATCCATCTTTTTTAATGAGTGAAGAGGAAATACTTTCAATAATTGATGCAAAGAAATTCATTGGAAGAGCGCCTGGTCAAGTAGAGGATTTAATTAAAGAAGCAGTAATGCCTGTACTTGAAGCTAATAAAGATTTATTAGGGGTAGCTGTAGATATAAACGTTTAAGCGATTAGTAAACTGCCAGTTTAACTGGCAGTTTTTGTCTATTTATAAGGTGACTATTTATCTTTTCTTAGCTTTTTATACTTATTCTACAATAAATACATTTTTTTTAACTAGAAAATATATGTTATAATTTACTCAAGAAAATACATTTGGAGGCATTAAAAATGGAAAATAGTAAAACAAATTATAAAATAACAAAACCGAAACTAAATGCTGATTTAGACATTATTGAATTATCTAGAGAAAATCTTATAGACGAAACAATTTTTGCCTTTGGAATAATAAAAGATTGTACATTAGAAAACCATGATGCACATCATTTAACTTTTAAGCAAATACATTTTAAGAATGTGATATTCAAGGATATAGAATTTAAATATATAGAATTCGTAGATGTAATCTTTGAGAATTGCGATCTTTCAAATTCAAACTTTAATGAAGCTTCAATTCATAGGGTAGAGTTTATTAATTGCAAGCTTATTGGAACTAACTTTGGAGAAGCTACATTAAGAGATGTTTTTTTCAAAAACTGTAATGCTCAATATGCGTATTTTAGTTTTTCTAACTGTAAACAGGTTTGTTTCATTGAATGTAGATTGCGTTCATCTGATTTTCGCAACAGCACATTTTTGAAAGTATGCTTTGAAGCTTCTGATTTAGTACAAGCTCAGATGTTTAGTACAAAATTGAAGGATATAGACTTTTCAAGTTGCGAAGTTGAAGGATTAGGTGTTAATATACCTGATTTAAACGGATCTATTTTTACTGCTGGTCAAGCACTTTCATTTATTTCATTACTTGGAGTTATTTTAAAATAAGATATAGGTTAAAATTATAGTTGTGATTTATACAAGGGGGAGGGTGTTTCAAGTTGCTTAAAATTTTAGCAGTAAAAAAAGACTTAACTTTATTAAATATCATAAGTTTAGAAGACTTAGAAGAAGAAAATATTCTGTGGTATTGGGTGGATTTTAATATTCCTACTGAAGAAGAAATATCACTTTTAGATAAGTTATTTAAATTTCATCATTTAGCTATAGAAGATTGTACAAACTCACTAAGTAGTCCTAAGCTGAGTTACTATGATGAATATAATTTTTTTGTGCTTAATTCATTAAATGAAGAAACCTTAAAAGCTGAAGAAATTTGCCTTTTTGTTAATGATAAATTTATTGTTTCTTTTCATAATGATGAGTCTGATGAAATAGAAGCAGCCTGGGAACGAGTTAGAAATTCAAAAGACCATTATAAAAAAGGTCCTACTTTTGTTGTTCATCAAATTTTGGATAAAATAGTAGATCACTATTTTCCAGCCGTATACAAAATTGAAGAACAATTAAATAGTATAGAAAGTAATGATACTAATAAACCTATTCATGACTTAATAGATGAAGTCTTTCAGGTTAGATCTGACTTGTTGAAATTGAGAAGGATTATAAATTACATGCGAGACCTCTTATATCGAATTTTAAACTCAGAAAGACTTCAAGGCTTTGAAGACCATAAACTTTACTTTTCAGATGTATATGAGCATTTAGTTAAGCTTGCAGATATGGCCGAGTCAAGCCGAGAAATGACGTCAGATATGCGTGATAGCTATTTATCATTAAACTCAAGTCACATGAATCAAAACATGATGGTGTTAACTGTAATAACAACAATTTTTATACCTTTAACTTTTATAGTTGGAGTTTACGGTATGAACTTTCAGCACATGCCAGAGCTAGGGTGGAAATATGGTTATATGCTTGTATTGATAATCATGGCTGCTATTGGTACCGGAATGTTTGTATGGTTTAAGAAAAAAGGATGGTTTAACAATTAAAATAATTAAAAGCAAATGGAGTGAATCAAATACCTATGAAAAAATACAAAAAGTTTTTTATTGAAATTACTAATGTTTGCAATCTTAAATGTAGTTTTTGTCCTCAAACGCAAAGGCCGCCTGGATATATGGAACTATCAACTTTTAACAATATATTAGATCAAATAAAACCATATACAAACCAAATATATTTACATGTAAAGGGTGAACCCTTACTACATCCAGAAATTGATAAATTTCTGGATGTAAGTTACCAAAAGGGATTTATGACTAATATAACTACTAACGGAACACTAATAAATAAAGTCTCTGATAAAATACTTATGAAGCCGGGACTTAGACAGATCAATTTTTCACTTCATAGCTTTGATAGTAACGAGTTTTCTATTAGCAAAGATAAATATATTAGTGATATTCTTTCTTTTGTAGATAAAGCCATAAGCGAAACAGAAATGTTAATTGCTTTAAGACTGTGGAATTTAAATAAAGATAATGCCTCCAATATAGAGAGAAGAATAAATTCAGATATATTAGATGCAATTCAGCGGGAATTCAAGCTTAATTACACATTGGAGGACGTTATAGCACCTTTAAAAGGTATTAAAATATCTGAAAGAGTATTTCTGAATCATGATCATATTTTTGAATGGCCAGATTTGTCAAAAGAAGAGGATAACGGGCAGGGATTCTGCTATGCTCTAAGGAGCCAGATTGCTATTTTAGTTGATGGAACTGTTGTACCTTGTTGTTTAGATGGTGAAGGTATTTTGAACCTTGGAAATATTAAGAATACAGAGTTTTCTAAAATAATTGATGGTGAAAGAGCAACTAATATATATAATGGTTTTTCTAATAGAGAAGTAGTTGAAGAGTTTTGTAGGAAATGTGGTTTTAGAAAAAGGTTTAACAAATAGAATTAAAAAGGGCAGATTGTCCTTTTTTAATTTTTGTTAACTTACAAAAGTAACTAATAAATATACAAAACATACTCTGATATTAGCTAACTATCTAATATAGGAGTGATAAAAAAATGAGTAGGTACAGTTCTAAAATTTCTAGTAAGACTTTGTCAGTAGGTAAACTAAATCAAATAGGAAAAAAAATACTAAAGAATAGATGTAGATATTCTAAATTCCAATCAAATTTCTCAATAATTTTTATTTCTGATACGCACACAAATAAAGAAAGTATAGAATACTATTCAGACATACTAAAAGAAATTATTGTTCATCAAGATACACTATGCATTATTCATGGTGGAGATTCAATACATGGAGTATCAAACAACATTGAAAAATCAAAAACTCAGTTAGTTGAATTCATTGATACGACAAAATTGGAACTATATAATGGTAAAATGAATAATACTTTGATTCCTTTCTTTATGAATATTGGAAATCATGATTATTGCTCAAAAAATATAGAGTTTAGTAATATAAAAAATTTTAAGAGTTTGGTAGGAGATACATCGGATGTAATTAAGATTTATAATCAACCTTTAGATATAATTTTATTAGATACTGGGTTTACTCACAATGGTTTTCCATATTTAAGTTCCTTTACTAATCAGATTCACAATATCGAAAAAAAAATAAGGAAAAATCATAGACAAGTTCAATATATTATAGACATGCATATCCCCCCGCAAATAGGGTATTTCACTAATTATTCCAAGCATACTTTAAGCCTTGAACAGACATCGGAGTTTATTAATTTTTTAAATAGATATGAAAATAGAATAGTTGCAGTAGTAACACATCACATTCATCGTTTTAATCAAAATGATATAACTACTCCTGTTTATATACATCCTAAAGGCAATATACCATTTTATCAAACATCAATTGGAAGTCATCATGGATCTGATAAGGTCCCTAATTGTTCAAATAAATGTCTAAAGTTTAATTTTGAAATAGAAGGCTACTGCGTTAAAATAAAGAATGTAGTACCGATTTAGTTATGAATAAACTCTTATTTATTCGTTAATAATAATAAATAGGAGAGTGATTCTATGCGAAAAGTACAAAATGAACCATTATCAAATTCAAAAGTTAAAAATGATACTCAAAATACATCAAAGAAAAAACATATTAATAAGTACAGCAATAAAGCGGATGACAATGAATTTAGTGGTGATATCGTATCTAGTGCAGCTGGTAGTGACAACGATTTTACAGGAGAAGAAAATTAAAAAACTAGCACCATTTATTTAAAAATGGTGCTAGTTTTTAAATTTAGAGTTGGCATATTACATTTTCTGTCTTTTTTTATAGTGAGTATGAAGAAGTTCATGCGCTTTCTCACCATAAGGTTCTCCAAGAAATTCTTCATACAGTTTCTTAACATCAGGATTCTCATGTGATTTTCTTAAAGTTTTATTTCTGTCTTCTCCATATATTGCTTCTGCACGTTTATTTAGTTTTTCTGCATCACCATGTAGATATGGCTGACCGCCTCCGCCAATACAACCACCTGGACAAGCCATAATCTCAATTGCATGATATTCTGCTTTTCCTGCTCTTATACTTTCAAGAAGGGTACGGGCATTACCTAAACCATGTGCAACTGCAATCTTTACATCCATCCCATTTATATCAACAGTAGCTTCTTTTATACCGTCCATTCCACGTAAGGCTGAAAATTCAACATTTTCTAATGTTTTATTTGTAAGCCACTCATAAGAAGTTCTTAAAGCAGCTTCTATAACTCCACCAGTTGCACCAAAAATAACACTTGCACCTGTAGATTCACCTAATGGTTTATCAAAATCCTCATCTTCTAGTGATTGAAAATCTATTCCAGCTTCTTTACACATTTTTGCAAGTTCTCTAGTTGTAATAACAATATCTACATCTTGCATTCCGTCATGTGATAGTTCAGGACGAGCTGCCTCATACTTCTTAGCAAGACATGGCATAATTGAAACTACAACAATGTTCTCTGGTTTAATTCCCATTTTATCAGCAAGATATGTCTTTGCAATAGCTCCAAACATTTCGTGTGGTGACTTACAAGTTGAAGGAATATCTAATAAGTCAGGAAATTGATGTTCAAAGAACTTTACCCAACCAGGACAGCAGCTTGTGAGTATTGGAAGTTTACCACCATGTTGTAATCTATGAACAAATTCTGAAGCTTCCTCCATTATAGTTAAGTCAGCGGCAAAATCTGTATCAAATACTTTATCAAATCCAAGTGATCGAAGTGCAGCTACCATTTTACCTGTAACATTTGTACCTGGTTCATAACCAAATTCTTCACCAAGTGCAGCCCTAATAGCAGGGGCAGTTTGAACTATAACAACTTTATCTTTGTTATTTAATGCTCTCCATACTTTTGGTATATTGTTAACTTCAGTTAATGCAGCAGTAGGGCATACAGCAACGCACTGTCCACAGAAAGTACATGAAGTTTCATTCATTGGTAATCCAAAAGCAGGGGAGATAACAGTTTCAAAACCTCTATCCACAGCAGAAAGTACATTTACAGTTTGAACCTTATTACACATGGTTTCGCATCTTCTACACAAAATACACTTATCCATATTTCTAATAATTGAATGACTTGAATTATCCATAGGATAGGTTGATTTTTGACCTTTATATTCAATTTCACGAACTTCTAAATCAGCAGCAATTTGTTGTAATTCACAGTCAGTGTTTTTTTCACAAATAAGACATTCCTTTGGATGATCTGAAAGCAAAAGCTCTACAACTGTTCTTCTAGCTTTAATAGCTCTTCTTGAATTTGTTTTAATAACCATTCCATTAGCAACTGGTGTTGCACAAGAAGGTGCTAAATTTCTTCTACCTTCAATTTCAACCATACATACACGGCAAGTTGCAGCTTGATTTACCATTTTAGTGTCGTGAAGATTTAAGTGGCAAAGAGTAGGAATTTTAATATTAAGAAGCTTTGCAGCATCTAATATGGTAGTTCCTTCTTCAACTTGTATATCTTTATTGTTAATATTAATTGTTACCATACTCATGAAATTCACCTCATCCCTTATTTTTTAATAATCGCATTAACTGGACAATTTGTGATACATGCTCCACATTTAATGCATTTTTCTTGATCGACTACATGCAATTCTTTTACCTTGCCAGAAATACAATTTGCAGGACAGTTTCTTGCACACTTAGTACATCCAATACACTTATCTGTAATTGTATACCTTAAAAGTGATTGGCAAACCCCTGAAGGACAACGCTTTTCTTTTACATGAGCTTCATATTCATTGTAAAAATATTTTAAAGTACTTAATACTGGATTTGGTGCAGTTTGCCCAAGTCCACAAAGTGAAGTATCCTTTATAGTTTCAGAAAGATTCTTTAAATCAACTAAATCTTGCTCAGTTCCTTTGCCTTCAGTTATCTTCGTAAGAATTTCAAGAAGACGTTTGTTTCCAACTCTACATGGTGTACATTTTCCGCAAGATTCTTCTACTGTAAATTCAAGATAAAATTTAGCTATATCAACCATACAGTTATCTTCATCCATAACTATCATTCCGCCAGAACCCATCATAGAACCAATGGAACCTAATGATTCATAATCAATAGGAGTATCTAAATCAGCAACTGTAATACAACCACCTGATGGTCCACCAGTTTGTACTGCTTTAAATTCACGACCATTTTTAATTCCGCCACCAATATCATAGATTATTTCTCGTAAAGTAGTTCCCATTGGAACTTCTACAAGACCAACATTATTAATTTTTCCTGCAAGAGCAAATACTTTAGTTCCTTTTGAAGTTTTAGTTCCAATAGAATTGTACCAAGCGGCACCATTGTTAATTATTGCTGGTATATTTGCTAAAGTTTCTACATTATTAACACAGGTTGGTTTTTCCCATAAGCCACTAACAGCAGGGAAGGGTGGTTTAGTAGTTGGTTCTCCTCTAGAGCCTTCAATAGAATGAATTAATGCAGTTTCTTCACCACATACAAAAGCACCTGCACCATACTTTAATTTAATATCAAAGCTAAAATTTGTTCCAAGAATATTATCACCAAGTAATCCATATTCACGCGCCTGTCTCATAGCAATATTAAGTCTTTCGATTGCAAGAGGGTACTCAGCACGGATATATATATTGCCTTCGTTTGCACCAATAGCAAAGCCAGCAATAGCCATAGCTTCTATAACACTATTAGGGTCTCCTTCAAGGATAGAACGATCCATGAAAGCACCAGGATCACCTTCATCAGCATTACATACAATATATTTTTTTTCATTTACACTTCTTTTAGCAAAATTCCATTTCTGACCTGTTGAGAAACCAGCACCACCTCTACCACGAAGACCAGAATTAATCATTTCTTGAATAACTTCGTCTTGAGTCATAGAAGTAATAACTTTACCAAGTGCAAGATAGCCACCGGCAGCAATTGTTTCTCTTATATCTTCAGGATTCAATAGTCCACAGTTTCTTAATGCAATACGATTTTGTTTCTTATAAAAAGACATTTCTGACTGTGTCTTAACTTTTTCTTTTAATGTTGGTTCTTCATATAGAAGTCTTTCTACAATATTATTCTTAACAAGATGCTCCTTAACTATTTCTTCTGCATCCTCTGGAGTAACTTGAATATAGAAAACATTATCAGGTGAAACACTAACTACAGGTCCTTTTTCGCAAAAACCAAAGCATCCCGTAATAGATACATTAACCTCATCACTAAGTCCAGCTTTATTCACTTCACTTTTTAGTTGAGTAACAATTTCTGCTCCTCTAGCTGACTTACAACCAGTACCCCCACATACCATTAATTCACGTTTAATATTACCATTTTGCTTTGTTCCAGCCTTAGTAACTCTTAGAGCTAACAAAGGTGAAAATTCTTCGTTTAATTTTTTTAATTCATCAAAAGTAGCAATTTTTTTCAATATAGTTCACTCCTTATTGCTCATATTCTGAAATAATTCTTTTTACATCAGCAGTTGTAACATGTCCATAAACTTTATCATTTATTGTAACAACTGGGGCAAGTCCACAAGCACCAACACATCGTAGAACTTCTATTGTATATTTGCCATCTGTTGTGGTTTCGCCAACTTTAACACCAATTTCTTTTTCAAATTCATTTAAAACTTCACCTGAACCTCTAACGAAACATGCAGTACCCATACAAACATTAATTACAAATTCACCTCTTGGTTCAGTTGTGAAGTATGAGTAAAAGGTTACAACTCCATATACTTTTGAAGCAGGTATGTCTAATTTTTCACCTACAAAAAGTTGGACTTCTTGTGGAAGATACCCAAAAATCCCTTGAGCTTTATGAAGTACCTCGATTAATGCGCCTTTTTTTTCAGGAATAGTATTAATGAATTCTTCAAGTTGCTGGTATTTTTCTTCAGTAATTTGGTTTTTACACATATAAATGCCCCCTCACAATAATTTATAAGTAAACTGTACTAGTTAAATAATTAACGAATTTCTATTATCAATTATATATTATACAGCATAATTGAATAGAATTAAATATAAAAACACATAAAATGTGAAATTTATCACGTGAATTTGATATGAAAATTTGTTAATAGATTCTGAAACTGGCTAGATATAAGCTGTATGCACCATTGCACAACTAAATATATTTTTTACTAAATAGACTAAATTTATCAAGAGAATTAAAAAACAATGACTGTTAAATAACAAACAATCGAAATAATTCATTAGTACAGTTTCAGTACTCTTATTTAATTTTTATTCATCAAATCGGCCCACCAATTCAAAGTTTATTGTTTTATACCTTTTATTGTGGTATATTTTACATATCGTAAATGAAGACGAGGAGTGAAAAAAATGGATAAACAAATTGTAAAACCTTCAATTTTACCTGGATTTATGGAATTGCTTCCAAGTGATCAAATATTATTTAATTGGATGCTAGACACAATCAGAAAGAATTATGAAAAGTATGGATTTATACCAATAGATACCCCAGTAATAGAAAAGTCTGAAATATTACTTGCAAAGGGTGGAGGCGAAACAGAAAAACAAATATATAGATTCAATAAAGGAGACAATGATCTTTCTTTACGTTTCGATTTAACTGTTCCTCTTGCCAGATATGTTTCTATGCATTATTCAGAATTAAACTTTCCTTTTAGAAGATATCAAATAAGTAAAGTTTTCAGAGGTGAAAGAAATCAAAAGGGAAGATTTCGAGAATTCTATCAATGCGATATAGATATCATAGGAAACGGTAAACTAAGTATCGTTAATGATGCTGAAATACCTACAATTATATATTCAACATTTAAAGATCTTGGATTTGATTCCTTTACAATACATATAAATAATAGAAAAATTCTAAACGGCTTCTATGACTCATTAAATATTGAAAATAAAACAGAAGTTTTAAGAACTGTAGATAAGCTAGATAAAATTGGCTTTCCAGCTGTTCAAGAGGAGCTTTCCAAATTAGAAATTAATGAAATAACTATAGAAAAGATTATAAACTTCATTAAAATAGACGGAACAAATCAAGAGATTTTAGAGGAACTAACTAAGTTAGATATTAATAATGAAGTTTTTAAAGAGGGCGTTCAAGAACTTTCTAGTGTTATTCATTACATTAGTTCCTTTAAGGTTCCTGAAAAGAACTATAAAGTAGACTTAAAAGTAGCTAGAGGACTAGATTATTACACTGGAACAATATATGAAACTACTTTGGATGATTATCCTCAAATAGGAAGTGTGTGTTCTGGCGGTCGTTATGACAACCTTGCAGAATATTATACTAAACAGAAATTGCCAGGAGTAGGTATTTCAATAGGTTTGACCAGATTATTTTATCAACTTAAAGAAGCTAATATAATAACTAATTCCTCTTCGACTTTAACTCAAGTATTGATTATGCCACTTGATTCCAATATAGAATTTTCAATAGAACTATCAAACAAACTTAGAATGAAAAATATAATTTCTGAAATATATTTTGATGATGCAAAAATGGTAAAGAAACTAAACTATGCTGATAAATCAGGAATACCATTTGTCATTTTTGTTGGAAGCGAAGAAGTGGAAACTAAAATCCTAACTTTAAAAGATATGAAATCAGGGGAACAATTTAAATTATCTCTTGATGAAATTCTTGAGAAAATAGGAGAGTAGTATTATGAATTGGTTAAATAAATTAGAACGAAAGTTTCGTGGTAAAGCTATTAAAGGATTAACTAATTATTTGGTAGGTTTAACAGCTATTGTGTTTGTATTAAACTATATTAGTGTAGATAGCACATTTATAGATAAGTTTAGAATGGATCCACACCTGGTTTTAAAAGGGGAAGTGTGGAGACTAATTTCATTTATTTTTATACCCCCAGAAGTTTCGCCTATCTTGATAATTTTTGCGTTATACTTTTTATATCTTGCAGGAAATGGTCTTGAGCAGGAGTGGGGAAGCTTTAAATTTAATTTTTACTATCTTACAGGAATAGTTGGGGCAATTATAGCTTCATTCATCCTTGGCGGTGAAGTTACAACATACTATTTAAATTTATCTTTGTTTTTTGCTTTTGCATATATTTATCCTGATTATGAAATACTTGCTTTTTTCATAATACCTGCAAAAGTGAAGTATCTAGCAATAATACTTTGGGTGTTCTTTGCTATTGGTTTATTTACTGCATCAAATAGTCTTAGATTAGCAATAATTTTTTCAGTAGTAAATTTCTTTATTTATTTTACTCCAGATATGATTAATAACATTAAGAATCATAGGTCTGTATTTTCAAGTAAAAAAAGTTTTAAATCTCAAATACCAAAAACTTTCACTTATCACAAATGTACTATCTGTGGTAAAACTGAGAAAGACGATCCAAACTTAGAATTTAGATATTGTTCAAGATGCGAGGGTGATCATGAATATTGTATGGAACATCTCGCAACCCATAACCATATGTTGAAAGAGAAAGATTAAAACTTTATAATTACAGAGAAAAAGAAGGAGAAATCCTTCTTTTTTTACTTATCCACTTTTAATTAACATATTGTGGAAAATAATCAATATCATAACTATCAATAGTTTATGCACAAAATGTTAATTACATAAAGATGTATAAATATTCATTTATGTATTAATACAGTAGGATTTATAAATTGGTACAGTTTAACTAAAAGATTTAATATTATTAATAATCTGAGCGACATATATGTAAATAACTTGAATCTATGCCACTTTTCTGCTAAAAACACTATGTCGCTAAATACACATTTAGCGACATGTTTACTGGAATTTAATAAATTTCTTTATATATTCGTTGATTTCAAGTAATATAGATATATGTAGTTCTCTATGTTTTTAAATAAATTCTCATAGATTTCTATAAAAAACTTTGAGGAGTTCTTGATTATGAACTATGACTTAAATATAGTAAGAGATAATGCTGTTCCAACCCTTGTAAATGATTTCTTAAACTACCTTTCCACTATAAAAGGAAAGTCTAAAAATACAATTAGTGGTTATAAAGTTGATTTAATAATGTTTTTTAGGTTTTTAAAGCTTTATAAAGGCTTAAGTAGTGATAAAGTTGAGTTTGAAGATATTGTTATTTCAGATATAGATGCCTCTTTCATTAGGGATATAACTCTACAAGATTTGTATGCTTTTATTTCCTTTGCAAAAAGCTATAGAAACAACGGTGAATATGCTAGAGCAAGAAAAGTAGCAACATTAAAATCTTTCTTCAAATATCTAAGTGGAAAAGCAAAAATTATCGTTGAAAACCCTGCTATTGAGCTTGAATCACCTAAAATTAAAAAAAGAAATCCTATTTACCTAACCCTGGATGAAAGTAAATCTCTTTTAAACGCTGTTCAAGGAAGAAATGCCGAAAGAAATTTTTGTATTATCACCCTCTTTTTAAATTGTGGCATGAGATTATCGGAATTATGTGGAATTAGAATTAGTAGCATAAAGGGAGATATTCTTACGGTTATTGGTAAAGGAGATAAAGAAAGAACTATTTATCTGAATAATTCATGTTTAAGGGCCATAAGAAATTATATACTAGTTAGAAATGATAACTTAGATAAAATACTCCCTGAAAATAAAGACTTTTTATTTTTAAGTGAGCAAGGAACTCCTATTAATAAAAGACAGGTTGAAAGAATTGTTAAGCAAAATATTCAAAAAGCAGGTTTAGATATTGATAAATATACTCCTCATAAACTGAGGCATACTGCAGCTACTTTGATGTACAAGCATGGAAGTGTTGATATAAGAAGTCTTCAACAAATTTTAGGTCATGAGAATATTTCTACTACCCAAATTTATACTCATGTTGACGATGAAAGGCTTAGAGAAGCAGTTAACTCTAATCCCTTGAATGAATAAAAAAAGCAACAGTAAAATTTTAACTGTTGCTTTTTTATCTTATTAATTTAAATATTTTTTTATTTCTGGCTTACTGCTTTTTCTTTTTATGATTAGTCCGGGATATTCTTCACAATAGCCTGTTTCTTCAGGCTTATCCCCCACTCTAACTTTCTCTATAATCTCATCTAATCCTTTAAAATCATCAATTAATTCCCAGTCTTCCTTTTGTTCCTCTAGCATAGGCACATCTTCTATGTTTTCTATTTCTAATTCATCAACTAAATCATTAGCATCTTCTATTACTTCATCAATTTGAATTTCTTTCATATCAAGGCCTTCCATTTCAAGACACTTACCACAATCATCACAAGTTTTACTTCTATCTAAATCACAAATTAAACATTCTCCACAGTTATCGCACTCTTTCTTTAATTCAAAAATACAAATTTTACTCATTTAAATTACCCCTACTTTCTTATTCACTGTACGATTATAGCAAACTACTTTAAAATAAGCAATATCCGTATTTTTTAGTACAAAATGAATAAAAATTTTCCAATTGGTAAATATATTAATATATTAGGAACATGAGTTTGATTTTTATTCAAATATATGTTAAATTAGATATTAGATTGTGAGGTGCTTTTGTATGGTTGAACAGAAACCAAAAAAACAAGAAGAAATTTATGACTTTATTAAAAGTCAAGTTCATGAAAAAGGGTATCCACCTTCAGTAAGAGAAATATGTGTTGCTGTTGGTCTTAGCTCTACTTCTACAGTTCATGGCCATCTATCCAGACTAGAGAAAAAAGGATTAATTAAAAGAGATCCAACAAAACCTAGAACAATTGAGATTATCGGAGATAATTTATCGAGAAAAGAAATGATCAATATTCCCATTCTTGGTAAGGTTACTGCTGGAATTCCAATTTTAGCAGTTGAAAATATTGAAGATACCTTCCCATTGCCTATTGACTATGTTCATAGTACAAATGAGTTGTTTATGCTAAGAATTTCTGGTGAAAGCATGATTGATGCTGGCATAATAGATGGAGACTTAGCAATTATTGAAAAAACATCTTCAGCTACAAATGGTGAAATTATAGTGGCGTTAATTGGCGATGATGCTACAATTAAGAGATTTTATAAAGAAAAAGGACACATAAGGCTTCAACCAGAAAACAAATTACTAGCACCTATTATAGTGCCAAATTGTGAAATAATAGGTAAACTAGTAGGCTTGTATAGGAAGTATTAATTAAATTCTATTTTAAAAGGAGACGTACTTATTTTAGCACGTCCCCTTTTTATTTGTGGAATAAATTAGCTTTTAATTTTTGATAAAGCTATTAATAATCCAATTTTAACATGGTCAAAAGTAAGACCACCTTGAAGATATGCAATGTAAGGCTCTCTTATTGGTGCGTCTGCTGAAAGTTCTATGGATGCACCTTGGATAAATGCTCCCGCAGCCATAATAACTTGATCTGAATAGCCTGGCATATCCCAGGGTTCACATTCTAAAAATGAATCTATTGGTGATCCATTTTGAATTCCTTTGCAAAAATTAATTAATTTATCTTTATCATTAAACTTTATTGCTTGAATTATATCACTTCTCTTATCATTGTACTTTGGCAATACTTCAAAACCTGCAAGTTCCATTAACCTTGAGCAAAGAATTGCTCCTTTTACAGCTTCCATAGTAACATGTGGTGCTAAAAACAAACCTTGATAAAAAGATCTCATTACACCAAATGTAGAGCCGCACTCCCCTCCAATACCTGGTATAGTTAACCTATAGGCTGCTTGGTCCACATACTCACTTTTGCCTGCAATGTAGCCACCTGTGGGAGCAATTCCTCCACCAATATTTTTGATTAAAGAACCAGCAATAAGATCAGCCCCAACATCTGTAGGTTCAATAATATCTACAAATTCTCCATAGCAATTATCTACGAAGCAAATAATTTCAGAATTTACTTTCTTAACGCTTTCAACTACTTCTTGAATTTCCTTAACCTGCATTGCTTTTCTCCATCCATATCCAGTTGATCTTTGGATGTGAACAAGTTTTATGCTGTTATCTTCCTTTAATATTTTTACAATTGAACCTATATCAACTTTACCTTCTTTTAATTCAAGTTGTTTGTAGTTTACTCCGAATTCTTTTAAAGATCCTATTCTCTCTTTCCCACTTATACCAATTATATTATGCAATGTATCATAAGGTGTACCACAAACTGATAGCATAGTGTCTCCAGGTCTTAAATTGCCAAACAAAACTGCTCCAATAGCATGAGTACCATTAACAAAATGAGGTCTAACTAATGCACTTTCTGTATTAAAAATTCTTGCATAAACCTTGTCTAAAGAATCTCTTCCAATATCTCCATATCCATAACCAGAGGAATTTGTGAAGTGTGAATCACTAATTCTTTCTTGTTGAAATGCATTTAATACTTTTAATTGATTATACTCCCGTATTTCATCATATTTTTTTAATTCTTCTTCTACATCTGAAAGAGCTTTATCAAATAAATCTAATACTTCTTCCTTTATTCCGTAAAAAGCAATTAGTGCTTCTTTTGTCTCATTAATCATTGGTTTAATCAATCCTTTCAAATTAACATAGCATTTAATATTCTGTTGTTGCCTTTTTTATTGGTTACAAAGTTATCTTAATCTTTCATTATTATCTCTAGCAGGCGGCGTGACACTCTTCTCTTTATAGATAGCCTTTGGAGGTGAAGAATGTCACGGGTTATCTTGGGCAAGGTATTTGAAGACTAAGTTACAATAACATTTAACTTATAGATATAAGAAATTAATGTTATCTTTTCGATTGTTCAATAATAAAATCAACTATCTTATCTTCATCTGCAAAGTCATCTTTATTAATCCATTGAACATTTTCATTCTTTCTAAACCAAGTAAGCTGCCTCTTTGCGTAATTTCTTGAACCTTGTTTTATACTATTAGACGCTTCCTCTATAGTTATTTTACCATCTAAATAGTACAAAACCTCCTTATAGCCTATTCCCTTCATAGATTGCATATCAGAAGTTAATCCCATTGTATTAAGTTTTTTAACTTCTTCAAGCAGACCCTTTTCAAACATAATATCTACTCTTTGGTTTATTCTTTCATAAAGTCTATCTCTGTCCATTGTGAGTACAAAATAATTAAAGGCATAAAGAGTTTTTTTGTCCTTTTCTTCTATTTTGTATTCACTAAAAGGCTTACCAGTAAGTTTATATACCTCAAGGGCTCTAATTACTCTTTTTAAATTATTATAATGAATATTTTCAAAAGATTTTATATCTATATCCTTTAGAAGATTATGAACATATTTCTTGCCCATTTCCTTAGCCATATTTTCAAGCGTAGCTCTATAGGTCTCGTCTTTGTTTGCTTCAGTAAAACTGTAGTCGCAAAGTAATGAATCAATGTAGAGACCTGTACCACCTACTATAATAGGTAGCTTACCTCTTGAAGTTATATCATCTACAAGTTCCATAGCTCTTTCTTTAAAGTCTGAAACTGTAAAACTTTCTGTTGGTTCAATAATATCAATCATATGATGCTTAATGCCCTGCATTTCACTTTCTAAAACTTTAGCAGAACCAACGTCCATATTTTTATAAATCTGCATTGAATCTGCAGAAATTATTTCACCATTCATTTTTTTTGCAAGCTTAATAGATATGTCAGTTTTTCCAACACCTGTAGGTCCACTTAATATAAGTATTTTTTTCATTATTGTATCCTCTTAAATTTCTTTTCAAGTTCATTTAGTGACATCTTGATTATTGTAGGCCTACCATGTGGGCAATTAAAAGGGTCTTCAATATAACTTAAATCCTCAATTAATTTAACCATCTCAATTTGAGATAATGAATTATTCCCTTTTACTGCAGCCTTGCAGGCCAGTGATGCAATTTTGTTATATTTTACATCAATAGTTAAACCAGTTCCCATATTTTTTAAATTATCAATAATACTTAAAAATAAATTCTTTAAATCTGGCTTTCCAAGTAATATTGGGACTTCGCGAATTGTAATTGTATCCTCGCCAAAGATATCTATATTAAAACCAGTAGCTTGAAATAAATCTGCATTTTCAATATATGTAGCATAGTCCTCTGGGCTTAATTCTAGCACTTCAGGAACAATTAAAATTTGAGAAGTTATTTCTCTATTTTTTATTTCTTCTCTATATTTTTCGAAAATAATTTTTTCGTGAGCAGCATGTTGATCAATAATATATAGTTCTGATGCTGCCTCAGCAATAATATATGTATTGCTATATTGTCCTATAACTTTTAAGTACGGAAGTTTTCTATCTTTAGGTTTAATTTGTTTTTCAGAATTAATCTCAATATCTTTAATCTCAACAGTCTTTTCATATACTGCTTCAGTTTCTTGCTTAGGTTCATACTTTATAGGAGCAATTGTTTTTTTAAGATCAATTGGTAATTCAAGTACCTCAATTGTTTCTGTTTTTTCCTTATTAACTTCCACTTGTTTTTCTATAACATCTAGGAAATCACCTTGTTCACTTTTAAAGGAGTTTATTCTGCTATCTCTTAATGCCTTGTGAACTGAATCAAAAACAGTTTTAAATATATACCTATCATCCTTAAACTTTATTTCAGATTTAGTAGGATGTACGTTTACGTCAATCATTTCTGGATATATATCTAGAAAAATAATGAAAAAAGGAAACTTGTTTATCATTAAAAAGGATTTGAAGGCTGTTTCCACTGCAGTTGTAATAAGTTTGCTTTTAATATACCGCTTATTCACAAAAATGCTTTGGTTATTTCTGCTACCTCGGCTCAATTCAGCAGTTCCAATGCATCCATAAACAGATAATACATCAGCATGTTCTTCAAAATTAATTATATTTTCACAAGTATTTTTATCATAAATAAATCTAATTGTATCCGCAATATTAGCACTGGCATAAGTAGATACAGTATTCTTCCCATTATTTATAAGTTTGAAAGAGATTTCATTGTGTGATAACGCCAATCTATTTACAATGTCAGTAATCATGGCACTTTCTCTTTGAGAAGACTTCATGAATTTTTGTCTAGCTGGTACATTAAAAAAAAGATTGTTTACTTCTATGGAGGTACCTAAATTACTTCCAGTATCTTTAATATATTCTACATTTCCACCAGCAATAGCTATTTCTTTTCCATAGTCGAATTCCTTAGTTCTACTTTTAAATATTGTGTTAGAAACTGAGGCTATACTTGGAAGCGCCTCCCCTCTAAAGCCCATACTGCTTATTTTGAAAATATCATCAATATCTTCTATCTTACTAGTAGCATGAGGTAAAAAAGCTTTGCTTACATCTTCTGGGTGAACTCCAACTCCATCATCCGTAACTTTAATGGACTTCTGTCCACCATCATATATTTCTATAGTAATATTTTTCGCTTCAGCATCTATACTGTTTTCAATAAGTTCTTTAACCACTGAAAAGGGCCGTTCAACTACTTCACCAGCAGCTATTTTATTTGAGGTAATGTCATCTAAAATATTTATCCTTTTCATGTTTTCTCCTTTTAGCATATTAATGCCATTTTCAAAATTAAATTTGTTTTGCTTCTTTTATCAAATCATTAAGTTTATTTAGTCCTTCAAGTGGTGTCATATTGTTTAAATCAATATTTTTAAGTTTATCTATAAAAGTATCCTTTTGAAAATCTAAAAAGCCAAGCTGCTTATTTGTTTCACTTTGGGAACTACTTTTTGAAGTAACAGAATCTAATTCAACACTTGACTCTTCAGTAACCTCTAAATTTGCTAATATTTCTTTAGCTCTTTTAGTTACCTGATCTGGTAATCCAGCAAGCTTAGCTACTTCTATTCCATAGGAATCATCGGCTCCACCTGGGATAATCTTACGCAAAAATGCAATCTCATCTCCAATTTTTTTAACTGCTACTGAATAATTCTTTACCCCTTTAATTCTACCTTCAAGTCGAATTAATTCATGATAATGGGTAGCAAAAAGAGTTTTGCATTTTAGCTCCTTATTTGAACATATGTATTCTATCACAGCCCAGGCAATGCTAAGACCATCATAAGTGCTTGTGCCTCTCCCAACTTCATCTAGTAAGACAAGACTGTTATTGGTGGCATTACGCAGTATATTAGACACTTCCCACATTTCCACCATAAATGTACTTTTTCCTGCAGCAAGATCATCTGAGGCACCAATTCTGGTAAATATTTTATCACAGATAGAAATAGATGCTTCTTTTGCAGGAACAAAGCTACCCATTTGTGCCATCAAAACTATTAATGCAATTTGTCGCATATAAGTTGATTTTCCTGCCATATTTGGACCAGTTATTAAAAGCATTTGTTCTTTACTATTATCAATGCAGGCATCATTAGATACAAAGGTGCCTGTTGGAATGATTTTTTCAATAACTGGATGTCTACCATCTTTTATACTGATTAATCCAGCCTTAGTTATCTTAGGCTTACAGTAATTATATTGCAGGGCGATTGTAGCCAAAGAACTTAAACAATCAACCTCAGCAAGAATACGTGCGCTTAATTGCATTCTATCTATTTTAGATTCAATTTCATTTCTAATGGTCACAAAAATATCATACTCTAAGCTTATTAGTTTTTCTTCTGCACCTAATATTTTATCTTCCATTTCTTTAAGTTCAGGTGTAATATATCGCTCTGCATTTGACAGAGTTTGTTTTCTTATATATCTACCTTCTGGGATAGAATTAAAATTAGCTTTTGTTATTTCAATATAATATCCAAAAACCTTATTATAGCCTATCTTTAAAGATTTAATTCCAGTTTCTTCTCTTTCAGAGTTTTCAAGAGCTGCTATCCATTCTTTACCGTGGGCCTTGGCAGTTCTAAGCTCATCAATTTCCTGATTAAAGCCTTCTTTAATTAAATTACCGTCTTTTAAGGACAAAGATGGATTTTCATATATAGACTTTTCTAAAAGCTGATAGACATCTTCAAGTTCATCTAATTCACTATACATACCCTTTAGCATTTTGCTATTAAACTTACTTAATAGTGATTTAACTGAAGGTAATTTACCTAAGGAATTTTTAAGAGATAAAAGTTCCTTTGCATTTACATTTTTCGAAGATATTTTCCCAATTATCCTCTCCATATCATAAATGTCTTTTAACTCTTCTTTCAAATCCTCATGTAATGAAATACTTGAAACTAATTCTTCAACTGAATCTAACCTTTTTTCTATTCTAGTCTTATCAATAAGTGGTTGATCAATCCATTTTCTTAGTTGTCTTGCGCCCATTGCAGTATTAGTCTTGTCAAGTACCCAAAGTAAAGATCCTTTTTTAGTCTTTTCTCTAATATTCTCAGTTAACTCTAAGTTTCTTCTTGAATTAATATCAATAGTTAAATAGTCTACCACATTATAAAATTGAATGGTATTAAGATTAGTTAAGGCAACCTTTTGTGTTTCGTAAATATAGTTTATTAATCCATTTACGGAAAAGCTAACCACAGGTTCTAATTTAGCTTCAGAATAATTTTTAAACTGATTTTCTATATTTATATTTGCTTCAAAGGTAAAATACTCACTACTTCTAAAGGTAAAAGGAACACTAAACCTTTCTCTAATGGTAGTTATTAATTTTTCTGAAACAGTATCAAGAATAAGAATTTCGCTTGGATTATATTTGCTTATCTCATCAAGGATATTGTCAATAACAAACTCAGTAAACGTGCAGAAAAAATCACCTGTTGAAATATCTGCAAAGCAAATTCCAGTAGATTTATTTTTTTCATCTAAATATAAGCTCATAATATAATTGTTTTTTGTATCCTCTAAAAAAGATGCATCTGTATAGGTTCCAGGTGTTACTATCTTGATTATACCTCTTTCAACTATACCTTTGGCCACGGTTGGATCTTCTAATTGCTCACATATAGCAACTTTAAAGCCCTTATTTATAAGTCTTCCAATATAGTTATTAGCTGCATGATAAGGGATGCCACACATTGGAGCCCTTTGTTCTAAACCACAATCTCTGCCTGTTAGGACTAGTTCTAGTTCTCTTGAGGCAACTTCAGCATCATCAAAAAACATTTCGTAAAAATCTCCAAGTCTAAAAAACAAAATACAATCTTTGCATTTTTCCTTTACTTGTAGATATTGATTCATCATTGGAGTCAAAGCCAACATTACCACTCCTTAACTTAGGGATATAACAATAAACTAACTAGCTAGGTTTTAGTAGTTTGGGCATGTAAGTTTATTTTATTTCCCTTAATATATTCCTACTCGATTTCACCAACTAAGGAGAAGGAATTTGCTTTAATAATTTTAACATTAATTAATTTCCCAACTAAATCATCAGATCCTTGAAAATTGACTAATTTACCAGTTCTTGTTCTTCCCATATATTTTGTGCTATCATTTTTACTCTGTCCTTCAACTAAAATTTCGCAAACTCTGCCCTCATATTCTTTATTCTTTTTGGCACAGCATTCATTTACTACTTCAAGCAATCTATTAAACCTTTCATGTTTAACTTCATAGCTAATTTGGTCTTCCATTTCATCTGCAGGGGTGCCTGATCTTTTTGAATAGATAAAAGTAAAGGCTGAATCATATTCAACTTCCTTAACTAAACTTATTGTTTCTAAAAAGTCTTCTTCCGTTTCACCTGGAAAACCTATTATTATATCCGTAGTTAAGGCAATATCCGGTATCTCTTTCTTTATTTCACTTATCAAGGATAGATACTTTTCTCTATCATAATGCCTATTCATTCTTTTCAGTAGATTTGAGGAACCTGATTGAACGGGTATATGGATATGTTCACAAACCTTGTCACAGTCTCTAACAGCTTCTATAACATCTACGGTTAAATCCTTAGGATGTGAAGTCATAAACCTAATTCTTTCTAAACCCGCAATTTTATTTACTCGTCTGAGCAAACCGGCAAAATTAATTTTAGGTTCTAGCTCTTTACCGTAAGAATTAACATTCTGACCTAAAAGAGTTATTTCCTTATATCCTTTACTTACTAATTCAATAATCTCATTTTCAATATCTTCTGGCTTTCTACTTCTTTCTCTTCCTCTAACAAATGGAACAATACAATAGGTACAAAAATTATTACATCCATACATTATTGTTACAAAAGCCTTACTATTACTCTCCCTATCAATTGGTAAACCTTCAATTATGCCTTCTTCTTTATTTAAAATCTCAATTACAGATTTATTTTCTTGTCTAACTCTACTTAAATATTCTGGGAACTTATGAGAATTATGAGTTCCAAAAATTATATCAACAAAAGGATATTTTTTTATTAGAGCCTTTGGCATTCCCTCTTGTTGCATCATGCAACCACAAACAGCTATTATTAAATCAGGGTTATCTTTTTTTAATTTTTTAAGCGCTCCAAGACTTCCATACACCTTTAACTCAGCATTTTCTCTAACACAACAGGTATTGAAAATTATCACATCAGCAACTTCTTTTTCATCAGTTTTAGTGTAACCTAAAGAAAGAAGCATCCCTGAAAGCTTCTCCGAATCCTCTTCATTCATTTGGCAACCCCAAGTTTCAATATAATAATTCTTCTCTATTTTATTCAATGTGTAATACACTCCTTAGTTCATTTAATCTAACTAATTAATTATAAACAATAATATAAAAAAAAACTATAAAAACTACAAAATTATATGTATTTTGCTCTAAGTTTAAACATTTATTGAATAAATGTTTTTTGAAAGAAAAAAACACCCTCGAAATAATCAAGCGCATTTTTTACTTACATTCTATTTAAAGTCCAATTATAGCTTTCTTTGTTAATTTCAAAACCACAGGATCTATACAATTTAATTGCTCGTTCATTTTCAGATTTCACTCTTATAAAGGCATAATCATAATGATATTTTTTAATTACATTTAATAAATGTTCTAGAAGCATTTTACCAAACCCATGACTTCTATATTCTTTTAGAATTCCAAAGTTTACGATAGTTGGATAATCAGATTCAAAAATCACCTGTCCATATCCTATATATTTATCTTTATACTTTATAAATATAGATCCATTATTATAATAATAATTTTGCAACTCGTCGTAATAAATATCTTGAGCTGTTAGTGGTTCACGGTTAGAATTTTTGAAAATTTCGTTTTGAAGATCACATCTGATTTTTTCATTAACACCTTTTTGAAAAACTTGAAAAGAAATATTTTCATCACATAGGAAGTTATTTATTCCATCTATATGTTTATACATTTCAATAGTACCATTTCCTTTTTTAAAACCAAGCTCCGCTAAAACTCTAAAGTTAAAGTCATTTTTTGAACATAAATAGCATAAATCAGTTTTTCCTTTATTGGAAGACAGTAAAATACTACAAGCCTTATAAGCATCTAGTCCTTCTTCAACATTTATAGAATTAATTATTGAAGTTTTTCTATTCTTTACGCTTATCCATGAATATCCAACATACTCTGATTGGAGTTTTAGAAGTTTAACTCTTTTAAGCATAAATATTTGCTGAGCAAAACCAACTGAAATATAGTCTTCAAAAAAGTCATCATTCAGCTCATTAAAATATTTTCTACTGTTATTAAGCTCTTTCATGGCCGTTAATTCTTTCTTACTTAATCCAACACAATTAAACATATTAATCCTCTTAATTTTTAAAATTTAATCCACTATATCATTATACATATTCTTCAATATAATTTAAATACGCATCAAAAAATTCTTGTTCTAATTCATAATATTTTACAAGCTTATTTAATTTATGCATATACTTAACTTCTGACCAATTTTTATGTTTAACATATCTTTTATTGCCTAGTTTCCAGAATTTGTGCGGAAATACAATTAAAGCTAGCATAGCTTCAATTTCTTCTTTTGATAATTTATTTTCACTATTATATGCTTCAATGAGAAGTTTTGCTTTAGAAAAATCCCATTGATACTCATTCTTATACATTAGCCTTCTAAGTATTTTACCTAAATCATTTATATGAAGATCAATTAATATGCTATCTAAGTCAACTATAAAATAATCTTCACCTTTTTTTAAAATGTTTTGATAATAGAAGCTATCATGGCAAATAGTTTTTCTTTCATTTGCTGCATTTGATAGTAAATAATAATTTGATTTATTTAATATTTTTAAAGCCATAATTCCTCTTTCAATGTATATATCAATAAATTTGTAATATATATTATCAAATTCATTTCTTAATCTCTTGTTTTCAATAATTTTTTTAAATTTTTCTAGATCATAAATATTACCATTGAAAATCTGAGGCCAGTTTTTTAAATTATTCTTTATCTTTAGTTTATCAATATTTATTTTGCTTGAAGCAAGGTGAAATTTAGCAAGTAACTTCACACAATTTTCAGCTTCTTCTACTTCATCCAGTGAGCATTCCTCACCATCAATCCATTCTGTCGCATAAAAAATCATATTCTTAGATTTAACAAAATAGTTTCCCTCACTGGTTTTCAGATATTGAGGAATATTATTAAAACCAATTTTAAATAACTCTTCAACAAATAAGCTGCCGTTTTGAGATTTTAAAGCACCATGCTTCATCCGCTTTAAGCATACTAAGCTATCCTCAGTTTCAACTTTGTAGGCACTTCTTGCTTTTGTAATATTAACTATATTGATGTCATACTTTTCTAAAACTCTACTTACTATCTCTCTTTCTTTTATTCCAAAATCATCTACAACACATACTCTATTATTATTACTCATTATTCCCCCTACTTAGAGATTATTGCTAATAAAGTATATTTCGTAAATTATAAATTATGACAGAAAAAAAGATCTTCATAAAAATGAAGATCTCATATATTAGAAGCCTTAACAGAAACACTTTGTTCAAAAATCCCTCTTTTAACTTCTGTAGCAGTCATATTCTTTGCATTTAAGTATTCAGTGATGTAATCACACGCTTTCCATGGATTAACGCTATCACCACAGGTAAATACATCAACTGCTGCATATCCAAGCTCTGGCCATGTATGAATAGTTAAATGAGATTCCGAAATTATAACAACACCACTTACACCCTGTGGACTAAATTTATGAAATGCAACTTCCCTAACTTCAGCTCCAGCTTTTAGGGCAGATTCAACCATTGTTTTTTCGATAAAATCTTTATTGTTTAATACCTGAGAATCACATCCATAAATCTCAGCTAAAATATGGCGTCCAAGTTCCTTCATTTCCTATATTTGCCTCCCTTATATTTCTTATAACAAATTAAATCTTATCAAAATTCCGCAAAAAGTCAACAAAATTTGCAATTATTATAAGAAAAAATAAAATTAACATAAATGCGTGTTGATAAAAATACCTCCACGCATTTATCTTAAGTGCTGAATTTCTAAATTTCGTTAGCTTCTTTTATGCTTAAAGCAATCTTTTTAGCTTCTTTATTTACATCTAAAATTTTAGCTTTAACTTGTTGTCCAATTGTTAATTCTTCATCGGGTTTAGCAATTCTCTTATGGCATATTTCTGAAACGTGAACTAATGCATCAACACCAGATTCTAATTCTACAAAAGCACCAAAACTAGCAAATCTCAATACTTTACAAAGAACGATTGTCCCTACTGGATATTTTTCATCAACATTTTTCCATGGATCTTCAGTTAGTGCTTTGATACTTAAGGAAAGTTTCTTGTTTTCCTTATCAATATCAAGTATTGCGACTTTAATTTTATCTCCAACTTTTAAAATATCTGAAGGTTTATTAACTCTTGCCCATGACAATTGGGAAACATGAAGTAAACCATCAATGCCTTCAACTTCTACAAAAGCACCGAAATCAGCTAATCTCTTAACTTCGCCTTCTACTACATCATCTTTTTGAAGTTTACTCCAAATAGCCTCGTCTATCTTTTCCTTATCAACTTTTAATAAGTCTCTTCTAGAAGCAACTATTCTAGAATTCCGCTTTCCATCAACAAATTCAATAACTTTTACTTCAATCTCTTTTCCTATGTATGTTTTTAAATCATCTACATGGAATAGTTCGATATGAGAAGCTGGAATGAAAACTCTAACACCTTTATAGCTACTTAAAATTCCACCTTTAACAGCTTCTTTAATAAGTACTTTTATTGCTTCTCCATTTTCATATGCATTCTTAATTTCTGAATAGCCTTTTTCTCTTGCTAATTCAGTTGTTGAAAGCACAACATATCCATCATCATTTCTTCTACTAATGATTTTTACATCAACAACATCACCTATTTTAAACATATCAGCAATTGAAGTATCCATATCTTTTAATATTTCATTTTCAGGAAGAATTCCATCTACCTTATAACCAATATTTAAAAATACTTCCTTTTCATTTACAGCGATAACTTCGCCTTTTAATGCTTCACCTACAACTATTTGTCTATCATTTTGTTGCATAAATTCTAATTGTTCATTAACTTCTTGATCCATTTCATCATTCATTTTTACAATTGCCTCCTTAATAATCCATTCAGGTGTTGAAGCACCAGCTGTAACACCTATTTTCTTAATAGTATTTGACTTTATAATTTCATCAGGAATTTCACCTGAATTTTCAACATGAATAGTGATTTTACAATTATTATTACATATTTCATATAATTTTGATGTATTTGAACTATTCTTTCCACCAATAATAATCATAGCATCCACTTCTTTAGAAAGCTCTTCAGCTGCTTTTTGCCTAACTTCAGTTGCACTACAAATAGTATTGAATGCAACAATTTCTTTACAGCTTTTAACAATAACACTCATTACTTTTTCAAAGTTCTCTTGTTTTTCAGTAGTTTGTGATAATACACATATTTTTTTAGGAATACTATGTAAATCAACGCCATCTTTAGATATTAATGCAGTATTGTTACACCAACCGTTAATGCCTTGGACCTCAGGATGATCACTATCTCCTACAATTACTATCTGGTAACCTGCCTCGTAGTATTCTTTTGCTTTACGTTGAATGTTCGCTACATGAGGACATGTAGCATCAACTATATTATTAACCTTACTTGAAAGTAAATCAAACACCTGTGGAGTAATGCCGTGTGACCTAATTATAACCACATCATCACTATTAAGCATATCTATATTTTCTAAATTTATAGGAAATATACTCTTACTCTCTAAAAATTTAACCACATCATTATTATGTATTAACGGACCAAGTGTGTAAATACTTTTATTATATTTATTTTTAATGTTTATCGCTTCATCCACAGCCCTTTTTACTCCATAGCAAAAACCAGCCTTGTCTGCTAATCTAACATCTCTCAAAATTTTCCCTCCCTCATTAAGTTATTTTTCAATGTAGGCGGATATAGTATCAACAACCTGATTAATATCCATAAAGGAAGTATCTATTTCTATTGCATCTTTGCTTTTAATTAAAGGTGTAACTTCTCTGTGCGTATCAATGTAATCCCTTTTTTCTATATCTTTTAATATATCTTCATAGTTTACATCCATACCTTTATCTGTAAGTTCTACAAATCTTCTTTTTGCCCTTTCCTCCGAGCTACCTGTTAGAAAAAACTTGTATTTAGAATTCTTTAATACTACAGTTCCTATATCTCTTCCATCCATTATAACATCATATTTTAAAGACATATCCCTTTGAAGTTTTACAAGAATCTCTCTTACTTCTGATACTGCAGCATAATTTGAAACATTATTGCTAATAAATGGGGTAAAAATTTCATCATTTATATCCTCACCATTTAAAATCAGTCTATCATTTTGAAAATTCATCTCCATTTTATGAACAAAATCACATAAATCTTTTGTATTGCTAGGAACAATATTGTTTTTTAATGCTATTAAAGTTACTGCTCTGTACATAGAACCAGTATTTATATACATTAAATTATATTTTTTAGCTAGAAGCTTAGCAATTGTACTTTTGCCTGCTCCTGCTGGTCCATCAATTGCTATAGACATTTTCAAATCAAAACTCTTCCTTCCGTAGTAAAATAAATGCTTTACCTGTATACTATTCGATGTAAATAAATAAAATCCTTTAATAATGATAAATTCATAAAATTCATTTAATATTATGAATTTTATTTCCAGCAAGATATCCGGTAGAAATTGCTAACTGAAGATTATATCCCCCAGTATATGCATCAATATCTATCATTTCGCCGGCAAAGGATAAATTCTCTACAATTTTTGATTTCATTGTAGATGCATGTATACTTTTAACGTCTACACCGCCTATAGTAATTATTGCTTCATCTATTGGTCTCAAGCCATTGATATTTAGAGTAAGTTCCTGAAGCAATTTAACTATTCTCTTTCTTTCTTCTTTTGTTATTAGATTTACCTTTTTATTTTCATCAATTCCTGAAAGACTAATAATAATGGGAATAATTTTCTGAGGTAACAATTCATCTAAAGAATTTTTAAAATCTTTGTTTATATACTTATTAAAATCTCTTTGAATCCTTTTATCTAGTTCTTCCTTACTTAAAGCTGGTTTTAGATTAATAATTGCTTTTAATTTGCTTTTGCCACTAACTACCCTACTTGCACTAAGCGCAATAGGCCCAGAAATGCCATAATGAGTAAATAACATTTCTCCAAATTCCTTGTAAATAGTTTTATTCACATCATTCATTATACTAAGCTCAACATTTTTTAGTGACAAACCTTGAAGTTCCTTTACCCAATCCTCTTCAGTTACTATTGGTACTAAGGAAGGTCTAGTTGGTATTATTTTATGACCTAAGGTTCTTGAAAATCTAATTCCATCTCCATTAGAGCCTGTTTGAGGATAAGATAACCCTCCTGTACACAAAATAAAATAATCTCCATAAATCATACTTTCGTTATCTAATTCTACTCCAAGAATTTTATTGCCCTCTGTCAAAACACTTTTAACTTTTGCGTTAAGCATAACATCAACTTTTTTATTCTTTAGTTCAGTTTGAAATGCATTTATAATATCGGAGGCTTTGTCAGAAACGGGGAAAACTCTATCTCCTCTTTCTATCTTTAATTCCACCCCAAGTTTGTTAAAAAATTTCATGGTATCCTCATTAGTAAAAGTATATAAAGCGCTGTATAAAAAATTAGGGTTTCCTGGTATAAAATCAAAAAATTCGCTTATATCTTTCGAATTCGTTATATTACATCTACCTTTTCCAGTAATATATAATTTTTTACCTAACTTTTCATTTTTTTCAATAAGAATCACTTCATTATGCTCAGAAGCTGCAATGGCCGCCATCATACCTGCTGGACCACCACCAATAACTATAACTTTACTCACAAATTCACCACCTATCTATTATAATTTAATATACTCTCTGAAATTATTCAACAAAAAATTAAGCAGGGCTTTTTCCCTGCTTTCAAATTTAATATTTTTCTTCTGAATCCTTGTAAGCAAATACTTGATAATCTTCCCAAATATTCTCTAGTTCGCTAAAAGTAGATGATATCTTCTCTCTTTCCCTAAGACCTACAGCAATTATTAGGGCATTTATTAGACTTAAAGGTGCTACTAAAGAATCTACAAAGGAGGCCATATTACTTTGAGCAATCAAAGTAAAATCAGCCTTTGCAGCTAGGGGAGAAAGTAAACTATCAGTAATAGCAACTACTTTAGTTCCCTTTCTATGAGCAAAATTAAGTGTTTCTATTGTCCTTGATGCATACCTTGGAAAACCAATACCTATAACTAAATCCTCATCTGTAATAGAAATCATTTGTTCAAAAATATCACTAATTCCATAACTAACAACTTTAACATTATCTAAGATAAGGTTAAGATAAAATCCTAAGAACTCTGCTAGTGCAGTAGAGCTTCTTAACCCTATTATGTATATCTTTCTAGCTTCAAATATGCAATTAACTACATTTTCAAAAGTTTTAAGATTCATTTTATCTAAAGTAGCTCTAATATTCTCCATATCAGACTTAAGAACACCCTTTAAAGCATTCTCTTCACTTATATAATTGTTTGAAAGTTCAATTCGTTGCACTGTAGTTAGTTTTGTCTTAATTAATTCTTGCAAAGCTTTTTGTAGTTCCGGATAGCCACTAAACCCCAGTTCATTAGCAAATCTAACTACTGTGGATTCACTTACCCCAACGCTAGTCCCAAGCTTAGATGCAGTCATAAAAGCAGCTTTATCGTAATGCTTTAGAATATATTCAGCAATCAACTTCTGTCCTTTACTCATTCTTGGAAATTTAATTTGTATTGTTCTCATTAAATCTTGTTTCGTATTTTCCATTAAAATTCAATCCTCTCTCAGACCTGAAAAGTTATGAATTATTTTCTTAAGTTTATCATTATTTGCAAACTCTTTCAAGCAATTATTCATTTTTCATTTAATTGCTTTTATAAATATTCATAATTGTTGAATTTTCTTTCACCTTGACTCCGAATACAAGGTCGAATTGGCCTAGATTTTTATTCAAAAAATCTATTATTTTATACATTTCCTCAATTTCTTGAAATTCTTTTGTTGCGATTAATTCAAGACCATCTTTCATTTTTTATCGGCTCCTTCTATAAAGATTTTAAGTAAAGCATTTCATTTTCATTTAAAAATCTCCATTTACCTAGTGGTAAATCACCTAAATTTATTTCTCCTACTGAGATTCTTTTTAATTCCTTAACCTCATGATCAATTGCTTCACACATTTTTCGAATCTGTCTATTTTTACCTTCATGTATGGTAATCATTACTTTAGAAGTCCATTGGTATTTTTCTATTATTTCAAGGGAGGCTTCTGAAGTTACATAATCATCAATTTTCAATCCATTACAAAATCTATAGATTTCTTCATTATTAGGTACTCCATCAACAATTGCAATATAAACTTTATCTATAGACTCTCTTGGATGGATTATTTTATTGTAAACATCACCATCATTAGTCATTAGTATCAGACCTGAAGTATCATAATCCAATCTTCCAATGGGATATATCCTCTCTTCTACCTTTACTAAATCCATTATTGTTTCCCTATTCTTTTCATCTTTTACAGTAGCCACTACCCCTTCAGGCTTATTTAATATGATGTATACTTTTTTTTCTTCCAATGATATCAAATTATTATCCACCAAAACTGTATCAAGTGTGGGATCAATTTTTTGTCCCATTTCACAAGTAGTTACTCCATTTACTTTTACTCTACCTTGTAAAATAATTTCTTCGCATTTTCTCCTTGAAGCAACTCCGCATTGTGCCATATATTTCTGTAATCTTTCCATTAATCTCACCATTGCTTTCTTTAAGAATACTCAAATTTTACATTTCAAAGAGAAAGTTGTCAATATATATTCTTCAACTATGTAGTTGCAAATAACTTGCATTTAGACTATAATGTTAATGTTATAAATTTAAAGGAGAAAATGTCAGATGATTGAAATAAAAAACTTGAATTTTTCTTATACAAAGAACTCACCTATTATCCTAAATGACATTAATTTAAATATTGAAAAAGGAACATATCTCTCTATATTAGGATCAAATGGTAGTGCAAAAAGTACCTTAATTAAAATTATTTTAAATCTATTAAAACCAAATAGCGGCAGTATAAATATAAATACAAAATCTATTGGATATGTACCTCAGAAACTTGATATCCTTAATTCACAATTTCCTATTTCAATTTCAGAACTTTTATATTGTCATTTAAGAGCAATAAAATCAAAAGACCCTTCAATAATAATGAAGTCTTTAAATGCAGTTGGAATGGCGGATTATAAAAACACTTTAATAGGAAACTTATCTGGTGGTCAAACTCAAAAGATTTTCATAGCACGGGCTTTAATGGGAAATCCAGACCTGCTAATCCTAGATGAACCTTCTACTGGAATAGATATACAAAGCCAAGAAGACATTTACTCTATAATTACAAATTTAAATAGAAATTTGGGTATTACAGTAGTCTCTGTTGAACATAATTTAAAAGCTGCACTTGAAAATTCCACACAAATTTTTAGATTATCAAAAGGCACTGGTACTCTATATAGTATCGAAGAATATAGACGCAAATATAATATAGTGGAGGACTGTTTCTAATGCTACAATATACTTTTATGCAAAATGCCTTAATGGCATCAATATTAATATCTATACTTTGTCCTTTTGTTGGAGTATTTTTAGTATTAAAAAAACATTCAATGATTGGAGATGCTTTAGCACATTCCTCCCTTGCAGGTGTTGCAATAGGTTTACTACTTGGATACAATCCAATAATCAGTGCATTTTTATTTACATCTTTATGCGCTCTTTTAATGGAATTTTTGAGGAATTACTATAAAAAGTATTCAGATCTTATCCTTGTCATTATATTAACCTTAAGTGTTGGAATTGCAATTACTCTAATAAGCTCAGGAAGAATTCATGCAAATGTTAATTCCTTCTTATTTGGAAGTATTCTTACCGTTTCAAGAAATGATTTATTTACAGTATTATTTTTAAGTGTTCTTACTGTTATATTACTATATTTTTTATTTCAAAAGCTTCTTTACATAACTTTCGATGAAGAAGGTGCAACAATATCAGGGATTAATGTAAAGCTAATAAATTATGTTTTTGCTATTTTAGTTGGATGTACTATTTCAGTATCTATTAGAATTATCGGTATGCTAGTAATTTCATCCATGATTGCAATACCAGTTGCCACATCACTTCAACTTAATCAAAATTTTAAGAAAACCTTATTGTTTTCAATTTTATTTGGTTCCTTTGATATGCTGTCAGGTATAATGATTTCTTATTATATTGATTGTGCTCCTGGCGGAACAATTGCGTTAGTTTCTGTATTTACATTAATAATAGTAATAATAGTAAAACAAATAAGAAAATGAGGTCACAATTTAATTGTAACCTCATTTTCTTATTTATTAGTAAATTTCATAACAGTACTTTTAATCAAATCTTCTTCAACTATATATGGTAAAGTAATATGATCTGAGCCCTTTCTTAAAAGGTTATATTCTACACTAGTTGATATAGAATTCTCATTACGTGCCCAGGATCTTCTTGCAACTCCTCCCATTACATCCCAAGGAATTGCACTTTTTATTATATTATCAACTCTTTCACTTCCATCTAGTACAAGACCAAAACCTCCATTGATACACTTTCCGATACCTACTCCTCCACCATTATGCAAAGCAACTAAACTCATGCCTCTGGCAATATTACCTGCAAAACACTGTACAGACATATCAGCCATTATATTGCTTCCATCTTTTATGTTTGAAGTTTCTCTAAAAGGTGAATCAGTACCACTTACATCATGATGATCTCTTCCTATCATAATAGGTCCAACTTCGCTGTTTCGAACCATTTCGTTAAATTTAAGTGCTATATTCATTCTTCCAAGTGCATCTTGATATAATATTCTAGCTTGAGTTCCTACTACCATCTTATTCTTTTCTGCATCTCTAATCCATACGTAATTATCTCTATCTTGAGCTCTTCTATCAGGATTAATACATTCCATAGCAGCTTTATCAGTCTTTATTAAGTCTTCATGGTTCCTACTTAGACAAACCCATCTAAAAGGTCCATATCCATAGTCAAACAATTCAGGTCCCATTATATCTTCCACATAAGATGGGAAAATAAAACCATCTTTTTCATCTACTCCATTTTTAAGTATTTCCACTACTCCAGCATCATAAACTGCCTTCATAAAGGAATTTCCATAATCAAAGAAATAAGTACCTTTGTTTACCAAAGCTTTAATTAATTCAAAATGCTTTCTTAAACTTTTATCAACTAATTCTCTAAATTTTATTCTATCATTTTTTAGAAGGATTGTTCTTTCTTCAAAACTTATTCCTTGAGGACAATATCCTCCATCATAAACTGCATGACAAGAAGTTTGATCAGATAACAATTCAATATTAATATTTTTATCTAGTGAATATTGAAGTAAATCTACAATATTGCCGTGATAAGCTATAGAAATAGTCTTTTGATTTTTTTGATATTCTAGTGCCATTTTAAATATTTCTTCTAAATCAGAGGAAGCAATACTTACCCAGCCTTGATCTAATCTAGTTTTAATTCTTGAATAATCTACTTCAGCAATTATTCCAACTCCATTTGCAATTTCAACAGCCTTTGGTTGAGCACCACTCATTCCTCCCAGTCCTGAACTTACAAAGATATGCCCTTTTAAATCCTCATGAGCCTTAATACCTAACTTTAATCTTCCTGCATTTAAAAGAGTATTAAACGTACCATGAACAATACCTTGTGGTCCAATATACATCCAACCACCAGCTGTCATTTGACCATAATTTGCAACACCCATTTGCATAGCATAATGCCAATCTTTTTGAGTATCAAACATACCTATCATCATAGCGTTCGTAATTATAACTCTAGGAGATTCTGGACTTGATTTAAATAATCCAAGTGGATGTCCAGATTCAATTACTAAAGTTTGATTTTCTGTAAGAACTTCTAGGTATTTCATAATCAAAAGATACTGCATCCAGTTCTGACATACCTGTCCTGTCTCTCCATATGTAACAAGTTCATAAGGATAAAGTGCAGTTTCAAAGTCCAAATTATTATCAATCATTACTTGAAAAGCTTTTCCTTCAATACAGTTACCTTTATATTCTTGTATAGGTTTACCATAGATTTCTTCACTAGGTCTAAACCTATAACCATATATTCTACCATAAGAAACTAATTCATTCATAAATTCAGGTGCTAAAACAGAATGCATTTCGCTTGGAATATATCGTAATGCATTTTTAAGCGCAACTTCCGCCTGGTCCTTCGTTAAATTAAACCCTCTGTCTGGAGCTCGTCTAATACCTTCTTTAAATTCAGGCATATCAGGTAAAACCGAATCCAATTTAATTGTCATAGCTTCTGAAATATCAACATTGTTAACCATTATTAAATCTCCATTCTAAATTAATATTTATTTTTAGTTTACATAATCATTATTATGGTTTATTAATGACTCTATTGATTTCAAAATCTTTATGTCTCGTATTTTCAATCTATTTTATTTTTTCATTTTTGTCTTGTAGGAGCGGGACACCCTTCTATTACTAGATGGCCTTCGAAGCTGAAGGATGTCCCGGGTTATCTTAGTCAAGAGTATTGTATTTATTTAATATTTTACTAGCTTTCAGAATCTTATATCATGCATTTTTAAGCTATATTTTGCTTCAATTTTATCTTGATTAGAGCAGACATACTTATATTTGTAGATAGCCCACAAATCTGAAGGAAATCCCTAGTTTTATTATTAAGTTACATTATTAGGATACAATATATTATGTACTAATACAATATCATCTCGATAAAGCGTTTTCATTAACAAAGAATTAAACAAAAGTAATATAGTAATAATACTTATTATTAAATATAAATAGAAAATTACGCATAGAAAAAGCATGAAATATTTTGCGTAGAGGTTGTCTGAGCGAGCATTAGAAAGACTTGACTGATTTATTTTAAAATTGCGTTAAGCCCACGAAATGTTTGAGCGTAGCGAGTTTTGAGTGGGTAGCAATTTAAAAATAAATCAGCTTAGTCTTTCTATGTGCAGCGAACAATCTCGTAGCAAAATATTTCATGCTTTTTCTTTATATTATCTTTTATATATTACTAAATGAGCAACAACTATACTGTTTTTCTAACTTCATTTATTAGCATTTCTTCTAATTCAACAACTCTATCCTTATCCATAGGCTCAATCCCTTTTAATCTATACGGTATCCCTATTTTATCGTATTTTTCCTCACCTAAAACATGGTATGGCAATAATTCTATTTTCTCAACATTTTTAATATTTTTTATTATCTCAGCAAGTTTATGTATATGCTCATATGAATCTGTTATTCCAGGGACAACTACATGTCTTATCCATAGAGGCGTATTGGATTTTTCTACTGTTTCAAGGAATTCATTGAATTGGTTTTTATCTCTACCGGTTAGTTCTTTGTAACCTTCATTATCTACATGCTTTATATCAAGAATAACAAGATCAATATATTTTAATATTTCTTCGTAGCTACCTCTTCCAAATCCTGCTGTATCAAGTGCAGTATGAATGCCATTATTTTTACATAATTTTAATACCTCAATTAGAAATTTAGGTTGCAATAATGGATCTCCACCTGAAAAAGTGACTCCGCCACCTGATTTTTCGAAATAAGGTTTATATCTGAGTATTTTTTTAACTAAAGCTTCAGCTTCTATCTCTATGCCTTCCTTTTCTAACCAAGTATCAGGATTATGGCAATAGGCACATCTAAGGTGACAGCCTTGAAAAAATATTACTGTTCTCACGCCTGGACCATCAACTAAGCCTGAGCTTTCTATTGAATGAATTCTCCCTGTAGTCATATATTTCCCCCTTCTGTATAACCCTCATTACAAATGAGGCATATTTTGCCTACTTCCACAAGTTTATAAATATAACTGCAATGTACTCCTTTGATAATTAGTTCTCCAGTTCTAGCATAACCTCTATCTTTAATATTCTGATTCATATTATCCCCTTAAACACTATAATGTTAAACATGTAGGCATATTAATAATAATGCCTACATAGTTAACAGTTATAATTATATCAAATTATAACTGTTATACCAATTTTTATTACTGATTCTTGAATAATAGGACTCCTCACTTTCTTACAATAATATTGATAAGTCATTGAATTCTTGAATGAGTTTGCCATAATTTCTCTTTTTATGATCAAAGAAAATAACATTCATTCCCATACTTTTAGGAACAATAAGATTCTTCTCTTGATTATCTATGAATACACATTCATTAGCAGTTACATTCAAGCACTCTAGTATTTTTACAAAAATCTTATTATCATCTTTTCCTGAACCAACATCTGCTGAAATCGTTATTGCATCAAATATTTTATTCATATCATAATATTGCACAATGTCATCTATACGGTCTTTCTTGTTGTCAGTAACCATACCTATTTTATAATTCAGTTTTTTTAGTTTATCTATAATTGCTATCATTTGTGAATCTATAGGAGTATTTATAAATGATTCATGCAATATTCTTATATCAATTTTCATATTTATACCTTTGCACAATGAGTCCCAGATGTTTTCATGATTAGTTTTTCCGTACAAAAGATCATTATTATATTTGTAATACTCATGATAAAATATTTCTTCATCTAAGCTAGTTTTCTTGCAAATGTAATTACATATGGACTGTGAACCAGTTTCATCAGTGGTTAGTACACCATCAAAATCAAATAGTATTGCTTTAATCATATTAGTACACTTCCTTATTATTTAAATAATCCTTTATACTCCTAATAAAAAAATTTCTAAACCCATTAATAACACCTAGATTTTCACTTTTATTACCCTCTAGATCATAATAATATTTCATACTCTCTATCTCTACAGATAATGAGTCTAACGGAAATCCTTCCCGATATTTCTTATGTGGTTTGTCCACAATGTAAAATTTTTCAGAATATATATCTTCACCATCATATTTGTAAATAGTACTTTCATTCATAACCAAACAGATTGAGTTCTTATAATTTGCAATTAATTTCCCACCATATTTTGCTGCTAAATTACTATAATAACTTATCATATCTTTATTACTCAGATTGTTTCCATGAATTCTTTTTATCAGTACACCGGGTTGATCTTCTTCATCGACACCTTCGAAATACAATCCAGAGTCACAAGAAAAAATAGGTTTTTTTACTTGCTCAAAATATGACAAGGCTTTCTGTGTTGCATTTGATAATGGGTCTTTTCCGGTTTCTTCAGCCTCTTTTATTTCTACACCAAGAGTTCTAAGACTTGAAATGCAGAAATCCAACCCAGCCAGTGTCTTAATCATGCTTTCTAGCTTAGCTTGATTATATGTTCCATATATTAAATTCATTAATTCAATCCCTTTCTCCTTAGTACACAGAAAAAATTCAAATTATGTTATATATCATTCCACTCATATCTTTTATAGGTATATGCGTGCAGCCTGCAGTAGTATTTTGTCATACCTAGTTTTAATCTATGGGCAAATATCTATTACCAAAATCATTTCTTGCTAACTTTGTATATTTCATAATGAATTCGGTTTTAGCTTCAGTGTAGCCATCTCTATTATGCTCGAACTGCCCTTTTAATCTATGTTTTAACTTTCCATATTCTTCGGCAACTTCTTTATGAACGAGAAGATAGTCCCTAAAATATAATTCATTCCAATCTCCCCAAAATCTAACATGGAGATGAAAAACCTTATCAGCGAAACCATTGGGAGTATACCCTTTATTGAAGGACATATTTAAGTCTGGTTTACCGGCAAATGACATCAATGTCCAGCCAGCATTACATAAATTTAATTTTAATTGTTCTATATCGCAATTAAAATCAACTTCCAACAGGATATCTACTGTTGGTTTAGCAATCAGTCCTTCAATGGAAGTACTTCCGATATGATTAATTCGCTTTAGGTCTTTTCCACCTATAACATTCATTATTTCATTTCTTTCTACTATATACCACTCTTTATAAATCGGATTATGTTCTTTTAAAATGATGGGAAACAATTCCCAAAGTTCTTCTAATGACATTTCAGACAATGTTTTTCCCATTGTACCCTCCTAAATAAAATATAATTTTTTTACTTAACACTTTATTACAATTACTTTTCACTTAATCAAATTGAAGTTTTAGTTACAGACTACCCCTAGTTGGTATGAAATTGTTAATTTATTTCAATCTATAATTTTAACACCATTTCTCTATCTAATTCCTCAAAGCCCATTTTTTTATATAAAGGATATCCATCATCTGTGTATTCTAACAGTATTTTTCCTACTCCCAATCCTTTCGCTTCCTCTATAAGTTTTGTTAACAGACTACATGCCAAACCTTGATACCTATAGGCCTTAAGAGTGTACACATTTAGCAAAAGTCCTGCTCTTCCGTTTAAGCAACTTGGAACTGGTAAGGTTTCGTAAATGCACAAAATACATGAAGAAACGATTAGTCCATTATCAGTTGCTATAAAAGCAAGCAATAAATCATCCTCTAAATGTTTTTGCAAATACTCTCTTGTACGCATTCTAAATTCATCTCTGTTTGTAATATTTCTAATAGAAGATACAAATTCTAATCGGTTATCCACTAACATATCAATATCACTTAATTTTACTTGTCTTATTTCCATGTTCTCTCCTCCAGCCACATTTATAAAAAACTTCGCCTTAGCTTTAATTAAGTATTCTCGCACATTCACATATTAGCAAGATAATTTTATGTGAATGTTTTTCTGTTTCCAAGAAGTTTATCATTGATTTCATTAAAATTTTCCCTATACCTTGTCCCCAGTGCTCAGTCTCTCCAATAAATTGGTCTGTACCCAAAATAGTACCTTGAAAATTTGCATATCCATACTCTTCACGTTCTTTCTGACTAATAGGATAAATTTGTATATAGCCTATTGGTATTTGTAAATACTCAATAATACATCTTGTTTTACATAAGTCTTTATTATAAAATTTTTCTTCTACCATTTCTTCATCATGTAGATTGTTCCTTCCCTCGTAATATTGAAGTACCTTGATATCAGAAAGCCATTTAACTATTAAGTGTTTATCATGACGTTCTAAGCTACGAACTGTTAGTTCTCCAGTTTTACAAAATATCATTATTCATCCCCTATTATGTAAATATAATTATTCATCTATGAATCAAACTTTTTATAAAGATAATGTATAAAATAGGTTGTTATTACATCATTAGGTTGGTACATAATTTGTACGGCTTTTATCATAATTTAAAACTATCTGATCAAATAAGTATTTTTTATTCGAACTATAACCTCTGTTCTAAATATATATTATATTGTTACTCAAAATTTTCACTTGCTCGAAATTCCCTTAGCACATAAAATTTATATAGAGTGTGATAGTATAACCTTCATCCATATATTAAGGATATTACAAATAATTATAGCATCATGAAATATTTTTATCTAGCAGTTGTTAGTCTCCTTATATATGTATCTACGTATGGAAGTTTATCTCTTGTAGCATCCGTTAATACTTGCTTAATGTCATATGGCACTTTATGGTTTGTATATGAAATAACCCTCTGATCTATATCCAATACACCATATGATGCCAGTGGTTCAGCATCCATAGATAAACTTACCGACCCAACATTAATTATCTTTTTTCCATTAAAAGAAGCATAGTAGGGTAAATGGGAATGACCACAAAGAAGTACATCTGTATCAATCTCATTTGTTATTTTTTCAAGGTTTTCTATTGGCGTCATGATCCCCAAGGGTTCACTATCTGAAAGGTTGGAACCATGCACACAAAGGATTTTGATACCTTCAATTTCGATATTTTGTTTTTCTGGCTTTGATAATAACAATTCTATATCTTCTGAGGTTAAACGACTTTTTGCAACCTTATTAAGAGAATAAAACCGTTCCTCTCTTTCTGTAATAGGTGTAAAATTTATTCCCATTTCATAAAGCCAATTATCAGTATTACCTTTAATCCATACTAAAGGTGACATTTCCTTCATTATTTCTAAAGTCTCTTTTGGATGTGGGCCGTTCATAACCAAATCACCAAGAAATATTATTTTATCTATTGATTGTTTTTTAATATGTATAATTACTGCTTTTAAGGCAATAGCATTTGCATGAATATCTGAAATCACTGCAATACGCATAATAATATATCACTTCCATTCAAATGTAGAATATAAAACATGTATTATTTACAACTATAAAAGCACATGTAGTAATCTAATAATTTTTCAAGTTCGTTCCCACAAAAGTCAAATTTCCTAGCTTCCAATTTATTAATCCATCTAATCTGTTCTATCTCTGAATTAAGCTGTATTTGTTCTTTTATCATACCTGTATAAACAATCAAAATATACTTATTATCTTCATTGATTATATATACTTTAAATAGTTGTAAGTCATAGATATTACAACTGAGTTCTTCCCTTACTTCTCTGCAAATACATTCTTCTGGTGTTTCATTATCTTCTAATGCTCCACCGGGTGTTTCCCAAAGGAGAGGAAATTTCTTTTTTGATTTACTTCTTCTCGCAATTAAAACTCTATTATCACTATCATGAATTATTATTGAACAGCCTATATATGTATCCATCTATAACCTCCCTTTTCAATAAAACTTACAAATCTTTTAAAGAGCTTCATAGTAAAAGAATAATGTGCAATATCCAAACACCACTTATGTAATACCACAAAACTATAGTTTATTTTTCATAATTATAGATTGAAGATGATAATGTTTATTTTAGTGGGTTTGACGCTGTAAACATACCTCCCTTTGTATTTATTACCAATGCTCCTAATTTATCAATTTCAGTTTCTACATATTTATAAAAGCTATCTAATTTATGTTCATCAAAAATGTTCTTTCTGACACTAAAAGAGGACATTACATATGACACTACAGGTTCTACCTTATCAACTACAATTTGACCATTGAATTCTTCCAAGAGGACATTGCTAAAGTGCTTTTTCAAGAATTTATATCCATTTTCAATGCCAAATTTATTAGGGAATTTTTGAAGGTCATACTCTATGTTTTTATCATAGTCTTTAAGCAATTTTTCTAATTCTTGCATGTGTTCCTTACCATTAGTAGAAACATAAAACTTTCCACCAGGCTTTAACACTCTTTTAACTTCAGAAAGTGCTTTATCAATATCAGGAACATGGTATAACATATGTCTAGAAATGATAATATCGAAACTTTCATTTTCATATGGTATGTCCTGTATATCTATAACTTGATATTTTATATTTTTGTTATTAATATTTTGCTTGGCACTCTGAAGCATCCCTTCAGAAAAATCAGATAATGTTATATTTAAAGTTTCATTTATTGATTCTTCATTATTCATCCATAATAATCCGATACCACAGCCTAATTCTAAAACATTACTATATTCTGGTATGTTCATTTTTTCAAAAAACCAGATGTTCCAATCAATTTTATTAGTATTATAACGATGTAAGTTAATTCTTGCATTTAGGTTGTCAGCATTTTTATACTGATCCTTTACAAAACTTTGATTATCAATTTTATTTTCCATATCTTTCCCCATTTTAATCTTTCCCTTTATACTTTGTTACGTAAGATAAAGTCTCATAAACATTTCATTTCAACTAACTTAATAATATCATCCCTACATTGATTTATATACCAATCAGATACCTTGTCTAGATCTATTTTTCTTTTAAAAATATTAGTTTTATCAGAAATTATCTCCTCAATTATCTGTCCACTTGGAGATATCAACATGGTAGGACAATGTTGATTTTTGTTTACATTGTTTGAACTTATAAGAAACCTTAAATTTTCAGCTGCCCTACTAACAAGATGACTTCTCCATACTGAAATATTGCTTCCATCAACTGCATTTGTTAAATATACAAATACCTCCGCCCCATTTAATGCAAGCCATCTCCATTGTTCAGGAAACCTTATCTCTCTACATAGCTGAATTCCTATATGTACTATATTGTTTTTAATAGATAATTCACATATTGGCAGTTCATTTCCTTGATATCATATGTTATTGGAAATTGACCCACTAATACTGATAACTCCATAGTAACCTCCATTACATTAATAAACACTCACCCTATTAGCAGATGGTTGCTAACATTTTTGTTGCTGATGTTTCCAAATCTTAGTTATCTCCTATCTTAGGTTGCAAAATGTGCTTTGGCATCGATTAACTCTATATCCTATAGATATATTATATACCATAAATTTACACGATTCTATATAAAAAGAGTCCACCAGCCAAGGTGGACAGCAACTATTGTTATTTGATGTTACAAGTCGTTACAATCTACATGTGTAAAATTTATTATATACATTAATAATCATAAATTAGCAGATACTTTATAGTATACATTTTGCTAAAAACAGTTATGACATAAGGAGATTTAAGGATGAAATTCACACTGATTCGTCTGATAATGGCTTCAATATGGATTACCTGTGCTTACAAATGGGGTGATTGGAAAGCTTGGGAAAGGTACTATCCAACCATGCTATTCTTTGGCATGGGGGACCTTATTTATAATGCGGTCTTCCACCAAACACCACTGTGGAAATTTCAATCAGACTTTCTGATTCCACCTTTGAATGAGTTATTTGTTATCTTCAATATATTTTTTTCAACTACCTTATTGTATTTATCTAAATTCCCTAAAAAGTTATATCACCAAATTACTTATATAGTATTTTGGATATTACTTTATGTTGGTATAGAATTATTTACATTATCAATTAGCATGATTAAACATTGTAATGGATGGAATATCTGGTGGTCATTAGCTCACAATGCAATTCAGTTTCCACTCCTAACTCTCCACCACAAAAATCCTGCTTTAGCATGGGTTATATCATTTCTATTTCTGTTCATAATGATGTATATTTTTAATGTCCCTTTTACAATATCAAAATAGAGATAATATGTAGCTCAGTTATCTGCTGCTTTGACTAATTTGCCATATTTATAACTCTCCCAAATAACTTTTTCAAAAACAAGCCACAGAGGACAGAAGTTCGTTGTTAGTGGAAGTATTGTCTTATTATACTTTTAAGCTCATCTGCAGTTTCATCAACAAAGGAATTCATCGCATTTTCTGTAAGATAAGTATATTCACGTTCAATATTTTCATGTTCTGTATTATAAAAGCTGGTTATGTATTCATGACGTTCAGAAAATGCCGTCCTACTGAATTCCTCCATATATGTGTTTTCAAATCCTTTTGCAGTTTCATATACGCGATATGCATTAAAGTCAAGATGTTTTTTCAAATATAAATGGTCCAAATCATACCAATCTCTTTTGATTTCTTCCCACATGAGTCCAGCATCTTCTGAAAACTCTTTTGCATACTTTTTTACACATGGGTCTGCAATTTTTTCTTTCCAAAGCACATCTGTTAATAAATGAGTATAATACCCTAGATAAAAGGAAAGTGTTTGTACATCATAAGCTTTGCCCAATAAATATTTTTCTACGAACTTCTCTGGCATAACACATTTTTCTTTAGAATTTAAAGGTTGAAAATGTGATATTTTACTGCTAGGAACAAATGAAGTCCCATCTTCATTAGGAACTCCACTATCAGGTGCTATGTTTCCCATAATAAATTTCATTTCAACCAATTCCTCTATCTCATTTAACAATTTATCTGCCACCCTTAAATGAACCAACCACGATGCCATATTTTATTCACCTTTCTCTCTAAATCATCTATTTTTACCTGAAAAAGTTTTTTTCTTTAATCAAAGTTATGTATATCTAAAACCTTAAATACCAAAAAATTGCTTTTTCATCATTATTATCAAAGTTTGCATATAGCATAGTATCTATTGCTCCAATTTCAAATCCACATTTTAGATAAAATTTACAGGCTAAAAGATTATTATCTTGAGTTTCAAGCATTAGTCCATACAAACTATTTTTCTTTGCCCATTCTATTGATTTATTGATTAACTCACTTCCAATCCCCCGACCTCTAAAATGTTTACTCACATCTATACTTTCGATGAAAGCATATTTATTCCAATTTTTTCGCAGTATAACTTTACCGACACATTTATCCTTATGGTAGAATAAATAGACTACCTTATCAGTATTATTAATATACTCATTATAATCTTCATCATCATTTGGGTAACTTTTTTCATAGGGTTCTTCATAAAGAAGTTCTGTGAATGTCCAAATATCATTTTCATATTTAGGGAGTATTCTTCCTACTACCATAAATGGTTCATTTACTTTACTTATATCTTTTAATTGCTCTGTTTTCATTTCAATAATCATTTTTTCCACTCCATCTAAAACTTATTTTCTACACGAGATCATACAATTGAGCTCATTCCTAGTAGCAATAAAAGTTAGAATCTCTAAATACATAAATATAGGAATCAATAGTAATTTAGAGCCAGTAACTATGATTTTCTTGCGAGATATAAGTCTACTGTATCATTAATAATTAATTCATTTCCACATTCTTCAATGGCTGTTCTAATAGCATTAAAAAATGGTATCTGTATTGAGTTCTCTAGAGCTATATGGTCTCAATATGTATTTAGTAGTTCTATATATTCAGCTCCAGTCATTTTTCTAATATTATGGTATTGCTTAAACTCAATAATAGTAAAACCGCATTGTTCGATATTATTTGTTATGTTTAAATGTCTTGATTTATCTTCATAATCAGCTGCCTTATAACTCCACTCAGGTAAAAACTTATTATAAATAGATTGTATTTTTTGATGTAATGGATTTTCCTTATTATTTACAGATGGTCTATTCCAAAATAAAGCAATTGTGCCATCTTTTTTAATTATTCTATATGACTTTTTATATCCTATTTCAGCTGGCACACAATGGAAAGCAGTAGCAGAATATAACATATCAAACTCATTATCATCACAATCATAATCTTCAAAAGCTGACTGAACAACATTCAAATTTCCATACTCTTTGAACTTATTTCTAGTATTCCACTCCAGTTTTTTAAAATATGATCTAATAGTGCTGCACACCCTTCAGTAATGTCTTTATACGTTTCATCAAAATTTCCTGTATACCAAGGGTCAGCAATATCTCGAGGACGAGAGGAAAAATCAAGCAATCGATGAATCTTTCCTTCTTTGTCATCACCAACAATCCGTAAAACATTTTTGATGTTGTAGCTTTCCATACAAAGTATGTAATCATAGATTTCGTAATCTTTCTTCTTAAGCTGTATTGCTGTCTTTCCCTCACAAGAAATTCCCACTTCACACAGCTTGCTTTTTGTACCCGAATGCACAGAATTTCCTATTTCTTCTCTACTCGTAGCAGATGATGCTATGCAAAACTTGTCCAAAAGATATCTTTCTTCTACCATATGACTAAATACAAATTCAGCCATTGGACTGCGGCAAATATTTCCATGACATACAAACATTATTTTTATCATATTTTCATACCCCTTATTTAAAAATTCAACTATTCATAATTGTTTCTGCGAAAGCAACTGTTTTTATAAGTTTCTCAAATTCCTCAGGCGTTAAACCGTCTTCTATGTGCCAACACATTGCCATTGCGGTTTCCACATAAAGACATTGCTTTAATATGTACTTTGGAATATTGAGTTTTTTTTCTAGGATACAAATTATATCATTTATTTTTATATATAACCCCTTAGTTATCTCATCACCAAATTCATTTAATATAAAACGTGGGACATCAAATACAGGATCACCTATCACGCCTTTAGGATCAATTATTTTGTACTCTCCATTATAGCCAAGTAAAATATTATCATGATGAAAGTCTCCATGAAGTAGCTTCTTTTGTGAGTACAAATTAGAAATAGATAAGCATATATCTCTTGCTTTTTTCATATATGAATATAGTTCTTTACAGTCCTCTCTCTTACTCATGTATTCTGTTATCCTACATACCCACTCTATGTAGGTTGGATATACATCTGCTTTAATGGGCGTTATATGTAAGCCTTCATATAGGGATGAAAATACGGTTAGCCTCGTATCAAGAGAACTTTCATCCCTTAAAGTATTCCCTGGTTGTACACATTCTTCAAGTATAACTCCACCTTCAATATCAGCATTAAAGACTTTACAAAATCTTCTACCGTTATATTCCTGCAAAGTGTTGAATTCAGTAATAACCTCTCTGAAAGAAGGATTACCTATTTTAAGCACTACACTTCCCAAGTTTTTTGAATAGCATTTAAAAACTAAATATGCTGAATATGAAGGAATAAATTGAAAAGACGTCAAAGTCCATTTATCAGCATATGTTTCAATATCTCTTAAAACTTTTTCATAAAAACCTTTACCAAAACCTTTAATTATATTTTCAATTTCATCTTGCTTGAACCGATAGAATTTATCCATATTTATCATTCACCTTCCAAAGTGTTCAAATAATATATACTTAACACTTTATCACAATAACAATCAAAAAACTTTTTTAAAAGCCAAAAGTAGTTTCTTTTACATTAGGCAAAATACTATAAATTGACTTTCCTATTCTTTCCTCAAAATATCTTTGTATATCAAAAGTCGCTTTCCATTTTTCTAGCGTAAATTCATTAAAGTTATACCTCACCACAACATCTAACATTCTTTTTTCTAATAAGCAAAATCCTGATGGTAGTGCTAAAGCATCACATAATTGAATTAATCTATCATATGCTGTAAATTCAATATTATCTAAATATTCTTTAATGAAATTACGTTCCTCCATTGTACAATCTTTCTTCCCACATATGTCATCTACGTTTTTACATAAGTATCCGTGTGTTAAGCAGATTCTTGCCCAGAAATCGTACCCCTTTTCCATGGCAAATTTATAACCATCTAAACTATGTCTCTCATTGGTTACACTGTATCTTCTACCAATATCATGCAACATCCCCAGTATTAATGCTGTATTTGAATCTAACTCACTATCCTCTTTTGCAATCAATTCTGCGGCTTTACCTACATATAAAGAGTGTTCTACCCATGCTCCCGGATTTAATTTACTACCTTCCTCTAATATTATCTTCGCTTCTTCCAATGTAGGTATACCTTCTTCTAAATTACGTTTCATATTTTTACATCCTCATCTTCATTGAATTTATTACCTATTTTATTGCAATTGTATCTCTATATAATTAAATATTAAATTTTTAAGCTGATAGTAAGAAAATTATACATTAATTAACCGCACACCTTGTGCTAGTTCTGTTCAATCAGTCAAATTGCAATTTAACTAAGTTGAGTTATATCCCTGTTATTTATTAAGAATACATCACCAATATACAAAGTATTATCCTGAATACATATTATGCCGCTGTCATCACGCACACCATATAATGGATATTGTTCATAGAGCACAAGTAACTCATCGCTTATATTAGCTTTATCAAAATGTAGCTAAACCGAAAATTCAACTAATCCAAGTGCTTCATATATTTCCAACCTACTATGTTCGCAGGTTAATGTACATACAGCTGTTTTCCCCATATTTATTGAGCCTGCACTCATTCCGATAATAACACCTTTTTGTTCTTTAATATATGGTATTAACCCATAGGATTCAATATAGGCAACCTGAGTCGGTGTGTCACCACCTGCAAGCCATAAAACATCTGCATTTCTAACAATATCTTGTGCAATTTTATTGTAAACATAGTGTTTATTTTTCATAATAGAACGTTGGTATTGCTTCAAATTCCACTTTATGTTTCTGACACCATTCATTAAAAGATTCTGTTCTATCACTTTCTCCATATTTCCACCACATATTATAAAGACTATTGTAATAATTAAAATCCTCTATTAATGGTTTATCAATTCTATGTTTGTGCAATAATATATCACATTTGTTGACTACTTTATTGTATGTATCTAGTGTAATTAAACAACCTTCTGGGAAATGATGTGCTCCCCAATCTAATTTTGTTAACAAAGATGTAAAGTATAATTGAATAGTTCTATCATCACATTCTTGATGTGAGTAAGCCTTTTCAATAATTTTATCGTCTTTATCAAATAATTCGTAATACCATCTTATCTGAGGCATATAGTTACTATCACAATCTTCTTTTAAAATTTTAGATATTCTTATCATTATTTCATATGGAATATCTACATGATGAAATATTCTAGAAAACAAATTCGTATATTCTTCTTGTTCACATACTGCCATACAATAATGATAAGAAATACATTTTTTCTTTTGTTCATTCAAACTATCAAAGTATTGCATTGTTTCTCTTAGACTTTTATTTGCTTGTTTTTTTAATCCTTTTTCCCATAATCCATAGTAATCCTTAAATCCATCTTGTAATCTTTCATCTTCAAATCCTTCTATAAATGCTCTTTTAACGATTAAACTCATTCACTCAGCTCCTGATAAAAAATACTCATTTTTTAATTATTTTTCACTCTATATAATTGTTCTCTTAATCTTTTATTTTCATCTTTAAGTTCTTCCCTATACACATATGATAATAAATTATCTACACTAATTTCTATAAGTATAACCTCTTGATTTGTTCTATTTCCCTTAATGAAAATCCATTTTTTCTCATCACCAATTATCCAACTAACATTTTGTCATTAGAACTCAATTTCAATAATTGAACAATGTGGTATTTCTTCAATGTTTTTTTGAGTTCTAAATATCTCTCTATGTGCGACTACAATAACATCTGAATAATTTAAATATTTATTTAATACTGTATCTATCCTTTTCTTTAGAAGTTCTTTAGATTCCCATAATCTTGTCTCGCCCTCTGGATAAATACCACTACATTTTACATAATCATCATTTAATTCCTTTAATGCTTTTAAAGTGTCAAATTGGAATGTTAAATCTGGTTGCCACTCTCTTAAGTCAAACTCAACATTTATATCAACACCTAATTCCTTTGAAATAATTGCTGCTGTATGCATTGCTCTTGTATATGGAGATGTTATAATTATTTCTGCCTTCTTTAGTCTTTCATCCCTAGCAACCATTTTTGCTTGTTCTATACCTTTTTCCGTTAGCGGTGGTAAATCCCTACCATGACCTTTTAATTTATGTTGCTCATTCAGAGTCCAATAAGGTTCTCCATGCCTTACCAGATAAAATTTTGTCATTGTGTTTCCTCCTATATTTGTTTATTGTCATTTGTTATGTGTTTTTTCTGTAGTCTTTATAAGTATGGTATGCATTTTTATGATTCTTAGGAAGATTTTCATGTAAATAATCTATATCCTCTATCCACTTTTTATCTCTTGAATTGCCTACTGAATTATTGTTTGAAACCTTCTTACTATTGTGAAAATTACACCCTGAAAGTAGAGTAATTATAGCTACAATCAATAATATATATACTTTATTTTTTAAAAGCTTAACCATATCTCCACCTCATCCTCATTCTGCTATTTACCTAAAACAATATTACATATTTTCTAACCTAGTCGCTTACAATGTTAATTCCATAAACCCTACAGTGAATGGTAAATGTGAGAAATTACTTGTACCTTTTTCAATAAATCCACTAGTTATATACCATTGCTTTAGTACTTGGTTTTCTTCGATTATACCTATTCTAACTACCTTTCCATTTTGAGACTTAACATAATCTTTAACATAATTTATTAATTCTTTTCCATAACCAGTATGCCTGTATTTTGGTAATACTGATAGTTTTTCCATTTCATATCTATCCTCATCAATCTTTGCAATTGCAACAAAACCTATTTGAGTAGTATTCTTAAATAATCCAAACATTTTTATTCCCTTAGATTTATCCTTTTCAAGGTTTTCTGTTTCAATAAATGCACCATTTGTTGGACAATTATCTTTTGTTAAATGAAATTCCTCTGCAACTGTTAAAAATAACTTTCTTATAATTTCACAATTAATTGATAATTCATTGTTTTCAACTTCTCTAATATGACAATTCAATGTTCATCACCTCTTGTATATGCAATCTATATATTATTTTTTTTTGCCTCATAATTTTGATTTGTCATCAAGTACGAAGGGTGATATAGTCCTGTAGGCGGATAGAACTCATCATGTGTATATGTAAATCCCAGTTTTTTAAGTAATTGAGCAGAAGCTGTATTATTGGGATTATGTCCACTAAACACTGCATTAGCTCCAAGAGTGTAAAAAGCATAATCTATGACTGTTAAACATGCCTCTTGCGCAAAGCCTTTTCCCCAATATTTACTTTTTAAATGTATTCCCATTTCAAAAATATTTTTTTCAAAGTCATATGGTCGTAAACCACAACATCCAATATTTTCATCGGTTTCTATTAAGTAAACTGGCCAATATTGAACTTTGGCGATATTATAAGTTTCTATTTCCTTTTTTAGTCTTCGATCGATCTGTTCTTTTGACATTTTACCATCTGTGACAATAAACTTTGTTACTTCTGGATTACCCCATAGTTCTGAAGCATCTAAAATGTCTTTTTCACTCCATACTGAAAATCCTAGTCTCATTGTTTTCAAAAAAAGTCTCTCATGATTTACTCTCCTACAAACCATATTGTTATATCACCATTGTAATTTATTCTTTATATCAGCAACTGCAAAAATAACTTACTGTGTAAGATTTACAAAATTCACTAATTTTTATTTGTACGATTATTAACTTTAAATTCTTTCTGAACAATTAATAGTTCCTCTTTCCCAATGTAATTCATCCCTTCAAATTCAAGACGAATTATGTAAGGCATATAATCAATGATTCTTAAAAAATCATCACAGCAATAGGATGACTCAAAATAATTCAAAATTGTGCTAAGCGCCGTTCCATGAGTTCCAATAATAATGTTTTTACCACTATTATTATTCAAAACTTCAAAGAGAGCCTCAATATTACGCTTTTGTACCATATTAAGTGATTCTCCGCCATCTTCATGAAAATCAAAGTCGTTCCAACGTTTCTGAAACATGCCAAACTCATTACCTTTTAATCCTTTTTCTCGTTCTCTAAATCTTTCATCTGTATGAATATCTATACTGAGTACTTTGGCACTTTCTTTTATTGTATCAAAACTTCTTTTATAAGGACTTGATAAACAGCAGTCAATTTGTAAATTTCTAAATATTTCTGTTACTTTCTTAATATCTCCTAACCCTTCCTCGCTCAATGGACGTGTTCGATCTTCGTCCCAAGCATGCTCTGGCTGAGCATGTCTCACAAAATATATATTTGTCATCCTTTTGTTTCCCTCCCAATATCCTCATATTCTTCCCTCTGTACTCCAGGAATTTTCCAAGTATGCCTGTCCTTGTGCCTTACATAAATCTAATGTCCATCATAACAGCAAATAATAATTTACTGTCTTCTATTTTATTTATTTCATAAAAATTTACTTTATCCATATAATCTACCTCACTTTTCTAATCCAATTTGTCTTCAATACATAGTCTCTCAATATTATAAAACACTTTAATTAGAATTCTCTTCAAAATTAATTCAACTAACATTACATCATAAACAAATCGAGTAACATAACCAAGCCCTGCTTAGAATCATAGTTCGATTATGATTCTAATATTTTTGCTATAATATCATCATATGAAACCTTTGAAAAATCCGTTGAATCTACAATAATTTGTATATCCCCATAGTCAAAATCTCTGCACGGTCTAGTAGATTTCTTAAAAAACTGAAAATCACTAAAGTAATTAATTGAAACAAGACCTGGATGTCTTTCCTCCGTGGTATCCCTTGCCAGAAAACGCTTGTGTACAACCTCAACATCCCCATCAAATAACACCGTAATTACTCTGTATTTATATTTGCTGACTTTTGAAATTAATATATCTGGACATGGATTTGTAAAGTTACTTTCAAGAATAAATGTCTGATTGGTTTTCATAAGCATTTCACAAAAATGAAAAGATAAATCGTAAGCTAATCCACCATATTTTTGAGATTCTATCCGTAAATTTGTATCATAATGAACTTTATCCCAAATTATTTCTTTAAGCTTATCTTTGCAAACTAAAGGTATTCACATTTTATCTGATAAATAGTTTGCAAATACGGTTTTTCCTGTTGCAGGCATCCCAGCAATTATTATTAAAGTTTTATTCAAATAACCCACCTCATCATCTGTTAGAGCTTATACGTTCTTTAACTACAGATTAAAATACAATTTTCAAGTCAATAACTCACAGTAATGAAAAGCTTTCAAATAATTAACTCTGAAATATCATTAATTATTCTATCCGGTACAATATCTGAATCCTTCGGCAAACCTTTTCTTCTAAAATCATTCCATACTGCAAAAATACCTACCGTCTTTGGTGCTTCTATATCCCAAACTAAATTATCTCCTACCATCCATACTTCCTCTGCATTTAAATTCAATTTCTGTAATGCTATTTCAAATATTCTTATATCGGGTTTCCCCAAACCTATTTCTTCTTCAATAAGACAATATTCAAAGAAACCTGAAAGCTTAAACTTATCTATTTTCCATCGCTGCCTTTCTGAAGTACCATTAGTTATTAGAACCATCCTTACTCCTAAATCACTCAATTTTTTCAATGTCTCCAGTGACTTCGGGAACAAACATATTAACTCTTCTTGCAACTTGCTATAGCTATCAGCTATTTCATTCACTTTATCCTCATTAAAGAAATGTAACTCAGCTAATGCCGTTTTGACAATTTCTTTCCTAGCCTTAATCATGTCCATTCTTCCAGATTTATGTCTTTCTTCATCACTCCAGTACCATTTTCTTGTTTTATTTATGCTTTCCAATAATTCTATAACATTAAAAGGTGTCTTTTCATTTTGAACAAATGATTTGCAAGTTTTTTCCCAAGCATAATCTGATACACCATCAAAGGATATAATTGTATCATCTAAATCAAATAGAATAGCTTTGGGCAAAAGTTTTTCTCTCATATTGTTTTCCTCCATTTCATATTTTAAAGTCCTGTCGTAGAGGCATGCTTTGTCATTGCATGAAATCTATTATACCATTATTTACATATTATGTGTATTACCTAGTGCTTAAGCTCTCTTCTATGTCAACATAGTTTCCATATGATCAAACTTTTTCTAGTATTTAATCTATTGCTTTTTGACTCTTGCCTTATATTTATAAAAACATAAGAACTGTAAAACTAAAAAACTTTAGATTATAAGAATAAAACATCTTAACAACTTAAGAAGCAATAGTCATACTGCGGGTTACACGCTTTTTACACAAAATATATAATTATAGATTTTCTTTTTAGCAATTCCCTTTTAAAAACCTGTGCGCAAAAAAATTGAGTAGCTAGTGCTTATATATTTCTTTTTTGCATAAAAACAACACCCCTCACTTAATGCACAGCATGGCAAGTGAAGAGTGTTATATATTTTTGTGGCAAGTTTATTTAAATATTAAGTTTGAAAATTGTATATTTTATAATGCTTTCAATACTGCAAGCTTCGCAAGCTCATAGATTGATTCTTTTTCCTCTTTGATTACAAAAGTTTCTTCTATGGAGTCACCATTCTCTGATCTTGAGAATAAAGGAATAATCTGTTTCTTAATACTTCCCTCTTGTCTCCCTTTAAATCTTTCATTGGTTCTCTCTAGTACCTTGCCTTTTAAAAATCCTTTTATCAAACAAGCCTTAAGGGCTATTTCTACTAAGTTATGTAATTTTTCATTTTCTTTTACTTGCTCTTCATCTATAAATTTAATAAGATAATCAACCGATTTGTTAAGTTGATTAATATATATCTTTATATCTTCAGAACCTAAAGCAAAAGCGAGTGTAGTAAAGGCTGTTGTTTCGATTCGCTTTGTTAATGTTTTTTCATTGTATGTTGCAAAGGAACCATCTGCATATTGATTTTTTGCGAGAATAAGCAGGATTTTTTCTCTTGGATATTTGTAATCTAAATATTCATTCTCTCTTCCCATATATTCTTCTGTATAGGTTTTATATAAGAAGCTTGGGAATTCAGAAAAATGTTCCTTTAAATTCTCTGTAATAGCTTTATCTGTAAGGTTCTTCTCGTATACTTTTAAAGGTATGATATTCTTTAACTGAATACCAAGTACTGGTTCTTCTCTTTCTTCTACTACTATAAATGATGTCTGAGGACTGATAATTCCATATTTCTTTGAAATTTGAATTACCTTTTCTCTTAATTCTTCTTTTAAAGTACCTCTTTCTCCGAGCATTCTTTCTTCTATAGATTGAATCCTTTTACGAGCCCAAACTTTTTGAATTAAATTTGCGTTGTCTTCTAATTCAAAATTATCTAAATTCACTTTTCTAATGTAATCTATTTCTCCAACCTTACCCTTAACAATGATTTCTCCTTCAACTTCACCAAGAGATCTACCAAAGATTGAGAAAGGCTCTCTATCATACATATAGCTTATAGTTCTAGGGAAGGTTTCATCTAATTTTAATTTTCCCCAATCGATAACTAAATCATTAACTTCTGGGTTTTCAATTCTTGTAAACTGTCTTAATACACAGTCCTCAATTCTTTCACCTTCATAAATAAACTCAGCTTTTCCATGTCCTAGTCTTGCAAGTTTATCTATAAAATAGCTATTAACAGTACTGTCAATTCCAAAAGTAAATATCTTGTTATCACCTATATTTTCTTTTACATAATCAAGAATATCAGCTTCAGTTACAACCATATCGTCTGTAAACAATAAAATAGTGTTTCCTTCACCGCTGTTTTCAAGTGAATACTTTATTGCATTATAAATTAATGTATCTCCTCTTGCTTCAAGTTTCTCAATCCATTGAGAAGCTTTTTCAAGATTTTCTTCGTTAAATGGAAGTTTGCCTTCTTTGGAGAAATACTTTAATTCTTCACCCATGGCAACTATATCAAAGGCATCACCTTCGGATAAGTTTCTAATGCAAAGTAATAATGCATTTTTAGCTTCTTCTAATTTTGCGCCCTTCATGGACTCAGTAATATCTATTAAGAATATATAGTTCTCATGCTTTTCCTCAATATCTAATTCAAGCTCAGGAACTAGTCTTAAATAAACTATACCTCTTTTTTCACCTTCATCTGTGTACTCGTAAATCATTCCGCTAGTTTCAATATGTTCTTCTTCTCTCATCACAAGTACAAAGTCTTTTTCCATGTAGGTTTTACTGTCATTGAAACTTATTTTTGATAAATTACTTCCTTCTCTTTCAATGTCTATACTATAAAACGGAGAACTAAATTTAAGTCTGCAAAGTGACTCCACTAGTAGATTTAATGTTAGTCTATAATCATTTTCATCCATTTCGTTCTGATTTCCAACTTTTTGTGGTGAAGCAAGAGCTGGAATTACTAATTTATAGGTCCCATTTCTGTACTCTAAATCATCTATATAGGAAAGCTTAATTTTAATAGTTTCTTTTGGTATAATTTTTCCAACTGTAATCTGAAACTCATGTGGTTTAAATTCTTCTAATAAGAAGATATTTTCTCCTCTTTCTTCAGCTTCCTCATATATCTTAATAGCTTTACTTTTATCTTCAACTACTGCCTTCATTGTTCTTCCTCCTACAGTAGCTTCAAATTCGGAAATTACTGCAGTATATGGGATTGGGAAGCTATAAATAGCTTCAATGTTTTTGTCACTTTTGTTTTCAAATACTTGATTAATAGTTACCTCTACAAATTCGCCACAAATATTACCACTAATTGCAGCTTTTTTTAATATTACATTGTTTTCATTTCCTTTGATATCTTTTATGCCATAGTTACTCATGATTGTTACCTCCTGAAATAAGCTTATGTTATAATTTTGTACTACTTTTTAATCTTTGGTTAATAGCTTGAAACTAATTTAAAATATCAATTACTAGTTCTGAAACAGGATAAGAAATACAAGGATGAAAATATCCATATTCTATATCAACTATTCTTCTTGTATCCAATAAAGGATTTACAAATATGTCACCTTTAATTATCCTTGATCTACAATAACCACACTCACCAGTTCTACAATGGGAGTCTTTTTTTATACCTGCTTTTTCAAGTGATGCTAAAATTGTTTCATTTGATAAGGCATTAATAATTTTTTCTTCACCATTAACAACAATTTTGATTTTTATAATTTTACCTATAGCATCTTTGGGGAACTCATCGTATTCATAAATGTTCTTAGTTTTCCCATAAATTTGCTTTCTTATTCTTCTAAAATCCACATTAAGCTTTGTAAGATCTGAAGCTAAGGATTCATATAAAGTTTGAGTTCCACAAATAAAAAATGTAGAACGCTTTATTTCTTCTTCGCCCAAATTAATTATTGCATTTTCAAACTGACTATTATCATCTAATAAAATAAGTTTTAATTTCTCAGAATCTCTATCTACTAACTTTTTAAGTTCTTCTAATAGAATTGTATTTTCTATAATTGTTTTTCTATAAATTACTGTTAAATTAACATCCAATTTATTAGCAAAAATTTCTTTTATCATTGAATAAAATGGAGCTATGCCTATATCTTCAGCAAGAGCTACTAAATTAGTTGAATCTCTTAATGGTTCATAGAAAAACTTACCATGTGGAAATGAAACATCTACCTCAGTACCAATTTTCCATTTGTTCCAAATAAATTCACTTACAATTCCATCATCTCTTTTTTCTACAACAATTTCAATATACGGTTCTGATTTCTTAGCTATATTATCTTTTGGAAGAGCTTCAAATGGTGGTGATGAAATAAAACAAGGTCTTGATACACAGATATCTTCCATTTGGATTTTTAGACTTAGATATTGTCCGCATTGGAATATAGGAAACCTTCCTTCACTTTCAAACTTATTTGTTAACTTAATAATTTTTACATTAGGTGATAAATCCAATATTGAACTTATTACTAAAGCATTTTTTTCTGGGTGTAAAATTCTTGCTAAAGCTTTAATAGGATCGTGTCTAAGAGGCTTAGGTGAAGCATCTGTAATTCTTTCTCTTCTTTTTGAAACTGATTTTTTTAGTGCACTAAGATCTTTAAAAAATCCATTTACTTTCATTGCATTACCCCCTATCCTTCATCTGCATTAATACATCACTAGCTGCTTTTGTCCCAGATTTAATACAATAAGCAAAGCCATTTCCTGTTGATGCATGTGCTCCTGCAAACTCAAGTCCTCTAATATATTTTTCATTTTCAGCCGCACCTAATCTAGATGTAAAGCTGTCCCATGGTCTATGTTCATATCCATATATTGAACCATTCCAAGAGCCTGTATAACGAGCTATTGTAACCGGAGTAGTTGTTTCTATTTCTTCTATATGATCAAATAAATTCACACCTAAAATTCCATTCATATTCTTAATCATTGCTTCAGAAATCTCTCTTTTAATAGTATTATAATTTTCAGGTGTTACATGCTCCCATGCTTCACCCTTTTGTAATCCAGCTATAGTTAATTGTGTAGTACCTTTGGGCGTGCAATCTGGAATCATTTTATTTAAACAAACTGCAGTATAGTATTGTGGTATATCTAGATTCTTTGTATTTTCATACATAACATTAGAATCAACTGTATTACTAATAAAGTAACTGTAGTTTTGAATGTTTAGTTTCTCCGGTGGTACATCGAGTCCTAAAAATACACAAAAAACACTACTACCCATTAACCTAGCATTATTTAGTTTATATGCTTCTTTGGGAATAGCAGTTTGAGGATAAATCATTGTTCCATATACTTTATTAGGATATGCACTACTTATAACATAATTAGTATCTATAGTTTCATCTTTATTTGTGACTACTCCAATTATTCCTCCATCTTCAACTAAGATCTTCTCAACTCTTGTATTGTATTTAATTATGCAACCTAATTCTCTTATCCTTCTTTCCATAGCAAGCCCTAATCCATACGAATTTGGCTTAAGAACTGCAGCGCCTCCACTAAAGTAATCTGCCATCATATGAGCCCAAGTAGTAAATGATACTTTATTTAGAGGAACCCCAAGATATATCCAATATGGATATATAATATTCAGTGCTTTTTCAGGAAGCTTAAATGTCTTTATTACTTCATCTGCAGTATATCCTGCGGTTCTAAAAAATGATTTTCTCTTTGTATAAGCTTCAAGTTTGCTTTTATCTTTTATATCATCATTTAAGGAATAGTAATTTACAGATTCATGAATCTCTTCACATAGTTCCATTAACTTTGTAAGAGGCACTTTGCTTCCAGGTGCTTCCTTTTCAATAACATCAATCATTTCCTTAGCTTGAAACGGTATAATCAAATCAATATTTTCTTTAGGCATTATCAATCTATATGCCTCGTTAATAGGAATAAAATCTGTTTCAACGCCAGACTCCTCTAGAAATTTTCTAATAACTTTAGGATTTTCTTTGGGTCCTATGCCCTGCATTCCATGTAATGTAGCTTCAAATTCAAATCTGCCACGTACAAGGCTTGTTGCAAGACCACCAGGTATATTACTTTGTTCTATAAGCACTACTTTTTTGCCTGCAAGCGAAAGTTCTAAAGCTGAAGCTAATCCTCCTAAACCTGCACCGATTATAACTGCATCACACATGCCTATCCCTCCATAAAATAATATTTTCCTATATAATGTTAACATAATCTTACCATATATATCTACGTAGTCACAATGATTTTTCAAAATATTTCAATACTTCGCTAAGGTAGTCTAAATTATTTCCATGGAAATAATTTACATTAAAAAAACTGGTTTTCACCAGCTCTTTAATATTATTTCTTAATTATTTTACAATCCTGCTCTTTACTATTCTGAATTTTTCCGTAAGGAAGCACAAACTTCATTCCATTTTCACTTATAATATTTATACCTGAATTATTTTGTATTACAAAATCTCTAGAAATATCAATTGTAATGTTTCTATCTTCATCAATTTTCATATAATCCTCCTGTTTTTTTAATCACTATATATTCTAAATAATATTATTATAATTATTCAATTATTTAATTCTATATTTTTTTATATACTCATTAAAATCCCAACTACTAATAAATTTTCTTGCACTAGCATAGCCTGAATTGAATAACTCAGTAGCTTTTTCTTTGGAAATATCAAAATTTGTTGATTTGACTTTTAACGCATCAATTTCTATTGATCTAACTTTATCTTTAGCTATAATATATCTTTCTTCTTTTTTGTCAACTACTGTATCTAATACATCCAATATAAATGAAATAATATCAGTCTTACCAGCTTGACTATTACTCATACTATTATCTTGGAACTTAAAACCAAAAGTTGGCCACCTTGGAACAGTATTTGAATCAAAAATCCATATAGGGTAATTACTAATGATACCGCCATCTACCACAAAACTTTTTTTATTATCATAATTTATTGTTACCGGCTTAAAAAACAAAGGTATGCTTATACTCATTCTTACAGCTTTTGCTAAGCTAAAGTTCATAGGATCAATACCATACCGAGATAAATCATCTGGTAGAATTAAAATATCTCTTTTTGTAATATCTGCAGCTATTATTTTTAGCCTACATTTTCCATTAATTGTAACATCCTTAAATTTAGTTTTGCCTTTAACTTCAAATAAATCTTGAAAAAATTTTTCCAGTTCATCTCCTGAATAGAATCCATTCGTTTTAATTAGCGAAATATACTTTCCCATGTTTGGTACAAATTTATTGTGATGCTTGCTTAATAAATTACTATAATTCATGTTTAATACAATATTTTTTATTTCTACACCACTATACCCAACTGCAAGAAGTGAGGCTACAATTGAACCAGCAGACGTTCCAGCTAACCTTTCCCAGGAAAAACCTATTTCTTCCAGATAGCATATAGCACCAACAAAACCAATTCCTTTTACTCCTCCACCTTCAAAAACAGCATCAGTTTTCATCAAATCACCTCACTACAAAATATGAAGTAAATTTTGATATTATTACAAAAAGAAGGATTATTTCAAAAAATATAGAATATAATAGAAAACATTAAATTATAAATATTGGAGGTAATTTATATGAAGAAAGATAATACTTTAACTTCAGCTAAGGAAGCTGTAAAATCTACAGCAGAAAACTTCCTAAAATCTACAGAAGAAACTGCAGAAGTGGCTTTAAAAAAAGCATCTGATGTAGTTACTAAAGAAAATGTTGAAAAGACTATAAATACTGTTAAGGAAACAGCAAAGACTGTTAAAACAAAAGCTTCTAAAGCTACTTCTGCTTCAAAAACTAAAGCTACAGAGATAGCATCAAATGTGGCTTCGAAAAAGAAATCTTCAAAGAAAGTAGATGCTAAATTTTTTATTCAATATCACGGAAAAGAAGTGAATGAACAAGATATTTTAGCTAAATTCTATGAAGAATGGCTTCTCAATCATAAATTATCTGAAATTAAATCTCTTAGCATATATTTTAAAATTGAAGACGATACTGCCTACTGTTTAGTAAATGAAGAAACTAAAGTTGAAATTAAATTATATTAAATACTATTATGGAATAAAAAAGAAGGCTAATGCCTTCTTTTTTATTCCACAAAGACCACCAGTTTCCTAGCATATATAAGTGCGAATTACGCAATATAATAACAACATAGGAACAAGGAGGTGAAACATATGGCACGAAGCAATAAAATTTTAGTTCCTCAAGCTAGAGAAGGCTTAAAGAAATTTAAAATGGAAGCTGCAAGAGAAGTTGGAACTCCTTTAACTGATGGATATAATGGAGAACTCACTTCAAGAGAAAATGGCTCCGTAGGTGGACAGATGACTAAGAAAATGGTTCAAGACTTCGAAAATAAATTAAAATAGTTTAATTTTATAATATCGCACACAGAGAAAAGCTTTGTGTGCCTTAAATTCTTTTGTATTCAATATTATATAATGCAATCATAAACATTGATGCAAAACACATCACAGCTCCTATAAAAATCCAGCCTGATCTTATTCCAAAATCATATATATATTTTCCCATTATCATAGGTCCAAATGCATATCCTGCACCATATATCATTGGAACTATACCGTTAATCCTGCCTCTATGAGAAACAGGAGTATGATTAGCAACATAAGTTCCTAAATTTATAGAAATACTAATTTCACCTAAAGTCATTATAATTATTGAAATAATAAATACTGGAAAACTATAAATAAACCCAAAAGAAGTAAAAGAAATAGAATATAATATCCCTCCAATTGCAATTACTATTATTGGTTTAATTTTTTCAGTTATTTTTGTCATAAAAGGAGTTACAAAAATTACAACTAATGCATTAACACATGCAAGAAGTCCAAAAGCCTTTGCACCTGATTCTTTAAAAAGCTCACCTAACTGCAAAGGAAGAGTAAAACTATACTGTGAATATGAAAACTGATATAAAAACATAATACATGAAAAACTTAAAAGTATAGGCCTTTTCCACAAAACTCTGAAAACTGACCCTTCTTCTTTTTTTTCATTTATTCTGTCCTTAGAATGCATCTCATTTTTGCTTCCATGTATTGTTTCTTTAATAAATATGTACACTAAAATTAAAGATATTAGTGTGGTTAGCCCCTCTCCTATAAATACCAAAGCTAAGTGATTCTTATATAATAGTCCTCCAATAACTGGTCCTAATGCTAATCCTAAATTATTCCCCATATAAAGTAGTGAAAAAGCTTCTTTTCTGTTTTCGGGGGTTGTTAAGTCAGCTAGCATAGCATCATTAGCAGGCATTGCAACTGCAGACATTAATTGAGCAAGCATCATTACAACAGCTAGTGTCATAGACGGCTTGATGAAGCCACAAACTATAAAAATAGCTCCTGAAAGTCCTTGAAAAATTATAAGAACTTTTTTTCTTCCAATAGTATCAACAAGTTTTCCACCCATCAGCATACCTGGTGCAGAAAGTAATGCAACTAATGTAATAAAGAAGCCAGCTTTATCTTTAGTTACACCAATTTTCTGAGTCATAATAAGTGCAAGCATTGGGAATACAAAACTTCCTATGTTATTTACAACTCTAGAGAAAAAAATTATATATATTTCTTTTGGAAGACCATTGTATTGTTTAGCAACATCTTTTAACCATTTCATTTCATTATCCTCTACATTTCTGTAAAATATATTATTATAATTGGTAAGTTCTATAACTTCTATAGAAGAAAAAATTTTTTTAAACGATTTTTAATTCCTTAGAATAGTTATTAAGTACTTCACAAGAATTTTCAGTAACAACTACTAAATCTTCAATTCTAACTCCGCATTTACCTTTTAAATAAATTCCTGGTTCAATTGAAAAAATCATTCCCTTTTGGACTATCATATTGTTTATAGAACTTACATCTGGATATTCATGTACATCAATTCCAATATTATGTCCTGTTCGATGGGTAAAATATTCACCATAATTACTTCTTTCAATCACTTCTCTAGCTGCGTTGTCAATCTCTGCAAAAGTAACGCCAGGTTTAACCTTTTCAATAGCTTTTAAATTAGCCTCCAAAACAATATTGTAGACTTTTTTATACTCTTCATCACATTTTTTATAAAAAATAGTTCTAGTCATATCTGAAGAGTAATAATCTTTCAGGCCACCAATATCAAGAATAATACTATCTCCCTGTCTCATACGTGAATTATCTGAAGAGTGATGCGGCTCTGCAGCATTTTCGCCATATGCAATCAATGGATCGAAGGAAAATCCATCTGCACCTTTTTGCTCATAAATATCACTTAAATCTTTACAAAATTTAATCTCAGACCTATCAAAGTCAATACTTCTAATTGCTGTTTCCATAACTAAATCATTAATTTTTGAAGAAGCTTTCATTAGCTTTATTTCTTCATCATCTTTAATCATTCGCACTTCATCAATTACTGATGAACCATTTGCTAGAATTAAATTATTGTTTAAATCTAATAGCCTTATTAAAAATCCAGATGGCCAAACTTTATCAATACCCAAAGATTTCGTAGGATTAATATGCTTAGAAAGAATTTTTATAGGATCTTCCGTATCATTATATACCAGTGTATTTACCCCTGGTATTTTATCTATTGGAAATAATTCATTAATAAATAGAGCTATGCTTCCATTAGATTTTATAAGTAATGCTATCATCCTTTCTCCTGAATCTATCCATTTCCCTAAAATATAGAATATTGAGGATGTAGATGTAATCAATATCTGATCTAATCCATGATTTTGCATATTGTTTATTATTTTTTTTATTCTTTGATCATTCATATAGGCATCTCCTGTTTCACTTTTTTATTTCAAAGGTTTTAAAATGCATCAACAACAATATTTTTCTGATTGGAATTTCTTTTTTCATTGTAGGTTATCATAATCTTTCAGTTTTTTCTTCTGCAGGCGGCAGGACACTCTTCTCTTTTTAGTAAAGGCTTCGAAGCAGAAGAATGTCCCGTGCTATCTATAACCAATACTAGAATAATAACAATTTTACTAATAAGCAAAATTGTAGTATTAATATTATTGGGATTCCAATGACAAATTTAGGGTGTTTTGTTTTGTGGTGAAATAAGTGCATTCCAGTAAAAACTCCCACACTACCACCCAAAATTGAGATAACAAAAATTCTGGCTTCTGGTATTCTCCACTGGTGTTTTATTGATTTGCGCTTATCTATTTTCATAATAATAAGTCCTATAAGATTTATTATTAGAAAGTATAGCAAAAGAGATTTTACTATTAAACTTTTTGAAATATCTATACTCATTAATTAACTCCTTATTTTTTCCTTTATTTCTAAGTATATATTAAAATAAATAACACTTCAACAAATCTATGTTAACTGCTATACTTGTAGATATAATTAAAATACGGAGGGATGAAATTGATAAAATACAAGAAAATTCCTTACATAGAATTAATACCAATAATAATTATTACATTTATTCTCTATAGAGTAATAAACAATTTTGAAAATGTAGGTACTATAATAAATAAAGTTTTATCGATCCTCAGCTACTTTATATGGGGGTTTGTAATTGCATATGTACTTAATCCACTAATGATGTTTATAGAAGAAAAAACTAAGCTAAAGCGAATATATAGCATTGCTATTATTTATATATTGTTTTTAGGGCTCATTATATTCATAATAACATTAATTACTCCTAGTGTTATAAAAAGCTTTGTTGAGTTATTTAATAATATGCCAGACTATACAAACAAAGCATATGATTGGGCTAACACTACAGTAGCTAATAATCAACTTTTGAAGCAATTAAATGTTACAAAATATGCAAAAGACTACCTCACAACCCTAACTAAAGATTCATCAAACTACTTTACACCTGGAATACAATTAGTAATTAATAATTTAATGAGTCTTAGTTCTATACTAATTAAGCTAATGACTGGGATAGTAATTTCTGTTTACCTTTTACTTGATAAGGAATCAATAATATTGAATATAAAGAAATTTTTATATTCAGTTTGTAGCGAAAAAATTGCTGACAGAACTGTTGAACTAGGAAGAATAACTAATGAAATTTTCAAGAAGTACTTTGTCGGTAAATTGTTAGACTCTATTTTATTTGGAGTAGTTACATTCATTGGTTTTATGTTATTAAAAATACCTTATGCTTTACCTTTTAGTATCTTCATAGGAGTGACAAATATGATACCATACTTCGGCAATCTTATGGGTATGATTCCTGCAGCACTAATTACTTTGTTTTTTAGCCCAATAAAAGCTATTGAAATTGTTGTTTTTATAGTTACATTTAGCAATATTGATGGATGGTTTATTTCACCAATGATAATTGGTGATAAAGTTGGCGTTAGTCCTGTTCTGATAATACTCGGAGTTGTTGTTGGAGGCGGCTTATTTGGAATTCTAGGAATGTTTCTTGGTGTACCAATGATTGCTCTTGCTAAAACACTAATTGATGATTTTATGAATAAAAAACTAGCAAACAAAGAAATAAGCCTAGATATTATAGAAAAGAAGTAGGACTGTAAGGAGGACCTTAAAACCATAATTGTTATTATGTAAACTCAAATAGAATACTACATCTAACTATTATAGATTCTTTATTGAAGAAATAATCTTAGTGTAGTATTCATGCCCATGTGGCACAAAATCTTGTTGCTTTTCCTAGATAATTCATATCTTCATCATAAATATCTAAAAATTCAAGTTCACTCATAAAATTGACTCCTTCTCGCTCTTTTTTAATCCTTTAAAAACTAACTCATAGGATAAATCAATCATAAATTTAATTTTACTTTCTTCAATTGTTCCATCAACTCTAACTGTATTCCAATGCTGTTTATTCATATGATAACCAGGTGTTATTGAAGAATATTCTTGTCTTAGCGCCTGTGCTAAAAGTGGTTCACATTTTAAATTAATACTGAAATCTTTGTTATTTATATTAGTTAGAGCAAACATTTTGGATCCGACTTTCAAAACTAAAGTATCTTCATCAAATGGAAATGCTTCAGTTACACCCTTCTTACCTAAACAATAATTTCTAAAATCACTTAATTCCATTTTAAATCCCCCTTTTAAAACTGTATCTAAAAAAGCACTTTAATCTAAAATTGATTAAAGTGCTTATAACTTATATGCAACTATTTTTTATAGAAGTTCCTTATAGTTTCACAAACAAAATCAACTTCTTCTTCTGTAATTTCTGGATAAATTGGTAGTGCTAAAATCTTATCACATACCTTTTCAGCTATAGGGAAATCACCTTTTTTGTGTCCTAAATAGCTAAAGCAATTTTGAAGATGCAGAGGAATTGGATAGTAAATACTGAATTGAACTTCATTTTTCTTTAAATACTCTGCAAGTTCATCTCTGTTATCTGATAATATATTAAATACATAATAAACTGGGCTCTGCTCTCCCTTAATTTTTGGGAATTGAATGCCTTCTATGCCCTTAAGTCTATCGAAATACCAATTAGCAATGATTTCTCGCTTCTTTATATTTTCTTTAATATATTTCATTTTTACTTGAAGTATAGCTGCTTGCATAGTGTCCAATCTAGAATTATATCCAATATAGTCATAATGATACTTCTTTGAAGCTCCGTGAACTCTGTACATTTTGGCAAGACTAGCTAACTCATCATCATTTGTTACAATCATGCCACCGTCACCATAGGCACCAATAGTTTTAGTGGGAAAAAATGAAAACACACCAAAATCACCAATAGTTCCTGAATGTGAATACTCTTCGTTTTTACCCTTCCATCTCATACCAAAAGCCTCAGCAGCATCTTCTAACACTTTCAAATTGTTTTTCTTAGAAATTCTCATAACTTCATCCATATCAGCCATTTGAGAAAAAAGGTGTATAGGGACTATTCCAACAGTATTGTTGGTAATCTTCTCCTCTATTTTGTTAGTATCTATATTGAAAGTGTCCTCATCGATATCAACAAATACTGGTTTACCACCCTTTCTTGCAATACAAGAAGTTGAAGCTAGAAAAGTAAATGGTGATGTTATTACTTCTTTTCCATCACTAAAACCTAATATATCTGAAGCTAAAATAAGTGCATCAGTTCCTGAAGCTACACCAATTGCATGTTTTGCTCCGGTAAATTCTTTTATAGAATTTTCTAATTCAACAACTTCTTTTCCAAGTGTTGAAATACCATTTTGCATTACATTTATCACTGCAGAATCAAATTCACATTTCTTTTCTTCATATTCTCTCTTAGATGTATAAAAATTAACTTTCATTTATCTTTTGCCTCCAATTACTTTATTTTCTCAACACATTCAATAACTTTACTTACCACATATTCTGCATCCTCTTTTGATAGTTTAGAATACAGTGGCAATGTTATTTCGTTTGAATATACTTCATATGCATTAGGATAATTTTTAATATCATATCCTAATCCTTTATATAAAGTAAACATTGGAAGCGGTGTAAAATGAACATTTGTTGCAATACCTATTTCAGCAAGCATTTGAATCAATTTATCCCTTTGTTCTTCTTTAAATCCTCTTATTCTTAATGGATAAAGGTGATAGTTAGTTTCCCTTATTGAATCCTGTTGGAAAGGAACAATTGCCCATTCTTTTCCCTTAAGTTGATTTGTATAAATATTGAATATTTCTTTTCTTTTTCCAAGTAATTCTTCAAATCTTTCAAGTTGTACAAGCCCTATGGCAGCTTGAATATCTGTCATATTACACTTAAATCCGTCAGTTAATATATCATATTTCCAAGCTCCAGGCTTCATCTTTGACAATGCATCTTTTGATTGCCCATGAAGAGATTCAAGTTTAAATTCCTTAAATAAATCTTCTTTATCTTTAAAACTATTATAATTAAAAGTTATTGCTCCACCTTCAGCTGTTATAAGATTTTTTACTGCATGAAATGAAAAAACATGAAAATCAAATTGTCCTCCAACTTTTTCTCCCTTATATGTAGCTCCAAAGGAATGAGCAGAATCGGACATTAAAATAATATCTTCTCTTCCCATTTGCTTTAATGTATTTTTAATTTTATCGTAGTCAACAGGGACTCCAGCAAAATCAACAGTTGATATAAATTTAGTTTTCGAAGTTATAGATTCAGCCAATTTATCTTCATCTATCAAAAAACTGTCCTTTTTAACATCAACAAATTTAGGCTTGATTCTCCTGTGTAAAAGTGAACTTGAAGTAGCTGTATATGTATACGGTGAAGTTAATACTTCATCATTTTCCTTCAAATCTAAAACTTTGTAAATAACCTCCATGCAAGAAGTAGCGCTTGCCATTGTTATTGAATTATTTACATTACAATATTCTGAAATTGCTTTCTCAAATTTTCCAACTTGAGGGCCCGTTGTAATCCATCCAGATTTCATTACCTCCACTACTGCGTCTATTTCCTTACTCGAAATATCTGGTGGAGAAAATGCTATATTTCTATTCGTCATTTTGTATCCTTCTTTCATATGGTTATTTCCTATTGCTCAGGTAAACACTTCTATGATTTTTTCAAACCAATTACTTGATTACTAACTTCTCAAATAGTAATATGATCAAATATAGAAGCTTAGTGTAATATTCCAAGTAATAGTATACTTTTTTTTAATCTAATTTTCAACTATCTATAAGTTAGATTTAATTTTTATGCTTGCTCTTTTATCAATCCTTTTCTATATGCAGCTAGTAATCTTTCTAGGTCTTTTATTTGGCTTTTCAGTTCACAACCAGCATCTGTATCTCCAACTCTTTTTCTTACATTTTCTTGTTCTAATACTACCAATGAAGATAAAATATCTTTTTCCTCTTCAATAGCTTTTTGCGTTGATTCAAAAGGTTCATGTGAAACAAGCATAAGTCCATAGGAATTAAAAATTAGAGTATACCCTGCAATGCCTGTCTTGTTTTGATACGCCCTTGAAAAACCACCATCAATAAGCAGTAACTTTCCATTAGCTTTAATTGGGCTTTCTCCTTTTAATGTTTCTACAGGCACATGTCCATTTACTATATGTGAATGTTTAGGATCAAGTCCAAATTCTTTTAATATATTATTACAAATCTGTTCATTATCACTGTGATCATAATAAAAATTCTTAACTTCCTTATGCGTACTCTTATCATTAATAAAGTATCTTTCAAAAGTTGTCATTTTATCCTTACCAAATAAAGGTGAATCTGGTCCATTCCATAAATACCAAATAGTATCCATTCCATAAAGTTTTGCTTCATGATTATTTTTATAAAAATATCCTGATCTGGCTAAAAGATCATATCTATCTAATAGGGCTTTTCCACTATATTCTTTACCATTTACTTTTTTGAAAGTACCATCTTCATTAAGAGGTATACAACCATGGTATAGAAGATTAGAGTTATACTTTAGATACATACTTCCTTTCGCATATAAAAAGCTAACATGTTTTTGAAGCTTCTCACTATTAATAAATGAGAACTTTAACTTATCTATAAGATCTCTTTCTTCCTTTGTTAATAAATAAGGGTTTTCAGGATCTATTGTAGGAAATTTAGTATCATTAAGTTTATATGTTTTGCCTTCTAATTCAATAGTTCCTTTTTCATAATCAATCATTTCTAGAAGTAGCCTATTATCCATCTCAAAGTTTGGTCGTCTTTTGATGATTTCACCTTCAAGCTTAAATTGAATAACTGAAATAGCTTTATGCATCTGAGAAATAATTTGAATTTCTTTACCTGTATAATCCTGGTCTCCATCAATTTTAGGTTTAAAATTTGAACACGGATCGTTTTTGTAGAAATCAATTGCAAAAGTAGCAAGTGGAAGTAAATTGATACCATAACCGTTCTCTATAGTATCTAAATTTGCATATCTTGCTGAAATTCTAATTACATTAGCAATACATGCTTCGCTGCCGCATGCAGCCCCCATCCAAATTACATCATGATTTCCCCATTGAATATCAACACTATGATAAGTAGCTAGGGTATCTAGAATAATATCTGCACCCGGACCTCTATCAAATATATCGCCGATTATATGTAATCTATCTACTACAAGTCTTTGTATAAGCTTAGATATAGCTATAATGAATTCATCAGCCCTATCTATTTTAATAATAGTATTAATTATCTCATCATAGTAATCCTGTTTATCAACTCTATTGGGATCTTCATGAAGTAACTCTTCAATAATATATGCGAAGTCCTTTGGAAGTGCTTTTCTTACTTTTGATCTAGTATACTTTGATGATACATGTCTACACATTTCAATCAATCTATATAATGTAATCTTATACCAATCTTCAATATTAGCTTCTTCTTTAAGAGTTATCTCCAATTTTTTTTCTGGATAATAAATAAGCGTTGCTAAGCTTTTCTTTTCACTTTCTCTTAAAGTATTTCCAAAAATATCATCAATTTTTCGTTTAATTACGCCAGATGCATTTTTAAGTACATGTATAAACGGCTCATATTCACCGTGTACATCTGTTAAAAAATGTTCTGTCCCTTTGGGCAGATTTAGAATTGCTTGTAAATTTATTATTTCTGTACATGCTGAATGAATCGTTGGGTATTGTTTAGAAAATAAACTTAAATATCTAAGGTCTATATCCATTTGCTCATTACAATTATCGTCTAAAAAAGACATTTCACACCACCATACCTTATTTCTTTTATATTTATATTATATTAAAAAATTCTACTTATATGATATCATCACAGTACTTCTTAGTCTAATAACTCTATTTACATAATAAATATTACTTAACTATAATAAAAAACTAGAGGTTGCTTATTCTCTAGTTATCATTCTATTATATTAGTTTCTTCTTAATGACAGCATTCCTTTTACAATGTCTTGATATTCCTTTGATACTGCTGGAAATACTTCTAATATGCTATTAATAACAAAATCAATATTGCTATCATCAATTTTTTTGCATTAATCCCTTCAGTGTTGATCATGTCTTCACTATCTAAAGACTTATAAATATTACTTACCACAGGTGCTTCCATGACGTTATCGCTTACTTTGCAATCTTCGGCAAAGTATAGTACTCCCTCAACTACAATAAGTTGTCCGTAGGCATATTCCTTTTGAGTTACGCACTTACCAGATTCTGAAGGACAATCATATTTAATATGTTGCACATGTTTCAGCTGAAGGTGATTATTCTCTTCTTTTCTTATTAACACACAGCCTATTTCCAATTCCAACAATCTATTTTTCATATGTTCCGTAAAGTCCACCCCGAATTCTATAATAAATTGCTTCATTGAAATAGTCTTTTTTATATTATACATTTTTTTCAATATGCTTAAACTCCTTATCGTTCTGATTTTGATATTTTTCTTTTCAATAATCTTTATTTTAGATTTATTAAAAAATATTTTTCCATAAACTAGAATAGCTTTTTTGCTATAGTTAGTATAGGGTAATTAGTTCATACAAATTATTATATCACACTAGTAAATTATTATCAATTTTCAATAAAAAAACTACTCATAGTTTTTACCATGAATAGTTTTTTATGTAATATAATTAATTTTTAGTGCTTTCTAGTGCAATATTTACTTCAAATGACATTCCATTAATAAGCATTTCTACACATAATACTTTATCAGAACTTGAATTTGCAACAAACTCACCATGCATTAGAGTGGGAGTCGAAATGTTTATATTTATTCCATCATTAGAAAAACCTATAGCAGCGTTAGCTGTTAACATATTTGTAAGCTCAGAAATAGCACTTTGAGCTAACTCATTGAATTCTTCTACTGGCATACCCATCATCATAGCAGACGCAATATTCTTAGCATTCTCTATTGACGTTCCATATATTACATTGCCCTTAATATCTCCTATTATGCCTACAATAACCATTACGCCTGGACTTTCAATGTATCTTCCTTTGAGATTTAGACCTTTCTTTTTAATATCAGCTAATCCAACTTGTGGCATAACTAACATAAATGAATCTAGAAATGGGTTTATATATTTGACATCCACTCTTCCTCACCTCTCTTAAATCCAACATTTATACTAATTTCACCATATGCTGTTTTAGTTTCAGCAGAATAAGTAGTTTCTAATTCTGCCTTTGAAATATTGATTGACTCTCCATGAAAAATAGTCGGAGGTGCAACCCTTAATCCAAATAATTTATTTTTCTTATTAATCATTGAACAGGCATTACCTGCTATCATGTTGGAAATTTCACCCATTACGTTTAACATCTCTTCATTGCTTTTGGGTTCTCTTTTAAGCACTGTTTTTGATATATTCTCAGCAGTTTCAAAAGACATATCAAAAAGCATTCTGCCCGAATACTTTCCAATAATACCTAATACAATTGAAATTCCTCGTGAACTATGCTCTATATTAATATTATTTTCAGTAATAATTTCAGGAACAGTTTTAGTTAATTTATTAAAAACATCAAGAAAAGATTCTTTAAATACTTTATTATACATATCTTCTAATTCAAGATAAAGTTCCTCATCTGCCATCACTCTGTTTATTAACATTGTGATTTCTTCGCTATCTACTGGCTTTTGTACATAGCCTGAAACATGATTGCGTTTTGCTTTTCTAACTATTTCATCATCCATCATAGAACTTACTATTATTACTTTTATATTAGGGTCAATTTTGTGAATTGCTCTTGTACATTCAAGTCCATCGGTTCCTGGTAAAGTCATATCCATTGTAACAAGATCTGGTTTTAATCTATTTACAACTTCAATAGTTTCTTCTAGCGAACCAGCATCACCTAAAACCTTAAATCCATTTTCAGAAAGAACTTCTCCAAGTACAGAAATTTGAAAAGGAGAATCATCAACTATAACAATATTTATTTCTTTCATTTTTCCACCCGCCCTCTTTAATAATAGCTAAATATATAAATTATATATTTATTAATTTAATGTTTCACTTATAGTACTTCTTCTAACCATTGTATAAATTCTTTTATAATAAGAGGAGATTCAGTATATATTAGGTTTAATTTATCTTCAATTTCTTGTAATACTGATTCTTTAGGCTGATGCTTATTTACTTTAATTATCTCATCTTTTTCAGTTGGATTTACTGTAATATTATGCTCTTCTTGCGTTACTCTAATATTTCCATCCTTGTGCTTAAATTCCTTTTCGATAATTTTCAACTCCTTTATTGCTTTTTACAATATTATTACTGTAAATAAATCTAATTTCTAAATCTTATATATACTAATTATATTGTAAAAAGTTTTAAAACTCAACAGGTTTATTATGATTAATTAGTATATGATAAAAGACACTGGACTTTTATTATCAAGTGTCTTTTATGTTTTTTTATTTTTCCTTATTTTCAATTTCTTTAATTATTCTATCAACAAAAGTTTCTAATTTAAGGGTGCCTTCATCTCCATTTTTACGGCTTCTAACAGCAACTTCTTTCTCTTCTGCTTCCTTTTCACCAACAACTAAAATATACGGAACTCTTTCATTCCTAGCCTCTCTAATCTTATATCCAATTTTCTCAGCTCTATAATCAGTTTCCACCCTTACTTTTTTTGCTCTTAATTTTTTAAATACTTCGTCTGCATAATCATGATATTTTTCTGAAATGGGTAGTATCTTTACTTGTGTAGGTGCTAACCATGTTGGGAATGCCCCTCCAAATTTTTCAATTAACATTGCTAAAGTTCTTTCATAACATCCAATAGAGGTTCTATGAATAACATATGGTCTTTTCTTTTCACCATCTGAATCTACATAGAACATATTAAATCTTTCAGGTAGAGCAAAGTCAATTTGTACTGTAATAATTGTGTCTTCTTTGCCATGAACATTTTTAAATTGTATATCTAGTTTAGGGCCATAAAAAGCAGCTTCACCATCAACCTCTTTATAATTGATTCCTAAATGATCTAGGATGCTTTTCATTTTTACTTGAGTGTCTTCCCATGCGGCTGGGTTATCTATATACTTTTCTTTATCGCTTGGGTCCCATTTAGAAAACTGATAAGTAACATCATCTTCAATTCCCAAAGTTGTCATCATGAAATTAATCAAATCTACTACACCTTTAAACTCTTCTTCTAATTGTTCAGGTGTAACAACTAAATGTCCTTCTGATATTGTAAATTGTCTTACACGAATCAATCCATGCATTTCTCCAGAAGATTCATTTCTAAATAATGTTGATGTTTCAGCATATCTTATTGGAAGATCCCTATAGCTTTTTTGACTACTATTATATATTGTAAACTGAAAAGGACATGTCATTGGACGTAATGCCATAACATCTTCATTTTTCTCTTCGTCACCAAGTACAAACATTCCATCTTTATAATGATCCCAATGTCCAGAAACTTTATACAAATCACTCTTTGCCATAAGTGGAGTTTTAGTTAAAACATATCCTCTATTTTCTTCTTCATCTTCAACGAAACGCTGTAATAATTGAATAATTTTAGCACCCTTAGGCATTAATAATGGTAACCCTTGACCTATTACATCAGAAGTAGTAAATAGTTCTAGTTCTCTACCAAGTTTATTATGATCTCTTTTCTTTGCTTCCTCTAATTTCAATAAATGTTCATCTAAATCTGTCTTTTTAGTAAAGGAAGTACCATAAATTCGGGAAAGCATCTTGTTTTTTTCGCTACCTCTCCAGTATGCTCCTGCTACTAAAGTTAATTTAAAAGCTTTTACATACTTAGTTGAAAGAAGATGTGGACCTGCACATAAATCTACAAAGTCTCCTTGTTTATAAAAAGATATTATTGAATCTGAAGGTAAATCTTCAATTAATTCAACTTTATAATCTTCTCCATCTTTTTTCATAAATTCTATTGCTTCAGCCCTAGGTAGTTCAAAGCGTTCTATTTTAATGTCTTCTTTAACAATTTTCTTCATTTCTTCTTCAATTTTAATTATTTCTTCAGCTGAAAAAGAATTTTCTTTATCAAAATCATAGTAAAACCCCTCTGCAATTGAAGGTCCTATTGCTAATTTTGTTTCCGGAAATAATCTTTTAACTGCTTGCGCTAATATATGAGATGAAGTATGTCTAAAAGCGCTCTTGCCTGCTTCATCTTCGAAAGTTAAAATACTTACCTTACAATCTTCAGTAACAATATATCTTAAATCTACAGTCTTTCCATTTACAGTACCTGCACAAGCAACTCTTGCAAGACCTTCACTAATATCTTTTGCTATATCAATTATTGAAATCTCTGATGGATATTCTTTAATTGTATCTCCTTTTAATGTAACTTTTATCATTATTACCCCTTCTCTCTATAAAAAATAAAATCCTATTCAAGCATTACTGGAACAGGATTTTGCTATTTTAAAAATGCTTTTACCTACAATAATTTATATCATATTATGAGCGTCATCGTCAATGTCTTTTTAAGTGGAGAAATGATAGGGTAATTTAGGTTTTTATCTTTGTATTCTTGAGGGAGCAGGACACCCTTCCCTAATTAGCTGGACTCTTGAGTTGAAGGGTGTTCCCGGATGTCTTGTGCAGGTTTATTTATTAGGATAGTTTTATCTTTAACTAAGTTTCTGGTTAATTGCGGGACACTCTTCTCTTTTTAGTTGGCCTTCGTAGTTGAAGAATGTCCCGAGTTATCTTGTGCAATTTCCCTTGGTGTATTAATATGTACGCGTAACAACATGATATTTTATGAGAAGAGATTATTTGAGCGAATCTTAGAAAGACTTAGCCATAAAATTTTGAAATTGCGTTAAGTCCACGAAATGTTTGAGCGTAGCGAGTTTTGAGTGGATAGCAATTTTGAAATTTTATAGCTTAGTCCTTCTTGATGCAGCGAATTTTCTCTGAACATAAAATATTATGTTGTTACACTATGTATATAACTTCTAAAATATATTCCACTGTTTTAGAGTATTAGCCGCAGCTTTTATATCATCTTTACCTAAAATAGCAGAAATAACTGCAATTCCATCTATATTTGATTCTTTTAAATGTCCACAATTAACTTCACTAATTCCACCAATTGCAACAACAGGTATATTAATATTCCTTTTAATATTTTTCAGCACTTCTATACTCACATCTCGTGCATCCAGTTTGGTTCCTGTAGGGAAAACTGCCCCAACCCCTATGTAATCTGCTCCTTCACTTTCAGCTTTTAAAGCTTCTTCCATAGTTGCAACAGATACTCCAACTATTTTATCTTTGCCTAGCAATTTTCTTGCAACCTGACATGGAAAATCTGATTGTCCAACATGTACTCCAGAGGCGTCAACAGCAAGAGCAATATCAACCCTGTCATTTATTATTAATGGGATACTATACTTATCTGTAATTTCTTTAAGCCTTATAGCAATATTAAAAAAATCTAGCGATGAGATATCCTTCTCTCTTAGTTGAACTAAAGTAACACCACCAAGTATTGCTTCTTCAACTGAGGAAAACAAATCTCTTCCCCTTAAAACTTCCCTATCTGTAACTAGGTAAAGAGAGTAATCAATATTATTCCTCATATGCTTTACCTAAGTTGTCTATATCTTCAGTAGCTAATTTATAAATTTGATCTATTATAAATATTTTATAGCTTCCACTTCCATAAGTTTTTACTATTTGCTCTAAAGCTTTTTCTCCTGCAATTCCCATAGACATTATTCCTGCTACTGCTGCGGATAAGTAATCATCGGTTACTCCAGCATAAGTACCGATTAAAGATGTAGTCATGCATCCGGTTCCGGTAACTTTTGTTAACATTTCATGACCGTTTCTAATTGAAATAGTTTTTTCACCATCAGAAACATAATCAATAACTCCAGTAATAGCAACTACCGATTTACTAGATTTTGCTAATTTTTTTGCAATTTCCTTACCATCCTCAAAATCATTTTCTTCAGAATCAACGCCTTTAGATAATGCCTCAAGTCCACTTAGAATTTTTATTTCAGCCATATTTCCTCTTATTATAGAAAAATTCACTTCCTTTATAAGCTTCAAAGCAACATCTTTCCTAAAAGGAGTTGCACCAACACCTACTGGATCTAAAATTACTGGTACACCTATTTCATTTGCTTTTTTGCTTGCTCTTATCATTGATTCAACAGTTCTATTGTTAAGAGTTCCAATATTAATTACAAGTGCAGATGCAATTTTAACCATATCTTCTACCTCTTCAATAGCATCTGCCATTACTGGGGATCCACCTATTGCTAGAACAATGTTCGCGCAATCATTTGCTGTTACATAGTTTGTAAGATGATGAACCAGTGGCTTTTTATTTTTGATTTCTAATAACATTCCTTTGACTTTTTCATTAATTTCCATCTTTTTATATACCTCCAACTTAAATAATATATTATTCCAGTAAATATCATGCATGGAGCTGTAAGTCCACCAATAGCTAGGTTCCACGAAGGAGCATTAATAAATCACCACATTGGAAATAGGTGCTCCACACCATAAAAATGCAAAATGCAAGAATTATAACTTATTTTCATTCATAATTCATACCTGCTTTTTTATATAATGAATAAAAGTGATTTGTTGGTCCTACACCTTTTCCAATACTTAATGAATGTATTATGGCTTCCGTAATATATTCCTTTGATACCTGAACACTTTCAAGGATAGAATGGCCCAGTGCAAGGTTAGCCGCAATAGCTGAAGATAATGTACAACCTGTTCCATGAGTATTTTTTGTATGGATTCTTTCACTTTCAAAGTAAGTTACTTTTTCTCCATTATTTAGTACGTCTATAGCTTTTCCCTCCATATGTCCACCCTTAATAAGCACAGATTTAGGTCCTAACTTTAGGATTGCTTCTGAGGCCGAAACCATTTCTTCAATACTATCTATTTTGTAATTTCTACCATGCTTTTCTTCTAATATTGCCTCTGCTTCAGGAATATTAGGTGTTAGCATATCACAGATAGGTAAAAGATTTTCAATTAATGCCTTCTTTGCTGCTGGTTGAAGTAATGAAAATCCACTTTTAGAAATCATTACTGGGTCTAACACAATATTCTTCGGCTTATATTGCTTAAGTTTCTCGCATATTATCATGATTGATGAAATTTGAGAAACCATACCAATCTTAACTGCATCTACTTCAATATCTTGAAAAATAGCGTCAATCTGCTGTCCTATCATTTCTGCAGATACGTCTTCAACTGCAAGAACTCCTTGAGTGTTTTGCGCTGTTATTGCTGTTATAACACTCATTCCAAAAACTCCTTGAGCACTAAAGCTTTTTAAATCAGCTTGTATTCCAGCTCCGCCACTAGAATCAGAACCTGCAATGGTTAGTACTTTCTTCATTTTTACTCCCCTTTTTCATATAAAATAGTATGCAAAGCGCAATATAAAAAAACACAAGTTCGTAGACTTGTGTTATAAATAACATTTAACAACTTCCTACGCTAGCATTACCTAGATCAGGTTAAGGGTCTAAGAATTTTATTCCTACTCTCAGCTACAATTACACTAGCTCCCCTGTTCTATTTTTAATTAAAACAATACTATCATAAATCTATTTTACACACAAGTAAATTTATTCTTACTGAGCTTTATCCTATAATTTCCTTACATATTATATTTAAAATTGCACAAGATAAAAATGAAATTTTATAAGAAGGTGAAAAAATGGATAACAATAAAGGACTTAATAAAACTGATGATAAATCAAATGCTGAACTACGAAAAATTCACTTTCAAAATGGTGGAAACATAGGAATTGAAAATGGAGAAGAAATCGGCAAAACAGAAAAGAAACTTACTAAGAGATCAAAATTATCTCATAATAAATAAGAAAAAATAAAGAAGGTGTTTTTAATGAGTAAAAAGGACGAAAAGCTAAAAAAGCCTGAAAGCCCTGATAGTGCTCAATTTCATTCTAGAAGCGCTAATTATAAAAAAGAAAAGGAAAAAGAAGATACAAAAGAAAAAAAACAATAGTATATCTATAATGAAAAAACGGCAATACTGCCGCTTTTTTACATTTTTTGAACATTTGAAGCTTGCGCTCCTTTTTCACCTCTTACTATATCAAATTTTACTTCTTGACCTTCCTCTAGATTTTTACGAGGACCTTCTTCTTTAATAGCGGAATAGTGTACAAAAACATCTTCTTCTCCTTCTAAAGTAATAAAGCCATATCCTTTTTCAGTGTTAAACCATTTTACTGTACCTATGTTCATAAATTACCTCCTCACATTTATTGATTAACTATAAGTATTCTCAAATTTGTTAATAATTATTTACATAATATTAGTTATGTATAAATTCACTATTAAATAAGAAAGGAGGATTACCTAACATTACTGTCAGTAATCCTCTTCTTTATGACTGGTCTACCCATTTTTCCTTTGCTTTGATTATATCTTCTTCTTTTAAGTTTGTTGCTTTCATTATATTTGTTATTCCTTCACCTTTATCAATCATCTTCTTAGCCCTCTCCATTGCCTTTTCATGATCACCCTTTTTAAACTCATCTGTATTTGGCATAATTACTCCTCCTATGTGCTAAACAAATTTTATATATAGCATTCCCAAAGGAAGAATATTTATTCACGTATACCTAATTTATTATATTGGTTAATACTGAAATTATACCGTTCGAAAGCCCAGCTGCACATTTGTTTTGGAAGTCAGCGCTATTAAGAAGTTGTTCTTCTCTAGGGTTACTTATAAATCCAAGTTCAACTAATACCGCCGGCATTTTTGTATTATTTAAAACATAGAACCCAGCCGTTTGCGCACCCCTATTACTTAATCCATTGGCAGCTACTAAAGCATTTTGAATTGTTTCAGCTATGGCCTTATCTTTTTCTTTATTTCTAGAATAGTATGTTTCAGTACCGACTGCAGTGTTGTTATTGCTGGCATTAGAATGAATACAAATAAAGAAATCAGCGTTAGCATTGTTAGCAATATCACATCTAGTTTGCAAATCATTTGTAATATCGGTTGTCCAAGAAACATTATCGCTAATTCTAGTATAAATTACGTTTATGCCATTAGCTTTAAGTATTGCACCTAATTTTAATGAAATAGCTAAATTCACATCTTTTTCTAAAATCTTAGTTGGCCCTACTGCACCTGAATCGTATCCACCATGACCAGGATCGATAACCACAGTTTTAGAATTTATTTTTCCTAATTCCTGTTCAACAGAAGCTACAACAGCACCTATACCCCCTAAAATTTTAAAACTAACAGAGCTATCCACTTTAGAAGAAATGTACTTTGTAGTTGTATCGATATAACCCTGATCTACTAGTAGCACTGGTGCTCGAGCTATAGCTGCTGCTGCAGATCCTGATAGACCATCCGGAAAATCTAATGCAGTACCTACAAATACATTACTCAAATTAAAATCGGTTATAAATTCATTTATAACAGCTATATTTGTTTCTATTCTGTTCATACCAGATAGTCTTTTAGCCTTAGAAAATTGATTTAATACGGCGTCTGAGATTACCCCACTTCCTCCTATAATGTAAACTGTATCACGCTGAACAGAGTTTATATAATTACTAATATTAGTATCAATATTGTTTTTATTCACTAGTAATATGGGCATTTCCTCTATTGCTGCAGGCGCAGAAATGGATATTGCATCTGGAAATGTGTCTCCTGTAGCTAAAGCAACCTTAGTGCTTGTACCTATTTGCTCAGCGATTTTCAAGCTTGTTTCATACCTATTAATTCCACCCAGTCTAGTAGATTTAATTCCAATGTTTTTTAGAATATTTTCCACATTTACTGAAATTGCACCAGTTCCACCAATTATAAATACATTTTTAACTCCTAGTCTTGTTAACTCATTAACAGTGTCAGTACTTAAAGATGTACCGTCCACCAAAATTATAGGTGCATTATATTTTTTTGCAAGAGGAGTAGCGCACAAAGCATCTGGGAAGTCTTTCCCTGTAGCAATAAAAGCATAGTCACAATTCTTCCAATTAGTCTTAGAAATTTGAAGCGATGTAGCATATCTATCACTTCCAGAAATTCTTTCAGTTGTTGCAGCAAATACCTTATTATTAAAATTTAACGTAAATATTAAAACAACACTTAAAAATATATAAATACTAATCTTGTTTTTCGTCAATTCCATACCCTCATTTCTACACAAACATATTTAGCAATATAAATTATATGACTTAACTTTTTAAGGTATTTTCTAAATAGGGACCATTTACATTATTATAATAAATAGAACGCATTTTATAAAGCTAATTATCATAGAATGCAAATATTACATATTTTATATACCTAATCCCATAAGGGTATTTATCTTTAAAATTTATAATGCACTGGCAAAACGCCAGTGCATTATAAATTATTTCACTTCATTAAAATAGTTAGTCTGCAATATAATATCTGCAATATCAAATGATTTTTTTACATGATCAAGCTCTTCTTTAGACAAAGTATCAGCGCCTTTAATTGTTCCATCATTCAATATGGCATAACTTTTATTTGTATTTAATAAATTTCTTCCCATTGTAGTATTTTTATATTTATTTTCATCTATGCCCATCAAAGATGCAACAGTTGGAAGAACATCTATTTCAGCTCCAATAGTTTTTATTTCTTTTCCTTGAAGGCTCTTATCATAAATAATGAATGGTACCTTTGTATCATTATCCCACCAAGCTTCCTGATTACTCATTGCTTTAACTCTATCATTGTAGTATTTATGTATACCGGTGTGGTCACCCATTACTACAACTAATGAATTATTTAAAACTCCCTTTTGATCCAAGATCTTAAGGAAATTACCGATTTGAATATCTGCATAATTTATTGCTTGCATGTAATTTCCCATTGATGTTTCATCAAATTTTTCAGGTAATTTTAAACTCTTCATATCATCTGGTAGTTTAAAAGGAACATGACTTGAAACAGAAACCGTATAGTAATAAAATGGACTTTTGTCCTTGTCTGTTAATGTAGCTACTTGTTTATAAAAGCTCTCATCAGTAACCCCCATATTAACAACAGGACCACTATTAAAGTCTTTAATATCCATACATTCATCAAAATCAAATTTCTTAAAGGCTTTTGTTATATTCCATATGTTTCCATCAGCTGCATGTAATGACCTAGTATAATAATTATCTTCCTTTAGCATTTCCGAAAGTGTATTATACTGATTTTTAGGAAATCTAAAGAAGGTACTTCCACGTCTTATTGGTAGAACTGAAGCATTAACCATTAAGTCCGCATCAGCGCTGTTTCCTGTATTAACTTGCTCATAAAAATTAGGAAAATACAAACTATTTTTTAACATTGCATTTAAATTTGGAGTCAATACTTGACCATTATAGCTCTGATTAATAACGAAATTTTCCAGTGATTCAACCTGAATAAATATTAAATTTTTACCTTTAAACATTCCCGTATATTCATTTGCTGGTAAGTTTTCATTTTTAAAATTTATCCAGTCAGCAACTTCTTTTTTATCCTTCGCACTCAACCTATGTGGCATATTATCTTTAATATACATTCCTGTATCATAAAAATGATATCCAATAGGAGTGATATTTCTCATAGTTGCTAAAGGTACAAATTGAGAATTAAAGGTGTATTTTCCAATTGAATTAAAGTAAGATAACATCACTATTGATACTACAAATAAAACTGAAAAAACACCCCTTTCATTTTTTTTGCTCCTATATTTTTTACGAATTAAAATTGCGAATAAAATAATAATAATATTATCTACAACAAAATACATATCTACTCTTCTTGTCATAGCAAGTGCTGTACCATGCATATTATTATGCAAATTTTGTGTTTCACCTAAATTATGCAGACTTAAAAAGCTCTGAAAGCCTCTATAATACCATAAATCTCCTACTAATAGTACAGAGTATAACAAATTTAATATTACAAGAAGTTTTGAACGCACCCTATCTGAGAACAAATACGTAAAACTAATGATTACTAATGCAAAAAAAGCGTAAAGATATTTTTTCCCGTATATGAAGTCATTCATACTAATTTTGAATTTAGATGCACCACTGCTATTTAATACATTCATAAAAAAGAAGGTTTGAACATAAAAAGATACAAAAACTAATATTCCTAAGCTATCTTTTAATATATATAATATCTTTTTCAGTAAAAGGTTTGCTACCTTTTTAGATTTGTTAATTACTAATTCTGAGTTTATGAAAATCACTTCCCTTGTTTTAATTATGATGTCATCTTTCTTCACTAGACTTGTCCATTATATCAAAAAAATTCTTTAATTTCATTAAGAGAATCTAAAATTTTCATAAAATTTACTTTATTCGATATTGAAATTATTAGCTTCTTTCTTCATCGTCAATATTACATATCAATATTTTATATGCTCCCTCCACTGTATTTAATTTAATTGTTTTGCATGATGTTACTTTACTATTGTCAAACCTAGTTATGTCTAAAGGAAATTGTTTTTTGTTTTTTTGAATTAATTCTTTTTTCAAAAATACCTCTCCTTTCATCTCTCAATTTTCCTAACTTATCTAACAAAATTTATCTAGCAATGTTCCTTCTACGTTATTATGATCCACATCATTGCGAGTGGTATCTATCTTTTTTTCTTCTATCTTTTTTTTCTTTTGCTTATTAGTATATGTATTAGCATTATTATTATTATTATTATTTTTAGAATTAGTACTTCGTGAAAGCATTTCTTTGAAGTATAAACCTTGCATTGTCTCTTTTTTGCGATACTTTAATCCTGTTGCACTTGCACTTAAAATTTTCTCAACATCTTTTATCATATCCTCATTCCTTTTATTATATTATTAAACAAAATGCACTCATATAAATTATCGCAAATTTTTTTAAGAACTTAACTATTTAATACTTCATAGCCCTCATAGGTTAATGCATCAATGGCATTATTGATATCTTTATCTTTAACAAGAATATAATCAGTATCATATGTAGATATAGCAAAAATACTTATTCCCTTTTTTGCTAGTATAGTGCTAATTGATGAAAGTATACCGATTAGAGAAAAATCTAAGGGTCCATGAACCTTTAAAACCCTCCAATCCTTTTCGCACTTGATATCTATAGGAATGCTATTTTCTGAACATACAATAGACAATTCATCCATAGTTTTTGTTATAGAGAAAAATTCACTAGCCTCCACCCATTTGGGTAGAGGTGTTTTTTTATCTAGCCTGCAAACTCCAACTTTTTCTTTTAATAGTTTCATTGTTAACACATGATTCAGCATGTTCTTCACCCTTTCTAAGTACTTATACTTGCTATTTAAAGATTATAATTAAATTTTTTTCTTTCGATATGAAAAATTTTTCTATAAATTTATTGAATATACAATATATAAAAGCTAAGGAAATACGACTAAAATAAATCCTTAGCTTTTTTATTAACATAGGTATCTTCAAATCAATGACTAATCAAAATATTCGTCGCATCTTTACCTTGTTATTTACTTTCAGATGCCTTAAATCAAAATTGATAGTTCAGTTCCCAAATCACTCCAAATTTATCTATAACCTTGGCATATTTAGCATTCCAAAAGGTTTTCTGCAATTCCATAAAAATAGTTCCACCTTTCGACAATTCTTTATAAGCCACGTCTATTGCGTCTTCTGAATCAAATTCTAAAGTAAGAGATATATTATCCCCCTTTTCTACTTTTTGACCTTCAAATGTATCTGAGAAAAATAGACTAAATGATTTACCTTCAAGTCTTGCGTGAAGTACTTTATTCTTATAAGCATCACTAGTTGGAGTCTGCGCATCACCATATCGCATGATATCAGACTTTTCACCACCAATTATATCTTTGTAAAAATCTAAAGCTTCTTCTGCATTTAATCTACAAGCTAAATCAAATCTATTATAAACAGAAGCTAATAAAATTATTAATGAAAATCTCATCACTATCTTTTAGATAAACAAAGTTAAATTCTCTTAGTATTTTAAATTCTTTTATTGGTACTACTTTGATTTTGCCTAGGGCTATTTCCTTTTTTACTGTTTCTTTAGATATAATTGAATATCCTAAATTGGTTTCCACTAGAGATTTTATTGCCGATATACTACCTAATTCCATATAAGGTTTAAAATCTTTAAGCTCGTATCCTAGTTCTATTAATTTATTTTCTAATATTTCTCTAGTTCCTGAGCCTTTTTCTCTTAAAATCAATTTTCCTCTTAAAACCTCATCTATATTTACACTATTTCTTTCCGCAAACTCATGTAAACTTGATACTGCTAAAACTAGCTCGTCATCTTTATATTTTACAAACCTAAATTTTTCTTTGTCAAAATTCCCTTCAATAAGAGCTATATCAATTGTTCTATTTAATAATTTTTTTAATATCTCTTCTGTATTATTAACCTGTAAAAGTATGTCTATACTTTTATAACAATTCTTATAATCAGCTAATATGTATGGAAGTATATACCCTCCAATAGTCATTGAGGCTCCAATATAATAAGTTTTATTGATACTATCTTTATTTCTAAATTCCACTTCAATATTTCTATATATCCTGCCCAATTCAATAGCATATTTGTAGAGAATCTCACCTTCTTCCGTAAGACTTATTGATTTACCACTTTTTTTTATAAAGGTCACTCCATAGTATTCCTCAAGATATTTTATATGTTGAGATACTGCAGGTTGAGTTATATTTAATATTTCACTGGCTTTTGTATAGCTTTTTATTTTTGCAACTGTAATAAATGTTTGAAGCCTTATATCCATCATAATTATCATCTCCAGTTTAAGTTATGTTTCTAGTATAACAAATTCTTATGCAAACATAACAATTAATAATTTGTTTTAATAGTGACTTAATATTATTATAGTCTAGTACTTATTTTTAGGAGTTGATTAAATGAAATGGATAAAACAAAACTATTTAGGAATATTTCTATCATTATTTTTAGCAATTGGTGCCACTAAGCTTGGAAACCTGTTTCCTATTATAGGTGGGCCAGTTTTTGGTATTGTCATCGGAATAATTATTAATAATACTTTGGGTAAACCTAAAAGCTCTATAGATGGAATAACCTTTACATCGAAAAAAATACTTCAGTGGGCTATTGTGGTATTAGGTGCAGGCTTAAGTCTTACAAAGATTTTAAGTACAGGGCTAGATTCTTTTTCAGTAATGATATTCACCCTTGCAGCTGCTTTTATAACTGCATATGGTGTTGGTAGACTACTTGGAATACCCTCTAAACTTAAAACCTTAATTGGAGTCGGTACTGCAATATGTGGTGGTTCAGCAATAGCTGCTATTTCACCAATTATTGAAGCAGATGATATGGAAATAGCTTATTCTGTCTCTACTATATTTTTATTTAATATAATTGCAGTGCTTATATTTCCTCCAATTGGACATCTATTAGGTTTCTCAGGTAGAGCTTTTGGACTTTGGGCAGGAACTGCTATAAATGATACATCCTCTGTTGTTGCAGCTGGCTATGCCTTCAGTAATGCTGCAGGCTCTTATGCCACTATTGTTAAACTTACTAGAACTACTATGATAATTCCAATATCCCTTATTTTTGCTTTTATTACTGCCTATAAAAAGAAAAAAGAATCTCAAAAGGACTCTAAAGTTAACTACAGCTTTAAAAAGATATTTCCATGGTTTATTCTTTGGTTTCTTGTAGCTTCACTACTAAACACACTTGGAGTTTTTAAAGGAAATTCTATTACCTATATTAATGTTCTTGGTAAATTCATGATTGTAATGGCTCTTTCTGCCATAGGGCTAAATACAGATTTCAAACAGATGATTAAAAATGGTGTTAAACCTGTAATACTTGGCTTAATTGTATGGTTTTCTGTTGCTAGTGTTAGTATTTTAGTGCAATTGCTTTCAGGTCAAATGTGAGTTTAATGGGTCAAAGTTTCACTCCAAGTAATCTTGACTGATATTCTAAACTTCTATATAATTTAACTATACCCATATAGGGTATGGGAGGTGTAAAAATGAATAATGATGGTAACGCTGAAGACGTTAAAAAAGACATTCTTAATCGATTAAGTAAAATCGAAGGTCAGATTAAAGGTATTCAAAGAATGGTAGAATCAGAAAAACAATGCGGCGATATACTAACTCAAATTTCTGCTGTTCGTGCAGCTACAAATAAAGTCGGTGTGCTTCTTTTAGAGAACTATTCTAAAAATTGTATATTAAATTCTATTAACTCTGAAGAAATTAATAATGATGAAGTTCTAGACGAATTCTTAATTACAGTTAAAAGATTTTTAAAATTTGTTGAATAAAAAAATAAAACTCCAAATCGGAGTTTTATTTTTATACTTAATTTAATTTTTAATGGTGATGGTGCTCTCCATGATGATTACAAATAACGTTTTTGTCTTCTAAAGTTCCATTTATGTATTCTTCTACAACTTTCTTGTAATCTCCAGATGCTCCTTTTATTACTTCAAGTTTATTATTCTGTAAACCAACAATTGCTCCTTGCCCTATTCCACCAGTAATAACCACAGTTACACCATGTTTAACAAGTAAGTCTGCTAAACCTTGGTGTTGATGTGCAAAATCAACTGCAGATATTTCTTCACAACTCACAATTTTTTTCTCTTCAACTGTTACAATAACAAAGCTTTTACTCTTTCCGTAATGTTGATTTACTATGTTTCCTTCATTAGGTAATGCTATTTTCATTATACAAATCTCCTCTAAATCTTATTTTTTTGATTTATCAATAATTTTAGTGATAATACTATCTGCTATATCTTGAATTTCACTATTTAATTTATATTCGCCCTTGTTGGATATATTTACAATTTCTTTACACATCGGTAATTCTCCAAGCAAGTCTAGATTATTTTTAGTTAAAAATTCATCAATGCTATCTGATTCAAAGATTTTAATTTTCTCTTTACATCCAGGACATTGTACATAGCTCATATTTTCTATTAAACCTAAAATTTCAATATTAAGTTTATTAGTCATCTTTACTGCTTTTCCAACAATCATAGAAACTAAGTCCTGTGGTGTAGATACCATAACTACTCCAGTAACGGGTATTGATTGCATTATAGTAAGGGCTACATCACCAGTACCTGGTGGCATATCTATAATTAAATAATCAAGCTCTCCCCATACAACATCTACCCAAAACTGTTTTACTACTCCTGAAATTACTGGTCCTCTCCAAATAACTGGATCATCTTCATTTTCAATTAAAAAATTCATAGAAATAACTTCTATTCCTTCTGCTGTTATAACAGGGTAAATTCCAGTTTCATCGATTACAGGTTTAACATCTTTTATTCCTAAAAATCTAGGGATACTTGGACCTGTAATGTCTGTATCCATAAGTCCAACCTTGAAACCTTTTTTATTTAATTCATGAGCAACAAGGGTTGACATTGTAGATTTACCTACTCCTCCTTTACCACTCATTACACATATAATATTTTTAACTTTATTTAATGGATTATTTTCCACCATACATGTATCTTTTTTTTCACAGTTACCTTCTGATGGACAAGATTCACAATTTGCCATTAATTTTCACCTCATCTTATTATTTGTCATATGCTATTTTCATTATAATGATATTGTTTATTATTGTCAAATGCTAATAATAAATTATAATCTATGATATAATAAATTATAATTTAGTAAAGAATAGGAGATATGTATATGAAAGTAATATCCTTAATAGAAAACACTTCTTCAGATAAAAAATTAGCTTGTGAGCACGGGCTTTCTATTTATTTGGAAAAGGATGATAAAAAATATTTGTTAGATACTGGCGCCAGCGGAGATTTTATTGACAATGCATCTAATTTAGGAGTTGACTTAACAAAATTAGATGCTGTAATAATCTCACATAATCATTACGACCATATAGGTGGTCTTGAAAAATTATTAAATTTAAACAAAACCGTTAAAGTATATATCAAAAGCCAGTCAAAAAACCAATATTATCTTAAATTAGGTCCACTGAAAAAATACATTGGCGAGCGAAAAGGTCTATTTGAGGACTTTGCAGATAGATTTATATTTATTGATGATTCCTTTGCCCTCGCACCTAATTTATATATCCTATCTAATGAAGTTAACAATAAAGAATTCTTTTGTCAAGATACTAAACTTTGTAAATTGGAAAATGGAAAATTAGTAAAAGATGACTTCAAGCATGAATTATTCTTAGTTTCAATTGAAAATGATGAACTTGTAGTTATAAGTAGTTGTAGTCACAATGGTATTGTTAATATTATAGAGACAACTTCGAAACATTTTCCTGGCAAAACAATCAGTAATTTCATCGGTGGACTTCACATGCAAGGTCTTAGGGGTGCTAATTCATTGAATTGTACAACGGGGTATATTGACAAGGTGCTTGAAAAACTTGCTGGCTTTAAAGTTGAAAAAATTTACACAGGACATTGTACAGGAATGAAAGCCTATAATTATATTAAGAGTCAAATTGGAGATAAAATTAATTACTTTGAAACTGGACAAGAATTAACAATAAATTAGTTTGCAAAACTGGAGAAGTGTAATATATAGATTCTCCAGTTTTTTTACTTTTTATTACAAGAGTTAATGAAATATGTTTAACGTATTTCATTTGGGTGCTATAAGTAGTATACTTTAATGTAAATATAAAATAGAGACTTATAACAACTGGAGGATTCAATGAAATGAAGAATAAAAGAGGCTTTTTAGCCACTATAGCAATTATAATTATTTTTACCCTAAATATGATATTTATGTTTGATATACAAATGTGTTTCGCTGAAGAAAATAGGAATGTGCCTATATTAATGTACCACTATATTTCCAATGGCCCCTCTGACCCCTGTCGGATTACCCCAGAAAGGTTTAAGGAGCATATGGATTTCCTCCATAAAAATGGATACACTCCTATACTTCCTAAGCAACTTAATGATTATATAACCAAAGGAAAAGTGCTTCCTAAAAAGCCTGTCCTTATAACTTTTGATGATGGGTATAAAGACAATTATATAAATGCCTATCCAGTACTTAAAAAATACAAATTTAAGGCAACCTTTTTTATAATTACAGATTTTATAGGTAAAACACTTGATGGAGATACATATATGACTGGTGAACAATTAATACACTTAAACAGAAATAAGATGAGTATTAATTGCCATACCCAGGATCATGAAAGTTTGAAAAACATGAGTTACAAAGATCAATATCGAGAAGTTTCAGATTCAAAGGATTATCTTGAGGAGCTTATAAGTAAAAATGTAGATTATCTTGCCTACCCATATGGAGATTATGATCAAACGACTCTAAATATCGCTAAAAAAGTTGGATATAAGCTATGTTTTGCTGTAAATGGTGATCACTCCGATACATCTAAAAATGCATATCATATTGGTAGAATAACAATAAATCCAGATACAACTGTAGAACAATTAAAAATAGCCTTAGATTCATATTAAATCTAAGGCTATTTTTACTTCCTGTCTTGTAGAGCTAGCAAAGCAGTTAAATTATTAAAAGAATATACTTTCTTTGTAGTTACATCTCCGAAGGATCCATATATTTCTGAATTTATGTCTTTTACTTGAAATGCTTCTAACTTAGTAATCATTTTATTGTAGTAAATTTTATCACCAGTTTTATTAAAAATCATAGCAGCTATTGAATATATAGCTGTAGACTGTATATCACTTGTAGGTTTACCTGTTTTAACATCATAGCTACTAAATAAGGCACCAGTTTCATCTATTTGTTTTCTTAACCAGTTTATAGTATCCCGTGCATTTTCATTAGCTTCAACCTTATTTAATAATGTTATTAAGCTTAATTGAGTATCAGCATTATTCTCTTCATCAAAACTTTCTTTCTCATTATTATATACCTTCCTATATAAAGGTACTTCATCTGAAATTTTAGCTTTAGCTAGTAGTTCTGATGAATTAGTATATACTTTATCCCACTTATCATATAGCTTAGAAAGCAGTTTAACAGTAGGTAAATCTAAATAACATATCGTAGTATTTTTTGATTTTCCATATTCATCTTTAAAATCTATAACTCTATTGTTTACAATCTCATTTTCGTAAATACTCTTAGAAATATTTACTGCAGTCTTTCTATATTTATAATCACCCCACCTATCATACCCATAAGCAAGTGCTTTCACTATCCTAAAATCATCAACGGTTGATGAAGCCTTATATTTTTCTTTCTCATTTTTTCTCCATGCCACTAAACCATCATTATTAATCATAGTATTTTTCACTATCTCATAGTGCTTATTAAAAAGTTTCTTATTTCCAGCTTCTACTGCATACAACATAATTAATCCTTCGGATTCAGATAAAACGTCATGCCCTCTAGTTGTGTCTCCAGTCGTAATTGAATCCAAGTAATTAGTATAAATTCCGTAGTTGTCTTCACTTAGCTTATTATTTATGAAATCATATACTAAAGTTTCATTCTCGCCCTTACTTTTATCTGCCCATTGTTTTTCAATATTCCAAGGCTTAATAGAAACTATCTTTCTAACTATTATTATTGAAGCACTTAATAAAATAATAATTGTTATAGTTAATATAACTTTCTTTTTCAAATCCCCACCTACTTATCTTAAGTTTTATACAAGTATTACACTCAACTTGATTATTTTACCATGTAATCCGTGATTGTCAATAGACAATCTAAATTTGTAGTATTTGTAATTAATATTAATAGATTACTGCAACTATAGGCTACAAAAATATTGACAAAATTATTATGATTATGGTATTCTTTCGTCTATACTAAGTAATAATTAAAAAACTATGAATAGAGCCAGTAAACATTTATACCTTAAGAGAACAAAATCCATCGGCTGAAAGATTTTGTGGTAACTAATTGTTGAAACCTACTCTAGGAGTTGTAAGCTAAACTTACCGGAATAAACCCGTTAAAGTTATTAAAGTTGGATTGCCTATGCAATCAATTTGAGTGGTACCGCGGATTAACCTTCGTCTCAGTTTTGAGATGAAGGTTTTATTTTTTTATTTTTAATATAAGGACTGGGGGAATTTTTAATGTATATGTCAAAAATGTTTATACCTACTTTAAGAGAAGCTCCAAATGATGCAGAAATAGAAAGTCATAAGCTTATGATAAGAGCAGCCTTAGCAAGAAATCTTGTTTCTGGTGTTTATAGCTATTTACCGCTTGGAATTAGAGTTCTAGAAAAAATTAAAACAATCATTAGAGAGGAACTAGATGAAAAAGCTGCTCAAGAAATCCTTTGCTCTGCTCTTCAACCTAAGGAGCTTTGGGAAGAATCAGGAAGATGGAGAGATTACGGAAAAGAAATGTTTAGGCTTACAGATAGAAATGAGAGAGAATTCTGTCTTGGACCAACACATGAAGAAATATTTACCAGCATCGTTAGAAAAGAAATAAATTCATATAAACAGCTTCCAATTAATTTATACCAAATTCAAACTAAATATCGTGATGAAAGAAGGCCTAGGTTTGGGCTATTAAGAACAAGAGAATTCATTATGAAAGATGCCTATTCCTTTGATAAAGATGAATTCGGACTAGATAAATGTTATAAAGAAATGTATGAGGCCTATTCTAAAATCTTTGATAGATGTGCTCTTGAATGGAAAGCTGTACTTGCAGACACTGGCTCAATAGGTGGAACTGAATCTCATCAATTTATGGCACTTAGTGAAATTGGTGAAAGCGATATTTTATATTGTACAGAATGCAATTATGCTGCTGATAGAGAAAAAGCAGAAATTCATGCTAGAAAAAGTCGAAACTAGTGAAGTTCAAAACCCATATGAAAAAATATTTACACCAAATCATGCTACAATCGAAGAAGTCAGTAACTTTTTAGGTGAACCAACTCAAAAAATTGCTAAATCTTTAGTGTTTAAAATAGCTGACAAAATTGTTTTAGCACTAGTTAGAGGTGATCGAGAACTTAATATTGTTAAGCTTTGCAATGCTATAGGAACTATTGAGGAAAATATTGAAATGGCAAGTGAAAATGATATTAGAGCTATGGGAAGTGAGCCTGGTTTTATAGGACCAATTGGACTAAAACAAGTAGAGATTTTAGTTGATAGAGAACTTGAACATTTAACTAATTTCTATACTGGCGCAAATGAAAAAGAATACCATTTAAAAAATGTTAACTTTGGTAGAGACTTCACAGGGAAAGTAGTTGATCTTGCAAATGCAGCTGAGGGAGATAAATGTCCTCACTGTGGAAAACCAATGCAAATGGAGCGAGGAATTGAAGTTGGCCAAATATTTAAGTTAGGAACTAAATATAGCGAACCTATGCAGTGTTGTTATTTGGATGAAAAAGGTAAAAGTATTCCTATGGTTATGGGTTGCTATGGTATTGGTGTTTCAAGAATACTATCCTCCATTATTGAACAACATCATGATGAAAATGGAATAGTTTGGCCTATTTCAGTAGCACCCTATCATGTAGTTGTTGTTCCTGTGAATATAAAAGATGAAAACCAGTTTAGTAAAGCTAAAGAAATTTATGAATTACTCAAAATAAACGGTGTTGAAGTAATTCTTGATGACAGAGATGAAAGAGCTGGAGTTAAATTCAAAGATGCAGATTTAATTGGAATTCCAATGAGAATAACTGTAGGAAAGAAAATCGGTGAAGGAATAGTAGAATTCAAACTGCGATATGAAAGCAATATACAAGAAATCCATATGGATTCAATTTTGAAGCAAGTTAAAGGCATGATTTAATCTAAATCATGCCCTCATAATTATTTTTTAACTATTGGTGTATTTTCTTATTCATCAAAAAAACTATGCTCCCAGTTTTCATTAAATATATAGCAAGTTGCAGGTCTTCCTGCAGTAACTTTTTCTTTTTCAGTTTCTATTACCATTTTCATAATTTTTCTTCTAAAATTAGCTCTTGATAAAGGTTTTTCAACATTAAGTATTGCCTCATAAAGTTTTTGAGCCTCTCTAAGGGTAAAATACTTAGGTAAAAGATTAAATGCTATAGGTGTATATTCTATTTTATTTTTTAATCTTTCCATAGCACAATTTATTAAATCAATATGATCAAAGGCTAATTGGTTTTTGCTAGATTCTATAAGTTCATAGGAAGGAACAGTAATAGTGATAATACCGTTTTTAACAAATTTCTCAGTTACAAGATACTCTATTTTGATATCCTCTTCATCTGAAACCAATGTTATATTATAAGTATCAACTCTTTCTGCACCAGAGTTATTGGAAGAAATAAACTTTTTCTTTACAGTAAACCATTTTGTTTCACTGGCATCATCACCTGCAATAGGTTTAATATTAGTCTTATCAGCTAAAGCTAAATATGCTATAGAAATAACCCTCATTCTTGGGTCTCTTTCTACTAAATCACCGAAAGTTTTTAACTGTTCAAAGTATACATTATCAATACTTGTTTCCTCTTTTAATTCTCTATAACAGGCATCACTAAGCGCTTCATCCATATTTACAAAACCACCCGGCACAGCCCAGCATCCAAGATAAGGATGGTCTCCCCTCTTAATCAAAAGTATTTTCAGTGCTTTGTCTGGGTCTTTTCCCTCTACAGGTAAATTATCCACTGTAAAAAGTAACATATCTACCGTGTTGGATGGCCTGTCATAATCACCTGGTATATATGTATCTAAAAACTCTCTTTCCGTCAACCCATCTTTGTTCTTAACATCTATATTTCTCATAGCTTTTCTCCCTTCTTATCTATCTTTTCTATTTATAAAACTATATAAAGTCAACATGCTTTGTATCTATTTGATACTATAACTTTAGCTTCATTTTAAAATAAAATCAATAGCTATTATTTCACTGATACAAATTTATTACCTTTTATATAAAATCTCCATGGAAAATCCACTGCTTCTTCTGCATAGTCAATGCCAATTCTTTTACTAGTTACTATTTCTGGTATATATCCATCATCCTCAAAGTAAAATTCATCTTCACACAAATCTTTTCCATTAGCAGTTTTATCTATTCCCATTGCCATGCATAGTTTTCCTGGTCCATTAGTAAGATTTATAATTTGTTTTGGAGTTAGTTCCTTTAATTGTTTCTTATATCTTTTAACTGCCATTTCCTCTATTCCTTCTATAGGTTCAATTGCTCTTATGAGGACAGCTTGAGGAACATCAATTTCTCCAGCCACTATATTTACACAATAGTGCATGCCATAAACCATAAATACATATATAAAGCCTGGTTCTCCGTACATTATTTCTGTTCTATTTGTTCTTTTACCTCCATAAGAATGGGCAGCCTTATCAATAATTCCCATATATGCTTCAACTTCAACAATTCTTCCCCTTATCTTTTTTCCATCTATAACATGTGTTAATATTTTACCGATAATATCTTCTGAAAGTTCTAGTGAAGATTTTTCATAAAAGTTTCTTTCTAGTATATCTATTTTTTCATACCCTCTTTCTATATCACATGATGATAATTATATTTTAGGCTAAAAAAAGCTAGTTTACTATAAATATAATAAACTAGCATGATTTAAAGGAATTATTGATGTTTTATAAGAAAAAAACAAGTATAGAACATATTGTTCCTAAAAGCATACCAACCAATACATCTGTTGGATAATGTACTCCTAGATACATTCTTGAAATGCCCACAACACAAGCAAATAATATAAAAATTGGAGCTAATTCTGGGAAGTACAGTGAACACATTATAGCAATACAAAAAGCAGCGGTGGTATGTCCTGATGGAAAGGAATAACTATCAATTCCTATTTTTTTTATATTTAAATTATTTATTAACAAAAAGGGTCGTACACGATTCACCGTAATCTTTATTATTTGTGCTGCTATAGAAGCTATTATAAGTGATACAGCAGTTCTTATTCCAAGAAATTTAATAGTATATGAAGGAATTAGTAAAGCAAATAAGCAGAAAAAAACACTAAAGGTTAAAGAGCCTAAATAAGTTATATAGGGCATAGTATTATCGAGTGTTTTGCATTTTATACCATTGTTAACCATTACTAGAATATCGCTATCTTTTCTTTGAATCTTTTTTAATAATGCATCCATAATCTTATCAACTCCTTGTCTTTATTTTATAATACCTTTGTTACGCTTATGTTATGAATATGTTATATTCTAATATAATTTTACTTAATTAACCTTTAAATAACCTTAAGAAAATAACAAATTATTTACTAGCATTCGTATACAATACCACATTTCCTATACCTACTTTATGATTTTAACCTAATTTTAATCTTAATTTTAACAGTTCTTAATTTAAACAAGATAGTATTCTATTATAAAGATTAAGGGGGTTCTATTTTATGAAAAAGGATAATATATGAACATACCTAAATACAAGAAAATAGTGTATATTATTATATATATTGCAATCCTAATAACTAACTACAAATAATAGTAAAATAAAGAGAATAAAGTCTTTGTTACCTATTGGTTCACTATTTTACTATGAAAGTGCGGTGATAATTTTGAAGGATTTTAAAATTCTTTTAGTAGAAGATGAAAGACAAATGGCAATGTTTATTGAAATGGAATTAAGTCATGAAGGTTATATAGTTGATGTAGCTTATGATGGTAGAAAAGGGTTTAATCTATCGGAAGAAAATAATTATGATTTAATACTTCTTGATATTATGATTCCTGGCTTGAATGGAATTGAAGTTTGTAGAAGAATACGTCAGTCCTCTAATGTGCCTATAATTATGCTTACAGCCAAAAGTGATATCTCTGATAAAGTTTTAGGGCTTCATGTTGGCGCAAATGATTACCTAACAAAACCCTTTGCTATAGAAGAATTATTTGCTAGAATTCGTGTATATTCTAGAGAAAGAATAATAAAAAACAATCTTACTACAATAAAAGTAAATGATATTCTCATGGATAATAAAACCCATCAGGTGTGGAGAGCTAATAAAGAAATTGAACTTACAAAAAAAGAATATGACCTTTTAGAAATGTTACTAATTAATAAAAATAATGTACTTACTAGAGAACAATTAATTGGAACCATCTGGGGATACGAATATGTTGGTGATACAAACGTTGTGGATGTGTTTATAAGCTATCTACGAAGTAAGCTTGATGATGGGTTTAAGGATAAAACTATAACTACTGTACGAGGTGTAGAATATGTTATTAAAGGTGAATAAGCAATGAAACATAAGATTATTATAAATGCAAAAATCTCTATAAAAATAACTTTTGTTTACGCTGTAATGTTCTCACTCTTTTTACTTCTTATTAATGCTTCAATCTATTTGGAATAAAATATTACTTATACAATCAAGCTAATAAACAATTAAGTACGAAACTACTAATATGGCAAGTTTAGTTGAAAAACTTCTATTCCTCGCTAAGGGTGATAGCGGAACTCAAAAAATAGATATTAGTTCAAACATTCAAGAAAATGAAGTAAATATAACCGTCAGTGACCTTGGTATGGGTATACCAAAAGATGAAATTGAAAAGATATTTGATAGATTTTATACTGCTGATAAATCTAGATCCAAAGAAAATTGTGGAACAGGACTTGGGCTATCTATAGCAAAGTGGATTGTAGATATGCATGAAGGAAGTATAAATGTAGAGAGTGAAGAAGGAAAATACACTAGAATAATTATAACTTTAAATTTAGATAACTAGTAGAAAAATAAGGTGAAAGAAAAGATTTCTTTCACCTTATAAAATATATCCCTATAACAGCAAACCCCAATACAAATCTGTACACTGCAAATACTCCAAAACCCTTATTTTTCAAATAATTCAATAACCCTTTGATACTAAGAGTACCCACAATAGCTGATGTTAAGATTGCTACAGCAAAAGGAACCTTATCAACATGAACACCATTTATAATTCATTTGTTAATTATCTTCTTTTCATTTAGAAGATATAATATAAACTCACTAATTAGTATTACATATTAATATTAGAATGATATTAAATAAAGATTAAAATCTGATTAGAAGGATTGTTTTCAGTGCAAAGAAAAAAAACATCCTATCGAATGTTTTTTTAGTTAAAATTATTGTACTGGTTTACCAAATTTTTTTTCATAATGAAAAGCATATTTTCTTGATATAAAAGATACTCTTTGTGGAGTCTTTTCTGGGTTTACAGGTACATCTGTTTCTAACAAATCGAAAACTTGAGTCATGTCTAGCCCTCTTCCGCTTGTACCTTTATTAACAATGGCATGTGACACACCATCAATTGAAATAATAGCCCTATTGTGCTGATTAAATCCAAGAAACTCTGTTTTCATGCCTTCTTCATTTAGATATAACATAGCTCCAATAATCATGTCTTCAGATTCTACATATATCTCATCCATTTTAATAACCATCTTATTTTCTTCACGTTCAATTGTTGACATATTATCACTCCTCAAGATTATTTTAGCATAATTTTCTTATCATTTAAATATATTCTTATCAAATTAATGAGAAATTAATAGTTTTTTTTACTTAGTACTCTTTATCCGTTGATTTATCTTATCTAACAGAGAAATCTTCATTTACTTAAACAACAAATAACACAAAATAATAGAAGCCCATAATACTTAATCCAAGGGGCACTCCAAATTTCATCCATTCAGAAGTCTTGATTTTAAGCTTTCCAGAAGTAATAATATTAGGAATATTACCAGGAATCATCATCCCTCCGCTTATTAATAATCCAAGAATTATTGAGTTTATCTGTTGATTACTCATTTTTTGGCTAATCTCCGCTGAAGCAAGAGTTGCATTATCAAGGACTGCAGAAGACATATTAATCCAATATAAAAGATTGCTATCTAGTTGTACAATATAGGCATCTACAAGAGGTCTAAAACCAGCACCAAGCATATCTAAAGCAATAATAAAAATAAATATTTTAACTGCTTTGAATAATATATCTTTATTTGATTGCTTCTCAATTTCCAACTTCAAATCGTCTAAAGGATCATTGTACTTTTTCCCATAGAAGGAACCCATTAACCCGAGTAGCACAAGAGCAGGAATAATATATATCCCAAGACTGGTCATCATATACCAAAAATCAGTATCAAGCTTTGTAGCAATAATTGTAGATAAGGGTTCTCCTATTGGTGTAAGTACCGCTCCTAACCCAATGGAAAAACAGGAAATTATATTTATTCTTATTTTATTATTTTTACTTATAGGAAGCATTTCAATAATCTCTACTAATAGCAATGATGCTATTATTGCAGTAATAATGCTTGAAATTAGTCCAACTACAACAACCATAATAAAAATAAACAGCTTTAAAGGGATATGGGATAAAATATATTCTACTGATTTTTGAATATATTTATTTGCTAACTTGAACAAAAAACCCCCAATTAATACTGCACCTGTTATCATGTATAAAAAGTGATTCTCAAAAACTTCTATAATAAAATTTAAAGAGATGGATCCGGAGATTATTATTGCTAAAATTCCCATAATAAAAAGAAAGATTTCAAGATTATCCTCCACTTTTGTTATTGTTAAGGGAACTATTAAAATTAATAATAGCACTATAAATAAACCAATATACATTTCATATCCTCCTTTTTTCTACCTTTCTATTTTTATGGATTTGTGACAAAAAAACAAAAGTGAGAAACTCAAAATTGAGTTTCCCACCCCAGAAACAATATCACTCTTGGAATAGAATTATTTAAATTCTTCCAACCGAAAACAAATATTAATTTATCTAATCATATCATCAACTTTCTATTTAATCAATGGACACATTTGAGTTTTTTAAACTTACACTTTTTATTAGTGTTAATAATGCAATTAATGTCACATATAGAATGTTAAACATTGTTACCTTTGGCATAATTCCCCCCAAAAAATCTCTCCTCACTACCTCATTTTTCATAAAAAATGAAAATGTAAATAAAAATGGCAATAGTAATATGCATACTGTCTTTCTATTTATTTTTGTAATATTATTTAATACTTTTGTTGCAGCATAAAATTGAAGAGATACTGTTTTGAAAGCTATAATAATCCAAATAAATATGACAACAAATCTGAAATTATTAATTACAGGTATTTTTACTGATTCAGCTAATAGTAAAAACGGCCACAGTTGTTTTGGTAATAAATCTGGTCCAGCATAATATATTGCTGAAGTTACTATATAAGTATACATGGTTATTATAACAAATGTGGTTTTTAAAGAGGTTTTTAATATTGATTTCTTATCCATTACATAAGGATAAATAACTAAAAGAAATTCCATATTTCCGTATGAAAATGCAGATTCTATACTTCCTTTTATAATTTTACCAGTACTAACCCCAAATAATGGTCGCAAATTTATTAAACTACCTTCTTTAATGCTTATTAAAGATGCTGATAGTACAATGCATAATAAATAAAACACAAGTACACTAAATCGAGCCAATACCTTTAATCCTTTGGTTGAGGCATATAAAACAATTAAAACAAAAACTAATACTACTTTAAAATGTGTCATAAAGGGAATACTATATGCTCTAAAAGTATTGCATGAACCAGCCATAGCTGCCACCGCATAAAGCAAAAACTGCAGCATAAATATTAAATTTAAAGTATTTCCTAAAATATTTCCTAGATATGCTTTACTTAAATCCATAATGTTATTATTAGGATACTTCTTAATGATAATTCCACCAATTAAAACAATGTATAAAGGATACACCCCTCCTATAATAATGGATACCCATCCATCCTGTTTTGCGATACCTACCACTGTATTAGGCAAGCTAAGAATACCAGCGCCTACTATGCATCCAACTAAGGTAAAAGAAAGTTCATAGGTGGTTAACATCTGATTTTTCTTATTCATCTGGTTTTCTCCTAAACTTCTGTCTGAAATCAGTTTGTCTTTTTATATTTCTATTTGAAATAACAGAAGGTCTCGCATTCATTTTCCATAATGAGGCTCTAATAACGCTATCCTTTAAATCATCTTTATAAAATGTCATATACGGAACACCAAAATTCTCTAACGAAGATAAATGAATAATGAGAAAAGTATATCCAGTAGCAATTCCAAATATGCCCATAGCATTAGCCAGAAATAGCATAGGAAATCTTAATAATCTTATAGAAATAGACATATCCACATTGGGAGTTAGGAATGAAGATACAACTGTAACACCGATTACTAGTAAAGTACTGGGACTTACAATCCTTGATTCTACAGCAGCATTACCAATAATAATACCTCCAACTATACTTAAAGTCTGTGCTATTTTTGTAGGAAGTCTTAATCCACCTTCCCTCAAAACTTCCATTAAGACCTCTAGTATTAGTATTTCCATAAAAGGTGATAAGGATATCCCTACTCGTGATTGTACTATTGGAACAACAAACTCAATAGGAATAAGTTCAGCATTAAATTTAATTAATGTTAAATATATTGATGGCAGTGTAATTACAATTAAAATTGCTATAATTCTAAGAAATCTTATAAAATTTGTTGTTATTACTTTTTGATTATAATCTTCAACAGTGTGCAAAAATTCAATAAATACAGTTGGTAATGTTATTATAAAAGGATTTCCATTTACTATGATTGCTATTCTACCTTCCATAATACTTGCTACAGCTCTATCAACTCTTTCTGTTGTTGAAAACATAGGGAAAATGCTGTATGGGTTTTCATCAATAAATTCCTCAAACACACCTGATCCAGTTACAGAATCTACATCTATTAAATTAATTCTTTCTCTTAGTTCATCTAGAACTTCATTGTCTACTACATCCTTAATATATACTAATGCTACATCTGTTTGTGTTCGCCTTCCAACTATAAAGTTCTCCACTGAAAAATTTGAGTCTTTGATTCGCCTTCTAAGTAAGCTTATATTAACTTCTATATTTTCTACAAATCCGTCTCTTGAGCCTCTTAGCGCAGTTTCATTTGCTGGATCAGATACCGTTCTTCCCTTACCCCCAACTGTATCTATAAGTATATATTCCTCAATATTCTCAATCAAAAGCAAAGTTTTTCCACTTTTAATTTCCTTATAAAGTTCTGGTATATTTTTAATGATGATAGAGCTTTCTGCAGTAATATAATTGTCGCATAAAAAACTAGCTGTATTTCTATTTATTAATACTGAACTTTGTATTTCAATCATTAATGGATTAAGTATATCTCTATTTATTATATTTTTGTCTACTAGTCCATCAATATATATAATTGCCCCGTATATTGAAGGATTTTTACCTATGCTGATTTTTTTAGTCTTAATTGGTGCAGAATTACCTAAAATATTTATAACTTTACTGATTTTATTATCAATATTCTCAACTTTCATTTACATCACCTTAATGTGTATTTATAACTAATGTAATCTCTTATCTATTTATTTTTTATAAGAAATTCACCTCTTCCAAACTTATCAATCTTTACTTTTACATTTACAGAAATCTCGGAATTACTAACAATATCGTCCCAGTTTGTGCCATTATTTCGACCAAAATTTGCAGCAGCAATTCTTCCAAGGTCCAAAAAATCTGCTTTATACTCCTTTTTCATTTTATTTATGAATTCATTGCATCTTCTCTTAGTTTGTTCCTCCAATTCATTAGAATACTTTTTTATTGTTTTAGGATTTGTTATGAGGTCATCATATAAGGTATTATTTAAGACTACTCCCTTTTGAAACTCTACATTAATAACAAACTTATACTTTCCTCCAACCTTTTCACAGCTTACTTTTCTTTTAGTTTCTCCATAACTTGATGCCCAATGTTCTGCATCCTTTTGAACAGTTAGAATCCCTTTTACTTTATTTTCTTTTAAAATATTTAAATATTTTGCTTCTTCCATAGGAATTACCTTCACCATCTTGTCTTTTTTGAATGCTGCTAGCCCTGTTATTGTAACCTTACCATCTAAAATTTCGAGATATGGAAGAACCAAACTTCTGCCTTCTGAGTTTACTCTTACATACATGTCCATTACTTTATAATTGTTTGACATGAAATTTTGTTCTTTGGAGCTTTCTACCATGCCATTAATATAATCTGAAGAAGTTGGAAATTCATCTATTTTATACTTTAAAAGATCTTTTCCCTTTCCTTTGAATACTACCGCCCATCCCATATCATTCATGTCTTGATTAGAAAAAAGTATATCAATACTTGAATTTATTCCTGCTGTAGCAAAGTCATTGCTATATATTAGTACTTTTTGTAATCCAACCATGAACTTTTTTGAACTCATCTGCTGTCTTGTAGCTCTAGTTTCTGGAATATCCTTACCAATTCCTTCTATTATTATGCTAGATATCTGATCCTTTTTGTTAAATGTATAGGCACTTACGGACAAGTGGAAGCCATTGTCTATATTTCCATTTATTAAGTCAAAAGATATCCCTGAAGGAATATCAATTTTTTCTATAGGTGTTGCATTTTCACCTGGATTCAATATAATATATAAAATTATGCATATGGTAGAAATCCATAATATACTATATCTTTTCAAATTATATTCTCTTCTTCCTTTCCATTTATACTGGTATTACTAACTCTTAATATAACTAAAGTGTTATAATTATAATTTTCCATTATATTATGCCTCTATTTTTTTTTTATATGTAAAGAATTTCATAGATAAAACAGAAATGAGAAACTCAAAATTGAGTTTCTCACCTTTGAATTTTTTTATTTTTATAGTAAAATTTCATTATTCCATTCGCTTATGTTCTTAATAATTTCAGTAATAATATCAATTCTTTTAAATGGAGTAATAAGATAGTATCCATCAACATAAGAATCGATCTTTTTGCAATTTCTGTAGATATCTCAATTGCAAGAATACTTGCTTCTTCTTTTGAAATATCCTTATATCTGTCAATAATATTTTCTGGCACATCAATTCCTGAAATTTCATTATTCATAAAGCAAGCATTGTTATAACTTACAATTGGAATAATTCCTCCTAAAATTTTTACTGGCAATTCCAAGCGTGCTAGTTTTAGATTTTCTATTGCCTGCTTAGTAAAAATAGGCTGTGTTAAAAACATTGTTACACCATTTTCTATTTTCTTTTTTGCATGTGCTAATTGGCTGCTAAAATTTCTTGAATTTATATTTAAAGCACCGCAGATATTAAAAGGAGCTGAAAATGTTGTATCATTGAGATTAGTGATATGCTTTGCAAGAATTGCAGAGTTAAAACTAAACATTGCCTTAACTTCATCACGCTGTGCTGATGGTATTGGATCACCAGTAACCACTAAAACATTATTAATTCCCTCAATATTTAATCCGAGTAGTAAAGCTTTTGTGGCATTAATATTTCTATCTCTACAAGTCATATGGGGAATAGTAGTTATGTCTAGTTCTCTTTTTAGCTTACATGCCAGCAAACTACTATCTACCCTTGCTCTTGCAATGGGGCAATCTGCAATTGTTATTGCATCAACTCCCTGCATTTTAAGACTTTTAGCACTATTCATAAAAAATTCTATTTCAGTATCAATTGGTGGGTCTAATTCTACTGCAATAACTTTATTGCCCTTATGGATTTTATCTAAAAGTAGATTCTTGATAATTGGTTTCGCTATCTGAACTTTCTCAATCTGTTTGGTAGAAACAATTTCACCTTGCACTAAACCTTTAAGCTTTAAAACAATTTCCGCTATAAATTCTGGAGTTGTACCACAACACCCCCCTATTATAGCAACACCCTGTTTTGTAATTTCTAGCATTTGTCTAGCAAAATATTCTTTTGTATTATCGTAAAAGGTACGATTATCTATAATTGTTGGATATCCTGAGTTTGGCATAACTGAAATAGTTTTGTTTTCTAAATCAAGGGTTTTAATGTATTGAAGCAAATGATATGGTCCTGAAAAGCAGTTAAAACCGCATGCATCAATAGTTGTAACCTGTAAAACCTTTTCTATTAGTTTTTTACCTGATTCACCAAGCCTAGTAAATCCTTCAGGAGAAACTGCAAATTCTACCAATACATATGCTTTTGAATTTTTTTCTTTAATATATTCCGAAAGCTCTTTCAAATATTCATCGCTGCTAAAGGTTTCAAATATGAAATAATTGGCGCCTAAATCTAAAAATAAGTCTACTATTTCTTTATATGCTTCCCATAAATCAATCTCTTCTAAAAATAGTATTTGTCCAATATCAGCAAAAACTAAAACATCTGTATTCTTTGTGGCTTCTAGAGCAATTTCATAACCTTTAGTAATAACTTGTTTTACTGTATGAAAATCAGTTTCAAGACTAATCCTATTTGCTCCAAAGGTATTAGTTCTAATTGCCTTACAACCTGCGTTTATATATTCTTTATGTATATTTAATATGGTATTTCTATCATAAATATTGGCCAGTTCACATTTTGATTGTGTGTGTTCACTTACGCTTGGATAATAGGTTCCCATTGCACCATCAAAAATTAATGGTCTATCTTTAATCTTCATATAGTTCCCCCATGTACTAAAAAATTCGTAAATAATAAAATTCTTATAAATAAACTGTCTGATGCAGTATCTATCTTACTTTTTATCACTAATCATATCAAAATGTTCACTTATAGTATAGTTCCAAAAAACTATTGCTTGTTATAGTTTGCAACTATAACAAGCAATAGAATTAGTCTTTATTAATTATAAATCTTTGATTATTTCATTTAGCGCATTAATATAAACATTTCCAAGTTGGCTAAGTGTAATGCTTTTGTGTGAAATCCAACCTACTGTAATATCTTCTTCAATATCTAACGGCACTGGAATAATATCATTTCCATTTAAATCTGAGCTTATAATTCCCGTTGAAATTGTATATCCATTTAAGCCGATTAATAGGTTGAAAAGTGTTGCTCTATCACTTACTCTGATGCTTTTTCTATGAGAAAGAGTACTTTGTATCTCTTCTGAAAAATGAAAGGAATTAAATTCCCCTTGTTCAAAAGACAAGTAAGGATAATCCTCTAAATCATTAAGTGTAACTTGATTTTTCTTTGCAAGAGGGTTTTTAACACTTATAAAAACATGTGGTTTCGCTACAAATAACTTTGTAAACTTTAAATTATTTTCCTTCAATAGCTTGTTTAATACTTTTGAATTAAATTCATTTAAATACAAAATTCCTATTTCACTTCTAAGATTTTTTACATCGTCAATAATTTCATAAGTCTTCGTCTCTTTTAGGCTAAACTCATATTCATCTTTACCATATTCTTTTATTAAATCAACAAAAGCATTAATTGCAAAAGCATAGTGCTGCGTGGACACAGAAAAATGCTGGGCAGAGGGTTTAACATTTAGATATCTCTTTTCTAATAATTCTGCTTGTTCAATTACTTGTCTTGCATAACCTAAAAATTCTGCACCATCAACAGTAACGCTTATACCTCTGTTTGTGCGCTGGAAAATTGTTTTATTCAATTCAGTTTCAAGCTCCCTAACTGCGTTAGAAAGACTAGGCTGAGAAATAAAAAGCTTTTTAGCTGCAATGTTTATTGAACCACAATTTGCAATTTCAATTGCGTACTTTAGTTGCTGTAAGGTCATGTAATAAATCTCCTTTATTTAAATTCTAAAATCAGAACATAATAAATTTATATATTGTATTTACTAAATCTTAATGTTATTATATACCCACAGGGGGTATTAATCAATATATACTTCTTTTGTAATTCACTAAATATCAAATATGTAAAGCGACAAATCAAAACTAAAATATATAATTTAAAGGAGAGCATTATGAATCTTTTATTAATCCCATTACCACTTCTAATGATAGTCTATTTACTCTATCCTAGAATAAGCCTTAAGTTAAACAAAAATGTAACAAATGTTTCTGGAGCTGAAACTGTTAATCTAATTAAAGAACATCGAGATCTTATTATTTTAGATGTGAGAAACAAAAATGAATATCAAACAGGACATATTAATGGTTCCAAATTAATGCCTGTTAGTGAGCTATCATCAAGAATTGCTGAATTAGAAAGATTTCGAGGTAAGCCAATTTTAGTGCATTGTGCCTCAGGAGGTCGAAGCCCTAAAGCAGTTAGAATCCTACTAAAAAATAAATTTGCTCCAATATACCATATGAATCATGGGCTTGCGGACTTTAATGGTAGACTAAAAAAGTAAACTTACTTAAGTAAGTTAATAGTTAAATAAAAAAGTATGGATATTCTCCATACTTTTTTAGATAGTCTTGTTATTTATCCTAATCATATCTATAGGCTTTTACATTATCTAAAACAATTTTTTTAACATCACTACATATATCATGAAAGCTTTTATTCAATGAAGTGCTAATATGGTTGCTATAAGTGATTTTATCAATTTCGATTCCAATTATATAAATTTTTTTGTTCAAGTTGTACAACTCTAGTAAATTGATTAAATTCATACCATGCTGTGTAAATTCTTTGCTCTCACGGGTTTCACAATTCTGAATATCCTTAACTGTAATAGTTCCTGGCCCTTTTCCATAATAAACTGCATCTAGTATAAATACTACATCTACATCAAATATATCATTTAAGCAATAATATATATCTGTTTCTCCAATAACAACATCTATTCCATGAAACTCTAATGTTTCTCTAATACTTTCCGCCACTTTTATTGCAATTCCATCATCACCCATTAGTCTGTTTCCTATGGCTACTAGTTTCGGCTTCATTATAAAATCCTTATCTCTAAAGGCGAAAAATCATCTGATATTACATGTGTAGCACAGGAAACGCATGGATCAAAGCTTCTTACAATTCTTCCAATTTCAATTGGATTCTTAGTATCTTCAATAGACGTTCCAATTAGTGCCTTTTCAAGTACACCTTTTACCCCTTTTGAATCCTGAGGAGATAGATTCCATCCACTGGGTGTAATTATGTCATAATTCATGATTTTTTTATCCTCTATATTAATCCAATGACCTAATGAACCTCTTACTGTATCTATTAACCCTTTTCCTTTACTAGTAACTGGTATTTCATAGCTTAAGGGACTCGCTAAAGTTTTATCTCTTAAAAATTCTTCTAGTCTTTCTATTTTCCCTTCCAAAATTTCAACTATTATTTTTGTTTCAATCACCCTTGCTAGTATTCGATCCATAGCAGCAATCCTATTTTTATATTTTCCGCTAATAATCATTCTAGCTAGTGGTCCTACTTCCATTGAATAACCTTCATATCTTGGTGCCTTAATCCAGCTATAGGCTTTATCTTTAGAAGAATTTTCATCAATTGGTTTTTCACCCGGCACGTTTTCTATGTTTTTTCCTTCAAACCAAGAACTATAAATATTTTCACTTATTTTAGACGAATCAAAAGCCTGTAACTTCTTATCAATTAAAATAGCAGGTTCAACGTAATTTAAGGACTTTTCACCAGTAGAATTGTAAAGTCCATAACTCATAAAATTACCATAGCTTGCCCCTTTAATAAAATAATCTTTATAATATTCAGCTATGGCCTGAGCATCTTCTATCATATTATTAGTTACAAACTGTTTTATATCATGAAGCAAAGCTTTAACTTTTATTAGCTGTGAAGCATTTATACTATTATTCATACCACCAACAAAAATACCATGATTATGCGGAGCCTTTCCACCTAAAACAGCAAGGGCTTCATGGGACATCCTGCCATATTGTAAAGATTCAACATAATTTTTTTGCATCCTATTACTTAAATTATTCGGTAGTCTTAAATCTTTGTTGTTATCTTGATAAATGGATGATATTTCAGGTAATTTCACATAATCTGGTAAAGTAAAAAGGTAAAAATGTCTAATATGATTTTGAAGAAACTCTGCACCATGAATAATACCTCTAATAAGATTAGCTTCTACTGGTGGCTGCATTCTAATTGCATTTTCTAGAGCAACCGTTGAAGCGTATGCATGAGCTGTAGAGCAAATCCCACATATTCTCTCTGTAAAGTAAATAGCATCAATAGGCTCCCTTCCTCTGAGCATTTTCTCAAAGCCTCTAAAAAGTAATCCGCTTGAACGAGCATCTACTATTTTATTCTTGTCTATTTCAACTTCAATTTCTAAAAAACCACTTATTCTAGTAATTGGATCTATTGTTATTCTTGATTTCATTTGGCCTCCTTAATTCCTTAATAACTAAATCTGTCTGATAAATGGTTCCATGCCATCTGGAAATTTTTCCTGAGCACATCCAATACAAGTAGCATTATTACCTATTGGCCAATTAACATAATTGTTCCACTTCCTTGTAGGACAATCAGTTTTAGTTACTGGTCCTCTGCATCCTAATTTAAACATACATTCTTTATCACCAATTTTTTTTGAGAATATGCCTTTATCAAAATATGATCTTCTTGGACAATTATCATGTATTGTTATTCCATAAAATATTATGGGTCTTCCCTTGCTATCAAGTTCCGGTTTTCCTATTAAAATAATATGAGCTATAGTTCCAATAACCCAATCTGGATGACTAGGGCATCCGGGAACCTTTATTACTTCTTTATTTAAAAATTCATCAACACTTTTATTCATCCCTGGATTAGGACTTGCAGCAGAAATGCCTCCATAGGAAGCACAAGTACCCGCGGATATAATATATTCTGCTCTCTGTCCAGCCATCTGAATGGCTTCCATTGCACTAATTGATCTACCATTGTACCTTGCTATAATATTATATTTTCCATTATCTTTAGTAGAAACAGCTCCTTCAATTATCAATACAAATTTTGTTTCTAAAGTATCTAAAAAACTCTCAAAAGCCTTCTCACCCTCATGGCTCATTAGACTATTACTAAACTTAAGATTAATCATTTCCTGCAACAAGTAATATACATCTGGTGCATCTGCATTTAGTAGAGATATAATATTGCCTGAACAGCCAGAGGCTTCAAGCCATATAGCATTTATTCTCTCTTTGCCTGATTGTTTAATAAAGGTTACTGCTGATTCTATTAGGCTATTATTTGTATTGTTTTTAGAACTAATAATTGAACAATCATTTATAATCTTCTCCAAAAAATTCCTCCTTATTATTTTTTTATTATTCCAACCTTGGGAAGCTTATTTAATATCTGTGTCATACTATGACAACTATTATATTGAGTTGTTAGGTCCTTTCCGCTATAAAGTCCGAAGTGCATTCCACCACCCCAGGCGGAGTTTAAGCTCATATCATATACTATTCCATTTATTGCAACGTAGGCTGGATTACCACCTGTACCATCATACTTAGATAATTCCAGCAAGGTAAACTCCTTTTCCCTTTCTCTTTTTCTCTCTATAAATCTATGTTTTATGAGCATTAGTTTTTCTATTTCGCTTAGAATTAGTTTTTCATAATACAATCTTTCAACGGGACATTGGACTACAATTATTCTATTTTTATAGAATTCTATTCTATTGTAAATATCCTCAATTTCAATTTGAGAATCAGAAAATACTTGCACTTTATCCCTCCTTCTAACTTACTAATTTTATTCTTAATTCTTATCAAAATAATAATGCTATCCTATAATTATATGTATAATTCTATGCATAAATAACAAAACTAAGTTCCAAAGAAATTCTTATAAGATTTCCATAGAACTTAGTTTTGTAAAAAGACTATATTTAAGTACAATTATTTTTAAAAGTTCACATTGCCAACATCTATTTAAACAACCTCTGAATCTTCTATAGTAATTACATTATTCTTAAGTTTTCCTCCTAATTAATTTTCATTAATATTTCTATAAAATAAATCTATTTCTTCTCCCTTATCTGTTTTTGCAGTATAAAAAACACTTCCACTTTTCTTTCTTGCGAATATATCTACTATTTTAAATTCTGTTATTTTCCTATTTTCTGTACTACTAAACCCATCTCTTGTCATATCTTCTAGAAGTTTAACACCTTCACTATCAACAATAAGATCAGATATCACTGTAGCGCCTTCAGTTGTGTATTTTATTGTTCTTACCATATCTCCAACTTTTGTTTTTTTATTATGATAATGTTCAATAAACTTATCAAGTTTATCAACGTTAGCGCTATTATAATTTGTGTTTACAACATCTCCATTTTTCACAGCCAAATCAATAGGATATTGACTTGGCAGTTTGTCCAATGGCAAACATGAATTTACTTTGGATTTCTCAATTTTTATAGCTGAAGATATTGCTTTATCTGCTTTTTTTGTATTGCTAGATGTTTTTAAAGAGCATGCAGAAATTGAAATTATCATAATGGCAATTGTAACTGTAATTAAGATTTTTTTCATTATTATCCCCCCTGTATATTAGACGAAGCAAACTCAAATAAAGTTTAAAATCAAACTAAGCTTTTTCTTTATACCTTACTAAATCCACTAAAGGAATTAATCTAGTAATTTTATCAAATCAATTTATTAAAGAAGCTCCTAAGAGTGTACCACTGGTGTTAATTAATAAGAAAATAAACTTATTATTTTAGCAGAGTCTTACCCGCATAAGCTCCAGCTAAAAAAATTGTGCTAATTAATATAAAATGCAAAACAAACCATCCTAATTTCCCATAACGTATTAGTTCTTGATCAAGAGGTTTTCTTAGCTCATTAGTTATTATTAAACCTCCAACCCATTCAAATACTAGCAAAAATATCCACCACCAGGTATAAGAATCCCATAAATCCCACGCATGATTATATTTAATAAGTCTTGTTTTATTTTCAGCCCAAGCTTCAGAAAACACACCAATATGAACTATAACCCAATAAAACGGGATCTTATAGCTCCAGGATTTTGGACTATATCTAACACCAACTAAAACATAAAATGGAAATATTGTTAGAATCAACGTAAATGGTATCTTTGAAATTCGTGGAAAAAGCCTATATGGAAAGGAATATAAATCAAGATATATGAAAATATAGCACAATAATATTCCTATAATTGCACTTAACAAAAAAAGAAGTCCATATCTTTTCCAATCAATTCTTATTATAAGAAAGCAAATAACAAAAGTACCGATTAATGAAAGAATTGATATGTATGTTTCGATATTCCAACCAGCGTTCATATTATCATACTCCAATACTACGTTATTAATAGTAGTATGAACTAATTTCAAACACATTATGCTTTTCCTAATGATTAGAATATATTTTTTCTTTCTATGGAGTTTTATAGTTTCTAACAGTTCATCAGTTTACATAATACTTATTATTTCGCTATAATACGTTGATTGGCGGGTACAATATTGTAGATTAATACCATATCTTTTTCCAGAAAATTATTCCATAGGCTCATTTTCTAACACTTACTTCTTCATTTCTACTTGCCTCTACTTTAATTACATATTTTGTATTAGGTAAAAAACTAACACGATACTTTTTACCTATGCTTAAAAAGTTTGGAGATGGTTGTTTATCTAAATCAAACTCCTTATCTCCAATTGCAATAGTCATGGAAGTTCCTATTCCTTGACTACTATAATAAGTAGATAATTCACCTTCATAAGATGAATACTTTGAATTAAGGACTAGTGGAATATCCTTATAATAGTTAAATAAAAATGGCTTACTAAAGAAAATAGAACCAAGAACTAATACAAAACCAAACGCCTTAATTACAAATTTTGTAGATACTCTATTATCATTTCTACCATAAAAGAGTGCTGAATATACTCCTAGAATAAATAGAATAAATAAAGTAAAACTAAAAAGTACAATTTCACCCCAAAATTTTATTTTACTGTCTCTAGAAAAGAGTAAAATAGCAGGTATTATTAATCCAATTAGTAATATTACTCCTAGTATTAACAATCTCGGTTTTTCATTAATTTTTAATTCTGCAAATTGCTTATTATTCAATATATTCATCTCCAATACTTGTACTAATTTTAATTAATCAAATAATGTTTAAGATTACTAGCCAATATATTTTTAATAAGAAACTCAATTTATAATCAACAACTAAATAATAGATATTAATATTGCTTTTAACTCTTCAAAAATACCAGGACTTGTTACAATTAATTTATGACCGTCGATACAACTATAAATAACTGAATTGTTTTCAATACTATAGTTTCCTACTATTGCATTGGCTTCAGAAGCTATTAACTTTGCAGCTGCAACATCCCATGGAAATAGTTTTTCTTCATAAAATCCCTGTAAACGACCGCAAGCAACCCAGCAAATATCTAGCGCTGGTGAACCTAGTCTCCTAATATCTCTTATTTTAGGTAGTACTAATCTTAATGTTTCAACTAAATTGTCCACATTCTCCTTATTATGCGGAAATCCAGTACCAATAACAGCTTGATTTAATTTCTCTATACTTTTAACTTGTATTTTTTTATAGTTTAAATAAGCCCCCTTCCCTCTAACTGCATAAAATGTTTCATCCAAAAAGGGTTATGAACTACTCCTATCTCAACAATATTATCTATAGCAAACGCTATTGATATTGCTACCTGATAATGACCATTTGCATATCCAACAGTTCCATCAATAGGATCAATAATCCAAGTAGGCTCTTTTATATCATAAGTACTTTCCGATTCACTTTCTTCAGATATAAATTTGTGCTCTGGAAAAACCTTTAAAAGCTCTGTTTTTATTATCTTATCTGATTCTAAATCTGCTGTTGTTACTAGTTCATGTTCATTTTTTAAATATTCCTCATATCCATGGCTTTCTCTAAGTTCTTTAATTTTAAGCCCAGCTAACTTAGCCACACGAATCGCTTCACATAGTATTTTATCCATTCTGTATCCTCCTACATGCTTTTACACCAACTCAAAATCTATTTCTTCCCTATGAATTATATGGTTTGTTCTATTAGGTAAGAATATTAGTTTATCTTTAAGAAAACTTGCTTTGATATTTAAAGCATGTAGTTCTTAAAAATCGAACCATTTATATATTAGCATCTCTCTTTCTAACCCGAAAAAATGCTCCTCATTCTTTATTATCAATAAATCCTTAGGAAGACTAACTAGAGAAATCATAGCAATTTCATGGTATTCTTTTTCATTTAATCTAAAGAAATTTTCTACTATCCAAAGCAATCTTATAATCTTAATATCTTCTCCTAATTTTTCTTTAAATTCTCGCGTTAAAGCACTATCTGATGACTCTATCATTTGAACTCTACCACCAACTAGTGACCAATAATCATCTTAGATTTATATTACAATTTTGAATTAACTTTGACAATAATTATACCATAAATTAACTGTTCATAGCAACTTTTCTAGCCTTCAGCTTCATTTCTCTATTTCTTGTAGGAATAATCGATGAAATATTCTTAAAAGCTTAAAACTAAAAATAATCTCAGCTCATTTTTTATGAAGCTGAGATTATTATATTCATAGAGCTTGTACTTCTTTATATTAAGAGTGCAAAACTTTATTAACTAAATACTTTGCTGTCTCGTAATCACTTTTCTTAACTGACACAACATATTGTTTATCATAGTCCATTTTCATCCCCCTACTTCCAAGGTTTCCTCTTGTTGCGCTCCTTCCTAATCCTGGCGTTGAACTGTTAATAATTTTATATCTATACTCAATGCTTTCTCTAGATAGAATCTCCCGTACTTTTGCTAGTTCCTCCATTGAATATCCTATGTATACATCTTCTTTATTAAATAAAAACATATCTTATGCTCCCTTCTAAATCATTCTTGTTTTAGCATATCTAAAAATTGTTTTGAATCTTTGGTGTCAATTCTTCTTATAAGCATAGTTTTATCTCCAATCTATTATATAGCTTATTCTCATAAAAATTTAAGCAGCTTGTCTAAACCTTTGCAATTATATAACTCTTTTAATAAAAATACTTAGTTTTTATGTATGTATTATGTCACTTCAATAATATTTTGTAAATATTGGTTTGTTAAATTGGGATATAAAAAACTAGACTAATAGAAAAATATTAGTCTAGTTTACTCTAAAATATCTTTAATACATGCAGGAATATTATCTCTCTTCCACTGCAGTACTCCATTATTTAAATAAGCTATATGTATAAATTTGTTTGTATTATCATAAATATTTATCTCATCACACACTTCTAACAATTCTATTAAATTATTTAATGATTCATAATATCTTCTTTCTATAGCTTCTTCTGAAATTCCATGTCCTCCTTTTAAAACCCTAATTTTAACTCTTTCTTTAGCAATTTCAGTATTACTTATTACTATATAATTCATTACAATATGAAACCCATTTTGTTTTGCCTTCTTTATATTTTTAACAATGCTCTTACCTGAAAGAGTCGTTTCCTGATTAAAAGATATTCCATTTATAATATAGTGCCTTTTTAAGTTTTACTGCTTCTCTTGCACATCTTATTTGAAGGTTACTGTCTTTCCATGAACCTGTTCTTTCTACCATTTCATCAGTATTTATTCTTTCTTCATCCTTATTTCTCTCATAATAAAAAGACTTATATATTGATGTTTTTCCAGCACCATTAACACCTGCAAATATAGTATACGTAGGCATTAAGCTTTACCTATTACTCGTTATTGTTCCTTTTGTAATACTATATCCGCTAAAGCTATATAAAAATCTTGTTCTTCTTTTGTCTTTGCTTTTTTAAATAAATCCTCTAAATCTTCATGTGAATATTGCAAAAACTGCTCATACAAATTATTCTGTGCCTTAATTGTTTCCATGGCTTTTCCTCCAATAAATAATACTTTTATTTACTATATTATATCCTAAATGTAGCTATTCTTGTATTATTATTTTTTATAGCTTAATTTGTTTATACTGTTCTACGAGAATGAAATCCAATATCTTCGAATAAAGTGCTCATCCTCTGAAATTTCATTTTCTAATATTCCACCATTAAAAATAATAGTTTTTTCCGATCCGATATTTTCTTTATCACAAGTGATAAGGACCTTTTCAATATTTAATTCTTTACATTTTTCTAAAGCTAGGCTAAGAATTTGTTTTGCATAGCCTTTTCTCCGTTCTGATTTCCTTACACTATATCCAATATTTCCTCCAAAATTGATCAAATACCCATTTAACCTGTGACGGATATCTATCATCCCCACTACCCTATTGTCACATATTCTTACTGCTAAATAGGTAGAGGCTGGTACAAGGCCTTCTCTTACTGTTTCTTCTTTTGAATTATCTTGCAGCATAGAAAACCACTCATCAATATCATTGGCCTTTTGTAAGCCAGCAGTACCATCCATGCTATCATCATTTTTTATAAATTCATTTTTATAGTCTAAAATTTGTTTTTCGTATTCTTTTGAAGGAAAAATTAATTTAATTGATTCCATATAATCTCCTTTTCTATCGATAATTGCTATCACAAATTTATCTTAATTAAATCCTTTCCAGTTCTTTATATACTTTATTCTTCTTAACTTCAAAATGGAATTTATGTCCAAATTATATCACTTTCGTCATAAAAGTCAATTAACTTTGTTTTTTATATACCAATTTTCAAATTACGTGATAAAATTAACATATGCTTTGCAAAAGGAGAGAGAAATCATATGAGAAAATACACATTTATAGCTATTGGTGGTATGTTTGGAGCAATGCTCAGACATGGAATAAGAACTGTACACATTTATCATTATAAAGAAGTGATACCAATAAATACTTTGCTAATTAATATTTCTGGTAGTTTTGCCTTAGCACTTATACTAACAATTGCTTTTGAAGTTTTTGAGTTTGATTCTGATATTAGACTAGGAATTGCTACTGGATTTTTAGGAGCCTATACGACTTTTTCAACTTTATGCAAAGAAACTGTGAAGCTTATGACCCAAGGAGATTATTACTCTGCTATCTCCTATATAGGATTTTCAACAATGTTTGGCCTTGCTGCCGCTTACTTTGGAGTTGTATTAGCCAGAGAAGTAATAGCTAAGCTTATAGCTAATCGGCATGATTTTGATGATGCTGACCTTGAAAAAGCATAGGAGGGTAATTTAAATGACATATGTATTCATTGCAATTGGTGGGGCCTCTGGAAGCTTGGTTAGATATAGCCTTGGTAAATTCATAAGTGAAAAATCAAGTACATCTTTCCCTATAGGAACTTTTATAATCAATATTACTGGTGCAATTCTACTTGGCATTTTAACCACAATTGGAGTAAGTCATAATATAATGATGCTCTTAGGAGATGGTTTTTTAGGCGCATATACAACTTTTTCTACCTTTATGTATGAAGGCTTTAATTTATTTGAAGAAAAAGAAAATCTTAATGCTTTTATATACATTTTATGTTCATTAATACTGGGGGTAGTAGGCTATTATATTGGAAGTAAGATAGGAAATATATAAGGAGGCTGTATACAATGAACACAAGTGGAAATTACAAAATATTAAAAATCTATGTTAGTGAAGATTCTAGATATAAGGGACATAATCTTTATCATGCATTAGTTTTGAAATTAAAAGAGATCGGTATGGCTGGAGCAACCGTTACTAGAGGCTTAGAAGGCTATGGTAAATCTAAAGCAATCCATGATATGAAAATACTTGATTTGAGCTCAAGCCTTCCCATTATAATTGAAGTGATTGATGAAGCTGAAAAAATTGAGAAAGCAATCCCAATAGTAAAAGAAATGGTAAATGAAGGTTTAGTTATAACTACAGATATTAACGTAATAAAATATAGCACTGAATAATTTAATTTCAAATATTTCAGTGCCTAAAATTATATATTCATAATATAAAGAGAATTCTCTTGATTTTTTAAACTGTCAATGTTCTTTGACTAATATAACTACTTATTGAGCAATTTAATTTGAAAAATTCAACCTAAATATTTTAGTATCATTAATCATGCTATTTAAGATTCTCAGGATTTAAGCATAATAGTTCATCTATTACAAATAGACCGTCTTTCCGTATTAATACATCATCAAAGAATATTTCTCCCCCGCCAAACTCTGGTCTTTGGATGAAGACTAGGTCCCAGTGTACAGATGATTTGTTTCCGTTAGGAGCATCCTCATAGGAGTTTCCTGGTGTAAAATGAATTGAACCTGCTATTTTCTCATCAAATAATGAATCTTTTATTGGGTTTAATATATATGGATTTACCCCAATAGCAAATTCTCCAAAGAATCTTGCACCTGCATCAGTATCAAATATTTTATTTACTCTCTCAGTATCGTTAGCAGTAGCCTTTATAATCTTGCCATCTTTTAATTCAAGTTTGATATTTTCGAAAGTAAAACCTTCATATACTGCAGGGCAGTTATATGAAATAACTCCGTTAATTGAATCTTTTACTGGTGCAGTATATACTTCACCATCAGGAATATTAACCTTTCCATCACATTTGATAGCAGGAATTCCTTGTATAGAGAAACTAAAATCTGTTCCTGTTCCTGTTACTCTTACTTTATCTGTTCTTTCCATTAAATCAACTAAGCTGTCCATAGCCTTGGACATTTTACTGTAATCTAGATTACATACATTAAAATAGAAGTCTTCAAAAGCATCTGTACTCATACCTGCTGATTGAGCAGTAGAATGGTTTGGATATCTTAATACTACCCATTTAGTAGTTTCTATTCTGATTTTCCCATGAACAGGTCCAAAAATAAGCTTTTTATGCATAGATATTTTTTCACCAGGAACATCTGCTAGTTCAGTAATGTTATTTCCAGACTTTACACCTATATACGCATCCATATCACACATTCTTGACGCTTCATATTTTGCCATGAACCCAAGCTGTTCTTCAGTAGCGTTCATAAGTATTGCTCTATCAACTTCCTTATCTTTAATTGTAACAAAAGGTATTCCACCAGCTAAATAGGTTTGTTTTACAAGTTCAGTTACTAAGGGAACTTCTAATCCTACACTTTCAATTAGTACTTTTTCACCTTTTTTAATGTTACAGGAATAGTTAATCAGGTTTTTTGCAAGTATTTCAATTCTTGGATCTTTCATAATTTCCTCCTTAAAGTCACCGTAAAATTCAATGTTTTCTTCAATTCTAAATTATACTATAAATATTAGTTTAAGAGTTATAAATTAATTATAAATTCCACGAAACATCCTTTTTCTTAAGTTATATCATTAACTGCACTTATTTTACTAAGCTAACTTATTATCTATGTATTATTATATAGTATTATTCACTAGCAAAACACATGTGCACATATCAATTGTTGTACTAGGATAAAAAGTTGTGCTATCAAGAGTATTATTGGCCTAAATTCGTATAATCATGAACTTTGACCCAATACTGCTATATTTGATATTTGTGCATTGCTATGTATTAGCATAATATAGTAAATAACACAACGTAGTTATCATAACTAGATGACGGTAATAGAAAAACTGTAAATTTACTTATTAATACTCATTTTCAAAGTTATATAGCAATGATGTTCTATATTAGTACATGTATCAAGTAATTAACTACATGATAAAAGAATTGGATTAGCATTTTCTTATAATAATAAATAGGTACATAATTTATGAAGGATAGGTGATATTAAATGGAAAAATTAATGATTAATACAAGTATTACAACTGAAAAATCAGGAACATTTGATAGTGTAATTATAATGAGTAAAATATTAATATCAATGGTAGCAGTATTTGCAATAAACGGTTATGTAGTTAGCCATGCAATAGAAACTATCTTAATGATAAAATAACAATCAATTTTTTTACCTGAGAGTGTAAAATAATCTGTGCACCTCTAAAAATTTTATTATACTTATGGAGTATACACAGATCATTTTGCACTCTCTCTCCCCTCTTTTTATGTTAATGCCTTGCAATAAAAAAGAATCTAGGAAATCTAAATATAATCTCTCCATTTCTTTGAATTCCATATTCCTCTACAACTCTATCAAAAACATCCTTCTCAAAAGCTTTCTTTTTTTCATCCTCTAAAACATCTAAATATGGTCTTAATCCAGTACTTCGATACCAGTCCATAATGTGGCTATGAGATTTTAGCTTGTGTAAATATATAGTTTCCCACATATAAAATTCTGATGAGATATCCGAAAGTAAGTCAAAGTACTCGCCTTGAGCAAGATTGAAAAAAATTCTAGGATTTGTGAACTCCCACTTCCACTTTTCATTTGTTGAAACCTCTCCTATAATTTTGTGGATTGGTTCTTGATAATTCATAGGTGTTTGTACTGCAATTTTACCTCCAATTTTAAGCAATCCCATCATATTCTTTAGAAGTTCATTGTGATTTGGTATCCATTGAATACAAGCATTTGAAAAAACAATATCAAAATCATTATCAAGCTTTGATAAATCTTTGCTTACATCACATATCTTAAAATCAATATTAGGATGATCATGTTTTGCAGTTTCAATCATGTTAGCGGAGCTATCAATGCCAAGAATATAAGCACTAGGAAATTTTTGTGCTAAAACCTGTGTGCTATTTCCTGGTCCGCATCCTATATCAATAATTTTCTTCGGATTATCCATATTTATTCTGTTTACTAAGTCAATTGCTGGCTGAGTCCTTTCGTTTTCAAACATTAAATACTTACCTGAATCCCAATCTGCCATAGTTTTCCCTCCTACAATCACCATTATTTAAATAATATAAATCGATTTTACTAAATTTCTGTTTTACTTCTTTCATTTCTTAAAACCCAAAGGTATTTTTAATCTTAGTTGCTGTATCCATATTTTCATTTGACATAATGGCAAGATTTATTCTGTTTTTTCCCTCCGCTGTAAGTTTATTATAACGAGACGTAATTTCACTTACATCGGAAGCATAATTATAATCAAGATTTTCACTAACAGAATCTATAGTGTTTATCATTCTTTTTAAAACTTCTTTTTCTTTAGCTGATTTAAGCTCTCCGTTTGCATTACTTAAATTACTGTTGATTTTAGAAAGAGACCTTTTGGTTTCTTCTGAAGCTATAAAAGCTTTTCTATAAGCTATATTATCAGGTATCTCTTCTAGTTTAGAAGTAGGATTTTCTGTTGTAACTGCTAATGAATCGTCTGTACCTACTAGTTTTGGGAATATTGTAGCAACAGAGTCATTCTTATTAAGGGAAAGCTTCACATTATTTTTACTAATGGTAGCATCCTTCATCGAAGAAGGAAACATAGGTAGATAAACCTTAACAGAAGAATTATTAACTTGAAAATCTCTACTTTCATGATTTCTTAGTATGCTTTGTGCAATACTTTTAGGAATTGGCATACTTCCAAGCTTATAATAATTAGCTTTATATTGAATTTTATTTTCTTTGGACAGATAAGTGCACTTTCCACTTGTGCTTATAAGCAATGGTATTCCCTTATATTTTACATGTATTTCCAAAGAGAGCATTTCTTCTTTACAGGCAGCTTTTATTCCCTTTACAGTGACACTTCCTTTATTTCGCCCTTTTCCAATGTAACCACCTAAAATAGAATTTATATCTTTTTCTTGAAGTTCTACGCTTTCACCTTGCTTTTCAGCAAATCGTATTTTGTCTACCGCATCTGGTGTATTAATAAACGCAAAATTTGTAGTGCCCTTTCTAAGACAAAGTCCAATTATTACTGATATGACAAACATAATAAGTGCTAATAAAATAAGAAGCTTTTTTTTTAAATGCATCCGATAATTCCTACCTTTTAAATTTATTGTATCATTCTATTTTTATCCTCTAATAATAATACCATTAATTTACATTGAGCTAAATATGTTTTTACTTTATTAAACTAAGTAGTACCTACATAGCCCCAATGTTATATTAAAATTAATAAGAATCACTGGAATATTTTTTATTGTAAAATACTCTAGTGACTCCTTGCTTTAAATTTTTAAACAATAGTTACTGTGTTATTATCAAGCTTATTTTTAATGGAAGGTTTTAATGTGAGCCTGTTAAATCCTCAGAGCCTTTAGGCTTTATAGATAGCAAATCACCTAAAGATTTATAATCAACTTCCATTTCAAAGTGATCACCTGCAGCATGCATAGTTTCAATACTTACACCCAAGGAATCCTTTGTAAGGTAAAACTTTGCTGTGTTTTGCTTCAGCATTAACATCAAGCTACTGCTGTCAAAGCCATCTAATATTGATTTTAAATTTCCGCCATCTTCCAAGTTCAAATCTGAGCTGTAAGGTTTATATTTGCCTGCTAGAATTTTGCTAGAAAACTTTTCACTAGCTGACTGAGCAATTTCAGAAAGCATAATTGAATTTGTTTTTACTAAATCAATATTAGTAGTTTGAATTACATTATTTGGATGCATACCATTAGTTACATATGTTGTTCCTAAATAAACAATACTTAAAAAGTCAGATCCTTTATACTTTATTTCATAATTTAAATTGAAGGTCAAATTAGCTATGTTTTCTTTGTAATCATTTAGGCCTGATAAAGCTTCTGTTTTAATTATTTCATTGATTTTCTTCTGCTTATCACTGTCTCCTAAATTACTTATTTGAGGATAATTAATTTGTATATTCTTGTCCTTATAGATTGCTTTTTCAATTGTATATTTTGCATTGCTTGTGGTAACTGTATCGCTTGTACTATTAGTATCACTTGCTTTGTTTGTATTACTTGTTGCTGTGGTTGAATTGCTTGAATTGCTTGAATTACTTGAACTATTTGAATTACCGCAACCATACATCAATACAGTCATCATTAAAAGTACAATTAAAAATATCTTTTTCATTTAAATCGTTTCCCCTTTTTTGAGTAATAAATTAATTTTTTCATTAGTATATTGCTTTATAGATGCCTAATTTCATATGAAACTTTCTCTATTTGCTATTTTACCATATCATATATACTATGCTCATTACAATAAATCTTTATAATACTAAATTTTACATTAATCTTCATTCATATAGAATAATCTTCCTGTTCTTTTACATTGATAATACAATTTAAAGGAATGTTTGACATATTTATTACTAAATAGTATTATATCTATTTATGCTATATAATCAAGTAGTAATATTGATTTTAAAGGGGGAACTATCATGAGTAATGAAGGTTTTAGCGAAAATTCTTATTTAATTAAGAAAAAGGTATTTAAATTCCTAGGAGAATCCTTTCGTATCTACAATCAACAGGGAGACCTAAATTTTTTTGTTGAACAAAAAGCTTTTAAGTTAAAGGAAGACATTAGAGTATTCACTGGGGAAGATATGAAAGAAGAGGTTCTTTTAATTAAGGCTAGAAGTGCAATGGATTTTTCAGCAATCTATGATGTATATGATTCTAAAACAAATCAAAATCTTGGAAGCTTAAAAAGAAAAGGACTAAAGTCAATGCTCAAAGATTCATGGACAATATTTGATGCTGATGATAATGAAATTGTCAATATTCAAGAGGATAGTATGGCCTTATCACTTTTAAGAAGATTTTTACTAGGTGGTTTGTTACCTCAAACTTTTATTGGGAGAAAAGGTGAAGAACAGGTATTTGTCTTCAAACAAAAATTTAATCTGTTCGTTCCCAATATGAATCTTGATTTCTCAATCGATAAAAATAATGCTTTAGATCGAAGAGTTGGTATAGCGGCTGCAGTTCTATTATGTGCAATTGAAGGAAAACAAAATTAAGAAATCTTTTAAAAAGTAGGTGCTGTAAGTAGGTTTGTTAACAACCTACTTACTCTCCTACTTTTTTATCGCTATTCAGGTCCAAGCTCTACTAGTACTACAAGTACCTGCCGTCTTATTTTTTCTTTCTCGTATTCATAGTAATAGAAACATTATTTATTTCGCAAAAATGATTTAATGATTTTCTTATCTTACTTATTCTATTAAAATTCTTGTATGAAAAACTCATAGCTTCGTTAGAATTGGACACCATTTCTACACTTATAGTTCCTGCATTTTTAGGGTTTGGATACTCTCGTATTTCTTTCATGTTCTTCCATTCTATACTTTTAACTCCCTTTGCTGTTCCTATTCGTATACCTGCCTCATCTATAGTTAGAGATTTTAAATCTTTCTCCTCCTCTGTTGCAGGTTTTAAAGTATGTATAAATAGGATTACTAAAATACCACCAAATATCATAAAGTTAAGCTTATCTGCTTGAATACATACTACTACTTCAGACAAACCGCCTACTACTAATATCATACCTATTATTTTTCTTATTTTATAATTGTACTTAAATTCCACGCTGTTTTTATCATTCATTAAAACAATTCTCCTTTTTGTTCTTATCTTAAGTTTTTTATCCCTTTAATATTTTAACATCTAAAAAAGCTTATGTATACCTTAAGGAGATTTTTTACCAATGCCAACCACCAAATTGTGTATACTTGTAATCTGTGAAAGCATCTCTATGATGCGCACAGAAAATAAATGCATTATCCAGGTTCTATTAGAAATTTAGTTTCTTGATTTTAATTATTTGACGATTAATCATAATATCTATCCCTTCAAAATATTAGTTTTACGTAAATTAGTGCAAACCAACGTTGTAAAGATATGATGCAAGACAAGCAACAAAACCAGCATTATAGTCAATAGCTGGCTCTCCTTTTCCTTGTCCATCTATATATACGTCATCGATTTCTGGTCCACCAATCAAAGCTCCAGTGAGAACATACTTGTTTGGCTTTAACAAATTTGAATTGCCATTTCCATCCTCCCAGTTCGCATATCCATTTGAAGGATTATGATGAATTATTTGAGGCCAATTTCCACCGCACCCAAGAAACCCAACCATATAAGAAATATTGCAAGGGTTGTTTCCAAAAATATACTCTAATTGCGATTTAGATATGCTGTTATAAGATGTGTCTCCTGTAATCTTGCTATATGTATAGGTAACAAAAGCTTCATTTGCGTTAAAGGATAAAAGTGGTCCTTCTTTAGAATCATAATATCTTAATCCACCAGGAGTTATCTTTACATCCTTTTTGTAGTAATCCAAATTTTCTTTGACTTTAGAAAGATAACTATTGTTTTTTGTAATCTGATACAACTTGAGGTAAACAAGAACAGACACATTATCCCATTCTAAAGCGCCTTCAATATCTTTTTTATTTTTACTTATATATTTTATGCATTCATTCTTATAGCTCTTATTATTTGTTGCTATATATAGCCATAAAGCGCCCCAAGCAAGGTGATCATAGTAACCGCTAGAAGGATAAAAGGTTCCATCTTCATTGCTTCTCCCTACACCAAGCTTGCTTTTTCCAAGCTTATAGATTTCTTTTGCTGCAGTAAGACATTTTTTAGAATATGCCTTATCAAGGTTCTTTTCATTCACTGACATCTCAGCAAGAGCAGCTGCAGTTTCACCACAAATATCTGAGGCTGCATGCTTCGAATCAGCATAGAAAACATATTTTTTATCAGGCTGCCTGGAATATGTATCATCTTCAGGTACTCTCCACAATTCATGATCATAATCCTTTCCTACTAAATAATAAAAAATCTGCTTTCTAGGATGACATTTAAGTAAATAGTCAGTAAATATTTTAAGTGTGTCCAAACACTTTTGTGTATTTTTTGTAGCATCAAATGTACTTTTGTACTCATTCATTGCAAAGCCCATAACTGATGGGCAATAGGCTTGTGTCAATCCCATCTTCAAATAATCACCTGCATCGTGAAAACCTCCTGTAAGATTATCACCTTTAACACTTACATCTTGGCAATGACAATTTTTACGCCAAGGAAATACAGTATCTTCCTCAACATTTGGCCCACAGCGGTTGCCATCAAAGAACAATATAGAGTCTTTCAAGGCCTCATTGTAATCTATTTTGTCTACACCTTGTGCATAAGTAACAGAACTGAAATTTAATGTAATTATTAAAGTAATTAGGATCATACTTGATTTTTTCATTGGTCACATACTCCTCTCATTGTAACACTCAACTAATCAATGTTCTTACTACAATAGATTTAGTATATCCAAATAGGTAATGTCCATATGAAACTTTAATACTCAACAAATAAATTTTTTTAATAATTATATTATAACGCACTTATCATCATAATGTAGTATCATCACCTTTTCTCCGCTTGTATCCAGCTCCCCATTAAACCTAAATCCCAATTTTTCATACATTCTAATTGCATTAATATTATCTTCATAAATACTTAAAAAAATCTCATCACAATTGTATTTTTCATAAAGTTCATTAATTAAAAGCGTTAAACTTACTTTACCATAACCCTTACCTTGATGCTCCTTTCCTATCATAAACCTATCAAGCCAAACCCTACCCTGTGTACCTTCATTTTCAAAGAATCCATACATTGCAAAACCTATTAATAAATTTTCATCATAAATTCCAAAAGGCCTCCATATAGATAATTCCTCTGCTTCTTTGAGACATTGTTCAGTTGTCTCGATAAATCCCTCCTGATCCTTGTTTACTCTTAACGATAAAACTTCAATAAAATTGCTATTATCAACTTTTTTTAAATTTAAATTCATACTTATACTTCTCCTCGTATACCAAATTGAAAACTTTCCCCATATAATTTTTATAAAGTTAAGACCATATCTCTACATAAAACTGGCAAATATTGATGCACCAATAACTGTCACTAATCCAGCTACTGCTATAGCAAGGCTACTCATAGCTCCTTCAATTTCCCCCATCTCCATTGCCTTTGAGGTTCCAACAGCATGAGAAGCAGTTCCAATAGCAATTCCCTTTGCAACAGGTTCATCAATATGAAATATTCTGCAAGTCATCTCTGCAATAATATTTCCAAGTACCCCTGATACAATAATAACAGCTACAGTAATTGTTACAATTCCACCTAATTGCTCTGAAATGCCCATACCAATCGCCGTAGTAATAGACTTTGGTAGTAAAGTTACATACTGCTGGTGGGAAAAATGAAAAAGCTTAGAAAATAAATACACGCTACCGAGACTTGCTACTACTCCTGAGAGAATTCCTGCCAAAATAGCTTTCAAATTCTTTTTTAATAGTTCAAGTTGTTGATATAAGGGTATAGCTAAACATACTGTAGCAGGAGTTAACAAGTAACTCAAATATTTAGCTTCATTGTCGTAGCTTTCATAATCTACTTTAAAAATTACTAAAATCAACATTACAAATACTATAGAAATAAGTAAAGGATTAAAGACTGCCTTATTAAACTTTTTATTTAAAAATACTCCTATTTCATAACCAATAATACTGACTAATACTCCAAAAAAGCCTGAACCACATAATAATTCTTTCAATTATTATTCCACCTTCCGAGTCTAATTACATACTGTGTAACTTTTCCTGTAACAACCATTACTACTACAGTTGTTACTAAGGTTATAAGAAGAACAGGCATCCAGATATTTTTTAGTACCTTCCAGGAAACTAAAAGTCCTACCGCAGCAGGTATAAACATTAACGGCATAATTTCTATTAAAAAAGTTCCAGCCTTTTTTACTTGTTCAAGAGGAATTATTTTTATTCTTAAAGCCAAGAGCATAAGAATCAAACCATAAATACTTGCTGGTACAGGTAACGGAATTGCGTATCTTAGAACTTCACCAATAAAAGTTACTGCCAAAATAATTCCAAATTGCAAAATAAATTTCAAACAAACATCTCCTTCGAATTGGTACTACCAATTTAAATTTTAAATCTTTTTGTTTTTTATGTCAAATAAATTCGCAAAAAAAATAGCGGTTTCTAACCACTATTCTTTCTCATTCATTAAGCCTGTATCAATTATATTGTAATGTTCGTTTACTGCTTCAATTCCCATTGACAAATCCTTCAGAACTAAGCTTTTTAGTACTTTTCTGTGGGACTTCATAAGTTCAGCTTTACTATTTTTTAAAGTCTTACTTAATATATGATCTATAAATTGCTCACAAATTTCTGATAATGCCTGCATAATATTTAGTATTAACTCATTCTTAGAAGCAATCACTAAAGCGTAATGAAACTCTTTATCTAAAGCTACTTCTTGTATTTGATTACATTCCTGCATACTATTTAATATTAGTTCAAGATTATGTAGCTCGTCATCCGTAATTTTGTTCATTGCAAGGGATAATGCTTGAATTTCAATACCACGTCTCAACTGACTAATTTCAAGATAATCTACACGTTTCATTAAAATCATCATGGTTAAAGAATCCATAAAGCTTTTTCCCATATTACAAGCAAGGTAATTTCCAGAGCCTTGACGACTTTCTATCATTCCCATATTTTCCATAGTTCTTAAAGCTTCTCTTGTAGAATTTCTGCTAAGTTCCAATAATTCAGACAGTTCCCGTTCCGTAGGCAGTTTATCACCTATACTCAATTGATTATTTAAAAGTAATTGTTTTATATATTGAATTACTTTTAGATATGCTCGATTTTCAACCCCCATATAACTCACCTTTCAATGTTGTGCCCGATATATTCACCTAAATAATAGTAAAACCTTTCTGTATTAGGTTTTACTATTACTTTTGAATTTTAGTGTTCTAGTTTTCTTTTCTCCATTAATGTCCCTTGTGTTTTTCTTTCTTTTTTCGTAGATGTAACTCAAATTGAAATTCTTTTTCTTGTTCATTCTTTTCCTTTGAGTTTTTTCTTTTTTCTGTCTTGCTCGCTTCGTACTGTAACTTCATAGCAATTTGTGCTTTAGTTCCTACTCCAGTAGTTTCCATTTGCTTTTTAATTTCTCTTTGAAGTTTTTTAGGGTTTATTCTTTTATCTTTACACTCACCAACAGACATAGAATTACTGAACTTTAGATTATAAAAGTTTTTTAATATAAAATCATATACTTCATAATCCTTTGGCTCGGAGCCAAACACAACCTTGCATACTTCATATTTTTCTCCAGCTTCTCTTTCAAAAACACCTACCCAGAAAACACCTTCAAAAAATACAGTGAATTTAATACTAACTTCCATTTTCAATTTCCTCCTGTTTAATATAATTGACCATAGTGAAGGGACGACCCCAGGAGGGAAGGTTACTGCTAACTATATATAGTCAGGTTTGGACTACCAACCAAAACTGTGTTTTTATCACTAATTATATAATACAATAAAAATAGTTCAATATGCAATAAAGTAGCACTCTAAGAATTCCTTAAGACTTGATAAACAATTTAAATACTAGCTCTTCCTTTTCTTTATACCCTTTTATAGTTCCCCCATGAAGCTTTACAATATCTTTCACAATAGACAGACCTAAACCGCTGCCCTCTTCACTTCTTGATGGATCTTTTTTATATAATCTTTCGAAAAAACTTGCTATTTCTGCTTCAGAGATTGGCTCCTTAGGAATATTGCTCAAAGAAAATACTCCATAGTTTATATTATTAAGTTTTTCTTTAGAAATTTTAATTTTTACTACAGTATTAAGTTTAGAGTACTTTAAAGAATTACTTAGAAGGTTATTTACTGCCCTTGAAAGAAGATCTGAATCTCCATTGATGTAAACAGGTTCATTGGACAATTCCAATTCTAGTTTTAATGACCTTTCTTCAAAACTATTTTCTTCATCCTCAAATAGCTGTCTTCCTAATTCATTTAAGTCTAAACTTTCATAGTTTAAGACTATATCCTTTGAATTAATCTTTGAATATTGAAAAAAATCCTCCATCATAGTTGCAAGAAACAAACCTTTACGTTCTATAATGCTTATATATTTATTCATTTCTTCCCTAGAATCATATTTCTCCTTTTTAATCATATCAATATATCCAAGAATGGTTGTAAGCGGAGTTCGAATATCATGAGAAATATTGGTGAGGAATTCGCCTTTTCTGCGATCCTCTTTTTCTAATTCTGAGGCCATAAAGTTAATATCTTCAGCTAGATCTCTTAATTCATTTCTATATTTAAGAGGAACTCTATGTTCTAAATCACCTTCTGCAATAATTGCCACGGAGGATTTTATTTTAGAAATATAGGATATTCTTCCCCAAATAAGTAGGAAGAAGCATATTATAAACCCTATTAAGGTGTAAACTAGCATAGCTGTGTCATTTTCTCCATATCTTAGATAAACAAAATATAAGGAGTACCCATCTTTCAAATAGTTACAACCAGAAATTTTAAAAACATTATTATCAGTTTTTGAATCAGAATATTCTATTTTACCATCTATAATATCATTCTTATTTATAGCGATTACACCTTTATTACTTCCTGCCACAACAGTACCAGTAGCATCCACTACATAAAAGCTATATCCAAACTTGAAGCTATATTTTCTATCAATAAGCTGCTGTAATTCTTGATGATTATTAACATCACTGCTCTTAAGTTCTTTCTCTAAATCAGTAATTTTTTCGGAATAAATATGATTAATCCTGTAAGTGGAATTCTTATGATAAACTCCTAAGCATGTTTCTTTAATTATGGCCGCCGCAATAAAAGAAATTATTAAAGAGATTAATGAAATTATAACAAGCTCACCCTTAAGCTTAATAATCCTTCTCAACTTTATACCCCATTCCCCAAATAGTTTTTATATATTTACCTTCTTTAACTTTATCACCTAATTTTTCTCTAAGATTACGCATATGAACAATTACACTGTTATCATTTTCTAAAAAGGTGTCTTTCCATATCAATTCATATAGCACTTTAGTTGAATATACTCGTCCTTTATTTGAGGCTAAGGTACTGAGAATCTCAAATTCCTTTGGAGTTAATATAATTTCTTCTCCGCCTTTTTGTACTGTATGCTCTAAAAGATTGATTTCTAAATCCTTTATTTTTAATATGCTTTTAGCTTCAGGGGGATTAATTAGAGCAGCCCTTTTTAATATTGCAAGAACTCTTAAAGATAATTCAGCAAAGTCAAAAGGCTTGACTACATAATCATCACAGCCCTTTGTAAAGCCTTTAATTTTGTCTGTTTGCTCACCTTTTGCAGTCAAAAGAATTACTGGTGTATCACAGAACTCTCTTAGCTTGGCCAGCATTACATAGCCATCCATTTTAGGCATCATAACATCTAATATTATTAGAGAAAAAGTTCTATTTTTAGCAATTGCTAAGCCCTCTTCCCCGTCACAAGCATAATCAACTTTGTAGCCCTCTCGTGAAAAATAATTACCTAACATTTCTCTTATATCTAAGTCATCATCAACAATTAATATATTATTTTGCATTCTATCACCTATCTACTTTTTTTTAATTATACCATTTTATTTTTCTCTTAAAAACTCATAGGAATTATATTTTCTCATTGTAATAAAGGGATAGATAAAAGTAGTCACCGTTAGAGCTAAACCGCAAAGTAACAACACAGGTAAGTATCGTAAAAAATTTACTGAATTAATGCCCATCGCACTAAAAAGTAACCATGAAACTGTAATATAAAAACCATATGCAAGAACACAGGATACCAGTGTAAGTACACTTCCTTTAAATATATATACTTTTGATATAAAACCTTTTCCTATACCTAAAGCTCTTATTACTGTTTCTTCTTTTCTTTCTTCTATAAAGCTAATGTTTAGAAGATTGATATTGAAAATTAGTGCTGCAAATACTACCATAAAAGAAAGTGTTCTAAAAATACTGGTAAACTTTCCTATAAAGGTTGATAAATCACCTCCTATTGTATCCAATGGTACAACAGGCTTGTCTCCCAACTTAGTCATCCATTTTTCTCCGTGAGCCTTGACATAAAAATCACAATCCTTGCCATATCCTCTGTAAGACATCAAAATCGACTGACTATCTAAAACCGAATTATCATATACCCCTTTTATCTTTATGTCTATTATTCTGTCTTCATAATATATATGAAGTATATCTCCAATCTTTAATCCATTAGCCTTTTGATAGCTTGAGGTAATCAAGCATCCATCCTGACCCTTAAAAAGTTTTTCACCCTCTACCATTTTAACTTCTAGTTTATAATCTTCCTTCTTAACCTCGTCTATGGTAACTGCCTTGTTTTCAATATTTTTGTTTAAAACTTTACCTATGGAATAATAAACTCTATTATATCCATCAACCCCATTTTCTTTTGTAAGAACTTTTTCAGAGTCAAAATCTTGAGTATTTGGCACCATATAATTATAGGGCAGGACTGATGCTAAGGATTTGTTAGTACTATTCTCCACGTTGCTGTTTAGTGTTAATGCAATCATCATAAATACTAGTGTAATAGAGAAACTTACAATAAGAAGAATACAGATTAATAAGTTTTTCTTCATATTTTTAAAAGAATACATCTGCAATCTTGTTTTGTAATTAATTGTAGTAAAGATTTTCATCAGTATTGCACTTACTATTAAAAATAATAGAATGATTATTATTATACCTAGGGAGGTTACCAAATTTACAGAGCTTCCTATATAAAATGAGTACAGGAGCAGCATCACAGGCATTAATATTAGTAAGTAAACAAATATACGTTTTTTTATTACCCCATCTTTTTCTTCACTTTCCCTAAGAATCCATAAACCTTTAATATCATTTATTATTAATAGGGGTAGATTTGAAAAAACTTCGAAGAACAATATGTTCAAAATTATACCTTTTGCATAAATACCTAATTGTTCTATAGTGCTCGTACTCTGAGGAATGTACTTTGATTTTAGTATTAAATGAGATATGACAATAGTAGCCAAAACAGATACCAATACTGGCAATAACACAATAATTGATAATTCTGCTCTCAGGGCATTCTTTATATCCTTATTTCTCAAAGATACAAGCTTCATAATAGATATATCTCTTTTTCTCCTAGCAATAAGCATAATTGAGGTAGTTATAATTGCTATTGAAGATAGTATATATCCCATAGTAGTTAATATTCCAAAAGAAGCAAGCTGTAATTCTGTATTACTTTTAAGCTCTTTATCTTTATCCTTTATTGAACTATAAATATATCCATCTTCCTTTGCTTTCATACGTCGTTTTAAAGCTTCTCCATCAGTATTCTTACTAATATAAACTAAACTACCCGCACCTGCTTTTACATTTTTACTTTCATTTACTTTTCCGTAACCCATTAATGTTTCATCTGAAGTTACACCTGTAGGAATAGATTCTATTTCTTTAACAATATAATTATTTAATCCTTCATCAGTTTCAATACTGACTTTATCTCCAACTTTAGCATGAAGATTTTTTGCCATGGAGAAATCCAGAATTATTTCATTGCTCTTAATATCGGGCTCACCTAATATGAGCTTTGCATAATACTTATGACCTTTGTTTTTTTGAAAATTGGCAGATTCAATTTTTTTATAAGTAACCTTATAGCCTTCCCCTTTTAATTTGTCAGTTTCTTCATTAAAGGCTTTAGAATCATAGTAGAACTTTACAAATAAATCTCCCCCATTAGCCTCTCTGACGCTTTTTTTATTGTAATCATTCATATTTGCTGAAAGAGTAGGAACAACAATGGATAAAGTTGTAGTAATCAATATGGAAAGCATGGTAAATAATATAATCAGTTTTTCCTTTTTCAATCTTTTAACATTGTACATTTTAAAAATATTAAGCCAATTCATTTAAAACACCATCCTCTAGGAAAAACTTTCTATCCCCCAAAGCTCCTATTCTTTCATCATGAGTTACTATAGCCAAGCAACAGCCACGTTCTGCTTTAGCCTTCAATAGAAGCTCAATAACCTTTTTGCCATTTTCAGTATCCAATGCCCCTGTAGGCTCATCACACAGTATAAATCTAGGATTGTTAACAAGTGCTCTTACTATAGCTACTCTTTGGGCTTCTCCACCAGAAAGCGAATTTACCTTTGCATTTTTCTTATCAAGCAAACCCACATTTTTTAATAAACCCTCGCATTTTTTTATTTTTTTATTTTTACTCTCCTTACCATCCATAGCTAACAATAAATTTTCTAAAGGTGTTAAGCTAGCTATTAAATTAGGATTTTGAAAAATCAATCCGATATTTTTACGTCTCAATACCTCTATTTCTTTTTCTTTCTTTCCACTAACAATCTTACTATCAAAATAAATTTCTCCAGAGCTTGATGTTTCAACCAGTGATAAAATATATAAAAGCGTAGATTTTCCACCTCCTGAAGGGCCCATTATAGTTATAAAATCCCCTTCTTTAATGGTGAGATTTATGTCCTTTAGTATCTGCTGCTCCACATTTTCTCGCTTATAATTTTTGTTTACCTCTTTTAACTGAATCATATATATACCTCCTAATTTTTATAACCTTTATTTAGCATATGCCTTAGCTACATTTACAATTTTAAGATATAAAAAGTATGAAATTTATGTTTTAAAAATAAGGAAATTATAAAGATTCGAATTTGTAACTACAAATTTATACTGCTATAGTCGATGCAGCATTATAAGTTTTGATTTCATAGGATTTTGAGCAAAACAAAAACTAGAGCAAATGTGCTCTAGCTATATTGCGTAAACTTATATTATTAATGTGGAAATTGTGATGGCAACTCCTCAACTTCATGATGAAGGACAATAGGATCTGAAATTAGGCCATACTTATCATCTTCTGGATAAGTAACAGCTATTTGGGGATTGGGTCCGGAAAAACTTTTAACTGAATCCATATCTCTCCAATACGATACCATGAAAAAATGTTCAAACTCATTTTGTGATTGACTGTAAATATAAGCTGCTAAATTACCTGCTAGTGCTTTTGCTTCTAGAACACCTGTATTAATTAATGGTGTGTTTCTTATTCAAATAATACTAACTCTTGAGAAAATATTGAATCTTTTATTTTAGTGTTCAATAAAATATTGGGGTATTTTTCATTTATTATTTGTTTAATAATTTTTAATCCTATTCCTCTGCTCATTCCTTTTGTAGTAAAATCTTTAGTATAAATTTTGTCGATTGAAGCTTCTTTTGAGCAGGAATTACTAACTACAATTGTAGCCATTTCCTCATTTTTTATTATAGCTAAATAAATTTTTTTGTTTTCACTTAAGATAGCTTCTTCAATTGCATTATCTAATAGAATCCCAACGATTCTACATATATCTAAATTGCTTATAGGCAATGAATTTATATCTTCTATCAATTCTATTCTTGTTTCTATATCTTTAGATTGAGCTGTAATGATTTTAGAGGAAATAAGTCCTTTTAGAGGATCTATCTTTAAATGTTGAAGTAACATAAAACAACTGCCATCTCTTACTAAGGTTTTTTTTGTCTCAGGCATTAAAGCATTGCTATAAAACTCTTCTAATCCTTCTAAGTCTTTATTTTTAATAAACTCACCGATAACTTGTAGTATATTTAGAGAATCATGCTTAAAACTTCTGAAGTTAAGTGAAATTTGTTCAATAGTGCTTGTATACTCTTTTAGCTGAACTATTTCTCTATTTATATATTTTTTTTCTACGTCGTTCTTTTTATTATTAATATTATAATAAATTATGAGGATAGATGAAACAACAAAACTACCTGCTAGCAGAAAATTTAAAAGGCAAACTTTATTATTAGAAAGATTAAATGAGAACTTAAACATTAACAAGTAAGAATAAAAGGAAATAGCACTTAAAATAATACTTAAAACCAAGAGAATATTATTTTTTGTTCCAATTTTAAACTTCTTTTTTATATATATCTTTTTTATATATTTCTTTGAAAATTTACTTATTACAAAACCAACAGGTGGTAAAAATAAATATGGAAGTATCTTAAATTGATTATTATCTCTGATTTCATAATAATTAATTTTTAATATAAAAATCAGAATAAATCCAGCTAAGGCATCTGCTAAAACAGCTGTTAAAACTGGAAAAATAGAAACTATTATTGAATTAAATACTTCCTTCGATATGAAATATAAGAAGATTATTATTACCATGGAGATTATTGGAATCATTAGAAATTCAGATTTGTAATACATAACAAATAAACCAAACATAGATAATAATGTTATTAGTATCAAAATATTTTTTATTGTTAGCTTTATGAAACTTATATTAACAACTACATAAGCAATAGTAAATACTTGCACCATTAGAGCTATTAAATCTATGAGTAAATCAACTATATCTATTACCTCCAATCTCCTATTTTTTCAATATATTTATACTATAACATAAAGTAGTAAAAATCTATATATTGTTCTATAAATTTTATTATATTACATAATATACTATTACAGGTCAGATTTGTCTTTAAATAAAAAACTAGAGCAATTAAACCAATGTCATTAAGATAAGCAAATATAAATTTCAGAAGTCCGTTAGAAATAGTTTTAATATATCTAACGGCTTCTTTTTATATACATTGCTTGTTTTTTGGTATAGCAAACAAAACAGATTAAAAACCTGTTTTTAGAATTTGAGAGTTAATGATTTTTATGCTACTCTATAATTGAAGCTTATCGTGGTTTTAGACTTCAGTTTACGTTGGTCTTTTCGACCATCTCGGATGGGTAGAATATACTTGCGTATAAGAGCTTCAACATCATGTGGAGATATATTTTCGGGACACTTAAAAAAGTGTGTACATATTTGCATTGCCATTGTAAAGTTTACTTGGTATGTATGCTTTGTAGATTTTTGTTTTATCACTACGTGCAGTGTTATGATTTCACAAAAATTATACATTACAAGCTTTGCAAATATTTCTTGAACAATGTACTCCACATTTTTTGAGTGAAAATTAATAAGACCAAGAGAATACTTCAATTCCCTAAATGAAGTCTCAATACCCCATCTCATATGATATAGTTTCTTAATCTCTTCAGTAGAAAACTCAGATGAATCCAAGTTTGTCATTATAGTTTCATAGCTATTTTCTGAAATTTTAAATCGCACAACTCTAAATGTAATAGGGAAAAACTCTCTATCTTTGGGCTTTAGAAAATCAAAGGGTACTTTTTTAGGCAAAAATTTATAAATATCTTGATGAGCTTTAATTTCATTAGTTTGTCTTCTTGTAAGTTTTAAGTTTATTATTGTATCAAATTCATCTTCAGCAGGCAATACAAGGCTAGATATTATACCATTGCTAGTTATATCCTTTACTCTAATAGCATATTTAAAACCCATTTTTTGAATATGAGCAAATACATTGTAGCTTTCGTAACCACGATCAGCAACAAATATGGCCTTTTCCTTTATTCTGGAACACTCAACCATATCTATGAGAGCTCTATACTCATTTTTTTGTTTATATCCTTGAATAGAAGCATCAATATATAGTTTATTACATAAGTCATATATCGCATTAAGATGTAGGATATTAAAGCCTTTAGAATCAGGAGAGGATTGACAATAACTATCAACGTCTTTAGGATTATGGGCAATATTAAGGTCTGATCCATCTACTGCAAGTAGTCTATAACCATTGTAAGTTTTAAGATTATCAAAAGAATTAGTGAATTTATCAAGCAAAAATTCAAAAGCACATGGCAAGATTTTATCTCTTTGTTGTACAAAAGCTGAAGATGATGCTGTAGCAACATCATAATTAAAGTGTTTTAAAAGTTCTTTGGAAATAGAACCTCCACCAATAGACAATAAAATTTCAATAACAGATTTGAATGTTAGTTTACGATTACGTGTAAAATCCCGTTTAGGATTCTTAACATAATAATCAGGGTGCTCAGCCATTTCTTCTATAATACTCATTAGCTTATTCTTAACATGATCAGTATAATTAATCATTTGCAACGCCTCCAAAAATCTATTTTTTTAAGGGGCTGCGCCGCATATTTCTATTAACTTGTCAAGTGATTTTTCAAAAAATAAAAAAGAGCAGGTACATCTTTTTATACCTTACTCTTTTGAGTTTTTTCATCCTAATGTCTTAACTTAATGACATTGGCAATTATACTCTAGTTTTACTGTAGAAATTTATTTTTTCATAAGGGTCTGACACTTTTGGGAAGGAAGTATGACTAAGCTTGTTTATGGGTGCTAGTGAGGAAATTTACACCTCTGAGGTACTTGGAGGCAACTGAAAATTAATTGTAGGATTGTTTTCGTTCAAAATATCTTCCATTCTTTGCTTTACTCCATCTTTAAACTCTTTATGAGTTATAATGTAAAACTTATTCTTTTGAATTGCATCAAAAACTTCATCCGCAACCTCCTTTGGTGACATTCCCTCTGACAGTAGCTTGCGAAGTTTTTGCCCCAATTCAGAAAACCCCTTTGTTTCCTTGCTTGAAGAAGGATTTATTAGACTTGACGGACGATTTCTTTCACAATCCATTATTCTTGTGTTAACAAAGGCAGGACAAAGAACTGAAACATTTATTTTGGCTTTGGCTACCTTTAAATCATAATAGAGACTTTCAGAAAAACTCACTATAGCATGCTTTGTCAAGCTATATAAGCCATTTACGGGACCTGCTGTTAATCCAGCCATTGATGCAGTATTAATTATGTTGCACTCATTGTCTTGTTTAAGCATAATAGGCACAAAGGTTTTAGTAGAATTAATTACCCCCCAAATATTTACCCCTATAGCCCATTGCCAATCAGCAGTAGTATTTTTCCATAAAAGATTACCTGTAGTTACACCTGCATTATTAAATAATAAATTAACTTCCCCAAAGGCTTCAATTGTCTTTTCAGATAAAGTAATAATATCTTCTTCCTTTGACACATCACATACTATAGCTAGAGTTTCTACTCCTAAAGATTTTAGACGTTTTTCAATACTTATTAGGGATTCCTCCTCAATATCAGCCAAAACAACCTTCATTCCTTCATTTGCACATCTTTCTGCAATAGCAGCTCCAATTCCACTAGCTGCTCCGGTAATTACTGCTACTTTGTTTTTTAATACCATAATTACATCCCCTTCTTGTAAAAACCGCATATTAGAATTTAATTCCTTAATTTAGCGTTATTTAATAAAATACATTTCTTTATGACTAACCAACTTTCATATGCAATATTTTACTTTTATACATTGTCTTAACATGTATATTATACCATTAATTTACATTGCTTAGAATGTTTAATATTAAATTAATACAGCTAAAGGCGATTCACAAGCAAAATTACCATTGTCACTAATCCGTCCATCCTATTGGCCAAAGGGATTTACTTTCTAAAAAGTTCTTGTAAGTTGCTATTACTTCAATTTAAAATCTGGGTTTATAAGATTATTATAGTAAGCTTTTGTTGGTGTGTAATTTTTGATTTTATTAGAGTCTAAACCTAACTGAGTTAAATTAGTTAGTCCCTTCAAATCATTTATATTACTTATTTTATTGCTTGAAAGCCCTAAAGATTTCAAACCTGCTAATTCCTTCAAAGCGCTTATATTATTTATCTTATTTTTATTTAAATCTAATGAATTTAAGTTAGTAAGTTCCTTTAAAGAATCTATACTACTAATATTATTCATACTTAATTCTAAACTGGTTAGATTTGCAAGACCTTTTAGACCTTCTATACTATTAATTTGATTATTGTATAGAGATAGTGAAGTTAAATTGGTCAGTCCTTTTAAAGCATCTATATTTCCAATTCTATTAAAATCTAAATTTAGTGAAGTTAATTCAGTAAAATTCTCCATTCCAGAGAGATTACTTATCCTTTTACCACATGCACTAAACATTTTAAGCTTGTCTACATCACTTCTTAAAATATCTCCAGTTGGTTTATTAATATTTTCCCTAACTGATTTTTCTAGATTCTTATCTTGAAATAAAATAATAGCATTTTCATAATTATCTGATGAATTTAATTGAAAGTCCTTACCTTGAAGCTTCTCATAAAAAGAATTTGTTGAAGAATAATCTTCAATATGATTTCCACTTAAATATAAGGAGTTTAAATTAGTAAGAGTTTTTAAAGCACTTATATTATAAATCTCATTATTACATAAATTAAGTGAAGTCAAATTGGTAAGTCCTTTTAAAGCATTTATACTTCTAATCTTATTAGTACTTAAATCTAAAGTAACTAAATTTGTGAACTTTTCTAATCCTGCAAGATTACTTATATTTTTACCCTCCGCAGGTAATGTAGTTATCTTTTTAGCATCAGCTAAAGATATCTCTTCTGTTGGTTTATTTATAATATCTCTTACAGCTTTTTCTAAGTTTTTATCTGGTAGTGTAATATCAATATAACTATCTGGTAATGCTAATGTAAAATCTTTACTTGTTATTTTCTTATAATAGGACAATGTTGGAGAATAATCTTGAATTTTATTGCCTGTTAGATATAATTCCGTCAAATTAGTAATTTCCTTTAAATCCTCTATATTGGTAATCTGATTATACTCTAGTCCTAATGAAGTTAGGCTTGTCATCCCTTTTAAATCCTCTATATTAGTGATTTGATTATCAGCTAAATTTAAAGAATTCAATTTTATAAGCCCCTTTAAGGTATCAATATTGCTAATTTGATTAAATGATAAATTTAAAGAAATCAGACTAGTACAATTTTCTATACCTGAAAGATTAGTAATACTAGCATTTTCAGCCCATATCCTAGTAATCTTGACCATATCACTTTTATAAACATCTCCATGTTTTTTATTAATAGTGTTCCTTACTACTTTTTCTAAGTTTTTATCTGGAAAAGATATTATCGTATCATTTTGTGTTACAGCTTTATTCTTGGCTTTTCCTTCAACAATTGTGAATTTACCTATATTGCATAATGAAAGGATTATGAGTCCCATCAATACTCCTATCAATATTTTTTTATTACGCTTTTTATGAAACATATATTTTGCTCCTTAATATATAAATATTTTTTTTACTTTTTGTATTAGAATTTTTTTACGGAAATTAAGTTGCCATACATAGACGTTAAATTATGATAAATATTAATAAGTAGTTAGTTGGTAGCATATGTTAACTTTATATATTGTACCATAAATTTACTGTTTATAACAACAAATGTAATTGATGTCTCCTTCATTTTGCCTTAAATAATCGAATTTTAGGAAAGGACATAACTTCAAGAAAAATTGTGAAGAATACCATAATGTGGCAGCAATTTTTGTTCCGATTTTACATTTTATTCGCAAACCATATGAGTACTAGCGAGGCATATAAATTGTAATCTTTTATGCAAAATGATATAATAGTATTGTAATTAAAATCAAGTATTTTAAATTAATGAACGAGGTGAAGCCTGTGTTAGCATATAACAATAAAATTTCTACATTTAAGAGGCATATAATATCTTCTAATATAGGTTTAGTTAAATTACAATTTTATTAAGAACATCTAGAAAGTAGTATACACTTCCTAGATGTTTTATTTTTGGAATTTGAGAGCTAGGGCATATTATGCACCAGATATTAAAGGAGGAAAAGTATGAATAAAAGTGAGATTATAATTAAGGGTTTGCCTGTAAAAACAACCAAGCTGGAGAATGGTGATGTTAATTTATTATTTAAAATAGCTACTTATGATAATATGGAGTCAATTTATAAAGTAATTGTCAAAAAGGCTTATTGGAAAAGTGCAGTTATAGGTATGACAGATGTAAATTACTTCGTGATTAAAGGTGAATTAAAAGCATGTGTAAATAGCAAGGGCACACCTTTTATTTCAGTAGAAGCAACATCAATTAAAATGTTTCAATTGTTAAAAGATGCCAACGGCCAGATAGATTTAAATTATGAAATGCCAGCTGGAACTGATGAAATAATTGATATTTCAAAGCTGGTAAATCAAAATGAAAATCAGTCAATAAAGCGTTCAACGAACAAAGCATTAAATTATATGAAAGATAATAATAAGTTCAGCAAACCTATAGTTGTTAAAAGAGATAGCCTTGTTATAGTGTCAGGCTATGATGAATATGCAGCCGCACAAGAACTTGGAATAAACAATGTACCAGTTTCATATGTAGATAATTAGAAATAACTTCAATTAAAGCCACCGACTATTTAATAATCGGTGGCTTTACTAATATCAATAATGACAGGAATGTCATGAGCCTGGCACATGACAAGTGAAGCAATACTATTTAACAGGATATATCTGGAATTGTGTGGTTAAACCTGCATCATCAGCATATTTAGGGAATAAGCAGGTTGCATATGTACCAGATTGATCCCAACCAAGGAATTTTCCGTTAAAATCAGCCTGAATTGTCCAATAATTTTTTTGTGCAGTTGGCTTGTTTATTGTATACCTAAAATTCTTTTGATCAATTTGTGTTTGAGCATATGTTATTGGCTCAATTTCTGAAGTAGGATAAGTGAATTGGAAGTTTTCTGTTTCTAAATAAGAAACTCCTGTGATTTTTGAAGTAAGAACATAAAATCTAACAGGTGATGTAGAATCAACACTAATTACTGGCTTTCCATTTCTATTAGTTGGTCTAATATAACTACCATTACTTCCTAAAACTGTTACTGAAATAACGTCAAATAACTCATAATTTACTGGAAGATCGCTAGTTGCTGTTAATGGGCCGTTTGAAGTATTTGTTATAAATTTCGAATTATAGCATTTAAAAGCACCGTCAGCGATATCGAACCGTGCTTCCATTATAGCTGAATTTACATCACAGTATAGGTGGTTATCATTAGGGCTTACTCTAGCATATTTTCTTGTCTGATTACTTTGTATTAAAGTTTTACCTGAATATTGATCGGTTTTTAAACTGAATAGTTCCCATTCTTGTACCCAAGGTCTAGTGCAATTCATAGAATTTCCTGATTCAGAACACCAAAATAGACTGTCTGTTGTTGAAAGTACAGCAACATTTGTACCATAGTCACCTTCCAAGTAATTTAACAATTCAGATTTTAATGCCATAATTAATTCCTCCTAATAATAATTTTTTTACCAACATTAATCAGACATAAATAGCGTTTACTGTTATGGCTTACTTTGTTGGCATATACTTATAATATATTAATTTTTATAACTTTCAACAAAATACTCACAATATAGAGGAATTCTTCTCTGAACTGAAAAAAAATAGGAAATTTATCTTTTACGACCAAAAATCACTCTTTTAAAGTATTATTATTAATAGAAATACAATAAAACTATATCTCAGAATTGAGTTTTATCAATTGGCTATTTTTTACATAAGCGATAAAATTATTGCCCCGCGGTCGTTGCAAGCTAAATCTGAACCAGTCGCTTTCCTAATTCAAATGCCTTTTTGCAATCTTGCGGAAATACTTCTTTTTTTCGTTTTGCTTTTTCACTAGCATTAAAAGCTGTTGAAACATATTTTGAATAATCATCAAATTGATAAGTATCAGTTACAAAAAGTGATTCAGCTTTTCCTAAAATTCTTTCCACTAAAACTTCATTATATTTAAGATTTTCCTTCCATTTTGTTTGTTCTAATCTCTGATCATTAACTCCAAATGTATAAATTAGGCCTACAGAGATTCTCTTAGGAAAAAGCGAAGAATAATTTTCATCATAAACTAGATATGGAAAAATTAATCGTTCTATAAATGATTTCATTTCACCTGTAACTGAAGCTAAATAAATTGGTGAACCAAGAATTATACCATCTGCATCCTTAATTTTTTTTAGAATTGGACTTATTTCATCGTTTATAGAGCATTGACCATAACTCTTACCATTTTTTAATTTACATGCAAAACAACTTTTACATCCTTTATAGTTGTAATCATATAGATGAATCATTTCTGTCTCTGCTCCATTTGAAGCAGCACCTTCGAGGGCTTTATTCAGCAAAGTTGCTGTATTCTGATTTTTTCTTGGACTTCCGTTAATAGCAATTATCTTCATATCTATAACCCCATTTCCTATTTTAAAAATTTAATTATGAAATCAACTCTATTAATAGTGTAATGGTTGTAGTATAGAACAAGGTCAAGAATTAATTATTAAAGATTTAAAAAAATCACATTCACCTAGTTGCTTATTTTCCTTTACTGTTTTTAATAATTCTATCAATTGGTATAACTCCTTAATTTGATTTTCAACTTCAATTATCTTATTATATATATAATTTACCAACTTATCTTGATTAGCACATTTCTCATTTCTAACCATTTTAATTAAATCCGCAATTTCTTTTAAACTAAATCCATAATTTTTCATTTGAACAATAAATTTAATTCGTAGTAAATCTTCTTCTGAGTAAATTCTATACCCACTTTCATTTCTAATTGGATTCGGTAGCAAATTTATGCTTTCATAATATCGCAAGGTTTCTTTCCCTATACTAAATAATTCTGCAAAATCCTTTCTTGTATATTTATCCAAATTTTTCCTCCTTATCGATTACCTTAAGAAATCTAAATATATTAAAATTGTAGTCTATTTCACACTTTCCATTTTTATGTTAATAAAGCTTAATAGTGCCTCTTTTTCATCTTCTGGTATCCCTTCAATAAGTCGTGCTGCTGCAATAGGTAGTTCCCATTCTTTAATCTGTTCAATCTTAACCCCTGTTATGTTTATGTAATGCTTTATATACTCTAAATATAACTTTTTTCTAATAAAATCAAATATTTTTTTCTCCATGTATGATTTTTCTGGAACAGCAGCAAACTTAAAAATTACTGATGTTCTTGCAACATCCGCCAACGGATTGCCTTGAGTTGCTGTCATCCAGTCGATTATTATTGGTTTATCTTTTGTTAGTAGTATATTATCTGGATGAAAATCTCCATGGCACAATATACTATCATCTGGAATTTCTTCAATATATTTATATAATTTTGTCTTTATATCATCAGATAATAATTCTGTCCTTGATATGTAAAGCTTCAGTCTCGTTTTATATTTAGGTAACTCAAAATCAACCTTTTGCTGAATTGATTTATGTAGTTCTGCTAATCTTTGTGCCTCTTTCTTTACTTTCCAAGGCTTAGATGCTATTATTTTCATCATAGTTGACCCATTAATTCGTTCATAAATAATACCACTTCTATTATCTATTTCTACAAATTCATAAACTTTAGGTGTAAATTTCATTCTTTTGCTAATTTGCAAACTAGCTTTATATTCACCTTCAATCAGTACTTTAGGGATACCTATCCTAAAAAGCTTTAAAATTCTATCTTCGCCCCATTCAAAAATTTCAGATGTTCTGCCTTGTCCAATCAATTTTCCTTTTTCCATATATCTTCCTCCTCTGATTACTATTTAATATTGCTGCAACATTATGCATTTTATTAAATATTTCTCAGTTAAATTACATTCTTAATCTATTTAATATACAATAGCAAAACAAAATGTTAATATTTTGTTTACGTGCCCTGAGGGATTTCTAATCTCTGATGTTAACGAAAAACTACTATTTTTTCAGATATGCACCATAGTCATTGATTTTACTAGCTTTCTCAAAAATGTGAAAGCTAAAAATGAAATTGTTTGGAATTTGTTTATGTCAATTAGAGCAATGATTATTGTTGCTACATCATTAGCTAACTTGTACAAAACAATCTTTGTTATTCTACAGTTCTTCCAATAACTTTCCTTTAAAAAATGTAACTGCATTTCCTCGTAATAATACCCTATCTACTAATAGTTCTAGATTCACATCACCACCACGTTCAGAACACTGGTAAGCTTTGAATTTATTACCACCCAATCTATCTCTCCAGAATAGGGCTAAAACACAGTGTGCTGATCCTGTTACTGGGTCTTCTGGAACTCCAACTTCTGGTGCAAAAATCTTGATACAAAATCATACTTGTCTGAGCCTTTAGCTGTAACTATCACTCCTTGCATCTTACATTCTAATAGTTTGGAAATATCAATTTGTATACCTCTGACTTCTTCTTCGGTTCCAACTTCAATTAAATAGTTCTCTCTTGATTTACCAATAAAAGTAGGTATTATTCCACCTAAACCTTCAATTAGTGAACTTGGCACTTGAATTACTTCTGAATACTCTATAGATGGAAAATTCATCTCTATCAAATCATTTGCTAGATTAATAATAAGCTTTCCACTTCGAGTATTAAATATAATAGGTTTTTCTTTTCTCCAAAATCCTTCTGTCCATAAGATATGAGCTGTTGCTAAAGTCGCATGTCCACATAAATCTATCTCAAATGTAGGAGTGAACCACCTGAGCATAAACTCATCCTTATCCCTAACCACAAAAGCAGTCTCAGATAAGTTCATCTCTCTAGCCATATTAAGCATACTTTTTGAATCAGGGAATTCATCTAAAACGCATACACCTGCTGGATTACCCTTGAATCGTTCAGTAGTAAAAGAATCTACTTGGTAAACATCAGTCATAATTAACCTCCATTATTAACGAAATTCAAATGTGATAATATATGTACCTATTACGTTTTATAAGATTTTTCCGCAATATTTTATTTCTTACCATTATGAATATAGTAATAAGTTACAGTTTCATCCTTCCAAAATCAAATTATTGCTAATTTTCTTGTCATTTTATTCCTACTAGCAACAACAACTCCTACAAGTGGATGTAGTTTATGTACTTCAACTGTAAAATCAAATTTTAGAAAGCAATTCATTAGCTCTATATCACTGGAAGGGAAATCTACATCTGGCCCATAGCCTACTGAAGAAAATTCTTCTTTATAGTCATTCGGATTTTCGAAAAACATTAAGTCCCCAATAATAATACTTTGTAAGTTTTCACCACCCATACTAATCATTTTTTCTATGGCTTTTTGTTTGTATATTGTGGTTAGATGATGCAGCGCATAATTTGAGATGATTTTTGTCACATATTTTTTTTTCAAATCTACATTCATGTTTGGTTCTTCAAATGTTCCTATATAAAATTCAATATTATTTGCTTTTTCATTTTCAGCATTATTTTTAGCTTGTCTAATCATTCCATCACTAATATCTATCCCAATTGCTAATTTCACTTTTCTAGATAGCTCGATAATTTGCTTTCCAGTTCCACACCCTAAATCCAGCACAATATCATTTATATTGGGTTTAACCAATTCATTTATAAGTTCTGCAGTCTTAGTCCTCCAGTAATAACTATCAGTAATATATTTATTACTTGCATCATTAAATCTCTGTTTTGCTCTTGTTTCCATATTTGTTATTTTGATAATATCAATAAGTTGCTGAACATCCAAAAGACTTTTATTTTCTATTTGTCTTTCAGCTTTATTTAGGGCAGCAATAACTGACTCAATATGGTTCTTTTTCTCCTCTAATGCTCTTGTTTGGACATTAATTATATTTCCAATGTTTTCGCCGTTTTCATTTATAAGTTGTTTTATTTCTTCAAGGGATAACCCAATAAATTTCAGTGTAGTAATCTGTTGTAATCTGACAAGATCTTCATCACAATAAATTCTATAACCGGCTTCTGTTTTAAAAGATGGCTGTAGCAGCTGAATCTTATCGTAATGAAGCAATGTTTTTACAGTTACTCCTGACCTTTTAGCAAACTCACCAATTTTCAAAATTTCACCGCCTTTCACGGTTATTTTAAATCCTAACCTTGGGTTAGAGTCAATACTGATTTGTTATAATTAACTATTCCTATCAGCTTACCTAATTATAATCCTAATTTGATTTCTAATGTATTTTTGTTCCAAAAGGAATTAGACCAAGTTTGGCAAATTTAAAATGCTGAATTCCAAATGGTATCCCTATAATTGTTATACAAAAAATCGCACCTACAACTAAGTGCCCTATTGCAAACTCCCAGCCGAATAAAATAATCCATATTATATTAAAAAGTAATCCTCCAACTCCAAAATTACCCACATCTATTTCTTTTCCAAAAGGCCACAATACAAATGTGGAAATTTTGAAACACTGAACACCAAATGGTATTCCAATAATTGTTACACATAAAATTAAACCTGCCAAAAACCATAAAATGGCTGCAACTATTCCACCAAATAATAACCAAATAATATTACCTAAAAATTTCATCGTCTAGCCCCCATTCTTATTTAGCTTTTAAAAAACTTTAAATCTTATTCTTATCCCCTTACCAAGCTAAAAGCATAGCCGTCCTATATAGCTAATTTTTATATAAATTATAAAATTAGTGCCCGTAAGGTTGTTCCGAATCAACAATAGATTCTTTACTTACGACGTAGGAACCAACAAAATAATCATGGATAGCTCTTCTCTTTTCATTAAATGGCACAATTAAAACATCTACAATGAAAAACAACCCTGAAATTATGCATAAAACTTTAAAACCATAATAGGCTGTACTATTTTTTGAAATATACATATTTACTATTCCTAGAATGTTGTATACAATACCTGGTGAATATCTTAGTATTGCTTTCCAAGGAGAAAGAAACATGCCCTCTTCATTTACAACACTTATTTTAATTATTAACTTTCCTGGAGTCCCACCACGAGTTGATATAAAATATACATAATAGATGGTATATATAATCATATCAATGGATAGCAACCAAAATTTTCGATTTCTGATTGCGTAAATATTGATTTTGAATAATATAAATGCTAATGGAATTAGAATTACAACATCTAATAAACTAGCCAATACCCTCTTCCAAAAGCCTATATACTTGTTGTTATTAGTATTATTAGTCAAATTTTCACCTCCAATAAATAAAGTTATATTTTTCCATGCCAATATCTATTTTTAACACAAATGGAAAACAGCAACCCTTATGTGGTTGCGAAATAAAGTTGAGCTTGCTAATTATTAGCCTAATTGGAAGTTCTACAGCATATCCGATTATATTAATGACTAGAAGTTAAGTCAATCCCTATTAATTCCACTATCCTTTCATAGATATTTCATAATTTTAAAAAAGGTCGTAAAACTGACCACGCTTACTACTTTACTAAGTATAAATTTTACTGATTTCTTGTATTCGATTTAGCTGTCTTTCTAAAGAAATAATAACAGTATCATAACTCTCAGTTTCTATCTCATTAAATTCCAATGTAACTATATTAGGGTTCGTACGCTCAAGAACCCATTCCAGTAGTTTGAAATCTTCTTCTTCCATTGCTTGATGTGTATCCATTGGGAAACCATCTCCATCATATCCAGAACCATTTATATGAATTTCTGACACCCGATTCAGTAGTAACTTTTCAAGATATTCATGAACATCAATCTCCCGATATTTTGCTGTAAGCTTTGCATGTGTTATATCAAGCAAAAGTGATACGTCATTTTCACTAAGGATTCGATTAATTTGTTCTGGCATAATATAAGGGTAAAGATCAAATGCTTTGCGATCATGTGGCGTATCGGGAGAATTTTCAAGCAATAGCGGTACTGTTAATTTATTTTTAAAAATCTGAATCTGCTTGCACATACGATCATATATATCTTCATCATTCATCCCTGAATACATATCTAACTTCCTAATTGCAAGATGAAGACCATAATGAGGAGAATCACATTTTTCTATTATACTATTTGCAGCATTAAAATCTATCATTTCTATATTTGTCATGCCAGTGTTCTCAAAATACCCTAGACCATGTATTAAAATCGGACGCAGAGAACGCATTGTCGAAAACTGGTCATGAAAATTCCCATATGAACCAGTTTTAATATAATCTACATTAACAGCATCTTTTTCAAGAAGATTTTTTAAGGCTTTTGACCAATTACATCCAATAAGCATATTTACACTTCTCCAATAATCTTTAAATAATAACAAATTATCATCCTTTATTCTACTGTGCTAAGATAGTTATCGTATGGAATAGTTAATGTTCAATATATGAATATTCTTATTTTAAAGTTAATTTAATCCACTCGAAATTGGAATTTACTTTTCCCATTATATTTTTTCCTCCATAAATTCCAATCATCTAACTCACAATTTTCTGCCATTGTGTCATAATTATTTGTAATTATATCATGTATATCCAATAAATTCTATAACAATAGAGGATAGGCAAGTAACTTCATATCATATTTTCACCGCATTATTCACTTTTCAAAGAACATTGTTTGTACTTCAAAATTCAATAGTTTTCAGAATTCGAATTAACTTAATAAAAAAACACCATAAAATTGAAGAATGTGGTGTTTTAAAAATTATTTGATTTTTAGTAGTTGTGAGTTAGCTAATTTCAAAATTAGCACCCCTAAGGTAGTTGCTAATCAAAGATGAGCTTGCAATTCGTTTTTTGCTCTATCAACCATATGCCAAATAAACAAAACAATATATCCTATCCATGCTAATACACATCCTGCTCCTGGTTTGAATATGTCAACTATGGCTCCTATTAAAAAAGGAACTGCCCATATTATCATTCTTTTTCCATAAGCTTTACACATTTTTTCTTCATCAAAACATTCTCTTTCATTTGTATTTTTAGAATTGTATCCAGTTAAGAAATTGCTGGCCTTTCCTTTAGATTTATAAAAATACCATCCCAAAATCAATAGCAATAACGCCATTCCCAAGTCAAAAATAATAAAAAACATAACTATAATTCCCTTTCAAATTCATGTTTATCGGTAAGATTATATAAATAATCGTTAGGTCGTAGTTGATGAATATTTCGAACTAAACTATCCCTAAATCATCTGTTGTTTACTATTTTAGTGATAATTCCACTCTTTAAGTCTATTTCACAATGATTTATAAAACCAATGCAGAAAATTTTCTCATTATCCAATACTCTAATATCAAAATACATGTCATCATAATATTTAAACCCATTTTTATCAGAATAGGCTTTGAGTAGTTCAGATATATTCCAAAGTAATTGCCCATTATCACCATATGTATTTATATTATTATCTGAAGAATACTTTAAATCTCTACTTGTGTTAGGAGGGGTTAATTCAACTCTATACTTCCCTATTTCAAATATTTTTTTATCATCCATTGATATACCCCCATTCTAAGTCTATATAGACAAAAAATATAAAATCCTTATTAATTCATAATAATCTACTGATTTGATATAATAAAAGAAGATTACACATTATTTAATGCTTTTCTGTAATGTTTAATATCTTTATCTTATTTCAATATAATACCACTTTATACCTAACAATCCTGACAGAAAAATCAGGATAAAAGTCAGGTACTTTTGTCTTTGTGTAACTCTTCCATATTTTATATTGGCATTCCTGCTCATATTTGTTAAACTTCAATATATCTTTACACAACTCTGAAAATCCTGGATTAAAGCAATATGAAACAAACTCTTTAAGGCTTAAAAATTTCATCATATATACCTGCAATACCCTTATAAGGCTCAACTCTCTTCATTATGGTTTATCCCCTTTAATGTTATTCTGACATAACTTACAAATGCTCATTACTCCAAATTATTTTAGTAAACAATTTTAGAAAAATACGAATTAAAACACAGTAAAATTCAGTTCTGAAATAATACAATATTCTGGTTCCTTGACTTTATTTTCTCTCTACAATTTCACCATTATTTTTCAAAATACTATTCTCTGGAATATAACCTCTTACAGAACTTAATGGATAAACAATACTATCTTTTCCTATTATTGTCCCTGGATTTAAAACTGAATTACATCCTACTTCCGATAAATCGCCTACAATTGCACCATATTTCCTTAAACCAGTTTCAATAATATCTGTACCATATTTTACTTTTACTAATGTTCCATCGGACTTTAAATTAGAGGTTATTGCACCTGCCCCCAAATGGGCTTTATACCCTAATATTGAATCACCAACATAATTGTAATGGGGAACCTGCGCTTTATTAAAGAGGATTGAATTTTTAATTTCAGTTGAGTTCCCAATTACAACTTCATTACCAATGATAACATTGTCTCTAATGTAAGCAGAATGCCTGATTTCGCAATTGTAACCGATAATCGCTGGACCGTTTATAAGAACACTTTTTTCGATAGTAGTGCCTTTGCCAACCCATACAAATTCTTCTATTCTTTCAAAATCGCTTGGCAGATTTTTTGCGTATTCAAAAATGAAATTCTTAATTTTTGTAAGAGCTTCCCAAGGGTACTTAACCCCTTCAAATATGGCTCTTGCATCTAATTCTTCAATGTTTAATAGATCGTTTACAAAAATTTTCATTATAATCCTCCTCTAATTTATTCCGTCATATTCTACAAATGTTCACTATCACTTTTTTAGTAACAGAACTAAATTCTCGCAAGCATGTCCTTTTAGATAACCACCGTATTCTCTGCAATCATAAATTAATGATGTATTTTCACCTTCCCATTATTAGCCTAATTAGAAGTTCTGCAGCATATTCAATTCTATGAATGTTTGCTACCCCAAGGGTTTTTTATGAGCGAAGAGAATTTGCTCCAGTTTCGTCATACCAAAATCAAATTATTTCTAATTTTTTTGTCATTTTATTCCTACTAGCAACAACAACTCCTACAAGTGGATGTAATTTACGTACTTCAACTGTAAAATCAAATTTTAGAAAGCAATTCTTTAGCTCTTCCATACTGGAAGGGAAATCTACTTCTGGTCCGTAGCCTACTAAAGAAAATTCATCTTTATAGTCAGTGGGATTTTCAAAGAATATTAAATCACCAATAATAATGCTTTGTAAGTTTTCACCACATATATTAATCATTGTTTTAATGGCCTTTTCTTTATATATTGTGGTTAGATGATGCAGCGCATAATTTGAGATAATTTTTGTCACACATTTTTTCTCTAAATCTACACTCATGTTTGGTTCTTCAAATGTTCCTATGTAAAATTCAATATTATTTGCTTCTTCAATTTTACTTTTAGCTTGTCTAATCATTCCGTCACTAATATCTATCCCAATTGCTAATTTGACTTTTCTAGATAGGTCAATAACTTGTTTTCCAGTACCACAACCTAAATCGAGGACAACATCATTTATGTTGGGCTTAACCAATTCATTTATAAGTTCTGCAGTCTTAGACCTCCAGTAATAACTATCCATACTATATTTGTTACTTGCATCATTAAATCTCTGCTTTGCTTCTGTTTCCATATTTGTTATTTTGATAATATCAATAAGTTGCTGAACATCCAAAAGACTTTTATTTTGTATTTGCCTTTCAGCTTTATTTAGTGCAGTAATAACTGACTCAATATGGTTCTTCTTTTCCTCTAATGCTCTTGTTTGGACATTAATTATATTTCCTATGTTTTTACCATTTTCATTTATAAGTTGTTTTATTTCTTCAAGCGATAACCCAATAAATTTTAGTGTAGTTATCTGTTGTAATCTGATAAAATCTTCATCGCAATAAATTCTATAACCAGCTTCCGTTTTTAAAGATGGCTGTAGCAGCTCAATCTTATCATAATGAAGCAATGTTTTCACAGTTACTCCTGACCTTTTAGCAAACTCACCAATTTTCAAAATTCCACCGCCTTTCAAGGTTATTTTAAATCCTAACCTTGGGTTAGAGTCAATAGTAGTTTGTTATCATGTTTACTGCCACAGATTTTTTTCCGTTATAACACCTTCAAATTGGATTTTATGTTTAAAGAGTTTTAGTAAAATAATAGCGTTTTCCTGTGACAGGATAGTTTTCTAATGCAAACACTTCCTTGTATCCATGCTTTTTATAAAATTCAGGTGCTTGAAAACTAAAAGTATCTAAAAATGAATACCTGCAACCACGCTCTTTCGCTGTTTTTTCTGTCTGATTTAAAATATTACTTCCAAAATTCTGTCCCCTTAATTCTTCGCTTACCCATAGAAATTTAATAAACAACCAATTACCATGTGTATTTCCAATTAGTCCAGCAATTTTTTTGCCTGTATCATCATTTAAATAAACACCTAAATCCTTTGGGTTTTTATCTTCAATTCTCGCTAAATTATATTCTAATAAACCTTGAAAAATAATTTCTTCATCTTGTTCTTTAATTTCATCAGTAATCTCAATTTTCATTTTAATTCTATACCTCCTTTGTTGACATTCAAACATAGCTAAAACCATTATTTATCCTATGCTTGAAAGACTTAGAAATGATGCAATTACCTATATATTTAACTTGTTATCTTAACTGTCCATTATTAGCCTAAAGGGTATATGGATAATGGGAAATGGATTCTGTGAAAGCTATATATCAGCTAAATTACATATTACAATATCAATATATGATTGCCAAAATCTACAATTGTTTAATAAATTCCACAGTTTACTTGAATATATATCTCCTTCAGTTGCAAAAAAGTTAAAATTTTTTTTAATCTATATCTATCAACTCTGCGTTTTGTAAATCTCTTGAACACCTATTATAATTTTCACCTTGTTCTTTTTTAGCGAAATGGCGAATTGATTGATAAATTTCTTTATCGGTTGTAGGCTCTAACAATAACTCGTATTTTTCTACATCTTCGTTATTAATTACTATATCTGTTACTTTGAGATCAAATAGTCCAACACTATCATACATATTAAGCTTTACACCCCATATTTCAATTTCAGAATTTTTAACAAAATTAAACATTATAGGGTTACCTGTTATATCTTCTTTATTGCATATTCCTATTTCTTTAATTTTAATATTAGCTATGTCTGAATATTGTTTATATGGCTTTTCTTCTACAAAAGATCTGTATAGTTTTTCTACTAAAGTAGCATCGCCTCTTGTAATTGGAAACTCTACTGAAAATTCAATTTTCAATTTTCTTTCTATTTGAGTGATTTTATCCCAAAATTCAATTGTTTTTTTAATTGCCTTATCTTCTTTTACAAACATTGAAAATTTAAATCCTGAAAATTTTAATTTTCCTTCTAATAAAGATTGATATAATTTCAAGCCCTCAGCTATCTCTTTCGCATTTTTAGATTTTTCTATGTTTATGTTAAATGTAAATTTCATTGTATTGTCTTTCTCATCTAATATATATTCAATTTCGAATACACTACTGTCAACGTTCTTGAAGTAACTTTTATGCATATCTGCATATGGCTGCCTTTGAATGGAAATATATTTAATTATACTTTCCCCTTCTATTTGCACTTTAAATGGAGGTTGAAATTGGCTTGGGCGTATAATTAATTCTGTTCCAACCATCATTTCATCACTTAAAGGGAACTTAATCATATCCTCTAATTTGAATTTTATTCCGTTAAGTGATATGCACCCTTCATCAGTTGTAACCACATTTAATTCACGTTGAGCTCTATACATATACTCCATTAACTCTTTCGTATTTGAAGGTTTAAATTCTTCAAGTAAATCTTCCGGTACTTTAACCTTCATCCCAATTCTAAATTGTGAGGTAGTCGGCATAATTCCACATGCATCATAACCAATACCCCTATATTCAAATCCTTTAGGTAGTTTTTCACTTAGTGATTTTACAATTTCTTTAGGAATTGGTTCATCAATTTCATTTTTATTAGAAAATGCATCATTAAAATTTGAAAACATCCTTCTACCAATCCTCCTTTATCTCATTAAATACTAGTATTTTAGAAATTAAAACAAGTTTTTCACTCTCTGTCATTTCAATCTCCCCATTGATAAAATTTATAAGATTTTCTCTATCATTACTATCTTCCACTATCAAATATTTTACAATTTCATACTCGAACTTTAACCATAAATTGGGGCATTGCATAATTCCATCTGAATATACTGTATATGCTTTGGGATTCATATGTTTAGATGAAATTGTTAAAGGTAAACCAGTTTTAATTTTGTTTACATCTGGTATATACCTCCATTCTTTTTCATCATGAAAATTTCGATTTTCATATTTCCCATTCCTAAACATTAGTCCTTCGAGTGGTTTCATAAATAATAAATTGGTTAATAAATAATTACTGTAATCGCCCACAATTACTTTATCTTGCTCGCTAGCTTCAAGTGATTTTAAAAGGACAACTTTATAATCAGATATCAAGTTTGAACTTGGATTAATGTATTGAATTGGTTGTATTCCCTGGCTTATTCCCCATTCTTTATTCAGTCCTATACCATAGTGTCCATAAAACTCCATATGCGGTACTAATTTATTTAAATGTATATCACAAAAACAACACATTGGAAAAGCAATCTTTTTTTGTTCTTTAATTTTAAGATAATCTATCATTTCTTCGTAGTAACGTGGTATTATTGCTTTATATCTAATTACATCCTTCAAATAGTCAACTTTAGTAAAAAAAGCGGCAAAGCCGCCCCTTACAAACTATTATTTTTTATTAAACTTATAGTTTGTAAAATGATTATTTATATTTCCAAGTTGCTACGCAAATTAAAGATTGGCTTTCGCCTATTTTTTAAGCGTAGCTTTTTGGTTTTAATTATACATTCGTTCTATATGTTATTCCATGAACACCCTCATATTCAACTGGCTCCATTTGTTCCCCACACTCTTCACAAGTAAATCTTGGTGGAACACTAAGATCTCCATCATCAAGAGCATCAAAATAATTCACTACACCTTCTGGTATAAGTTCTTCTATTCCACATCCACCACATTTAAATAATATTTGCTTATCTTTCTTTTTTAGTTGTTGATTTTTGCTTTTTTTCACCTTTTTAACTCTCTTTTTACTTACAGGCATAATTGTCCTCCAAATTTTCTTCAAGCAAACAAAGCTCCTAGCCCGTCAGGGCTTACGCCTTTTACTGATGTATTTATTGAATTTAGTTCTTCTATTTTTAATTTAACCTTATTTGTTAAATTCTTTTTATATTTTTCAATAAGGTTTCCTGATTTATTATAGTATATCCCATCTAAATGCATAGTGCTACCGCACCTTTCACACTTTAATGGGTCTATTCCAAAGGCTTTTAATATTCTATACTCCCATTTTCTAAGTTTCTTTAATTCTAAAAATACTTTCTCATTTATAAGTCTAAAGAATTTACCTTTATGTTTATTATTTCTAGCATATATTCCATAATATCTAATCATTTTAAAGTTTTTTTCTGGTATATGTATTATCACTTTCTTAATAAATTCTAATGCATCCAATTCTACTTCAATTCTTTTATTATCCTCATGGCTTTCATACCAAAAAGTAACCTCTTTACCATCATATTTAATTACTCTAGACTCTGCAATCGCTGGTCTACCTGTATATCTACCTACATATTTTACAGCACCTTTAGCATCCTTTACTTCATTTTTGCCATGTACATAAAAACCATCTTTAAAATTCTTATATAACTCATTTTTTAAATTTCTAAATCTTCTTTTGCCTAACTCTACTTCTATTGAATCAAGTAAAAGTTTTTGCCACCTTTTTCTTAACATTTCATATGGAAGAAAGTTCACTCTTTTCCATGGTGTAATTTCACCCAAACCACCTTCGGTGACAAGCATATGTACATGTGGATTCCACTTTAAATCTCTACCAAAAGTATGAATTACTGCAACAATACCTGGCACAAATTTTTCTTTTTTATTTTTTTCTAAATACCAACTTTTTATTACTTCTGCAGCACACTTAGGCAGTAGCTCTAATAATTTTCTATCTCTTTGAAAAATTATTCTAAGTTCTTCTGGTATGGTAAATATAACATGTCTATGATTTGTTTTTGCCATTCTTTTAGTAAGATCTTCAACCCAATCATCCATACGGATTTTACCACATGATGAACAAAGCCTACTTTTACACGTAAACCCCACTCTTTTAACTTCACCACAGGTTTCACATTTGAACTCTAAAAATCCATTTTCTAATGAACCACATTGAATCATTTTACTAACCTCGTGGAACACAACCTCACGAATATTATTATGTTCTTTTGAAAACTCATCCCAATGATCAATAAATATCTGCTTTATTACCCCTTTAGTCATATAATTACACTCTCTAAACATGTTATTGGTACATTCTTACATTCTAATGCAACTACTTGATTCCACTGCCTTACGTCACTATATATTATATCAAAAAAATTTATACTTTCCTAAACAATAAAAAATTTAAATAGTACATTAGCACTTTGTACTGAATGAATATATTTCTTTTCAACTGTTTCGATTTTTGGATTTTCCAATAGTTGAATTGAATTTAATTTATTTTCCACTACACTTTCCATTTTAAATTTCCTTCCTTATGGGCTTATAATAATTAATTACGGCTTAACATTATAGACAAAACATGTCCAGTTTATGGATAATAGTTAGTTGTATTTTATTTAAAATTTACTGTCTTTACGATATCATTCTCTGTATCCCTTTTAATTGAGGTTTTATTTGCTCTATTATAAATTATAATTTAATTTCATAGTTTACATACTTTCTATCAAGATCGCACCCAAATGCTTTTACTAAATAGTAAAAATCATTACAAATACCTGCCTTTAAAAAATACACATACTCTTTATCTGTAACCTCTAATTTCACTTTTACAAGTTCCCCTTTTTCTGGATGGCAGTATATATTAATCTCACATTCCTGAGGATCAAAGTGAATTGAATACGATGGCTTTTGTACATAAATATCTTCACTATCATATTCATTTTGTATACTATAGTCAGTAAAAAACTTATTAAATGATTTGTTTTGAGTTGCATTTATAAATAGTTCTGCTATCTCGATTACCTCTTTTGCTTTCTCTTCAGTTGGTAATATATATTCATGCTCTAACTTATTTCTTATTTTTCTTATTTGTGATATTAAAAATGTAGGTGCTATTTCCAACGCTTGAATAAATCTTAATTTAAGTGAATAATCTCTATTTTACATTTCATCTTTTTCAAAATCATTTATTACATTAATTATACTTGAATATTTTTCTTCATTAAAATTTAGATAATCATACCCTAGATATGACATAATCCAATCAATTTGACAATCTATTGCTCTTTTAGAATTAGTTACTGTGCCCACCAACCCTTTTTTATCTTTATTTTTATAATCTTGTTTTGCAAATTCTAAAAACTCATTTGGTGTTACTTCAAAATCAATTTCATCAATCCAACCTGTCGAATCTCTACAAATATAAAACTTGTTCCATTTTATCTTCACAATTTTTTGCAACTCATCTAACTTCATAGTTGTTCTCCTTTAACACTACGTTTATTCAATCTTTAAGAACTTTCATCTAGTCACATCAACTTCCCATTATAGAAATAATGGGAAGTTGAGATTGTAAAAGAACTGGTATAACGTTTCTAATTTTCGTTTAGCTTGTTAGATAAATATATTAATATTAACGTTGTTAAATAATTAGAAAAAGTGTTGATCAAATTAAAGTAATTTTTTTTGATTTGCTGTCAGCTTAACAAAAAATTGACTTTGATCATGATTAAATACAAAACCATGGACATATGCATGAACATTATTATTTCTTATATCCCATTTATCAATTTTATACTCACCATTTTTTTCGAAATTATAAGAATCAATTTCTTCAATATAATATCCAATACCTTTTTCATTAAATAGTATAGTATAGTTACCTCTACGCAAAATACCATATGAATTGCCATCGTTCACTTTTTTTCTATAATAATTACATCCTTTATATTTATATACAATTTTATACTTTGCCTTAGTAGGATAAAATATTTTTTCACCTTCAACTTCCATATAATCGTAGCATTCTGGTTTATATTCAGGTATTACTTTAAGTTGATATTTAAAAGCTCCCTGTAATTTTATAATTTTCATAATGTTATCAAGCTTATTTTTTTCTATATCCTTATTATCTTTATTATCTTTATTCCACTCTTTTCCCATCAAACTTTCATAAACTTCTGAATATGAACTATAATAATATTGGGGTATCGGATATATAATTTCATTCCAAGTTCCAACAAAATTAGGTGTTAAATAAGCAATTGGCTGCTTGTATATCACAAAGTTATTCCACTCATTTTTCACAGCTTTTACAAGTTTAATATTTTTATCTGTTAATTCATTTAAAATTGCCCACATAATCAAATCCTTAGCACGATCTTCTTTCAGTTTATCATCACATAAATTAAGCAGAAATTGCTTAATATATTTTTTATTATCTTCATCTGTTATATTAAAATACAATGTGCCAATTTTTATATTTCCCTGAGTTCCTGCATAAAAACTATCTCCAATTAATTTCGCAATATCCTTATTTTGTGAATCAACTTGGAACTGTAAATTATTCAAAGCATCTAATATTTTACTTATTCTGTTAAAGTCTTTATCATCAAGTACATTTATAAAACGTATAGCATCATTTATATCATTTGTATCATTTGTATTACTAAAACTTTTTAATTCCAAAGCATGCTTGCCCAATTTAGCGTTATATATGCATTTTTCCCAATAAATCATCCTGCAGCAAAATTCTATAAATCTCATTTCCATTAACTCTTCTTTTGATTCTTCATTGCTTAGTTTAACGTTTTGAAACTTGTAAAAAATATCAAGCCATTCATTATCAATATTAGAAAACCAATTTTTTTTGTATTTATCCTTTAAACACCTATCTGCTTTATCATTCAAAAGACATTTAAATATCTCATAAGGAACAATTGGTATCCCACTATTTATATCAATAAAAAACTGTTCTGCAGTTGATAATTCACCCTTTACAGATATTTTATCAAATTTGATATTTTCCAAAATAAATTCTTTAAATGTCTTCAACTCATGAGTTTTCATTTTATTAATAAAACTATCCTTTAAATTTTCAACTGACCTGGTAGCATATGTGACTAATCCACTTTTTTCTTCTTCAAAAACTTTATTTATTGCGCCTCTATATTCAAACTCAATTTTTGATATTTCAGATATACTATCTAATTTATTTTCCTGAAGCTTATTGTTTATAAATCTAAGTAAGCAATAAAGTGTAAAAATACGCTGTTGGCCATCGTAAATATAAATATGTTCACCACTCTCATACACAGTAATAGCACTCAATATTAAATCTTTTTTTAAAGAATCTTTATACTTGTTTAAGATATAAGCTAATAAGCTATCATTAGTATTCATATGACTTCCCATACAATAATCTCTCTGAATCACAGGAACAATAATTTTCTTTATGGGTTCTTGATAAAATAGCTCTTTTAAGCTAATTTGAATTGATTCATTCATTTTAATTATTTCCTCACAACTCTATAATTTCATTCTTATCCTTCTCAACTTCTTCTTCGTGAGCATCAATATATTTATACAACATATATTTTCCAGAGCCTTGTATAATATCAGTTAAGTCCTTTTTTTTAACTGGAAAGAACTTTTCCTTATTTCCATATTGATTTTGCTTTTCAAAAAAGATTTTAAAATCAGAATCAAAAAATATTAAATTACCTTTGGAATCTAAAGGTCTTGCTATATTACAAGACATTGCATCAAAATACCTATTAATCTTATATGTATCAAACGCACTTACATCATTTTCACTATCATTTTGACGCCTTACTCTATCAAAAATCAGTCTATCAATGCTAAACTTAGAGTGAATTATTTTGGCAAGAAGTTCTTCTTCCTCTTGACTTTCCTTATACTGACTAACAGACTCCTCAATAAATTCATCTAACAAATCGAAAAACCTAATGCTTTCTAAATGATTTAACTCTTCAAAAGCCCTAATAGTTAGGTAATAAGATTTATTTATATCCCTATTGATTTCATCAAGCATTTTTTTATAAAAAACCATACGTTGAATAATAATCTTTTCTTTCCCTACTAATGCTTCTTCTTCAAAGTCTGAATAATTTATCTCTTTATGTGACTTGGAGTTCCTTAATCCATAGTACTTGGAAGCAAAAAGGATATTAAGACGATTATCCTTTGTATTATCAGGATTAACATAAGACAACTTGACTGTTTTATATATTTCATCATTATAAAACAAATTAGAAATCTCTTCAAATAGCTCTGATATTTTCTTTTTATATAATGTATCCAATTGTAAGCCTAGCGTATCAGAAATTTTAATAAAATCTGAATTTAAAGACATGTATATAATTAGTTTCGCTCTAATAATATCACATATACGAAATTTTATCTTTTTACTATTCATATTAAGGAATTCAGAAACTGGTTCATCAGAAGTAATATGTAAAAGCAATTTAACACTATTCTTTATATACTCAATAAAATCAATGTACTCATCGGAAGATAGTCCTTCTTTTTTATCATTAAGTCTTTCTTTGATCCCTAAGAAATTATATATTAGACGTCGTTTATCAGTTAAAGCTACTACTTCCTGGCTAATAATCTCTTGAGCCACACTATGTATATCTTGTTTAGATATCAATTTATTCAAAAAAGTAATTCTTTTATTCTTATCATCTAGTTCAAAGTCACGTTCAAATTCCAATGGTATGAAATCATCCTTATGACCAATTGCATAGAATATCAACATAAGAGTAATAATTCTCTGTTGCCCGTCAACTATTTGAATCCGATTTTCCTTAACATGCAAAGTAAAAAGTGCAAGTGATTTTTCTTTTACATGCTTGAAATTATATATCAAATCTTTAACTAGCTTCTCAGCATTGCTATTACCAGTATTTCTATGCCACTTATAATTACGTTGGTACATTGGAATATAAACTTTTCCTTCTAGATCATTCTCTATTATATCAGTTACCAATTTCATTAACTGACCAAATGAAATTGTTTGCCCATTTAACTTTTCATATTTTTGCATATTCTTTTTTCATCCTATCTTAAATATTTATCCTTTAGATCCCTAATATAAATACTCAAATTACTGCTTGTCGTTCCATAAGTTTCCTTATATTTATCAGGTTGATTTGATCTTTCTAGATCAAAATCAATCATACTTAGAATTTCTTTAATTACATGTATCCTATCTTTCTTAACACTAGCTGTAATTATTTTTTCGGAATCCAAATTGATTTTTATATCTGATTTACAAATATCTTCAATTATAATATCAATATCTTTCGACTTAGATTTCAAATTTTGAAAATAGGCAGTCATTAAGATATAAAATTCATCTGATGATAATTTATAGGATTTAATATTACAAGCATTATCACTCCATTTTTGATAAAATATTACCTCACCATCATATACAGAACCACACGTTTCCTTAGTTATACCTGTTCCCACAGCATCCATAAATAAAGTATTTAAACTAGCTATATCATCGTCTCTATCTTTTAGAAATTCGCTAAAATCAATAGAAAAATCTTTAAAATCAACCCCATCACCATTATTAAGACATCTCTCCTGATATTCCTGCAGAGAAATATTAAGGTTATCATTATCTTTAACATAATTAATTGGAGCATTTTGATAAATACAAATATTATACTTAACGTTTTCATCATAAGAATAATCATTAAAGTATTTCATCATACATCTTCCAAAGTATTTACTTGTCGAATAGAAACTTAATGGATTGCCTTCTATATGAGCTTTACATTTTTTCAATATACTTTCAAAACATTTTGGATCTGAACTTGGATGCCATTTTCCCCCTTCGCTTCTATCATAGCAATGGAACAATGTCATATTTTGTCTCTTCCAATAAATATTATAATAATATCCTACTCCCTCAAATTTAAGTTCACTATATTTATCATTAAAAATATAATGGTTAAGTGTATCATTAAAAGTTTTCTCATTATATTCTTTCATCAATTCCAATGCTAACATACTATATCTCATGTAGTATATATAAGCTTGTAATTGGAATGCATAAACGTTAATTTGCTGCGTACTGCTTGTAAAATCAAATAGTCTTTTATCTAGTTTAGACTTAGCACATACATATTCTTTTATTGCCTTTGCAGCATTAAAAAAATCACTAGATTTTGACTTGTAATCTATCGACATTATCATATATAGATTTTCAAAAAACATATATGTATCTTTTGAAATACACAGTTCAAACAATGTATGCACTTTATTCCACTCTAACATAATCTTATCAAAATTCTTCTTCGAAGCCTTAATATCTTCCCCCCCTTCAACTTCCAAAGTAATAGGCGTATTACGAACTTTTTTTAAGCATATAGTTTTAATTATCTGTAAGCCTTCATCACAAACTTCAAAAATCTTACCATGTCTATTAGTCGCTGGATCATAATTTGATAAATGAATCAACTGAAGTAAGTCCTTATTCTTATCTATGAATCTATCAATATATTTACTCAGGTTTTCATCTATTTCTAGCAATTTATGATTTGCCAATATGTGACAAACATCTAGCACTGTTCCAAATTTTTGCTTGTTCACATCATTAGTTAATACTTCAGACGAAACCATTTTCTTATCATCTTTCTCTTTACTATTAGCTAAAATTTTATTACAAATCTCTGCCATTTTTACATTTTCAAATTCGTACCCAAAATTTTTAGAATTATCAAAATCTGAATCTATTTTTTCTACTTTAAATGGAGTAATATTTTCATATGTAATAACAATATTTTTATATTTGCCAACTGCATTTACCAGTGTCTCTAATTGAGTATTATCAATTATCCTATTTGTATCATTATTATCTTTAAAAAAACATGAATTTTCAAAGCTAAATGAACATTGAAATTCTGTACAATCTTTAATACACCCTATAACACATCCAGTATGAACAATCACTAATACATTTATTTTAAATTCTTGACCACATTCATTGGCAAATTGGCATATGTTATCAAATAATTCTCTTTCCTCTTTATCTGCAATTATTTCACATAGTGACATCGCATTAGTCGAATACTCCTTATTTTCATCACATATAGTTTTATACCTGGAACTTGGACAATGAATTGCTCTAATTACTGCATGTTGTTTATATAAAATAGAATTTATCTCATGCACTTTATCTTTTAATAAAGCTACGTCAGCTCTATCTATAAATAGCTCAATTTCTTTATATGTTTCTGTTATCTCCTTTAATTGGTTTATATTTGCTTTTTTTATAAATCTCATTGTGATTTACAGTTGAAGTAATTACTATAATTGTCGTATTTATATAACTACTTCATACTATCCTTTCTATTTATTTCTCATCAAGTTTTCTCTTTTAGTAGTAGAATTAAAATTTACTGCCAATATATAAATTAGTTTCTCAAGCATATCTTCATCAGCATGCTTAGGAACATGATTAAAAAGTTTGAGTGAAATATCATTACTGCGATAGTAATATAAAAATTTAATAAAGTATAAGTAAAAACTTCTTTACTAAAAGCTATAACTAGCACACTAAAATTTTGAAATCATTTAATATATATTTATAATTAAGAGATTATTCTGGAATTTCGCTAGCCACCTTTAGTATGTAAATCGATTTTTTTAATAATCTAGTCCTCAACTAATAACTCTATATTTCAACTACCCATTATTAGCCTAATAAGAACATATGAACTAACTCCTTACAAGAAGAAACCTCGTCACCTTCTCTATGATAATAAGGAACTAATTAATGTATAAAACCACAAATAAAATTTGTATCAGAAGTTATATGTCGATCCCAATACTTGTGAGATATTCCTTTATCATGAATGAATACTCCTTATCAGCGGTTACTTCCTTCTTGAGTTCATTTTCTAACACCTCTTTGATATTTTGATTTTCTTCGCAACCCCATTTGTCTGCTAATGATTTAACTGATTTAAGCCTTTCTAGCCTTCTCTCAAAGAGTCCACTTCGATTTAATTCTAAAATTGTACTAGTTACATAACCTTTTCTATCACCAGGTTTGTTAAATATTATAGGACCCGCTGATATAAGGTGGTCTTCTGGATTGTCTTGGTAAGGATTTATTAATGGATCATCTGGATTAAAATAAGTCTTTTTTCGTGGTCGATTGCACTCTTCACATGCTAACGTTAAGTTTGTCCATTCTACATATAAATCAGGTCTTGCATCTTTATTCTTTGGAAGAATATGTTCAATATCACCTGGACAAACATGTGATACTTTACTTTCACAATAAGCACATTTATTGTAAGTTTCCTTAACAATTTGTTCTTTTATAGATCGCTCACGATATTTATATTTCAAATCATCTGGAACTTTTTGGCCGTTACTTACTAATTGAACATATTGACTTGTCCAAATTTGTTTATTATCTTTAAGAATTTGAGGTTCACTAAGTTTAGTTAAATGAATCATTTGTTTGACTCCCTTTCTACTACTTTTACAATAGTTTCAGGTATTAGCTTATCTAAACCGATTCCAGCCATTTCTTCACGTAATAAGCTAAAGTTTTGTTCGCTAATATCCATGTTTGCGAATCTTTCAATAATACAAGTTAACTTATTTTCAACCCATGTTGGAATTGTAGATGGTATCCCTAATACTTCTCTTAATATATCATTAGAGGACCCCGCTTTATTTATTGAATCAAGATTAATACTCTCTACTTTATTTTTGTCGTTATATTTTAAAACATATACATTTGAGTCTGGAACAGAACTAACCATAAATGGGTTATGCGTTGCTACAACAAATTGAACATTTGGAAAAGCTTTTAATAAATTAGGTAATAATGTTCTTTGCATTTCAGGGTGAAGATGATTTTCCGGTTCATCAATAGTTACTATAAAACTTTTATTAGGTTCATCAAACATAAATATTTGCCATGCTAAATCGATTATTGCAGCAATCCCTCCAGAAACAGCGTCGATAGCGAAGTTTCCTGATTCTGTTGCTAATACCACTTCAGGTACTTCAATTAAGATTTTTTTAAAACCAATTTTCGGTGGTAGCATAATACTTAATATATTTTCAAAATCTTGAAACATTTTTATGGCATTTTTATCAGGTACAACTGCGTTATTCCCATAACCAAAAGTAGCAAGTGCAATAAGGGTCTCTTTTATTATCGCGGTTGGTGTTCTATCGATATCATAATAGGTATCTAAAAATTTGTTTCTAGTTACATTACTATATTTATTGTATATCTGCTCTCTTGATAATATTGTTGTTGGAATAGTAGTTACATTTTTATAATTAAATATTGAACGATGTGATGGAATGTAAAGACCCCTAATCGGAATCAAATTACGTAAAATTGCATTATAAGTGATTGATACATTATTAGGAATTAAAATTTCACAAATACTATCACTATTTTTGTAAGTTATGTTACCAATAACTGTATTATCTCCGTATATATTTTGTTCGGAGGATTTTTCCCTCAGGAATAAATTTTTAAACAAACCTGTCAAATAATTTAAACCACCTTTTTCTTTATCACGTTCAGGGGTACTAACAAAACCTACATTCCAGCCATAATGCTGATTTAAAAGATTTAGTATTGTTGTCTTTCCTGCACCATTAGATCCAGTCAAAATAGTAAGATTGGGATGGAAATCCATATCAATTTTTTCAAACTGTCTCCATTTTTCTATTTTTATATTCTTAAACATGTTTAACCTCCATTATTAAATTAGGTATTTCTCCATTATTACTTCTATTAGTCTATAAGTTATTGATTCCAACTTCTAATTATATACATTAATCAAATTTAATCATTTTCGAAATTAGAACATCTCACCAATACATAATTCAACAAAAACCTCTTTTATCCTTCAAAATTTGTATAAAAAGTAAAAATACCCAATATACCCTTCTATAGCTACTCTATCTATTCTTTAATTTCACAAAACAACAACAAGGTAGTTTTAATCCCTACTTCTAAAATCTAAAATTTATTTTCAAGCAAAAAAATAACACCAGCTTCAAACCGGTGTAAATGTATCTATATTTAATAGGGGGATCCTATAAATTAATACTATACCTTTTGTATGTCAGTGAAAAGACCAATATAATAATAAAATGTAACCTTAACCTGCAACAATTATTGAACTACATCAAACCCATAACTCCTATCAATAATCTTGCTTTTATAACTAAATCTGCACAAAAATAATGCCATATAAATATCTCCTGAAGCACCTAGAAGGTTAAGCAAAAACACCAATTCTCCTAGCCATACTGGAAGTAACATAGATAAAATTGATATTATGATTAATGGAGATATTAAAACTAACAGAAACTTATTCCTAGGTATTTCAATTTCTGATACCTCCATAGTATATGCATATATACCTTTAAATCCAAACCTTACTTTGCCCCCAAATACTTTATAAGCAGCTCCATGAATTCTTTCATGAACTATTGAAATAGGTACCATTAATAATATTGTTAGTATGTAAAAATTAACTATTAGATTTTTTGTTGGATAAAAAATAATGTTTTGTGCAAATAACTCAGAGCAAAGAGCATCAATAAAAGAATTCATTAGAACCGTCAAAATTATAGAAATTAAAAAACAAATTACGTGGCTCTTCCAGGTCAATTTAAAAGACATGTATATCACCTCTAATTGAAGTATATACATGCCTTAGTTATTTTATTCCATTCTTAATTCCATAAATCCTTTGTCATTTCTTCTATCTGTTTTTTCCTAATTTCAGTTTCTACGGTATCTATAATTATGTTATTATCATTAATTATTAGTACGTCACCTTCTTTAGCTGTTTTTGGGATACTATTTTTTTCAATATCCATCATTGTCTGGTCTTCCTTTTCACATACAGCATAATTGCCTTCAAATCTATCAATAATTACTTTCATAATATTTTCTCCTCTCATTGTGGTGGATTACATTTACTACATGGCGTTAATCCTTTTGATTTTGCATCACTTAAACTTATTGGAATTTTACTTTTACTTAAAGATGAACATCCATCTAGATGATATTTACTTCCAGTATTAGTAGTGTATACTGTTACACTTTGATTTTCACTTGGTGCAGCTGTAGTGATTATAGGCGCTTTACTAGGAGCTGGTGTATTTGTGGTACTTGATGTTGAAGTGCTAGAACTTCCGGTACCATTATATTTATAACTTCCTGCATTGGTATTAAATTTTATGTTAGTACCATCACTTGTAGCAACAATTGTACCATTTTCATCCGTTCTATAAACTGGAATGTTTTTAGCCTGTAATCTTGTCATTACTTCTTGATGGGGATGTCCGTAATCATTTCCTTTACCAACACTAATAACTGCGTACTTTGGATTTACTTTATCTAAAAATGCTTGAGAAGTTGAAGTATGACTTCCATGATGTCCAACCTTTAAAACGTCTGCTGATAAATCAAAACCTTTGTTTATCATATCCTGTTCACTGGAATCCTGAGCATCACCTGTAAATAGAAATTTATTATTACCAAACACTACTTTAATTACTATAGAATAAGTATTCAAATCATCATTTTTAGAATTAATTGGACCGAGTATTGTACAGTTAGCTTCTCCAACTTTAAAAGTTTCACCTACTGTTGGTTCTGATATTTGCATACCTTTATTCTTAATAGCCGTTATAACATCTTGAAAGGTTTTAGTTGTACTTGTAGCCTTAGGCATATAGATTTTCCCTATTTGAAAGTTATTTATTACATAATCTAACCCACCTATATGATCCTCATGAGGATGGGTGCCCACTACAAAATCAAGCTTTGTTATTCCTTGGCTACTTATATAACTTTTAACTGTTTCTGAGTCTCCATTATTTCCAGCATCTATAAGCATAGAACTTGAACCTTGTTGAATCAGTATGCTGTCTGCCTGCCCTACATCTATATAGCTTACTTTTAGTTGTCCACTTACGCCAGATGCTTGGGTAGTATCTGCTTCTTTAACTTTTGATTCCTCTGTATTCTTTGATGATTTAGTCTGCTCAGTATTTTTTTTACTCCCTACTTTCTTATCACTAGTAGAAGAATTACCTGCACAAGCTGTACCTAAAACCATTATAAATACAATTATCATAGCTGACATAGCTCTTGCAATAGAACGCTTTTTAAAATTTACCCTCTTTTGAATCAAATGTATACCTAATAAAATAGCACTTATAATTAATATCAACCCTATTAAAACCATTCTTAATTCCTCTTTTCAATCCTAATTTATAGCGATTATATGATATTTTATTAATTAAATATTAGATTTATACTGTTAATAATGAATCTTTGTACAAGCTTATCACTAAATCAATTTTATAGCATTAATGAAAAAATTAAAACCCTCAAATAAATTCACTAAAGTAAAGTAAATCCTTAGTCATAAGCTAGTCCAAATTCACTTAAAGAAATGGGTTTCTCCGCCCCAAACCAGGAAGTAAGTCTTTGCCTGTATAGGTTTGATTTAACCATATTTGAGCTGCTTGTACCGTTGGATCTCCATGAAATTCTGGAACTCCTGTACCAGTACCATCATCAGCAAATGCTGTGAATGAACCCAAAAATGAAAACAAAAACGAAAAATATAGCAATTTTCTTGCTAAACTTCTCTCTAAACATACTCTAGCTCCGTATTTTAAAATTTTTACCTTGTTTGTTTTTCAACTTCTTTATCATATTTAAAACTCTTTCCATTATCATCAGATACATACAAAGCTTTTTTATGATTGGAACTATCGTCTCCTTCATTGAGCAACAAATACATTTTTCCATTTTCTAGATAAGGAATTTCAGGCTGTATGTAAGAACTTGTCATATCAATTTCAATAGTATTCCATGTCTTTCCGCCATCTTCAGTTCTGAACAATTCAGGTTTATCACCACAAACCATAGACATAAAACCTAAGTTCTCTGTTAAAAATGAAGCTTGGTACAGCTTATGTATGTTTATATTAGTCTCTGATTTTATTTCCGTCCAACTATCCCCGCCATCAGTTGTTTTAAATACAGCCTTAGCCTCTGTACTTACTGCTCTTTCTGTTGTTACAACAATATAACCTACTTTCTCACTTACAAATGATATAAATTTAAGTCTTCCAGAAATTTGAAATTTGTGTTCTTTGTCTACCTGGATCCTTTTCCACGTCTTTCCTTCATCTGATGATTTGATAATGGATAAAGCAGTATCTTTTGTACCACCATATGCTAAAATGGTTCTTTCAGGGCTAATTACATAACTTCCAGCTTGCAGTTTATTAAAATAGGAATTTCCATCCATTACACTACACAATTCTTTTAATGAAATCGGTACATCTGCCCACCCTTTACCGCTATCGTAACTAACACTGCAAATATCATTGTAAATACGGTATGTGCAAATTGCATTAAGTTGAGGCTCTTTTGCTTGTTGTGTAAATTCTTTATCATAAGCTTGTCTGCTTATGTCATCTGCTGCTTTATATTTTTTATCGTATTCTTCTTTAGTCTGTTCATCCATCCCTATGGATCTATCTTGATTTAGTGCTTCTTTATTTAATTCATTTTTTTTAGATATGGTTTTCTCAGATTCCTCCTTGGAATCATGTACATCTATTACCTTAAAGTATTTTTTTCCTTTATCACTACTGATTTGGTAATTTAAAATCCATTGACACTTAATTAGCCCTGATTTACTATCATAAGCGCCTCCCAAGATTTTCTCTAGCTTAGGATTTGACTTTTGTGATTTTATTGTAAAATCAATTTCTATAACATGGATACCTAGTAATTCTGTTTTTGTTATAGAATACTTTTTAACAATAAGATCTTTATCTAGCCCTTTTTGTTCAAATTGTTTCATATAGTCCTTAAACCATATGCTCATGGATTTACTATCATCATCCTTTGTCTGACACTCTACGGTATATCCAACTCTTTCTTTAATTTTAGCCTCTTCTGTTTTTAAGTTAATTACTATCAAAATAATTAGTACTATTAAAACTAGAGCAATTCCGACACAAGCCGATAATTTAAACTTTCTACTCATATAACATTTCCCTTTCGTGCTTCTTACAATTACTTAATTTAATGATAATATTCGTCTTAAATATGCAACTCTTCCTAATGGCAACACGAGCCCAAATACAATAACGAGTTCCTTTATCTTTAAAATAGGCATCTCGCCACTTTTCCATTTCAGTATTCACAAACCCACCCATTACAACATTTATATGGGTATTATACCATATTGTTAGTGTTATATGTATAATATGTCATATTGCATTTTTAATGCCGTATTATTCAATTTTCAAAGATTCTATTATCTATTTTAAATCTCTAAAGTTACTTCGCATTAATTAGATAATTAGTCTTAGCTTATAAAAATATCACACGAAAATTCACTTTTTTTATCTTCCAAACGCATGTTAACATCCTTCCTCCGTTATTTCTGCATCACACAACTTGTCTTACATTCATTTATATTATTCATTTTCAACTCTCAACTAAAAGAAAGGTAATCACATGTCTGTAAATAAGGTTTTAAACTCAACTAGCTTCTATATTGAAGTAGAAAGTGGTACTGATAAGAGCTGCTCTAAGACCTACTCAAAGAAAAACTTTTCTAGTTTCAAGACTTCTGCAGTTCCTCAAAACGTTTTTGATGTTGCAGAAGCTATCAAAGCAGTATTAAGTGCTGGTACAAGAGACTACTACATAAATGAAGCTTCAAAGCTTGTTAATGCGTAATTGACCAATATCAGTACTTACTTAGTACTAAATAAAGGAAAGGAGGCCGAACCATGGATTATACATTGTCAATGACTTTTGTAAATGCCAGTGGAGATAAAATATCCATTAGTATAGCTGGCCTTAAACCTGGTATTACTCAAGCTGAAATTATGCTTTGATGGATACCATCATTGCAAAGGATGTTTTCACTAGTAAAGGTGGATCTCTAACAGCTAAGTATGGGGCTCAATTGACTCAGAAAGCAGTTACTAAATTTAAAGTTCAGAGGACTATTCAATATCTATAACTTCACTTGTTGTGTCGCAAACTATTCATAATCCGTAATAACTGCATGCAAAAAAACGCCATAAAATTCTATTGAATAATACGGTGCTTAAAGATCATTTAGTTTCAAATTATTGTGACCCTTAAAAAGTGTATTCAGTATTGTTCTTATTGGTTACCTATTTATAAAGCAAATGTATTTTCTATAACTCCTGGAAGTAATGTATAAATTGATTTTCCTATTTTACTTTCAAAATATTGCTTTATCTCCATTGTTGCTTTCCACTTATCTATAATCAAGTCATTAATTCCATACCTAAGTGCTACATCTCTCATTCTTTTTTCAACTAGGCAAAAGCCAGAAGAAATAGCGATTGCATCGCAAAATTGAATCAATTTGTCATATTCATTAAATTCTATATTTCTCAAGTAGTCTTTTATAAACTCTATCTCTGATTTACTACAGTCCCACTTTCCTGAATAGCACTCTATTTCCTTAACCAAAAATGGATGTGTGATACATATTCTGGCAGCCTCATTAAAGCCTTTCTCTTTTAAGAAATTATATCCACTAATTATATGATGCATATCAGTAACTCCTTCTCTTCTACCTACATCATGTAAAAGTCCCAATATGTATGCTGTTTCAGAATTTAGTCCCTCTGTTTCTTCTGCAATAAGCCTTGCTGCTTCCGCAACATATTTTGAGTGATTAATCCAAGGTCCTGGATTTGACCTACCTGCCTCTTCTAAAAATATCTTTGCTTCATACAATATGGGTAAACCTTGTATTTCATCGTTTCTCATTTTACTTTAGCTCCTTTATTTTCTATATGATTAATTCGCATTTCTCTACTGATACGTTCCCATATTTGAATATTGTATATTAGCTTCACATGGAAAACTTTAAATATTCATCCAAATTTATTGAATATAATAACTCGCCTTCATATGAACTATCTTTAGCATCTTCATCATATATGACCTTGTCATAATGCATACCAGACTTTTCTAATACCTTAATTGATATATCGTTATCTTCATTTACTGTTGCTACCATCTTGTTTAGTTTCATATATTCCATTCCGTATTTCACCATAGAACAAGCAATTTCAGTTCCATACCCTTTTCCCCAGTATTCATTAAAAATTCCATAGAATAACTCATTCTCGCTTCTATCATAGGTTAGTGGACACAATCCCACAAACCCAACCCCTTTGTTGGTATCTTTAGATACCACTAATAAAATAAATCCAACAAAGTTTTCTGGTGTACTTTCTTTATATCTTTTCATCATAATATTATGTAAAAGATTTTCACACTCCGCTTTTGTCCTTGACTTGGTAAAAGGTACATATTTCATTATCTCTTCTGCATTGACAATATTATATAAATCTTGAAGATCATCATTTCTAAAATTTCTAATTATTAGTTGTTTTGTTTCTATTCTTATATTATCATACATATTTTAACTCCTTAGTTCATCAAATTTTACCATTTCTAATTAATACAATGGTAATTATATCATATTTTTTTATTTTTTTACATGGTAATATTCACTTTTCAAAGATCCATTTTCCTATTTTAATTCTCTATAGTTAGTTCGTAATATGAATAGATTTGGATTCTGAAGTTGAGCCGCAAAAATAAGCAGTTTAACTTTAGAATCATTTTTTGATTTTAATAGAAAACTGCTCAATTTCAGAAACAAATTATAGAACGAAACCGCCGCAGGCATTATGGGATTTCAATCTTTCCTACATTCCCAAATAGCTACGTTATTTTTATTTTATCACAAATTTTGGTATAATGCGGTAAATTGTTTTCGCTAATTTTGCCTCTTTTCTTAAATAAAGATAGAATTTCCCCCTCCCCATTTCTTAATTCACTCTTTTGAAATTGTAGTTCTGAATTATTATTGCAATTTTTCTGGTGGGTCAGATATTTTGGGGTCTAATTTTCTCTTAGTCATCATTTTACCACTACAACAAGGACATTTATTAACATCTACACCTGTGAGCTTAAAAAGCAGCTCCGCTGTACTTAACCTAACTTTTATTTCCATTTTTGACATTGATACTTTAAGAATACGCTTGCACTTTTTTAGCTTTGTCATTCTATTTCGATTGCTTAAAATACCATAATGTCTAATCTTAACAAATTTATATGGCAACACATGCATCAAAAATCTACGAATAAATTCTTCTGCTGTAACAGTCATAAGTTTTTCTTTATTATTATCTCTGTAATCTTTCCATTTAAATACTACATAACCATTTTCAAAGGCCAGAATTCTATTATTAGAAATTGCCACTCTATGTGTATACCGACCTAAATACTCAATAACATGTTCAGCACTACCAAAAGAAGGTTTACAGTAAACTACCCATTCTTTATTATAGAGTCTATCGACAAAACATTGAAAAACATCTTTGTATTTTAATTCTTCAATTTCATTAATAAATTTTAATTTGTTATCATAATAATCTTTCTTTAAGTAGTATAAGAACTTACCACGAAATTTTCTAGATAAAACCTTCACTGGTATAAAAAAGTCTTTTTTAGAACTTACCCATCTTGTGCCATCTAAAGACAACCCGCCACTGGAAACTATATTGTGGGTATGAGTGTGGTTCATTAAGTTTTGTCCCCAAGTGTGAAGTATTGTAGTAAATCCAATTTCTGCACCTAAATATTTAATGTCCCTTGAAAGCTCTAAAAGAGTTTCAGAAGTTGCTTTAAACAAAATAGAATACATCTCTTTTTTATTTATAAGCGTTAGAAATTCTAACTCATGTGGTATTGTAAAAACTACATGGAAATAGGAAATTGGTAGTAGATCGTCTTTTCTATTTTCAATCCATCTTTCTTTTGATAACGTTTGACATTTAGGACAATGCCTATCTCTACAAGAATTGTAAGAGATTCTTGTATGGCCACATTTGTCACATTCATCTACATGACCACCTAATTCAGCGGTCCTACAGGATACTATGTTTCTCATAGTCTTTCTTAATTGAAATGGAAGGTTATGGTCATCACAATATTTAGTCCTGAATTCTGAGAATATATCTTGCACCTCAATCATTATCATCACCAAGTAATGTGTCCAATGGGCTTTTTATATTTAGCAAGTCCATGCGTCTAAGATGTAGATATATAGTAGTTGTTGTTATTCTTGTGTGGCCCAAAAGTCTTTGAATGTAGCAAATATCAGTGCCAGCATCTAAAAGATGGGTTGCAAAACTGTGCCTTAAAGAATGTACTGTTGCATGCTTAGTTATTCCTGTTTTACTTATAGATTTTTCGAATTCCCTTTGAATACTTCGTGGGCTTATAGCATCAGTCCTATATCGCCCTGAAAATAAGTATTCTTTTGGCTGATATATTTTCCAATACTCTCTGAGTATTTTAAGGTTTTCTTTTGATAAAATAGAGTATCTATCTTTATTACCCTTACCCTCTCTAATGAATATTTGCATATTTTTGCTATCTATATCTGCTATTTTAAGGTTACAGACTTCACTTATCCTTAATCCTGCAGAATAAATGGTCATCAGAATAGCTTTATGCTTAAGATTATGCGTAGCATCAAAAATAACTTTAACTTCTTGTGGAGATAATACAACCGGTAGCTTTTTTCGTTCTTTAGCCTTCGGCAATTTATCCATATTCCATGGTCTATTGAGAACTTTTGTATAAAAAAATTTTATACTTGAATGATAATAATTAACAGTACCTTCACTTAACTTCCTTTCAGTGATACAATAATGTAAGTATTCCCGTATTTCCTTTTCACCTAGCAATTCAGGTGATTTATTATAGAATTTGGCAAAGTTACTTACGTGTAGAGTATAATTTTTTATTGTCTTTTGACTATAACCTCTTAGCTCCATCTCCATTTTCATTTTGTTTCTTAATTCTGACATGATTAACACTCCTTTACTATTTTAGTTTTTGTGCAAAAACAATAATAAAGTAAGTGCTCATCATAATAAAGAGGTACTTACTAAAAAAAGTAAATACCTCTTTAATTAATTCTTCAATTTTTTTGACAAAGCTTGAGTTAAGCTAAAAGCCGCCACCGTTGATAGCGGTTTAGTTCTAATTAGCAAATCTGTCTTTCTCACAAAACACAAAATTTTGTCATATCATATTAGAATTCTTAAGTTAAGCCTATTAATTTAATACATAGATCAGAATAGTTCATTTTAATTTACAATCATTTCAAAGTAATTTATAGAATAAAAAGCCCTTGAATAAACTAATAAACTTCTTTATATATCAGAAGTTTCATAACTTATCCAAGGGTATGAATTAATATCTCTAACTCCTATCTAATCCTTATCTTTTGTCCAACCACTATGATACTTGCAACATTAATCCCATTCAAAGCAACAATATCATTCAACGCTACACCATACTTCCTAGAAATCCCCCACAAAGTATCTCCCTTAACCACAGTATGATAAACAGCTGCTACATTAGGCTTAGAAACATCAACTTGAAAAGCCTTACATACCCCTGTAAAAATACCTCCAGCCATTTTGCCAGTATCATAGTTCCCCATATCCTTAGGACTATCACAAAAAGCACACTCAATAAGTATTGCCGGCATAATTGTTTTGTTAATTACAAACAAATGGCTACCATCCTTTACACCCCTGTTGCTAAAGCCAAGTTTAACAATCTCAGGAAGAATAATATTAGCTACTTCCTCCCCTCTTCCCCCTTTCATAGAATAAATTTCAGAGCCCTCTCCTCCAGGTGAAAGATTATGATGAATGGAAATAAAGAAATCAGCATTGTTTGCATTTGCAACGTTAACTCTTTGATTTAAGGAATCATTGAGACTATTAGCACTTTTAGGTGTGCAGTCCAAAGTCAAGATTCCTGCTGACCTACATTTTTCAATTAACTTTGTACCTACCTCATAATTAAGTACATTTTCTGATTTAATTCCCACAGCTCCACCATCAAAATTTACGTTATGTCCTTTATCGATTGCTAATTTTGAAATATTTTTCATTGTATTCGCCTCCTTTTTCTAAAATATATGCCTGGAAACCATATATACTTAAAAAAGGCGGTGAAACTTATGGATTACGATGAAATCGAGAATTTAGTTAAGCTAGCCAAGGGTAATGACAAAAATGCAAAAGAAGAGCTTATGGTGCAATTTACACCTTTAATATTAAACCTTTCAAAGAAATCCTTTGTTAATTCTTATGAATTTGCAGATATTAAAAATGAATGTTATCAAACATTGTTTAAATGTGTTGACTTATATAATCTAGATAGGCATAGATTTGTAGGTTATGCAACAAATGCAATAAAAAATTCTGTTAATCTTTTAATCCGTACTTCTAATAGAAGAAATAAATCGGATGGTCCAGAAGCCTTTACACTTGATGGAAAACTTGAAAATACTCTTTTCTCAGAACTAGAAGATCCTAATAACTTTTTTATAAATAAGTTATATATAACTAATCTAAAAGCTGCAATTCATACTTTAAACTTTGAGGAACAAGAATTAGTAAACTACATATTTTTCAAAAGATATTCCTTGAAGAAATATTCTGAGCTAAAAGGTATTCCCTACTCTATAGTGATTAACATGAAGAAGGAGGTATTGTACAAGCTGAAAAAGGAATTGAATAAGCCTACAAATAATAATCAAAAAAATTAGCAAGATTATTGACAGGTTGTGTTTCTTCTGGTGAAGACTACCTAAGAAATGAAATTACCTATATGCTAAAGGATTGCTCACCTGAGAAAGTAAATCTTATCTCAAATGTAATTAAACCTATAATCGAATATAAAGAAAAATGACATGAACTATTCGGTAATTTCGAATAGTTCATGTCATTTATCTCTAAATTATTTTTGATGTATTTATTCTCCAACTTCTTGCAATAATACAGAACATAAGTTTTCAGATAATCTAAACTTATTATTTATTAGTTCATCTAAATACGGTTTTATGCTCTGTATTTTGCCATCAATTTTTGCTAGTTTTAAAATGCCAAGTATTCCAATAGTTTGCAGTCCCAAATCTCTAGCAAATTTCCGTGCAGATCTTTCGTCCATTATTACAAGTTCTACATCCATTTCTTTTGCCCCAACTATAACCTCTAACTCACCCTTATGCAAATGTCCGTAAACTTTATTAATAAACTCCTGATCCTTAACTTTATAAATGTTTATTTTTTTATTCTCAACTGCTTCTATCAATTCTTTTTTTCCTTTTATTTTAGTATCTTCTCCATGAATTATTTCATTGTACACTTCTTCTGGAATAGTAGCTTCAAACATTTCCCAAAGTAGCTCCAGCTTACCTATAGTAGAAAGTCCAATTATAGGACTAGTATTGCACATAACTTTAATCATTTTTTTCTCTCTCCTAGGACAAACTCTATGGCTTCATCATCATCTTTTTTATGTTCCTCACTATACTCAGCCCAAGGAATATTGTGATCAATAAGTATATCTATAAATTCTCTAATGCTTTTATCTCCAAGTTCAGCTGCCCTTGCTAAAGTAACCTTCTTATCTACAAACAGAAATATAGCTATAGAAAGATTTACTTTGTCATCTAAAGAATTACCTATATCAGACTGTACTAGGTATGGATAAAATTCTGATTTTATTGATACCTTAGGCATAAAACTCATCTCCTTTAAATGTTTTAATAATAATTCTATATATATTATACATTACTGTATCCTTCTACGTCAAAATTGTTCCTTCAATGCTATTCAACTTATTTTTACATGAATGTAAAAATAATCACCACTGAGGTGTTTGAGAGGGAACCGAACTTGCTAGTTTCCTTTGAAGTTCTCGAACTTTATCTATGGTGTTGTTAGCTTTCAATACATGTGGCTCCCATTATACGGTCGTATTCTTCGATGGTGCATTTCAAGTTCTTCTATAGCCTTTTGCGTTATCAAATACTTTTGCTTTTTACTACTTGGTTTTTGTGGTATTGTATGCTCAATATACCCTCCGTTAAGTAATTCATTAAATGCTTTTTTTAATATTCCCCGCGACTGACTTATACCCCAGCATTGTTGCTATTTCAGTTTTAGGAGCCGTACTATTGCTAAGTATACTTAAAATCTTTATTTCAATTTCAGAAAAGCTAGTTACTTTAGCAGTTTTATCCTGGGCCTCATCCTGGGCCTCATCTTGTATCCCTACATTTTTATTAATAAAGTTATCGTTAATACATAGTTCTACCTTAAAGTAAGTTCTTTCATCATCAGTATCAAATATAGGCTTAGGTGAACCATTATTATTCATAGATCTGATAATTTTAGGTATTCCTGTAGATCTTCCTTCAGTAAGTTTTAATTCTTTTAAAAACTCCCCTATCCTTCTATTCCTGTACCTTCTTGCGATAACTATGCCGCTATCTAAGTCAGATTTTCTTATGGACTTATCTGGTCCTGGGAAACTCAAAATCACTACTTTTTCCTTGTAAATCCGTATTTCTATGGGTTCTCTAACTTCATAACTTTTATGATAAACAGCATTTACTATACTTTCCTCAATAGCTGCATAAGGGTAATTATATACTCTTATTGCTTCAGCTTTATCTGGCAGCTTAATAATTTTCTCTGTAATTACAGAGTTTTTTATATATTTAAGAACTTCTCTTAATTGCTCATGAATTGGTCCCGTATAAATTTTTTCAGTGAAAATATCTCCAGCTTCTGAGTCCTCAAATTCAACTAATTCAATTCTACTAACAGGAATATATTTATCAGGATCATTTGTAAACATTAATAGTCCTATATTCTTAGGTTTCAAATATTCATCCGCACCCTCTACAATATTCATCTGCTTGCATAAGGATTCAAAGTTAATACTACTTGCTTTATCAAAAAGTTCACTATTTACATCATTTAGATACTCTTTTATTAATGTCAGCTTAAGTTCCGGTATTTGAGCAGTATGATTAATCCTATCATCAAAAGGAACATTACCTGCAAGACTATAAAGTTCTCTCTTTTCGTCCTCATTAGATTTTACAGTACTCGCAAAACGTCTAATATAATGTTCATAATCTTTGAACTTTGAATGAAAATCTTTAGGACACTGATAGGGTCTATTTTGCCCTCCTGGTACCCAAAGAATGATAATTCGTTTATCTTTAAAAATTACAGGCTCTACAATTGGGAAATAATTTGGCTTAAGTAAATAGCAATAATTTAATAATTCCTTTTGAACTTTATCCACTAATTTCTCATCTAAGCCAAGTGGAGGTAAAATAGGCTTCCCATCTAGTTCTTCAACTCCTATTACAATATAACCTCCCCCCCAATTGTTAATATCATTGGCAAAGGCTGTTATACTATGCATTATTTCATTAGGATTCCAACCAGACTTAAATTCTATACTTTCCCATTCAACTGTAGTTCCATTAATTAAATCCTCAATATTTATTGGCAAAGACATAATCTCACCTCCGCTATTTTAATTACTGAATTGACACTTTATCTATATCCTCAAAACTATTTCTAATATTACAAAAGAGAATCTTGTATTGCTAATTCACTATTTTTGTAATTACCATATACCCTACAAAATCTGAAACAGTTTTGATTGCGGTAAATTACTCATCACAAGCTTAATATTAAATTATTGGGATGAAAATTTCAAACTATTGAATTAGTTTTTTCAAGTATCAGGCTCCTTGCAGGACATGGGTTTGCTAAAAATTTCTTTTGATGGTTAATTTTTGTATGAATTAAAAAATTAGATCCCCTGACAGATTGTGCGGAAATTAAAAATCAACCGTTAAAAATCACAATATATACTGTCTGAAATAAGTTTTATCTACAATATCTTGTGGTAGTAAAATTGTAAAAATAAATTTTCGCACAGCCTGCTGAGGTCGTTGCGAAACGAAGTTGAGCTTGCTAGAAATCATCTAAGCGAACTTGAGCATGGTGCTAGATGACATTAAACGTCATCTTATCATCTTCCTTACTAATGTTGATGTAAATACCGCCACCATAATAACTCCGATAAACATTTCAAACATATTAATTATTTTACTCATTCCTAAAGGTATGGCATTACCATATCCTACTGTAGTAAAAGTAACCATACTAAAATGAATTGCATTGAATAAATCTTTAATATTATTTATTGTAAAGCCCTTTATATCTATCTTGAAATCATAATTTATAACCCTTCCATTCATATAAAAACCAAGAAAATAATATAATACACCAAAGAAAATAATAAACGCTACAGAAGTAAAAAAAGCATTAAATGGTCTTTCTCCAAAACCACACAAATAATCCAAAATATGAAGCTTAACTCTTCTCATCAAATTTATTTCTTCTTTTATCTCATATTTTTTTGCTAAATAAAAATACTCCCCTGAAATCTCTTCGTAATCATTTTCCTTAAACATATGTGAGAACTGACGATATAATTTTGAAACATGCTTTTCCTTTCTATTAATTATATCCTTTGATACCTCAATGCCAATTAACTGTGTTTCAAAATTGCACTTAGTTTTTCCAACAATATCATCAATGCTTACATTTACAATATCTGAATTAGAAATAATAAAATCATGCAAATTGCATCCATCAATTTTAAAATTCACAAGCTTATTACCATATATTATCATTCTTTTGCAAATGCTTAATTCAAAAATTGTATTCAAAATCCTACAATTTTTAAATATAGCTTCAGATAAATCCACTTCTTTCATTACTATGTGCATCTCACAATTATTAAAAACTACGTTCATATTTACAGCCATTATGATTCCTGCAATTTGCTTTGACACTCCCGCTTGTCCTGAAAACTTACAATTAACAAATTCTATCCTAAAATCATGAGTTCCAATTGTACACTCATCAAAAAAACATCCAACAAATCTACAATTTACAAATGTAATATTAGTTAAAGATAATTTTGTAAAACTGCAGAATTTAAATGTTATATCAGCATATTCTATCCTCTTATCATTTATAAAAAACAGATATTTGAAATGAGAATTGTAATACATTTTTTTATCAAATGAAGTAATGCTATTTTCTGAACTACTATATATGACAGTATCTCTTTCTGATGTAGCATCATTGGCATGTTTTTTCAAATCACTTATTTTAAATTCAACAAAGTTACTACAATCAACAGATGTATTTAATAACATCTATACCCCTCTCTCCAATTATTAATTTTCATTTACCTTTTGCGTATATACGAATTTTCTTGAATACTAGTAGCTAATTTTTACATAAATGAAAATTAGCACTCCTAAGGTCTTTGGGAAACGAACTTGAGCTTGCTAACAAATCTTTATGTAGATAATATAAATTCCTTAAATGAGCTGACTGTTGAAAAATAGTAATCTGAATTTGTTTCCATATAGCTTTTTATCTCTGGGATTACATGTGACCATCCCGCTCCAGCAAATGCTATATTGCAACTTCTTGCCATATCTAACCCCGGTTTTAAGTCATCTACTACTAATATCTCATGGCTATCTAAATTAAATCTTCTCATAATTTCTATGATTGGATAAGGGTTAGGTTTCCTCTGTTGTTCTTCCAATTCCCAACCGAATATTAAATCAGGAGTTAACTTACAGTTTAACATGTAGTCCCTGACAATCTGTTCACTCTCTGAATGGGAAACAACACATATTATTCCGCCAAGTTTTTTATATTCATTTATCAAATCAGAAAAACCAGGATAAAAGTCAGGTACTTTTGTTTCTGTGTAACTCTTCCATATTTTATATTGGCATTCCTGCTCATCTTTGCTAAACTTCAATATATCTTTACACAGCTCTGAAAATCCTGGATTAAAGCAATATGAAACAAACTCTTTAAGGCTTAAAGGCTTCATATCAGGTCTTAATATTTTTAAGGCTTCAACAAAGGAAGGATAATGGATATCTGGTGTGCTTTTAACTACTGTATCATCATGGTCTAAAATTAAACAACGGTATTTCAATTTAATCCCCCCAATAATTTGCAATTAACTTGGAATATCACTATCTTAATGTTAATAATATATTTGTTTCTAAATTTAAGTAATTGATTCGTAATATTATACCATTTTGAACTAGCTAATCATAATTATAGTATGCTTTTATATACGCATACCACTTCTTGCAAAATATAGTAGCTAATTTTTACATAAATGAAAAAATTCTGTTAATCTTTTAATCCGTACTTCTAATAGAAGAAATAAATCGGATGGTCCAGAAGCCTTTACACTTGATGGAAAACTTGAAAATACTCTTTTCTCAGAACTAGAAGATCCTAATAACTTTTTTATAAATAAGTTATATATAACTAATCTAAAAGCTGCAATTCATACTTTAAACTTTGAGGAACAAGAATTAGTAAACTACATATTTTTCAAAAGATATTCCTTGAAGAAATATTCTGAGCTAAAAGGTATTCCCTACTCTATAGTGATTAACATGAAAAAGGAGGTACTGTACAAGCTAAAAAAGGAATTGAATAAGCCCACAAGTAATAATTAAAAAAATTAGCAAGATTCCATAGAATTCTTTAAAATAAGGTATCCTATGGAGTTTTATTTTGCTAAAGTTGTTGATTTTAGTGGTTTTGTTAAAGAGGGGGGATATGGAAAGAAATGGTTATGTGGAAATTTGGTTTGATGAGGTGGCTGGGAAGGGAAGTTGAGCTTGCTACTATCTCCCCGCTTCCACCCATAAATTCAAACCGATAAAAAATCTATCAGTCAGCAGATTATCCAAGGCATATAATTTTAATGGGTGCTGTGCCAAACCACCCTTTTCTAGCAATCATTAGATACACTTCCAAGAACGATTTGGACTAGCTTCAAACCTGTTAAAACATCAGTATTGAATCTAATCCTTTTCTCTAGACATACCTAATGCATACAAAAGGTAACTCAGTTGTTTTAACTAGTCATTCCTGCAATAAATTATCATAACACCTAGATTTATTAAAAAGCAGAAATAGTTGAAGAATTGGTAACCCATTTTTGATTACGTCTAAAATTATAATTGCTTGCTACAATATCAAAAATAAACACTTCCCTACGGTTCTCTGAACCATAAATTATATACTTACTCAATAATTCTTCTTCAACATTAATTAAACATTCATTTCCTATTTCATCTATTAGTTTTATTTCAAGTTCTTGAAATTCAACAGGTTGTTGGCCTTCATTAATAAATCTAAGTTCAATTTCAAGTTTATTTTTACCATTTCCTTTTATTCTACCGATATCTACTCTGGTTAATGAATTAGAATATTTATCTCTTCGAACTAAATTATTAATATTATCAAAAAATTTTTTTCTATCTCTTTCCCAGATACTTCCATCAATTTTGTTTAATTTGAACCACTTAGTCATGTCATCCTTAAGGGAATTGAATCTTTCTACATTATCAAATTTAAAACTAATTTCTGTTGGATCAATAGCTCCTTCAATATTGCTAAAATTAAAATCTGGTAGTAATATTGAAATATGCTTTAATGATTTCACCCATGTAGCACCCATCTCATTTAAACATGCAACACTATCATAATAATTTTTCGATAAAATAAATATTACTAACGTTTTTTTATCGAACTGCTTTTTAATATAATCATAGATTTTTTCTCCTATTGGAATATTATAACCTTCAAATGAGCTACAAAATATACTATTTCTATTTTTCGAAATTCCAATATCATTAAGTAATTGAATTAACTGTTCTACATAATCTTTGTCTTTAGATGCATGGCTAATAAATATTTTTTCATATACAATTGGTTCATCATCACTTTCCACTATTTGTTGTTCTGGTTTTCTATTCTCTAAAATTTTTAAAACTGAAATAATTTCATCATAATACTTAGTATCATTTCCAACTGCATTTTGACTTGCTTGGATTAATTTATCATGTAAATGATGCTCTTTAAAATTAGTTTCAACTATATCAACACATTTTGTAACCCAAAATTCATATTCTTCACCAGCCAAATAAAACCCTCCGTATATACCCTCTTTAGCATTAGACTGTCTTATAGTTATTCCTTCTTCAATAAGTTTTCCTATTAATTCTTTTACTGTTTCTTCCATGTAAACCTTCCTTCCAGTTCATATATATTATTTATATCTCATAACATTTTTTATATATCACGTTATATTAAGTCATATCATATAACTAATTCCTCTTTATATAAACTTCTACAACTCCATACCATTAAGTATATCTTTAAGTTTCTTCAATTCTTCAGTTGAAAGAGTAACATCCTTCCCCGTCTTCTCATGAATAGGTTCCCATTCTCTTGTGTCAAACTTATCCTCTTTGTCATTCCAGCTAATTATATTTAATTCTTTCTTCCATCACTTAGCTGATTCTGAAAGAACACCTGTAGTTTCTTTAATTTCAAATTTTATATTTGCCATTTTATTAATCCTACTAAATCAGTTTATACGGTATTATATTATCTATACAACACTAAAAAACTAACTCTTACTCAACCTTAACCTCTTTAGAAGAGTAAACAATGGTAGGAGAATCCTTAGGTGCAACCAACACAGGCCACCAGAATGGTTCACCTTTCCACCCTAACTCCTCAGATCCATTCTCTCTTAATAGAATTAAAGCTGGAATATCATTTGCAATTTCTTTAGCAACCCTACCCTCACTTTGTTCACTTCTAGGAGTATCTGGAGAATCCATAAATCGGCCCTCTTTCGTAGTTCTACTAATATTTCTATTCCTTCTACATATTCCCCATATCATACCATTATTGTCCATATTACTTGTATTTTTAGATAAATACTCCATTGCTGAAATCATTGCTTCAACATCCCATTCGTATCCAGGTTCAAATACAAACATTTTTTCTATCTGCCTTAATATGTACACTGCTTCACTTATATTCATTTTGAAATAACTCTGTCCAGATGGATTTAGTTTGTCCATTATTACATCAACTTCTTTTACTGCTGGCTGAATATTATATTTATATCCAGTTTGAAATCCTGTAGGTAGAAGTCTTTTAAACGGTTTAATTGTTGTGATTTGTGACAAGAAAATCTTATTTGGAGAACATGGTACTATAGAATTTTTTGAATCCTTCTGAATAAACACTACAGCATTGTCTTGATCAGTATTGGCTATCTTCTGTCTTAATGATTCATCGAATTCATTTATGCTTTTCATACTTTCGTAAATTCTCATAGTTGTATAAAATCTTGTAATAGCTAAATCTTCAACTGGTCTATACCCATACATTCTGGAATGCTGAAGTACTGTATCCTGCTGAAAGCTATCTGGATTTCTTCCGTAGTAAAACCCTATAAGATTACCTATAGTTATACCTCTATCCAAAATCTGACCACCTATAAATATATTCAGAGGAGTTCTAAGCTTAAGTTGCCCATTTTCATCTAAAAGTTCATTTACATCTTTTTCTGAGTTTACAGTTGTAATCATTAAGTATCTTCCTTGTAAAGCTTCAATAACTTCTTTTTTCACCTCTTCATAAGAAGAAATACATATACCTTGAGTTATAGTTGATTTTTTCAGATTGTTATATGATTTTAAAGTAATCTTATTGAATAATTCTTCATTATTATTTATACTATCAGTAAATTGTTTAACTATTTGACTAACTATTTCATTTTGCCAATCATGGGCTGTTTTTTTCTGTTCTGTATGTACTATAAAACTAAATTTCTTAGCCTTTGATTTTGGATTACACTCTCTATGTTGAATATTTCTTATGCATCCACCTACTATAAAATTTATAATTGCTTCTCGTAAAGCAACAACGTAATCACTTGTTAATGCTTCCTCTATTTTAAATCTTCTTCTGTCTGACTTCTTTAAAGTTTCTAACTCCTTCAACGAAACCTCTTCATATATACATGAAGATATACTATCTTCATCACTGCTTTTTTCAAAATAAAACTCTCCACCTATGTAAGCATCTCCATACGGTACCAATTCAGTGAAAGCTGGTTTTATAGGTTTAAACCACTGTCCAGTTTCTGCTATTGTTAAATTTTCAGGTTGAAGGTACAAGGAATAAGGTGTGGCAGTAACCTGAAGAAAACTACAATTTTCTAATTCACTTCTTATTTCATCAATTTGCCCTGCTATCTTTTTTATATCTACACTTTGTTGTTTAGTTTTTTCAAATCCTATACTTGCAAAGTCAGCCTCATCATCTATAATCAGTATTTTCTTTGATTTCAGTGAAGGATAAATTCCAAATAGCTTTTCATATAATCTTTTTAAGTTATTGACTTCCTTTTTTACTACAATAATCATCTTTTGATTTAATTCCCATTGAACAAGGTTATTAGGCATCTGCATAATATCAAAAATTTGTAACTCATCTTCATCTTTAAAGCCCTTAAATTCCAAACTCAATCGTTCATATGTTTGTTGTGCTAACGCTCTAGTACCCTTGGTTAGCACTATAGCTACATCGTATCCGTTGTCAAATGCTAATCCAATAGTACCTATAAAAGCTCTTGTTTTACCACTTTGAATTTTCCCGAGTAGCATCCCTGGTCTGTCTGAAGTTGTGGTGAAGTTTGTTAACTTACTCACTGTATTTTCTATACACTTCTCAGTCTCTTCCGAATAATTACTTTGTTCTTTTAGTTTATTGTAAAACTCTCCTTTTGTTAAAACCATAATGTAACCACCTTATTAAATCTAAATAGTATCTTCTGATAATTTTTTATGCACTTTTCCCACTCCTCAAGTCCTTATAAACTTCCTTAGCCATTTCTTCCATTACCGACTGATAGAAATTCTTATCTTCAAATAGCTTTGTAAAGGATTCTACTGACTCTGAATAACATTCCTGAGCAATCTTTTTAAATATGTCTGGGAAGATGCTTTGCTCAAATATTTCTGCATCATTCTTCTTAGCATATTGAGTAAGTTTCTTATTACTTTTACCACATTTACTGTACATAGTTTCTACTATAACTCTATCGCCTTCAGTTAAAATACCATTAAACCTATCATTGATCTTCTTAAGAATATTTTCTAAAAGCTCATCTTCATCCTCTGGTTTACCAATTGTATCAATACCTTTGGGATTTATAAGGATTTCATCTTCAATAGTAGGATTCAAAGTAATATCACCTTTAAAGGTTTGCTCTAATTTATAGAACTCAAGTTTTAATTTACCTTCTAAGTCTATATCCGTGTCAGTAGCTCTTGGAAGTAATTTTTCAAGGTAAGCTGTAAATACATATTCTTTATGTAAATCCTTATCAAACATTCTTGAAATTTGGATGATGTAAGAATACCATTTATTAAAGTTACGAACAGTTTTCTTAAACTCAAATCTCTTTTCTTCATTAAGTGCTGAATATCTATCAACTACTGGTTTTAATAGGCTTGTCATTTTACCTAAATCCGTAGCATTTTGCTTTCCATTCTTATAATAGATTTTTATAAATTTCTCAATATCCTCATCATTATAAAGCTTGTGACTTCTTAATAATATTTTTGTATCATAAATAAGATTTACATTAATCTCTTGATCCAAAATGGTAGATTCAAAGTAAGGTTTAAAAGCTTCTTCTATTTCTTCTTTTGTATTAACAAAATCAAGTATAAAGGTATCTTCTTTGCCTGCACATGTTCTATTTAATCTTGAAAGAGTTTGAACTGCTTTAACGCCACTTAATTTCTTATCAACAAACATTGAATGTAAAAGTGGTTCATCAAAACCTGTTTGATATTTTTCAGCTACAATTAACATACTAAACTCATCTGAATGAAAGTCTGCTTTTAGCTGATTATCTTTGATGGTAGAACCATCTTTACGTTTATTCATACCTTCTTCTGTAAAATCCTCTAACTCACCACTTAAATCATCCTTAACTACACCTGAAAATGCAATCAAAATATCTAAATCGTCATAGCCCTTTTTCTCCAGGTATCTTTTAAACTCATGATAATAACGCACCGCATGGAGCCTAGATGCTGTTACTACCATAGCTTTTCCTTTGCCATTAATCTTATTTTTAGTTATATCTCTAAATTGTTCAATGATAATGGCTGTTTTTTGTTGCAGATTATGAGGATGTAATGAAGCATAACGTCTTACTGTTTTCACTGCTTTAGAAGTTGGTACCTCTGGGTTATCTGCTGTATTCTTAGCAATTTTATAACAAGTTTTATAAGTCATATAATTTTTTAACACATCGATAATAAAGCCCTCTTCAATGGCTTGTCTCATACTGTAATTATGGTATGGATAAAAAGAACCATCTGAATGCTGCTTACCAAACATCTCTAAAGTCTTTTCCTTTGGTGTTGCGGTGAATGCAAAGAACGAAAGATTCTTATGTCTGCCGTGTGTTAATAATTCATTAACAAGCTTATCTTCATCATCTATTATTTCAGCTTCAGCTCTGCCTTCAATTTCTGCATATTCTTTTAGCGCTTCTTCCGTATCTGCCAGTGCTGATTTTAACTTTTTTGCACTATTACCTGTTTGGCTTGTATGAGCTTCATCTGCGATAATAGCAAAACATCTGCCCTTATTATCATCAATCTCTTTGTAAATTTCAGGGAATTTTTGAAGAGTAGTAATTATTATTTTCTTTCCATCATTAATTGCATCTCTAAGATCTTTAGAAGTCTTGCCCTTACCTATAGTTTCAACTACACCATCTGTATGATCAAAGCCTGATATCGTATCCTGTAATTGACTATCAAGAATTTTTCTATCAGTAACTACAATAACAGAAGTGAAAATATTTTTATTATCTTTGTTATGAATACTTGAAAGTCCATAAGCAAGCCATGCAATAGAATTACTTTTTCCTGAGCCTGCACTATGCTGGATTAAATAATTATCCCCACTCCCATCTACTCTTATATCTGCAAGAATCTTTGTAACAACATCCAGTTGATGATATCTTGGAAAGATAATTTTTTTAGATGTTTTATTAACTTCTTTCCCGTCTTTTATTGTTTTTGTTTCTTCAATATCTAAATGAATATATTTCTGTAGTATATCCATAAACACGTCTTTTTTCAGTACAACTTCCCAAAGATAAGAAGTTGCATAACCTACTGCATTCTTTGGATTTCCAGCTCCGCCCACATTACCTGAACCATTAGAACCTTGATTAAAAGGTAAAAAATATGTATCCTTCCCTTTTAATTGTGTAGTCATAGCAATCTCATATAAATCAACCGCAAAATATACAAGGAATCTTTTATTAAACCCAAAACAAAATTCCTTATGATTTCTATCATACATAAATTGCATCTTAGCATTTTCTATAGATTGTCCTTTAAGTTGATCCTTTAATTCAATTGCTACTATCGGAATACCATTTAAGGATAGAACCATATCTATAGAATTTTCATTCTCAGTTGAATACTTAAACTGCCTTGTACAGGTAAGTATATTGGCTTCATATAACTTAATAACCTCTGGATTTAAAGTTGTTTCTGGTCTAAAGTAAGCAACATTAAGTTTTACTCCTCTGTCATTAATTCCATGTCTTAAAACATGAATCAATCCATGAGTTTCAACTTCTTCATTAAATCTTTTATACAATTTAGCTTCTGCCTCAGACTTATAAGTTCTTTCGTACCGTTCCCATTGTTTAGGTTGGGTTGCTTTTATGAACCCTACTAGTTTAGGTAGATCCATAGCTTTTTCTCGGCTATAGGTGGTTAAGTCACCTTTAGTATATCCACCATCTGAAAGAAGGTAAGTTTCAATATCCTCTTCAAAACGTTTTTCTTTATCATCCACCATTAGCCTACCTCCCTTTTCCCTGTTACACATTCGTAGATAAGTGATTTTTTATAGGATTCAAGTTCTGTTAGTAGTTGTTGTTTTTGTGTAATAAGGTTGTCTATTTGAGAACATCTATTATTAATATATTTAACGATAAGTGTTTGTTGTTCAAGACTTGGAATAGCACATTTAATATTAAATAATTCATCTGTATAAAGTCTTGTTAAGCCTTCTCCTACACCTCTTGAATATTTCTTAAATTCATTGATATAGATTCTTGTTTTAAATAAAAACTCCAAGAACTTAACATTTACATTTCCAGTCGAAAAATATACAGCATAATCTGGACTAACAAGCCCTTCATATGACGAAACACCAAATACCCCCAAATGTGCTTTTAATTTATTAAATACTAAATCATTAATTTGAACATATTTATTTCCTATAAGCGAAGCTGCCATATTCGGAATCATATCCATATCTTTAGTTTTAATTAATCCATACTTTTGGCTCATGGAAAGTGGTTCTTCTGTTCCTGTTTGTGATTTATCATTTCTTTCAGCTAATAAATATTTAAGCTTTTTTACTTTCCAATCAATTGGTATTAATCCAATATGCTCAACTACACTATCCTTCATTTCTACATTTTGATTTAAACCTTTAGTAACTGTTTCTGTAATAAGTGATTGTTTATACTCCTTGTATTCTTCAATAGACATAGTAGTTTGATTAATAATATTATCTATTTCAGATACTTTTTTATCAAGATACTCTGCAATTTTTTGTTGTTCTTGTTGAGACGGAGCTATTGTCTTAATAAAGCCAAAATCTATTTCTGTTAATGAACTTCTCAGATTTTTTGATAAATGTAAAAAGCATTTTTTATCATCAATCATCCTTAATAAATAATAGTAGTATTTACTAACATTGCTGCCCTTAAGTACAAATTGACTATAAGCAGGACTTGTTAACCCATCATTTTCGATTAAGCCTACACATCTCGGTGTAACGTCTATGTCAAATAGGCATAATAGTAAATTATCTTTTTTAACAATTTGGTATCCATCAAAAGTCGCGGGCATTTTACCAAATGGATTTTCTAAGTCTCTAATAATTACCCCTTTCATAGTTAATGACAAAATATTTTCACCACTATATTGGCTACATAAGTCTTTTTTCTTATATAATAAATGCTTATGAGGTAGTACATTCCAATTTTTAGGTATCTCCCCAATCCATTCGATCTCACTATCTTTCATTTCTCTATACATTCACTTCACCATCTTTACCAAATAAAGACTTCAATGAAGTCATTAAATTAGTCTCAATATCCGTTATTCTCCTTGCAATATCCTCAGCTTTTTCAGGTGCTACATATTTATAGAAATATCTTGTGAAAGGAATTTCATACCCCACTTTTGTTTTTGACTTATCAATCCAAGCGTTAGGGTTAAAAGGTAATACTTCTCTACTAAAGTAGCTATCTATATCTTCTGTAAGTGGAACATTTTCTGTATCTCTCTTAGATGTATCTGCAACAGGTTTCTTCTTCTGAATAACAATATTACCTTCCTCATCGAATAAAGGGCTTTCTATAACGATCTTGTTATAACCGAATACTACATTATCGAATATTTTAGACTCACAGGTCTTGTCTCCAATAGTGTATATCTTGTTTTTAAACTCACCATAAGCTTTTACAATAATTTCTCTACATTCTTCTGTAATATCATTTCGTTTGTTACCAATTGGCTTTCTTCGTTTCTCATACATATTTGAAGCATCAATTAATTGTACTTTTCCTTCCCTATGAGCTGGCTTATTTTTAGACATAATCCAAATATATGTAGTGATACCTGTGTTGTAAAAAGCATCCGTGCTAAGTTGAACAATTGCTTCTAACCAATCATTTTCAATGATATATCGTCTAATCTCACTGGAACCAGACCCTGCATCACCACTAAATAAAGGTGAACCATTGTGTACAATAGCCATTCTACCTGTATCTTTTAACTTTTTAAGTCCGTTAAGATCAAATAATTGTTGACCGTCACTAATTTTAGGAAGTCCAACTCCAAATCTACCTAAATCACCAAGTTTAGCTTCTGTTTCAACCGCATTCTTTTCAACTTTCCACTCAATACCAAAAGGTGGGTTTGAAATACAATAATCAAAAGTGTAATTTTTAAACTTATCATCTGATAAAGTATTACCTTGTTTCATATTTTGATCTTTTCCACCTTTAATAAGCATATCTGCTTTAGCAATAGCAAAGGTTTCAGGATTAAGCTCTTGACCAAAAGCTGTTATTTCTGCTTCTTCATCTAAGAGTTTAAGTCTTTCTTCCATACAGCCAAGCATTTGGCTTGTACCCATAGTTTGGTCATAAACAGTTTTAACCACGCCTTCTTCAATAAGACTAGCCTTTTCTTCTGAAATAAGTAAATCCGTCATGAGATAAATAATATCCCTACTTGTAAAATGCGCTCCTGCCTGTTCGTTGTAAGACTCTGAGAACCTTCTAACAAGTTCTTCAAATATATAACCCATATCTGTACTAGACACCACATCAGCACCCATATAGGAACTTTTCTTATTAAATTCTTGAATAATAAGAAATAACATACCATTATTAGCAAGCTTGGTTATTTCTTTTTCAAATTCAAAATTTTCAATAACATCTTGAACATTTTCGGAAAATCCTGCAAGGAAAGTTCTAAAGTTAGCTTCAATATGTTCTGAATCAGCTACTAAATTTTCAAAGGTAAAAGGACTTGTATTGTAAAAAGAATATCCTGCTGCGCTTTCAAGGAAGGCATCTTTTACCTCAAAGTTTTTTACTTGCTCATATTTATCTAAAACAGCCTGTTTTGTAGGCAATAAAGTATCATTAAATCTTTTTATTACAGTCATTGGAAGAATAACTTTTCCATACTCATGAGGTTTATAAAGACCTTGTCCAATAATATCTGCAATACTCCATATTAGGTTTGCTTTTTCATTAATATTTACTGTGGTTTGTTTGTTTTTAATTTCTTCTGTCATTAGTTTATTTCCCCTTTAATTCTAATCAGATTTTGATTTATCCTTAATATCTACTTTTTACATACCTTGTTCTCACAAGATTTTATATAGACTTTATAATTCTACACAAAATATATTTCGACATTTATTCCCAAATACCTTTATAAAGTATATTTTTTCATAAAAATATCTATTAAAGTATAATTATACCCTAGTGCAAGGCGAAAATTTTTTCACTTTACAGTAGGGCATTATACATACTTACTTTATTCTATGAGTCACACTAATTTTGTTTTAAACTTCCTTGCATATTTCATAATCCTCAATATTATTTTGTAACTCGTATGCCTTGTTAATATATAAGTCTGCATCCTTTATAAAATCATCCCAATTTACAGAAGTAATATAACTACAATCGCCATAATATACCTTAGACCCATCTGTACAGTCGTTTGTATCCTTCTCTTTTACATTAAACATATTATTTTTAAGAATATCAAAAAGTTTATAAGTTGATAGGACTCTACATCCGCTATCACAGCACATCTTTTTATAAGTATAATATGTATAGGAATTGTTAGAATCTGGTACTATAATTGCTAACACTGCATTTGTCTTACTAGCAACTTCATTGCCACTCGTATCAGTTCTAGAAATTTCTTTTAATGAATATGATATTTCGCGAGGTATCCATTGATCTTTGTCGGCTTTCCATGATTTCATATTTTTTGATATCATCACAATAGTTAACGTACTGTCATATATTCTATTTTTTAATTTTTTCCATATGGTTTCTTCACTAAGTTCAGATAAATCTTCACCATCAGATTCTCCTTTATAAATATGATCTGAAATATCACCTAAATACTCTTCCAGTTTATCTACATAATCTCTTACTGTATTTTCTTCATCCTGCTCTCCAACTATATGATTTACATCTTTATCAGCATATTTATACGAAACAAAAATTTTATGTCCCATTTATATCTCCCCCTAATTTTCTATTTTTAGTACGCATTTTTGGGCTTCGTTTATAAACTCAATAATAGTTACTATCAAATCTTTTGGAGCAACACTTTCACTATTTAACTTCTCGAATAGTGCCCTTAATAATGCACTACTATTGTTATAATAAGCATCAAAATTTATATTTACCTCATACCAAATATCTTTTGCTACAAAGCCAGTGCACCCAACAGGAACAATAATATTTGAGTATTCTTTAGCAATACTGAATTCCTCTAAGACCCCATGAGCTTCTATTAAGTTACCCTCATTGTCAAATTTATTGCCAAAAATAAAAATTGATACTCCAGCTCTTGAAATCATATCTTGTCTGTATTTAGTCCATAACTTCTTCCTTGTTTCATCATTGATTATCCCTTGTGGAAATGGCCTTAATAATAATCTTTCATTATCAATTTTTTTATTTTGCATATAGATTTCTTCTAAAGCGCCAGTAATAACTGAACTTCCCACACCTAATCCAAATCCTGATATTATATTATAATTACTTTTAATTAGTTCTTTACTCAAGTTATGAATAAATGTTGTTGCTTCATTGCTATTAAAACTTCCATAGATAGCTGCACTTCCAGACACAAAAATATTATTTTGATTAATTTTCTTTTCTATTAGCTGTAATATTATGGTTATTTCACTATAATCATCAATTTGAAGAGCTTGAATTTGGTACCGTTTTAGATCTTCAATAAATAATTGCTGTTTTCTTTTTGATACTCATAGTCAGCCTTGCTAGTGCATTCAGCCTCATTGACCTTTTTAATTATTGCATAATGTGTTCTGCTATTTTCAGAACCATATTCTACTCTAATTCTACTTAAAATATAATCTAAGTTAGGATCATTAAAGCTAAACCCAATAAAAAGGAATGTCTTGGAAATCAAATCACCATTTAATGCAGTTACAAATGGTGCATATTTACGGTAATACATCTCATAATCATCTTTAATAATTACACTATCATAAGGATGCTCTTTATCCCCATGCATTTTATATACAATGGCATCTCTTTTAGGCTTAGTTAAAGATAGTTTTTAGTATTGTATTTTACATCAACAACCTTTTGAACTTCCTCAAGTGAATCTTCTATTAAGGAATCATAGTTGGTTGTCCAATATGTCAAAATGGGAAGTCTCGCTAGAATTTTGTGATTTTTGCTAATTTCCTTTTCTTTAGTGAATTCCTGAAAAATTATCTGACTAATATCATGCTTGCTTCCATGCTTATTATAATAGTATTGTGCTAATGAAACTAAATCCGTTTCTTTATCTATATCTAAATTCAATTCATAAGCTACACCTTTCAATAAACCTTTCCAGTCAACAAAACCGGCACTTTTTGAAAAACCTGCACCAATAAATGCAGCCACATTATTTTCAATCATTTCCTTAGTATATTTGTCTATAAACACCTCAATATCTCTGTTCATTACATCAACCCCTTTTAAATATATTAGCCATTTTGATACTTGTATTGAATCTCCATTCCTTCCGAATATTAATTGACTAATTCAAATTAAAAACTGTCCATGCTCAATTCATTTTTAATCATTGCAAATCCCATTAATAACAATACATATAAAATGGCAACCATAGTTATAGCAATTTTTGTAAAGTTAAACATGCCACAAAGCATTATTAAACACGTATGAATACTATAAAAAAATAAATACAAGAAACTCCCCAAGGCCGGTGAAGATCTTCTTTCATAAAACAAGCCTACAACCTTAAAAGTAAAACCTTGTAGTATAGGTTCCATCATGAAATTAATTATTACCCCATTCTGAATGTTTCCAAAAGGATTTGGTAAATAGTAATAACGGGCTATTACACTGATTAGTGAAACTAACTTGTACATCTTTGCTCCTTCTATAATAAAAATAGTATTTTGAAATTTTTTTTCGCATAAAAAATATGTCCTAATTAAATCTTATCATCTAATTAGGACATATATCGTCACAATATAATTTCTTACATATTTTTAACATTTTTTCTAAATTTCCCTTAACCTCTTCTCTTAGACATTCAGGTGCTATTATCTTAACAGTCTCTCCCATACTTAATATCCAAGCAATTAACTCCGGTCCACCAGCCATTGTAGCTCTAAATAGTATTTTACCTTCCTCTAAAAATTCAATGTGTTGATTTTCCACCCATATTCTTTCACTTATAGTGTTGGCCATAGGCGGTTTAATTTCTAATTCTAAAGCATATGTATTTCCATGAAATATGCCAAAGCTATTCTCTCTATCTTTTCTCAATATTTCTTCAATTTCTAAATTCTTTTCAAACTTATCTTTAGTAATAAAATAATTCTTTATCCTTACAAGTTTAAAATATCGTATTTCATTTTTTAGCAGGCATGTAGCTACTAAGTAATATTCTCCCTTATATCTTAAATACTTGTGTGGTCTAATTCTTCTTTCTGTAATACTTCCCTTGTTATCTAAGTATTTTATCTCAATTTCATAACAACTGATAATTGCAGCATATATTTCATCGTGCATTTTTATTATTTCATTTCCTAAGCTGTTCTTAGGTCTTGAATAAGGTATTATTTGTTCATTAAACATTTGTTCTTCATCTTTTTTTACTATTGAAAAGTTTATCTTATCTATAGCTTTTTTCAAGCTACTATTGTTCTTAAATAAATTATCATCAATACTATTTAAAGCTAAGTTTAATTCACTAATTTCATTTTCAGTTAATATTTCTTTAAAAGGAAAATAATCATCCATCAAAGCATATCCACCATCGGGTCCTGCAATAGATTCTATATTAAAAATCCCTTCCAAATCTTCTTTGTACCTTCTTATTTGTCTTTCTGAAACCTCCAACTTTTCGGATAAATCTTTTATCTTCATCTTACCATTGCATTTTAATAAAAATACCATTTCTAAAGCATTATTTACACGTCCCATGTATTAACCAATTCCCCTCTGAAAATTATATTAAACAATGAATGATAACAAAACAATATCACAAGCTCTGCCTTTTCCATATTTACTATAGTTTTCTATAAACCATATCTTATTTCCTTCTTTTAAAAATATTTCAAACTATATAAAGCATAAAATTAGCTTATACTCTTTTAGTACAAAACTTTTTGCACAATAAAAATTAATTTACTTCCCTAATAAACCCCGAAACAATACCTCACATACTGACTTCTATCCCTCTCAACCTTAAACCCCTGTTTTTCAAACTCCTGTAGCAGAAACTTATCAATTCCATAAGGACTTTGAAGTCTATCAATAAGCTCTCTACTCATTACCACTTCATATTTTCCCATCGTTATTTTAAATTTATTTTCATCATTAATTTCTAATTTAACATTACTCTCAAATTCTCTACTTAAGGCCTCCACCACCACTTTTATAAATTCTTCTCTCTTCATATTTTTTGACATATAACCTCTTTGAACTCCTGAAGTATTCATTTTACCACTCCTCAAATTTATTTTTAAATGCAAAAAATCCCCTTACCCTAAGATAAGAAGATCCCTAGATCTCTATATTTTTCTTCACCTCCTTATCGCACTTTAGCTGAACCACCTTACTATATAGCAGGTTGGTATAGGGTCATAGAGCTAAATCTCTACCCTAATTCTTGATATATTGATGTTTAATTTTTATGATTAAAGTGTAGCATATAAATTGTTGGAATGCTATATTCTTAGAAAATTTAAGTGGATTTCGATAAATAATCAGTATAATTTCTGCACAATGTTAAGCAGCTTCTTATAGTATTCTCCTATAAATTACTTTTTAATAATAACTCCTTTGCATATTCCTCCCCTCTTGTAAAGTCTATATTTATAATTGAACTTTCGTAAAGTTTCACACTTGAAGCAAGGTATTCTATAAATCCAACCATAATCTATACCTCTTTAAAATAAAATTTATTAATACTATATTTATATATATACCTGTTTTTCCCACACATGTCCTATACCTATTTATCATTAGCTTACATTATATCTATTTATAATTCACCTAATATATTTTACTAAGTTAATAAACTTCATAACTTAGAATCTTTATAAATCAATTGTAAACTTTAAAAATTACACTCATCGATTGTATTAGTTAACTCAGCCCATCGTGCTGACAATAACTTTGCATAATCCAAATTAAATAAACCATAATACCCTAACGAATACCCATCATTAACTTCAATTAGTACTGTTTCACCTTTATCGGTTAATCCAAAATCTACAGCATATCCTGTAGGCGCAGATTTAAATTCAGAAACAACCTTTTCAACTATTTTAGGGTCAAAATGTAACTTCCAATCCCCTCTGTATCTTCGAATATCTAATATCTTTCCATATCGAACGAAGCATCTCCACTCTGCAACAAAATTTATAACCTCTGAACAAAATATATCCGTATCTTCGTTATATGTACCACAACAAATTAGATCCTTTGTACTTCTAACCACAATACCTGTAAATTTTTTATCCTCAACAGGCTTAATAAAAACATTCCAATTATTAGGATTGTTTGCTATTACACTTAGTTTTGATTTCCATACCCTTCTACCAAGATACTTTTCTAATTCTTCTGGATAATCTATTTCAGGTGCTACAATATCATGTGTAAGGAGTGTCATTCTAACATCATCAACATAGCTAACTATTATATCTTCTTTCATATTATCAGATACATCCTTTATGTTCTGAAAAAAAATTATTTCAAATCCCATTTGTTTAAATCCGTCAAAGGCTGCATAGAAATTGTGACTTGCAATTTGATTATCAAAACCTTTTCTTATGTATACCTTCATAGAAATCACCCACCAATTCTAATATATTCCATTTTACTAAGTAATTATATCACAAATATTATATAATTTTCTTGGCTTGTATTGAAAATCACATGAACTTTTATCCATAAAAAAAGCTGCAGTACCCAAGTTCCACCTCAAACACCACAGCTATCCAATCCCCTAATTCACCTCAAACTCATCCACTTTCCTACTCACCACTTGAGCACCATATTTTTCAATCAACTTTCCACCCTTAACACTAAACGCATCTTTCGCAATAATGACATCCATGGCAGCTGTAATCTCTGCTGCTGTTAGATTTTCCTTTATTCCAGTGATAGATAAAGTAGCCTTATCTCCACCCTAAGTTTTAAAAATCATCTCAAGATATTTGACTAACATCTAAGTCCCTCCCTCCTCTTTTAATCTAACCTCTATTATCAGCAGTACCTTGTCTAGCCTTCCACCAAGGAATACTCTAAGCTTTTTCTAAGCTCCACAACTTGATCAACCATCAGAGACATTATAGCTTTGCCAACAGCAAAAATCTCCTCATCAGTCATGTTAGTTCTAAGCTTATTTATTTTCAAACTTTTAATAATATCCTTGCCATCAGGTTTAATTCCGCCAACATAACTAATGACAATTGAATTTGAAACTAAAGTTGAATCTACCATTTTTAATCACCACCCTTCACTGTACATTGCCAATTCTCAGTTCTCATTTTTTTTAGTTTCTTCACTAAAATCAAAAGAACTAACCAGCTTTGTAGTACTCTCCAAATACTTCTCAGCCACCTCTTCCACCCTTTCACAAATAAACTTTAAGCTGCACCCCTCGCAATTATTAATCACAGCATTCTCTAATATAGAGCAATTAAGCTCGTCTCCAAAAGTAGAATTCCTAATAGCCAAAGCGATTTTCATTTTATCAAAGCTCTTGCTGTCTTCTGTTTCTAAAATAATATTGTCCTTAATCAAATTACGCACCTCCATTTTTTCAGAGCCTACTTGCTCTCTTAAAAAAGATATATGCTTTTGTTCTAATATTTAAAAAGATTAGAACTTTAGAACATAACAACTTTAGAATATAAAAACAAAACAATTTAAATTCTTAAGTTCTAAAAAACTTAAGTTCTTAAGAAGCAATAGTCATACTGCGGGTTTCAGCGTTTTTAATCTTAAATAGCTAAGTTACAAATTGGAAATTCCTCGTTTTTAGCATATATCTATTTAGACTTACCCAATAAAAATTAAGAGGAGCAAATTCAATGAAGAGTAAATCCAAATCAAAAAATAATTTAGTTCAGAGTGAGGAGCTTTGTTTTGATGAAGAGCTTGATGAGAATGGAATATGTGACTGCCCTGTCACTGGTACGCCTGTAGCAGAGTTTAGTTTTGTAGATAATTATATTCCCTCAAAGGAACCTATGCTAAAGGAATGGCAGCTTGAAGGAAAAGAAGCCTCTATACTTTCTACTAATACTAATGTCTTACAGGAATCAACTGACAGCACTGATAAATTAATTAAAAATAATATATCCTTTAGATCCGAGCCCTATGGCATAACACCCCCGGTCAATGGAGAATACTTTGACACCAGACGTACCTTTACTTTCCGAAAGTCTACAGTGAGGAAACTTAACGAATTAAAAGCTACTCATCCAGATATAAATGCTTATTTGAATACTATAGTTGATAATGCTATTTGCCATTATTATGATTTTATTTCTAAAGAAAAGGGCCCAAAAAACTAAGATCTTTCTAACAAAAGCATATATCTATTCAGAGCAAATAAAAGTCTGCTATTTCATGAGTGAATCCTCATGATTTTCAGAACTTTGATTTTGGTATAATTCTACAAATTCAAAAATTAAATGTGATTGGAGGTGAAAAGAAGTGGATGTTAATGCTCTTGTAACCCTTATAGGAAATGTAGGTTTTCCCGTGGCTGTGAGTGCCTATCTGCTCATAAGATTAGAAAAACAGATCATTGGACTGACTACATCTATTAATAAGCTGAATACAATTATTTCAGCAAAGCTTGGAGTTATAATTGATACTGGCGAAGAAACTAAGATAGCATAGACTGCAAAAAATTATTTATATTTTTTTAAAAATTTATTAGTAAAGCATATATCTATTTTAGTTGATATTGGAGAGCTCTGGATTGACAGTTTTATTAATTGTCGATTGTCCTCTGTCAATTGTCAATTAATAAAAAGAAGGAGGTAATTATATGGCTGTAAATAAGGTTTTAAACACAACTAGCTTCTATATTGAAGTAGAAAGTGGCACCGATAAATTAGGCGCTAAGACCTACTCAAAGAAAAACTTTTCAGGCATCAAAACTACTGCTGCTGCCCAAAACATTTTTGATGTTGCTGAAGCTATCAAAGCAGTATTAAGTGCTGGCACTCGCGACTACTACATTAATGAAGCTTCAAAGCTTGTTAATGCATAAAGCATTACGCGTAGTTGACCAATAACAGTACTTACTCAGAACCTAAATAAAGGAAAGGAGGCTAAACCATGGATTATACATTATCAATGACTTTTGTAAATGCCGTTGGAGATAAAATATCCATTAGCATAGCTGGCGTTAAGCCTGGTATTACTCAAGCTGAAACTTCAGCTTTGATGGATACCATCATTGCCAAGGATGTTTTCACTAGTAAAGGTGGATCTCTTACTGCTAAGTATGGGGCTCAATTGACTCAGAGAGCAGTTACTAAATTTAAAGTTCAGTAGCCTGTCACAGGATAAATAGCCTGTAACAGGATAAATAGTCTGTTACAGAATAAATAGCCTGTCACAGGCTATTTAGTTGTTAACTCTAAAAATAGAAACAGTCTCAGCTTTTTAATTGAAGCTGGGACTGTTTCTATTTAAAATTAATTTTTTTTGGTTGAACATTAAAAGAATTATATGTTCTAATACTTATGTATTAAAATCTAGAATTTTCATAGTAATATGGAATTACTTGTTCCAACGACTTCTACTTTCTCCTGTTTTCTTAATAATTGGCAGCCATGCTTCACACTTATAATCCTCAGATTGTGGATTTCCTTCAGAGTATACTTCTATATCAGGTGCATTTGCATACTCATATCCTGATGTAGGAAGCCATTCTGTTGCAATACTCTTTTGTAGGTTTTGAAGTGCTTCTGGTAATGGACCTATGGATTCAAAAATTGCCCAAGTACATTCAGGAACAGTATATTCATACATTCCATTAGGGACCTCTTTGTCCGTAGCTACTGCAATATAATAGTCAAATTCTTCACCATTCATACAGGCGCTAACACCTAAAAGACCAAAGGGCTCTTTGCACATCAAGGAACTTATCTTTGAAATCATGCCACTTTCTCCAGTCTTTTGCCAAAACATTGGAACTTCTGCAAAGTTCTCTTCAATGCTGATTTCGTAATGTTCCTTTACGCCAACTATCCTAAAAGCTTCTTTCTTCTCAATTCTGTAGTTCATTTCTACATCTCCCTTTATTGAAATTTTGAAGGTGATTGGTGGAAATGCCTTTAGTTTCGTACCATTAGACTTTGCCTCTGACGGTGAAATACCATGAATATTTTTAAATGCTCTGGTAAAAGCAGTTGGCGAATCATATCCGTATTTCAGTGCGATATCAATAATCTTAATATCTTTATTCTGTAAATCAAAAGCTGCTCGTGTCATTTTTCTTCGCCTAATGTATTCTGACAGAGGAATATTCGCAATATAGGAAAACATTCTTTGAAAGTGAAACGCCAAACAACATGCTATTTCAGCCACTTTTTCAAGTTCTATGCCGTCCTCCAAATGTTCTTCCATATAGTTAATTGCTCGATTTAATTGCTCTATCCATTCCATTCAATCATCTCCTATATAAAAGTATATCTATTTGACCCTTCTCAGTCCTCGCATTTTCTGCAAAAAAAGAGAGCTTTTTTAATAATCTTTACTTGTCGGGTAGGTAGGGAGCCTTTTGGCTCCTTTCCCCCCTAAGAACCGTACTTGTGACTTTCACCACATACGGCTCAAGCCATCCTTTATCTCAGACAAGTTGGTATCTGAATTTCCTAAATTCCTTCTTCATCAACTCATATCCTTCTTTACTATTAAGCTCTATTTGTTTATTGTTAAAGAAATTGACGATTTTAGGTAAGTCTTTTCCTTCTCCATATTTTTCAAATAGTATTTGATGCTGCCGCTGACAACCTCGGTGTAATAATTCCAAATTGTCATAACGTTCATCACCGCCTAGTTTAGCAGGTACAATTTGATTAATCTTCAAAGTTTCATTTCCAGCTAATGATTGCTTACATACCCTGCATTTATAATTGCTACGTTTGGCAATTTTTCTTCTGCTTAAGACATTGTCTCTTATAAATTCCTTTTTGTCTCTATTTTCAAAATAATCTTTTAAACTAGCATCATCAGAACTATTTTTAAATTTAACTACAGTGTGCCTCACTATTTGTATCCAACTCATTTTAAATAATTGAGTCTTTTTATCATGAGGGTCTGTCAATATCCATCTATCTTTGCTAACCCCTGTATAATCCTCTTTAAAATATTTACTGTAAATCCATCTAAATGGCTTATTAGGGTGTAAGGTTTTCAGATGTTTCCTTGTCTTAATCCATATATAATTATCTAGTTTGCCAAAAATCTTTTTTGAAACTTGACTCGACCAGTAATTTCCTATACCCCTTATTATAGGATTTAATTTTATTATTAAATCCCCAACAGGCTTACCTCGAAGTTGTACAAACACATTCTTTATTGTTTCCTTGGCTTTTTTAACACTTGCCTTTGACGGCTTAATTAATAGTTTTATACCTTTATTACATTCATATTGTCTTAGATTAAATCCAAGAAAATCGAATCCTTCACTAATATGCGTGACTTTGGTCTTATCATATTCAAGTGTTAACCCTCTTTTGTGTAGGTATGGTTTAAGCCTTTCATATATATTTGTTGCTTCTTCTTTTGTTTTGCATACAACTACGAAATCATCAGCATAAATTGTTACTCCAACTGAATTTCTACCTAGAAAATGCCTTCCTCTATCGAGGTAATACTTTACTCCAAGTTCTTCTTCCATGCCATGTAGTGCTATATTAGCTAATAGTGGTGAGACAAGCCCTCCTTGCGGAGTTCCAGAATCCGTATTGTTGAACGAATCATTATCAACATATCCTGCTTTTAGCCATTTGTATATTGTTTCTTTGGCAGGAAATCCTTCAATACAGTTCATGATATATTCATGATTGAGATTATCGAAACAACCTTTGAAATCACCCTCAAATATCCATTGTCTTGTACTTTTTGACGATAGCCTGGTAAATAGATTCTGAATTGCATCATGAGCACTTCGCTTAGGTCTGAATCCATATGATGCGGGTGCGAATCTAGCTTCCCACTGAGGTTCAAGTGCATTTTTAACAATGTTCTGAAATATCCTGTCTTTTATAACTGGTATTCCTAGTGGTCGCAATTTTCCATTTTTCTTAGGTATGTAAATTCGTCTAACTGGCTTAGGTCTAATGTGTTTGATGTTGTAACCTTTAAGAAGGTTATACATTTTTATCCTATCTCTTGAGGTTAATACAACTTCATCATCAACGCCAGCTGTTTTTTTGCCTTTGTTAATTTGAGTTACTCTCTTGATTGAAAGTAGCAAATTAGCCTTACTTCTAATCATTAATCTTTGAAGTTTTCTTACTTTTCTCTTCATTCCCAACTGTTCGGCACGAAAAATCCGTTGGCGAAGTTTCTTCACATATTCATTTATTTTCTTCCAGTCAATTAATGACCAGTTCTGTATATGTAGAGAAACAGCCGACGTATTAAATTTATTAATAGTTTTCATAACATGTCTCTCCTTAAAAAAAGATTCCTCTTTCCGTTTTCTTTCGTGTTGATGACCATGTGGAAGTCTGCCCTCTTTCGAGTGGATTATCAAATCCTATCAAACAGGTTATTTTTCCCCTGGACTTTCGTCCTATTGGCTTTCGCTTTCTCCACACTCCTTTACCCTCTGGTATTGTAGTTTTCTTACGATTACCCTACCTCTATTGAGGAACGCAAAGGGCTTACCAAGTTCCGCTAATAATAGACTCAAATGGGGTAAGCATCCTTCTTATACTCCGATGGATATATGGGTTACTGCACGATTGGAAAACGATTCAATCTTTCCTATCCATATTAAGCTTGTTACTCCGCAGTACGCTTATCGTAAGTGACGAAGATTACAAAGGTTCAACTTTCGTTTATACTTTCCACTTTTCCCCTAACCCTGGATTGCTCCTGCGTAGAGCAATAACATTAGGTAGCTAACTCTCATGCAACCTACAAACCAATTACTCAGAATGCAGTTTCGAGCGGGGATACGCTTAGTAACTGGCGCAGTTTCTTTCGAAACACTACTAATTAGCGACTTCTTGTCGCACCGCCATAATTTACCAATGCGACATAAAAAATTAAATATCAGAAATAAACTGATTTCTTTTGATATTCCTTCTATGTTAATTTAGCTGAGGAAATCATCCCCCTCAACCAACTTAATAACGTCATTTCGGCATTGATTTATATACCAATCTGATACCTTTTTTAAATCAATTTTTCTTCTAAAAGTGCTCGCTTTCTCAGAAATTATCTCATCGATAATCTGTCCACTTGGAGCTATTAACATTGTGGGACAGTGTTGATTTTTATTTGCATTATTTGAGCTTATTAGAAACCTTAAATTTTCAGCTGCTCTACTAACAAGATGGCTTCTCCATACTGAAATATCGCTTCCATTAACAGCATTGATTAAATATACAAAGACCTCCGCACCATTTAATGCAAGCCATCTCCATTGTTCAGGGAATCTTATCTCTCTACATAGTTGAATGCCTAAATGTACTATATTACCGTTGATTAATAATTTACATATTGGCAATTCGTTTCCTGCATGAAAATATCCTCGTTCATGGATAGCTAAGTTTATTTTATTTATCTAACCTGCGTAATTTCTTACCAGTGTGCCATAATATAAGAAACATGCGTACATTATCATTACCTTAATTTTCGTTATTTTTTCCGTAGAATAATATGATGAAATGATGCTATGGCTTTATACTCTTCCAGTTCACTTACTTTCATTTCCATTGCTAACATCTGCTCTTGCCATTTCTTATCCTTATGTAGTTCCTGATTTTGCTGTAGATCCCAAAATGTTCTCATTCCCAGAATTTTTTCTATTTTAAATTTATCTGACCATTTTAGTATTTCTTTATCTTCATAATATTTAATAGTACCAAATTGCTGTGCATGTCCATTTTTACCTTCTAACAATTCATTAGCATGTTCAAAATTATTCAGTAATACTACCATCTGCATAACTCTACCAGCCTTATTATGTTTTAAAATAGAAAGGTGTCCATTAGTCTTTAATATCCTTGAAAATTCTTTAATGATTTCCACTCTTTCATCTGCATATTCAAAAACATTGTGACACAATATCACATCAAATGAGTTATCTTCAAAATTTTTGAGTTCCTCCAAATCTCCTTTTATTTGTATATAATGATTTTCTGTAACCCTATTTTGAAGCATATTTTCATCTGGTTCAATTGCTATAACCTCATTGTATTTAGCAAAATGGTCAGCTGTAATACCATTTCCACTCCCAAAATCTAAGACTTTCTTATCATGTATGAAATTTAACTGTTCCCACGTCATTTTCTTTTGTAATAACTCCCAAGGAGCAATATCTTTAAAACTCATTCTTAATACCTCTTATTATTATAATTTATTCATATTTCATCTTTTTTTTACAAATGCCCATGTAAGCAATTTAAGATAGAAATAACATAACTGAATCTATAATTATATTACCTCAACTCTACAAATTGTAATTTATCTATCTACCTTTCATCTGTAACAATATGTTCTACGTAACTCTGTATATTTGATAGTTTATCAATAAAAAAAGTAGGAAATGCCTTGTACTTTGATAAGTTATTTATTGGTAGCCAATGCATATACTCTTTAAACCCACCTGAATAACTATTACTATTAAGTTTTTGTGTTCCCCTTGGCTTCATCAAAAAGTAAAAAGCAATTTCATGGCAATTGTAACCTTCAAGACTACCACTACCAATAAAAAAATTCTCATGAATAAATGCTAACCTATCAATTTCATAGTGTATCCCTGTCTCTTCATATACCTCTCTCACAACAGCCTCTTCAGCCTTTTCACCAATATGAACGCCTCCTCCAACGGGATAGTAATAATCATCCCTATCGTTTTTAGCAAATAGTACACTTCCGTTTTCAATAATTATTGCTGTTGCTTTATATCTGAACCATCCATTATCTTTGATAAATCCACAATCATACTTCATTTTTATCCCCCTCATAAATTACTATTTATTGAGTTGTTTTAAATCTTTTGTAGGTCTCTTCGACTTACCAATGTGACACACCCTGCTCACTTGGATATGCTAGAATTACTTATAAAGAGTATTGCTACTCTTTATATTATAAGATTAGTTTTAAAACATAATCTTTTTATTTCTAAACTAATTATCAAGATTAGATTTCTTGGTATACACATAGAAATTGATGGCAAAGAGAAAAAGCACCCATCCGACAAAGAATAGTGCTTAACTCTTAATTAAATCTTTATTTAATTCATCCAATAGCCCTAAAACAAAATAAATGTTTTAAGGATTAGCTTAGTGTTGTAGCACTAAGCTTTTCTTATTTATATTATATCAAATTTTTATAAAAAATAAACCTAAATAATTGTTATATTTAAAAATATCTATTTTTATCAACTCACCTAGCATCATTCTTACCCTGCATTTCTGCATCACATGCCCTGTCCACCCTTCATTACTCTTGTCTAAAGCCATGTAATTCAGTTAATAAATTTAATGTTCAGTAATTCTTAACTCCAAAAACGGAAAAAAATTCTCAGCTTTTTTATATTAAGCTGAGAATTTTCTATTTAGATTTAATTTCCTTTTGGTTGACCATTATAAGAATATTATTCAATAGATTGTTTCAACCTACCAGATGTCATTTGCTGTGCTACTAACAAGTTGTTATAATAGAAATTCTCTATTTGTAATAATGAAGTTACATCTCCTTGAAAATATGTTTCATACTGAAAAATGTTATTTTCATATATATATTCCACTCCACTATATGGATTAAATCCCCTAAAATAATCATTGTATATTAAATCATCTATTTGCAGTTTGAACTCCCAGTCATACAACACAGATTTCGTATATGGATTGTATGAAGAATTTTGTCTGATATAGGATTCATATTTCCCTTTTATAAGTGTTTTCATTAATTTTTCTTGTGAAATCAATTCAACGCCCCCTTTATAAAATTCGAGATAAATAAAATAATTTACCAGTGTAACACAACATGTATAAATTGTAATTAATTTTATAATTATACTATAAATTAACTATTCGTATCAACTTACCTAATCCAAAGTAGGCGACATCTTATCCCATTTCTGCATCACATAGTCTGTCCACCATTCATTTATTTTGTCCAAAGCCATGTAATGCAGTTAATAAATTTAATATTCAGTAGCCTGTAACAGAATAAATAATCTCAACTCTAAAAACAGAAACAGTCTCAGCTTTTTATTTGAAGCTGGGACTGTTTCTATTTAAATTTAATTTCTATTCATTGAACATTATAAGAAATAAACGACATACCTGAATCAAAAATTATGTTACATCAACTCTACAAATTGCAATTTGTGAGTTACAGATTATATTCATACTCCATGTGGATCCTAAGTTTTGTTGCTAACAAATCGCCACTTCAAACTGTATGCTAAAACCCATGTCCCCTTGTATGATGTATCTATAACATCTAAACATTCATCACAAAAGAACAAGGATGCATCTCTTACAATCAACGATGCTTCGAAAATATCAGCACTGTAATTATCCAAAGGTGGTCTTAAGTTAAGTGCAGTAACTCCCTCAAAAATCATTTCGACATCGAAGCATTGTTGGCTCTGAATTTGAACAGTTACTCTTCTCAAATCACCTGTTGGTTGCATATCTTTATTAGAATCAACATAAGCTCCACTAACATAATGTATTTCCTTAATCACGGAATCGTGCAAACTGTATGTTTGTCCCATAAATAAATCGGCATCAGCTTGTGTTTCAACATAGTTCCATTCTGTTTGTACCATATCGCTGTATAAATTGTTTTCAAAAATGCTACCTTTTAGAAGTATTCTTTCTCCCTGTAATAACTTAGTTAAGGTATTGGTATCTTCCCATAACCAAGGAAATCCAATATACTCAAAAAACATAATATCATCTTTTAATAATGCCTTGTATTGATTCAGCTGTTCATCTACTGAATTGGACCTTATGCTTATCCATTCATGTGGTCTATTAGGCAAAATTGTATTAATAAGGACAGATAATCACAGAACATTAAACACATCCCCATATCATCAAGGGTCAAAACCAATTGTTTTTCATAATAACCAGAGTTAATAATTGCATAAACCTCGGACTTAGAATAAGTATTCGTCTTTTTATCATAAACACGTACCCGCATTAAACCATCTCCTTTATGATGCAGATTATATTAGTAATCTGCATTTAAATCTAATCTACAAATTTAAACTTTTCAGAATCCATATAATTAACTACCCGATATATTATTTCCATACTCATAAATCTCACTTTCTCCTAACAAACTAAAGATAAATTACTATTTATTGATTTATTTTAAATCTTTTATCTAACCGTGTGACATAACATGCTCTCATTGTAATTGACTTTAAATATACCATAAAATAACTATTTTTATCAAATCAATTAACATCATTCTTACTGCATTTCTGCATCGCAAAGCCTGTCTAATAGTCATTTATCTTGTCCAACGTCATGTAGCTAATTTTTGCATAAATGAAAAAATTAGCACCCCTGAGGTAGTTGCAAAACCAAGTTGAGCTTGCTATTTTTTTATCTCTACAAGACAAAGGAGTATCGAAAACTACTTTACGGTAGTTTTGCGACACCCCCTTATATATATATTACACTTTTATCTTTGTTTCTCTTTCTCCTTATGTTCTTTAAGAGCTTTCTTTTTATTTGCTTTAGCTTTTCTTTCTTCATACATATCCTTAATCCAAACATTTACAGGTGCTTTCCATTGCTCACTTTTATTCGGAATATTCTTAATCAAGCTGCTGGGATTTAAACCCATCTCCTTTGCCATACTTAATGTTTCAGCATTAAGCTTACACTTCTTTTTTGCTTCTTCCCACTCAGTATCTTTTTTATTAATAGCCATTAATAACTTCCTCCAATGTATGTAGCTCAATCCATCGCTTTTCACCACTGTATAAACTGCAGTAGTCTGTTTTATATTAATTAATTAATAACCGTATAATTTTTTATTGTTTATCCACATTTTAATGTCTTCTTCATTAAAAGATCCATCTGCAACTTTTAATCCAAGCTCAATTAATTCCTGTTGAGAATATTTTATATGAATGTTATTTAATTTCAGCAATAAAACCATAACTGAAACCCCTATTCTTTTGTTTCCATCTACAAAGCCATGATTTTTAACAAGTCCATGAGTAACAGCTGAAATTTTATCCTCAATTTCCTTATATAAATCAATACCATCAAAAGTTGCAAAACCTCTATTTAATCCGCTCTCAATTAAACCTAAATCTCTTATTTCTTCACTTCCACCAGTCTGATTTACTATCTTTTTATGAAATATCAATACACTATTAATGTCTATACTTTTCATTATTTGCTTAACTCCTTAAGCGCGACCTCATTTTCTACAATAATTAAATCCATCATATCTTCTAACTTTTTTTGATCCTTATTTTTTAAGAAATCAACAAAATCTATTACTTCTATTTTTTTATCTTCTGGAAGTGTTTCAAAATCCTTTATTAGTCTTTCTGCTAAACTCATTAACTTCACCCCACATTATAACTCTTTATATTAATTATATACTATAGTTCAATAAAATACTCACATATTTCTAATTTTCAATCTGCTTAAAGTTATAATTTAATCTTATATTTCTTCTAACTTTCTATCCATAACATTAATGTCTGTTATACAATAATTTATAATTTAGGTATAGCCTGTGTGCCAATTTTAGTCATTGCATCTTCTCCTCCAAACAGTTCCAAAGATCAATGGATTCTTCCTTCGGCACCATAGCTGATTATCGGGGTATTATAATCATAAACAATGAGATACTCTTAATTCCTTGGAGGGGTGTCACCGACAAAAACTACGCTAATGTAAAAGGTGTCTTAAAGTAGCTAGCTTACCTACTTTAAGACACCTTTTATTGAATTGAGTTCATCAACTCAAAGAAATATTTTGACTCTTGGGTTTTATAAAGATTGTACCAGGAATCTAGGGTTTGCGGTAAGAATACATCTAGAATTTTCAATATATGCAAAGCAAATTCAAGAGGAGCTATTCCAGAAGCAGTAATCAAACTTCCATCAGTTACTACACATTCCTGCTTATAATATTTTTCTCCATCATAGCTTGGGCACACCATTTTAAGATACCCCAAGTCATTGCTTGTATGAGCTCGCTTATTCAAAACCCCTTCCATAGCAAGTCCTATTGTAGCACCACAAATTGCCCCTACAACAATATCTTTCTCTAAACATTCTTCAGCCATTCTTATAATGGGAGCATGAATTGCTTCTGTCCATGTATTCCCACCAGGTAGAATCAAAGCAACTGTCTCTTCAATACTACACTCCTTAAGTTCAATTTCTGGCAATATTGTAAGGCCTCCCATTGTAGTAATAGGGGTCTTAGTAATTCCTACAGTTACTATTTTTAGCGGCATTAATCCCTTTTTGTAGTACCTTCCCGAATTGATTTCAGTGGTTAAATAGCCTATTTCCCAGTCTGCCATTGTATCAAATACATAAAGATATACTGTATTCTTCATTTTCTATTCCTCCACATTCATTTTATTGATGCTATTTGTTACAGGATGGTCTCAAATTCTATCTCGATCTATTATATATTATCTTCACTGACAGATTCAGTCAGTGAAGATAATGGGCCATCAAATCTCTAAGAATTGCTGCCATAGTATCTTTAAAACTATTTGGTTCAAGCACCTTTATTGATTTACCATATTGAAGTAGAATATGAGGAACATAGGTATGGATTGAGTCTTCATCCATTAAAAAATTAGCTCTGCATTCAGTTCGTTCTATCAGATGATATCCTAAAAACCAATGTGCACAAAGGTCATTCAATGCTTCTGGTTTTCCCTCAATTACTAAAGTGCAAAGTCCTACTTTGCTTTCCACATTGGATAATAAGTTTTTTGTAAAAAACTCACGTGCTGAAAAAGCTTCAGGACGCTTAAATGTATTTTTAGTTCTTATAATATTTACTATTCTATCTACCCTAAAGCTGCGAATTTCATTTCTAAGATGGCAAAATGCAATAGCATACCATTTATCGTTCCAGTAAAGCATCCCATAGGGGTCAACAAACCTATGCTTAGGATGCCCTTCATAACCTGCACAGTATTCAATTTCCATAGAGCATTCATTTGCAACAGCTTGCTCGAGTTCCATTAATATAGGTTTGACAGCTGGATCACAAATACGGCTCACTACTTCAAATCCGACTAAATGACGATTGAGAACTTTTTCTTGTTCTTGATTCGAGAACATCTTTAACTTTGATGTTGCACTATTCAGTGCTTCCATAAAAGGATATCCTGCTTCCATTGCAAAAGTGGCAGCATGCAAAAGTGATTTTTTCTCTTCAAGATCAAAAAGCAGGGGTGTTCGGATAAAATTGTTAAGCAAACTATATCCGCCGTTATGACCAGGCTCCGATATTATTGGCACTCCACTAACACACAATGCATCCATATAACGATAAACTGACCTTATGTTTATTTCTAACCTTTCGGATATTTGCTTTGCAGTTATTTTTGTACCTGAATTCAGCATCCATAAAATTGCTAGCATATTATCATTTTTTGGCATATTGCACCCCACTTCCCTAGATTTTTAATAGTATCATTTATTAATAAATATAATGCACCTCATAGCCAAGATATATTTTCTCATATTTAAGTTAGTGTCTTTGACCTCATTTGTTTGTTAAAGAGAATCAATGGGGGCGGTTCTTTTTGCTTTATAATATATAAACTAATCCTAACTATAGTTAAGTCGTCATATCTTACCATTGTGACACAACATGCTCACATTGTAATTGACTTTAAATATACTATAAAATAACTATTTTTATCAACTCACCTAGCATCATTCTTACCCTGCATTTCTGCATCATACACCCTGCCCAATATTGATTTATCTTGTCCGAAGCCATGTAATGCAGTTATTAAATACAATTTTATATTTTCATTGTGCCCCATCAATGAATTTTCTAATTTTTATACAATGAAAAATTAGCACCCTAAGGTCCTTGCGAAACGAAAAATCTCAGCTTTTTACTTGAAGCTGAGACTGTTTCTATTTAAATTTAATTTTCTTTTGGTTGAAGATTATGAGAAGATTGTTATATAAATAAATTATTTAACTTTGTTTATTTTCATTAGATCCCAATATACAAATATGAATGTATAAACACATCCCAATATTATATATATGGATTGAACAATAACATTTGATGTAATTTTAAAGACAATTGAAGAACCTACACACATATATGCCCAAAGTACAACATATATCAACTTATACAATTTTTATGTTTTAATATAATCAGTAATAGAGACTAATCCCAACATTATAATTGGAAATGAATTAAAGATTATCCGGTTCATTTATTTTACACCCCATACTAAATAATATTAAATATATGTATGATTCATTATTGACCTTTATGATAAATTTAATATAGAGTAGCAAAATAAGTTGCTCACAATTTTTTAGGAGTCACTTAAATTGGCTAATTTCTCACCGCTACATTAGCAAAAACGATATTCTGTTAAAATTGCTTCTTTTTTTTAATGGCTTTTACACAGGCTGACACTACAATATATCCAATGCTGTAATTAAGAAAAATATCTCTATAAGCATGCTCTGCCAACTCACAAAAAAAACCAAAACACCATATAGTAGCAAATACTAATCCCATAGTAACACAGTAGTGAACAATAGTATAAATAATTGGGTTTTCAATTTTAATAATATGAAAAGTTTGAAAAAATCCAACACCAATTAAAACAACTAATCCACGAACTAGAATATGAATATTGGTATCTGTTTCAAAGCCAGAAATCAATTGCCATCCACTGCTTATCATTGTAGCAACAGAAAAAACTATACAACATGCTATAAGTGCGTTAATAATATCCTTTTTAGTTTCACCTATCTTTAATGCATCTTTCACAATAAGTCTCCCTTCACAAACTTTTTTTAATATATTGCATGCAATATATTCCATAAAACATTGTATTACAATTATAGTATAAAGTTGCTTACTTATTGTAAAAATGGAAATATTTCTAGAAAAGGTTGAGCTAATTAGTTCGGCTAATGTTTACGACACTTGAAGGCTTTTATGCTACTAACTGCTAAGTATGGGGCTCAATTGACTCAGAGAGCAGTTACTAAATTTAATGTTCAGTAGCCTGTAACAGGATAAATAATCTGTTACAGAATAAATAATTGTCAACTCTACAAATAGAAACAGTCTCAGCTTTTTATTTGAAGCTGAGACTGTTTCTATTTAAATTAAATTTTCTTTTGGTTGAAGATTATAAGAAATAAACGACATATCTGAATCAAAAATTATGTTACATCAACTCTACAAATTGGAATTTAGCATCTATATATCTTTTTGTCTGCCCTAATATGCTCTTTCCATTTACAACAATCGTTTAGATGCAGCATAACATGACGTGTTGGTGGCATGAGCAGAATCCCTGCAACATCTTTTTTGCGCCAAAACTCCAAAAGCCAAATTGAATCTTCCTGCTCAGTCACGCCACCACTATCAAGTATTCTCTCTAAGTCAATTGGTGAAATTTTTCGTTTCATATCCTCACCTTGCAAATTATTGATAATTTCTTTTGTACTCTCTGTAACCGCATTCCAATAACAGAGCATTTCTTTAATATTGACACTATGACTAAAGTAAATGATTTCATCATCAGTTAATGCATTTCCAGTATCTGTGAAAGAAACATTCATTCTTGATTTCCATTCCTCATTAAATAGCTGATTCTTCCTCGCAACTAACATATTCATTGTTAAATCTTCAATTCTTGCAATATGCCATATAACCCATGCAATTGTTTCATCTTTAGTTTTAGGCATAATTGCATATTCATTTTCTTTTAAATCTCTTATGAGATTATCAACTTCATTTTGGATAGTTCCCTCAGTTTGTGACAAATGTAGGTTTGCATGAATATCTAAAAACAAAAATTTCGCTTGTGATATCTCATCTTTCTTACGTATAATTTTACCTAATTCTTTATGCTTCTCACTTAACTTTTCTCCAAAATATTTCATCATATTCCCCCACACAAATTACTATTTATTGTGTTGTTTTAAATCTTTTACCTACCCGTGTGACACAAAATGCTCACATTGTAATTGACTTTAAATATACCATAAAATAACTATTTTTATCAACTTACCTAGCATCATTCTTACCCTGTATTTCTGCATCACACAACCTGTCCAATAGTCATTTATCTTGTCCAACGCCATGTAATGCAGTTAATAAATGCAATTTTATATTTTCATTGAGCCTCCATCAATCCATTAAATATACTAACCTGCCTATCAGCATTATGTATCAACTTAAAATCCTCTTTAGTAAATCCCTCAAGAAAATTAGGTATTGGACCCATAGTATGCTCCCATCCATGGCCTAAGGTACCTATTAACTCATCCCATCCCTTAACATCCTCTTTTTTAAAAGCAACAAAATCTGTTCAAAATAAATAAATTCAACTCTAAAAATATAAACAGTCTCAGCTTTTTATTTGAAGCTGAGACTGTTTATATTTAAATTGAATTTCTTTTGATTGAACATTATAAGAAATAAATAACATATCTGAATCAAAAATTATGTTATATCAACTCTAAAAATTGAAATTTGTCTTATATCCACTGTATAAACGCAGTTTTATCATTTTGATTATATCCTGCTTGTTCATAGAAATTTAGTGTGCTTTCTTTTTGAGCCTGTTAATAACATTAATTTATAACAATTCTCTTTAACTGCTATTTCTTTTGCATAATTTAAACAAGCTGTTGCCAATCCTTTTTTTCTATAGTCTTTATTAGTTACTACATTTTCAATAAAAGCATATGGTCGTTGATTATGTGTCAAATTAGGTATTATCACGCACACACATGAAGACACTATCTTTCCATCTTCCTCTGCAATAATAATATGATGTTCTTTATCTTTCAAAATTCTATTCCATAACTCCATTACTTGGGGCGTTTTTTCTGGCATTGGATTATCATCCATTTGCATATATAGTTCCATTAACCCATTAAAATCTTCTTTTACTATTTCTCTTATCATACCATCATCCTTTCAAATTACTATTTATTGAGTTGTTTTAAATCTTTTGGCTAATTTTTACACAAATTAAAAATTAGAACTTTAAGATTGCATTAAATTTCTAAGAAAATCAGCTGTTGATAAAACTTCTTTTATATTTTTTTCATTCTTCATATTTAATTTTACATATTGCATAATTTTTCTAATATCAGTTAATGAATTTTCAAATAACTCATTCATCCAATTATATTTTGGAAAAAGCCATACATGAAAGTGGTTTGAACGTTCTTCTTGAATAATAACTACTTCATTGATATCACTAATCTCATTTAAAGCTAATCTAGATTTATATATTAGGTTACTAAGTTCTGATACTTCATCTAAAGTTAATTGAGCAATTGATTTTATGTGTTTTTTTGATGCTATAATGAGAAAGCCCTTTAGAGGAATTTCTAAATCTTGTTGTATAAAAAAATTCTCTGTTTCCTTTATAATTCCGCCTGAAGGTATAATATTACCTTTACCTATTTCACAAGCTATACATTCAGACTCCCACTCATTATTCATAAAATCTTTCATTATAATTCACTCCCTCATGATGGTTTATTACAATCTAAGAATATTCTGTAATAAAAAATTAGCACCCCTAAGATCGTTACGAAACAAAGTTGATCTTGCTACGAAACTCATATTACAGTTTTCTTGCTTTAATACAAAAAGAAATCGGAATCATCTTGGCTTTCTTGGTTTTGTCGCTAACATCTCCAACTGCTTCCATGGTTTCTTTATCAGTCTGCTCAACCATTTCTTCAACAGCAAATCCTGCTTTTGCTAAAGCGTTGATATATGTTGATATTTTTCGATTACATAATATTATTTTACTTCCATCAACTGGCATGCTGAAGTATGATTCATCAAAATAGCTTTTATTAAAAATCAAGGCGTCATTTTCTATAACATTTTTGCGTTGGCTACATGACCAAGCTACGCAGTAATTCAATGTATGATGCCAACTGAATATAAATATACCGTCTTTTTTTAGATAAGATGCTATCTTTTCGAACGTACCTTGCAGGTCTGTTGTCCAACCGATTCCGTATATGGAATAAACGAAGTCAAAATAATTTTTCGGGATATCCATGTCTGCTTCCATGGGTGAACAAATAAATTTCGCTGTATACCCATGCTCTTTTAAATAAGCATCAGCATTTTCTATTTGTTTGTTGGACATATCCACTCCCCACAATTCAGAGGCATTTCTATCAGCGTGGTATTTTAAAGAGTGACCACTGCCACAACATATTTCCAACAACTTTTTACCCGAAACATCGCCAAACAAATGTAAATCATCCTCTGTCACAAATTTCACTCCATATGTTGGAAGTGCCGTAGTCCCAAACCATAAATCTGCATTTGAGTCCCAATATATTTTATTGGTTTTTAATATTTCATCCTTGTCCATTAAATGTATGCCCTCCTATGATATAAATTATCTTCAGTTCTAAATTGTCCAACAAATTTAATATTTATTGAGTTGTTTTAAATCTTTTTCAAGTATAAGATTTACATTATTCTTTAGAATTCTTTGCATCACTTTCAATACTTACATCATTAATTTTAGTGATAATCCACTTGGTATCTATCTTATTTACAGTTACTTGTCCATGAATATCTTTATCCTTTTGCATATTTTCATCTGTAAATGTAAGTCTTACCTTTCCATCAAAATTGTACACTATTGAACCATCATCTTCATTTATATACTTTCCTTTTCATATATGATCCCCAATATTATTAATGAACAATAAATTACCGATACGTTACAATAAGAAAGCTATGCAATAACTGAATCTAAAATAATGCTACTTCAACTTTACAAATTGGAATTTAACTGTGGATTGCTTTAATATATCGTATATTTTTTATAATCATGTCTGATTTCCACCAATTCTTGCTAATATTCCATTGTTCAAGATAATCTGCCCATGACCATGTAATACCCCATGTACCATCTGATTCTTGAGTATTTAAAATAAACTCACATTCATAATTGCATATTTCTTTATTCTCCATATAGAAATCACTGGTTTTAGAGCCTATGAATAAAGATGGTTTACATACATAATCAACTGCCCACTTTGATGTGTCGTATGTTATAACATGTTGAATCTGTTCGTGTAGTAAAGTACTGAATTCTTCCATATCTAGGAGCTTATTCATTGAGCTTTCTTTTATATACTCATACAATTCAACAAAGCAAGAAACAGTGTGCATAGATTCCATAGGAAAATGTATCTTAAAATAACTGTATGCTTCTTTAGCAAGAACACAGGCTAATTCAAAAATTTTGCTATTCTTATCTGCAAATTTCAATATAAAACCAATAAAACATGCTGTAGGATTATATGTTGTTTCTTCAGAAGGTTTGAAATTCCACCAGGGTGCATGTGGATAATCATTGTTAGTAGCCACTGTATTTGACCATGTATGTCCATCAAAGTCCTTTCCCAAGGACAAGTAGTTCAATATACCTTGTATAATAGGGTGATTTTTATCCTTCAGATTTATCTCTTTGATGATTTCTGTGGCAACCCACGTTTGCACTGGAGATGAATTAGGATTCCAACAATCTGGCTCAAGTGCATTTCCAAATCCACCATCCTCATTTTGGTATGCAATTAATGTTGTCAGTACATCTTCCTTGCTCCCGTTTTCAAACAGGTATTTCCATCTTGCTATATCAAGTGGTCTAGCATTCTTATAAATAAAACTCCTAGCCTGTTCATATTTCATAATCAAACCTCCATATTATATCTGTGATAAATTAATATTTATATCGCTCAACCTTAAACTGAAATTTATGGTTCTAGTTCCTTAAATAAAAAGCGTAATGACATTACTGTTTTAGATATTTTATATTTACTTTCTAAAGATACTAATTTAGGGTTTTCCACTAAATCAATAACTTCTTTTTCACTTACTCCAGACATTATTGCAATTGTTTCTGCCGAAATACTATGATATTCTAATAACACCTGCAAAAATGCTCCAATTTTAAAATCAGCATCATCTTTTCCACTAAGTTCAATCATAGAAATTAAATTAGACATTTTATAAAAGTCTTTCGAATTTTCAAATAGTTTTTTTTCATCTTGACTTATAATAACTTCTTTTTTTACATCTAATAGTTTTGAAAGCACATCTATATTAAATTTGTATTTTTCAATCAATAGTTGCAACTCTTCCATCACATCTTTTTTAGTTACCGCTTTCACATCTTCCATATTGTTCACCTTTCTTACAAAGTAAATTACTATTTATTGAGTTGTTTTAAATCACAAATAAACTTATCTATTTCTGATGAATTATTAAAAATAATAACGTTGTTTTGACTTGAATATCTTTTTAACTTCTTTAATATTTCTGGTCTTTCATTTTTGTTATAATTCCACACCCACCTGATAAAATCCCAATTCAATTGTTCTGGACATCCTTCATTCATATCTGGTCTTGACTTACCATGATACATGAATCTACGCTTTAAAATTCTATACAAACAAAGATATGTTGGCATATTAAGAAATATAATTGTGTCTGCATTTTCTAATCTAATATCCAATGTTCTTCCATAATTTCCATCAATAATCCATTGTTGTTTAACAACAAGATTTCTTATTATATCATCCCATTGATTTTGGGGAGTTTCAACCCAACCTGGCTTCCAATATAACACATCCAAATGATATACAGAAATATCTAATATTTCTTCAAGTTTACGTGAAAAAGTTGACTTTCCTGCTCCACCACATCCGATTACAGCAATTTTATTCATGTTCATCAATCTACAAATCCTTTCTCTAAAAGCAGTTATTATTGTAGTGAGATATCTTACAAGTGTGACACAACATACTCACATTGTAATTGACTCTAAATATACCATAAAATAACTTTTTTTATCAAATCCATTACCCACATTTCTGCATCATACATCTTGTCCAAAGCCATGTAATGCAGTTAATAAATGCTCTTTTATATTTTAATTATGCCCCATCAATGAATTTTCTAATTTTTACACAAATGAAAAATTAGCACCCTAAGGTCCTTGGGAAACGAAAAATCTCAGCTTATCATTTGAAGCTGAGACTGTTTTTATTTAAATTTAATTTTCTTTTTGTTGAACATCATAAGAAGGATACGACAGAATTGAATCTAAAATTATATTATATCAGCCCTACCAAGTTAGAATTTTTGTCTTGCTTCACATTATAATCGTTCAACATTTCAATTATAACCCATAGCTTGTTTTACTTGTTGCATTTTTTCTGTATTAGTTAACATCTCTAGTAATTTGAATGCCACCTCAGGAGCTGTCTCAGGGCAATATGATGTAATAATGTTTTTATCAATCACAACTGGTTCATTTATAATATTAATGCCATATTGAGCAAGTTCTCTTTGAGTCTTCCCATCATCCAAATGATATGTTGTTGCATTTCTTCCTTTAAGTACTCCACTCTCAGCTATTGCAAATGCAGCAACGCAGACACTTGCAATAGGCTTTTCATAATAGTCAAATTTTTTTATCAAGTCTAGTGTTCTAACGTCAAGGGCTTCCTCATTAAATCCAAATTCTCTAAATCCACCTGGTATTGCTAATGCATCATAATCTTCAACGTTAATATCATCTATAAGAACATCCATAATCACAGAGACACCAAAAGTACTGGTAACAATTTTTTGAAAACCACACATATCAATTGAAATATTGCATTGATAGTCTTCTTTCGCCCATCCCATAACATCAACAAATGCACTAAACTCCAGTGTTTCAAATGCTTTTGCACATAACAATAGTATTTTCATATGTCTCACTCCATATCTCATTTTTATTATATATTGTATATAAATAATCTAACTGACAAATTTTTATTTGTTTATTTGCTTTACATCTTTCTTATGTCAAATTATTCTTACCCATTTGACACAACCTATGAAGATGACGAATTAACTATAAATGGAGACTATACTCATTACTTTAATATAAATTCGACTGCTTCTGAATAATTTTCTACTTGTTTCACAATAAAATACTTCTTAAATTCTTTCGTCCACATATCCATTTCTTCTTCTATTTCTTTAACTTCACTCATTATAAACACAACATATTTACAATCCGTTTTTGCCATTTCTGGAAGCAAAAAAGAAAATCCCCATTCAACATCTGCTTTATCATCTTCAAATCCATTTCTTGCATCAAACACAAAATTACTATTAGGATATTGTTTCATTAACCCTAACGCAAATGTTGTTGGCTTTCTATAATCATCTAAACAACAGAATTTCTTCCAAGTTAGAAATACTATATTATCCTTCTCAATATATTTAACATTACAAAATTCTGAATCAAATTTGATTCTACTATTATTCATTATTAACCTCCGAATTATATAAATAATTTTAACTTCGCTTTTTTTACCAATGTGACACACCCTGCTCACATTGTAATTAATTTTAAATATACCATAAAATAACTATTTTTATCAACTCACCTAGCATCATTCTTACCCCACATTTCTGTATCACATAGCCTGTCCACCATTCATTTATTTTGTCCCAAGCCATGTAATGCAGTTAATAAATGCAATTTTATATTTTCATTATGCCCCCTCAATCAATTTTCAAATTTTCACACAAATGAAAAATTAGCACCCTAAGGTCCTTGCGAAACGAAAAATCTCAGCTTTTTACTTGAAGCTGAGACTGTTTCTATTTAAATTTAATTTTCTTTTAGTTGAACATTATTAGAACATTGCATAACATTAAATCTTTCTAATAACCCTGCATGGATTCCCTGCCGCAATTACATTATCAGGTATATCTTTAGTTACCACACTCCCTGCTCCTATGGTTACGTTATCTCCAATTTTCACTCCTGGACATATTATTACTCCACCACCAACCCAAACATTATTTCCTATAAGTATTGGTTTACCATATTCTTTACCAGTGAGTCTTTCCATAGGATCAATAGGGTGAGTAGCAGTATAGATTTGAACATTTGGTGCTAAAAGTACATTATCCCCGATTTTAACCTTGTTCACATCGAGTATAGTGCACCCATAGTTAGCATAAAAATTTTCACCTATCTCAATGTTATAACCATAATCACAATTAAAGGGTGCTTCAATCTCAAACAAACCTTTGGCAACAATCAATTGTTTTAAAATTTCCTGTCTTTTCTCTTTGTCAATCGGTCTTGTATGATTAAACTCAAAAGTTAAATTTCTTGCATAATTTCTTTCTTTAGTCAACTCTTCATCCCCAGCATTATAAAAATCACCTGCTAACATTTTTTCCTTTTGGCTCTTCATAATTTGTCTCCTCTCTTTAGTTCAATAATAATATTATCTTTACTCAAAAACGTAATATAAGAACATTGTATATTAAAATTGTTATTAAATGTACTTAATATGGCTTCTTTATTATATGCTCATAGTACCAAGGTAATGGATAACTCTTAATGTGCTGAAATTTCTTAATCTCAACAGAGCCAAATGCTCCAGTTTCAATTATCATTCTATCATCACCAACGGTATCCATTGGCCCAACAAATGGGTGTGCTATCACCTCTAATTTAATTGAAAATCCACTTCCGTTTTTCCTTTTAGCCTTTACTATATCAACACTATAAGGAAATATTATGGGCAATTCGGTTAAATATTTTTTGTAATAGTTGTTTATTTCTTTCTGCATATATGGAATAAGTAATGAAATAACCATATCTCTATAAATAATATCCTTTGAGTTCTCTGTTATTATAGATGGTTGATTTAAAGTTGCTTCATAGGCACCGCATGGATATGTAAAAGATGTTATTACTATTAAAAGACTTATTACAAACATAATTTTTTTCAAAAATACCACCTCCAAAGATTGTTCTATAAATAGTTTCTCTTATTAGTGGATTTATATGATAGAACCATATAATTATAATATAAAAATCTCAGCTTCTTAATTGAGCTGAGATTTTTATATTTGAATTTGTTTCTTAACATTGTACTAGATATTACTTCATTCAGATAATAATCCAGAACCTATTTTTTATTTATTAAATTTATTATGTATTCTGGCAATAATAGAAAAAATAAAATTGAAATTAAATCCAATATAACTAAGGTTAAAATCAGATTTATTTGTAAAACATCCACGATAAAGCACCCCATTTATTTGTTTTTATATTAGAGTATTATTCATCTGTAGCTATTAATAGAACAAAGATATAGTATGCTTCATCTCGATATTTAACTTAAATATTTCATATAATAATCTACTATTTATGCATCAGTTTTTTTTGAATGTTCTGGTGGTTTATGATTTTGAAATTGTATGGATATAATCGAAGTTAAGTATATTAACATAGCCTTGCTGTAATCCTTTACAGCAAGGCTATACTATTACTAATTATAAAGTATTTTTACCAGCTACCTTCACCATCATCTATATAAAGTAAACTTGGATCTAATGGCTCTGCATGCATTACTTCTGTCATAAACTTATTAACTTGATTTCTAATACCTTGCCTTGAGGTTACCCTGCAGTCAACAAGGTCATATCTAAAAGTACACATAGGTATACCTGCTTTTCTACATGTATCTCTCATAGCTGATTCTAAGGACATACTGTTTTTACAACCAATATGTGCAGGAAATAACACGAACTCTGCTTTGTAATCTCTTATTACTGTAGCAAGGTCTCCTAACATATTTTCTGCTGGTCCTCTAGTATGTCTTGACATTGTAGACCACGTATAACGTTTAGTTAATCCAGCTAGCATTGTATCCGGAGTAGTTGTATCTATGTAATTCATATCACCATAAGTATCCAAATCCATCACTGATCCTATACCCCAACATCTTTCAAGCCATCCTGGTAAATGTCCATAACATGCTGGCCATGGATTCCAAACTACTACACGGTATCTTAAATCCGGGCAAGATATCTTTCCTCTTTTATAAGCTTTTTTAGCTACTTCTGTTAACTTTTTATGATGTCTAGTTGTATCTTTTAAACCTGAAATACAGTTAAAGCTCCACAAATGTGGTAATGCTATTGCGTCTCCACTTATAGGTGAATCAGATAACTTAGCTAATTCCCATCTTTCTAACTCATAATCTACCATTTCATTGTAATTAGTACATACTTCACGGAGCTTGTCCCAATCCATTTTATGTCCAGTATTCTCTTCCAAAAATTTAATTAATCCTTTTATGTCTTCTATATTTATACTTGTATCATCTCTAAAATTATAAGGCATATTCATACGGTAAATAGGAATATTTCCTAATTTTTCCTGTATGGTTTCATAAGATGAAAAACCAGAATCACAAGGTAAATTAGAACATACTATACACTTAGCCTCAGGTATTTCATCTGACAGCGCAACTCCTGTAGTCATTTTTGGTAAATTGCAACTATCTGCTGGCAAACCAGTATTCTCTGCTGTATCTAGATATCTTGCTCCAGCATATTGATCAACTTTAGCTAAAATTGTTCCAGGAAGTTCTGCAACTACATTTTGCAAATCCATAGCCGCTAACACTTCTTTGGGAAGCATATAAGCCTGTGTTAGTATTACTTCACCTGGATGCTGAAAGGCATATAAAAACATGTCACACATAGATTTTATCATATAAGATGTCTGTCTTTGAACCTGCTCTACATTAGCCCCTCTACGTCCTTCTATATATTTGCTTGCCATAGTATTAGCTTTAGCCATATCAAATATCCAGGTATACTTAAGCATTCCTATAGTAACTGCCATAGGATCTTTTAGTCCCATTTGTGCTATATGAAACCAGTTTATGCACCAATGTTTATAATTTAACATTTCTATCTGTAATCTCTCCGGTATTATATCTTCTACAGCTTCTACGCTTTTTGTAACTTTTTTCCCAATCTCTGATTCTTTTACAGCAATTTTTATAAATTCTGCCTCATCAGAATTCAACATTTGCATTATAGATTCCTTTTTAGCATCATGCCACTGCTTTATATCTTTTATTAAATTTCCAGGAATTTCAGAATTTTTAATGTTATTTAAATCTTCTTTTATTTGAGCTTTTGTTTTCTTCAATAAAGCTGATTCTTTTATTTCTTTAACCTTTGAGGTACCCATATTTACAAAAGTACTTATCTCTTCTAAGCTCTTCATATTATCACCCTTCTAACTTATTTATTTTTACCTTTAATGCTTTCTATAAATGCCTGAACACGTGTGCGAATTTGTCCTTCCCCTGTAAGTGAATATTCTCTATCAATTCTTACTACTGGAATACCGTAGTTTTTCATTCTTTTTACATAAGTTAAACCTTCATATCCCCATAAATCACAGAACTTAATGGTATCAAATATAATTCCTTCAACCTTATATTCATTTACAAGGTTTTTAGAATATTCTAGTCTACTCTTCGCATTTTCCATCATTCTTGGGCATTGACAAGTGTTCATATAATAGGATGCCATATTTAAAAAAGGATCTCCTTCTTCTTCAATAGGCTCTAAACCAGGTAATGAACCAAAACAATATCTGTCTGCTACAACTATAGTTCCTTGAGCTTCGATTAATCTTATAAATTCTGGATTATCAAAAGTTGATCCCACTAACATTAATCTTACTTTGTCCTCTTCGCAACCCTCTCTTGCTTCTATCTCTGCTTTTATTCTCTTCAATGGTTCAATAAGCATATCTTTTGGTGCCACTTTGGTAGCTCCGTTTATAATATGCCATTCAGTTCCTGTTAGTCTTGGCTTGTCCTCTTTTCTCATATCTCCTATAGATTTTAGAAGTCTATTAAATTCATTAAGATCTTTAATAGCTTTTCTCACACTGTCATCGTTTACATTTGCATTATACTTTTCATTTAATATTTGAGCCACTTTTCTCATGTCCCGTACTAACAATTCAAGTGATGCATCAGTAACTTTATGTGGAGTATCTAGCATATATACAAAAAATTTCTCATTTTCACTGTTTATCTTTTGTAACCCAAAGTGTTGACCTGCTCTACGTATATGGTCACAACTTGCAGCAAAAACTAATCCTCCTAAAAAGTCGTATTCTCCTTCTAAACCTGCTTGTAATATAGATTTTGCATAGGAACAAATTACACTAGACAAGTGATAATCTGCTTCAGATGTGCTTGTAACTTCTGGTGCTCTCATCCACACAGGGAATAAATTTCCTGCAGATATAAGTGGTTCAGGTGCTACATAGCAATTATATCCTATTGCAGTTCTACCTTGTTCTAAAGCCTTATCAATCAACTCATTTCTTGAGCTTTTAAAAAGGTCTTCAAAAAAACTTAATTCTTTTAATTCTTTCACAAAATTCACCCTTTCCTCTATTATTTTCTCTAGAAAATTTTTTTCAGTTAACTAGTTTTGTCAAGCCACCTTTTAACAATAGTTTACATAATATTATACTAACATGATTTATTTTGTTTCAGTCTTTGGCTTTAATGAAGCCACTAATTCCCTATAGGTTGACTCAATTGCACGAATAAGTTTTTCATCAAGTCTTAGTTTATAAACGGTATATCCAATGACATTAGCAACTACAAATGCTTTTACTACTTTTTTAATTATCATAACCTCACCGTTACTTATAGCAGCGGTATTCACCTCCCTTAAATTAATATTGCCTATATAATAATTTAATTTATTTAGTGTTATATATAGTTCATTAACTGGAATATTATTTTCGTTCCATAATACAAGCATAGCTATATGTTGAATATAAGTTGCCCAAACTATATTAATCACTCTCACAATGTAGAATTGATTGCAATCAATTAAATTGTATTCAATTTAATTGCAGTTAATTCGATTGCAATTAATTCGATTGCAATCAATTAAATTGAATACAATTATATTTTCAATATAGCACTCCAGATTTTGTTTGTCAATAATTTATCAATGCTGTCAATAATTTATCAGCATTGACAAAATATTGACATGCAAAAAGTGCTTTATAGTATCTCCTATAGCCGCCTCATTTTTGCGGTTACTTTTGAACTAACCTATTTTTATGTTAATCTAAAAATACCCCAGTACATTAATTGAAATATCCCCCACCTATTAAGGAGGGCACTGAAAAACTTTAAGTTTTTTAAGTACAGTTATTAGAAAAGTAAAAAAAAAAGAGTTAATGAAACTAAAAAATTCAGTTTCATTTAACTCTTTTTAATTGTTATCTAATTTTACATAAACTAGAAATTAATATTCCTGAGGAAGTTGATTTTCCTTCTATTGTTTTAAATCTATTCCCTTTATTTTATATTTAAAACCAATAGCGTTTGTACCTTCACAATAATAAATGTTATTGCTTCGAAACATTCGGCATTACTAAATTAAATTTCTTGTTAAAATTAAAATAATGTGCATCTAGCTCAATACTCTCAGAGTCCACATTTGATTTTAATTTGAAATTTCTAAGATATTTATCTTCACCAATAACAAATTCAATTACCATATTATCAATATCTTCTGTGATAGTTTTACTACTCACTTTTGAATAAACCTCTGCTGATTTTTCTTTAGGAATTTTTAACTGATAGGTATCCTTACTTATTTTCTTAACCCACTTTGGATTTTCTTTAACAATCTCAAGATATCCATTTAAACTTTTCATTATATCCATTTCACCAAGTTGTGAAGAGTCCATTGTCTTAGCAGAATAATTTCCCGAACTATTTTTTATATAGATAGTTGCTTGCAAATCGGTAACACCTAAATAAAACTCTTGATGTTCATCTGACATATCAATATTTATTTTGCATTTCAAATTTTCTTTCATATCTTCAGCTATCATGGCCATTTTAAAATCCTTCAGCTGGTCGTTTTCTTTTGAACCAGAAGTTAGTTCTACTTCTAAACTGTTAACCGAATTTGTCAAAGTCAGACAATCAGTAAGTTTTTTTATACTTGAAGTATTGCTGCAACTGGTTATAAGCATTCCAATTCCAATAATAAGTCCTGTAATTATCAAAGTCATATACTTTTTCATTATTTACACCCCTTATGTTGTAGATTTTCAAACTCCATCTTCTTTAGATTCCAGATTTAATTTCCAATGTATCTATTTCGTCACCCTCCACCCTTTCCCCTTCAAATATCTTCAATTTAACTGAAATTCTATTACCTTTATAGAACAAAAGCATTCTGGTTAGCATCTTTTTAAAAGTATAAATTGAATAAACCAATCACAAGATGTAGAATTATAATATACAACTAGAGGGGTGATATTATGGAGATATTATTAAAAGAAAAGGCTGATTTGATGGTAGATAACTTTAGTAAGCTTAAGAAAGGCTTTAAATGGCAATCCGCTTTGACCTTACATTTTGGAGCTATGGTTCATGCTACTAAAGGTATGACTGTAGATATTGAAAACCTTACAAAAATTCAGAATCATATTAAAGCTAATACTAGTTTAACTTCATACTTTAGAGGAAATAATATGTTTATTCTATCTAACCTTTTATACTTTGAAGAGGATTTCACTGGATTTTTTAAGAATATGAGTCAGGTTTATGATCTCTTAAAAAAAGCTGGTTTTAAACATAGTCCCTATCTTCCCCTAGCAGCTTATACTATTACCAAAGAAGTCCCTATGGATCAATGGAATGGTAGGATTGAGCGAATGGATAATTTATATAAAAATATGAAGAAAAATCATTTTTGGTTAACTTCTTCTGATGATTATGTTTTAGCAGCGGTGCTTGCTACTACAGATTTGGATTTGCAGCAAATGGATTTTCAAATTGAGAAATGTTACACCCTACTAAACCAGGAGGGATTTTATAAATGCAATGAGCTTCAATCCCTTTCACATATACTGGCTATTGGTGAAGAAGACAGTATGGAGAAATGCAAGCGTGCTATGAAATTATTTTCTGGATTAAAGAAAAAGAAATGTAAGCTTCAATACACTGGACTATCAACTTTAGGTGTGTTAACCCTTATTAATCAAGATTCAGATGTAGTTATTAATGAAGTGAAAGAAGTTTATGACTATATTAAATCAAAGGATGGTTATGGCTTTTGGAAACTTACAACTTCCATGAGGACTTTCCTAGCAGCTAACTTAGTTTCAGATTATTATGTGGATGGAATGAAAAAAGGACTACTGCAATTAACTTTAGCTAACAGCATTAACGCCATCCTAATTGCTCAGCAACAGGCTATGATAGCTACAGCATGTACTGCAACATCAGTGGCTGCGACTTCAGCTGGTTCGTAAAAATATCATAAGTTTAGAATTAAAAAATTTTAGAAGATAACAAGTTAACAAGATAAATAGTTAACAAGATAAAAAGATAAATAGTTAAGAAGTTATAGTCATAGTGCCAGTTTCAGCATTTCTAATTTAAAATACAAAAGCTTTCAATACTTGTAATCGACATTAACCCTTACAAGAATTGAAAGCTTTTTCACTGCTCTATACTTTTATTTCTGATGAACATTAAAGACCTTAACATTTTTAAATTAATCTCCCAGAGGTCACTATGAAACGAAGTTAAGCTTGCGACCCCATTGCGCTTACAATGTTCTGAGTCTTTTGGTAGAAAATACTTTATACTTTTATATTTAATTTTTGTCCATTAATTTTATAATTTTATCCATTTCTTCATCATTAATTCCAGTATATTTTCTAATTTTTTCTATGGGCATTCCATCTTCATACATATTTCTCGCATCTTCAAGTTTTCCTTCAAGCTTTGCTCCATTAATCATTGAAGTTTCATCCTTCAATGCTTTCTCTCTAATCTCATATAATTCTTTAGTATCAACATCTTTATTCAAGTAGTCTAGAACATTAATTGCTTTTTTAATAGCTGGCTCTGCCATGGCGTATTCCTCCAATAACTCTTTATTCTCATACTTTAAAAACTGAACCCACATTTGCAGTGGATCTCTTATTTCATCGTCATTTAATCTAAATCAATTCGCAGTCTCTCTCTATATTTTGCTTTAGCCTTGCCATTGCTGAACCTCACCTTCATTAGAAACTAGTTCCTCAAAGATAGGTGTAAAATCAATATCGTTAATAGCTCCGTATTGGCTAATAAAATAACTTTTCATATAGTCTTTATTGGCTGTTAAAAATATTTCTCTACTTCCCCTATTGATTCAATGTCAAATATTTCAGTAGCAATAACATCTATAGTATGCTCCGGAAGTGCCTTAATTTTTTCATGATAGTCTTTAGGAATTTCTTTGAATTTTTTTGTAATCAGCTTTATTAATATTTCTGCTTTTCCCTCAAGCTTTGCCCCATTAATCATTGAAGTTTCATCTTTCAAAGCTTTCTCTCTAATCTCATATAATTCTTTAGTATCAACATCTTTATTCAAGTAGTCTAGAACATTAATTGCTTTTTTAATAGCTGGCTCTGCCATGGCGTATTCCTCCAATAACTCTTTATTCTCATACTTTAAAAACTGAACCCACATTTGCAGTGGATCTCTTTCTTCCTTTGTAGCTTTAGGAACTTTCAAGAGTTCAACGAAATGTATTTCTAAATCTTCATTAAGTATCTTTCCTGAACTATCTTCTCTTATATGAAATATCTTATGAAAATCATCACCAACAATATAATTGAAATTAATTATGTTTATAGTAATAGTTTTCTTTAATTCTTTATAATCATGTCCAACGGCTAACTGTCCACTATATAATCTACTCCAATAATATAAACTTCTCTTATCCATATTATATTTATTTGATAATTGTATTTCAATATTAATTAACTCACCAGTTACAGTCTTAGCTTTAACATCAAGGATTGAAGTCTTTTCTTCTAATAGCTCTCTTCTAAGGAATGGATTCAAAACTTCAATTTTATCAAGTTTATCCTTTTCTTCTAGCTTTAAAATAGAATTAAGTAAGCTTAAAAGAATATCAGTATTATCTTCATTTCCAAAAATTAACTTAAAAATAAAATCCACTTTTGGATCAATTTCCGTCATACTTATTCCTTCTTTCATTATAGCATGAATCAGCCTAATATTTTACGTTTATAGTATTGACTAATTTCAGAAATATATGCAAACTTGTATTCTTGTTATTTCTGATGAGGATTAAACACCTTAACATTTGAAAAATCAGCTTTTCTAAATTTCATAACACATAGGGTGAAGAACAATAGTCCCATTGCTAAGGTAATTATTAATCCCATATATGGCATTATTATAAATCCATTTAAGTCGAAGGCTACTCCAGCTTTAACTAGTGCTTTAGAGGACATGCCTCCCATACTTAAAGTAATATATCTGAAGATGGCAGTTGTATAGGTTAAAGGATTTATATAAACTATTGGCAATAATACTTTTGGCATAGTAGTTGTTGGAATATAGGCTCCTGATAAAAAAGTAAAAGGTATCATTACTACACTGACAAGGACTTGAAAGGTTGCAGAATTCTTTGCCAGTGTTGCTACATATAAACCTAAAGAACTAAAGGTAGCCCCTACTGCAATCATTACTCCCAGCATCTCAAGAAATTGAAGTGCATCAATACTTAGTCCCATAAATAGTCCAATAACAATTGTGATAAGACTTTGAACTACAGAAATTACTGTTGAAGAGAGAACCTGTCCGATGGATATTTGCCATCTTGCTATAGGTGAAACTATAATCTCTTTCATAACACCTGAGGAAATATCTTCTAGTATACTGGTGGAGTTATTTAAAGCTGTTTGGAATACTGACATAATTATTACCCCTGCTATAAGGTAGTTAGTAGGATTAGATATTCCATTGGAATTGCCCTTCATTACAAAGGAAAATATAAATAACATAAAGACGGACATAAAAATTGAGGCGGCTAGTCTTAGTTTATCTCGGACAAAATTGGTCAAGTTACGTTTTAAAATTGCTATAATTGATCTCATTATGCTCGAATCTCCTTTCCTGTTATAGTTAAAAATACATCATTTAAAGTACCATCGCTAGTTTGGAAATCTTTAATGGAGGTTTTAAAGTCTGATACTAAATCTAAAACTACCTTTAATTCATTAGAATAAATTGTGAAAAGACCTTCAGTTAGTTTATACTTAATGGAATTTTGCTTAAGATGCTTTGTAAATTCTTCTTCGTTTGAAACTTTAATTTTTGTGATACTTTCTGTATATTGCTTTTTAAGATTGTAAGGTGTATCTATTGCAACTATTTTGCCGTGATCCATAATTGCTACTTTGTCGCAGGCTTCTGCCTCATCCATATAGTGGGTAGTTAGGAATATTGTTATGTTATGTTCTTTCTGAAGCTTATAGATATAATCCCAAATATTAGCTCTGGTCTGAGGATCAAGTCCTGTGGTTGGTTCGTCTAAAAATAATACTTTAGGATAGTGTATAAGTCCTTTAGCAATTTCAACTCTTCTTTTCATACCACCAGAAAGACTATTAACCTGAGCTTTTCTCCAATCCTTAAGGTCTACTAGATCAAGTACAAAGTCCATTCTTTCCTTAATTTCATTTTTAGGGACTTTATAAAACTCGCAATGAAATTTAAGATTTTCTTCAATGCTTAATTTGCCATCTAGTGCGGAATCTTGAAAAACAATTCCTATATCACTTCTAACTTTGTCCTTATTCTGAGAAACCTCGTAACCATTAATCCATAGCTCTCCACTAGTTTTATTAATTATGGTACATAGAGTATTTATAGTAGTGCTTTTCCCTGCTCCATTAGGTCCAAGAAAAGCGAATACACTCCCCTCTTCTACTTCAAATGAAATATTATCTACTGCAACGAATTCTCCATATTTTTGTGTGAAGTTTTTCACTTCAATTATATTTGACATATTGTTTCCTCCTTAATTCTTTATATTCTTAGTATAAATCAGGGTTTTAAAATGCCTTTAAAGGAATTATAAAGATTTTATAAAGAAATTAAAGAAAATTAATAAATACTTTAAAGAAACTTTAAAACTATAATATAAAATAGCTATAATGAGATTAGAACAAAGGAAGGAAGTTGAAGTATAATGAAAAACTTTAAATATAGTATTATAGACTTTTTTAGACGCAAGAAAAAGAAACATGAAGAAGCATACATTGAACACATTGCCTTTCATAAAAAAATGAATGAATTTTATAAAGAAAATGATGAATTTAAAAGGTATACTAGACATGTAAGATACTCACGTCCTATAATTATTATTTTCAATATTATAATCTGGGTTTTAATTTTTAAGTTTTTTGGCATGAAATATTTGAGTATAATTTTTGCGATTATAATTAGTGCGGGCGGTATTTTAGAATTTCTATTTCTTATAACCCTTGAAAAAAGAGTATTTAAACCTATCAATGAGTTAATAAAAGGTGTTGAGGAAATCGCCAATGGAAATTATGAAGTAAAGGTAGAATATGAAGCAAGAAATGAAGTCAGCATGTTAGCAACCGCCTTCAACGATATGGCAGAAAAGCTTTATAAAGCAGAACTTTTAAAGACAGAATATGAGGATAATAGAAAAGCTTTAGTAGCTAATATATCCCATGATCTTAAAACTCCTATAACCTCTATTCAAGGTTATGTAGAAGTATTAATGCAAACTGAGAATATACCAGAAGAAACCATGAAGAAGTATCACCAAACTATTTATAGTAATGCTACTTATGTAAATAAACTTATAGATGATTTATTCTTATTTTCTAAACTGGATATGGAAAAACTAGATTTTCAGTTTGAAAAGCTTAATGTAAAAGCATTTATGGATGATATAATGCAGGAATTTGAATTTGAACTTGAAAATAGAAATGTTGTATTTCAGTATGAATGTAGCCTTAAAGATACCTACTACTTTAATATAGACAGAAACAGAATGTATCAAGTGCTAAAAAACATCATAGGAAATGCTGTTAAATATGGAGATAAAGATGATTTGCTGCTAAAAGTAAAAGTACTTATTGAAGGTGAAAATGCATGTATATCTATTGAAGATAATGGCCCAGGCATAGCTGAAGATAAACTTTCACATATATTTGATAGATTTTATAGAGTAGACTCTGCTAGAACAAAAGATTTGATTAGCACAGGCCTCGGTTTGTCTATTGCAAAAGAGCTAGTTGAAGCTCACGGCGGAATTATTAAAGTTACAAGTGAAGAAAATAGTGGCACCTGCTTCACTATTCTACTTAACGCAGAAAGGAGTTTATAATATGAAACATATTTTAATAATAGAAGACGATCTAAACATTGCGGAATTAGAAAGAGATTTCCTTCAACTAAATGGTTATGTATCAGATATTGCTGAGGACGGTGAAGAAGGACTAAGAAAAGCCCTAACTGGGATTTATGATGTTATTATTGTAGACTTAATGCTACCAAAAATAAATGGCAATGAAATTATTAAAGAAGTTAGAAAAAAATTCGAGATCCCTATTATTGTGGTCTCAGCAAAAACGGAAGATATAGATAAAATCAGAGGCCTAGACTATGGTGCAGATGATTATTTAACAAAACCCTTTAGCCCAGCGGAACTAGCTGCAAGAATTAAATCTCACATTAATAGGTATGAAAGACTTAAAGGCAATATTAAAACTCCTCAAGACATACTTACCCGAGGAGGCCTTGAGATATACACCTCTTCACATAGGGTTTTAGTTAATGGAGAAGAAGTGCAATTGACTTCTAAAGAGTATTCTATTCTTGTGTTTTTAGCTGAAAATCCTAATATTGTGTTTACTAAAGAGCAGATATTTGAAAGAATTTGGGGAGATGAAGCGTACTCTGACACTGCAACAGTGCCTGTTCATATTCAGAAAATCAGAAGAAAAATCGAAAAAGAGCCATCAAATCCTGAATATATAGAGACACTTTGGGGTACGGGGTATAGATTTAAGTATATTGTTCTGCGCTAAACAAGATTCCTTACCACCCATACAGCGAGTATTAATTAGTAATATAAAAAATCGTGCCAGATTCTTGTACTACGCTTACAGATATCTGGCACACTAAAATTAATTTCCCTTAGTTCCCTATGAAAGGAAGTGTATCTTGCGAAGACCTTGCGCTTACAAGGTTCTGAATCTTTTGGTAGAAAGTACTTTATACTTTTATATTTGCTTTTTGTCCATTAAGTTTATAATTTTATCCATTTCTTCATCATTAATTCCAGTATATTTTTTAATTTTTTCTATAGGCATCCCATCTTCATACATATTTCTCGCAGCTTCAAGCGTTCCTTCAAGTTTACCTTCAAGCTTTGCCCCATTAATCATTGAAGTTTCATCCTTCAAAGCTTTCTCTCTAATCTCATATAATTCTTTAGTATCAACATCTTTATTCAAGTAGTCTAAAACATTAATTGCCTTTTTAATAGCTGGCTCTGCCATGGCGTATTCCTCCAATAACTCTTTATTCTCATACTTTAAAAACTGAACCCACATTTGCAGTGGATCTCTTTCTTCCTTTGTAGCTTTAGGAACTTTTAATAATTCAACGAAATGTATTTCAAGATCATCATTAAGTATCTTCTCAGAACTGTCTTCTCTTATATGAAATATCTTATGAAAATTATCACCATCAATATAGTTGAAATTAATTATGTTTATAGTAATAGTTTTCTTTAATTCTTTATAATCATGTCCAGCACCTAACTGTCCACTATACAATTTACTCCAATAATATAAACTTCTCTTATCCATATTATATTTATTTGATAGTTGTATTTCAATATTAATTAACTCACCAGTTACAGTCTTAGCCTTAACATCAAGGATTGAAGTCTTTTCTTCTAATAGCTCTCTTCTAAGGAACGGATTCAAAACTTCTATTTTATCAAGTTTATCCTTTTCTTCTAGCTTTAAAATAGAATTAAGTAAGCTTAAAAGAATATCAGTATTTTCTTCATTTCCAAAAATTAGCTTAAAAATGAAATCCACTTTAGGATCAATTTCAGTCATACTTATTCCTTCTTTCATTATATCATGAATTAGCCTAATATTTTTACGTTTATAGTATTGACTAATTTCGGAAATATATGCAAACTTGTATTCTTGTTATTTCTTTTTAAATAAAAAACTAGAGCAATTTAACTCTAGTAATTTAAATTTAATTCAAAATATATTATCTAATATAACAAAAGGATTCTCTTCATCATATTTTACAAACTATACATTTGAATAAACCAACCACAGTATATGGTTAACTTTTACATATGTGAAAAAATTAGCACCCCAGCAGGATGTGCGAAACTCAAACTTTGCAAAATACAACATATACTGTCTGAAATAAGTTTTGTCTACTATATATTGTGGTAATGAAATTGTGAAAATGATTTTTCGCACAGCCTGCCATGGGTCGTTATTTAAGGATAGTTTGTAAAATATCTACAATCCTAGGGTCAAATTGCTTACCAGACTCAGCTTTTATTTCATTTAGGGCATCTTCCATGCTCCTAGAACTTTGGTAAGGCCAATCACTTGTCATGAAAATGTAGGCCTCAGAAATTGCAATAATTCTCGCCGCTAAAGGAATAGCTTCACCCTTGAGACCAGCGGGATAACCTAACCCATCGAAACGCTCATGATGAGCAAAAACGAATTCTGCCAAACCTGCATACTCGTTGATTGAACTAAGAATCTTATACCCTTTCTCGGCATGTCTTTTGATTTCTTGACGCTCCTCAGGGCTTAAGGGCTGAGTTTTCTCTAATGTTGACTCTTTAATAGTTATCTTGCCAATATCATGAAAAAAACTTGCAATCTGTAGCTCATTAATCCGTTCAGAACTAAGATTAAGAACTTTCCCTATCTTAACACTTAGCTCACTTACCAGTTCAGCATGCTTCTCTTCTCTAGGGTTATTGCCATAGAAGGTACTCTTGATGGTGTTAAGGATATTCTCTCGAGTACATCCGCTCTCTGACAATTTATGTTCATACATTCTTTGATCTGCTTCTTTTAAAACCTCGGAAATCGCCTTGTCAGATTTATATTTTGTAGCCAAGCCAAAGGAAACTGACACGTTGACAGCTCCTACCTTTTCGTTGTTCATTGCCTGACAAATACGCTGAATAAATTTTTCTCCTTGCTGCTCATCGGTTCTTTTTAATAGGATTGCAAACTCATCTCCACCTGTTCGAACCGCAATATCCCCTTCTCTACATACACTGTGTATGATTTCTGCCGTTCGCTTCAAAAGCAGGTCACCATTTCCATGCCCAAACACATTATTTGTGAGCTTCAGTCCGTTGACATCAGCTGCTACAATTGTTAGAGGCAGGTTATTTTTGTTGTCGATACGTTGCAGTTCTTCTTCAAAAAATCTTCTGTTATTAAGCCCAGTTACGCTATCATAGTAACCCAATTGGACAAGGTTTACTGCTTGACTTAGATCTTGATTGAGTTTTTTTATTTTGTCCGCAAGGGCTATTGAAAGTAAAACAGCTTCAATACCAGTGGCAATTTGAAAACTGTAGAAGTTTAGGAATTTGTATGGTAGTATTGCAAGAAACGTCAAAGTATATACAAAAATTCCTATTAGTACAACATAAGAAGAAATAATATAGAATAAAGCATTCTTATGACCTCTCTTAGCAGCCAAAGTTCCTGCTATTAAAAGTGAAATCGGAACAATAAGCCCTAAAATGGTGGAATATCTATTCATAATCCTATAATCAAAAATTAATACACCAACAGATAATCCCAGTGATGCAATAATTATTAAGTTTAAAAGTTTATGTAGTCTTAGCATCAGTTTCTTTGTGTTAAGGAAAGACTGAGCGTAAAGAATATTAAAACATGAGGCTATACCTAGAAAAATTAAGGAAATATAGGGCGAAACAATTGGATATTTTCGAAAAAAGAATTCTGTTGTCAAGCGATTCATCGCAAGGAAATAAATTACAATGTTAAGTAGATACATCAAATAGTACACATAAGTCTTGTCTTTTACGGATATACAGATAAATAAATTGTATAAAAACAGACCTAACACCAAACCGTAGAATAAGCCTAAGAGTATAAGCTTATAATCAAGAATGTGTCTGAACTCATCTTCCTTGATAATTCGTAGTGGTATAAAAAGTGGTGATTTAGATTCTACGCGTAAATAAAAAGTGGTTGGCTCAGATATGGACTCAGGTAAATTGAAAACCACATTTCGGTAAACAAACTCATCATGATCCAGTTTTTTAAGACCTCCACCGGATTGTACTTTCCACTCTTTTTTCCCGCTTGCTCCAACTGTCTCCAAAGAACTAGTGTAAAAATCTGCATAGTAAACATATTGTGCATCTAAATCAAGTAGAAAGGGATTTGAGTTCACCTCTTCTCTACCTTTATTCTGCTGTTCACTTTTCATTATTGTAAACTTTAACCAAAAGGCTGAATTGCTGATTCCAAGATTTATGGTGTCTTTTTTATGCTTTTTAAACTGGTTCTCATAAGAAGCTGAACTTACATCCTCAATACTGAGTTTTCCTGTCTTATCCTCTAAAATCTCTACATAACTACCTAATGGTAAATTTTGCGTTTTATTATCTATCTTAATTACCTCTGCCGCCATAACTTGTTGATGGCTAGCTGAAGCAAATAGGTACAATAAGACCGTCATTATGCATATTACCAAAACAGAACGTCTCATCTCTTAAATCCCCTAACCTTATTTATATTCATGTCAAAACCATCAATATTGTTAATCCTAGTCTAATTCCTTTATTTGTATTAAATCTTAGCTAAGGATTGGTTAATTAATTATCATACATCTTACATATCGTATGATAATTATCTTTCCTTAACTTTATTTCCAAATTAAACTGCATTAGCTTCAATCATTTGCTTAAATTTCCATATACTATACTAGCACTTATAAAGCTCATTATTTCCCTCTATTTGGTTAATGTGTATCATCTCATAAAAAAAAGACTGATATTTCTATCAATCTTATTATTAATTTCCGCTTGTATCTCAATTGCTAATTAAAGCCTTTCCCACCACTTCGAACAAGGTTCTGAATCTTTTGGTGGAAAGTACTTTTATATTTGCTTTTTGTCCATTAATTTTTTAATTTTATCCATTTCTTCATCATTAATTCCAGTATATTTTTTAATTTTTTCTATAGGCATCCCATCTTCATACATATTTCTCGCAGCTTCAAGCTTTCCTTCAAGTTTACCTTGAAGCTTTCCTTCAAGCTTTGCCCCATTAATCATTGAAGTTTCATCCTTCAAAGCTTTCTCTCTAATCTCATATAATTCTTTAGTATCAACATCTTTATTCAAGTAGTCTAAAACATTAATTGCCTTTTTAATAGCTGGCTCTGCCATGGCGTATTCCTCCAATAACTCTTTATTCTCATACTTTAAAAACTGAACCCACATTTGTAGTGGATCTCTTTCTTCCTTTGTAGCTTTAGGAACTTTTAATAATTCAACGAAATGTATTTCAAGATCATCATTAAGTATCTTCTCTGAACTGTCTTCTCTTATATGAAATATCTTATGAAAATTATCACCATCAATATAGTTGAAATTAATTATGTTTATAGTAATAGTTTTCTTTAATTCTTTATAATCATGTCCGATGGCTAACTGTCCACTATACAATTTACTCCAATAATATAAACTTCTCTTATCCATATTATATTTATTTGATAATTGTATTTCAATATTAATTAATTCACCAGTTACAGTCTTAGCCTTAACATCAAGGATTGAAGTCTTTTCTTCTAATAGTTCTCTTCTAAGGAATGGATTCAAAACTTCAATTTTATCAAGTTTATCCTTTTCTTCTAGCTTTAAAATAGAATTAAGTAAGCTTAAAAGAATATCAGTGTTTTCTTCATTTCCAAAAATTAATTTAAAAATAAAATCCACTTTAGGATCAATTTCCGTCATACTTATTCCTTCTTTCATTATATCATGAATTAGCCTAGTAATATTACCTTTATAGTATTGACTAATTTCGGAAATATATGCAAACTTGTATTCTTGTTATTTCCTTTCAAATAAAAAAACTAGAGCAAGTATACTCTAGTAATTTCAATTTAAAATATATTATCTAATACAACAAAAGGATTCCCTTCATCATATTTTACAAACTATACATTTGAATAACTAATCACAATAAATGGCTAATTTTTACATGAATGAAAAAATCAGAACCTCGGGGACGGTTAATCAAATAATCTCTCCATCCGTAAGCCTAATTATCCTATCCGCTGCTGATGCTATTTCTAAATCATGCGTTACCACCACTAGGGTTTGCTTATACTTTTTAGCAGATAATTTCAAAAGTTCCATTACCTCTTTTGAGTTTTTCTTATCAAGATTTCCTGTAGGTTCGTCTGCAAATATAATTGAAGGCTTGGCTATTAGTGCTCTTGCTATAGCAGCTCTTTGTTGCTGACCTCCTGAAAGTTGTGATGGAAGATGGTCTCTTCTATTTTTTATACCTAATAAATCTAATAATTCATTCATATAAGCATCGTCTGTTTTTTGGTGATCTAAGAGTACTGGAAGCTGTATATTTTCTTCTAAAGTCAGTACAGGAATTAAGTTAAAAAACTGAAACACAAAACCTATTTTCCTTCTTCTAAAGGTAGCAAGATTATCTTCCTTTAAAGAATAGATATCTTCATTATCTATAATTATATTTCCTTCAGTAGGCTTGTCTAGGCCAGATATAGCATGAAGTAGTGTAGTCTTTCCTGAGCCACTGGAACCAACTATAGATACAAATTCTCCTTGATTAATAGTTAAATTAATATTTTTTAAAGCTTCTACCTTTGCTTCACCACTGCCATAGGTTCTATAAAGGTTCTTTATAGTTAACATTTGAATTCCCCCCTTGTCTAATATTCTTTATATTGTAGTTGATTTTCCTTTTTAATCTTTCTTAATGGAAAATATATTGCTACTATTCCTACCACTACAAAGAATACTATGCTTATTAAAGTTTCTTTCATAGGATACACATAGGCTATATCATGTCCTCTTCTAAAGAGCTTACTAATCAGTACAGAATTTATCCCCCCAAGAACAGTTCCATAGAAAATTCCTATAATTGAAAATAACATTCCTTCTAGATAAATTATTTTTCGTACACTTTTTTTAGAGGCCCCAACAACACTTAAAAGGGCTAAATCCTTACTTCTTAAGATTACATTAGTGTTTACTATATTAAATACATTTGCCATACTTATAATGGTTATAAAAGCTATAACACTAAAGTAAAAAAGTTTGCCGAATTTTATATATTTGCCATATTGCTCATCAAAACATCCATTACAGTCATACTTTCCTTCATCATAAAACATACCCCACTTACTCCATATTTCAGTTCCAATATCCACCCGTTGCTTACTACTTATATTATCCTTGTAGATTACACTAAAGCCTTTCACCATTGCAGGCTGTAATCTACTAAGCTCAAGCTTTTTACTAATAATATCTTCATTATCCTTAGGTATATTTGCACATTTTTTTTCAATTAAGTCATTATAAAGCTTAGTAGGCATGTATATTATTGGAGTCATCTCTCTTGGGCTTTCCTTATCAAATAAAACACCCCTAACTATACCTAAAACTTTTACTTTCATAGTTCCTTTAGCTGTATTGCCATTTTTTTTAAATTTATTAGTGTAGGTTAAATTTGAGGTATCAATTAATATTTCATCTCCTACCTTTAACTTTGCAATATTCTTCTTTATATATTTTCCATTTTCCGAACTTTCCATATCTTGCTGAAAATTTATCTGAGTAATATAAACACCCTTTTCCTTTTTCATTTTTTCCTTATTGCTGAATTTATTTAAAAGATAAGGCGAAAGCTGATTAATAGTACTTAAATCAATTGGTACTATTTCAGATTTAACAGTGGTATATTTATTCCCCTTAATACTGATTGGATCACCCTTCACCACTACTTTCTTTTCATGCATAAAGGTATAAGAATTTATACCCTGATATATACTATATACATTTTTTACACCATCAATTTTTTTAGCTTTCTCTATAAGTAATTTTATTTGTTTATCTTTGCTACTTATGGTTTCCTTGGTGGAGTTCCCATTATATTTGTTAATGATGTAATGATTATGCCTGCCTATCATCATATCGTATTTAGTAGTTTCATAAGGCAGCTGTTCTATGTTGCAAACTAAACTGCTAAAGGTAATAAACAGCGTTATTGATAATGCAATTGAAACCACTGTAGTTCTAAATCTTCCCTTGTTGGTCCTTATATTTCTATTTGCGATAATTACCTCAATACTGAAAAACTTACTAAATAGCTTTCTTTTTTTCGTATTTAATTTTTTCACTTCACAGCTTCGATTAGTAAAGCAATCTAAAGGTGATATTTTCTTTACTTTTTTCAAAATAGATAGTGCTGATAAATATATTGTAATAGCTATCATTACAGTTGTTCCTAAAATACTATAAAGAGATATGTAGGTTTTTACAGTAATAGTTTTACTTAAAATTAGGCTATTAAAAGCTCTAAATAACACTGTACCTGATGCCATTCCAAGAAGTAGTCCTATTGGAAGAGCTATTGCACCTATTATAAAGGCTTCTTTTAGAACAATATTTTTAATTTGCTTGTTAGTTCCACCTATAGCCTTTATTAGCCCATATTCCTTCATTCTTTCCATAGTAGCTATATTAAATGAATTATATATAAATACCAAGGTTGCGATTATTACAATAATGGCCACCATGAAAAAAATAGCATAATCCATAAGGGCACTTTTACTCTTACCTTCACCCATTGCAGTTAACAGTGGTTCATTTTTAACAACTTTATTAGAATCTATACTAAAATCCTTAGCTAAACTATTAATTTTAGTATTTAAGTTTCCTACTTCTTTTAATTTAATATACACATCTACTTCGTTATCTACTATAGTATTGCTAACAGTGTATACATCAAATATCTTGGAAAAAGGTTCATTGATAGATTGCGAAAAGCCTACTATAGTATAATCTATCTTTCTAGAACCATTTAAGTTAGCAGTTATTTTATCGCCAATCTTTTTTCCTTCTACCCCTTTAAAGTCTAAACTTAAGATTATTTCATTTGCTTCCTTAGGTAGTCTCCCCTCTTTCAAATTTACCCCTACTGTACTAAACCCATCTTTATCTAATTCATTAACAACTAATGTCTTCCCCCCTAATTCAGCTACGCCAACCTTTTGACGAAAGGTAGCCTGCTCTACTGCTGAATGTACCTTTAAGGCCTGAAACTTTTCCTTTTGCAGAAGCTTAAATTTAACGTGATAATCTCCATCTTCCCTTATCATATTAATAATATTTTGCTGAGAAGAATAAATCATGTGACCTGTGCCGCTTATAAACATAGTAGCTACTATTATTGCAATTATATTAACTATGCTTCTCCTCTTATTCTTCCTAAAATACTTATTAGATATTTTTGTGTAACTATTCATATGATTTTACTTCCCCCTGTCCCAAGCATTTTAATATATAGATGTACTACCTAAAACTTTACTAAGTCCCATGAAGACCTGAGGGTATCGAGTTTTCATGGGATAGTAAATAAACCTTATAAGTAGTAAATCTATAGTCAAACAAGCTGAAAAAAATCACTTCAGCATGTCTGACTCTTTGTGAGAAGAAAGTTCTTTTAATAAATATTTTAAGTGTTGAACTTGCTTCTCTATATACTTATAAGTACACTTCTAAGGATACTTCTAAATTCTTACTACAAGATAAATACCTTCCTTACATATTTGTAAGAAAGGTAACTGTAAATTTACTACCTTGTCCTTTTTCGCTTTCTACATGCACAAAGCCCCCTTGGCCTTCTACTATACTTTTAGAAAGAGCTAGACCTATTCCTATAGAATCCGTCTTTTTCATACCGCTACCTTTTCCTTTGTAAAACCTTTCAAAAATATGTGGTAAGTCTTCTCTATCAATACCTTCACCATTATCACTTATAGAAATCTTATGGTATACAGAATTACTTTCATAGCAAATAAAAATCTCACCCTCAGCTTTTGTATGTTCAATAGAGTTTTTAACTAAATTTGTTAAGGCTTCACTTGTCCATCCTTTATCATGAGGATAGGAGCCCTCTCCTACCATTAAACTCAGCTTTATATTTTTTTCTTCTATACTTATTAATAACGGCTCCAAAGCCTTTTTTATAGTTTCCTTAAGGCTACTGCTTGTTTTATTATATTCTACTGCACCGCCTTCAATCTTGGCTAACTTTAATAGCTTTTTTATAAGCCACTCCATACGGTATAAGGAGCTTCTCATATTGCTGCCTATTTTTTCTACCTCAGCTTTATCCATGGAAGGGTTATCAATCAAAGCTTCATTAAATAAACTCATAGAAGTTATTGGTGTTTTAAGCTGATGAGATATATTGGCTAAAGTATCCTTTAAAAAAGTCTTTTCTTTTTTTAGCTCCATCAAAGCATTTTCTAGCCTTTCTGCCATTTGATTAAAATTATGGGCAAGTACATTAAATATTCCTTCCCCTACATATGAAAATCTTAAAGAAAAGTCCCCTTCAACTACTTTTTTTATACCCTCATTTAGCCTTTTAACATAGACAAAAACTTTCTTGTAAAAGAATACTATAATTGAATATAAAATTAGCATAGCTATGATTAATACAATATTAATATGTAGTCTAAGGCTTTCATAGGATTCATTAACCTTAGGAATTAATTTAATATCCATATCTTGTTTATAACCATAAGAAGCTAAAATTTTCTTTCCTTTTTCATAATCCTCATTTTTCGCTCCTTGAGTTAAAACTGCAACCATTTTCTCTTCCTTATAAGCTTGATTATTTGAAAGTGCTCCTATCAAAGCACAGTTTTCATTTACATAGTTTTTCTTAACTTTTTCAAAACTAAAATTTATAACAATATTTACTGTAATTATTAAACCTATTACCATTAGAATCCACACTAATGTAAATTGCTTTAAAAACTTTTCTCTAAATATACCCTTCATGCTACATCTTACTCCTCTGAAACATTTTTATCCCACTTATATCCTAGACCTCTTAAATTTACTAAATAGCTTGGCTTTGATGGTTCATCTTCAAGCTTTTCTCTAAGCCTTCTCACATAAACAGCTGGTGTATTTTCATCTACAAAATCTCCTTCAATATCCCATAACCTATGAAGAATCTCCTCCTTAGAAATCACCTTACTTGGATAATTCATAAAGTATAAAAGCAATTTATATTCAACAGAGGTTAAAACAATTTCTTTTTTATTTTTATAAACCTTTGCACCTAAACTATCTACCTCTATATCCCCAGAAACAAATCTTGTTTTTGAGAAGTTGCTTGTCCTTCTAAGCACTGCTTTAATTCTTGATAAAAGCTCTTTTAATCGAAAGGGTTTTGTAATATAGTCGTCTCCTCCAAGATCAAAGCCTAAAACTACATTTACTTCCTCATCTAGTGCTGTTAAAAATATTATTGGAACCTTGCTTTTTTCTCTAACATACTTACAAAATTCATAACCACTACCATCTGGTAGTCCAATATCTAAAAGAATAAGCTTAAACTCGTCACTAAATAACTGCTTTGCTTTAGACATATCTGAAGCGCTAATTACTTCAAAGCCCTCATTTTTCAAATTATATTCAACGCCTAAGGCAACTGCTTCATCATCTTCCACTAGTAATATTTTAATATTATCCATAATTTTCTCCTAACTATTACATAAAATAGCATATAGTTTAATCTTAATACATCATTACACAAATTTCCACTGGTGTAAATTATATATGCAGATATGAAAGACTATGGGCCATGCCTTCAAGTACCTCAGAAGTCAAACTGATTTCTTCAAATGCAGCGGTTTGTTCCTAAATATTTGAACTAATAGTTTTAGAAGCTATACAAAGAACTTTATCTCCTCCTTTTTCAAAGAAATTAGCGATGACAAGCAGTTAAAGCACATTGATTAGCAAACAATGTAAATGCTTTCAGACTTATTTTAATTTCTGTACTATTTAACGTAACAAATCTGAACAAGTAATTATAACTGAAATTTTTCCATATAATATAAAAACTTTCCATGCCTAGTTTTACTATTAACTAAACACAAAAATCCTCTAATAGAAATTGAATCTGATTTTTAGAATAATATAATTTTAAGGTTTAAATAACTATAATATGTACAATTACAAAAACATATTTCTATAATCAAAGGATTAAACTTTAATAATTTTTGTTAAGAATATATATAATCATCATTGTTTATAAAATAGTTATAATATGGTAACTTAAATTTAACATATTTGTGTTAAATTTAGTACATAAGCTTAATCAAAATAGTATTGGAGGTTATAAATTGTAATAGAAATATTGATTACTAGCTTATATATATAAACAGAAAAATTATTTACATTTGTATTATTAATACTTCAAAGGTAATGCGAATAAGGTACAAAAACAATTTTACTGTTTTATGTACTAGGAGGAATTAAATTATGAATGATAAAACAAAATATAGTCATACTAAATTAATATATGGAGGTCAATGTATAATTGACGAGAATAACTTTTATGTATTAAAACGCTATCTTGATAAGTGTAAAGAGAAATACAGCTATGAAGTTATTGAACGTAAATATAAAGTTACTTTAGAATAAAAAAGAGTCAAGCAAACTAAGAAATACTTTAGTTTGCTTGACTCTTCTCATGTGAAAATGGATAAGAAGTTAGATGACTTCTTAAGTGATATAAAAGCTTATTTGAATTATATATGCTGCTAAACATCAATAACTATTTAGATATTTTTCTAAATAGTTATTGACGATTAATTAATTTAGTGTTATATTCTATTTAGAAATATTTCTAAATAACTTTTGAGAGGTGATATATATGGGTACTCATGAAACATTTAAAGCTCTTTCTGATCCAGTAAGACGAGATATTTTAATTATGCTTAAGGATGGCAGGTTGTCTGCGGGAGATATAAGTTCAAAATTCAACATTGTTGGAGCTACAATTTCTTATCACCTAGCCATATTAAAGAAAGCTGATCTTGTATTTGAATCAAAACATAAAAATTTTATTTATTATGAACTGAATACTTCAGTTTTTGAAGAGATTATGCTTTGGTTTTCACAATTTAAAGGAGTGGATAATATTGAAAAGTAAAATATCTTATAAAACATTACTAAATCTTATATTAACTTTATTTCCATTATTAATAGTCATTGTCTTATTTCCAAATTTACCAAAAAAAGTACCCGTACATTACAATTTCTCAGGAGAAATTGACAGATGGGGTTCTAGATATGAATGCTTTACATTGCCAATAATAACAATTATATTTGCTTTGATTCTACAATTATTGAAATTCACTAAAAACAAAGTTGCTAATGCTAAGCCTTACTATGCAATGAGTTTAGCTCTCTTATTTATCTTCAATGTATTTAACTTTATTTTTTTATATGATTGTTTTTATCCAAAAGGCTTTGGTACAGCTAATCTTACTAGTGCCGCACTTTCTTTCCTGTTTATAGTCCTCGGAAACTTTTTACCTAAATTAAAACAAAATAATTTAATTGGAATAAGGCTTTCTTGGACACTTAATAATGAAACGGTTTGGTATAAAACTCATAGACTTGGAGGCATTGTTTGGGTTATAGGTGGTAGTATTATGTTACCCTCATGCTTATTTGTTTCTAATGTTTATAGTACAATAATATTGCTTGCTGGATTAGCTATAATATCTATTATTCCCTCAGTTTATTCATATGTTATATACAAAAAATTGTGTAACAATCCTAATGACAGCAACACTCATAAATCAGTGTAAATTAACGTAATCCTTATTCTTATACCAACTTTACTAAAAAGATTATACTGCCTGCAATAATTGAGCATGCTGGAATTGTTAATACCCACCCCCATACTATGTTTTTGACTACAGACCATTTAACTGAATTAAACCTTTTAGCAGACCCTACTCCCATTATTGAAGAAGTAATAGTATGAGTCGTACTCACTGGAGAGTGTGAAAAAAATGTAGCAATGAATATTACCACAGCACCACCGGTTTCAGCAGCAAAGCCATTCACTGGTGCTAATTTTGCCATTTTTGAACCAACAGTTTTAATGATCCTTGAACCGCCTACTGAAGTACCTAGTGCCATAGCTGTTGCACAAGCGATTATTACCCATATGGGAATTTTAAAGGTGGATATTGTTCCGGCACTTACTAGAGCCATAGTAATTACTCCCATTGATTTCTGGGCATCATTCCAACCATGCATTAGAGCCATTCCACCTGCAGAGAAAATTTGAGCTTTTGAAAATATTTTTGAAACCATAATAGGTTTTGTATTTTTAAAAATGAAATTTATAAGTTTCATAACTAGGTAACCTACACAATATCCAATTAGTGGGGATAGAAAAATCCACAATACAATTTTAGTAAAGAAAGTTCCCCAATGAATCACTGAAATTGAAGTATTATATACTATTGCGGCTCCTATAAGTCCGCCTATTAATGCATGGCTAGAAGAACTAGGAAGACCAAAGTACCAAGTAAACAAATCCCAAATAATAGCAGCAATCAATCCAGCCAGTACTACTTCAGATGTAACTAACTTTGCATTCATCATGTCACTTCCGATTGTTTTGGCTACACCTAATCCTATAAAAGCACCAGTAAAATTTAAAGTAGCTGACATTAATACAGCTTGTCTCATTGTTAAAACTCTTGTAGATACAGAGGTTGCTATTGCATTGGCACAATCATGAAATCCATTTATGAAATCAAAACATAATGCAAGCATTACTATTATAACAGTTAATATGGCGGTATAACTAGGCATTTTTCATTACAACTCCTTCCACCAAATTAGCAACATGCTTACATGAATCTATAGTATTTTCTAGATGTTTATATATCTCTCTCCATTTTATTACTTCAATAGCTTCAACATTTTCAGAGAAAAGTTTTTTAATTGAGCTTCGAGAAACTATGTCCCCTTCTTCTTCAATTTTATAGATTTCATTTGCTATTTGAACAACTAAACCATTTTTATTCATTTTGCTTAGCTGCTTCATCATTTCAACTAACTCATTTGTAGCTCTAACTATCATGTCACAAAGCTCTGTTACGCCCTCTCTTAATATTGATACGTTAAACATATCAAATCTGCTAGCAGACCTTTCAATATAATCTATAATATTATCCATTTCCTTTGCAATTGCGTAAATATCCTCCCTATCAAAAGGAGTCAAAAAAGTCTTATTTAATTCTTCTATAATTCCTCGAACAGCAATATCTCCCTTTTTTTCAATTTCCTTTAGCTCTTTTAAAGATTCAGTTTTGTTATTTAAAATTACTACATAATCATTTAACTTAATTGCAGCCTCATGCGCAATCTCTGCATTCTTAAGAAAAAGGGTATAAAATTTATCTTCTTTAGGTGATAATTTAAACATTTATTTCCTCCACCAATACAAATATTATATATTCAACCTTTTATTACAAAATAAGTATACCATATTGGAAATTAAAACAAAATAGTTAAAATTAATCTTCTATGTTAATTCTATGTTAAATATTGTTAATCAATTACTTTTAAAAATGAGCTTATATTACTCTATAGTCCATTTCAATGCATTTTTTTACATTATAATATTATATTGGGTGTTACAAATTATTATTTTACCTTTTTTATTCACACAAACTTTAAAAACCCTATGACTTCTTTATAAAATCATAGGGCTACTTAATATTTTTATACAAACTATATTTCATCAATTAATTAATTTATATCTTATAACTTTGATTTAGTGCTAATTTAAAATTATGTATTTATCATTGTTTAAAAATTTATATATATATAAATAAGTTGGTAGTATATTATAATTGCTTACTATGAATAGATATTATTATTAGAAACACAGGAAGAAACACAGCTATGTGCACAACCCCAACAGCTTGTACATCCTGTACACGCTGAGGAACAACTAAGCCAACACCAATATCCTTCTACATCATCTCTTGACTTACTTACAATTTTTGAATTTAAATGTTTCATTGTAATCACCTCCTTCTATAAAAATATAAAAAATAACCTTGAATTTTAATATAATATGTAGATAACTACCAACTTAATTTTTATTCTACAACTAAATAGATTTCGTTTGTTTTGAAGTCAATATTCCATCCACCCATTTCATCATTCTTCCATTTATATTTACTTGAGCAGTCAGCCCACCATTTATCAAATAAATTTCGGGTTCTCCCCAAATCATTTACTACCCTTTCATATAGTTCATCTTTTTTATTCTCAGTTATCTCAGGATCTTTCAAAGTAAATATTAGTTCTTTTAAAGCTAATTGCCTTTCATGTAATCTCATAATCTGGCTTTTTTCTTCCTCAGTAACTGTTCCCACTAATTCTTTACGCATTTATATTCTCCTCTCTATATTCCACAATCTGGTCTAATGGATCAAGGTATTCAATTTCACTAATCCTATTAACTACTTTTATTAACTTTTCTTTGATTAATAGTGTTTGTATTTCTCTTGATTTATTCCGCTCAATATGACTAATAGTACATTGAATTTTTGAAGGTATATTAATCTGACTTGTTAATTTCCAATTTAGAAATTTGCATCGCATACAATTATATACATCGCAACTTAAGCAAATTGGAGCTTTCTCTAAGGAAAGAAGATTTTCATTTTTTATATTTATACCTTCTTCCAAAGAACCAATATAATTTTCTTCATTATCAAAATAAAAAGCTGGACACATATATATTTTACCGTTAGGAGCTAAAGATAAATCTGTTTCTCCTGCACCACAATTACACATAGATTTTAAGTTCCATAAGTCTGTAAGTACATTTAACTCAACTTGGTTTTTTGACCTATATAACCCAATAACATACTCTCCTACCATATCTAATTGATTTTTATATTCATTAATATCCTTCTCATCCCACATACTAATATCTTTAAGTATAAGATTTATTCTATTACCAAATTGAAACATAATTTTAATATTGCTAAGCATATATTTTATAGTGTCTCTTTCAATGGTGAGGATACTATTTTCATAATTTCCACCTGTAAAATTTTTACTACCATTAAATATTGATATAACTTTATTATTACTATCTATACTTGAAGACAAATTGTTATCTTCACTTAAATATACAGGAACAAAATTATTATTTTTTGCGAATTCCAAACCTTTTTCTTGAATTTCTTCGCTCATCACATTTTTTTTATCATTTTCAGTGTCATATATACAATGAGATTTAATGTTATCTGATGTAATAAAGATTAGATTTTTTTTCAGTGCTTTACTATTCTCTGAAACGCTTTTTATCTTATACTTATCTCTTGGTGAAACAATCATTTCTAAATCATATAAATTATCCCAAAAATAGATATTTGCACGAACTGTAGCCTTATGCATTTTACAAATATATGTTGCTCTTTCAAAAAGAGTATCTGTTTCAGCAGCATCAAAGTTAAAGCCTGAGCACCATGAACATCCAGTAGCAACTTCACATTCTATACATTCTTTTTTACTTTGACTTTCTAAAGATAAAACTTTAAATGGTCTTAACTTGTCACTATTAATACCCTTTTCGATATCTCCAATTTTGTATCCTTCTCGGTTGTTCAAACTGAAATCATAAAATCTTACACAGGGAAAGAATGTACCTTCACAATCTATGGCTAGCATCCTACCTGAACCACACCAATTTTTTTGCAAATTTTCTTCACTTAAAGGATGTCCTGTGTATGGATCAAAGAATCTTACAGAACACTCGTCCCATAATTTATTTTCAATTACATAGTCTCCTAATTCCTTTAATTGATTTTCCAGAATAATATCGTCTCCATCTTCCCAAACATCTTCAAAAACTACATTAGCAGCAACAACTTTTATTCCATTGTTCCAAAGACTAATAATACTATCCTTTAAATAAGGTAAATCATCATGACTAAAGGTGGCTTTAGTGGATGCATTAGGAAACTGTTTAAGCCATAAAGGAACGTTTTTTAATACATCCTCATATGATCCTTCTCCATTAGGCTTAATTCTTTGCAAATCATGTTTAATCTTATTTCCATCAACACTTAACCCAATAGATACATGTTCCTTATTTTTTCTAATATATTCTTGAACAGCAGGCGTTGAATATAACATTCCATTTGATGAAAAATTTAATCTATAATTTGTAAACCATGGATGATCTAATAAATATAATTGTTTTTTAATATAATCAGTTATTTGGTCTATTAGTTCTATTTCTAGAAAAGGTTCTCCACCAATAAATTCCCATACTACAGCATTATCATTAAAGTCTTCTTTATTTGAAAGTATATAGTCTACTGCCTTTTTAGCTGTTTCTAATGTCATCTTTTTTGTTTTATTCTTACCTGTCATATAGCAATACTTACAAGCTAAGTTGCAGTCTTCAGTAACACAAAATGTAATAGACTTTGCATTTCCTCCCATCCAAGGCTCATTTAACTGGCCCATTAAAAAAGCGTCTTTATCCATTTCTCAAATTCCTCCTTAATATTTGTATAACTGTTTTTGTTTTGAAATTAATTTTTTCTCTTTAGCATTAAATGCATTTTCACTAAAAGCCATAAAAGCCTTTTCCCCATTTTTATGTAAAGAATTTATTACTTTATTGATACTTTTATTAGGCTGAAGACTTTTTATGCGTGCTAAGTGTCCTGTAATATATGCTGCTGCAATACTAGTGCCACCCGCTGATCTACAACTAAGTTCTTCAACTCCATTAATTCTTTCACCGTTAAATGGAGCGAAAAAAAATTTATCTTTATAGTAATAGTGGTTTTTATTATTACTGATACTGGACACCCTCACACCAATACATTTTTTTAGGAATGCAGGATATGAACGTCTCCCTCTATTATCTGAAGCTGCAACAACAGCAATATTGTTTTTCAAAGATTTTTTTACAAGCTTTCTAAGTGGCCAAATATATCTCCATTTTCTTGTTCCAAGACTTAAATGTATAATATCGGGTTTATAAGATATTGCCTCATTCATTGCATATAAAAGAACTGAACCATCTGTTACTAGTTTTTCATTTAATATATTTATACTTATTAATTTAACATCAGGATATAAATCTCTTATTATTAGAGCAATTAAAGTCCCATGTTCATTTTTTACGTCCATTTTATGATCTTCAATAATAATTCCATTTTCGACCATATGAAATCCTGTAGACTTTATAACATATTTATTAAGGTCAGAAACACTGGTATTTATTCCACAATCAATAATTGCTACTGTTACTGCTTTTTCATCCTGCACTAATTCTAAATTCATTATGAAACTTCAACCTCCTTATTGTTAAGCTCTACTGGTCTTAGTTCAGTATTGTAGTACCGTCTATATAAAGAATTATTATCTAATAGCCATCTATGATTACCTTGTCCTATAATTTCCCCTTTTTCAATTACAATTATTTCATCAGTATCTATTATTGTGGATAGCCTATGTGTAATAATAATAACTGTAGCAATATTAGATAATTCATCTATTGCTTTTTTTATACCATATTGGGACTCATTATCTAGAGCTGATGTTGCTTCATCCAAAAGAATTAATTTTGATTTTTTAAGTAATGCTCTTGCTATTGCAATCCTTTGCTTCTGTCCAACAGAAAGACATACTCCATTTTCGCCCACTCTAGTATCATAACTATCTTTCAAACTCATAATAAAATCATGAATAAATGCGGTTTTGCATGCTTTTACAATATCCTGATCATTAACTATTGGATTAGCTAACAAAAGGTTTTCTTTAATTGACATATTAAATAAAAATGGTTCTTGATGAACAATAGAAATAGCTGCTGACAATGATGATTCATCAATCTCATTAAGATTTGTATTATTTATTGTAATATTCCCAGAAATAGGTTCATAAAATCTTAGTAATAAATTAAATATAGTCGTTTTACCACTACCACTAGGACCTACTAATGCAATTTTCTTATTTTGAGGAATATTGAAGGAAATATCATTTAGTACTGTAGTGCTCTCTTTATATTGAAAAATAACATTTTGGAAATTAATTTCTAATGAGTTATTACTGATAATTTTATTTCCATAGGATTTCTCAGAAAAACTCATATTATCTAATAAATTAAATGATCTTTCCAATGAAGTTAAAGCACTCTGAAAGTTTGAGCTAAAGTTCGCAACATTCATTAAGGACATTGAAAACTGTTCAGAATAAGAACCAAAAGCTATAAAATAGTCCATTGATAGCATATTATTAAATAGCAATATGCCACCCACTGCTATTACAGAAATTTGTGCAATAAAATTTACACATTGAACTAGTAATTGAAGTAAAGAATTTATTATTCCCATCTTAATATTTGCATCTTTTATTTGAATAATTAATTCTGAAAATTGTTTATGTTTACTATTGATTAATCCTAAGCTCTTAACTTCTCGAATGCCAAGAACTGCCTCCTGTAAGCTACTAAAATAGTTATCATTTAACCTTGAAATTTCTTTACTCTTCATTCTATTTTTTTGCCAAAAATCATTGATACAAGAAATGACACAGGAAATGATACTAATATGATAATGGCTAAAGGCCAGCTTATTTTAAACATTATTATTGCTATTGTAATAACTTTAATTACATCTACGACTACACTTAAAAATTGATTGGTAATTATGTTAGAGATTACTTGAGCATCATTATTCATACGTGACGTAAATTCTCCCACAGGTATTTTGTCAAAGGCTTTGACTGGCAAATTAAGAACTTTAAAATACATTTCTTTCTTTAAATCGCATGTAAGATTTTGATTTAGTAACGATGTAAGATAGTACTTTAAATAGCCAGTAATAGTCTGAAGAAAAAATATTAATGACAAATAACATATGTAAATTAAAACTTGATGTATGTTTTTAGAAAATAAATAAGTCAATATTCTAGCCCAGATTAAAGGATGGATTATACCTAGCACAATCTCGGTTAACATAGTAAAAAACAAAAATATATATTTCAATTTATGAGGTTTTAAATATTTAAAGGCTCTCTTAATTAATGACCAGTCTTTCTTGCTAAAAAATTTAATCCCCCTCATTTTATGCTTCACCTCCTAGAATTTTTACTTAAATATTAAAGTCTTACAGTTCTAATGCTAATTTTACCGTCTTTTTTAATTGAAATATTTTACAACAGAGTTTTATTATACCATCCATTTTTCTTTTGTCAACTGAGTTTTTTTAGAGAAAAAAGGATAGTAAGTTTTAACTTACTATCCTCATATTAGCTATAATAAAAAAATTATTTTGTCTTTATCATTATTAAATATTCCTCAGCATCTTTAATATATTTTACTGCATTTAGATTACTTGGGTCGTATTCTAAAGATTTTTTCATAGCTTCAATACACAACTCATACTGTTTATCAAAGAAATATGCCTCTCCTAGACTATCCCAGGAATTAGCAGATTCATTGAAAAGAGTAGTATTAACTTTTAGAAAAGCAATTGCAGTAATATAATCATTATTCCACATACATTTATATGCTGCATTATTTAAATTGTTTTCCAAACAACTTTTCATATGTTTATCCTTGTCCATAAGTTCTTCATACCATTTTACTGCCATCTGAATATTGTTTTCTTCTATGTAATCACTAGCTAATTTTTCTCCATTATCTAGATGCTCTATTATATTTTCATTGAAATAAAATTTATTGGAATCTTGTCTAAATTCTATTTTATTACTTCTATTTGTATCAATGAAAGTATTATTACCCACATAATCAAGCTGTCTTAAGTCTTCACCAATTGTTTTATAAAGCAATTTATTGTTTTCGCTATAAATTTTCAAGCTTTTGTCAAAGTCCATTTTATAGTTACCGCTAAAAAGTTCAATTACCCCTGGTGATAAAGCAACTATTTCATACTCAGGTTTCAGCAAGGTATCCAAGCCATAAGCGGCTGCCACACTTCTACAAAAAGGCATTTTAATTTTAAATCCGCTATCAGAATTGCTCATAAAAATAACACCAAAACCTTGTTCTTTATGGAACAACATGTTACAAGTATATCCTTCATTTCCCCCATTATGTCCCAATAATTGCTCTGCACCTAGCCTTTCGTTGCAAAGGCCAATATTATACTCACCCTTTAAAACTGGAGTGACCATAATTTCCATAAACTCTTTAGTAAGAATTATATTTGATTCATTTTTTAGAGATTTTTGTACTTCTAGAGAAAACTTTGCCAAATCCTCTGCAGTGGTCCAAAGCCCTGCAGCAGCCATTTCAGGGTAAAGGTGTCTTTTTCCAACAACCTGACTTCCATCTCTTTTGTGACCCGCAGTAGCATTACTATTCTGTTCTTCCTTTAGAGCACAATTACTATAAAAGCTTTTAGTCATACCTAAAGGGTCTAAAACCAATTCCTTCATAATTTCTTCAAAAGGTTTTTCCAGCTGATCTATTAATACTTGCTGAACAATTGTATATCCTCCACCTGAATACCTAAATTCAGTATTTGGCTCCATTTCAACTACAACTTTACCTGTATTAGCTGGAATTTCACCATTAAGCGCCTGCACTAAAGTTGGTATATCAGAAGCATAGTTATATCCCGGAAAACCTTGTACTGCAACTCCTGCAGTATGAGATAAAAGGTTTCTTAAAGTTACTTTGTTTTCTTTAGTAAACTCATTTTCTGGTAACTTCCAACTTTTTAGATATGTATTTATATTCTCATCTAAATCTAATTTACCATCCTGTACCAGTTTCATTACTGCCATTGCTGTAACTGGTTTACTAATAGAGGCTGCCTGAAAAATAGTATTTGTATCTACTTGAAGCTTGGTTTCTATATCTGCAAGTCCATACCCTTTAGACCATACAATTTCAAAATTATATATTACAGCTACACTAATACCAGGAGTACTTGTAGCTTTCAGTAGTTCTTCTATTGAATTCAGTTTATCACCTTTAATAAAGTATTCTTCACGAAGACCCTTTTCAACTTCTATAATCTTCTCTTGTTTTCTTTTCACTCTTCTGTCCTCCCAATTAATGATGTATATATATTTAGTGTACTTTTTATAATATCGTAGGAAATTGCATTTTCTTAACTTTATTTTCTAATTAGACCTTTTCCCACCATTTAGATGAAGGTACTGATTCCCCTAATATTACTTGTTCTCCAATCATGGGAGTAGTTACCCTTACCTTTAATGAATCTGCTTTTTTTAGGATTCTCTCAACTGGCTCCTGCCAAGGGTGAATAGATAGTTTAAATGCTGCCCAGTGAATTGGCATAAGTAATTGTCCTCTTAAATCAATATGTGCCTGAACAGCTTCTTCCGGCATCATGTGAATTTGGGCCCAAATTTCTCACCGATTTCTTTATCCTTTCATAACCTGCTCCAGTTGTTTTAGCTCCAAATTGTGGAGAAAAGTTTATAAATATAATTGCTCCTAGTAAAATTAGCACTAATATTAAACCTATAATTTCTAGTATCATTTTATACGATCTCCTCTTTTCAAGTAGTTTGTACTTTATATTACTCCTTGAAGTGAACTTAATGCAATTAATAATTTCTTACTAAGAACAACAACTGAGCTTTCCACACATTTTTATAATTTCTTTTTTAAACCTTCATAATTCAACTTAGCTAAATTTGCATTTTTTTCAGGAATTGTATGATTTGAAAATTTAGCCTCATTATAAATACTTGTAAGAGAATTAATGGCTTCTATATGGTCAATTTGTGTTTTAGCCTCACTGGATAACTGGCTTGCAGTCATATTAGGTTTGTAAATTTCTAGGTCACTCATTTTACTCTGAAACTTTTGATATATATTAAATATTTTATTCCTTACATCCGTTTCCCTCTTGAACATTTTCATTATTCTCGCTAAATAGCTTTCTTTACTTTTCTTTTCTCTCATTATCATTTCCTTATGGACTTCACCTTCACCACCAGAATTAGTCTTTTTTACGTATCTTTCATAAGCCTTATAAAGCAAGAATGCTATAATAATCACTACAATAATTTTTAATATTATAACTAAGAGAAGTCCACTTCCTGAGTCGGTTTGTTTCAATAAATTTGATGAGTTACTTGAATAAGTATCATTATTCTTTTTTAAATTATTAAGAACTCCCTTGTTTACTAAATGGCTTAATAACAATTTTAGAATAAAGATCAATGGTCTCAAAATAATATAAGCGATTATATAAGATATTCCAATAAATATTTCATTTAAGATAAAACTAATTCCAATCCATAGATACTTCAGAATCATAGCTATAAAGTTATATATCCTATCCATAGATAAAAGTATCACGGATAGTATTATAGCTATGTTAAACAATACAGATTTTTTGCTAGTAATTTTACTACTATACTTTCTAGCCTCTCTTAGCAGAATTATTGAAGATACTAAATAAATTAAATAAAATCTCAATACATCTTGAGCCAACGCCTTGTCTCCCAAGTAAATAATTCCACCTATGGCAATTAATATGTAAATTGATTTTTTCACTCTAGATTTATATATTTCATAGTTAATCTCTTCATATTCAATTTTGTTAAAAAGCATTATTATGAAAATTATATATATGGAATTATACCCAGCTGAAACCACATTGTATGCTAATAGGTTCATTGCAATGGCAATTATGCTTGGTATAAGTAGCAATATATTTCTTTTCTTTTTGTACATGAAATATTGCATTAAAAAAACTGAAAAAATTGATATAATATAAACTCCAAAATTCACAGATTTATCTAGGACAAGGTTACTCACCGTTGCCCAAATTATATAGGTAAAGATTAAAGAGCTTATTGTAAATAAGGTTTTAACTTGTCTGTATAAACTCATTAATATTCCCCCCTGTAAATTACTTTTTCCACTCCAGGTATATTCGGAACTGTCCCGTTTTTTGAGACGTCAATAATCCTAATTAAAACTCCTACTTTAGCTAATTTAGCTAAAGTATTTACACTTTCACTATTTAAAAATCCTGTTATAACAAAGTATGTAGCATTATTATTAAACTCTTGTATCCTCTCCTTAAGAAAATTATGAAATTCCTTTTTGGGAAAGTAGTTAATTCTAGCGCTTAGTTCCATAATTTTTTGAAATGAATTTAGTGAAGGCTTAATCTTATCTTGAAAATCATTGTTATGTCCTATAATCAATGCATTTGTCCACATACCCGTAGCAATACCTTCTTTAATTGTCTCATAAGAAAGGGAGGCTGCTATTTTAACTATATTATCAACTTTTTCTTCGTCAACAAATGCCCAATGAGGCTCCCCTCCTTGAACATCTACAATAAAAATAATTTCTCTTTCAGAGGTAAAATCATAGTCCTTAACCATAAGCTTACTCATTTTAAGGCTTGATTTCCAATGAATATCTTTCATTCTGTCCTCTACATTGTATTCTCTAATTCCTCTTATATATAGCGGATCTTTAAATATCCATCGCTTAACTATATTATCGCCTTGTATATTTGAGCTTTCAAAATTAAGCTGCTTGTAGTTCAGGATTTTAGGATATACAAGCATGTCAACAGAGTCCTCTATATCTGCACTAATAGAAGAAAATCCAAAGATATCACCAATTGTTAAACTTATATTTCTTATATTATAGGTACCTCGCTTAACCCCCTTATGCCTATTGCTTATTTTAATTCTCTCAAACCAAAGAACACTATATCTTGCAGTATAGTGTAACTTCATATTACTTTTAGATGGTATATTTTCATCAAAGGTTTTAGGAAGTTCTTTTGGAAACTCTTCATCTACACATAAGTATGATATGGGAAGTCGCTTATTATTTTCAATGATGGTAGTGATTACAAACTCTTCACCTTCCACCACTGCCTCTTGATCAATGTATCTTTTTATTGTAAGTTTGTTAAAGCCTTTTTTTCTAGTAATATACCCTAGCAGAATTAAAACTAGAGCTATAAAGATAAAAGTTAAATATTCTCGCATAATGCTACCTCTATAGCTTTTCTAGTGGAGCCTGCACTGTATCTAATAGCTCTTGTATTATCTCCTCAGACTTACTGGTAAACATATTTACTGAGCTTTTAAGTATTAATCTATGACTTAAAACAGGCACAGCCATTTCCTTTACATCCTCTGGAAGTACATAATCTCTTCCTTCTATAGCAGCTAGTGCCTGACTTCCCTTCATAAGGTTTAAACTAGCTCTAGGACTACAACCAAGTTCAATATCTTTGTGCTTTCTAGTTACACTTATTAAATTTATTATATATTCCTTAATCTCGTTACTTACATGAACTGAAGTAAAATTTTGTTGAACGTAAGTAATTTCTTCCATTGAAACTACAGCTTGTAACTGCTCTAAGGGATCCTCAACCATAAACCTGTCAAGCATTTCCTTTTCTTCAGAAAGCTCAGGATACCCCATGGAAAGCTTCATAAAAAACCTATCTAATTGTGCTTCCGGAAGAGGAAATGTTCCAAACTGCTCCACTGGATTTTGAGTAGCAATAACAAAAAATGGACTCTCAAGTTTAATTGTATTACCCTCTACTGTTATCTGTCTTTCCTCCATACATTCAAGTAGCGCTGATTGAGTTCTTGGTGTAGCTCTATTTATTTCATCTGCCAAAACTAATTGGCTAAGTAATGGCCCTTTTCTAAATTCGAATTCTACAGACTTTTGATTATAAAAATATATTCCAGTTAAATCTGAAGGCAATAAATCTGGCGTAAATTGTATTCTCTTAAAACTACAATTCACAGTTTTCGCCAAAGCTTTTGCTAATTTTGTTTTTCCAAGCCCTGGCACATCCTCTAAAAGAACATGTCCTGAACATATAAATGAAACAATTATTTTATCAATTTTATCAGTTTTACCTATAATAACTTTGTTAATATTATTTGTTACTTTTTCTCTAAACTCTTGAAATTTTATTGTGTCCATTATAATTCTCCCCTTATCTTCTGTTCTGATATAAATTCATTGTAACATATTAATATGTACTGCTTATTATATATTATTAACAAAATTCATCAATAAACATGCCCTCTATTTCCTCTAAATTAATATCATCATATTTAGCTTCCTGGGGCTTAATTTTCTTTTTTGTTTCTCTATTTTTATTCTTTTCATTGCTATCTTTTTTACCCCAAGTATTTACTTTCGAAAGTACTTCCTTGAAAGGTACTCCTTTAATTTTCTTTCTTTTACTATATATTAATCTTGAATGGATTAATCCATTTTTATTAAATTTTGAAATCTCTTCAATACTGTTAATCATATACTTATTCCTTTGCTTGTATTAAGCATTAGTTAATAATTTGTTAAATAGTTATTACTCCTACTTTTATATCGTATCTAAATTACATTTTCTTAACTTTATTTCCAAATTAAACATTACTCTTTAAGAAAAAAAGACTGATATTTCTATCAATCATTAATCTAAATTTAGTACTATTTTTTATTATCTCCCTCTTAACGAAGATTTGTACCTAATATTATACCCTATAACACACTGAAATCAATTATAATATCTTCCTTATGAGATTTTAGAGCATTGCTCATCATTTCCATTACTTCAGGCATAACAGTCTCTCCTTCTGATTTTCTATCTACACCATAAACATATTTAGTAAAGTTTAAAGGCTTTTGAATTTTCCAGATACAGTCATGCTTTTCAGGTGGTAGGATTTCAACTGGATCTCCAACCGCTACCCATCCAATGGGTACAGTGGCATTCTCGGGCAAAATTGTTTTTATGTGAACAACTCCATTAATTCTGACTTCTGAATTTTTGCAAAGTTTTGCTCCATGAAAAATAGATGCTCCTGTTGCGATAAAAACATTATCTTCAACTGTACAACCAACCACATGAGAGTTAGGTCCTATCATTACATTGTTCATAATATTAAGTGAATGATGAACAGTACTTCTTAATACAGCATTCTCAAGTACAACACAATTGTCCCCAATTACAATTGATCCACCTTCTGCTACTAGGGTTGCACCGTACATTATCCTTGAGTTCTCTCCAATTCTTACATCACCACATATGGTTGCATTGGGTGCAACAAATGCACTAGTGCTTATTAAAGGAGACTTGTCTAAATGTTTAAAAATCATATTCCTACCTCCACCCCACAATTCATAATTAGCTTATACTTACCTTTAGCTTTTACGAGTATAAATCAAAGATATAGGACCATCTTGAAAACCTAAATCTCTAGGTTCTAGGTTTAAAACATGATACCGTTCCATCCCCAATCTTCCACTTCTTGAAAAACAATGTAGATATCGCTTTTGCTTATAGAAAGTTCTTCTTCAAATAAACTACATACCTTAGCTGTTATAGCTTCTTTTTGTTTTCTTTCCGCTTTTCCAAATATTTTTATTTCAACAAATGCAGCTTTTTCTTTTCTATCACCTTTAAAAAAGAAGGTCTGATTATCATTAAAACTTACCATTAGCCACCCTTCACTTTTTCCTGGGATTTCAGTTATTATTTCACCTAATTTAGCTTTTACTATTTCCTTCTTTTCTTCAGTTACCTTTACAGTTAATGTTGAATTTATATATGGCATATTAACTCCTCCTAGAATTTAATTTATAAGTTAAACTTGTTTTTCAAGTGTTTCTCTGTTTGTATTATCATTACTATTAACAAAACTGTTGTTATTGTGCTAGATAAAACTGTAAGTATTGCTAATCCAGCTTTACTCCTACCTATTATACTTAAACTCATTATAGTTAAAACTAATGTTGCAAGTGAGTATCTAATCATCAAAATTGTTGAATACTTATTTGCTTCCTTCCAGGTTTCAAGATTTTTCATTGATTTTGTGGTTCTATATCCGCTAAAAGAATTAATATCTTTGGGTGGGAATTTATAAAATATTAGTCCTACTACTAGTATTATTAATGGTGTCATTAGGCTTAAGGCTATTAATAAAATATACATTATAATACTCCTTTTTCAATTAAACTTCTATTTCGAATTCCAAGTTAACCTCACTTGCTGGATTTCCGCCTCTAATTCCCCAGTTTTCTAAAGGTGGCTCATTCAGAACTATTGTAATATCATTTCCATCTATACCAGGATTTATTTTTAAATTATTAACAATTTCTTTATATAATTTCTTTTTGGCCTCAAGGCTCCTACCTTTAAAAGCCGTTATTTCAATAATCGTGCATTGATTAGTTTTAGATTTTGCCACTTCAAAATGATCACTATCTAATTCATAAAGCCTTTGCATTCTATCATCATCAGGAATTTGGAATGCTTTCACTAAGGCTAAATGAACCCCATCTAGTATTGCTTTTTTGTATTCTGATGATTTTCCAGTATATATCTCGATTTTAACTAAAGGCATTTTCTTTACCTCCTAATATAATTATAATGCTCATTTAAATTACTTGCTGATATTTTTAAATTCATTTTTCACTAATTTGCAACCTTCCATGTATTTTTTACCTTATATACATGAATTGTATTTCTTCTTTTATTAACTGTTACTTTATTGCTGCTAATTGATGTTTCATTTAGCTCTATATCATATGAATATCCAATCATGTTTTCCTTTTTATCTTCCGTATACTTTTCAAGTTTTATATCTTTTACTGTAACATAGCATTTATTATTATAGGCTTCTCTAATTCTTCCATTAGTCAACCGATTATTAATAAATGCCACATAATCTTTGTCAGTTAAAATGGCTTTAAATTTCTCAGAGCTTTTATAGAACTCATCCATTACTTCATTCTCATTTTCTTCTGTCATTCCTGACATCATCTTTTCATATAACTCTATATCAGCTTTATCAACATTATAATATAGGTTTAAATATTTTTTCACTGCACTTTCAGCATCTTTATTATCTTTATCTTTATTATTGCAACCTACTAAAACAAAAATAAACAAGCCCGTTAAAATAAAACATATAATTTTCTTAAAACTCTTCATAACTATCTCTCCTATTGAAATGAATTTTTAATATTATATGACTTTTGCATTTTTTAAAAACAATAAGTCTCTATATTGAATAAACTTTCCTACATAATTATCTGGAGTATCCTTTTCAAGTAAAGATAATGCTTCATCTAAATCCACCCATTTTAGTATAAATCCATTGTTTTTTTCTTCTTCTGTAAAGGAAGGTTTTTTAATATCACCTTTGACTTTTGAGAAATAGCAGTAGGATATTTGTAGTTGTTCGAATTTATTTCTGTACTCGATGATTGTACCGATTTCACCTAAAACATCAATATTTACGCCAACCTCTTCCATTACTTCACGCTTCAAAGCTTTTTTTATATCCTCCCCTGGCTCAATTCCTCCACCAGGTAATTTATGATAGTTGTTTTTTGAAACATACAGTATGGCTATTTTACCTGAATCATTGAATACTATTGATCTTGATGCTTTTCTAATCCTATATGCAATATTCAAATTTTCATCATTAAGTTTTAAGTCTTTTTCATAAATCTCTTTTATTAATTCCATTTTATTTTATCCCCCTTAAAAGTAATAAAGACTACTCTACAAATTGAAATCATTTAGCCCCTCTATACTTAAGACAATTTACAATATTTTTTATAGTTCTTTTTCTTTTTTTCGTTTCATCTATAGTCACAACAAAAATGCCACAAGCCTTTATTGCATGTGGCGCTAAAAAAATTAATAACCTGCTAAGTATTTTTTAATTACTTTTAGTATTTGATTTTGCTAAATAACACTGTTCTAACAATCGTAAGGTGATATGTTTTTTCTTATCACTCAACTTGCTTGAATTTATTGAATTTAATTTTTCAATCATATCATCAAGCAATTTTATATTCGTAGGATTTGAATATTCATTTATTAATGATTGTGTCACACCCTCTATTGTACTCTCATCCTTATTATTAAGTAGTTCAATCAATTTATCCAAACCTTCTTTTTGATAAAGATTGTATAGCGTTTCACTATATCCCTCTGCGGGTGCTCCATCTAATTTATAATAGTACGCGTCAACAATTTTTGATAAACTATCCATATTTTTTAGATTTTTTATTAAGTCTTCTCCCTTTTTACTCATTTCTGTGCTTGATGCCGTTTGCTTATCCTCCATGTCCTTTTTCTCTGCTTCTAATGCTTGTACATTGTTTTGTAATTGCTGAATTTTTTCGTTTTTAGTCTTTGCTTCTTTTTTAAGTTTAGTTACCTCTTTACTATCATTATTACAACCAGCAAAAATCAAGCTAATAAAAATTATAATAATTAATATACAACTTTTACTCCTCATATCTTATCCTCCAATTTTGAAATTATTAATTAAACTGTTACATTGTATCAAAGTTCTCAATTAATTATAAATTTTTATAGATTATAAGTGGTTACAAAACAATTACAGGTAATGCAAGTGCCAATGCCCAATTTTCCCATTTCATTGTATTTTCATAAATTCACAATTTTCATGGTGTTACTCTGTTACCTATTTACCTTTTTTTCAAGTGTTTGTACTAAATATGGAGATTTAAATTCTTTAGCCAATATATCCATGTAAACTTCATCATACTTTTTGCCACAAATAATCTTTGCCTCTCTTAATCTCCCTGCTTCTTTAAAACCTACTTTTTCATAACATTTTATTGCTGGCTTGTTATATGAATATACTTTTAGATGTATATTATTTAAATTTAGAATGTTAAATCCAAAATCAAGTAACAAGTTAAATGCCTCTGTTCCATATCCGTTACCCCAATAATTTTTGTTTCCAATGAATATCCCTGCTTCACAAGTACGATTAATATAATCCATATTTGGAAACCCTATATTGCCAATAACCTCATCTTTTTCAATATCTATTATAGCAAAATTAAACTCGCCCTTTGCCAACCTTTCTAAAATGCTTTTTTCTGATTCTTCATCTATTAGTTTAGCCGCAAATATCATCCCCATAGATATGTCCATATCATTTATCCATTCAGTATATTTTATATAGTCATTTTTATCTATTGGAGATAAATAAACTTTTTTACCTATTAGCTTTTTAAAATACATATTTATTTCCCCTTTCTAATTTTTTGCTCTTCAAACACAATGATTTATTATCTATAGCTCTCATAGTGGCTAGAATTCCATCAAGGTGATCACATTCATGTTGCAGTAATTCTGATAAATCACCTTCAAGTTTCAGCTCATCATCATTGAAATGCAAATCTTTAAACTTGATAGTACATCTTTTATAACGTTTAACCTTTACTAACAACTCAGGAAAGGACATACAGTCATCTAATACTTCAAAACCTTCATCATCTTCAAAGCTTAATTCTGGATTAATAAAAATCATAGGCTTATCAATATACATATAAATTAGTCTTTTAAATACACCTATTTGTGGTGCAGCTATTGATCTTCCTACTCCATGCTTATTTCTGAAATCTATAAGGGTTTCATGCATATCAATAACCACTTCTTTTAAACTATCCATTTCTTCTTCTGTAACAATTGAGCTCACCTTATATAATTGAGGATTTCCGAGTAAAAGAATTTCTCTTACCAAAATACCAACCTCCTAAATAGTTATTTGAAAATATTATAACAATTCACACAATCCCCTGCAAACTAATTACCCATTACATTCTTTAAATCAGTAATGATTTTTTCATTCTTACCAACATATTGAACTATTATATTCCCCTTTTTAAAGAAATGTGGTGGTGCTATCCAATCAACCTTTATTAATTTATTACCTCTACTATATCCTCCACCATTGATATTAATTCCTTTTGCATCTTTCTCCATGGATTTATTGCTATTGTACAAATAAATATCCACTACATCCGTACCGATTTTCATTCTTTTTCTTGGTGCCTGGAGAAAATCCTTATCTACATCTATAATTTCAAAATTGTAATTTTTTGCTTTCATTTCATTTTGAAATTGTTCTAGCCCAAAAACTTCTTCTGGACTTTTTTTACTGCTACAGCCAATTAAAGTTGTAGCTATTACGCTTGATAATATAAAAAAAATAATTAATTTACTTGATTTTTTCATCATGTACCTCCTTTTTAGTTATATTTTTATACAAATCTTGTTCTATGACTACTTTATCATTTTTGATGATTTCTCTATTTGAATTACCTGATGGCACCATTCTAAAAACTATAAATTCTGCCCAATTGTTTGAATTGTTTTCAACTATATGTACAGATTTTTTAACTCTTACCATAGATCCTTTAAATAATGAACTATGCATAATTTCATTTTTATCTTCCCAACTAATTTCTAATTGCCCTTCTGTTACCACCAACACTTCCTCTATTATTTGATGAAAATGCCATTCTTGTTTTGTAAATGGTGGTATTTTATTAGCATGAATTTCAAATTCATCAAAAATAAAGTAGTCAACACTTGTTTTATTATCCTTAATTACAGAAATAGCATCTGCTTTTGTAAGGATGTCCAGTTCAGCCATATTATTATCTCCTTTATTATAAAAATCGCCTTAATTACTTTTAAACTTAATTAATGGTAATTATAACATATTTTTCAACAAAAATACCGTACTTTTCATTTCTGAATTGCACGGCACGATTTATTTATATGTTTTATACTTTAATCAACAAATATCTGGCTTAAGGTAATTTCTAAGGATTCAAAAATTCCGACTTTCACCTTATCCTTTTCTGAATACACTTCTGGTCTTCCATATTTACTATTTTCATTTAATTTGTATGCTACTATCGTTTTCTCATCATTTTCATTATTTATACTTAATCTGACATCAAAAGGAGCGCTATAAACTTCACAAGTTTTATGTTTTAAATAGCTGTGAATAGTGGCAAATAATTCTCCAGATATTTTCTGATGTTTTCTTGTTGAAGCTGGACTTATATTATATAGAGTTCCATCTATGATTTCCCAGCTTTCTTCATCAGACCAATTCAAGTAATCTTTATATGTATATTTCACATCATTATTAGGTTTAAGATTTCTTTAATCTCAAAAAACTATACAAAATATAACTAACTATAATAATCCAAATACTGATTATAATACCACCAGCTACCCAATTTTTAGGTGTTCCATCAGTAAAAACATTTTCAGCTTCTTTCCTGCATTCTTCCATAATTTCCTCTGGTATTAATCTTATTGTAAAAGCTATACCTATTGGTATTAAAATCAAATCATCAAGATATCCCAATACAGGTATAAAATCAGGTATTAAATCAATAGGACTCAAGGCATATCCTACTACTAAAACTGAAACTAGTTTAGCATAAAAAGGCACATCAGGTCTTTTATAAGCCAAATATAATGCTCCAATGTCCCTTTTTATTATTTTGACTTTTTGCTTAATTATTGAAAGCCAGATTTTATATCTATTACAAAATTCATTCTTCAAAATACACCTCACGTATAGCTTTCTACCGAATTATTCACTTTATGTGTTCTTTAAACCTCTTTTGTTCACCCTTCACCTTCCATGGTATTATTAAGTACTTTTTACTATTTTTCATTTTGTTTCTCCAATCATATTCTTATTTTGTTATGTATTTATAATCTATAATTGTGACATAATATATGAATAATATTTGTCACTTGAGTATGCTTTATTAGCTAAAGGAGTTGAATACTATGAAATGGAAGGAAGTACAAGCAAAATACCCTGACAAATGGGTGAAGCTCCAAATCCTTAATTCACATGAAGTTGACAATAAAGAATATATAGATGATATGTCTGTAATTAATATTCTAAATAATGAAGATGAAGCTTCAGAAGAACTTGTAACCTGCGGAGATAATGAAATAGTATATCACACTAAAAAAGAAGAAATCTATAGTGAAATAAGGAATAGTTTCTTCTCATTCAGAAATATAAGAAATTAAAATGACTTCCTCATTTTCTCTTTATAGAATGGTGTTGGTTTTTTATTGCTATATTAATTATAATTTAAAAATTAATTTTGAATTGGTTACTGGTTTATTTACATCTAGCATCAAAAGCATGCCCTAACTCTCAATCTATTTACCATTATATAGCATAATGGTAATGATTGAAAGTGACTCTCATATGCATATTCTATTATTATTAGAAAGACACTCTTATCATAATAGTTTGCCTACTAGGATAAAGAGTGTCTGCAATTTTCATATAGTTTAAAAGTATAAGCCTAGTGTCAATAGCATAAAACTAAAGAAGTTAAACATTACTTATGGTTTGCCATAGCATTTAATTCATCAGATAAAGTTGTAACTTCCATAAGATTAGAAGTAACTTCTTGAATTGCAGCTGATTGTTGCTCTGTAGTTTCCAGTGTAGCATTGGAAGTTTCAATAGTCTTATCAACAGATTCTTGTATTTTATTTGTAAGTTCCATTATCTTTAATGCAGTTTCCTTTGAGTTTTGTGATAAGGTTCTTATTTCAGTTGCAACTACTCCAAAGCCCCTACCTGCTTCTCCTGCTCTTGCAGCTTCTATTGCTGCGTTTAATCCAAGCATTTTTGTCTCATCTGCTATGCTTTTTATAGAATCTAATATTGTATTTATTTCTACTGATATTTTCTTTACGTTAACAATTTCTTCACTTAAATTATGCTGATTATTTGTTACATTTACTGAAGAGGCACTGAGTTCTTCCATAGTAGCAGATATTTGACTAAAGTTTTCTGAAAGAGCTTGGGACATGCTGCTTAGCCTAAGTTGTTCATAGCCTGTCTTTGAAAGTGCATTTGCCACGATATATAGTACTTCTGCAGCAGCTGTTACATTTTGCTCTTTAGTCATATAAACTTTTTTAACTGCATCCACATAACCTTCTTCATTAACACCAATTTCATTTGCTGTTTTTCTATATTTTGCTTCTTCTGGAGCAGAAGTTAAAATTTGTCCTCCTAAAATTGTTCCTATTAGTTGTCCACCAACTAATATTGGTGCTGCAAAATCTATTAATCCTGCATGACAGGTATAAATGTAAGGTTTTCCTGTTCTTGCTGCTTCTTCTCCACCTTTTTTATGTGATAATGCACATCTGTCATCTCCTACCCTAGTAGAATGTGTAAAATCTATACAGAAGCTTGTGTAGGAACTTGGATTAGTTACTGGTGTTCCATCTTTATCTACAGTAACACTTGCAATATTCATTCCAATAGCAAAATTATCTTGAAAGGTTTGCAGTAATTTAATATCAATAACATCTTTGATTTCAAGTACAGATACATCCAAATCACCATTTTTTAACTTTTTAATCATATAAGACTCCTCCAATATCAAATTTAAATTTTTTTCAATTGTTCATAAGTTAATAAAGTAATAACATTAGAATTAACATTAACTATAGAAATACTTTTTTCTTTATTAATATTTTCAATGTTTTTTTCTTCAATATCTAACACATCATCAATTTCATTAACAGCAAGTGCAAGTTTTTCATTATCTAGGTTTATAATAATAAATTTTTCAAAAACACTACTTGTTTCTTTATCATTCAATATCAAGCTGGTATTAATAACAGGTATTACATTCCCTCGATTACTAATTAATCCGGTAACATACTTTTTAGATTTTGGTACAGGAGTTATGGGCATTTTATTTTCAATTGTATCAACTAAATTAATGTCAATTGCAAACTGTTCCTCCCTAAGTAAAAATGTAAGTATTTGCAATATTCTCACCTCTCTAAATTTGTTTAAGTATTGATGGAATGTCCAATACAAGAGTTACTAAGCCATCTCCTAGTATTGTAGTGCCTTTTATTTCACTAATGTCCATCATAATTGAGTGCTTGGGCTTAATTACCATATCTGTTTGGTCAAGAAGTGAGTCTACAAGCAAAGCAACTCTTTTATTGTTCACATTTACTATTAAAATGCATGAGGATTCATCATTGGTTTCTATCTTTAGTAATTCAGATACCCTTACAAGTTGAATTACATGCTCCATGTAAATTATCATCTCGGTATCTTTAGATTTTTTTGTTTTCACAGCATCTTTATTTATAATTGTTTCAATAAAATCTAAGGGTATAGCAAAAATTTGGTTCCCAATTTTCACAAGTAGTCCTTGCATGATTGATGAGGATAAAGGGAATACAATTGTTATTCGTCTAAATTCATTAACCTTAGCTTCAACTTTCATGCTTCCATCTAAATATATTAAATCTAATCTCAATTTAAGTAATTCATCAATATTTTTAGTAAAGCCTATAATATTAAAAAGTTTCTTAAGCTCATCTTCGTTAAAAGCTAATAAATCTAGATTTTCTTTATTTAGCTTTTTACAAGTTTCTTCGTAGTTGAAGCCTTTTCCGTTACTTTCAATAGCCATTGTCAAGTTTTTGCCATCAGAATTAGCGGAAATTTTAATTTGATTAGGTTCATTTTTTAAAGCTACAAATTCATTTTCACAAATATCTTTTATTAAATAAATCAATATATTATGAATGTAACTTATAAAGGAATTTTCTATTTCTGTTTCCTGCCCTTCAAAGATAAAATCCAATTTGATATTAAATTCTTTACGACATTGGTTAACTAAATCTGTCAAAGAACTATTTATTGTTTTAATTTTAATTAGTCTAACTTTTTTTATAGAGGCTTGGATTTCAGAAATAATCCTTAACTCTTGATCTAAAATTTTTGCATGAGTGTTATCGGAACACTCATTTTTCATTTTTTCAATTCTTACTTTATTTATAACAAGTTCTTCCACCAATCCCACTAATTCATCCAAGTTTTTTTTGTTAACATTAGATATTTCTGAAAAGTCATTTGATACTAATTTCTCCAAACGTAATCACCCCCTTGTATTGAATTCATTCTATAATTAAAGAATTGGAATTTAATAAATTAATAATCATTCCATTAACTTTAACTACTCCATAAATGAAATCGTTGCTATGAGTTTCCACAATGTTTACGTTACTAACATCAACGATATCGTTTACAATATCTACAATAATGCCACACTTTTTATTTTGATTAGTTATAACTATTACACTACTATCAGGTAACACGGCTTTAGTTGAAAACTTAAATTTCTTTTTTAGGTTAATTGCCGGTATAAGTGTATTCTGAATATCCATCACTCCTTCTAAATATTCAGGAGAATTAGGAATTGAAGAGATTTTAGATATTTTCATAATTCTTTCAACATTAAGCATGTCCACTCCCATAATTTGATCATTAATGTTGAATGTAACGATACTATTCATGAAATACTCATCTCCTTTATATTTCAAGTTTTATTAAGGTTAGCATATACTAACTTACTTACTATTTCAATGAGATATTTAAGTATAGAAAAGTATAAATTACCAGTAAAACCAACAAAACAAAATCGAGCTAAAAAATCTCAACGGCTTTACTTTAAAATACTCACCCTAGCAGGCTGTAAAAGAATTAATAAAGAAGACACCCTTATCCTAATAGTTTGCCTACTAGGATAACGGGTGTCTGCAATTTTTATGTATAAATTTATATTTTAATATCTACTATTACTCTTTTTAAGCCTCCATAATAAAATGAGACTCTGTTTCACCTACCACATTAAACCCTAAATTTTCGTAAAGTTTTTTTGCTCTAATATTAAGCTTCAATACCTGCAGTCCAACTGAATAATTCATTTCCATTGCTCTTCTCTTAATATCACTAATTATTTCAGTTCCAATACCCATGCCCTGATTATTTGGATGAATCTGTATCTCTTCTATATAAATTTCATTTTCTTTTTCAATTAATTCAAGTACTCCAATTTCTTTTTCGCCATCTAGTATAATATAAGTAATTTCTATTTTAAATCTATTCTCGCAAAAATCTTTTTCAAATTCCTCATCTCTATTATTCCAAAATTTTATTACGTAATCCTTATACACTGTCTTAAATAAATCAGACACAAAAACATAATCATCTTCATTTGCTTTTCGTAGTTGATACATTATTGAACCTCCTTATCATATAAGATGCATTCAAGAAATCCTTCTAAATTTATATAATATGAGCGTTTAAGTAAGAACAAGATATTTTATGCGTAGAGGTTGTCTGAGCGAACATTTAGAAAGACTTAGCTGGTTTATTTTAGAATTGCGTTAAGTCCACGAAATGTTTGAGCGTAGCGAATTTTGAGTGGATAGCAATTCTAAAATAAAGCAGCTTAGTCTTTCTATGTGCAGCGAACAACCTCTTAGCATAAAATATCTTGTTCTTACTTTATTCATATCTTACAAATCAGTATTTCTCGATAAATTTTTCCCACTCACTATCCCTTCTTACAGGCTCCCCATGAGCCGGACAAATCCATTCGAATTCAAGTTCTCTTAATCTACCAATAGATTTTTTCAACTCTTCATGATCCCAATTCATAAGTTTAGGCATTATTCTAGCCTTCCCTTTTTTAATTTTAAATAAATCCCCAGTAAATAACACATTTTTATAAGCAAAGATTACATGACCAGGAGTATGACCTGGTGCTTTTATTACTCTGATTTCTCCAATCTGCTGATTTTCAGAATAGTAGTTATCTACAAACGGCGTTTTATATTTTACAATACTTTGCACTATTCTCTTTATTCCTGGTCTTTTTATTTCACCTAATATATATGGAATATCTTCTTTGGGTGCCCAAAGCTGAGCTTCTAATGAATCTTCTAATGCCTTGGCATTTCCCACATGATCAACATCATGATGGGTTAGTAATATATGTTTAATGCTTTTAATATCTATTTCTAATTTTTTGAGTCCTTCTAATATCTTTTCTGATCTACCCGGAAACCCTGCATCAATTAAAATATTTTCTTCTCCTTGAATTAGATAAACATGGCTTTGCTCAGTGTATTCAAGCATATTTACATTTTTTATTATTTCCATACTTCCACCTCTTTTCAACAAATCATTTTAAAAGCCACATATCATATAAAACTATTAATTAATAATTATTAATCTATGTACTTCCTAAACCCCTTAGCTCCATCCTTTGCATAGCCCATAGCTTCATATAACTTATGAGCCTCTTTTCTATGGCTACCTGAAACTAGAATTAGATAGCTACAATTCATACTTTTAGCTCTAGTTTCTAATTCCAATAGCATTGCTTTACCAACGCCCTTTCCTCTGCAGTTTTTATCTACAATTAAGGACTCTACTACCAAAAATGCATTAAAGTTTGATAACATTGTAGGACAAACTACTCCCATAACTGTACCTACAACTTTGTTATTCTCTTCAGCAACTATTAAAATATAGTTATCATTTTTCTTCATTAAAGAAAACTTTTCTATAATATCATCTATATCACTTTTTTTATCCATTAATGACTCATATAATATTGCAACTTCATTTAAATCTTTTTCTTCCATTGTACGTATGATCAAATCAATTTACCCCCATTTTACCTTGTATTTTGTCAGAATACATATATCTCGATTGTTATTATACCATATATTTACTAAACTTTTTACTTGTTTTAGGTGATTCCTTATAGCAAAATAGAACCGTCTGTGCTTAACGATTCTATTAATAATATATATGAATTATTATTTGTTAGTTATAGCTTTCTTACCTTTTTCTGTAACACTCCAAAGATTCAGTTTTATATTATTGCTAGATCCGCAACATCCCTTATTAGAGCAAGCGCCGCACCCTTCATTGCAATCATTAATTTTTTCTTTTTCAATATATCCCATTTTTAAAAGTTTATCTATCATCTGCTCAACTAAACTCTCACTTACTCCTAATTCTTTCGCCATATTTTTATTTGAATAGATGCCACCCTTTGCTAATGACTTTAAAATCTTTATTAACATTTTTATCATTTCTCCCTCTATTTTTGTATATTTCATCAGCATTCATATGCCTATTATTTTCATACATTAATTTGATAATTTCATATCTTTGCTTTGTAATTCTATACCCGCCACTTATTAATTTTTCATTTAAATAACTAATATCTATCTCACCATTTTCATTCATATTAGCACCTCTACAATTATCTGTTTTTAGGATCCAAAAACTCACTTACGCTGCTTAAATTATCTACAATATATTGAACTATTACTGGATCAAACATTAATCCTGAATTAATAATTATTTCGTTAATACATTTTTTAAAACTCATAGCTTCTCTATAGGGTCTATTAGATGTCATGGCATCAATAGAATCGCATACCGCAATTACTCTTGAACCAAGTGGTATATCAATTCCTGCTAGTCCCCTTGGGTATCCTTTTCCATCCCATCTTTCATGGTGATAAAGAACAATTTTACTTATATCCTTTAATTTATTTGATTTGCTTAAAATATCAAAACCTATTCTAGGATGAGCCTTTATATATTCCCATTCATGTGGCAATAATTTTCCGTTTTTGTTTAAAACTTTATCTGGAACTCCTATTTTGCCTATATCATGTAAATGCGCTGCTATATCAATATCTTCTAGCTCAACCCCTTTTATTCCTATTCCTTCAGAGAGCTTTGAGGTCATAAAGGCAACTCTTTCAGAATGACCACTTGTATAATTATCTTTGGCCTCTAAGGCTGCGACTAAACTCTCGATTATATCATGGTATATTTCCTTGTCTCTTGACTTAAATAGCAATTCTCTAAGCATGTTAAATCTCCTTAATGCAATTTTTCAATATTATTTTCTATTTGTATCCATGAACGTTTAGAGAAAGTCACTTTCACCCCATTTTTTTTAGTTTCTTTTTTAATAATATTCACCAGTGCATGATTAATAAAATCTACTAAAACTAATACTAAATCTGTTTTAGGTGATATTTTAGTTTTTATATCACCACTATTCCTACCACTTATATGTTGTATACTAGAAAATCCACTTTCAGATAACTTTTGGGTGATAGTTCCTAAATTATCACCTCCTATAATTAAAATGCTCACAAAATCCCTCCTCTAATTAGTATTTATGTTTGCACTTTAATTGAGTTTATTATAGTCAAACAATCTGAAAAAAATCGCTTCAGTTTGTCCGATTCTTTGCTTCTCTATAGAACTTAAAGTGCAAACTTACTATTATAAATTTAATTGAATCCTAAAAGTTTCCCTACTTGATATACTGCTACGGCCAGTACCCAACCAATTATTGTGGTATAGGCTACTACTATAGCTGCCCATTTTCTTGAGTTTGTCTCTTTTTTTACTGCACCAATTGTTGCTACGCAAGGTACATATAATAAAGTCATTATCATAAAGGAAATAGCTGAAAGTGGAGTAAAGGCTTGCTGAATAGCTGATGTTAATCCTGCTCCATCAATACCAACTCCATATATTGTTCCTAAAGTTCCTACAACTGCTTCCTTTGCAGCAAAACCTGTTATTAGTGCTACTCCAGACTGCCAGTTTCCAAAGCCGGCCAGAGTAAATACTGGAGCTATAAAAGATCCTATTATTCCGAGTAAACTGTTTGAACTTGCTGGTTCTACTCCTGCTGGCAAATTAGAAAGTACCCATACTATTATTACTACACTTAATATAACTGTACCCATTTTCTTTAAAAAGCTTGAGGATTTTTCCCACATATGAATAAATAAACCCTTTGCTGTAGGAATACGGTAAGGTGGTAATTCCATTACGAAATATGATTCTTCTGCCTTAAATACCTTATCACTAAGGAATTTACCAACTAATATTGCAATTAAAATTCCTAGTAGATATAATGAAAAAATAATAATTCCGCCCATATTAAAAACCCATAATTTATCATCTGAAAAGAAAGCTGCTATAAATACTCCATATACTGCTAGTCTTGCTGGACAAGATACGAAAGGATTTATTAAAATTGCTATCATCCTATCTTTTTTACTTTCTAAGGTTCTTGTAGACATTATTCCAGCTACATTGCAACCACCACCAATTATTAATGAAACTGCTGTTTTTCCATGAAGTCCAACTGCATTCATAAGTCTGTCCATTACATAAGCTGCTCTTGACATGTATCCGCTATCTTCAAGTAAAGCTATTAGGAAATACATGGTTAAAATCATAGGAAAGAAAACAAATACTGAACCAAGTCCTCCGATAATTCCATCAGTTATAAAGGAAGTGAATAGATGTGGTGCGCCTAAATTGCCTAGACCAGTTTCTGTCCATTTTCCAAGTGTTCCAAAGAATTCATCTACTTTGCCGCCCAAAATTCCATTTCCAAAGGTTATTGAAAATTGGTACATAAAAAACATTATTGCTGCAAAAATTGGTATTCCAAGCCATTTATTTGTAACGATTCGATCTATTTTATCAGATTTATTCTCATTTCTTACAATATCTTTTTTCACACAATCCTTTAATACTTCACTAATTGACTCATACCTTTTATCTATTAGAAAAGCATCTGGTTCATAACCTATAATACCTGTTAACCTTTCAACACTTTTTTCAATAGTAATACTGATTTTTTTATAATTATCAATACTTTCTAAGCTTTTATTTATGTATGCATCATTTTCTAATAACTTTATAGCTGACCATCCACTTGGATAATCCATTTCTCCAGCAGATTCTTCAAGCACCTCTTTTAAATGTTTAATTTCTTTTTCAATATCTTTTCCATATTGAATTTTGTATTCACTGCTTTTTTCACTTTCACTACTTTTTATGGATTCTTTAATAATTTCTTCAATTCCCTGACCTTTAGTAGCAATTGTTTCTATTACTGGTACGTCTAACATTTTAGATAATAATTTTGTACTTATTTGCACATTGTTGTTTTTTGCCTCATCCATCATATTAAGAACTAATATTACTTTAGCGCCCGTTTCTAAAAGTTGCATAGTAAGATATAGATTTCTTTCAATGTTAGTAGAATCTACTACATTAACCACCACATCTGGCTTGTCCTTTAATATATAATTACATGCCACTACTTCATCTTCTGAGTAAGCTCCTAAACTATAGGTTCCTGGTAAATCAACTACAGTTATTTCCCTACCTTCAAATTTAAGCTTTCCCTCTTTTTTTTCAACTGTAACCCCTGGCCAATTACCAACATGTTGCCTAGAGCCTGTTAATTCATTAAAAATACTTGTTTTACCACAGTTAGGATTACCAGCTAAGGCTATCACTAATTCTTTATTCATGTTCCTTATCATTCCTTTCAAGTTTCATATCTTATACTTCTGTCACCATAACCTTCTGTGCCATTCCACGGTCAAGAGCAAAGCGAGTTTGTCCAAGTCCTATTATTAATGGGCCAACATCGTTTCTTATTACTTCAATTAATGTTCCTTTATTAACACCCATTTCCATAAGTCTCTTACACATCATTTCTCCACTATCAATATTTTTCACTTCTGCATATTTTCCAATACCTATTGCGTTTAAAGGAATACACATGTCATTCATATTAAATTCCTCCTGTTCTCTAGCCTAATTCCACCAAGATGTCTTTAGCCTCGTTTTTTCTAAGACTTAACTTGTACCCTCTTACTTGTATTTCAATAGGGTCTCCCATAGGTGCTTTGCCTTCAACTATAATTTCTACACCATTTGTTATACCCATATCCATTATTTTTCTTCGTACTTTGCTACCAGTTACTATTTGAACTACTTTAACCTTTGATTTTACTTCTGCTTCATTTAATCCTATAACTTTTGACATTTTATCACTCCTCGACTAATTGTTATTGATTATCATTCTCATTTGTATTATAATACATTTGAGAAACACATTTTTTAAAATTATTACTATACTTTTTAAAAATATTAAGGAGATTACATGAAAGAATTAGTTAATCACAGCGAAATTGTTATGAATATTAGAGATAGAAATCTTGAAAAGGCAATTATTTTATATAAAGAAAAGACAAAATTGCTTTTATCCATTTCAAGGGACCCTCGGGAGTTAAAAAAACTGCTAAATTCAATGAATGTATTTATATACACCTATTTCTGCATTAACAGTTCAATAGATTTGGAAGAGTTATGTTATAAAAATCTTACCCTACTAGACAAATATCACAGTGAAAAAGAATTGATTTCTTTAGGAAAAGAGATTATAAAAAGCTACATAGAAATTATTAATAGTTGTAACCCAGTATCAGAAAATGAAATTATTAAGCAAGCTTTAGACTATATTCATTTTAATATAGAAAAAAAGATAACACTGGAAACAGTTGCAGCTCATATTCATATAAGCAGTAACTATCTATGCTATCTTTTTAAAGAAAATACAGGCTATAAATTTTGCGAGTATGTTAACAAACATAGGATTAAAGTTGCTAAAGAATACTTGGATAATTCCTCTAATCCTTTAGATTTAATTTCTTTTAAATGTGGTTTCAATAGTCAAAGTCATTTTTCAACTACTTTCAAAAAATATGTAGGAGTTTCGCCTAATGTATATAGAAAATCTGATTACTCCTGTATCCCTAATTCCTTATTTTGAAAATATCATTTTGAGTGAGATTAATATCATTAATACCCCAAAACCTTTTTTCATAACTGCACTTGGAAGGTTTTGGGCTAGCTTAGCTCCAAAAATGGACCCAATCACCAGGAAAATAACAATAAAAACCCCAGCATGAATATTTACTTGACCTTTCTTATAGTATTGTATAAATGCAAATATACCAACAGGTGGAAGCAAAACTGCTAAGGAGGTTCCTTGTGCCTTTAATTGGCTAAACCCACAAAAGTACATTAATGCAGGAACAATCACAATTCCTCCACCAATACCAAACATTCCACTTAATACACCTGCAACTAATCCTACTAAAATAAAAATTACTGTACTTGTCATCTCTAATCCTCCAATCTATATAATCTCATATATAATATACACCTATATTTTATATACCTAAACACTTTTTATGTAAATCATAAAATTTGTATTAAAAGCTCATTTTTTTGCATTAAAAAAGAGTCCTCTAAGACTCTACCGTACTTCATCTAACTTATTCAGCTTTTCTGTTTCTATGTTTTTTAAAAGCATCTCCAATATCTATTAATTTTATATCATCTATGTTTTGTACATCAGCTTCATCTTCTGCATATTTTTTACATAATTCTACGATAGCCATTTGAGCTTCGTAAGTTTCCATACTCATTAAAACTAAATCTCCATAACCATTCTTTGTGATGAAAATCGGTTCTTGCTTTTTATGGCACAATGCGGATATTTCATTTGTATTTCTCAAATCTGTTATTGGTCTAATTTGCGGCATTGAATATCACCCCCTGTTGTTTTTCATTGTCTCACTTTTATAATTTATTGCTTTAAAGCCAATAAATTATTTAAAATATTTTAAGTAATATTGACATAGTATATCTAAAAGTATTTTTTTTCTAGAAGTTTATCGCAAATTAGGCTTTTTCGGTCGTGAATATGCAAATATTCTCCATTATGCCTAGTTGATGTAAATTAACTGTTTTCTCTGATATGGCAAGGAATTATAAAATCATTGCTTATATTTACTTGTCCAGACTTTAAATTCTACTAAATCATCTTATAATATCTACATTTCCATCTTTAGTTTGCAATTCTTTATGAATACTACTTGAACTATATCCAACTGTAGCAGATCCACAAACTACATGGTTTTCTGGAATTCCAATATCAGTTAATTCCTTTCTTAAATTTTTATCATCACAAAACCAAGTTAACTGATTTGTAAAACATGCTCCTAATCCCATTGAGTGAGCTGCTAACAGAATATTTTCCATAGCAACGGCACAATCTGCCATACAATTAGAATAGTCTCTATCATTTGATACAATTATTAAGGTTGGAGCATTATAGTAAAATTTATAGGAATGATTTTCTGATGCTATTTTTCCATTTTTTTTAGATATGTATGTTTTCTCATCTATTTCTAGGTTTTTAAAGGCTTCCCTCACTAAAGCGTTCAGCTTTTCTAGCCTTTCTTTATTCTGCACCACAGTAAATCTCCAAGATTTTGTATTCGCTCCACTCGGTGCATGTTTTGCTGCTTCAAGAAGAATATTTAATTGTTCATCAGTGATTTGTTCTTCTTTATAGGCTCTAACACTTCTTCTAGTTAACATGTTTTGTATTACTTCATTCATTAGAATTCCTCCTGATTTTTATGTATTAATTTCTATGTTCTACATATTCTACTATAGTTCCATCTAAATGTTTTACAGTCATATTTGATCCTGTTGGCACTTCTCTTATGTCTCGAATAATTGTTGCACCATTTTTCAATAAAAATTCTTTATATTCAATAACTGAATCTACTAAAAATGTAGCCTTTGTATCTATAAATGGACTCAATGCTTCATCAGAACCACTTAAAATCAAAATATTGCCTACTTGCGCTAATTGTAAATTCATTTCAGTATAATTTAGTCTTAAGCTACACTCTTCATTAAGTAATTCTTCATAAAATCCAACCGCCTGATTTATATCATGTACATAAAATCGACTCAGAATTTGCTTTATTTTCATAACATATCTTTAGTGAACGCTTTTAAGAGTACCGAACTCTCACTAAAATTCACTTCCTTTCAATATTTATTGTATCTAACTATTATTGTCCTATAGTCTTCTTATAACCCTTATTTGCAGTTTTATGAAAACCCACTGATTCATAGAATCTACACGCATCTAATCTATTTGTTTCTGTAACTAGAATTATTTGTGTACATTCTCTTTCTCTTGAACGGTTTTCTAGTTCTAAAATTAAAGCTTTTCCAATACCTTTTTTTCTACAACTTTTATCTACTATCATATTCTCAATTATTAGAAAAGGCTTACACTCTCCGTATAATTCCTCACAGACTATTCCCATAATGGAACCTATTAAAGCATTATCCTCTACTGCACTAAGAATAATATGAGTATCATTATTTTGCAATTTTTCAAATTGCTTTTTCATCTTTTCAACATTTGATTTTTCATTCCAAAACTGCCTATACAATTTTTCTAATTCCAAAATATCTTCATTTATCATATCTCTTATTATCATTTTTAAACACCATCCTATGTTTTATATCTCCGTTCCTTATGTTCTCCAAGAAAATAATCTTATATGTTTAAGCTGCGTTATTATTCGATTGCAGAATTTTTTTAACTTACTAGAATCATCTATTAACAGCGTAATATTTGACATTAGTGCAATTTTTTCTGCCACAGCTTCAATAGACATGTTATCTGTATCTATGTGTTGCTGGAAAATCTCATTTGATAATCCTTTTATGCATCTATCAATCTGCTTAGCTCCCCAGGAGTTTTTTCCATCACCTCTGCTTCTTAATCTTTTTAGTAATGTTTCCTTCGATGCCATTAAAGTAAAATGTTTTATTTCTACTCCAATATTACGTAAGGAGCCTACTATTTCATTAAAGTATTGAGGATTTACTATAGTCATTGGAATAATAAGTACTCCATTGTATTTTTCTTCAATTTCCTTTATAAAGGATAAGTTTAACTCCCTCCAAATTTCATAATCTTGAAAATCGCTCTTTCTTATGCTTGTTGGAATATTTTTCGAGATAAAAAAGCCTAAGTTTTCAGGATCGTAAACATAGGAGTTAGGAATTCTTCTATTTAATTCAAATGCAGTTTGGGTTTTACCAGAGCCAAAGGCACCATTTATCCATATAATCATATTATTATCTCCTAGTAAGCAACAGCTTTAGTTACACTAAATTCAAAATAATTTAACGATTATTATACCATAATATTACCATTTATGTTAATTCAGCTTCTATTCGTATATTGGGACATAAAGATACCGTAAAATTCATTCGAATAGTACGGTATCTCATAGCTACATATTTTTTATTATTTACAAATTTTCCAGCATTAAAAATTACTAATCATGCTCTCATTTTTTATAGTTAAAAATCTCTTTTCATAAAAGTCTAAAGCTTTAGCTTGTTTCGCTTTTACTTGTATATTTATTGTTTCATAATTATCAAAAAGCACTTCAACAATCCTCTTATCCAATGATTTTTGATCTGCTTGTGTCTTTATAACTTTATAAATGCTATCCTTATCCATTCCTTTTCTATAGGGTCTATCCTCAGATATTGCAGTAAATATATCTGCGACGGTCATTATTCTAGAGCCCGTACAAATATCTTCATTAACTAAATGAAATGGATATCCACTTCCATCTAATTTTTCGTGATGGTAAGCAGCCCATTCAGCTATTCGTTGTAATCCACCAATAGAGTCTAATGTTTTGAAAGTATGATATGTGTGACATCTTATAATTGCATATTCACTATTAGTTAATTTACCAGGCTTTTCTAGTATATTGCTTGGTATTATCAATTTCCCTATATCATGAAAATTTCCTGCTATTCTCATTGACTTTACATCTACCTCTGATAGTCCAAAAAATTCAGATATTTTTACTGCACATTCTGATACCCCTGATGTATGAGTTGCAGTAAATCTTGATTTAAAATCTATTAAATCTCGGTATAAGTTTGAAATTAACGATATATCTTCTAATCCTATTTGTACGTTTTTAAATTGTCCATTGTTCAATAACAAGGATTGTACTCGTGAGGAAGTTAAATCTAACCAGAAATCCTCCCTTTTAGATAACTCTACAAAACAATTTACTATTTTTTTATTGATTACTGTATCAGATAATTTTTTTATTATTTCTACAATATCATTACTTTGATGCAAAATATACTTATTTCTATCTATTAATCTCTCCACATAATCAGCTAATAAGATAATTTGAGAGCACATAGCCACTTGGTCTTCTAAGCCTTCTTCCCAAGTATTCCAATTTCTATGATGATTTCTTACTATCTTTGAAATATTCCTAAGCCATGGTATTTCTTCTAGTAAGAGTTCCCCCCTAATTGTATGAATATCTTCACTTACAGCTTCAAAATTGTGAACTGCTATTTTCTCTTCCACAGATACTGCGCCAATGTCATGTAATAAAGCAGCCGTAAAAATTTTTTGGGTTATTTCTGATTCTAAATCAGCATATTTAGCTAATTCAAGTGCAATGAAGGCAGTTCTATGTTGATGCTGTGCAATTAAAGGATTGGCTAGGTCAGTAACTTCTGAGAGAGATAATAATAAATTATCCATATTCACAAATAACTGTCTTTTCATAAATCCCGCTCCTTTTATATGATTTTGGAAACATTATTATAACATATTTTTCAGTATGTTTCATTAACATCTCCTCATATACTAATTTCTAAATATTAAAAGCTGAACTTAATTATTTTAATATCAGCTCTTAACATTATTTATTAGAAATTTATCTACTAATCTAGCAGCTTCTTCAGCTGACTGTTCACTATAGTTCTTAGAAAATGGATCACTAAATCCATGTTTTCCTTCCAATATATGAACATCAACCTGCTGTTTTTTCAAAGAAGCAACTAGCTCCTTTACATCAAATGAGCTTTCTTCCTCTGAAAAAAGCAGTAAAGCAGGACATTTGGGTGTTACCTTCACATAATTCCTAATTCGTGAACCATAATATCCTATAATGCCATTACATGTATCTTCTTCATCACTACATAACCATGCTATTGTGGCGCCTATACTATAACCTATTATAAATATATTCTTATATTTTTGTTTTGCCTTTACTAGTATCTGTTTTACTTCTTGAACAGCTAAATCGAATCCAACATTATTCATAAAATTATGATAAGCCTCTTCTTGCAAATCATATTTATATGGTTGATTTCTGATAATTAAATTAGGACATATAATATCATACCCTGCTTTAGAAAATCTTTTACAAACACTCTGAATATGTTGATTTATACCATATATTTCATGCAATACAATAATTGCTGAATTTGAATTATTAATAATCTCCATAACATCCACCTTTTATAATATCTCCAGTAGGCTTTTTAATAGTATCTCTAATTAACTTTAATATCCACTATAACATAAATTTACTATTCTAATCAACTTGCCGATGACTTTCTTTAGTTTCATTTCATAAAGAATATAATACATTAAAAATCTACTTATTTGAAAACTAGAAGTTTACACTTAATAGATACAAATAAAAGAACTAGCAACCGCTAGATTTAATAATCAAGCATTTCTAGTTCTTTATTCTTTATTCTTTTATTTTAATCCTCCCAGTACTTCCATAGATGGTCCTTTATCTTCAAACATATTTTTCACTCTCAGACCAATAAGTGGATTGCTCTCTAGATGTGTCAATATATAGAATTTTTCATCTTCAATAGCCTTAAATATAGTTGGCCCAATAGTATCAATAGGTATTCCATTTCTTATTACCTTATGTTTCAATGCTTCTTCTTCTTGATACATTTCACTTTGATAGTAAGGTTGACTTAAATCATTCTTAAATCTTTCAGGTCTATGTCTTTCACAGTTATCAAGATCTGTTTGAATAAAGCCCGGACAAAATACAGACATCTTTATCTTTTTAGTTACACATTGTAAATCTAAATAAGTGGACTCTGTTAGGCCAACAGTTGCAAATTTTGAAGTGTGATAAGCTGATATTCCATTTAAGGCAACAAGCCCTGCTAAAGATGAAGTGTTTACAATGTGACAATCAGTATCTTGTTTTAACATTATTGGAATAAATACCTTTTCTCCATGAATAGCACCCCATACATTAGATTTCATTATCCACTCCCAGTCATTTAGTGAAAGCAGCCAAGCTGGACCAGGAATTACAACTCCTGCATTATTAAACAACAAATCAACATGTCCGAATCTTTCAATTGCCTTTTCTGCAAGCATTTCCATATCTTCGTATTTCATAACGTCCATTTCAACAGCAAGTACCTGAGCACCATCTGTTTTTAGCAATTTTTCAGCTCGGCTTAAATCCTCTTTATCAATATCTGCTATGACCATATTGATATGCCTTTTCTTGCATTCCTCAGCTATTGCAAAACCAATTCCATTTGCAGCTCCAGTAATTACAGCGACTTTATTAGTAAAGTCTTTCATTGTACAATCTCCCTTCATTTATATTTCTAGACAACTTCATCGCTAAGTTGAATATAATCCTTGTGAAATATAATTAAAATATACAAAAACTGGTTATTGTCTGTTTTTTATACATTTAAAGGATATCGTATGGAAATTCATGGATACTATATTATTTAGAATTTAACTCTATAAATCCTTCTCCAAAAACATCTCTAATATACTGCACTGTTATAAAAGCTTTTTCATCAATAATTTGTATATAATCCTTTAATTTTATAAATTGCTTTCTATTTAAAACTGTAGTTATAACTTCACGTTCCGTTTCATGATATGCACCTTTAGCAACATATATAGTTGCACTTCTATCTAGATTGTCTACTATATATTTCTTTATTTCCTCACCCTTAGAACTTATTATAGCAACTTGATTGTAGGTTTTTAAGCTTTGGATTACTTTGTCAATTAAAACACCGTTTATAATAACTCCAAGAATCGCATATAGACCCTTCTCTAACCCAAAGACAAATGCTGCAGCTATAGTTACTAAAATGTCTACAGATAAAATGGCCTTACCAATACTAATATTAGTATATTTATTTATAATCATGGCAATAATGTCAGTACCTCCAGTAGATGCGTTCTCTGCAAAAACTATACCCATCCCTGTTCCACAAATCAATATTCCAAAAACTAGTTGCATAAATATATCTGTACTTATTGGATTAACCATTGGACAAAATTCTTCGAATAAAATAATCATTCCTGATATTGAAAAACTGCAGAATATAGTCCTACTACCAAACACTGGACCGATAACAATTATACCAACTATAAATAAAACAACTTCCATGCACATCATTAATGCTCCAACAGGTATCATTGGAAAAAAATCCTTAATAATAATAGCTATTCCACTAATTCCTCCTGCAGCAATATTATTGGGCATAAGAAAATAATATGTTCCTATTGCAACTAATAGTGCTCCAAACCAAATAATACTTAAACTTCTAATTTTGTCTTTCATAATAAATGCACTCCTCAACCATGATTATTCATAAAAAAAAGAGCACAGGAATCTAAGTTTTCACTCTTAGATCCATATGCTCTCATACTCACAATTATATATCCTATTTAAAAGCTAAAAAAGCCATAAAAATACTGCGTGTATATCTTTTCATAAGCATTTATATATTTTAAATGCAATTGAATAATATCACGAATTCTCCTATTTTGTCAATGTTGAAAAACAGTTTCTTCAAACACAATACTCTACTTTAATTTTGTAGGCATTTCAATTAAAGTGCAAATTTAAAGATAGATTTCATGTAAAAATTGGAACTTTATTTACATTTCAGTAATATTTGCTTATCGATTATTTTACTCTCCTACCTTACACCTAAAAATATACACTCTTTTATTTTTCAGCAGTTCTGTCATATTCTCTGCAATAGAATTAGTCAATTGTACATTTCCTTCATTTTGAATAAACGCAGCTAAATCAATGTCTTTGCCTTCAATAATTTTCTGCTCCTGATTTGCTATAGAACTTTCTACTAGTTTTATATTATTTTCATCAATATAACATTGCTGAGACACTCCAGTTTTGCTTATTATAGACATTATTAATTCTCTTTTAGTATTGTCTATAATTGGTTTGTTCAATGCTATAGATATATACTTTAGTTCGGCACCTCCATTAAGCTTGGTTGAAATCTTTCCCAAAGAAGTTATTAATTTTCCATCCTCAAATAAATCAATCCAACAGGAAATACTTTTATATTTTTCTTTTGGATTTTTAATTTTAAATATATAATAGTTATTCATTCCACCAATTTGAATTAAACTTTTCTCTTCCTCTGATAAATTTGCAGTTCCTATTAAGGTTTCTGAATTAATTGCATCGTTGTCCGTATTTTTATTACTACTAGAATGTTTACAAGAAGCTAATAATAACAGCCCTATTAACATTAGTACTAATAATAATTTCATTTTAAAGTTTTTTTTACTCATTCAATCTTTCCCCTTATTCAAAAAATTAAAATTATCATACTACAATTTTACTATTTTATCAATTTGTCTAATTTTTAGTAGATTGTTCATTGATCGCACAGCCTAATAATATATATTTTCTTTATATGTCCTTATATCTGCAATCCTTTACCATAGTATTGATAATATTTACATGAAAGTACTATATGATATTTTAAAATTTAACAGCTTAGTCTTTCTTGATGCAGCGAATTTTCTCTAAAAATAAAATATCATATTGTTAACTTACTTATATAACTATTATTAATGTACTGGCCACTTTATTAACGGCGAAAATACCGCATCATTCATTTGAATAATACGGCATCTCCATAAACTATTAATCTTTTCTATTTACTAATGTTTACCTGTTTCACTGGTCTTGCTTCAATATATCCTCTGTATCCCATAGGTACCAATTGAAATCTAGGTCCATCTTCCTCCGCCCATTTGAAACCATAGACCTCAGGCTTGTAATTTTTCATAACATCCCAAATTTCTTTTATCTCTTGGTCAAATTGTTCGTCATCTGCATAAGGCTGTCCTTGAAAAACCATCATCTTACAGGGCTGAAGTTCAATTAAATCAAAGCCTTCTGGCACCTCACCTGAATAATTTTCTGGAACTTCTACTCCTTGAGTGTACATTGAAGTACCTTTTTTGATTAAATTTTGTGGCATCCACATTCCAATAGGCTCATATAAGGCTTCTTTAATACTACAAAGAACTCCCCATACATCGCAACCTACTTCCTCGCAATACTCAAAATAATCTTTAGCATTAATTCCTCTCTTCAATATTAGTTTTCTTGCAGGACGATCAATCACTTGTACAAAAACCGTCTTAGTATTAGAACAATTAGTCATATTATCCTCTCCCTTTTCTATCATAAGGAAATAATCACGGATATGATTGGGCATAAAGAGTTTTAGCGGTGGTGTATTCTTGCAGTAATATCTAGGATTCATGCCAAATTGTTTAGAAAAAGCCCTTGTAAAACCTTCATGTGAATCAAAGACAAAATCAAGTGCGACATCGAGTATTCTAACTTCTTCATCCCTCAATATAATAGCTGCCTTTGACAACCGAAGTGCTCTAATATATTCAAAGGGGGTTTTACCTGTTAGCTCCTTAAAAATTCTGGTGGAATGCCAGGGCGAATATCCTGCTTCACTTGCAAGCATGCCTAGACTTATTGACTGATTTAGATGATTTTCAATATAAATTTGCATGCGTGCTACCGCGTTTATCTTTTCCCAATTCTCCATTTTCTCACCTCTTGAATAAAGGATAACATTTTGACCTAGGCTTATTCTTGACCTAAATTGCTAAAAATTATTACAAACTTGCATTTCTTGCTTTATACCAATAATATCAGCAACTTCAGTTAAGGATTTTACTATATAATCAGGCTTTATATCATACTTCCATTCACGATTATATCTGTTTATCCAGCAAGTGGTAATTCCTAGCTTATTAGCTCCAATAATATCTGAGGATGCATCACCTATATGGATTACATTTTTAGGGTTAATTCCATAATGATTTAATACTTCCTTAAAAATTCTGCTTTGTGAATCATTTTTATAGGATTTTACACTTTCAGAAATAAATACTTCATCAAATTTAAATAGCTTTAAAAGGGGCTCTACCATTACAATGTCAGCATCACTTACTAAACACACTGGTATTGAGTCACCTACAATTTTTAAAAGTTCAAGAGCATCTTTATAAGGAGTCGCTTTGCCGTGTTCATCTAGAAAAACCTCAACTGCATCTTCTGGGTCAAAGTCTATTCCTATCTCTCTATTGATTTCTAAAAAATATGGCTTAAATAGCGATTTTAGATTTAAAAATTCTTGTTGGCGACTTACGTCTTCATGAAACTTATTTACTACTTTTCTAATAACTAAGTTAGAACATTCTTCTCCTAATTCTTTATTATACTTATCTCTCAAAATTCGCTCCCATATAAAAGGTATTCTTACATCAACATCTACAAGGGTTTGAAACATGTCTATGCATATTAGTTCAAATCCATGCATTTATAACTCCCCCTTACATAATTTTGTAACTTTCTGATTATATATAAATTATAGCATGTAATCCAATTTCTTTATATTTTTTCTTCTATTCTTCACTTTTCTCCTCTGAGTTTCTATATCTATCAATTAACTCCTGCTTAACAGACCATAATTCTTTCGATAAATCAACATAGTATTTATGAGGATTAGAAAATCTCTTAACTTCTTCCCAAATACTATCTACTTGATTTTCACAATAACTTTTTATTTCTTCTACGCCTGGTAATTTATAAACACATTCTCCATTAAGAAAAATTGGCACTTGAAGCTTTTTAGCATAAAAGTTTGTTATTTTTTTCTTTTTCCATATAAGAACAGGATCAAAGATTGTGTAAGGCAGAGTTTCATCTATAACTTCCTCTGAAAGTGTAATAACATCTGCAATTGCCTTATGTGTGTCCTTATCATACAATCTCCATACCATTTTATAGCCAGGGTTAATTATTTTCTCTTCATTCTCACTTAATTTAATTCTTGGCACTACCCTTTCATCTTCTTCAACTGCCACTAGTTTATATACCCCACCAAATACTGGCTCTGATTTAGCAGTAACCATTCTTTCCCCTACTCCAAAAATATCTATCTTGGCACCTTGATTTAACAATTCAGTTATAATATATTCATCTAAACTATTAGAAGCTATTATTTTGCAATCTGTAAGTCCTGATTCATCCAGCATACTTCTAACCTTTTTTGAAAGATATGCAAGGTCTCCGCTATCTAGCCTAATTGCCTTTAATCGTTTCCCCATTGGTTCTAATATATTTTTAGAAACTTTAATGGCGTTGGGTATACCACTTTTAATAACATTATAAGTATCAACTAGTAAGGTGCAAGCGTCTGGATAGGTTTTTGCATAGGTTTCAAAGGCAGTATATTCATCTCTAAATAATTGTATCCAAGAGTGAGCCATAGTTCCCGTTGCAGGAACCCCAAACATGGTTTCTGCCATAGCAGTAGCAGTTCCAGCTACACCACCTATATAGCAAGCTCGTGCTCCCATTAATGCTCCATCAGAACCTTGAGCTCTCCTTGCTCCTAATTCTAAGACCGGCCTTCCCTCTGAAGCTCTTACTATTCTATTAGCTTTTGTAGCTATTAAACTTTGATGATTAATAGTCAACAGCATCATAGTTTCTATAAGTTGTGCATCAATTATCTTTGCTTTCACAGTAACCAGTGCCTCATTAGGAAATACTGGCGTTCCTTCTGGTATGGCATAAATATCACCTGAAAATTTAAAATTTAAAAGGTATTGTAAAAATTCCTCAGATAGAATCCTTTTACTTCTTAAATATTCTATATCTTCAACCGTAAATTTTAGATTTTTCACAAAATCAATAAATTGCTCTAATCCTGCTACTATTGAAAAACCTGCTTCTTCAGGATTTTTCCTAAAAAACATATCAAAATACACAATAGTATCTGAGAGGCCATTTACAAAATACCCATTTGACATTGTTAGTTCATAAAAATCCATTAGCATTGAAAGGTTTCTTTCATCTCTAATATTGAAATTCTTCATTATTTTATCCATTTAATAATACCTCCAATTTGTTTATAGAATGATACTAAATTATACTATCTACCACTTCTATTCCATTTTGTTTCATTTCCCATACTGAAATAACTTTCATTAAATCACCATCATGTGTTTCAAAATCAAAGGTTTCAACACAATCCACTGGCACAATTATTCTTCTATTAAGATTCTTTTGGTTAAAGTAGGTTTTTAAGGTTGTTGCAAAATGAGTTACACATATATCAACTTCACAGCCAACAATAATATAATTTTCAATTGTTTCTTCATTATCATTAAGCCATACTTTAAATTCAGGTGCATGAAAGCCATTTGTACTATTTTTAGATATAATTGTAGTATTACTATGAAGCGTAGCAGCTTCTTCTCTTAATTTTGGAATAAGTTCTGCCTCGGAACTGCCTTTCAAACAATGTCTTGCATAACTATTAAATTCCACAGAATTTTCATCATGCTGGTCTAAAAAGAATATTTTTTTATATTCATAGGTTCTTTCGTTTATCGTTATCAAATTATTTATTATGTCTACAACTCTAGGTGACGAAAGTATACCTTCATGAACAAACCCATTTACCATATCTATTACTATTAATGCTGTTTTCTCTTTGCTTAACTCTGTTAAATCAAGGTTCTTCCCCTCTATTTCCTTTTGCATATCAAGTATTTTATTTATCTTTAAATCCATCATACTAATCATTCCTATCTTTATTATTTTAAAGCTCTTTAAAACATTTTTGCTTTGTATTACTTTGATACTATAACCTTAGCTCCATTTCGATACAAAGTCAATAGTTTTTATAAATTTATAAAAAAATAGATCAACTTATCAATTAAGTTGGTCTATTTCTAAAATCATTATAGTTAGTGTTTTTTTACTTCCTTATCTATTATTCTATTTAGGTTAGTATCTTTAACTTCATCTTGTATTAACTGCTCAATAGTGGTATCCCGCACCTCCTTTGGTATTAACTGCTCAATAGTAGTGTCTCGGACTTCCTTTGGTATTTGCTTTTCTACTTCAGTGCCTTTTATTTCTGATGGTAATACCTGCTCTAAATTAGCATTTTTTACTTCCTCTGGTATTGTCTGCTCCAGATTTTTGTTTGTTACCTCTTGAATTGTATCTGTAGCTTTTACGTTTTCCGGTATATTTGTTATTTTAGATTTAACACTTAGAACTACATTTTTGACATTAATATTAACAGTATCAATTGATCCTGTTCCTTTAATTAGCGTACTTGTATCTACATTCATCTTTTCAATGATGGAATCTCCAAGTAGTATAATTTCAGTTTTTTCAGCGCTTTTGCTTAAATATAATTCCTTAATAATTCCTTTTTCTACAATAACTTTAATCTGAGCCGCATCTACATTAATTAAACTAAAGTTTCCATTCAGTTTTACCTCACTGTTTGCAGGTAACTCAGACGAAACTGTAATTTTTCCAAATGAATCTGATGAAGCATTATCATTCTCTAATTTGGCTCCTGATTCAAGTTTAACTGTCTGAATTCTTGTACCCTCTCTCGACAAGACTCTGATCTTGCCATTTGCTTTATTTACCGTCATATTTGAAATATTTGATTTCTCTAATATGATAGTGCTTTCTCCTCCACCTAACACATAAACAGAGCCAGTAACATTAACATTACTTAATACCACCTCTCCATTTCCAACACCTTGCATAATATAGAGGTTTCCTGAAACACTAATATTTTTGATGGTTTTGCCACTTAGACGTATTGCAAGATTACCTTTAATATTCTTACCGTTCATATTACTTGAATAAATTTCTCCAGAAAAACAGTCAAATATATCTAATACTCTTTTGCAAGTAAGCTCTGAATTTAAGTTCATATCTTTTAACATCTTTTTCTTATCATCATAACTTAGTGAAAAAGTATGAGAAATAGCATCTGTTGCATCCGATACTTTAAGCTTATCTTTATGATATTCACTCCTAGTCATATCAATATCTTTCGTTCCAGCTAGTGTTGTTACCATGTTCCTAAACTCTTTGCTATTTACTTTGTTGTCAAGACTCTTAGTTGAATTTATAACACCCACTTGCTTCCATTTATCATATTTATTTGATTTGTTTTCGGTGCTTTGATACTCTGCGAGTCCTATAACTATAATAAATAATGATGCAATTGCTAGCATTTTAATCCAATGTTTCTCAAAAAAAATAATCTTGTTCTTCTGTATTCTCTGTTCTTTTTCTATAGACTTTAGTTCTTTATTAAGCTTTGCTATACTTGATAAACTTAATTCTTCCCACTCTTCATTAAAATTCTCTTTTAAATACATAACTGCCTTAATTCTCTCAAAACACTCTGTACAACCGGCTATATGCCGACTAACTTTTATATTTGATTCAACAGAAGAATTATTTGACAAATATCCATATAATTCCTGATCTGAAATATGTTTTTCCACTTTTCTCCCCCCTAAATCAATTAATTATTTTCACCCACATGAAGGTTAGTAAAATCTTTGCTGTCACTTATAATCCTATGAAAGCATATATTCTATCTTCCATTTCTCTAAAGAGGAGTATTGTTTTTAAATAGCAACTAGATTTTTCTAATTTTTCTTGATACTTATTATAGGCTTGATTTTATGATTTCTAGTGGTAAAACCAAGGAAAATTTCAAAAAAAATTAGAGTAAGAAGCATCTGTTATACTTTCCTACTCTAATAAATTATTTATTGTTAAATCAGATATTTCGAATTTACTTAATTACTCCTCATCAATGAATGTATCTGTGATATATGCAAATACATACCCGTACATTATCCCTAGTAAAGCAGCAGATGAAACTCTAGCCATATGATGAAGGGATTGAAGATCATCTACAGAAAAGGTTGCCAATATATTTATTGTTATAACAAGAACACTAAAATATCCACTAAAAATAAAATATTCTTTCGCTTTTCTCAAAAGTTTGTTCTTATCTATACCTTTTTTATAGTACATGAGTAATAACCCTGATGCAGTACCCAAAACAAGTAATGCCATGCTGATACCAAAAAAATCAACAATTGACCCACCTTCCAAAGTAACACAAGCCAAAATAAAGAACATGAAAATTAATAAACCTATTATTTTGTTTTTCATACTTAAATCCTCCTTAGTTCTAATACATTTATTCTATATCTATTCATAGTAATATGATAAGTCATAATAAATCATATTATTGGAGATGCAGGTCACTAAAAAAAGCATTTAGTAATGTGATTGCTTTTTTTCTGTCATTGGTGTTTAGCTTGCGATATATATTGGTAATGTAGTTTTTCACTGTGCCTTCTGTTATAAAACATGCTCTTGCTATTTCTCTATTAGAACAATCCTCAAGCATCATTTTCATAATTTCAATTTCCCGCTCTGAAAAGTCTTCAATTTTCGGCATTTCCTTTGAAGTAGATGGAATGCGAGAAAGTTTTTCTGAAATTTTATTAGTAATATGCTTGTCCATGATTGTAACCTGTGAAAGTGATTTCCTTATACAATTTAGTAAATTGGATGTTTCTATACTCTTGAGTAAGTATCCATTTGCTCCAAAGTATAATGCATCCGCTATGTATTCATCATCATCAAAGGTTGTTAATAGGAGTATAATAATTTCAGGATGTTCTTTTTTTATTAATCTGGTACTCTCTACACCATCTACAAAAGGCATCCTAATATCCATCAATATTATATCTGGAAGCATCTCACAGGCCATTTTATAAGCATCCATTCCATTATCAGCAACGCCTATTACAGACATGTCTATTTCATTTTCAATTATAGTTTTTAGTCCATCCCTCATTAGTGGTTGATCATCCGCTATTAATATTTTCATAGTATTCATCTTTTTATCCCTTTCAAATAGGAACTTTTATCTCTATGCTAAAGTTTTTACCTTCAATTGAAGCAAATCCTGCTGTTCCTTTTAAAGCTTCTATCCTATCACAAATTGCAGTTAGTCCAAAGTCTGGTTTAATAATACTACAGCCTTTGCCATTATCAATTAATGTTAAATTTATGCACTTGTCCTTTGTAGCAACACAAAGGGTAAATTCTGTTGCTACTCCGTGTCTGATACCATTTGTAACACCTTCTCGTATGGATTTTAAAAGAGCATCTCCAATTTCATTAGGAATACTTTCATTAATTTGAATATTTGGAATAACCTTAACATTTGAATATTTCTCAATTTCCTCAATAAACTTTAAAAGATTAACTTCAAAGTTTGCTTCTTCATTGTCACTTTGAATATCTTTTATAGAATGAACTACTTGATTTAGACCTTTTCTTGCCTGTCCCTCAGCAAGTTCTAGTTTTCTTATAGCTTCCTTACTATCTTTATAAATACATATTTTAGCTGCTTCTATTTCCATAAGTACAATTGTTAATGTATGTCCTATTGTATCATGTACTTCCGTCGCAATTCTGTTTCTTTCTTTTACCTTAGTCATTTGTTCCAATTCTATGTAGGCATCTGAAAGTTTACTGTTGCTATCTTCTAATTTCTGCATAGTACTTAAAAGCGTTTGTTTTTGAAGTAGTAGATACTTTATGATAAACATTGCAAATAATACAGCTGTAATTCCAAGGGTAAACGTAAATATATATGATATAAAATCTGATGCTATTAAATATCCATTTAGTAAATATCCGGAACCAATGAATAATATGTAACAGAGAAATGTTATAAACAAACTATACTTTATATTATAAAATATAATTGAATCTCCAATTAATATGAGAAATATGATGTTAGAAGTTGAGGAAGTATCATATAAGCATAAAATAAAAGTGATAACTAAATCTATGATAATATTCACTTGTCCAAATTTAAAATACTTACTATTCTCATAGAAAATTAGATATCGAATACTCACTGATAGTATTAAAATTGAAGATAGTATTATCAATGAATTAATACTATCTGGATTATGTGAAAGAGTAAATAGTAGAACTAAAAAGAGTGAAGTGAACAACATAACACTTAACCATAATTTTATGTTCTTATCCAAAAACTCCCACCCCTAATCTTAAATTATTTAGATATAATTTGATTTGTATTTATATATTCAATAACCAAATCTGTGAAAAGAATACCATCTAAATGATCAATTTCATGACAAAAACATTTTGCCAGATTTTCTGTACCTGTCAATATAATTTTTTGTCCATTTTCGTCGAGTGCTTCCACTGTTACCTCTGCAGGTCTATTTAACTTGCCTACTTTGTTAGGAATACTTAGGCAACCTTCTACAACTTCTTGAGTCCCTTCTTGTTTAATTATTTTAGGATTAACTAGTTTTACAATTCCTTCTCCCATATCAAATACAACCAATCTTTTAAGTATACCTACTTGTGGAGCAGCTAAGCCTGCGCCATCTGAACTATACATAGTTTCTGCCATATCATCTAAAATCTGCCTTATTCTATCATCTACTACTTCCACTTCTCTACTTTTTTTTCTTAATATTTCATCATCAAAAAGTCTAATTTGTCTTAATGCCATTTAAACTACACTCCTTTTTTCTCTGATTTTGACTTTCTCTTACTTTCTTCAAAAAGGAAAACTTCCTCGATTAAGCAATTGAATGTTTTGCAAATATCATAGGCTAACCATATAGAAGGCTCAAATTTTTCCGTTTCAATAGCATTAATAGCCTGCCTTGATACTCCTACAAGTTCTCCTAACTGCTCTTGAGTTAATCCGAGAGATTCTCGAAATTCTTTTATTCTATTTTTCATTAATCATCACCTCTGTAATGTTAACCTTACACTTTAAATGTATTACTATTTTATTTTCATGTCAAGTTAAGCTTGCAGAATATAACATTTAAAGAAAATAAAAGACCTCCGGGGCAATCTTTCTTTTAGTGGTTTGTTTATTTTCTGTTCCCTAATATACATATTCTGAATATTATAATTAGAAATTATTATATATTGAGGTATCATTATGAAAACAAACAATAGATTAAACTCAATTCCAAAATACCATTTTAAAAAAATGGAAGAGTTAAAAAGTGAATTACTAAAGGAAGGGAAAAAAATTGTTGACTTAAGTATAGGTGATCCTGATTTGCTAGTTAATAAAAATATAACAGATGCTTTAATAGAAAGTTTATCAGAAAATCGCTTTAATAATTACCCTCCCTATGAAGGAATAAAAGATCTTAAACTTCAAGTTATCAAGTATTATGATGAGCAATATTCTGTTAAGCTTAACCTAGATGAAGTAATTATCTTGATAGGCTCAAAGGAAGGATTAAGTGGAATTATTCCTGCTGTGTGTGATGTAGGAGATACTGTTATTGTTCCTGAAGTTGGCTATCCTGTATACGAAGCCTGTGCTAAAATTTGGGGCTGTAATACTTTTAATGTTCCTATAACCGAAAAAAACAGTTATTTTCCTGAACTTTTGAACATACCTGAATCTATATTACGCGAAAGTAAATTGTTTTTTATAAATTATCCTAATAACCCAACTGGGGCAACTGGAAACGAAAGTTTTTTCAAAGAAATAATAAGTTTTTGTGATAGATATAATATAATCCTTTGTAATGATGGAGCCTATAATGAAATAATCGAGCCTGAGGCAAAAAACATTAGTTTACTCCAATTTGATTTTGAAAAACAGTGCGTTGAATTTGGAAGTTTTTCAAAGACTTATAACATGACTGGCTTTAGATTAGGCTATGCCGTTGGAAATAAGTCTATTATTAGTGCTCTTTCGAAAGTAAAAAGCAACTTGGATTCTGGACAGTTTTTACCCATCCAAAAATCAGGAATTGCCGCCCTAAAACTAGATAGAAACTATGTAAATTCTATTAGAACCATATATTCTGAAAGAAAGCTACTTGCTATAAATCTTTTAAAAGAAAAAAATATAGAATGTTTTTCTGGAGCTGGAACCTTCTATCTTTGGTGCAAAATACCGAAAAATTATACTACTGATGAATTTTGCTCTGAACTTGTTAATGATTATGGTATTGTTGTTACACCTGGATATTGCTTTGGAAGTTTCGGTTATGGTTACTTCAGAATTGCTTTAACTAAAGACAAAGAAGTAATTGTAGATTCATTAAGTAAATTAAAAACATATTAGGAAAACAAAAATGGATTAGTTTTAAAAAACATGGTTTTCCCGACTATAAAAATTTAATATCCTGAGGTTATAGCCATAATGACAAGTATACTTGACCAAATAAAAACAGGGGCATATTATGGACATAGATAAGAGAAAGAGTTTATTTATTAATAAACTGGATAAACATAAAGGGGGGTAGATTTAGTGAGAGATTGGTACTTATAATACACTCCCTCACTAAAGATAATAAATGAGTAATGAGAGAATACTTATAGTGGATGATGATAAAGAAATTCGTGATTTAATTGAAGCTTATATGTTAAATGAACAATATAATGTTTTAAAAGCCGATAATGGACAAACTGCTCTTGATATTATAGACAAGGAAAAGATTGATCTAGTAATTCTTGATATTATGATGCCACTTATAAGTGGTATTGATGTGTGTAGGCAAATAAGGGCAAAAAAAATTTACCTGTAATACTACTCACAGCTAAATCCACAGATATAGATAAGATACTTGGACTCAATACTGGTGCTGATGATTACATGGTAAAACCCTTTAACCCCCTTGAGCTTGTTGCAAGAGTTAGAGCTCAACTTAGAAGATATCTATATTTAAATGAAAATGTTCAAATTAAAAAGGAAAAAGCGGTTATTAGTATAAACGGGCTAGAAATTAATGTAGAAACCCATATTGTCACATTGTATGGTAATACAATTAATTTAACAAAAACGGAATATGACATTGTACTGCTTATGGCTCAACATCCTAATAGAGTGTTTTCTCTAGAAGAAATATTTGAAATAGTATGGAAAGAGAAATATTTTGATGGAAATAATACTGTTATGGTTCATATTGCTAGAATTAGATACAAACTTGGAGATAATTCTAAAGAGCCTAGTATTATAAAAACCATTTGGGGGGTTGGCTATAAAATTGAAAGTTAATTTTTTTAATGGAGTACAGTTCAAGCTATTAAAAGCCTTTGCTTTTAGCACAATATTATCATTAATTTTTACAATTATACTTTTCATTGGATTTTTTAAGAAGGTCTATAATGTTACTCTAAGCAAGCTACCTGAGTGGTCTAATAATCATTTTAATATTTATGGACATGTATTGTTAGGTTCTTTCTTTCTTTTTATCCTAATAATAATATTGTTCTTTTACTTATTTACAAAAAAAATAATTAATCAATTAAATACTATAGATAGTAAAGTAAATGAAATATCAAAAGGAGAACTTAATATAAGTATTCCGGTAATTTCAAATGATGAGCTTGGATCATTAAGTAATAATATAAATATTATGGCGAAAAAAATCCAAGACTTAATAACAAAGGAACATGAAAATGAAAGAATTAAAAATGAAATGATTAATAATATTTCTCACGATTTAAGGACTCCATTAACCTCCGTTATGGGATATATTGAACTACTAAAGAAAAGTGAGTATAAAGATAAGGAAGTTTGTGATCAATGTACTGATATTGCTTTAAATAAGTGTGATGAATTGAAAAACTTAATAGGAGATTTACTTGAATACTCCAGTATAAATTTTAAAGTTCTAAACCTAAAAAAAGAAAAAGTAAGTATAAAAGAAGTTTTAGAACAAGTAGTGATTGGATTCATTCCAGAGATGGAAAGACAGGATATGTCTTTTAGTATTAAAGTTCCTTGTGAAAGAATATTAATTAGTGCTGATTTAAGCTTAATTATAAGGCTTTTGGAGAATATAATAAGCAATAGCATTTTTTACGGCAAAAGTGGAAAAAAAATTCATGTTGAACTTGTTTCTAAAAATAACATGGCCTGCATAAAAATTATAAATTATGGATCTGAAATACCTTTAATTGATCAACCCTACATTTTTGAGAAATTTTACAGAGGTGAAAAATCCAGAAATTCAAATACTGGAGGAAAAGGAATGGGACTTGCAATAGCTAAAAGTATTGTTGATATTCATAATGGAGATATTAAGGTATCAAGTAATTTAGCTGAAACATACTTTCAGATTTTATTGCCAATATGTTAATAGGTTGTCCTTCTCCAATTATTGATATTTCTAAACGCTAATAATAAATTGTTAGAAAATCTTAAGATATATGTTAGAAAACCTTTAGATTTCTACTATATATTTAAAATTGTTAAATACAATTTATTATTGAAAGGGTGTTTTGTAAGTGGGAATAAAAAAAAGAATTGGAGTATTAGTTATTTGTCTTGTGGTGTTTTCTTTATTACTGGTTGGTGTTATATCTGCTAGAAAAGATAAAGATACTAAAAAAGATGATATAAAAAACTCTTGGGCAAAGGACTATATTAATGAAATGGTAAAATCAAAAGCCATGGATGTAAAACCGGATGGTTTGTTTCATCCAAGCAGTAACATTACAAGAGCTGAGTTTGTTAAAGCCTTGTTAGTATCTTCATTAGGTGGAGATCCTGGAGCTAATAGTGAAGGTTATTGGGCAGATACTTATATTTCTCTTGCAACCTATAAAGGTATTATAAAAGCAGGAGAATTTACAGATACTGAACAGAAAATAACAAGAGTTGAAGCCGCAAGAATGATAGCAAGAACATTGAATCAAGAAAACAAGGCTCAAACTTTATCCTGTCAGATTACAGGTTTTAAAGATGATGATAGTATTTTCAATATAAATAAAGGCTATGTGAAAGTAGTAAATGAATACGGTATTATCAAAGGTCTTTCAAATAGTACATTCACTCCTAACGGATCTATAACTAGAGCAGAAGCGGCAAAAATAATTGTTTCTACTTTGAAGGTTAAAAGTGAGCTTAAACCAGATGACTCTAAATATGTTCAAAAAGAGGTTAATGAAAATGGGATTGTAGCAGACTTCTTTTATAACAAGGAAGCCACTAATCAAAAGGTAATCGTACTTCTTGGAGGTTCTGAGGGTGGTAAATCATGGAGTGGAGAGTTAGATACTCAAACTAGACTTGATCTTCTAAAAAGAGGTTATGCTATTCTTTCACTAGCTTATTTTGGAATGGATGGAGTATCCCCTACCCTTGAAAGTATTCCTCTTGAGTATTTTAAAAAACCCATAGATTGGGCATTGAATCAACCAGGTATGGATAAAAAAGGTGCCACAGTTATGGGAGTTTCAAAAGGAGGAGAAGCTTCACTTCTAATAGCATCCTATTTCCCTGAGAAAGTAAATGCAGTTATTGGAATTGTACCATCGTCTAATGTTTTTCAAGGATTTGGTGAAGGAGGAATTCCCAATATGAAAGATACAGTGAAGAGTTCTTGGTCTTATGATGGAAAAGATATCCCCTTTGCTCCTTTTATTAATAATAGTAATTATCAGAAATCTTTAGAATTACTAAAAAAAGAACAGAAATTAGAATTTGTAAATGCTTATAATGATGCACTTGAGGATAAAAATAATGCTTCAAGCTCCAGCATAGCACTTGAAAAAGCTAACTGCCCTATTTTATTAATTTCAGGCAAAAGGATAAAGTGTGGCCAAGCTATGATATGTGTGAAAAACTAATGAGCAGACTTAAGGAACATGGCTACAAGTCTTCTTACCAGCATTTATCATATGAATACTCAGGACATGATGTAGCTTTCGTTCCTGGAGTATGGCAACAAATTTTAAATTTTCTTGACAATAATTGAACTACTCACTTGTAAGAATATATAAACTGAAAGTTGCAGCGGAATATTTAAATATTTCGCTGCTTTATTAAATAGCCGAGCTGATTACTTTTAGATGAGATTCCTTTAATCTTTATCCCTTACAATTTTAGTCCCTTCCACATGTTTTTTACTCATTAATTTATCCTTTTTTCTATTTTCCACACTTTCAAAAATAACATCAAAATCATAATCCTCTGGATACAATTCTTCCTGAGAGATGTGTAGGGATAATCTCTTATTATTAATTATTAGTTTCTTTTTCATCACCATTACACCGTATTCACCCTTAGAGTTTTCAAGCTCACAGATAATTCCACTTCTGCCCATAAAGCTTATATACACACTATCTCCAATATTGAATTTCGATTTAGCCTTTTGTTTATCAGAAATCTTGTTTATTTGTTTTAACTTAGTGATTTTTTCTATATTAGTTGGTGCTGTAGTGGCTTCTACTTTGATTTCTACTTTATAATCTTCATAGGTTTTCTCTTCTTTATAGGTCACAAAATGAGCCCTTTGGATAATGGACTTATCCATTCCTAGTCTTAGTGCAATTAAAAAGGCATTGCTCTCTCCCGGTTTTCCTATACTCAATTTATATAGTGGCTTTAAAGTCTCTATATCAAATTCCATACAGCCATTAATAAATCCATCACTCTTTGCTGCGAATTCCTTGATTTCGCTGTAATGGGTAGTTGCTAATATAATAGCTCCCTTCTTATAAATCTCCTCTAGAACTGAAACTGCTATTCCCATTCCCTCTCCTGGGTCTGTACCTGCTCCTATTTCATCCATAATTACAAGGGTATACTTATCTGCAGTATTTAAAATATTAATTATATTGGTAATATGAGAGGAAAAGGTGCTTAAATTTTGTTCTATGCTCTGTCCATCGCCAATATCAGCTAATACATCTACAAATATGGCTAACTCACTTTCTTCTTCAACAGGCACCTGCAAGCCACACTGAGCCATTATTGTTAGAAGTCCTACAGTTTTAAGAGCTACAGTTTTTCCACCAGTGTTAGGCCCAGTTATTACTACAGAATTATAGGACTCTCCTACTTCAAAGTCTAATGGCACAGCATTTTTTCCTATAAGAGGATGTCTTCCTTTATTAATTTTTATATAGTTTCTTGTATTAAGCTTCACACTTCTTCCATCAATAGCTTTACTATACTTTCCCTTTGCAAAAATAAAGTCATAATAACTCATTGTTTCAATATTTATACTTATTTCTCTTGCATAGCTTTCCACTATACTAGTTAAAGTAGAAAGGATTTTATATACCTCTTTTTCTTCTTCAATTTTAAATATATTCAATTCATTCTGTAATTTTTTAACCTCTTCTGGCTCAATAAACACAGTAGAGCCACTGCCTGATTTATCTAATACATTTCCATCAATATTATTTTTATACTCACTCTTTACAGGAATAACGTATCTACCACTTCTTTGACTAATAAGTGGGTCTCTAATAAAATTTTTGTATTTTTCATTTTTAAGCAAATTATCTAGCTTGCTTTTAATCCTATCTTCAAAAATCAGCACCTTTTTTCTAAGCTTTGATAACTCGCTACTTGCTTTATCAGAAACTCTTGACCCATCTATACATCTTTCTATTTCTTCAACTAAATCAGCAAGTTCATAGGTAGACTGTGCAAAAGTGCTTATAATAGGCGCAACCTCAGCTTTGTTTTCCATAAACCTTTTTAGTTTTTCTGTTTCTTTTAGCATGCAGCTTAAGCTTTCAAGCTCTTCTGGTAGAAGAATCCCTCCCTTTTCTATCTTTTCCTTTAAATGTTTCATTCCTATTAAACTGTGAATTGGGATACTTGAGTTTATATCCACAATTTTCCTAGCCTCAAAGGTTTCCTTCATATGCTTTTCTATTAGGTTTATATCTAAATATGGTTCTAGTTTATCAATTTGTTCCTTTCCATACTCAGAAAGTGCATAACCTTTTATTATTTCCTTAATTTTATTAAATTCTAATAGTTCTAATGCTTTATTATTCAATTTTAATTCCTCCATTTATCTTTTTTGTTTTTTTACCTTTAATATAATCTGTTACAATGGACATATTAATTTCCCCCTTCAGGTAGCTTCAAGAAAATAGCAAACCAGCTTCTTGCTTATTTTCTTGAAGCTCCAATACAAAAAAATAAGGACCGCAAATGAAAACAAATTCACTTACAGTCCTAGTAACTCTAATTTTCCCATTCAAAAATTAAGCAAAAAAATACCGTGCAACGCACGGTTAATTTGCTAAATACCAAAGGATTCAGTTTCTGCGTGTTCTCATCTAAGTTCAAATCTAAAAACTCCAAGCTAAATAAACCTATAAATTATAGGGTTTTAGAATTTTTAAATTTAAATATTTAATTACTTAGTTAAGAACTACCTGATCCATAAAACATTCTCCTCATTTTGAATTTAATTTATTATAGCATACCTATTTATTCTTTACAACTTCACATTAATTAACCTTGTAATAAATTAAAAATGCATTTTGTTAACTATTGGCCTACAGCAATGCCTATAGAGATTATTAATCCTACATTGACTACATATGCCATAACATGGAGTCCCCTTATACCAGCAAGGTATATCCTTGTAATTTGCTGATGGATGACCATTTTCAAAGGTGAACCCTCGATTATCATAGTTCATACTAAAAGGAATACCTTTTCTTAAAGCACCCCTAGTTTCTATTCCACCAATCTCATCAAAATTTGCTTCAACTCTAGGAATAAATTCTACAGGACTTACTTGTGAAAGAATTGGAGTAAGGGCTACTTCTGTTGCAATGATAGCGGGATCGTATTTTTGAATAGATATCCTTTTAGGTGAACTTGCAAAATTAGCACCAGAAAACATTAATGCATCATAGAAAGATTCGCAGGCTCCCGCAAAGATTACAAGACTATCCTTATCCCTATCAAATTTTCTAGCTTGCTTTACTGCTTCTACATAGTATTTTGAGTTTATATAGGATTCCAAAGAATAAGGTTCATTCTTATCTATAAACCCATCGTGTCCTGTAATAACTAATATATCTGGCTTATGCTTATTTAGTAATTCTAAAATTCGCCCAGGCATTTCATTGGGTCTCATTGTATACCCATGAGCTACAACACTTTTTTCATTATAAAAATCTAAACATTGTTTAAGAAAATTTGGGTCACTGTCCAAATGCAACACTGTTCCAGGAATTTCAGAAAGCAAATTACCTGAACTTGATGCGTTTAACTTTGCAGTACTAATATTCTTTGAAATAGTTGCCATAAACACTTCGCTTGCAGCTTGGTTTTCTTCAAGGATTTTCATTGCAGTTACTTCATCTACTTTTGTTATCTGATCCTCAGGGACAACCTTAATAATACGATTGGTTAGGCATTGAACAGTTACATATGTTGAATTATTGGAATCAACATCAGTTACCTTCCAGAGATCTCCTTGGGAAGTAGCTTTGAGTATAACCTTATCATTTATATTAACTGTCATAATTGAAACCTTCTATAAAATTATTTATACAATTATAATATGCTTCCACCGATAAGAAGTGTGTTGTAATTACTTTAGTGCTATTTTATACATCTTTGGTCATACTAAAACTAGAACTGTTTTTGCTAATATGGTTCAAAAAATAATTAAAAGGAAAGTAACTACCCTCCTTTTTTACTACTTTTTCTTACCTGTTTTATTGCTTTTACCGCTATTTTTAGAGTTAGTGTCTGAAGACAGCTTAGGAGCTTCATCACCTCTAGATATTGGTGCTGTTCTTTGCTTATCGTTAGTCTTTGCCATAAGTACCTCCTAAAATAATGATTTTCAATAGGTAGTATAGCCCATACTATATATATTATACTTATTCTTTCATAGCATTATTTCAGAAAAATACTTCTTCTAATTAAATTAGGCTTTTCTGATGTTAGATGTCATTCTATACTGCTTTTTTACTTCTACTTCGACGCAATCTTAAAAAAGTTAAGATTGCTCCGAGCATACAAATAGATGCAGCAGTTATATATACAGTTTTCATACCGTAAATAAATGCATCATTTCTTCCCACCACATAATCAGTTACATGATGACCAATTTTATGGCTCATCCTGTTATATAACAAAGTAGTAGATAACGCTATTCCACATACCATTCCTAAGTTTCTTACAAGAGCATTTACACTTCCTGCAATGCCTAATTTATCCTTTGGCACTGTAGACATTACTAGGGAATTATTTGGTGATTGAAATAAACCATTTCCTATAGACATAGCTGCAATAAAAATCACCATAGTTATTATGTGAGAATTTTCATTTAAAGTTGACATTAATAATAAGGCAACGCTTGTTAGCAGTAACCCAATAAAAGTTAAAATTTCAGAGCCTATTTTGTCTGAGAGATGTCCGCTAATTGGTGCCACTATAGATAAAATCAAAGGATAAATCATAAGTATCAATCCAGTAGTTGCAGGTGAAAACTTCAATACATCTTGAAGGTAAAAAGGCTGAATAATTATTGAACAAAATATGGCTACGAAGGATAAAAAACCACAAAATATGCTGAGTGAAAATAATTTATTTTCAAAGATTTGTAGCTGCAATAAAGGGTGTTCACGCCTTTTTTCTACCATAATAAATGCTATAAATGAAATGATTGCTATTAAAAATCCTAACAAAATTAAAGGATTATTAAATCCCACATCTTCACCTTGACCTAAGGCTACAAATAGAGGAACTATAGTAAACATAAATAATAAGGCTCCTAGTCCATCCAATTTTCCCTTTGCTATTTTCTTCTCTTTAGGAAGTACCTTAAAAGCATAAATTAATGTTATTATTCCTATTGGTATATTGATTAAAAATATACATTCCCAACTGGTAGCATCTACTATAAATCCCCCCAGTGGTGGTCCTACCAACGCACCTAAGGCTACAAAAGTTCCTGTAATTCCTAGTGCTTTGCCTCTTTCGTTTGCAGGGAATACTTCCGTTATAATCCCTTGACTATTTGCCATAGTTCCTGCGGCTCCTATTGCCTGTATTACTCTAGCTAAAACCAAAACTGGAAGTGAACTTGTTATTCCACAAAATAAAGAACCTAATGTAAACAAAGCTAGTCCGAACTTGAATACTCTTGTTTTACCAAAAAGGTCTCCCAATCTTCCAAAAACTAATATAGTTGCTGAAATTACAATTAAATAACTTGTTACTACCAATTGAATACGAGCTGTTGTTACGTCTAAAGACTTAGACATTACAGGTAAAGCCACGTTCACAATACTACTATCTAGGGTACTCATAAAAGTTACCATTACTACAATAAATAAAATTACCCATCTATTTTTATTGCTACTATCATTTGCTGAATTCATTAATATTTCTCCTTACAATTTCAATTTCTTTAGGTTATTTAGAATCTTATTCAAGGACTCTATAGTAATAACCTTTTCTTCTTCATTTAAATCCTTTGTTATTAAATCAATCAATTTATTAATTTCCTCAATAACTTTTGGAATCGTATCTTTAGCTTTTTCTGTTAGATATAATTTGTAGGCTCTTGAATCATTTTCATCTGCTTTCCTATCTATATATCCAAGATTAATAAGCTTTGTTATAGTTCTAGCTGACATTGCCTTATCATGACCTAATTCTTTACTTATTTGATTTTGGCTAATACCTTCATTTTCATTTAATGTAAGTAAATATGGGTAAGAACCACTACTTAATTCATATTTTTTCAATACTTTATCAAAATATGCTTGATTTTTTCTGAAAATTTTACTATTAAGTTTTGTTAAAGACATGATGCCTTCCTGCAAAATTAACACCTCCTAATTTTGATTGACAAGTCAACCTTATTGTATTGAAATGTTGTTGACTTGTCAACTATAAATTCTAAACCTTTAATTTATCACTAAAATATTACCGCACTTTAAAGCTGGAATCCTTTCCAGTTTTAAAGTGCGGTATTTTACTATTTTGTTAAATCAATATTCATTTTATACTGTTCTTGGATTTCAGGTTGATCTGTAATTGGCAGTGCTATTTTATATTTTTTTGTTTTATCAATAGGTGGTAGTTTAATTGATACAAGTCTTTCTTGCATATTTTCCATAACAGCTATATCTGCATCTTGTTCACTAACATCATTATAATTCTCATCTAAAATCACAGCACTAGTAATATTAGCATAGGAATATGCACCATTACCTTCGATTTTAAATGTAACTTTAGTTTCTTTTTCTGTTGCCTCAATATTCTTTATAACAGCAGTGTTACTATCCCCAACCTTTATTACTTGGTTCATTAACCTATCTATAGTACAAAATTCTCTGGCTTTATCTATATTAAATATATGAGTAACATTATCAATCTTATATCCTTTTGATTTTTCCTCTGCTGTTATAGGTCTGGTCTTTGTTATAGTTTCCTGTGGAAGATTAAAATTTGTACTGTTTATCGTAGTTTGAAATATATTATATATATTTTTATCAATGTATGTTTCTTTGAGCCCCCATTTCTTAAGTATAGGAACTACAGTCAGTGACTTAATGTTAGATAAATCGTCAAATATCTCTATCCTTCCATTATATCTTTCCTTATTATAACTTTTATCATCTTTAGTCTGAACTATTCTTCCCTTTTCATCTATAACAATGAAGTCAAAGACATAAGGTGCCAGACTTTCATTTGAGTGATCATAGATACCGGAATAAACCAATGTATTTCCTAAAGGACTAATTACTAACTTTTCTAGCTTTAATGTACTCTCTGGTAGCTTCATGCTTTTATCTAAAGATATGGTTTTTGAGTTTGTTGGATTTAAATTCTTAGATACTTTAAACTTTAAATTCCAAGGACCTTTTACCTTATTAACATCAGGAATGTATATATCAATATCTACATTATCTGGCAAATTTAAATCTGTAATGTTTGCATAGGTCACCATCATTACTTTATTATTATCAATTTTTTTATCCTTAATATCATAAGCTCCTGGTGATTTACCATTAAGCTTTATATATGGCCATACATCTCCCTTACCTACCCTAAGATCCTTGCCCTCTACAGTGGAAGTTATGGCCAATGAATTATTATCAATGGTGATTTCATTCATAGTAATTCTTATGCCATTTTTCTTTACAGATTTATTTACACTAGTTGAAAACTGTTCATATTTATCAAAACTCTCCCCCATATCACCATCATGATTCATAAGCTTAAAAATTGCTTGTATACCTGGAATTGCTTGCACAGCACTAGGATTAACAATACCTACTGTAGCTGTAATTGTTACAACTAGTATTGCAGCAGACGCAGCTATCTTTATATATATTTTTTTATGCTTTTCTATATTTCTCTCTTTCCTACCTCTTTCAATACCTTTTTTCACAGACAAATCTATACCTGATGGAATTTTAATTTCATTTTTTAAGTTCTCTAAATTATCCATATTAAACTATCTCCTTACCCATAAATATTCTCAATTTGCTTAACCCCTTATTAAGATAAGTTTTCACAGTACCTACTGGACAATTCAACACCTCAGAAATCTCAGCTATAGTAAGATCCTGAACATATTTTAGGACTATCACATTCTTGTACTTATCTTCTAACTTATCAATAGAATTCAAGATATCTAGATTTTCTTCTAACCTAGTGTCCTCATGATAATTGGGTTCATTTGACATAGTATCTACTAAAGATACAATTTTTTTCTCTTTATTAATAAAATTAATAGCACTATTGATTAATATCTTAGTTATCCAGGTTTTAAAATATTTAGGCTCCTTTAATTTGCTAATAGATATGTAAGCTTTATATACAGTATCCTGTAATATATCTAATGAATCTTCTTCATTTTTTGCATAAGCAAATGCTGTCCTATAAAGTCCTTCTTTGCTAATATCCATAAGATACTCAAAAGCTTTTTCATCTCCATTAATTGCTAGCTTCACCTGTTCTTCTATAATCATATTTTTACTCCTTTAAATTTCCATTACGCGCAATTTATATTTTACATCTATTAGACAATGAAAATCACTAATCTGTTTTAATTTTTTTAAATATTATAAAGAAAAGACGATTTGTCCTTTCAAACTATTTTATTTTCTAAAATTTAACCAAGTAAATCAGATGAAAATATTTTTTTATAACAAAATAACACATTGAAATTCAAGGCTCTCTAGGCTATGTCAGCCAACAAATTTTGACAAATTGCTTTAATTTATATGTTTTTTTATTAAATAGTATTGACATTTTTTTATCAAAGATATATATTATAGATGAATCAATTGTATGCAATTCAATTGCAGCCAATTCAATTGTGGTGGCTGCAAAGACTAACCTAATCGGAAGTGATTATTATTAGTACTAATAAACATTTAATCGTAGAAGATCAGCTTTGTTTTATTTTATATGCTTGTTCAAAAGAAGTCATTAAAAGGTATAAAGTCTATCTTCAAGAACTGGACCTAACCTATACTCAATACCTTGCTATGATTGTATTATGGAATGAAGATAATATTCCAGCAAAAGAGCTCGGGAGAAAATTATACCTTGATTCAGGTACAACTACCCCACTGCTTAGAAAACTAGAGAGTAAAGGATTAGTCGAACGTGTTATTGATGAAAATGATGCAAGATTTGTTTTAGTAAAAGTAACACAAAAGGGATATGAACTCAAAGCTAGGGTGATGATTATCCCAGATAAAATACGAACTGAAACAGAAATTTCATTAGATGAAGCAAATAAATTTATAAAAATTTTAAAAGTTATACTTGAAAAAGTCAATAACACATAACATACTGTAGAATATTTTTATGACAATCAATGTAAACGTTATTCAATGCGATATAAGTCTATTGAATTAATTACTTTTAGAATTTCTTTGTGAATTATTAGATTTGCACGTGTTTGTAACGATTGTAAGTTAACGTAATCTTAATTGTACTTAATTAAATTGAGACTAATTAAAATTTGAATTGATTCGAGCGTGATTATTATAGTTAGTGATGAAAATTTAATCTTAGAAAATCAGCTTAGTTTTATAATGTATGCATGCTCGAAAGAAGCAATTAAACGTTATAAAACTTACCTTGATGAAATAGGTTTAACCTATACTCAATATTTAGCAATGCTTGTTTTATGGAATGGAGATAACATTCCAGTTAATGAGTTAGGAAAGAGGTTATATCTAGATTCAGGTACAATTACTCCCCTTCTTAAGAAACTTGAAATTAAGGAGCTAATAGACCGAGTTCGTGATACCAATGATGAAAGAACTGTTCTTGTTAGCGTATCACCAAAAGGATATGAACTCAAAGCTAGAGTAAGAAATGTACCAGAAAAAATACTATTAGGAACCGGCGTTCCAGAAGAAGAAGCAAATATCGTTTTAGAAATGTTAAAATCCATATTATTTAGGGTTAATAAAAAATAAATTTCTTCTGGCTTTGCGCTGTATGTCTGTTGAATATAATTCAACAAAAATTGCATAATTAATTTTCAAAATATATTTTACACATTTATTTATTTTAGGGAGGTTATTGTATGTTTAATTTTCACAGTGGAACATCCACAGCAGCTGCATGGGCTGTTTGGTTACTTGTTCTTGTAGCACTCTTTGGACTTAATGAAATAACTAGAAGATCAAAATGGATTGGATTCTTTTCTTTTGTAATTTTACCAACATTTCTTTCAATATTATGGTTTACAGCATTAAGTGATACAACTTATACTGACTGGTTCCATTTGGCAAAGGTTTATTCCTCTACAGCTGGATGTATCGGTTTTTGGTGCATCAGACACGTTAAAGGTAAAAACAAATTAACAGGAATTGAATGGAAATTATCTGATAAAAAATGGGCATTATGTTTCCCACCTTTAATCCTTGCTATCAATATTGCAGAAGCAGTATCTCGTGATTTCGAGGTAGGACACCTATATGATGGTAAGCATTTCCATTACACTGCTTCAGGTAACGATATGTGGTTATTTGGTGGTTCATGGAATTACATGAATGGTATCGCTGGTATTTTAAATATTATAGCTATTACTGGATTTATGGGAATTGTTATACGTAAAAAGACTGCTAAAGATACTAGTATGGATATGTTATGGCCAGATATGTTGTGGTTTTGGATAATCGCATATGATCTTTGGAATTTTGCATATACTTACAACTGTCTACCAGGTCACGCTTGGTACTGCGGTATGGCATTACTAATAGCTCCAACACTTTGTGCATTTACAATTGGTAAAGGAGCATGGTTACAACATCGTGCACAAACTCTAGCACTATGGTGTATGTTTGCACAGACCTTCCCAGATTTCCAAGACAACAGTAAGTTCCAAGTTACATCAACAAACAATGGAACTGCACTATTTACATTTAGTTTCTTAGCTTTAGTTGTCAATGTATTAGTAATTGGTTACATGGCATACAAAGTAGTTAAGACAAAGAGAAATCCTTATACTGCAGAACTTTATACTGATCTTGGTAAATATCAAGAAGTTAAAGCGCTTGCTGAATAAAATACCGTTATCTGTTATAAACATTTCTTTACAATAAAAAGAAAAGCTACTGATTTTCAAGTCAGTGGCTTTTCCTTTATGCTTTTTTATAAACATCATAAAACTAAATTTTATTATATTTAGCAACCATCAAAGCACCAATCATTTCAATATCGAAATTGTGAAAATTAGCATTTTCCAGCATTTTCTTATATGAACTCATAGGAATGCTATTATTAAAAAAACCTCTAGGAATCATTACTTTATTAATCATAAAATCTGAAAATTTACGTTCATTTGAACATGCTACCGTCATTATCATAGGAGCATCACTTTTTAAGATTCTTCCAATATCCTTAGCTCCTTCTTCTGGTTTTGGGAATGCATGGAACCCATTTAATGAGAAGCAACCATCTAAGCTTTTATCTTTAAAAGGTAAATTACTTACATCTCCTCTAACAAAAATAACATTTTCAATTCCTGCTTCCTCACATCTTTTCTTTGCAACCCTTAACATACCAATAGAATAATCTAAGGCTATAAAAAGGCTATTGGGTTTTGCTTTGTATGCTTCAATGCCAAAAAAAGCTGTGCCACAAGGAACATCTAGTATAGAACCATCTGAAAACTTACTTATAGATTCAGCAAAATATGGTATTTTACTTTTATTAACCCCCCAAACAAGTTTTAAAAACAAAGCATTTTTAACTACTCTATCATATTTATCTACAGAAAATGAATTATAACTCTCTTCAATTTCTGCTTGCTTATCATCATTGCTTTTTACAACAAAATCAATAATTCCATCAGTAATCTTATAAGTTAATCCTTCCTCTGATTCCAAATAATCCACGTGGAAATTTAAGTTTGATCCTGTTTGTGGACATTTAAAAATATTTAATACCTTATCAATACTTGCTTTCATTTGTTATTCCTCCATTTTTTAAATAGATTAACTATGAAAAATTAATCTAAAAATACAATCAAGGTAAATTATACCACATGCCCTATTATTTTCATATAAATATTAACATATTTATGGTTTTAAAAACCCTTTTTCAATTGAATCCTCAATTACTTCCTTCACATATTCCCATAACAACGGAGTATTTTCTTGTAAAGGTTCATTTCTTTTTAAAACTTTTGTACTATCTATTCCTGGTTTCCTCCAGGTATATCCACTGGTATTATAATTAAGAATCAGCGGTTGAAGTCTATCAAGGCATGCAGCAAAACGTGCTTCTGGAGTTTCCATATCTTCAAATTCACACCAAAGCTCCATAATTTCTTTTGCTTGATCTGAAGGCAAGATATTAAACAATCTTTCTGCAGCAATCTGTTCACGCAGCTCTTTATCTTCATTAGCTTTTTCATCATAACAAAAAGTATCACCTGCATAAATTTCAACAAGGTCATGTATTAGAACCATCTTTACAACTTGTAAAATATTTACATCTTTCGCTACTGAATGTTCTGATAGCAAAAGTGCCATAATAGCTAAGTGCCAAGAGTGTTCTGCATCGTTTTCATTTCTTGCAGTTCCAATAACAACATTCTGTCTGAAAATTTGTTTAGCTTTATCAATCTCTACAATAAATTCAATTTGTTTTAATAATCTTTCATTATCCATTTGAATATCACCTGCATTCATAATTTTCATTGTTATACTTTACGTTTACTAAGTAGTCCCTTCAGTATAAGCCTCACTATATTTTGGGATTGCTTTTTATAAGCATTACCAGATAGAATTAACTTTTCTACTTTAATACTATTAAGTTTGTTAATCGGTAGGTCATAAGGATTTTCCGAAAGTATGGTCATATCAGCGATTTTCCCAATCTCTAAACTTCCCCTATTAATTTCATCAAAGGAAGTCCAATATCCATAATAAGTAGCCATTCTCAATGCCTCAAAAACTGTAATAGCTTGTTCCTTTACAGGGTGATTACATGCATTATGTATCCAGTTTATTGGGTCAGGGCTTGTACATGGCGCATCAGAGCCCATTGATAAAATTACACCTTCATCTAAAAAACTTCTTAAAGGATTTAGGTTAGCTTCTCTTTCACCTAAAATATTCCTTAAGTACCAATCTGGCTCTTGAGGCCAAATAATAAAAGCAGTTTGCAAAGGAATTTGAATATTGTATTTTGCGCAAATTTTTATGCCGTCTTCAGTAGGCAGACATGCATGGATAATTCCATGGCGATGATCTTTTCTAGGGAAATCATCTAAAGCAGCTTTCAAAGCCTTAGTAGCTTGATTGAAAGCCGCGTCCCCTATGGCATGCAATTCAATCTGAAGCCCTTGTCTATTAGCTTTTTTGCAAAACTCTGTAACCTTTTCATCACTATAATAGAGTACTCCACTATTTTCTGTGCCTTCATATGGGGTTAATAAGGCCGCATCCATTGAACCAAAACAGCCATCTAAAGCTGTAGCAAAACAACCTCCTATTCTTGGAAGTTTCCGTTTAATAACTTTATTTATGTCCATAGTTTGAAAAAATACTCTCGTCTGAAAGTCTCTTTCAGCGCCTTTTCCTACTATCCTCTCAAGATCAACATCCAAATCTCTTGGGAATCCTACTCCACTAACTGTATGAATCATCCCTATACCTTTTTCAGCTATTGTATCAAATGTTTTTTGCATGTTTTTCACTAACTCAATAGGAGAAACTGAATTAGTAACAAAATCACTTATAGCAAAAAAAGCCTCTTGATTCATCTCCCCAGTATCAGCATCATAGCCTCTTAATTTTTTAATTTTATCATCCAATTTATCTATCATAGCCTGATTTATTATAGAAGCATGTCCATCATATTTTACTACCATAATTGGCTTATCTCTAGAAACTTCATCTAATTCACTCCTACTTACTAGTCTTCTTTCCTCAACTGAGTAAGGTGAAGCTCCAAAGGCTATAACAATCTTATTTTTTGATTTTTTAACATATTCCTTAAGCATATTAACTAATTCAATATTATTCTTTGCTTCCATAACATTAAGTCCAGAATTAAATACTGCAAAACTCGCAAAATGCAAGTGAGTATCACAAAATGAAGGCAACAGAGCCTTATCTCCTAAATCAATAACTTTTAAGTTCTCGTACTCTTGTAGTAAGGAATCACCAATATATACTATTTCCCCTTTTTCTTCCACTAAATATTTTGCAACAGTGTTCTTACTGTCGCAAGTTATTATGCTTCCTTTATATATATTCAAACCCGTTCAGCTCCCTTTAACTTATTTTATCAATTAAGGATAATATGCTCTTTCTAAAATTATTATAACTCTTTTAAATTCTGTTTTCATTAATATAAGAAATAAAAAAACAGCACCCCATAAATCGTCTCATAAAATGAATGAAGCGACGTGGAATGCCTTTTACTCTGGATAACGACTACTGTAATGAAGCTAAATAACGTTGTCCCCTGTAAGTTATTTTAGCCTTATTATCATAAATAGTTATCTTTCCGCCAGCTGAAGCAAATCGAACATTTTCTATACATCCCTTATCTTTTTCAAGAGAATGTAATATACTCATTACTAAGTCATTGGGATATTTGGGTATAAAGCTTGTTATGTCCAGTTCTTCAAGTTCTTGTAACTCAGTCAATATTACTTTTTCTATCTCTAGTTCAAGTGCTTTAGCCTTTTCTAGTTCTAAGTCTATGACTTCCTTCTTAACAACTTTCTTTTTCATAACCTAACCCCCAAGAATATATTTGCCTCTTCTAGTATATATTCTTTATCACTTATTAACAACCATTGCTTTCAGAATATACTGAAAATATCATTTTTTAGTTAAATAAATTATAAATTTTGTGCCTATCCCCTCTTCACTTTCTAGCTTTATTTGGCCACCATGAAGCTCTACTATTCTTTTAGTAATTGATAAACCTAGACCACTACCGCCTTCACTGCTTCGGGCTTTATCACCTCTAACAAATTCATTAAATAAACTGTTTATTGTTTCTAGTTCCATTCCTACGCCATTATCTTCAATAGTAACTACTATTTTTTCTTCATTTTCTTGAAGTGAAATCTTAAGCTCCGTTTTAGGTGGGTTATATTTAATTGCATTTACTACAAGATTTCCAATAGCTCGCTCCATCTCTTTACTATCAAAATTAGCATAAACGGCCTTTTCAGGTATATCCAATACTAAATTAAATTCTTTTCCTTCTAGCTCCCCATAGAATAGTACTACAAGTTCTCTTAAAAATTCTCCAAAATCTTTTACATTTTTGTTCAAAACATAGTTAGGACTATCTAGTTTTGCAAAGCTGAATAAGCCCTCTACTAAATAATTTAACCTTAGGGTCTTGTTATATATATATCCTAGATAAATTTTCTTTTCCTCTTCATTATCGGTTTCATTTTCAATTAATGCTTTAGAGTAACCCATTATTGAGGTTATTGGAGTTTTTATATCATGGGAAATATTCCTTATCATCCTTTTCTTACTCTCTTCACTAATTTGCTTCTCTTCCTCAGCCTTTTGTAATTTCTCAACCATAAAATTAAAGGCTCTTTTAATTTCATTAATTTCTTTATAGGTTTTAAAATTAAGTCTAACAGCGTAATTTCCACCGGCCATTTCACTAATACCCCACCTGATTTTTTTAAGAGGCTTTGCTAATATTTTAATTGAGATAAGAGACATAAAAAACATAACTACAATTATAAATAGTATAGTAATCAACAAAGCATTAAGAGCAAAACGCCCCAAATTCTTTTCCAAAGTATCATTTTCGTCACTATAACTATCATTTAGCAATTTTACTACGTATAATACTTCCTTATTATCTGCATTTTCTTTATAAGCTTTTACATCGTATTTTTCCTTAATATCAGTATTATTCAAGACATTTTCAGTATTATATTCATAAATAGAATCCTGTTTGTTTCCTATAACTTGTTTAACCTTATTATCTTCAACTACTTCTATCCATCCCTTGTTTTTTAACACTTGATTCTGATTTATATCCTTATAGTTAGCCTTAAAGATTTTACTATTGTCCACAGTATCAAAGTTGAAATTAGGATTTTTTAAGTATGTTTGAAGAATAATTGCTAATACAAAAACAATTATTGCAGCTATAAAAATTATAATAGATATTACATAATTCACTAAAAATATACGTAAAAGACTCTTTCTATGTTTCATTATGTGTTCCCTCAAATCGATATCCTAAACCCCTTATGGTTTTTAAATACTTGGGGTTTTTGCTATCTTCTTCAATTTTATCTCTAAGCTTACTTATATGTACCATTATAGCGTTATCATCATAAAGATATGGTTCATTCCATACAGTTTCAAAAATATACTTTTTCGTAAATACTCTATTGGGATTGTTCATTAGAACTTCTAGTATTTTATATTCCGTAGAAGTTAAACAGATTTTGTTCCCATTTTTATTTAAAGAAAAGTTCTCTCTATTTAAAATCATATCCCCTACTTTAATAAAGTCTGTTTCTTTTTCATTTATCTCAACTTGTACTGCCCCTCTGTTATTAAAAAAATAGTACCTTCTAAGTTGTGCCTTTACTCTTGCTAAAAGTTCCAAGGGATCAAATGGCTTAGTCACATAATCATCAGCTCCTACTTCTAGCCCTATAATCTTGTCATAGCCTTCAGTTTTAGCGGAAATAACTATAATAGGAATATCTATTTTCTCTCTTAAGGCTCTTATCAAAGAATATCCATCCATATTAGGCATCATTATATCTACTATAGCTAAGTCTACCTTATTATTTGATATCATATTTAATGCCTCAATTCCATTATAACTTTTAAGAACGTTATAAGTATTCCTTAAGTAAAGTTCGATTAAGTCAACTATTTCTTTTTCATCATCAACTATTAAAATATTCTTATCCATAAGGCCCTCCAATTTTAAATAATTAAGTGCACAAAACCTATTACTAATATATATTATACCAGAACTTTACACACTTTTTAAAACTTGACTTTTAACTAAATCAGCTATTAATATACTTGATTCGCCTTTTACTTTCTCTTTAGTAACAACTTCTACCATTAAATCAGATTGTCCCTCCAATTCATTTTTTCCATCATCTTGTTTATTAGACTTAAAATCATTCCTATACTTGTACTTTTTCCTGGACCATTTGGACCTAGAAGTTCAAAAACATCTCCCTCGTAAACTTTAAAGCTTAAGTCATCTACTACAGTTTTTTTCACATTTTTTCGAAAGATTTTGTACATTTATTATTTCTTTCATATATACCTCCTGGTTTTTCTTTTTTATTCACTTTCAGCATTTTTTGAAATAAGCATAGCCAATTCTAGTAATAGTGTAGGTAAAGAAATAACTTTGGGATAAGCCAAATATCTGGGCTCCCAATCAGGGTGAAATTTTTCTTTATAATTACGTAGTCCAGAAAATTTATACCAATGGTTACCAAATTTAAAAACAAGCTTCCCTATTTTTTCTTTTTTATGAGCAAAAGGTGCCAATCCAACATTTGAAAGAGGAGACATACCTAGATTAAAGTATTTGTAATTATGTTCTTTTGCCCATAGAATTAGATTTACAAAAATCACATCCATGGTACCATTGGGACAAGAGTTATAGTCAAACCGCATTAAATCTACGGATATTGACATTTCATCATAAACTGGCATTATGGTAGCAAAAGCCACAATTTTATCATCTTGATTTTTAAATACGGCTACAGGCGCTGATTGTATATATTCTTCATTAAAGTATCCTAAAGAAAAACCTTTTTCTTTTCTTTTTCCAAGCCAAATATCAGATACAAGTTTAATTTCGGAAATTACATCCTTAGAAAAAGGTGGTTCTAATATTTCAAATTTGAAATTATCTTTTTCCAGACGACTTTTTGCTGAACGTAAGGATTTGTTATGACCGCCTCCTGCTAAACTAAACTCATCTAGATTTATTACAGCTTCTTCTCCCAGTTTGAAAAAGTAATATCCATTTTCATGAAAATCAGGAAAGTACTTTTCACTAACCTGATAAAATACAGGAGTATGACCCAATTTATCTGCGAAAATTTGAAAATCCTCAATTGCATTTTTAAACAGTGAGGTCTCACCTATGGGTTCTCCAAGTACCACTAATTTATTACCAGTATGTTCATAAGCAAGGAGTACTTGATCATTTTGTGCCCAATAAAGATTTTTGTTTTTTAAAAATATAAGATGTGTAAGAAAGTTACCTTCATATTTTTCAAGGAAATGTTTTAGCTTTTCAATATCTTGTTCTTTTGTTCTATTTGCAAATTTCGTGTTAGAACTTGTACTGAAAAATAGAAATAGAAAAATCCAACATACTGTAAAGCCAAAGATTGCACTCCTGATAAATGCACGTGGGTGAACTGTTAATATATAAAAAACTTTATCAGACTTAAGGAAATTAGCTTGAATACTTGTACCTAGAAGCACATATAGAAAAATACTAGTAAAAGTTATAAGAAAATATAATATTACTGTTCTTTTCTTAATGGGCTCGCTTTCCCTATAATAACTAGATTTGGATAACCATAATAATAGCGCTATAATTAATAGAAATATGGCTTCCTCAAAGTCTAAACCTTTCATAAAGGTAGTAAGTGCACCTAAAATTAATAATACAAGAGTCCAATTAAAAGCTCTTTTTATTCTTTCTTTAATTTTCCAAGAAAGAACTAATAGCATTAAACCTATTACAATAGAAATCCTATAAGAAATATGCATAACTGGTAGTGATGTTATTTGGGACAATAGCTTAATTCGGTCAGCAAGGCTAGGTGTTGCTGCTGAAATCAATAAGATAATACCACAAACAAAAGTCATCAAAGATAAGGCCCATACACCTAAATCACTAAAAAAAACATTTTTCTTTGAATTTGCAAAAAATTTATTAATTAATGGTAGCCTCACCCTTCTATCTTGTTGTTTTTTTGCAATCATATTAATGATTGCCATAATAGCTCCAAGTATCCAAGGCACAATATAGTAAAAAGTTCTATAAATAACTAGTATTGCAAGAGCTTGAGTAGAAGTAGCTCCAATTATTTTTAGCCCAATAATTGAAACCAAATCAAAAGATCCTAAGCCACCAGGTATCATGCTTAATATTCCCACAGAAGCTGCCACTGCAAGTATGGAAAATGCTTGCAGTGGTGTAATAGTATTTATAAAACTCCAGCTTACGTACCAAAAGAACAAACTAACCCCACACCACTCAATAAATGAAGCAAAAATCAATTTTATTCTTAAAGAAGCTGAAGCTGTAATAGAAACGCCTTCTGGTAATAACTTTTTTCTCACCCATTTTATGTTAAATAATACTAAGTATACGAGTAAATATATAACAAAAAAGATTACAGCAACAAGAAACCATTTATGTTCTTCAAGAATAGGCTTCATAGGTAATATATTAAATAAACCAAGTAAGGAAAGCAATGATAAACCTGTTGTCATTGCTGGAACAAGTAAAGCATTTATAAATAAACAATCTTTATTTGATACATTTTCTTCTTTATAAAGCATGGTACGAATAACTGCACCAGTTATTCCACCAAAACCTAGAAAATTACTAAAAGTATTAGATATCCAAGCAATTTTAAAAGTTTTTAAAAAGGATATTTTGTATTTCAAGTTTTTAATTATAAAATAATCATAAAGGGTCATGCAACTCACCGCGGCAGCACCTGTAATAAAAAAGCAGAAAAGTTTTATAGACCTAAAGCTTCTTAATAATGAAAGGGAAGCTGCTAAATTAAGGTTTGATAATTCCTTTTTACCTTGAAAACAAATTAAAGAAACTATAAATATAGATACAGCTATCTTAAATACATTTTTCCTGTGTAATATAAAAAATGCATGTATACGTAACAAAATAAACTTAAATCTAGGCAATATATTGGTATTCTCCATGTATTATTCTCCTTGCATATTATAATTTGAAGATTAAATCTCTATTTGTAATAATTTTTCTCTATAGGATTATTATATAAAAATAACCTTTCTTTAACCTTTCCTTAACTTAAGTTAAACCTTAAGTTTTAGAATTCAAACCAATAACATCCATGAATTGAGCAAAAAATATAGTACCAATATAATGGTTTCTACTAGAAGAAAGTTCACTTCCTAGAAAAAATCATATTGGTACTTATTTTCAAAACTCACTTTATCATATCTAATTGAAAATTCCGCGGCACATGGACCACGGGATTTAGTACAAAATTATTATAAGTATTACGTAGAATAAAGTCTATAATTATCCTTTAATCTCAAAATAGTCCTCTATACTTGTAAAGCAAGTATTCACCATGAATTCTATCTCTTCCTCGTTAATAATATACGGAGGAATAAAATATAGTATATTTCCAATAGGTCTAAGTACTAATCCATTTTTAAGAGCAATATTGTAAATCTTATAACCAACTCTCATATCCCAAGGATAACTTTCCTTAGATTCCTTGTCTTTTACTATTTCGATAGCTGTTATCATGCCTATACTTCTAACTTCCCCTACATGCTTTGAATTTTTTGCCTTCTCTTCTGTAAGTTTTTTTATAAGCTGACCTTTTTTCTTATTATTTTCAATAATATTATCTTCTTCATATATTTTTAGATTTTCAAGAGCTATTGCGCAGCCCATAGCGTTACCTGCATAAGTATGGCTATGAATAAATGATTTTCTCTCTGTATAATCATCATAGAAACAATCATACATTTTATCTGTAGTCATAACTACTGACATGGGCATATATCCAGCAGAAATCCCTTTTGAAAGGCACATAAAATCTGGACTTATTTGAGCATGATTACAGGCAAACATCTCTCCAGTTCTACCAAAGCCCATTGCAATCTCATCTGCAATAAGGTGTATATCATATTTATCACAAAGTTGTCTAAGCTTCTTTAAATAAATGGGCGAATAAATTTTCATCCCTGCAGCACCTTGGACCATAGGTTCAACTATTACTCCACTTATCTCTTCATGATTTTCCTCTAAACACTTCTTCATATTTTCAAAACATTCTGCACTACAGCTTTCTCTATTTAAACTAAATTTGCACCTATAGCAATCTGGACCTTCAACTCTTAAAGTATCTAAAAGTAAAGGCTTGTATACCATGTTAAATTCATCTATGTCACAAACAGATAAGGCCCCTAAAGTTTCCCCATGATAAGCATCACTTAAAGCAACAAATCTTTTCTTTTTAGAGTTCCCCTTTTGCATATTATAATGAAAACTCATCTTCAAGGCTATTTCTACAGCTGAGGAGCCATTATCAGAAAAAAAAACTTTAGTAAGCTTCTCTGGTGTTATGTTTACTAGTTTTTCTGCAAGCTCTATAGCAGGTTTATTTGAAAAATTGGCAAAAATAACATGTTCAATACTATCTATCTGCTTTTTTATAGCCTCATTAATCCTCTTGTTACTATGTCCAAGGGTATTAGTCCACCAAGAGGATATACAATCTAGATATCTGTTTCCCTCAATATCATAGAGCCAAACTCCTTCTCCTTTTTCAATAACTATTGGATTAAGCTCTTCATAGTCCTTCATTTGTGAACAAGGATGCCATATATATTTCAAATCTTTCTGAACATAACTATTCATATAAATACCTCAACCTTCAATTTATAGTTCCTCCATACATGCCTCAATAGTACTAATACTAAAAGACTCTTTGGCATTTATTCTTATAGCCTGTACCATGTTGTCATTTAAATCTTCAATATGCCCAAGTTTAGCTATAACAGGCACCTTAGTAAGCTTCTCTATCATTTGAATATTATCTCTGCAAAGCATATTATCAATATAATTATTTACTATAATTCCTTTAATTTTAATTCCTAGAGTTTCTATATATTTCACAGTCAATACAGTTTGATTAATAGTTCCTAGACCCGCTCTTGCCACAATTATAACACTCATATTTAAATCTTTAATAAGATTTTCAAGGGTATATAATCCTTTTTCATCATCTATTAATGGACATACTATTCCTCCGCTACCTTCAGCAATTATATAATCATATTTTCCCTTTTAAATACTCGTATTTTTCTTTTATTACCTCTATATCAATAGGCTTTGTTTTCAAGTTTTGCTGCAAGATGGGGTGATACTGCAGTCTTATAAACGAAAGGTGTTATATTTTCATAGGCTTCTTCTAGATTACTGGCCTGACAGGCAAGCTCTGTATCCCCAGGAATAAGCTTATCACCTATTTCAATAGCCCCACTTAAAGCCGCCTTAAAATAGGTAGCATTATAGCCATTACTTCTGAGAACATGCATAATTCCTGCAGTCACAATAGTTTTACCCACATCTGTATCTGTTCCAACTATAAATACTCCTTTAGACATTTTTTCTTACCTCCAACTTTAATTCCTTAATCATTTTTTTATCATCACAAATTTTATTACCTGAGGTTGTTAAGTAGTTTCCTGTAATTGTAGCATTTACCCCAGCTTTAAAACTATTCTTGCCGAACTCATCTATAAGATTTCTTCCACCAGCAAGTCTTATAAAAGCTTTAGGGTTAACCATTCTAAATATGGCTACAGTTTTTAGTATTTCTGCCTGACTTAACGGTTTTTGATTTTCTAAAGGTGTTCCCTTAATTGGGTTCAATACATTTATAGGTATTGACTTAACTTCTAGATCTCGTAATTGAAAAGCTAACTTAACCCTGTCTTCAAAACTTTCCCCAAGACCAATGATTCCACCAGCACAAACCTTCATCCCTGCCTTCTTTGCTGCATTTATTGTAGCTATTCTTTCATCATAGCTGTGGGTTGTACAAATCTTTTCGTAGAAGTCTCTACTTGTTTCTAGGTTATGATGATACATCGATATTCCCTTTTCTCTTAGCTTAACCAGTTTTTCATATTCTAATATTCCTAAGGAAGCACACAAATCCATGTTTGTTTCCTTATTTAATGCTTCATAAATGTCTAGGATTTTTTCAAAATCATTTTCAGTAGCTCCCCTACCACTTGTAACCAGTGAAAATCTATTTACTCCCTCATCTTCATTTTCCCTAGCTAGGCTTAAAGCTTCTTCCTTAGAAACCAATTCATAAACTTCTGCATTTGTTTTGTAATGAGCAGATTGTGCACAAAATTTACAATCCTCAGAACATTGTCCTGACTTTGCGTTCATTATACTGCAAAGATCTATTTCCTTACCGCAGAAAAATTCCCGTACCCTATTAGCACTATCATATAATGCTTCTAAATCCTCTTCTTTTTCAAATTTAGCTAATTTCATAGCCTCTTCAAAGCTTATATCTCTACCTTCTAAAATTTTCTCCTCTATGCTCTTAATAAAATCTATCATGTCGTACTCCTCTCTTAAAACATATACAGAAATAATATCTCTACTAGCTTTAATTCTTATTTTTCTCTATACCTAAAGGATATATCCGCTCTTTTTTAAGGCAGGTAGCAGCTTCATTGCAACATAGGCTGTAAGTATTGTTATTACCAAATCTCCAGTTATGCAAACTACAAAGCCATAAAAAAACGCATAGTAAAAAGAAATATTTTTTCCTAAATATAAATTAACACTTAAATAAAAATATGTAACTCCAAATAAATATATAAAAAACAGACCTGACAGCAAGGTAAATATAGTCTTTATAAAGGTTAATTCCCTAATATTCTCTCTTATTTTACCTATAACATAAGCGGCTACTATAAAACCAATAAGATAACCAAAAGTAGGCTTAAGTATATAACTAATTCCACCACCTTCAGTAAATACAGGCACTCCAGCAAGCCCAATAGATACATATACTATTTGTGATAAGGCTCCCAGTCTTGATCCTAAAATTATTCCAGCTAAAGCACAAAACAGATACTGGAGGGTAAAAGGTACATAAGGCATTGGCACCTTTATAAATGCTCCAATTGCTGTTAAGGCTGCAAACATTGCTACTAATACTAAATCTCTTGTATTTTTCATAGGTTCTCCTCCTAAATGCAGTTGTTTATACATATTAGTATTAATAATAATAGATTATTATTGTATTGTAAACTGTTTTTTTTTTTAAGTTTACAATATGAGTTAACTACAAAAGTATCAACTATAGGTTAACCCATATTTTCATAACCTGATAAAACATTAATTGTTAGATATCCTTCTCCCGCTTTCACTATTCCAAATAAATGAACCAATATAAAATGATTATTGAATAAAATTCCAAATATTTAATATAATCATCTATTGAGGGGGTGAAAATTTGTTAGAAGAATTTTTAAAAGACACATATGGTATAATTGGTAGCGATGCAATCACTAGCCACTGTGGCACTCCTGTTAAAGGAACAGTGCTTCAATTGATAGAAATTGCAAAACGTGCGGGAAAAGAGCAGGCTCTTATAGACCATATAACAGATGAATTTGACAAAGCCAGTAAAGCAAGAGTCTTATCCTTCCTAGGTTCAGTTTTAAAAGGATTTACTAATGATGGATTAGCTTAGAAGAATTTATTTTGCCATAAGTTGTAACATAACTCCAGGCCCTACGTTACTATTTTCCTTTTTATCGCTATTTATGTTTTCATATAATTCAATTGAAAATACCATTATATATATATATAATGGGTAGGTGATAGCATAGAAAGGATTTTGATGATCTTGGATAATAATAAAACTTTTACTAATAAAAAAGTAGTGCTTATAATTGCAACCCTTTGCTGTTTACTTTGGGGAAGTGCATATCCGGCAATAAAGAATGGCTATATTTTGTTTCACATTACACCCGCAGATGTTTCTTCAAAACTTGTATTTGCTGGATATAGATTTATTCTTGCAGGTGCCATTTTACTACTAATTGCACAAGTCACTGGCAGAAAAATATTTGCCATAACAAAAAAAAATGCATTTAACTTATTTCTTTTAGGTACTACTCAAACAATGTTACAATACATATTCTTTTATATAGGCTTGTCAAATACTACTGGAGTAAAAGGTGCTATTATGAACTCTATGAGTACATTTTTTAGTGTTATTTTAGCTCATTATCTATATAAAAATGATAAACTGAATTTCAAGAAAAATAACAGGTTGTCTTATCGGTTTTCTAGGTGTGATGCTTGTAAATTTTAGCATGGGTTTGTTAAATTTCACCTTCACTCTAAAAGGTGAAGGCTTTATAACAATTGCTGCTTTTGTTTTTTCTGCTTCTGCTATTTATGGAAAGAAACTTACTAAAGATATAGATGTTATGGTGGTAACTGGTTATAATCTTTTTATAGGTGGAGTTATGTTAACACTTATAGGACTAGTTTCTGGTGGGAGAGTAAATCACTTTACGGCTGAATCATCAGCGTTATTAATTTATATGGCAATTTTATCAGCAGCGAGCCTTTTCATTATGGACCTTACTTCTAAAATATAATAAGGTTGGGGTTGTATCAATTTTTATGTTTTTAGTACCTATTTTCGGAGCAATGCTTTCTTCTATATTTTTAAATGAAAATATTTTGGAAGCTAAAAATATTGTTGCTCTTGTTTTAGTATGCGCAGGAATTTGGATTGTTAATACTAATAAAGAGAGAGAATTCCAATCCTAAGCTTTGTAATTTATTTATCACGATAAATATCTAAAAAATTAGAACTCCATTTTATTTCAAAAAATATATGAAACAAAATGGAGTTCTTTTTGTTGTAGCTATTCTATTATACTTGAATTCATCTATGGTGATGATGACAACATGAGCAGTTATGCATTGGTATTGGTATTGGCATTGGCATTGGAGTTGGGGTTGGCATTGGAGTTGGCATTGGCATCATCTTATGACTTGGATGCTTACAAGGCATCTTACACTTTGCATGGTGCCATTGGCTGTTGCATGGGCGGCATTACTGGCTCTATCACTAATTTCATTGAAGTTGGTTCCATTACTGGTTGTATTTTTAATTGCAAGGTTATTGGTTCCATTACCACTGATCCCATTTTAGGTTGTATATCTAATTCCATATTGCTTGGGTCCATCTTTGGATGTATTCCTATCTCCATATTGCCTGGCTCTACTTTAGGGTGTATTCCTATTTCCATATTACCTGGCTCTACTTTAGGCTGTATTCCTATTTCCATATTGCCTGACTGTACTTTGGGTTGTATTCCTATTTCCATATTGCCTGGCTGTACTTTAGGGTGTATTCCTATTTCCATATTACCTGGTTGAACTATAGGCTGTATTCCTATTTCCATATTGCCTGGCTGCACTTTGGGTTGTATTCCTATTTCCATATTTCCTGGCTGTACTATAGGCTGTATTCCTATTTCCATATTTCCTGGTTGTACATTGGGTTGTATATTTATTTGCATATTACTTTGCTCTACCTTTGGTTGTACTTTTACTTGTGGTGCTTTATATGGTTTAGTATAAGGCTTCGAATATGGCTTTGAATATGGCATAGGTTTTGGTTTTGGCTTTTGTATAGGCTTCATTGGAACTTGGTCATGCCTCTCTATCTCCTGTTCCTCAATTCTTTGCATCATCATTGGACACATTATAGGTCTCTGTGAGGGTCCAAAATTTGACCTTCCATAATTTATATACATTATTATCCTCCAAATAAATACTACATTGATTTATCATATGAATATTTCTTCTATTATGCTAATGATTATTGAAAATTTTTTTAGATTTTGAGGCATCTTCCTTTTCTCCTTCAGATTTATCATTGGTCTTTTTTTGCTGCGTCGTACCCGGAGAATCTTTATTTACACCATTTTCTTCAATCTCTGGTTTAATCTTAGTATTATTATCATTATTAGTTTTATTGTTATTTTTAGTGCTCTCATCATCAATAGTCTTAGAATTATTATCTTTTAAGTTTTTTTCCTTCTCAAGGTTATTCTTATTTAATGAATTATCCTCTTGCTTTTTCTTATCATCTACTGGAGCTTCTTTATTGATATTATTATCAGTTTTGTTTTCTTTATCAGTCTTAATATCTGTATTAGTTTTGATAAATTCCTGCTTGCTTTCTTTTCCATTATTATCTATAGTTGTGTTTATTTTGTTTTCTTCAATATATCTCTTCAATTTATCAAGCTTTATAGTTTTCTCACTGCCTTTAGAGGATATTTCAACTGAAATTGTTTTTCCTTGACTAATATAATTATCATTAATAAAATTATCTTTCTTAGCCTGTGCAATCACTAGAATTAATGCATCATCAATATTTTTATTCTTTAACTCTAGGTTTTCAAGTAGAGTTTTTCCATCAGTATTTGTGGGTGAAGATTTTATTATCCTATGAAAACGATTGATTTTAAGCTCAATAGATGGATTAATGCTCACTTGAATTGTGGCTGTTGGAGTATAATAGGCATAGGCACCATAGGCACCTCCACCAGAAATAAAAATCATGAATAATGCGGCTACTGCTATTATTTGCTTTATATAACTTTTTTCTTTTTTAATGGTTCCAGTATAAGTCTCGCCAATTTTAGGAGAATTTGTTGAAGCTATTACTTTAACAAATTCTCCTGTATTTGTAACTAAAATTGCACTATTCTTTTCAACCTTTAAAACTAGCCCTGTTTTATTCATGTTTTTCACCTACCTCTATGTTAAAGTACGACTTTATATATAAATATTCACCACTGGAAAATATCAAAATTAATACTAAGATATACTTTCTCCACTTATCAATTAACTTTCTATTTGCACTTGTAAGCAAAATCATTTCCTTTATAGGAAGGCTTTTTTTCCTATTAATATGATCAATTATATTAATATCCTTTGAGCATTTTAAAGCTAGATTTAGCAGAGTATTTCTAGTATCTATATGTGAGGGGGAAGCCTGAATTATATCCTCTAATTTTAATTTGAAACCTAATAGTTCCTTGGAAAATAGAGCTATCTCTTCAGCTTTTCTTAAGTTTTCCTGTTCTTTTTCAAATTCGAGTATAGCTCCTTTATTATCAATATAATTAATACATTCATCTTCATCCTTAAACATCAAGAATGGCGTATGTTTAGCTTTCCTAAAAAAATCTATTAAAGCATTTTTTATTAATACCTGAGCATAGCTGAAAAAATTCCCTTTATTACTATCATAGCTATCGCAAGCAGTATTAAAGGCTATTATAGCTATGCTGAGCTCATCATCATTGAGCCAATCTAATTTTCTACTACATACCTTACAGGCACAGTTATATATGAAACCTTTGTTTTCTTCTATGAATTTATTTCTGTTGTTCATTAGAAGAGGCTCTTTTTCCATGAGATCACCCCTTTATATTTAATACGTATATTATACTAATTTTTTAGGGGTACTAAAACAAATATATTATTTTGTCGAATGCACCCCCTAAAATAAAATCCAAGTTGCGTATAATAAAATATAAAACATAAAGGGGGTTTAGGATATGTATAAAAAGATTATTGCTCTATTATTACTTTCTGCTATCTTATTTAGTGGATGCTCAAGTTCTAATTCTACATCAAATAAAACAAGCTCAACAAAAAAATCTAATATCACGGTTCCTAAGACAGGTACTTTAAACTCTGTTACTGACTCGCAAAAGCAAGCCGCCACTATTACTAATTCAGAAGTTAAGGATACCCCTAAAAAGGCTATATCACCTCCCTTAACTTCAACTGAAAAGGCAAAAGTAAATGATAAGGTAAACTCAGTAGTTAATTCAGTAGATGATGCCTTAAACTCCCTAGATGATGCAAAAGATTTAGATTTAAATTAACAAGATGAAAGGTGGAGAATTAATTATGAAAAACAAAATTATGGCAATTGTATTGACAGGAGTAATGCTAATGCCAACACTTGCATATGCAAAAGGTCAAAATGAAGCTCCAAAAGGAAAAACTGAAGTTAAGGCACAGTCTCAAAGTACATCTCTGAAAACAGAGGAAAATACCAAAGCACAAGAAAACAAAGCTAAAGCACAGGAAAACAAGGCTGAAAATAAGGCAGCAATTGAAGAGTTTAAAGCTCAAATAAAAGCTAAGCATGAAATTATGAAAGCAAACACTCAAAAGAGTATTGCATTAAAAAAACAAATTAGTTCTAAAAAACAAGAAATAGCTTTAATATTGGCAGATATTAAAGCTGGGAAAAAGACCTTATCACCTGAACAATTAGATCTTTTAACTGCTAAAGCTGATATTGTAAAAGAAACTGTTGCTACAGTAAAAACCTTACCAACTATAAACCCTGATGTCGATAATACTCAACAGAAAATCAAAGGTAAGAATTTTGAAGCTGCACTTTCTTCTCTAGATAAGGTTATTGCTAAGCAAGAAGCTAGATATGCTAAACTTGTTGAATTAAATACGAATATGGATGCTTTACTTGCTATTGCTAGACAAGCTCAGCCTGTAACCACAGACGTACAAACTTCAACTGATACAACTAATACAAACACTTCAGACACTACTGCTAATGCGCAATAAAAAAGCATAAAAAAATACAGCACTTTTGCTGTATTTTTTCTTCATTTTTAACAAAGTTTAAACCTGTAAAATATTTTCAAATTATACTTATGATATCCTCTTTTTCAATATCAATTATCTCCGCATCAGTATTAGCTTCAATAAAGGTTATGATATTCTCCATCATAGAATCTACTATTGATGATGTTCCACATATTCCGACAACTCCTATAACTATTATTTGATGAATATCCTGCTCTTCTACTTCTGCTACTGAAATATTAAATTTGTTTTTTAGTTTTTGAACTATACTTTTTACCACCATTCTTTTTTCCTTTAATGAATGCACCCAACTGGCTCTTAGTGTGAATTTCATAAGTAAAATCTTCATTTTCTACTCACCATCTCTTTACTATAAATATAATTTGGTTTCAATTCTTCTATCATATTCTGACCAATTACCTGGCTGTGTTTTATCCTTTACTTGAGAAATCTTATTCATAGTAGCATCTAATGAATCAGCATAATTTAATATAAATGACTCTTCCATATTCATTGCTCTAGGCGAACCATGTTCAAGAGTTCCATGATGTTGAACAATACAGCCTTTTATTCTCGTAACAAAATCCTCTGAATAAAAAGCAGGTTTTTCGCTTATAGCTTTATCTATTAACTCTGTTCCAATAACAATATGACCTTCCATTTCACCTCTAAGGGTATATTTAAAGGGACCATCATAATATAATTCGTAAACCTTCCCAATATCATGAAGTTTTGCAGCAAGCACCGCTATTTCTGTTCTCCTACATTTATACCTGTCACAAAGCATAGCTGTTAAATACATAACATTTAGGGTATGTTCTGCAAGTCCACCTATATAATTATGATGCATAGAAACTCCACCTATGCCTCTTTTAAATTTATCTAAAAATATTTCATCCTTGAAGAAATATTCATTCAAAGCCTTACCTTCTCTTGAAATAATATATTGATTTGTATATAATTCGATTTCAGCCATAATCTCTTCAATGGGTCTCTTCACAGTAGGAAGATAATCTGAGTAATTGTAATCTGAAATAAACTTATATTTCTTCACATCTAAATTTACCCCTTTAATTCCCTCAAGCTCCATTACACTTCCTTCTTTAATGTCCCCAGATTTACTTGGTATATTAGCTTTTATTTCTCCACTTTTATCTGCCAACATACATACAACCTTATCAGGCTCCTTAAAAACTATTTTCATTACCATCAATGATATCTTTATAATGCTTCCACTTTTCATATCACTTAAATAATTATCTTTTTCACTCATATTTTCCTCCAAATTAAATCTTTTTTTAATTGTAGTATGTGTAAAAAATTTATATATACTTATCCTATGACTCGTTTATATAAAAAAGCATCCATAGACTTGATCTTAACAAATCTATGGATGTTCTCGGAGTTCTTTTGTGATTACTTTTAAACGCTGGTATTATGCGATTTTCTCCAAATACTCAACAACATCCCCAACTGTTCTGAAATCCATTATATCGTCTTCTGGAATTTCAAAATTAAGAATATCTTCAAGTTCACATATCACTTCAACTGTATCAAGTGAAGTAAGTCCTATATCATTTACTAAATGACTCTCTAAATGTATTTCATCCATACTTATTCCTATGCAATCACTTATTACTTTAGCTACTGTTTTGAACATTATTAATTACCCCTTTATACTTCTTTTTATTTTTTTAGTAGATGTCTTTTCAAATTCATTTTCTCTTATTTTAAAGTCTACCAATATTTTTATAAGCAGGAAGAGTTTTATTTATAGACTCTATTTCCTTTTTCAATATCCTCTTCCACCTTGTTTCCTGTCAGTACTATTCGTATACTCCGTATCTAAAAATACTTCTGCAGTTATTGATAGTTCTTTATCCTTTTCACCCTTAACGGAATATACCAATGCTTCATTGACGTATGGTATTGTTAAAAGTAGCATTTCAAGTTCTTCAGGATAGATATTCTTTCCATTGCTCAGTATTATTAGGTTCTTTTTTCTTCCAGTGATAAACAAGAATCCATCCTTATCTATTTTCCCGATATCCCCTGTATTAAACCAACCATCTATAATAACTTTGTTAGTCTCAACTTCATTTTTATAGTAGCCTGCCATTACATTAGTTCCTTTTACGAGGATTTCACCCTCACCATTTTCATCTTCATTGATAATTTTAACTTCGTTGCAGGATAAAATACGTCCTACGCTTCCATCGCAATAATACTCATTCCTATTAACTGCTACTATAGGCGAACATTCAGTAATTCCATATCCGTTTAATACATTTATGCCAAAGGATCTAAACCCGCTTACATATTTAGGATCAAGTGGTGCTCCTCCGCAAACTATTAGCTTTAATTCTCCACCAAAGCCTTCTATAATATCTTTAAATAGATACTTTCTTACATCGATACCAATTTTTAAAAGAAAATCACTTACTTTTGTAATACGCCTTAGAGATTTATCTTTATTTTTTGTTTTTGCTGTCTGCCAAATTCTCTTGTAAAGCACTTCAATATATAAAGGAACTAAAAATAAATGCTCCGGTTTATAATATTTGAAATCACTTGAAATTCTTTTCATACTATTATTTATGCAAATAGTTGTTCCCACATTTAACATGGCTAAAATCGATGCAGCTATTCCATATGTATGATTTAGCGGTAACACTGCTACTGAAGTTGTGTAGACTTTAACATTTTCGTTAGAACTACAAGCATTAGAGGTTATATTCTTATGAGTCAACATAACTCCCTTGCTTACACCAGTAGTTCCAGAAGTATAATGTATTGCTGCCACCTGATTCATATCTACTACAATTTTTTCAAAATCACTATTACCCTGTGCAACAAGTTCTTCTCCATTTGATAGCAATTTTGAGAAACTTAATACTTTATTATCTTCATCTGCTTTATCCATATTAATCAAAATTAGCTGGTTACCAAAAAACTCTTTTGCTTCATTAATAGTTTTTTCTAGCTTACCAGAAAAAACTGCTACCCTACAATCAGCTTCTTTTAGTAATCCAATAATATCTTTATTACTAAGCTCTTTGTCTATAGGAACTATTATATTTGAACTAGTAGCAGCTGCAAAATAAGTTACAATCCACTCATAGCTATTTTCTCCAATAACAGCTATATTAGAATTTCTTATATCCATCTTAAGAAAAAAAGTTCCTAAAAATTTAATATCATTACAAAATTGCTCATAGGTTTTTTCTATTTCTGTATTAGATTTCTTATATCTAAAAGCAATTCTTTCTTTATGGTTTAATAAACAATTTATTGAAAATTCTTTTAAATCATTGATTACTGGTACTTTATTTAATGGGTAATCTTTCAATGCAAATATCCACCTTTCTCGTTGTCACTTCTTCTGTAAAATTTGAATTAAATTTTAATATTCTTTTAAAATTATATAGCATTAGCTTGTACTATACAATATTTTTATTTGTTCCATATTAATCCTTCTGATTGATTAGTGATAATGTCTTAGTGTACCACACTGGATTATGTCCCAAATAGATAACTTATAGTAAAATAGACCTCATGACTAAGAAATGAGGTGGACATAATCAGAAAGGTGATTTTAACTATGGAAGAAAATGATAAGTACATAACTATAAAAAAGTTGGTAGAAACAAATGGTAATAAGAAGAGAGCTGCGCTTGTTCTTAACTGTTCAATCAGACATATTAATCGGATGATTAAAGGGTATAAAGAGCGTGGAAAAGAATACTTTGTTCATGGTAATCGTGGTAGAAAACCAGCTAACGCTTTTGATGAAGAAAAAAACTATTTAATCCTTAATCTATACCGAACAAAATATCCCGATGCTAACTTAACTCATTTTTCGGAGTTGCTAGCAAAACATGAAGATATCAAAGCATCTCCAAGCACAATCAGGTCTATCCTTATGCAGGAATTCATCCTGTCTCCTAAGGCTAAGCGTGCTACAAGAAAGAAAATTAAAGAACAGCTAAAAGAATTAAAAAGCAAAGCAAAAACTAGAAAAGAGTTAGCGGAAATACAAACTGCTATTGTTGCTGCTGAAGATGCACATCCAAGACGTCCTAGATGTGCTTACGCAGGCGAAATGCTCCAGATGGATGCTTCTGTGCATATCTGGTTTGGTAAAGAAAAAACTCAATTACACATAGCTGTAGATGATGCTACAGGTGCTATTGTAGGAGCTTACTTTGACTCACAAGAAACCCTAAACGGGTATTATAATGTATTGCATCAAGTTCTTACACAATACGGAATTCCGTACATGCTCTTTACTGATAGACGTACTGTATTTGAGTATAAGCAAAAAAATCCCCTTCAATTGAAGAGGATACTTTCACACAATTTAGTTATGCCTGTAAACAGCTAGGCATAGAAATTAAAACAAGCAGTGTTGCTCAATCTAAAGGGCGCGTAGAAAGAATGTTTCAGACTCTACAATCACGCCTCCCCTTAGAAATGAGACTCGCTCACATAAGCACAATTGAGCAAGCAAATGAATTCTTAAACTCCTACATAAAAGAATTCAATGCTCAGTTTGCTTTACCTTTAGATAATAACAAAACTGTATTTGAAACGCAAGTTGACATTAAAAAAATCAACTTGATTCTTGCTGTTCTTAGTAGTCGAAAAGTAGACAGCGGAAGCTGTATAAAGTTTAATAACTCTTACTATCTTCCAGTTGATAGCAATGGACATCCAGTGCACTATCGTAAAGGAACCTCCGGTATGGTTATAAAGGCTTTTGATGCTGGATTGTACTATTGCGTAAATGAACAAGTTTATGGGTTAGATCTACTTCCAAATCATGTTCTTTCATCGAAAAACTTTGATTTGGAAGTAGCACCAAAAGATCCACAAAAACGATATATACCGCCAATGAGCCATCCATGGAAACAAGCCTCATTTGAACATTATTGTAATAAACAAAATCATCGAAAACAACTTACAGCATAAAAAGACAAGTCTAGAAAGCGTTAGCTTAGAATTAATTGGTTCTATGTTGTGCTTGCCATACTCAAATATATCATTTGAAGTACAATAAAGCACCAGCATTTGCTGGTGCTAATAATTAAAAGTTTTTGGGACATTTTTGAAAATGCTTGACATATTTTTATTTGTTCCATATTAATCCTAAATGTAAATGCTTCTAGTATTAGTAAGATAGTGCGAGCCCTATAGTATACTGGTATATTAAAAAAAATATGCGAATATTATATGGTATAAGCTATATAATTTTGGAGGTTATCAAATGCTAAGTAGTATGAAAAGGATATTAGAAAGTATAATAAGCAAAGGAATTTATGAACTAATAAAGTATTTGCTTTTTATCGTACTTGCTGGGTTTACTGGACTAGCAACACATATTCTTGTTTCTAATATAAAATATTTGATACCTTATGCTATTTTTATATCCATAATTAATGCAGCTACTATTGGGCTACTAGGACTATCTATATATAAGCGATTTAGTCCTATATACAATATATATACAAAAACTGACTTCAAATATATATTTCTTGAGAAAGAATATTTTTATGAATATATAGACTCGAATCACATAATATACCAAAAGCATTTGAAGCTTAAGGTCTTATGTAAAAATATAGATAGATATTATGACAAGTATAATTGGACAGGTGTGGATATGCCTAAAATTAGTAGTGCTAATAAAGATCATACAATAATACTAACAACTAAAAGAGACTCCTTTCAGCAATTTGAAGTACATTTTGGTAAGAACTATAGAAAAGGTGAAGTAGTAGATTTAAACCTCACTTTTGAATTAGAAGATATTGAAAATAAGGCTAACACAGCTATATCAACAACTATTGTAGAACCAACAAAACATCTTCGTTTAAAAATCAAAATATCAAAAGACCATAGAGAAAATGTTGCAAATGCTGAAATATTTCCCATTATAGACAGCCGTATAGCATTGGATAAATACGAAAAAAATTTTGACAATACTGGAGTAATAGATTGGGAAATTATAAACCCTCCTATGTTATTAGTCTATTCATTAAGATGGACTATACCAAAATTATAATTTTTTTTATTTTGTGTTATAGATTAACATAAAATGTGGTAATACTATATTATATACAAAAGTCTATTTTAAATAAAAAACAAAGGGTGATTTTAATGCATGATTAATAATTATAGAAATATAAAAAGGTGACCTTAAATTAGGTTGCCTTTTTATATTTATATAATTATCCTTTATAATTCATAGTACATTTTCGTTACAAGTTATATTTATAATATGTTATAATATTAAAATCACATATTTATTTAAGAAGGTTTTAAAGGGGGATCATTAATTTTGAAGTTAAAATCATGGGAACTATGGTTATTTTCTGGAATTAGTTTTTTATTTGTAGGAATAGTATACCTAATTAGAAATACATATTTTTTAGGAGCTATATTTACGCTTTTAGGAGGATTTTATCTGTTTTTAAGCAAAACTAATTATAAAGGCGATAATAAACCTGCTGTAGCTAAAGTGCCTGATAAAGTTCTAAAAAACATGGATGTTGAATTAAGAAGCTTACTTGCGGAGGGTAAAAAAATTAAAGCAATTAAAAAATATAGAGTCGTTACTGGACTTGGTTTAAAAGAAGCTAAGGAATATGTTGATGCACTTCAAAGTGAGTCAAATTAGGATTCTCGTAAAAATTGAATTGACGTATTTTAACAAAATCTGATATATTTATGATGAGGTGATTTTATGCTAATTAAAAAGTTCAAGGAAATAGAAGAAGCAGCAAATGCAATAGGAGAAGGGAAATTTTTAATTAATACACTCCCTAAGCGAACAATTGGAGACTGTCCAGTACAAGATTTTCAACAATACAGTATAACTGCAAATAATAATACTATACTTATCTCCACTATAATATTCAATAATGGAAATTTATTTACTAATCCCATTATATCAATCAAAGATAGCCAAAATGTGGATATTACATTAGATGTATTTGAAATTCCTCTTGAAGATAGAGATGATTTTGATGAAGATTTTGATTGTACAAAAGATAGCCTAATAAAAGCATTAAATTGGTTGAAAAATAGTTAGTAGCATAGAGGACATAGTAAATGATTTGATATCATTTATTATGTCCTCTAAGTTATTATTCTTTTATAGCTTGTATATTCAAACTTTATTAGCGCCCCACCTTATTACTCATCTGTTTTTTCAAAATATCTAACTGATTTAAGTAGTGTAACATATGAAGATAATAATCAGCTTTTTTTGTACACTTAAAACTAAATCCTCAAATTGAGTATTATCTTGAGCCGTTTTCGCTATTATGTTTATAAGATCACTGTTAATTTGTGAAATCTCATCTATATTATCATCCTGTGAATTCATTACGCCTTTAAGGTTTTGTAAAAGCTCATCTTCGGTTGCAGTTATATTGTCCATTATTATACTAGAATTTTTTATTAGTTCTTGAGTTGATGGTATTATTTTTGTTCCCTCATCACTTTTCTTACTTAGCTCTGATATAATTTCTGTCATAGTTTTTAAAGAACTCATAATACTCTTAGCATTTTGTTGAGTACTTTCAGAAAGTTTCTTTATCTCTTTAGCCACAACAGCGAACCCTTTCCCATTTTCCCCGGCACGAGCAGCTTCAATAGAAGCGTTTAAAGAGAGCATGTTCGTCTGGCTTGCTATACTAGAAATAATTGAAGCAAGACTTTCTATCTGACTATATTGGGACTTCAATTCGCTGGATAGTTCATTGAATTGTGAGAATAACTCAATAATGCTATTCATCTCTCCTACAATAGAAATATTTTCAGATTTTGCACTACTTACACTTTCAGAAGATATTCTTAAATTCTCTATAGCTTGATCTAGTAATTCCTTAGTATGCTTGCTGCTATTTGACACACTTTCCAAATGATTTTGAACGTTTTGTGTTTGTTCTTTTGTATAGCCTTCACCGTTTAAGAGTGAATTGAAATTAGCAGTCATTTTTCCTTCTTCTTCTATTACTAATTGTGCTTGATTTTCAATTTGATTACTTAATTCAAAAACATAGTCAATATTCTCTAAGTTATTCCATTTAGCTTCTAAAGCTTGCTTACTTATATCCTTTTCAGAAATATTATCTTCTTTACTTTGTCTCTTCTCAAATATCATAATAATTTTACTCCTCTACTCTATTAACAAAAGTACCATTGTTTGGTTCGAATGATTTTTATAATACTGTTCCCCATAACTCACAAAGCCTGTGATATTGTTACAAAAGCTAATCATTTCTTTATCAAATTCATGCCATGTCTTTTCCTGTATAAACTTCAAACTTCTTAAAATACAGTGAACAGAAAATACAAAGGAAGGCTTAAATTGTGCACTTTTTATAGTTTGCTTTAAAATTTCAATAGGATCTTCAGCCTTTAATAAATGTACAAATGTATTTTCCATTAATTCACAATAAAAAGTTATTGATTTATCACTATTTACCTTCATAGGAGAAGCAATAAATATATCATTTTCGTAGGTCTTTCCCAATGGATGATTCATAAAATAACTAGGTAATTCATCTTCCTTTATACCTAAAACTCTTGCATATTCTTTGCTTGCAGGCTGATTATTAAAGGATTTCACTGTCCTATTAAGTACATCTGCTTCAGTGACCAATAGATTTTGTCCTGCACTTGTATATATATTTTCTTTTAATATACAAGTTCTTTTTTTGCTATTAAAAAATATTGAGACATTACTTACTCTTTTATTTCCTATATAAATATAGGTTTCTTTAAATTGCAAATTGTCTCCTGAACTTCCACCAATAATTTTAAAATCTGGAGCTATAAAATAGAAAGTTGATAGGATACTTTCTTCAGTGCCACTTAACCCATCACATAAAAGTAACATAAAAGCATTTTTATTATTTTTGACCTTACCATACGCGCTTTTTAGCATATCAACGCTTTTTATAGCGGGATATGCTATCTCCACAATATCAGCTTCCCCCTTATCATATTCAAACCCAGTAATTACTCCATCTTTATAACCATTACAAGTATATTCACCGCTAGTGGAACATACTATTGTATTTTGCGAAACATTTTTAGAAAGCTCTATAGCTTTACCAACTGGTGCAAATAACACTATACCCTTAGTTTTCAATATATTTATATCCTGTGTATATGCATATGCATCATTCACAGATTGAAATAATAATTGTTTCATATAAATCACCTCTCATAATATATTACAGTATCTTTGTTTATTCGGCTTTTTGATGGATAATAGATTATTACATTTTGCTCCTAACTTTATCAAATTCTACATAAAACTTATTTTTCCTGCAAAATATGTGAATTTGTGTTATTTTTTATTTCTACATGTATTACAAGTAACTTAAATACTTGTAATACAAAAAAAACTAGAGCAATTATACTCTAGTTATCCTGTAGAAAATCACATTAATTATCTATTTTTTTACAATAATCATATCCTTTTTCTGTAAAAGTATGCCTGAGTTTGATTAATTGACCTAACTTTGAAAACTTAACTATTTAATCTCATCTACTGCATCACCGAAGGCATTCATGTATTGAGAAAACTTTCCTGTATCAAAAGTATATCCGCTTTCTTTAGGCGCAGGTTTTTTGCTTTTTATTTGATTATATAAAGCATCTATTTCTGCAGATAACTTATTCCAAATGCCTTTAATATTTGAAAATTGTGCTGCATCTAAGCCTTGAATATAGATATCGTAATCCTTTTTCTTTTTATAAGAATTGTCAAGTTGACTTACTAGAAAATCTATATCAATACTTTCTCCTGTGCTGCCTGCTCCACTATTCAAATAGGAACTCACATCACAAAAGCCTTTGTTCCAAATATCACCAATAACAAAGTTGTTAATTTCATCAAACTTACTTTTTGGTGATTTATCAGTCTTATTATCATCTGATGAAACGCTTGCCAACCCACCAGTTATAGCATTCTGTAGTTCTTTGTCCATCTTTATTTTCCAGTGCTTATTAGTTTTTGATAATTTCACATTAACAGTTGTTGTCTCTTTTTTATTGTCTTTCTTTGAAATCATATCAATTAACATTTGATCTGTTTTTTTACTCATATCTGAGTCTGTAAGTTTTTTATCATCTGTGGTAAAGGCGTTTCCCACAGATAATTTCATCACTTCTGCAATGTATTCACCCATTAAACTCTTCATATCCGTGTTAGTTATTTCAGTTTTAACTGTTGCAGTTTTACCACTTACTGAAGATGATATTATTTTATAATCTAATTTAGAAAAAAATAGTTTTGTATTTTCTTTAACCTTAATTGATTCTTCACCACTAGAGGTACCGAAATTCATTAACTCATCATAAGTGAAATAATTTTTCATGCCAGCTTCATCAAGAGATTTTACTGAGCTTAGGGATTTTGAAACAGCTTGTTTTGGTGATTCACCATCAGAATTACAAGCTGAGAATACAAATAAACAAATAATACATAATGCTAGTGTTGTAAATAAAGATTTTGTGTTTTTAACCTTCATTTTTATTCCTCCTGTTTTCTTGATATTAACTTAATACAAATTTAACCGCAAAGCTTTGCTATTTAGTTTTTTTGTCTTACATTTTATAAATAGCATACAACCCATAAATTCATATAAAATTTCTTTTACTTTATTCAACATCAATATGCAATTTTCCTTCAATTTTTGTAGATTAATGTAAAAAACTCCGATATATTCCTCGGAGTTTCATTAACGCTTCTTGAATTATATATATTTTTCATCTAAGTTTACAAGGTGAGTTTGTGCATCAAAGTTAATATCTGGTTCATTAAATCCTATATGTCCGTTAACTCCAATACCTAAAACTTGAATATCAACCCCTTGAGCTTACATATTCTTTTCTCATATTCTATGCACTCTTCCTCTATGTTTTCTGCCATGCCATTAGGTATATTTATATTTTCCCTTTTTAAATTTATATGGTTAAAGAAATTATTAATCATATAATAGTAATAGCTTTGACTATTATCTTTACTTATTCCATAATACTCATCTAAATTAAAGGTTTTTGCTTCTGAAAAGTCTATTTCTTCATTACTTCTTAGCTTTCACCCCTCTTCAAATGTTGATATATCAGCCATAAGTAGAAATTCATTGTTCATAATTATAAATAATAATATTCTTTTTTATGCTTTGCTAAGTGCATCCTCTACTGCCGCCATAATTCCTCTGCTACTATAAGTAGCCCCCGAAACTGAATCCACATCTGTTGACTGAGCACTTACTATTTCCTTTGAAACAGTTGTAAATGCCCTGCTGTAAAAAGGTTTATCGTCACCATAGGAAACAGTTGTTATATCAGTTACTTTACCATTTTTAACTACAACTGAAACTGTTGTAGTAGCTCCTCTAAATCCAGTACCACTACCTTCATAGGTGCCATCCTTGTAGGTTGCACTATTACTTGATGTAGACGCATTAGTAGATGGTTCTGTTGAGCTTTGTGTTGTAGTTTGTGTTGTTGCTGACTGAGCAGTTGTTGTTTGAGAAGTTGTTGCTTGTGCTTGAGTTGTGCTTTCTACAGTTTTTGTTTCAGCTTCATTGCTTGTAGCATCAGCTTTAGCATTGCTTAGTGCATCTTCTACTGCTGACATAATTCCATTGCTGCTAAAAGTTGCCCCTGAAACTGAATCTACATCTGTTGATTGATTGCTTATTATCTCCTTTGAAACAGTTGTAAATGCTCTGCTGTAAAAAGGTTTATCATCGCCATTAGAAACTGTTGTTATATCAGTTATTTTACCATTTTTAACCACAACAGAAACTGTTGTTTCAGCTCCTCTATAACCAGTACCAGTACCTTCATAGGTTCCATCTTTATAGCTTCCACTTTCACTTGATAAAGATGTTGTTTGAGAGCTTTGAATAGATATGCTTGTATCATTAAGTCCTGCTGCATTAACCCCAATAGTACCTACATAATAAAACCCTGTCATAACAGATACAGCTGCAACTCCAGCAATAACTGGTCTTACATCTTTCTCAGAAGCTGTCAAAGTAACATTATTTCTAGGGCATGCAGTTGCACATTTCATACACTGAATACATTCGCCACTAGCTGCCTCTTCAGTTTTGTAAAGTGGTATTCCCATTGCACAGTTTGTTGTACAAACTCTACAAGCACCACATTTCTGTGAAGGTTTGCTTATCTTTACAATCCTTAACTTTGATGTAATAGCAAACACTGCACCTAGAGGGCAAAGATATCTACAAAAGAACCGTTCAATAAAGGAAGATCCAATTATAATAAGGACAAATAAAATTAACCCACCTGTAAGATTTTTAGCAATGTAAAAAAAATTAGGGACTTTACCTAGTCCAGTAATCATACCGAATATATCCCATGGGTTGTCTGATTGGAATTTAGTTATATCAAAAGACCATATAACAGAAATCAAAAGTAATAGGACAATATATTTAGCATACTTTAAATTTTCGTCTACTTTTTCACTAACTTTGAGCTTCCTTTTAAATAGCTTATTTGAGATAGCATAAGTTAAATCACCCAATGCTCCTAAAGAACACATCCAACCACAGAAAAACCTCCCTATTAAAATTGTAATTGGAATAATACATATAGCCTCAATCAATTGTGGTGCAAGATTGCTAAAACTGAAGCTATGGTTAATAATAGCAATATAAGTTTGTTTTATACCATTAAAAGTACTTATATAAAGTGCTGGTAAGACTATAAACATTATAAACTGAATAATATGTCTTGTTATTTGAATTACTGATATTTTTTGTTTTCTCATGCTGTAAAACTCCTTTCAAAATTCCCTTTCAAGCCTTCTGTAACATATACCTCCTGATTCTCCATTACAAATATCCCCTCTGCATTAATACTTTTAAGCAGTGTAATAGCTTTATCCATATCAGATACGAAAAGAGCTGTTGTTAATGCATCTGCATCAATTGATAATTCACATACTACAGTAACACTTATGAGCCCATTATTTACGGGGTATCCACTATGTGGATCTATAATATGATGATAACGAACACCATCTTTAATAAAAAATTGTTCATTGCTACCCGAAGTAACTATAGTTTTATTTATTGTTTTTATAGTGCCTATATAAATACCAGTGCTTGAAAATGGGTTCTGAATTCCTATGCGCCAAGTTTCTCCTGCTTCATTGTGACCTAAGACAACAATATTACCACCTAGGTTTATTAATGCATCTTTTATTTTGTACTGAAGCAGAATTCTTTTAACCTCATCTGCCGCATATCCTTTAGCGATTCCACCTAAATCAATAGCTTGGCCTTCTCTTTTTAGATAAGCTGTACCTTCCTTATCATTTAATGTTAAGTCTTGGTAATTTACAAGATTTAAAGCCTCTTCAATTTCTTCTTTATCAGGGATATAGTTTAATTTCTTACTAAATCCCCACAAGAAAGTTAACGGTCGTACAGTTATATCAAAAGCGCCCTCTGAACGCTTTGAAAATTCTAAAGAGCGTTTCAGTAAATTAAAGGTATCAGAATTAATTTTTTGTGCCTCAATTCCTGCGCTACGGTTTATTTTCATTACATCACTATCATATTTAAAGGCAGACATTCTATTATCAATTTCAAGTATCCTTTTATGTGCAACATCCAGTGCTTCCTCACCTTTTTTTCCGAAACAAGTTATAGTATTAATTGTTCCAAGGGCAGTAAATGTTTTTCCATACTTATAATTCTCTTTCTTTCTATTAAATAACATAATGTTTACCTCCTCTCTATATCAATATATTAGCAGACAATATTATAATAATTATCACGAGATTATGTGAAGTCTATGTGATTTTATAATAAATTAATCTTGTTAAAAATATAAAAGGCAACCGTAAAGCTGCACTAATCCCTTTTCCATTTACATCTGCCATAGTTCCAACAAACTTAATTTTAAAGGTTTAATAAATTCAGACAAAATCCATGAATTTATTTGTTCTCCTATTATTTCATCATGAGTTATTTTTAATCGTTCTGAAGATCCAGTATTAGCTAAAACTATTACACCATCAACATAGAGACTATTTTCAAAAATCATTACAAGGAACTACAGACAACCTTCCAAGGCAAACCAATTTATTAGTGCTAAATGCTGCTATTGAGGCCGTAAGACCTGGTGAACACGGAAGAGGATTTACTGTAGTTGCAGATGAAGTTAGAAAACTATCAGAGCAATCAAATATCGGAGCAAATGAAATTCCTACCGTAGTTATTTCCATATATAAAAATTTCGTAGTGGAAGAAGTATCAAAGTTTAGAGATGAGCTTCTTGAGCTTATGAAAAAAGAAAATGGAACCATAAACTTCAATTTGTAAAACCACAGGTTATGAAGGTTTTTGAACTAACAAGGTTAGATAAAGTATTAGAAATTCATTAACAAGCTAAAAATGCCAGTAGATTTATATAAATAACTCTACTGGCATTCTTAATGCAATCTATGTTTTTACAGCAATTAATGTTATTATTAATCTATAAACAAATGAAAGGGGTAATTTAAATGAATACGATGAAAGAATTTGAGTTTTTTCCTCAATATTTAAGTTTAAAAGGCTTAAAAGATATTAAGGTTGGAAATACACTGTTAAATGAACTGACTATAGATAATGAAATGAGCCTAGGCCATAGACAAGTAGGCGATAGAAGTTATCATATTTTTTATTTTAAAAATGAGCGCTTCGCAGTTTACTATCACAAAGGTGGAGTAGATGCCATGCATTCTGCTAATACTCTTGATGAAGTATTAGATTATGTTAATAACTTAGACCCACAAGATTTTGACAAATAAAAGTTAGCGCTCTTGTCTTTTCAAGCATAGTATTCACTACCTGCACCAGCAGTAGTGATATTCTTAAGTTCGCACTTCCCTACTAATTCTATACTTCAATGATATTTAATTTAAGAAATCTCTTAAATTAAATATCAAAAACTACCCTACCACATGGCCAATCAACTGAACCATTACGCTTTGCTATATATCTGTCTATTTTATATTTTTAATAGATAAATTAACCCTATAATTCCCGTATTCCAAAATTTCATCCAACATACCCACAATTTCTTCTTGATTACCTGCAGTTACTTTTAACATATAGCAACCTTCCCCACTAATCCTATTTGCTTCAGATATTAGAGGGTTTTTTTGAATGTATTTCTGAAAGCCCGCATGATTAGTTGTTTTCATAAAAACAGTTATAAAAGCTACTAATTCCTTGCCAAGCATTGCAGCATTTGTTTTTATGGTATACCCTTCAATAACTCCTGTCTTTTCAAGCTTATTTATTCTATTTCTAACTGCCTGTCCAGTTAAATGAACTTCCTCGCCAATTTCTTGCCACTGCATTCTTGAATTTTCACTAAGTAGATTCAAAATCTCTAGGTCTGTTTGATCAACCATAATTACAAAATCCTTTCATGATGAAACTCTTTTCATCCTTATATTTACTCTAATCAACCAGTATTTATTATATAGTAAATATATCATATAGAACTGGAGTGATAAACAATGAAAATTCAATTAATTCGTCATGCTACTTTAATAATAACAATTAATAATAAAAGAATTCTTGTAGATCCAATGTTAAGCGAAGCAGGTTTAATGGAGCCTATTAAAGGCGTGCCTAACCAGAGCTACAATCCACTAGTAGAGTTGCCTATAAACATTGATACTATTATAAATTGTGATGCAGCACTTGTTACCCATACACACAGAGATCACTTTGATGAAACTGCTGCAAAATTGATTCCTAAAAACATTCCAATATTATGCCAAACTGAAGATGAAAAAAAATTGAAATCATATGGATTTATTGATGTAAACCCTATTAAAGATACTTTTGTTTGGAATAATATAAGTTTTAATCGTACTAGTGGTAAGCATGGTCATGGAGAAATTGCTGAAGCTATGGCCCCAGTTTCAGGCTTTGTTATTTCCTATCCTGAAGAACCCGTGATTTATATTGCAGGTGATACAGTTTGGTGTAAGGAAGTTGAAGAGGCAATAGAAAAATTCAAACCTGAAGTTATTTTTTGTAATTTTGGTGGCGCTCAGTTTGAGTATGGAGAGCCTATTACTATGTCCACGTTTGATATTCATGAATTATGCCGTAGATATGCAAATATACAAATTGTTGCTTTGCACATGGAAGCATGGAATCATTGCAGATTATCAAGACAAGATTTAAAACACTATATTAGTGTCAATAATATTAGTAATAATATATTTATACCTGAAGATGGAGCATCCTTAAATTTTTAATTTATCTAAATTTAAAAATATAGCTATTTTCTTCACTTGAAGAGCTAGACAATTTAAAATTACAATTTCTTAACACATTATTTGATCCTATATTCCCTTTTAGTACTCTTTCGGCTGTAATACCCTTGCAGTTTTCAAAGTTCGATGCCCAACTTATTAATAAGGATAAGGCTTCTGACATAAGCCCTTTCCTTCTATAATTAGATGAAATACTATATCCAACTTCTGAGTAACCACTTTCATCTGGCACCCCTTTAAACCCAATAAATCCAACGCCCTCATGGTTATCCTTATTTATAATTAGCCAATATGTATACCATTCATGAATTTCTTCATCAACCTTTTTCATTTTTTCTAATTTCTTTGATATGGCTAGCTTAACAAAATCAAATATTGCTTCTTGCTCAATTAAAACTCCAACCTTATCAATCTCATTGCTATTAATAAATGAAAGTTCATTAATAGATAATGGTTTTAATAGCAATTTTTCTGATTCTAATATTTTGCTATTCAAGGTATTACCTCCAATTTGTAAATCTTATTATATTTTTTTCCGTAGGGCGACCTTTGGTCGCCTGTATTCACCATATTCAACGTTTTAATTCCATTGAAAATAATAATCATGTGTATGTGATTTGGCATAATAATAACATTTGGAACGGGGGTAGCACAGCACGCCCCTACGGGATATCACCACAACATCTTATATTTACCCTAAAAATTCTATTAATTTATCATAGCATTTCTCAGCATCATTATATCCATTCTGATAAAGAGTACTAAGTTTATCCTTATTCTTTTCAACGCGTCCAATATTAGGTGCTACTTGTGGTCTTATTACAAAAGCATTTCTTTTTTCCTGTTCTTCTTTAATCAAATCCAAAGCTCCATTATAACGAATATGTCTTGAACCCATTGCTTCAATTAAGTTTGGATATTTTCGATATTTTGATTTAATTAATGTCATGATTTTATTGGGCTGCTTTCTGTAGTCTTCACATTGAGTTAATATAACAACATTCTTTTTATTTCCACCTTGAATTGAACTAGCAATTGGGATTGGATCTGAAATGCCTCCGTCTAAGTACTCTTTGCCATCTATAAACACGTTTTTTGATAGTATTGGCAATGAGCTTGAAGCCCTAACTGCAATAATATCTTTCTGCATATCCTTTATCTTTACATATTCTGCTTTGCCTGTATTACAATTTGTTATTACAGAAAAAAACTCTCCTTCATATTTTACAAATTCCTCATAATCATACAAATCAAGTTGATTTGGTATTATATCGTAACACATATCAGCGCCAAACATATCCCCTGTCTTGATAAGACTTCTTACACTGCAATATCGCTTGTCTTTCAAATAATCTACATTTACACGAAAGGCACGACCTCGTTGTTTTGACAAATAACTACAACTGTGGCATGCACCTGCAGACACTGCATATATGCTATTAAAATAAAGACCTTTATCTATAAAAAAATCCAAAACACCTGCAGTATAAACACCTCTCATACCGCCGCCTTCTAAAACTAAACCTGCGTTTATCATAAGTTCCTCCTTACATAATGTGGCTATAAAACTCAGTACTTTTTAATTTCCTTACTCCACATATAATGTATAGTTTACCATAATACAATCTTATTTTCCATTTTTTATACTTGGCTTAAAGTTAAAAATCCTCTTATCCCAAAATAAGAAGATTACATGTCACATTATAATATATTATCCATACTATGTATTATATGAAGATTTTATATTCGGAGGATTTATATGTACCCAGATATCAGAGCATTCAACCCATTTCCACCTAACAGCCCTTACCATGATGACTATAACAAATGTCTTTCTTCAGGCATAGCTTATTACGTTAAAATAGCTAAACAGCACTGTGATAATGTATTCAAACAAGCCATTATGAATCAACAATATGAAATACGTGATAGTATGCCTTCATGCTCAAACTTCTTGAACTGCCCATATTACTTAGCCTTTAGCCATCAAAATTCTCATATTAATAGAGATCAGTATTCTGACGATTACCAATGGTATTAAGCCCTATAGAAAGTCATTTTTGGCTTTCTTTTTATATTACATTTTCCAATAACCATAAAGCAACACCATCATCATTGTTTGACCCAATAATTCCAGTTGAAATTTGCTTTAACTTTAAATTAGCATCTGCAACTGCATAGGCTTCATCTGCAATATTAAACATAGAAATATCATTAATGGCATCACCAAAACATATTACTTTGTCACATCCGGTAATTTCTTTTAATCTTTCTATACCCATTGCTTTAGTTGCATTATGTGGCATAATTTCAAGCCAATACTCATCTTCTCTGTACAATTCCTGCTGCAGCGTACATACAAATTGAGATGTAGCATCAAAATAACCTTTCAAAGCTTCTAACTCAGCTTTCTCCCCTATAATTGTAAAATAAAATATAGAGCCTAAATAAAGTTCGTCATTACTTGTTGTACATCTCCAGCGTTTATCTCCTTCTCTTGCCTTAAAGTAATGTAACATACCTTTATTCTCTTTACCTTCTAACCACGAAACACGTTCTTGTCCATCAAGCAAAGAATATACAAGTGGTGAAATTTCATGCTCTATCAAAATAGTTGATATATACTTTATTTGCTCCTTTGAAAAAGAAGTTGAATAAATAATCTTTCCATCAATGGGTTCAATAAAAAAGGCTCCATTATAGGTTATTGCAGGTATTGTTAAATGCAAGCCTTCAATTATTTTAGATGCCGAGGAAAAGGACCGTGCAGTTGCATAAGTAAACTTCAAACCTTTTTGTACTAATGTATTAATTATTTCCTTACTTGTTTCTGAAAGTTCAGAATTAGTGTTTAAAAGAGTTCCATCTAAATCTGATACATATAATGTGTTCATAATTTCACTCCAAACTTATTGAATTCCTATATAATACTTATTTAACCTTTTAGCTATTTCCTCCATATGGGTATTATCAGTACCACAACAACCGCCAAATATTTTAGATGTAAAATACCTGTGTAACTCCATTATTTCACAAGCAAGACTAACACTATCAGAAGACTTCAAATCACAACAGTTATCCAGTTCTTCTGGCGATAGCATTGAAGTGTTTGCTTGTATTCCACAAAAACGTTCTTTAACCAAATTAGTTTCATTGAATGAGCAAGATAAAGCTTTTTTCAAAATTATTGGATGAACACAATTTGTCATATAGCAAATTGGCTTACGTGTAGTTGAATTATCTATATTAAAAATTGCATTATTAATCGTTGTTCCATCTATGAGTTTTCCATCTTCTCTAATCATAAAACTAATAATGTATGGTAAATCTGTACTTTCCATTGCCTTGGCCATACCGATAGCCTCAGACAAGGCAGGCATTATGCCTGCAAATAAAAAATCTACTCCAGAATTTCTAAATAAATTTGCCTGCCATGAATGAAATTCTTGTGCCTCTTTTATAGATAAAATCTCTGTTGCTTTATAAGCATCCCCTTTACATCCCATTAAGCCACCCACAAACATATCAATGCTTGTATTGTTTTTAATTTGCTTAAGAAAGCGCACATTATCCTCAATGATTTCTTCATTAAAACTCGACTGAATCACACGTTCTCGATTTGCCCTACGAGTTGGAGTAGTCGCAATAAATGGCAAATGGTATTTTTCAGCTATTTTTACATATTGCCCAAAAATATTTAGCATGGCTTGTCTTGAGGCGGAGTTGTAAATTAAACCAGCCATTGCAACCCTATCATCAAATATAATATTATATTCATGCTTCAGTCTCTCTCCTAAAGCACCTTCCATTAAAATTTGAGGGAATGTATTAAAGGCAGTTTCAAAATTCATATATGTTACCTCTATTCCTAGTATATTTAAAAATCTATATCTCGCAATAAAATACCCCTGTGCCCTAGTTAAAAGTTTACCATAATGCACTCTTATTTTCCATTTTTTATGTTTATGATAAAAAAGTCTCCTTATCCTAAAATAAGAAGATTGATAAACCTTTAGTGGTTGTACATAAAGTGAGCAATAGAATCTTTAGTTTATTTAGCATAATTAATATTTCTTACATGGTATGCACTTTCATCATATTTTTTCCCTTGATTATCATATATATAATCAAGGTCATACTTACCTGGTACACCCCAACTCATAAAAATATATGAATGTGTGGCCCTGTTCTTCTTAATGCTTCACTAGCAAAATATATACAACTATTAGCTGAGGTCCCATCATGTAACTCCACAGCTCTTTCATTACATCTTGTCTATTATTTTCCCTCACAAGATAAGGAAATAGTTTTTTTGTAATTATGAATGATAGTTTAATCATCTGATTCTCCATAATGAAAGTGTAATAAGGCATTTCCCATATCAAAGAAAACCGCTTTGATATCATCCCTAATTTTACCTATTTGTTTTTCCTATAATTACATTTAAAAATCACCTTTTTTTATTATTGTAGTCAATTTATTTAATTCCTTAAAAAGCCTACTCTTCAAATCATTTAACTCAGCCTCATTTGGCTTTATTTTTTCAGAATACATTAAATCTCTATCTATCCACCAAACTGGTCCTTGTACTGGAGTATCATTTTCCCTTCTAGGGAAAATATGCCAATGTATATGAGCTCCTCCTTTTCCGTTCCCAAGTAGTTCATAATTTAACTTATCTGGTTTAAAAGCATTGTATACAGCCTCAGCTACCTTGCTCATTTCTGCTAAAAATTCAGCTCTAATATTCTCTTTTAAAAAATGTAATTCCGTCTCATGTTCTTTGCAAATAAATAGAGTATATCCTTTAAAAAGCTGATAGTCACCTATTACAACATATCCAGTTTCTAACTCAGCCACAAAATAAGGATTGATTTCTTCTTTTATCATAGTAATTCTTTTGCATACAATACAGTTTTCCACCTCACATTATCCTCCTAATAATTTATTCTTTTTTAAAACAATATTAAGATATTATAGTTTTTGTTATGGACTAAATTCTTAAACAAATTAAAAAGTTTCTCACAATCTCTATTTTTTAAATAAAAATGAATTCTATATATATTTGACTTATATCTTATACGTTTATAAATTATGTATTGGCTTTAAATAATTCGTACTTTCTGTGCTGATATAACAAGTTTACCAATATAAATAGTTTACCATAATATAATTTTGATTTCCATTTTTTATCCTTATTGTAAAAATAAAAAAGCCCCTTTATCCATAGATAAGATTATTAACAAATTTCCTTCCTAATTCTTGGTATATCTTAGGTTAAAAATAGAACTAATAATGCTTACCTTGAATTTTTTTATACTTTTCAACACTAATAAAAGGGGGTACAATAGAGTAGTAATAAACTCAAAGGAGAAGATGCTTAATGGAAAAAGTTGCTATTATATTTAACGGTGGGACAATCTCTATGAAGGTAGATCCAAGAATCGAAGCTGCAGTTCCAACTCTTTCAGGAGAGGAAATAATGGCGATGGTTACCGGCATCGAAAAATTTGCCAAAGTAGAGTCTTATAATTTTTCAAATCTACCAGGACCCCATGTAACTCCTTTAAAAATGTTAGAGTTATCAAATTATATTAAAACTATTTTAGAAAAAAAAGATATAACTGGAGTGGTTGTTACTCATGGTACTGATTCTTTAGAGGAAACAGCTTATTTTTTAGATTTGACAATTAAAAGTGATAAACCGATAGTAATTACAGGTTCTATGAGAAACAGTTCTGAATTAGGCTATGATGGACCTGCGAACCTATCTGCTGCTATTTGTACTGTGATATCTCCTAAAGCAAAAAACAGAGGTGTTCTAGTTTGTCTTAATGATGAGTTGAATAGCGCTTCTGAGGTCACTAAAGAACATTCTATGCAGTTAAATGCTTTTCAGAGTCCAGACTTTGGTCCTGTTGGTATAATCGATAATAATGAAGCTATTTTTTATAGAGACACTGTAAAAAGAACCTTTATTGAAACTGATAAAATAGAAACTGAGGTTTCACTTATAAAATGTGCTACTGGTATGGATTCTAGATATATAAATTTTTGTGTAGATAATGGGGATAAAGGCATTGTAATAGAGGCCATGGGTAGAGGTAATATTCCTCCATTAATGGTACCAGGAATAAAGAAGGCTATTGATAACGGAATTGCCGTCGTAATGGTTTCCAGATGTTTTAGAGGTAGAGTTTTGGACAGCTATGGTTATGAAGGAGCTGGAAGAGAGTTAAGAAATATGGGCGTAATATTAGGAGATAACCTGCCTGGACAAAAAGCTAGAATTAAATTGATGCTTGCACTAGGCAAAACTAAGGATTTAGAGGTTATAAAGAAAATATTTGAAAAAGGTTTCTATTAATCTATTTTCTAGACTAATTAGCAACCATAAAAGTAAAAAGAATTGCTATTTTTATAACGATTCTTTTTTTATCTTCTATATTAATTATTTATAAATCTTATAAACTTGGGAGCATTCATTATAATTGTAAGTATAACCGGAAGTAACATTGTGGTGCCTACAATAGCTATCACAGTCTTTTCCATTGTCTTATTCAAAACTCACACCTCTTTTCTTACATTAACATTAACATAAACATAGTTCAGCCTTATTTTAATGATTTTTTATTACCTTTTCTATTAAAGTTTACTTCAATTCTTACATTTTTAATGCATTGAACTAAATTATTTTAATAAGACATACGTAATATTTCTAATAAATCTATATTTTTTTATATTGCTTTCGCTATAAATGATATTATCTCAGCCGCTGGAACTAATAAAAACTGAGCCAATATAGTACCTAATATTAGACCCCCAACGATAAAAATAATACATCTTTCAAACTGCAACTGGGAACATTCTCCTCTTATTACATCATCCGTTAACATGGAGATATATGGATCAATAAATATAAACATAAATATTGTTGCAAACCCATTTATAACAGCCGCTAGTGTACTACAAGTGGTTCTTAATTCTGGATTTAAACAGCCCGCATACAAGGATGCCAGAGACCCAACCGTAGATATTGAAAAAGCTACTGTATTAAGGACAAGAATTTTTTTAGGCATCTGCTTAAAACTCTTTAGTTGTGCGAAATTTTCCTTTTTAGGTTTTGTAACACTACTTTTGAATTGCTCTATTCCTGATTTTGAGAAGCCATGTATTAATAATTTAGGTATAGAACGATTAACGCTGAAAGATTCTACAGCTTTGCCAAAAATTTTTATAAAGGTGGGCATTAATAATGCACCTGCAATTGCTGCTATTGTAGTGGTAAAAAGTATCCATCTAAATACATGTAATAAATTTTCTGGATTACCAGTTTTAATAGTATTTTCAATTTTTTTAGCCATTAATGGCGCTTGAATACTATAGGCTGTTCTAGAGATTAATGCAAATATATTAAATACTGCAAAGGATATTGCTATCCTTCCTGTTTTTACACCTACGATTCTTACAGAATAACCTAGTGTACCGATCATAGAAATAATAAATGTAAGCACTAAAACAATTGTTATTTGTATAGACATATTTTCTCCTCCGTTAACTTACACTGTGACTTCCAATTTTTTAACATTAATAATTATACCATAAATTCACTGTTTTTATTACTACCTAAGGACCTTAGTCCCTTTTTTCTGTGACTTTTCTCCTTGCAACAATGTTTTTATATAAACCTGAGACTTTTTTTATTTTATCTAAATATCAGTCCTATAAGTCACAAAAACTTGCAACCATTAAAGTTACAAGTTTTCTTTATCTGAGCTTATAATCTATTATCCTATTACCTTTTTTATTGCATCTAACACCCTATCTGCTTGAAAAGGTTTAACTATGAAATCACTTGCTCCTGCTTTTATTGCATCCAATACCATAGTTTGTTGCCCCATAGCACTGCACATTATTATTTTTGCTGTAGGATCAATTTGTTTTATTGATTTAACTGCTTGAATTCCATCCATGTCTGGCATTGTTATATCCATTGTAACAAGATCAGGTTTTTCTATTTTGTACATTTCAATAGCTTTAACTCCATTAGGAGCTTCACCTGCTATTTCAAAACCATTTTTAGTAAGTATATCTTTCATCATCATCCTCATGAACGCTGCATCATCTACAATCAATACCCTTGCCACATTTTACACCTCCATTTATTTTACACCCAATTTATCTAATATTTTTTCTAAAGATCCTGGCACTGGAATAAAATAAAAATGTCCACCAATTTTCTCGGAATTTTCACCTTGTCTAAAAACAGATTCAATATCTAGAACATATTCATCATACTGACCTGATTCAATAAATGTAGTAGATAGTATAGCTCCTAGCATATCTGTAGCTACTGCAGGTACAGAAGGTAAAATCAATAGATTAGTTAGCATTGCAATAGCATTCAGGTATGCTCCAGAAATAATATTTCCTATTTCACATAAAACCGAATCTCCCATTTCGCTTATTTCTTCACTAACTTCCCCAGTTAAGGATGCTATTATCCCTAATGCAGTATCTTTTTCTAATACATATAGCATACTTCCTGGCGTATCTCCAAGTACTCTTACAATTACTCCAACTACGAGATCTTCTCCTCCTATCTTATTAAAAATATCTTGAAATGAAATTATATTTATTGCAGGTAAATTCATATCGATTTTTCGATTGAGAAGTTGAGATAAAGCTGTCACTGCATTTCCTGATCCAATGTTTCCTACTTCTTTTAAAGCATCCAATTCCATTGCATTAAAACTATTAAAACTCAAAATTTTTCCTCCTTAGATTGAATAGCTATACTAAAAAAATAGCTACAATATTATTTTCTATTTCTAGTCTAGATTTCTTTCATATCTTTCCCAACTGTCTTTATTAAAACGTTGCCAGTATTTGTGTCTAAAACTATAGTTCTACCATTGCTGCCTCCGATATCTTCGCTTACTAAGGAAATCCCTAATTCATTTAATATCTTTTTTACTGCTAAGGAATTTCTGTTACCTATGTCCATAATCATATTTTTATCAGTAAAATTAAACATTGATGCACCACCAGCAATTTTTGCAAATATGTCGTTCTTTCTAGAGCCCATATCTTGAACTTTTTTTAGTAGTATTGGTACTCCTAAATCAGCAAATTTGTATGGATTTGTAATGTTTTGAAACTGTGTGCTGTCAGGCAACATTATGTGAAGCATACCGCCGTTTTTTCTTACTTCATCATAGAGAGTTATTCCGATACAGGACCCTAACCCTACAGTTATTAGTTTATTAGGAGCATTGGTTACATTTAAATCAGCTATACCAATTCTTATTTCTTCACACATAATACACATTCTCCTATAACTTTAGTAATATAAAAAACCAACTACATATAACAGACTTTATGAAATCTGAGAACAATAATTGGTGGATTGTACTGTTAACTCCAAACCTCTTAGTACTCAAGTTAAGAAATTTTTCATCATTTAAACTATTAAAATTTTTAATTATTATGTTTAAAACTATACTTTTAACAAATCCGTTAAATAAGTAGTTGTTCATTTAATTGTATTACATTTTTTTTAACCATACAACATATTTTTAGTCAATTGCCGATTGTACTTTTCTTTGTCATAAGTTAAAAAGAATCGCCATTTTTGTGACGACTCTTTTTATATTTATTAAAATCAAAGACTATTGCGTTTTTGTTAGATACTCACTAAGATTTTTTATATTCTCATTTATACTATCCATGGTTGAAGCTATTTCCTCAGTAGTAGCAGCTTGTTCTTCACTAATTGCCCCTGTTTGCTCTATAGATTTACTTATAAGTTCAACCGAATTATTTACTTCTTCAATAATTTTCTTTATTGTAACTACAGAATTACTACTTTGAGTTGCAAGTTTTCTGACTTCACTAGCTACGACAGAAAAACCCTTACCGTGTTCTCCAGCCCGAGCAGACTCTATAGCCGCATTAAGACCTAACAGGTTACTCTTAGTTGAAATATTTTTCACAAGTTCTAAAGCTTCCTCAGTTTGATGTGCCTTCTCAATAGTATCATGTACAAGCTGTATAGCATCCCGTCCTGCGCCTGCTAATTCTAAAGCAGATTTAGACATTTGATTTAAACTTTCGGTAATTTGTGAAGTTGCTATTGAAAGATTCTTTAAATTCTCCGAAAACTCTTTATCTTTTTCTATATCTACAGCAACATTAATAGTTCCAATAACATCGCCTTTATAGTTTTTTATTGAAACACCTGTAATATTTAAATCTTTTCCAAATACACTTTTAGGTATAAATTTTGTAGTTGGTTTATTTAGTTTTAAAACTGCTTTTCCCTCAGCTATTAAAGGATTTCCAGGTTTAATAGTTAAGTCAAAATTTTTTGCAGGTTCATAATAAGTATATTCTTCCGTATTAGAAATACCAAATGCCATATCTTCTTTTAAAATTTTCGATATATATGGGATAACAATGGTAAATGCTTTTAAAATTTCCTTGTCCGTTGTTGTTTCATCAAATATTTGTTCATAACCCTTCATTGTTACACCTCTTAATTCAATATTTTTCAATACACTTTTATAGTTTTTTTACTAATTATAAACTTATTATACAGAACTTTTTTTCATATTTCTATAAAATAAATAATTTTTATAATATTAAAGCATTAACAAACATACATTTTTGAATTTATAAAAATATCTTTTTCTATAGTTATAAGTTTCGATTTATGTTCTTACTTAGCTTGAAGAAGAAAATAGCTAGATATTATTTTTCACAATATTTTTATATCCAGTATATAACTATATCGTGAAAGGTCATTTTTTACCCTTAAATCATGATATCGTTTAAAAATGGATTACAGCCGATATACCTAGATTCTATAGCAAAATAAATTGTTCACAATTTGGTTACGCCCCCTGGCAGGCTGTTCATTAATTATTTTTTTTAATGCGTAAAACTTTAACTTTCACTCAAAAACGTATAATCTGTTGGGGCTTTTATGTTATCTGTTGCCAACGATTAACATAAATTACGCTAGTTAAAACCATTTACCTATATAGTTTTTTAGAGAAGAAGGTCTCAGAGTTACGCACCGAAACTAGTTTTAGGAGTAGGCTGTGACGGTATATCCCGTTATAAGTTATAGAGTATTATAGATAAATGCACTAAGGGTGAACTAATAACTAATTTGTTTGAAGAGTATTCTAGATGTCTTTACATCTAGAAGGGAAATTTATTTGTAGATACAGTTTATAAGGATACATATAGCAAGAAATTATGTACAAACTATCAAATAATTATGTGAAGTTAATGTTGTTTTCTCTTTTCTACTTTTGTACCACTTAATTATTTCAATATTTATTGGTAATATAAGAAACTTATAACTTAAAGCAATCCATACTTTTGTAGCATCATCTATTGTTTTACTTCCTTAACAGTATCCCTTCGGTTAACATTTTAACTCCCGTCAACTGAAATTATCAAAATTACAGTTTCCTCATATCTAATGATTATTACAGTATGTTTTCATTTGAAAATATTGCTTAAATTTGTTAACAATATAGTTAAAATTTGTTTAAAATTTTTTAATAATTTTAGCCGCAAAACATATTGACAAGTAAAATAAATTTGTTAAAATAAAATTAGCACTCAACGATAGAGAGTGCTAACAAAAAAAATTAGAGGAGGCGTTTTTATGTTTGGATTAACACCAATTAATCGTAACAGAGAGGTTACAAGAACAAATGATTTTGTAGACTTTTATAACATGATGGACGACTTTTTCAATGATAGTTTGTCACCATTTAAAAGTCTAAGAACTGAAGGTATTAAGGTAGATGTTAGAGAGAATGAAAAGAACTATCTAATTGATGCCGAACTGCCTGGCTTTAAGAAGGAAGACATTAATTTAGAAGCATTAGAAAATGAACTTCTAATATGTGCAACAAAGCAAGAACAGATTAACGATGAGAAAGAAAACTATGTTCATAAAGAGCGAAGACAGAGTTCAGTGCAACGTAGAATATATCTTCAAAATATGTCTGGCGAGGAAATTAGCGCTAAATTTGAAAATGGACTATTGCAGGTTGTGGTTCCAAAACTGGAAAAACCCAAAGGAAAATCTCAAATTCAAATTAACTAGCTTTATTGTTACATTGCCACGCTTAACCTAGCTTAGGCGTGGTTTATTATAACTTAAAATGAAAGGAATCAATAAAATGGGAACAAAACAATTTAAATCAGAATCTAAAAGACTGTTAGACCTAATGATCCACTCTATCTATACTCATAAGGAGATATTTTTAAGGGAGCTAATATCAAATGCTAGTGATGCTATTGATAAGAGTTATTATCAATCTTTAATAGATGAAAATATTAGCTTTAATCAAGATGATTTTTACATAAGAATAACAGCAGATAAGGAAAATAGAACTTTAACTATTACTGATACAGGTATTGGTATGACTAAGGAGGAGCTTGAAACTAATCTAGGAACTATAGCTAAAAGCGGTTCTCTAGCCTTCAAGACTGAAAATGAAATAAAGGATGGAGTAGATATAATCGGACAATTTGGTGTTGGTTTCTATTCAGCTTTCATGGTATCAGACATGGTAACTGTTAAGAGTCGTAAAAAGAACTCTGAGGGGTATAAATGGGAATCTAAAGGCGCTGAGGGGTATAATATTGAAGTTTGCCAAAAAGATACAGAAGGAACTGAAATCACCTTAAAGATAAAAGAAAACACTGAAGATGAGTTCTATGATGAATTTTTAGAGGAATATAGACTAAAAGCATTAGTTAAAAAGTACTCAGATTTTATAAAATATCCAATAAAAATGCTTGTTTCCAAAAGCAAGCTAAAAGAAGGCACAGAAAGTGAATATGAAACTTACTTTGAGGATGAAACCTTAAATAGCATGGTTCCAATTTGGAGAAAAAATAAGAACGAGTTAACAGAGGAAGATTATGAGAACTTCTACACAGATAAACACTTTGGTTATGATAAACCATTAAAATACGTCCATACCAGCGTTGATGGTGCAGTAAGTTATAATACCTTATTATATATTCCAAGAAAAGAACCTTATGATTTCTATACCATTGAATTTAAAAAAGGCTTAGAACTTTACTCTAATGGAGTTTTAATAATGGAAAAATGCCCTGATTTATTGCCAGATTACTTCAGTTTTGTACAAGGTTTAGTAGACTCAGCAGATCTTTCTCTTAATATTTCTAGGGAACTTTTACAGCACGATAGACAATTAAAACTTATTGCTAAGAAGATTAAGGAAAAGATTCATAGCGAGCTTATGTCAATGCTTAAAAATCAACGAGAAAAATATGAAGAATTCTACACTAGCTTTGGTAAACAATTAAAATATGGTATTTATTCTGACTTTGGTAGGGATAAAGAGGAGCTTAAAGACTTAATTATGTTCTATTCCTCAACAGAAAAGAAGCTAGTAACTCTTGAAGAATATGTTTCTCGTATGAAGGAAGATCAGAAATTTATTTACTATGCTACTGGCGAAAGTATTCAGAGAATAGAGAAACTTCCACAAACTGAATTAATTGCTGAAAAAGGCTTTGAAATACTGTACTTTACAGATGACGTAGATGAATTTGCTATTAAGATGCTTCTAAACTTTAAGGAAAAAGAATTTAAATCTGCTTCTAGTAAGGATTTAGGCTTTGACACTGAAGATAAAGAAAGTGAAAAGGAAACAGAAGATAACAAGGAATTATTTGACTTTATGAAGGAATCTTTAGGTGGCAAAATCAAAGAAGTTAGAGCTTCAAAGAGATTAAAAACCCACCCTGTTTGTCTTACTAGCGATGGAGATTTATCTATAGAAATGGAAAGAATTTTAAAAATGATGCCAAACAACCCTAATGTTCAGGCAGATAAAATTTTAGAAATAAATACAAATCATGAAATGTTTTCTACTATAAAAAATACCTTTTCAGAAGATAAGGATAGAGTAAAAATGTTTACAAGCCTTCTGTACAACCAAGCTTTATTAATTGAAGGCTTACCTATAGAAGATCCAGTTCAATTTGCAAATGATATATGTAATATAATGAAATAGAGTCAAAATTAAAAATTGGAACATCCATAGTTTTGTAAATCAACTCTATGGATGTTTCATCTAATTAGAGTTTAACTCCATATTGCACTGGCATCACTTGAACTTCTGTTAAGTCGAGAAAAATCTGTTTTAACAAAGGATCTAGTTGATAATACTAGGAATATAAAGCCTATAGTCATCATGATAGCAAAAGACATTATTGGAGTAACAATAAATCCATTGATTTCAATAGCCAATCCCTGCTTAGCAAGCGCTTTTGAGGATAAACCTGTTTTTTCCAAAACAATCATACGAAAAAAAGCGGTTGCATAGGTCATTGGATTAAAATAAGCAACATATCTAAGAGAATTAGGTAGCATAGATAACGGAATGTATGCTCCAGATATAAAAGTTAATGGCATGGTTATAGCAGTTTTAACTATTTGAAAGGTTTGACCACTACGTATAATTGTGGCTAAATATAATCCAACCCCAGAAAAAACAATTCCAACACAAATCATAGACAAAAGCACCCATATCGGAGTTATCCATGAAGTAAATTTAATACCTACAAATAGTCCAAGAATTAAAATCATAATTCCTTGTACGGTGGAAACCGTTGCTGCCGACAATAATTGCCCCATTGCAACATTTATCTCTTTTAGCCGGAGAAACTAAAACTTCTTTCATGAAGCCGCTTACCATATCATCAACGGTTGATGAGGCTAGATTAAGGGAACTTTCAAACACTGTGGTTATTATAACTCCTGATAGCATATAGGCAGTGGGATTTTCTATTGCGTCATTCTTAAAAATAGCTCCAAATACATAAACAAAGAAAAAGGGGAAAACTAGTGAAAAGATCAAACCAGTTTTATTTCTTATGAAGGCTTTCATTCCTCTTTTCCACAATTCAAATATGGTATTCATACTATGCCTCCTCCCTAATTTTTTTGCCGGTTATTTCTAAGAAAACATCATTAAAGGTTCCTTTTTTTATTTCAATATCAGTTATTACTTCTTTTTGCTCACTTATAACTTTCAATAAAAGATTGATATTTTCAGCATCAACTTTGTAATAACCATCCTTTTTCACATAATTTATTTGGTACTCTGTTAACATTTGTTCAAGTTCAGGTTCATTTTTTGTAGTGATAAAGGCCTTATCTTTTGTAAACTTCTTTTTCAAAGCATAGGGTGTATCATGGGCAACTATAGTACCACCATCTATAATTGCAATTTTATTGCATATTTCTGCCTCTTCCATATAATGAGTAGTTAGAAAAATAGTTATATTTCTTTCCTTTTGAAGCTTCACAATATACTCCCAAATATGAGCGCGTGTTTGTGGATCAAGCCCTGTTGTAGGCTCATCAAGAAATAAAACTTTTGGGTAGTGAATTAAACCACGAGCGATTTCTACACGACGTTTCATTCCACCTGATAAAGCGCCTACTAATTTCTTTCTTTCACCTAATAAATCAACTAAATTTAAAACAAACTGAATACGCTCTTCAACTTCCCTTTTAGGAACATCATAAAAGACACAATGCATTTTAAGATTCTCCTCAATTGTCATTTTTGAATCTAAGGTAGAATCCTGAAACACAACTCCAATTGTTGATCTAACTTCACTTTTTTGTGTAGCAACATCTTTTCCGTCTATTATAAGTGTACCTGAAGTCTTTTCAAAAATTGTACATAGCGTATTTATGGTAGTACTCTTACCTGCCCCATTCGGTCCTAAAAAAGCGAAAATACTTCCTTCTTCCACCGTAAATGAAATATCATTTACAGCCGTAAAGTCACCATATTTCTTGGTGAAATTTTTAACTTCAATTATCGGATTCATATGATCCCTCCTACTTACACCTTTAACTTCTGTATTGATAATTATGCTATACCAACAATTTTTTTAAGTCTACATCATTTGTAATAAGCCTTAGGATTTCATATAATTATACTTTCATATAATTATATGGTCAAATTGTAGTTGACATTAAATATAACATAAAATACGTATTTTTATCAACTTACAATGCAGGCGAAGCAAAACCATTTACAACCATTGTTAACGCCTTGGATTGCAATGTATATATCAAGGTTTCTCTAGAATTATATTTAAAAGGACTGATATCAATAATAAAAAATATTGATATCAGTGCTTCTTCTGTTATTTGTATTTAATTTTTAAAGGGATTTTAGGAAAGATACAAAAAAAGCAAAACCTCCGAAGTCATCTCCTATGGGCTTTCTCTTTTTGGGAAAGCTAGTAAATCTAATGTTTTGACTAAGTTTTTGCCTCTTTATTGGATGTTTAATCTAATCAACAATCTTTGTTTCTACCTCAAAAAATGAATGCACTTCTCTTTCATTTATCAATAATCGACAGCTACCAGTCACCCTAATTATGTTTTCTTTTATCTCTTATAACACTTAAGAATTTTTCTTGTTCGTTTTCAAAAGCTCTAATTGGGATTATATATGCACTTGTTGAACTTAAAAATATAGTAATAGAGTTAACCAACTTTACTTGAAATTATAGTTTTAGTTACATCACATTAGCTGATTAATTCGACTTAACTATAGTGGCTTTAAAAAAGAAAAACGATTTTTGATAATTGAATAATACGGTGTAAAAAACAAAAAAATATACTATGTTTTACAAAAAAAGGTGGTATGGAATTAAGTAAAAATGCTATAATCTTATTTAGTTGGTTCGAAATGCTAATTTATTACGATGCAAAGATTATTTGATGGAGGTAAAATTATGAAGAAATCAGAAATTAAAACAATTATTAATAGTTCTATTGAGCAGCAAAAACTGTGCAGAACATTTTTTAGATACGAAGCAAACTATTGGTGTTTTTTTCCTCTAATTTCAAATGATAAGTTATTTTTAGGTGCAGCGGAAGATGATTTCGTAATTGACGGATATTCAATTAGGCGGTATGTAGATGTTACAAAAGTTGAGGTTAAAGATGATAAATGCATTGAAATTTTAAAAAAGGAAGGAATAGTCGAAAGCATACAAACTCCAAACATAGATATTTCAAACTGGGAAACAGCTTTCTCTTCCTTACAAAAAATGAATAAAAATATTATTGTAGAAAAAGAAAGTCTTAATTATTGTGAATGTGAATTTGTAATTGGAAGAATAGAGAGAGTGTATAAGAAATTCGCTTATGTTCTTCATTTTGATGCTGATGGAATCTGGGAAAAGGAACCTTATAAAATTCCATATACAGAGATCACAAGTGTTTCTTTTGGAACACGATATGTTGAAGTTTTTTCAAAGTATCTTAATGAATTACCGATAAAATCTAGATGATAAAGATACCCAATTTCTTGTTAGTTTGGAACCTACTTATTAATCGTTACAACAATTTAAAACTAAATAATTTTTAAGCATCGTAATATTCAATAGAATTTTATGGTGTTTTTTTATTAAGATACTACGGATTATGAAAATTAGACGACTTAACTATTGAAAATGAAAATGTGAATAATGATCTTTGATAAATGAATAGTGCGGTACTGAAAAATGTTCAATTTTGCATAAATGGGCATATGTAACACATGGGGGTGGTATAATTCTTTTAAGATATTAGTTACAATTGTAAATTTATACTAAAGAATAGTGTAAATCTAGTAGCATTAGGGCTATAATATTAGATATACGATTACAATATAAGGATGTGAATATTATGATTAATGATTTTTGTCCAAAATGCAATGCTTTGACAAGTATGAATTTAACTACAACAGAAAATGTTGAAAAAGACAATGAAGGAAAAAATTTAAAAGTAATAACAACAAGCTATAATTGCAATATGTGTCATACTTTTGTAAAAAGTCAAGATAAAAAGATACCGTTAAACTCTGAACAAGCGTAGCAGAAAAGTTACGCAAATTTCCTATTTAGCATAACAACTGAAAAAGCGAACAATTTTGTAGAGCGCCGCATTATTCATGTTTAGAATTTTGTGGTGTTTTTGCGTCGCATTCCAAGAAAAATACCTCAAATTAAAATATTTAAACCCATTCTGTTAATTGATTAATTATCTTTTCAAAAGTCACTTCCAGTAAAAAAATATCACTGTGCATTGCTTCTACTTGTGTTACAGGCACACCATTTCTCTCTAACTCTTTGCTTCTAGATATAATTTCTGGGACATCACGCGAGCCAAAAATTATATGTGTTTTTTTACCACCATCAAATTTCCATTCAGCAAGATTATTTAGAGTTTCAAAAAGAACATTGGGGTAAATTTCTTTTACTCTATAACTTCTTAACGAATTAATTGTTTCTTGTGTTTTATTGCTAAAAGTTTTATTGAATGCAGGAGAAAGACCAATTATATAGTCTGCACTACTTAAAAGCGAGAGACGTGCTCCTAAAGAATGACCTATTGCAACTACTTTTCCAAAGCCATAACAGTATTGGATGGCGGTTTCAACATCTAAAATTACATTTTCATCAAATGGAAGTTCATGCTCCCCATGGCCACGAAGATCTATAACACATGCCGTGATTCCAATTTCAGCTACTCGCCATGCTAAGCCAAGTTGTTCTTCTTTACAACCACCATATCCATGTACAATGACGGCAGTCCCTCTCGAATTTGATGGTGTTAAAATAATGCTCGGAACATTAAATCCATTTCCTTGAATTAATTGTCGTTCAATATTCATTATAAATTCCTCCTATCTGTTCAGTAACAAAAAATTTATATTTTCTTGTACAATAAAATGCCGCGCAGTATTTCACAAGAATATTTCCAATCAGATCACTTCATCTATGGTTATAATTCAATCCAATATCGCTGAGTTATTCCCTCATCATCAGAAACTTCATTTTCCAGTATCCCACCACAAGCTTTTATAGTCTTTGATGAAGCAAGATTATTAGTATCACAGGCAATTAAAACTTTTTCCATGCCTGATATTTATCATACCAATTAATTTATTATCTTCCTCCATTATTGCTAAGAACACTGTTGCGGTTATTTCTGTATCCTTTGTACTCTCCTTTTCGTTATCCTATGCAAAATTGTAACATAAATTAGCTCTTACTATCAACTTTAATACGAAAGACACCATTCATTTTTATTTCCTAAGGAACATAAATATATATTGATTGATAATGGTAGATAACAAATAGCAGAAGTTAAAAGGTAAACTAGATTAACTTGAGTAAATAAACGTTGTTAATAATGGTTTTTATTCTGAGAACATTAGAGTAAATGTTATGAAAATTTATATATAAAAGCCTATAGATTGTGGTATTATAATTTAAGATAACCGAATATAAAAAATATACAATTAAATATAATTGTAATTAATAGTCTTAATATATTAAATCTCTTGATACTAAATTTAATTTTAAATAATGAAATATGGAGGTAAAATATGATTTGGGAATTAAAAAAAGCATATTACAGAACAGTTCAGGGAGTAGTTAGAATAGGATCTAAATTTATGAAGTTCAAAGTACCAGAATTAGTATCTGGCCCAGGTAGTGTGAATAAATTACCAGATATTATGAAGGAACAGCATATTGATAAGGCTCTAATTATAGCAAGCAAAACTATTATGAAGTCAGGTTTATTACAAGAATTCTTTGAGAAGTTAAAAGAAAACGATATAAGTTATGAGGTTTATGACAGTGTAAAACCTAATCCAACTATAGAGAATATTGAGGAATGTCTGAAAGTTTATAAAAATAGCAATTGCAAGGCAATAGCTGCAATTGGAGGCGGTTCACCAATAGATTGCGCAAAGGTGGTAGCAGCCAGAGCTGCTAATAGTAATTTGCAAATTAAAGACTTGAGAGGATATTTAAAGGTGAAAAAGCCTATAGCTCCTCTATTTGCAGTGCCTACTACGGCAGGAAGTGGTTCAGAAGTTACCCTTGCAGCAGTAGTGACAGATTCTAGCACTCATGAAAAATATGCAATAGCAGATTTCAAACTCATACCAGATTTTGCAATACTAGATCCAAATTTAACTGTTGGGATTCCGAGTCACCTCACTGCTTCAACTGGAATGGATGCATTAACCCATGCTATTGAAGCCTATATCGGTAAAAATGGAACAAGTTATACAGATGAAAAAGCATTGAAAGCAACAAAACTAATTATTGATAATTTAGAAAATGTATATAGGCATGGAGCTAATATTGAAGGTCGTAATGCTATGCTACTAGCCTCAAATTATGCTGGGGAAGCCTTTACTAGAGCGTATGTTGGTTATGTACATGCAATAGCTCATAGTATTGGTGGTTTGTATGGCGTAGCTCATGGTCTAGCTAATGCCATAATATTGCCTACAGTATTGGAGTATTATGGAGAGTCAGCTTATGAAAAGTTATCTGAACTTGCAATTTATGCAAATTTAGGAAACAAAAATGATGAGAGAAAAGATTTAGCACTAAAACTTATAGCAACTATAAAGGATATGAACAAGAATATGGATATTCCTTTAGGTATAAAAGAGCTAAAAAAAGAGGATATATCTTTAATTGCACAAAGGGCTACGAAAGAAGGAAATCCAGGATATCCTGTGCCTAAAATAATCAGTGTAGATGAATGTGAAAAACTGTTAGAAAGTTTACTTGTAGAATAAAAATCAAAGCAAATATTCAATCCATATAGTATTCTTTGCAGTAATTTTTCAATTACATAGAGACTGTATTTTTGAATACTTTATCATGTCAAGGTTATAATAATATCAAATAAAATTTATTTTTAGGAGGTATTTTTATGAGTAAAAACAAAGACAATCCTGAAAGTTCTTATATGACTGCACCTTCTGATACTGCTAACGGAAATGGAAGTGAAAATCACAAGAAAAAGAATACAAATGAGAGTGGGAAGAAAAAGAAATCATAATGGATTAATGAATGTTTTTTTAGTTTGTTATTTATTATTTGAATATAATCATGGGGAGTGGATATAATATCCATTGTAGAGCTTTTTAAAGTAATCTCCCTAAATTAAATTAATAATTTTAACAAAAATACTGTGCTAGTTGGTAGGTACAGTATTTTTATTTGGGTTAAATAATCATTTACAACTCTTAGAGTGTCTTAAATCTGTAATAAATGCTATCACAGTTTTTGTAAGGAGTATGGCCACACTTTTTTCAAAAATCACAAAACCCTGTAACCATTAAAGTTACAGGGTTTTGCTGGTCTGGGTAACAAGAATCGAACTTGCGACCTCATGAACCCCATTCATGCGCGCTACCATCTGCGCTATACCCAGGTATTTTTTTGTATTATACCATTAACTTGTAATTAATTAAAGAAAAAACTTTGAGCTTAGAAAATGAATTTATAAGTTCAAAGTTTTTTTAACTAAAGAATAATGCAAATCAATCCACCATTTCCCTCGTTTATAATCTTTTGTAAGGTTTTTTGAATTTTAACTTGAACGTCCTCAGGCATTCTGTAAAGCTTGTTTTGTAGCCCTTCCTTTACTAAAACTTCTAGGGATTTCCCAAACATATTACTCTGCCATATTTTTGAAGGATCATTTTCAAATTGCTCTAAAAGAGATTTTACCATCTCTTCGCTTTCTTTCTCTGATCCCATAATTGGAGATATTTCAGTTTCAATGTTGGCCTTTATAAAATGCAAAGAAGGTGCACTGGCTTTAAGTTTTACGCCAAATTTATTCCCTTGTTTCACAATTTCAGGTTCCTCAAGTTTCATTTCAGTTAATTGAGGAGCTACAAGTCCATAACCTGTTTCTTTTACATCAATTAAAGCAGCAGCTACTTTTTCATATTCTAATTTTGCAAAGCTTAATACCTTCATTAAATCTATAAGTTCATTTTCACCGTGAATTTCACTACCTGATAATTCACTTAATATTTTATAAAAGACTTCACCTTTGGGATTTAATTGGATTCTAGCAGTTCCTTCACCCATATTAAGTTCCTTAATATCAGTTTGGTTTAAGAACTCTATTTCTTGAAACTGATTTACCGCCGACCTTACGTCTCTAACCTTTGAGATTTTCACACACATATCCTTTACTAAGTTTATGAAATTTACCTTTAACCAATGTGAAACTTCTAGTTTTTCGATCCACTCAGGCATATCCACATTTATTTCTTTTATAGGAAATTCCTTAAGTACCCTTTCAAAAACTGTCATTATGTCTTCTTCTCTCATATTGATTACATCCATTAGCTGCACTGGAACATCATACTTTTCTTCTAGTTCCTTTCTAAGTGCCACGCTATCAGGATCAAACATATGAGATGAGTTTAATACAATAATAAAGGGCTTGTTTATTGATTTTAATTCATCAACAACTCTTTCTTCGGCTTCCACATATTCTTCTCTTGAAATATCTGTTATAGAGCCATCTGTAGTCACCACTAACCCAATAGTTGAATGTTCATTAATTACTTTTTTAGTGCCAAGCTCTGCAGCTTCTTCAAAGGGAATTTCATGATCATACCAAGGGGTATTAACCATTTTAGGTGTTTCTCCTTCAGTATAGCCTAGTGCTCCTTTTACTATATACCCTACACAGTCTACCATTCTAACTTTAAATTTTATTCCATCTTTAAGCTTAATTTCGATGGCTTCATTTGGAACAAATTTAGGTTCAGTTGTATGAATAGATTTACCAGATGAGCTTTGTGGCAATTCATCTTTTGCTCTTTGCTTTTTATAGGTGTTTTCGATATTAGGGATAACCATTAAATCCATGAATCTCTTGATAAATGTTGATTTACCAGTTCTTACTGGGCCTACAACTCCAACATATATATCCCCTTGAGTTCTCTCTGTTATATCTTTGTATATATCGAAATTTTCCAAAATATACCCTCCCAATACTCTTATTAACACTATATATATATTGGGATTAAGTTATATTTATTACAATTAGCATTTATTTAACAAAAATTAAATTTACAAATTATGTACTTTCTATTTCATTCTTTTTATCTCTTGTCATTAATTCATATACTCCATACTTCGGATCTTTACCTTGGAAAAGAACCTTATATAAGGTATCTGTAATGGGCATAGAGACATCTAATTTCTCTTTTAGCTCATAGAAGGCTATACATGCTTTTACGCCTTCTACTACCATACCAACTTCAGTGCAAGCATCTTCAGTAGACATTCCTTTACCTATAAGTATACCTGCTCGTCTATTTCTACTGTGGATACTTGTACATGTTACAATTAGATCACCTAGGCCAGTTAGTCCAGAAAAGGTTTCTACTTTTCCGCCTAATTTAGTTCCTATTCGAATTATTTCGCTTAATCCTCTTGTCATTAAAGCTGCTTTACTATTATCCCCATAGCCTATTCCATCGGAAATACCTGCTGCAAGAGCTATAATATTTTTTACAGCTCCTGCAACTTCTATTCCTATTAAATCATCATTAACATATACTCTAAATTTACTTGTCATAAAGATATCCTGAATTCTTTTAGCAGCTTCCATATCTTTAGAAGATACTACTAGTGTAGTTGGTATGTCTTGTGCAACCTCTTCTGCATGACTTGGTCCTGATAAAACTACTACAGGATTACTCGGTATTTCTTCGCTTATAATCTCAGATAGTCTTTTGTAAGTTTTTTCTTCAATACCTTTTGCGATACTAACAATAATTGCATCAGCATTAATGTATTTTGCTGCAAGCTGCGAAACTTGCCTTATTGCATGTGAAGGTACAGATATAACTACCACATCGCTGCCTTTTAATGCTTCTTCTAAATCAAGAAAAGCTTTTACATTTGAAGGTATCACAATACCTGGCATATATTTTATGTTTTCTCTTTTTTCATTTATATCTATTACTGTGTTTTCATTTCTGTCCCAAACTTTAATGTCGTAACCTTTTTTAGCTAGCATAACGGCTAAAGCTGTACCAAAGCTTCCACCGCCAAGAAAGGTAATATTCGGCATACTAATCCCTCTTCTCCCTAAATTCGAATTTAATACCAGTACCACTAAAATCAAAGCTATCTCTTATTTGATTTTCTAAGTAACGCTCATAGGAAAAATGCAGAGCTGAATAACTATTTACAAAGAAAACAAATGTAGGTGGTTTTACGCCTGTTTGTGTTAAATAATAGATTTTTAATCTTTTTAAGCCCACTGTTGGAGGCTCTTTCATAAGAACCGCTCTATTTACAACATCGTTTAATACTCCTGTTGCAATTCTCTTTGAATAATTATCATAACAAGCCCTAACCATAGGTAATATCTTATTTACTCTTTGACCGGTTTTAGCAGAAATAAATAAGTAAGGTGCATAACTCATAAAGTTAAGATTCCCTTGAAGGTTCTTCTTGTATTCATTCATAGTTTTATCATCTTTTTCTATTAAATCCCACTTGTTAACAATTACCATTATAGCTTTTTTCATTTCATGAGCGTAGCCAATAATCTTTTCATCTTGATCACTGATTCCTTCTTCTGAATCGATCATTAGTATAACTACATCAGCATTTTCTACTGAAGCTAAAGCTCTGATAACGCTATATCTTTCAATGTCTTCTTTTACTTTGCTTTTTCTTCTAATTCCAGCTGTATCAACTAATATAAATTTGCCTTCCTCAGTTTCAAGAAAGCTATCTATTGAATCTCTTGTTGTACCAGGGATATTACTTACGATAACTCTTTCTTCTCCAAGAAGTTTATTGACTAAAGAAGATTTACCTACATTAGGCTTTCCAACAACTGCTACTCTAATATACTCATCTTCTGTTTCTTCAACTACTCCTTCACTAAAATGTGAAACTACTTCATCTAGCATATCTCCAAGTCCAAGGGCCTGAGTTGCAGAAATAGTGATTGGGTTTCCAATACCTAAATTGTAAAACTCGAAAGCATTGTTTTCATCCTTTAAAGAGTCAATTTTATTTACAACAAGAACTACAGGTTTCTTGCTTTTTCTTAGCAACTGTGCAACTTCAGCATCAGCTCCTGTTATTCCTTCTTTACCGTCAACGATAAATACTATTACATCTGCTGTTTCAATGGCAATTTGAGCTTGCCTTCTCATTTGCGCAACTATTACATCTTGATTTTCAGGCTCAATACCACCAGTATCAATGATTGTAAACTCATGTCTAAGCCATTCAGCTTGAGCATAGACTCTATCTCTTGTTACTCCCGGAGTATCCTCTACTATTGATATTCTTTTACCTGCTATTTTATTAAATAATGTAGATTTTCCAACGTTTGGTCTTCCTACTATTGCAACTATTTGCTTCTTCATATATAATTCCTCCTAAATATGTTCATTAATCAGTTTAATTAAATCTTCACCTGTATAATCACATATTATTATTTTTCTATTAAAAAATTTTTCTAATTCATCTTTCGTTACATCATCTAGCATTATGTTCTCTCCACTTTTGAACATATTTCTAGGCATGATTATATGATCCAAAACTTTATCCTTATCAGTTTGTTCCATAATATCCTTCCCAGTTAAAAGACCTGCAACAGTAATAGTTTCACCAAAAAAATTATTTACTATTTTATTTACATCTATACTAATTTTATTGCTATGCTTTTCAATTTGCCTTGCTGCTAGAGAGATTTCATCAAAAGCTGAAACTCCAGTAATCATTGTAAAACTACCTTTGCCTTTTTTATTAAGTTTTTTAATTTCTTTTGAGATGTTATCTCTAAAAAGCCTTATCATACCAACTCCATCTTCTATTTGATCAAATCCACCATAGAATTTTGTACTTGGTACATCTTCTTTTGCTAAAACATAGAGCTCATCTGATAGTCTAATAAAAGGTGTTTTTATTTCCTTTATAAATTTCTTTTGCAAAAAAGCTATATTTTCAATTTCAGCCTTGGCACTCTCACAATTGTACAGGGTTAATTCCTTTAGGTTTTCCCTAAAATTTGTAATACCAACTGGTACTGCCGCTACATTTTCCACTGCTGGATATAGCTTATATAAATCATTTACTGTATTTATTAGTTCCTCACCATTATTATACCCTGGACATAATACTATTTGGCAATTCATTTTAATACCAGCATCAGCTAGCATCTTTAGTCTATCATAAATGTTACCTGCAAATCTATTATTAAGCATCTTAGTTCTTAGTTCAGGATTAGTTGTATGAACAGATACATTTATTGGGCTAATTCTGTATCTTATGATTCTGTTAATATCCTCGTCCGTCATATTTGTTAAGGTAACAAAATTTCCTTGTAGAAAGGATAGCCTTGAATCATCATCCTTGAAATATAAGGTTTTTCTCATACCTTTTGGCAATTGATCTACAAAACAAAAAATGCATTTATTGCAACAACTTAAAGCGTCATCCATAATTGCACTCTCAAACTCAATGCCTAGATCCTCTTCATAATCCTTCTCAATTTCAAGTGTCCAAAGTTCTCCATCTTTCTTTTCTATCTCAACTTCTATATATTCATCTGCAAGCAAAAACTTGTAGTCAATAATATCTTTAACTTTGGTACCATTTATGCTATTTAGTTTGTCACCAATTTCTACCTCTAACTCTTCAGCAATACTTCCTCTTTTAACCGACAATATTTTGCTGCTCATTCTTTCACTCCCATATCTATTTACATACTTCACACATTGTATCATGATACAGCAATATGCACTTTTAGTCAAATAAAAAAGAACCAAGTCTTCTTGGCTCTCAAACTAATAAAATAAATTTATAATAGAATATGCACCGCATGCAATAATAGCACAAACTGGGATTGTAAATACCCATGCCCATACAATATTTTTAACTACGGACCATTTTACTGAGTTCATTCTCTTTGAAGCTCCAACTCCCATTATAGATGATGTAATAGTGTGAGTTGTACTTACTGGAGCATGTGAGAAGTAAGTTGCAAAGGAAATTACCATTGCACCTGCAGTTTCAGCTGCAAACCCATTAACTGGTGCAAGCTTAGCCATTTTAGATCCAACTGTTTTAATGATTCTTGAACCACCAAGTGATGTACCTAATGCCATAGCTGTTGCACAAGCAAGTATTACCCAAAGTGGAACTTTAAAGGTAGTTAAGGTTCCAGCACTTACTAATGCCATTGTGATAACTCCCATTGATTTTTGAGCGTCATTTGATCCATGCATAAATGCCATACCAGCTGCTGAAAGAATTTGTAGTTTTGAAAATATGGTTGAAACAGTGGCCGGCTTGTTTTTTCTTAAAATCATATTTAGAATTTTCATTATTATAAATCCAGCAATAAAACCTATTATTGGAGATAAGATTAACCATTTAACTATTTTAGTCATAAAAGTTCCCCAATGTATTACTGAAAAACTCTTATTTGATAGTATAGCTGCTCCTATTAGTCCACCAATAATAGCATGGGAAGAAGAGCTTGGAAGTCCATAATACCAGGTTACTAAATCCCAAATTATAGCCGCCAGTAATCCAGCTAAAACTATTTCTTGTGTAACAAGACTTTTATCCATCATGTCACTACCTATGGTTTTTGCAACTCCTACACCCATAAGGGCACCAACAAAATTTAAAGTTGCTGACATTACTATTGCTTGCCTCATAGTTAACACTTTGGTTGATACAGAAGTTGCAATTGCATTTGCGCAATCATGAAACCCATTAATGAAGTCGAAACATAAAGCGGTTATAACTATTACAATAGTTAAAGCCATTGTAGAACTAGGCATTTTTCATTACAACTCCTTCAACTAAATTCGCAACATGTTGACAAGCATCCAAGGTATTTTCAAGATGTTTGAATATCTCTCTCCATTTAATTACATCAATTGCTTCTACATTATTTGAAAATAATTTTTTAATTGCGCTTCTAGATACTGTGTCACCATCTTCTTCTATTCTTGTTACTTCATTTATTTTAGCAACTACTGCACCATTTTTATTCATGGTATGAAACTCTTTCATCATTTCAACTATCTCTTGAGTGCTTTCAACAATCATTGCACTTAATTCAACAGTTCCTTCTCTAACTATATCAACATTAAACATATCAAATCTACTTGCAGATCTTTCAATGTAATCTATAATATTGTCCATTTCTTTTGCTATTGCATAAATATCCTCCCTGTCGAAAGGCGTTAAAAAGGTTTTATTTAACTCTTCAATTATTTCACGAACTGCTTGATCTCCTTTGCGCTCAATTTCCTTGATTTCCTTTACAAGATCTTGCTTTCCATGAATATCGCCTACATACTCATTTAACATTTTAGCAGCCTCATGAGCAATTTCAGCATTTTGGGTAAATAACGTGTAAAATTTATCTTCTTTTTTGATAAACTAAACATAATATGCCTCCTTAATTAAAAAAAAATGAATAATCTGTTAATTATTAAATTATTTTACGACAAAATTAGTATATCATAAGTAAAATAAATTTTATATGTTAAGTTAACTCTTTTTATGTTAAATGTATGTTAAGTTTTGTTAAGATACAACTAAAAAACCGCAGAAATAAAAAAATTTCAACGGCTTTTAGCTTAATCATTTAAATCTACTTGTTCTCCAGTAATAAGATAAATGGTGCATTCACAGATGTTGGTGGCATGGTCTGCTGTTCTTTCAAGGAACTTACAAACAAATAAAAATTGAGCTGCCTGAGTAACTGAATAGGAATCCTTCTCCATCAAGCTTAACAATTCTCCGAAAATACCTTTATAAATTGCATCTATTTCATCATCCATTTTGCATGCTTTATATGCTAAATTCACATCTAGTTTTACATATGCATCTAAGGATTGTTTTATCATTTCTTTAACAATATCGGCCATTTTAGGAATGCTCACTAATTCTTTAATATACTTTTCATCTTTTAATCTTCTAGTGATTTTCGAAATATCAACTGCATGATCTGCCATTCTTTCTAGATCAGTAGCTATTTTTATGGCAGTAAAAATCCTTCTAAGATCTGTTGCAAGAGGCTGCTGCATGGCGATAAGCTTTATGCATTTATCTTCGATTTCCCTCTGAAGTTTATCAACAATGTCATCGTCTGCTATTACTTTATCAGCTTTTGCTACATCTTGATTTACTAAGGAATCAATACACTGATAGATTTGATCCTCAACTACACTTCCCATTCTAAGCAAAACATTGTGCAAATCTTGTAATTCTTCATCATATACTTTTCTCATACTATCACTCCTTATCCGAATCTTCCAGTAATATAGTCTTCTGTTCTTTTATCTCTTGGTTTATAAAAAATATCTTCAGTTTTTCCACTTTCAATTACTTCACCAGTTAAAAAGAAGGCTGTGTCATCTGCAATTCTTCCAGCTTGTTGCATATTATGAGTTACAATAATTACTGTATACTGCTTCTTTAATTCGTCCATTAATTCTTCAATTTTAAGAGTTGAAATAGGATCTAAGGCTGATGTGGGCTCATCCATAAGAAGTACTTCTGGCTCTATGGCAAGAGTTCTTGCTATGCAAAGTCTTTGTTGTTGTCCTCCTGATAAGCCTAATGCACTTTTCTTTAATCTATCCTTTGATTCTTCCCAAAGAGCGGCACCTTTAAGACTTTTTTCAACTATTTCATCCAATTTACTTTTATTCTTTATTCCATGAATCCGTGGACCATAAGCTATATTGTCATATATAGACATAGGAAATGGATTGGGCTTTTGAAATACCATACCTATTCTTTTCCTTAAGTAAATTTCATCAAAGTCTTTATAGATATTTTTTCCTTCAAAAAGTACTTCTCCCTCTATTTTAACATTGTCAATTAAATCATTCATTCTATTAATTGTTCTTAAAAACGTTGATTTACCACAACCAGATGGTCCTATTAATGCTGTAACATTGTTAGCTTTTATATCTAGATTTATTTTCTTTAGAGCTTGAACATTACCATAAAACAAATCCAAATCTACTGTCTGAATAATACCCATATGTTATCCTCCTTATTTACTACCTGTAAAAGATTTGTGTATTCTTCTACCAATTATTCTTGCTGAGAAGTTGAAAATCAGAACCATTAGCACTAATACTGCTGAAGCTCCATTAGCCACTTTAGTTGCATCAGGTAGCATTCCTTCAGAATTTACTTTCCAAATATATACAGCTAAAGTTTCTGTTGGTCTAAACAAACTAAAAGGTGACATTTTATCTACTAAACTTACATTGTTATAATGAAGAGCTGCTGAACTCATTCCTGCAGTATAAATTAATGCAGCGGCTTCACCAAATATTCTTCCTGCAGATAATATTACACCTGTTAATATTTGAGGCATAGCTGTAGGTAATACTACTTTTTTCATGGTTTGCCATTGAGTTGCGCCCAGTCCTACACTAGCTTCTTTTACACCAAAAGAAGCTGATCTTATTGCATTTTCACTTACTCTAGTAAGAGAGGAAAGATTCAAAATAGTAATAGCACATGCTCCCGCTATTAATGAGTATCCCCATTTACTAAACTGAACAAAAACTAATAATCCAAAGAGTCCAACAACAATTGATGGAAGTGAAGACATTGTGTCAATACAAAGTCTAATAATATTCATTATTCTACCTTTTTTCGCATACTCAGCTAAGTATATTCCTGCTCCAACACCTAGTGGGACCGTTATAATAAGCGTAACTACTAATAAGTAGAATGAGTTAAATAACATTGGTCCAATTCCACCACCCGCTTTACTGGTTTCAGGCTTGCCAAAGATGAATTTAAAATTAAGGGAACTACTTCCTTTATAAAGTATATAACCTATTAACGAAACTAATAGAAGGACTACTAAAGAGGAGATCATATATATAATTACAGTAGCAATTTTATCTTTCATTTTAGCACTCATTTCGCTTCTCCTCTCTTTCCGAGTAGTCTTATAATTAAAATAAATGTAAAGGATATTATTAATAGTAATAAGGCCATGGACCATAGTGCGTCATTTGTTGCTGTACCAGATACACTATCTCCCATATTCATTGTTAAATAACTTGTAAGGGTTGATGTTGTCCCAAATATACCTTTAGGGAAACATATAGAATTACCAATTACCATTTGAACTGCTAAGGATTCTCCAAACGCCCTAGATAATCCTAGAACTATACCAGTTGATATTCCTGTTTTGGCTGCTGGTATTATTACTTTTACTATTGTCTGCCATCTAGTTGCACCTAGCCCATAAGATACTTCAATATACTCTTTAGGTACTGTTTTAATTGCATCTGAAGCAATACTAGTAATGGTTGGTAGAATCATAACAGATAAAACTATAATACCTGCAAAAGCACTTAGGCCATAACCACCAAATAAGTGCTTTACAAAAGGAACTAAAAGACTTATTCCAATCCATCCGTATACAACAGATGGAATACCAACAAAAAGTTCCATTGAAGGCTGTAATACTTTTTCTCCAAGTTTTGGGGAAATCATATTCATAAAGATAGCTAAAGCAATAGCTAAAGGTGTACTTATTATTACTGCACCAAGTGCTATAATTGCTGATCCTGCTATGAATATTAAGGCACCAAATTGAGAGTTAGCTCCAGTATCCGTAACTTTCCATTTTGAAGAAAATATAAAATTTGAAAGGGAATAACCATCTTTAGTAAAGGTACTTAAGCCCTTTGAAGTTATGAAGAATATTATAGAAAGTGTTAAGACAATAATCACTAAACCACAAAAGGTTGCATAGGCTTTTCCCAAATATTCATTTTTTATTCTGCTAAATAAACTTCTTCTATTCATTCCACCACTACCTCTATCATTATTTACAGCATAAGAGGCCAATTGCTTAAAGTGCAATCAGCCTATTACAAATTATTCTATCTATTGACCTTCATATCAGCTATTGGCATATACCCCATTTTTGTAATTGTAGCTTTGAAGTCTGTTCCTGTCATGTAATCAATAAATCCTTTTGTAACATCTGTTGCCGCACCTTTTGTATACATATGTTCATAAGACCATATATCGTATTTACCACTTTCAATATTTGCAGGTGTCATCTCAACATCATTGAATTTAAGAACTTTTATTCCATCTAAGTTAGCAGGAGTATTAAGGAAAGAAGATGCTAAATATGATATTGATCCTTCTGTTGTCTTTAAGGTTTTTGAAACTGCTCCATTTGTATCTTCTGTTAAAGCTGTTCCTTGAGCCTCCTCTTGACCACCTAAAGCATATTTCTTAAAGGTAGCTCTTGTTCCTGAAGATGTAGGTCTATTTAAAACAGCTATTTTCAAATCAGATCCGCCAACCTCTTTCCAGTTTTTAATTTTTCCTGTAAATATGCCAACTAGTTGGTCTTTAGTTAAGTTAGTCACTGTTACTTTATCATTTACAACTGCTGCAAACCCTACTACGCAAACTTTATGGTCTACTAAAGTTTGTGCTTGATCAGCAGGTAATTTTTCTTCTGCAAAAACATCTGAATTACCTATTTGAACATTTCCAGCTGCAACATCTTTAAGTCCTGTTCCACTACCGCCTGGTTGAACTGAAACTGAAGTCTTAGGATTCTTTGCCTGGAATGAATTTGCTGCTTCGGCTGCTAAAGGCTGAAGTGCTGTTGAACCTGATGCAGTAATACTTCCACTTAACACTACCTTCTTTGAATCATTTGAAGCTGAGTCACTACTTGAAGAAGATCCACATCCTGTAAAGGCTCCTACTGAAACAGTAATTGCCACTGCTGACACAATTAGTTTTAATTTTTTATTTTTCATTAATATAATCCCCCATTCGTTTTCTTGTTCACTTATTAATTTATCTTACATACTGATTATATTAATTTTAAGTTAAGCTAATATTATAGTGATGTTAATTAAACTTAACAGGTGTTAATTAAACTTAACATAAGAAAAAAGTGCAGGTCACCCTACACTTTTGCTGGAATTGTTATAATAAATTTACTTCCTTCACCATATACACTTTCAACTTCAATTTTACCACCAAAACTTAACACAATATGCTTAACAATTGCTAGACCTAAGCCTGTTCCACCTTTAGCTCTTGATCTGGCCTCATCAACCCTATAAAATCTTTCAAACAATCTTGGAATATGCTTTTGTGGTATTCCTGCGCCCGTATCTTCAACCCAAACAACGCAATTATTATCTTTAATAATATTTCCAATAAATACGCTATCACCTTTTTCTGAATACTTAATTGCATTATCCACTAAGTTAATCATCATCTGTTTAAATTTATCAGTGTCACCAAGTATAGTTACATTTTCATTGTTTGTGATTGTTAAAGTTATATTTTTTGCTTCTGCAGTATTCTTCATTAGATAATATATGTCATTTATTATAGCTTTAACATCTAATATTTCAGACTTTTCTTCTTTATGTTGTTCTATATCTGATAGTGTTAAAATATCATTTATAAGTCTAGTTAATCTATCAGCTTCATCATTAATTATATTTAGAAACTTCTCTCTAATATTTTGATCATCAACATCCTTTAAAGTCTCAGCAAATCCTTTTATTGAAGTCAGAGGAGTTTTTAATTCATGTGTAACATTGGCCACAAATTGAGATCTCATCTTTTCAAGTTTTCTAATATCTGTTACATCTTGAATTACAGCAACTGTTCCCATTAATTCTCCACCGTTAATAATATCTGCAGTTCTAATTCTTAAAATTTTTTCTCTAAAGGTAATCATTGCAATATCATTATTATCATAATTTTTATGAGAAAAAACATCTTCTAGTTCATGATTTCTTATTACATCTAGTAAGTTTTCACCAATAACATTTGTGTTAATATCAAATATATTCTCTGCATAAGGATTAGTCATTATAATTTTTCTATTTTTATCAACAGCTATTATTCCACTATCCATACTTATCAGTATTGCTTCTAATCTGTTTTGCTGTTCAAGAGAATTATTTATTGTTAATTGAAGTCTATCAGCCATTTCATTAAAGGTTTTACCAAGTTGGCTTATTTCGTCATTAGAATTAATATTTACCCTCTTATCCAAGTCCCCCCTAGAAACTTCCGAAGTTACGTGTTCTAGTGCCTTTATTGGCTTTAACATAAAATCAATCAAGTAAAAAGCTACTAAAATTGACAACAGAAATACTAAAAACAAAATGCCAATATAGTATTTAAAATATCTTTCCTCAAAGGCACTAACGTCTTTCATTGGCATTGAACTTCTAATAACTTGGCCATTATTAAAGGTAGTAGCAAAATAAAGCATATTCATTTTAACTGATTTACTATACCTAACACTACTCCCTATACCATTTTTTCTAGCATCTACTATCTCTTTCCTTAAATTATGATTATCCATTTTTTCTGGATTTGCCTCTGAATCTCCTATTACAGTTCCATCTTTGTCAATATAGGTGACCCTAATATTGGTATCTTTAAAATTTTCATCAAAGTACAGCTTTAAATTCACCACATTATTAGACTTAATCATATTTATTACCATTTGATTGTTATCCTCAAGGGTATTTTTTGTCATCTGCTCATGTTCGTAATTTACAATAAAAATATAGAGGATAGTTACTAAAGTTAAGCTTAAGAATACTGTGCTTAGGATTGAAATCATTAATTTTTTTCTCATTTTATTCCCCCAAGTTAAATCTGTATCCAATTCCTCTTATTGTTTCAATAAATCTTGGATTTTTATCATCTTCTTCTATCTTTTGCCTTAGATGACGAATATGCACATCTACTGTCCTTGTTTCTCCAACATATTCATATCCCCAGATCTTATCTAGTAGGAAATCTCTAGTCATAACCCTACCTTTGTTTCTAATTAATATTTCTAATAACTCAAATTCTTTTAGCGTTAAATCGATTTTTCCTTCTTCATTCAAAACTTCATGCTTAGAAAAATCAATAATTATGTTACCAAAGCTAAAGGATTTATCTACCTCTTGAATTTTAGTTCTTCTAAGTATTGCCTTTACTCTAGCAACTAGCTCTCTAACTGAAAATGGCTTTGTTAAATAATCATCTGCTCCAAGCTCTAAACCAAGAATTTTATCAAATTCTTCACCCTTTGCAGTTAGCATTATAATAGGCATATTTGAAATGGAATTATCCTTACGAATTTCTTTACATACATCGTATCCATCCATCTTAGGTAGCATTAAATCTAAAAGAACTAACTGTGGCACTTCTTGTCTAGCAATTTTCAGTGCATCAATACCATTGTCTGCACATAAAACCTTATAACCATTAGTTTCTAAATTAAATTTTAATAATTCTAAAATATGCTCCTCATCATCTACTACTAGTATTTTCTCATCACTCATAATCTTCCCCCTCTAATCCTTTAAATATATAAACGAAAACATTCTTCCATAATTGTTCTCACCTTTTCTATAAGAATGCAACTTATATTCCTCTGAACAAAATGTACACAATACCATATCATTGATATTTCCACTAAGTATTTCTGAATCTAATAACTGCTTGGTAATGCATGCTGCAAGGCTTATATTTCTACCATTAATATAATCAATATTTCTGAATGCCTCATTCTTCTCGAACTCTTCAATTACTTCAGTTCCAACTTCATAACAACACTGCCGATTATGTGGCCCAATATATGCAATTATATTTTCAGCTCTAGAACCATATTCTGAAATCATTTTTGTGGTAGTTTTTCCTACAATGTTTTTCACAGTCCCTCTCCATCCACTATGAACCGCTGCTATAATTTTATTTTCCTTATCAAACAACAAAACAGGCACACAATCTGCAGTAAATACCCCAACCGCAGTATTTACCGAATCCGTTATAAGCGCATCTCCATCTTTATTATTTTCCTCAAAAGCCCTAACAATATCACTATGAATCTGATTACAGTATCCAACTTCCTTTAAATCAAACCAGTTTTTAAGCTTTTCCAAATTTTCTAGGCCTTCTGGAATCGACTTATTAAAATTTAACCCGTTTTCTGCAGTAGAAAACACAAATTTAACATCTTCATTTTCATAACTTATAAATTTATTTCCTTCAAAGGTTAATTCTTTCATACAACACCTCTTATATATTCTAACATGAAAATTTTTGTATACGTGAATATTAATAATAATTTACTCAGTTAACTTAAATTTAACACAATATTATGATTAAAATCTAGAATTTACTTTATCTTCATTATTATATAATATTTTTTTAGTTTGCGCCTCTATATGTGATTAATTACAAGATAGACTACTTGTTAATTTTTGTATTGGATGTTGCAGGACACCCTTCTCTTTTTAGAATAGCCTCTGGAGTTGAAGGATGTCCCGGGTTATCTTGTGCAAGTTTATTGTTTGTTACTTTGGGTTGAAGAACGTACTTAATTATATTGGAATATCAAGCTATTCTAATTGTTCATCTTTATCTTGGTTGTTGCAGGACACCCTTCCCTTTTTAGATTGGCTCTGGAGTTGAATGACATCCCGGGTTATCTTGTGCAAGTTTATTGTTTGTTACTTTTGGTTGAAGAACGTACTTAAATATATTGGAATATCAAGTTATTCTAATTGTTCATCTTTATCTTGAATGGAGCAGGACACTCTTCTCTCTTAAGATGGACCCTGGAGTTGAAGGGTGTCCCGGGTTTTCTTGAGCAAGACTCTTGTTAATATAAGAGTTATTTGGGCTACGTAACAATATGATATTTCGTGCGTAGAGATTGTCTGAGCGAGCATTAGAAAGACTTAGCTGGATAATTTTTAAATTGCGTTAAGCCTACGAAATGTTTGAGCGTTAGCGAGTTTTGAGTGGGTAGCAATTTGAAAATTAGCCAGCTTAGTCTTTCTATGCGCAGCGAACAACCTCTTAGCAGGAAATATCATGTTGTTACGTTTCATTCATCTTCTTATATTAATAATAAAATCCCCTAAAACCCATGAAATATTTCAACACATCAAGTTTTGAGTGGATATCAATTTCAAAAACTATTCAAAAAAATAATGCCCTTCCAGGCATCATTAATCTTATTTATCTGACATTAAATTTTTAATCTCTTCCATAAAGGTATTTATATCTTTAAACTGTCTATAAACTGATGCAAACCTTACATAGGATACTTCATCAACTAATTTTAACTTGTCCATTATAAGTTCACCAATATATTCTGATCTAATTTCAGTTAACATCTGATTGCTTAATTGCTTTTCAATGTCTTCTGCGATTTCTTCTATTTGCTTTCTAGAAATAGGCCTCTTTTGACAAGCTTTAATTAGGCCATTTATTATTTTTGAATTATCGAAATACTCCCTACTAGAATCTTTCTTAACAACTAGTATTGGAATATCTTCAATTTTTTCATAAGTAGTGTATCTTTTAACGCATTTAGCGCACTCTCTTCTTCTTCTAATTGCCATATTATCTTCGGTGGATCTAGAATCTATAACCTTACTTTCCTCATAACCACAAAATGGACACTTCAAAACCTTCACATCCTCTTTTTATGTATATATATACAATTTCATTATACACTATATAGTATATATATAAAAGCAAATCCTAGCCTTGACTCTCTAGCAATATGTCCTCACCATTTACTAATATTACGTCTATTCCTACTTTTATTACTCTTTCCCAGGGTATTTCGATAAAATTGCTCTTATTAAACAGTGCCATTTTAAAAGATGGTATTATTATGGATACAATTTTAAATTCTTCACAATCAATTTTAAAATCTTTAATAAATCCTATTTTAGCTCCTGTATTTACATCTATTACTTCCATATTCTTTAAGTTACAAATGGAATGCATCTGTATTTCCATATTAACGCCCCCACACTCTAATCTATTATAAGTAATGTTTATTAATAGTAACAGCAAAATATTACTTTTAACTATAAATTTTTTTGACTTAAGTGAGGACTTAGAATTACTAGATTTATAAATTTAACAAGCTGAAAAACTCAGCTTGTCATAATACTTAAATTTAAACATATTTTCTCATATGCCTTAACGCAGTTTTCTCTAATCTTGATACCTGTGCTTGTGAAATTCCTATTTCATCTGCTACTTCCATTTGAGTTCGCCCATCAAAAAACCTTAAATTTAGAATTAGTTTTTCACGATCATTAAGCTTTTTCATGGCTTCCTTAATGGAAATATCCTCAAGCCAGCTATCATCAAGATTTTTTGAATCACTTATTTGGTCCATAACATAAATTGCATCTCCACCATCATGGTATATAGGTTCAAATAGTGAAACTGGATCTTGTATTGCATCTAATGCAAATACCACTTCTTCTCTAGGAACTTTTAATTCTTTTGCTATTTGAGTTACTGTAGGCTCCTTGTTATTTTCATTTATTAATTTGTCTCTTACTTGTAGAGCTCTATAAGCAATATCTCTTAGAGACCTACTTACTCTTATAGAATTATTATCTCTTAGGTACCTTCGAATTTCACCAATAATCATTGGTACTGCATATGTTGAAAATCTAACATTTTGAGACAAATCAAAATTATCAATTGCTTTAATTAATCCTATACATCCTACCTGAAACAAGTCGTCAACATTTTCTCCCCTATTGCTAAATCTCTGAATAACACTTAAAACAAGTCTAAGATTACCTCTGATAAATTTTTCTCTTGATTCATTATTGCCGTTCTTCATCTGGAGAAGTAATGCCTTCATTTCTGCTTCCTTTAATACTGGTAGTTTTGATGTATTTACGCCACAAATTTCTACTTTGTTTATCATCATAAGTCCATCAATCCCTTCAGAGTAATTCCATTTAAATTATCTCCTAAGAGGGGAATTTTATACTAAAGACAAACCTATAACATTTTATTAATTTCTTTTTTTAATCTTTTAATTATTCTCTTTTCAAGCCTAGATATATAAGACTGAGATATGCCAAGTATATCTGCAACTTCCTTTTGAGTTTTCTCTTGTTTTCCATTTAATCCAAATCTTAATTGCACTATTTCCTTTTCTCTTAAACTTAATTTTTTCATAGCAATCATCAACAACTGCTTATCTACTTCATCTTCAATTAAGTTATATACAACATCGTTTTCTGTACCTAAAATATCTGAAAGTAGCAACTCATTACCATCCCAATCAATATTAAGAGGTTCATAAAAGGATATCTCTGCTTTTACTTTGCTATTCCTCCTCAAGTACATCAGTATTTCATTTTCAATGCACCTAGACCCATATGTAGCAAGTTTTATTTTTTTACTAGGATCAAATGTATTTACTGCCTTTATTAGACCTATTGTACCTACAGAGATTAAATCTTCTACACTTATTCCTGTATTTTCAAACTTTCTGGCAATATATACTACCAATCTAAGGTTTCTTTCTATTAATGTAGACCTTACGCTTTCATCACCAAGAACAAGTCTATTTACTAAATCTTCTTCTTCGTCCTTACTCAATGGAGGTGGAAGTGCGTCATTTCCCCCAATATAATAAATACTTCCCCATAAATGTTTGAAGTTTATTAATATTCTATTTAGCATTAATTTAAGCTTAAACATATTATACCCCCATATATTAAATAATTCCTCTTGATAATAATGCATCATAATCTTTCATTTTATTTAATTTATTTTCACAACATCCAATTACAACTTTTTTCTTTCGGATTTCTCCCAATATTTCAATTGTTATATAATCAGGCATAAAACCTACTAACTTTCCTATGCCTCCATCTAAAACATTATATGGTATGTAATACTTATCCTTTTTATCTAAGTTTATGTCTGAAAAAACTTGCTTTTCAACTATCAAAACTGGTAAATTTGTTGCTGGTTCCCGCAGTTCATTTCCAGTATCAAAAAAAGCATTAACACTTTTTTTATCACCGTTAATAAAAATATCAACTGGATAAATAAGTTCTTTAATCTCTTTTCGATCTTTTACATAAATTACAATTCGATTTATAAGCAAATATATTATCATAATTGCAATTAACAGTTTTTTGTAACTGATGTTACCAGAAGCTTTATTATTGTAATCGATACCATTACAATTTTCTAGAGAATAACACATGCCAGCAATTAGCATTGAATACAAAACATAAATTATGGAGGCTTTGATATTAAAAAGTAAATTTCTTTTCCTAAATGCTACAATAATCATTAAAAAAGGAAACGCAATTTTTATTGGAAGTACAGACAAGAAGTAAAGTTTAGGAATTAGAACTGTAAATATATACAAACTTCCCATCACTGATGCTAAAACTCCATATTTAATGCTAAGATTGATTCTTAATGTTTGAGCTGTAATAAACATAATAAAATAATTCACAATAATGTTCTCGAAAATTAATAGGTCTATAAAAACCACCAAAATTTTTCCCTCCCATAAAAACCATTATATAACTATTCACTTCAATATTTTGTCAATTTCTATAAGGTGTTAGAAATTAATTGTTGCCAATATAATACTTTATTTTCATGAAAATAAAAAAAAAGGTACCTTTCGGTACCTTTTTTAATATTCATTTTCTATTTTCTATTGTTGTGTCTTCTTAAGAATGCTGGTATTTCTAAATCATTTTCACCTAATACTTCTGAAACTGCAGCTTCGTTTAAAGACTGCTTAACTTCATTTGTACTAATTATATTTATATTTTCTGTAGGTTTTACTATAGCTTTTTTATTATCTGCTTCAAACCCAGTGGCAATAACAGTAATTCTAATTTCATCTTTTAAATTTTCATCAACAACTGCACCAAAAATTATGTTTGCATCTGGATCAGCTGCATCTTGAACAATTTCTGCAGCTTCATTTATTTCAAGCAGTCCTAAATCTGAACCACCAGTTACGTTTAGAAGCACGCCAGTAGCTCCAACAATTGAAGTTTCTAATAGTGGACTAGATATTGCTTGTTTAGCTGCTTCTTGTGCTCTATTGTCTCCTGAGCCTCTACCTACGCCCATGTGAGCTAATCCTTTATCCACCATTATAGTTCTTACATCTGCAAAATCCAAATTAACAAGACCAGGTATTGTAATTAAGTCTGAAATACCTTGAACACCTTGCATTAGTACATCATCTGCTAATTTAAATGAATCAACTAAAGTTGTTTTTCTATCTACCATAGTTAATAGTCTTTCATTTGGAATAGTTACAAGTGTATCTACTCTTTCTTTTAAACTATTGATTCCTATTTCAGCATGTAGCATTCTTTTTCTTCCTTCAAATGGAAATGGCTTTGTAACAACACCAACAGTAAGTATTCCCATAGACTTAGCTATTTCTGCTACTACTGGAGCTGCACCTGTTCCTGTACCGCCACCCATGCCGGCAGTTATAAATACCATATCTGCACCCTTAATTGCTGCAGAAATTTCTTCCTTACTTTCTTCAGCAGCCTTATGTCCAATTTCTGGATTAGCTCCTGCTCCTAAACCTTTAGTTAATTTATCACCTATTTGAATCTTTCGTGAAGCTTGAGATAAAGCTAATGCCTGCTTATCTGTATTTACTACTATAAACTCAACATTTCTAAGACCTTCTTTTATCATTCTATTAACAGCATTGCTTCCTCCGCCGCCACAGCCCACTACTTTAATTTGGGCAAATTGTTGAACATCAACGTCAAAATCTAGCACAATAATACCTCCTTATTAGAAAAAATCACCTAAAAAATTTCTTATTTTCAAAAACATTCCATCATCTTTTCTTACTTTTTTACTCTTCTTAAGAACAAAATCATCTTCTGTTTTTTTACTTATGTCACTCTCAACCTTAACATTTCTACTATTTATTGCTACATGCTTAATTATTCCTATGCAATTCGAATATAATGGACTTGATGCCCCAACATATTCAGGAGAAACTACTTTAACACTTTTTCCAATTATTTCTTTACTAATTTCAGTAACTCCTTTTATTAATGAAATACCTCCACCAGTAAAAACAACCTCAGAAATATCATTATAAAAGCCACTTCGTTGTAACTCTTTATAAACAAAAGAAAGTATTTCTTCAACCCTAGCTTCAATTACTTCTGATAAAATGCTATATTTTACTTCTCCATTGTTTTCATAGGAATTTGATACTTGAATTAACTCATCAGCTTCTAGCCCAACAGCACTTACATTACCATATTTAATCTTAATTCTCTCAGATTCTTCTAAGGATAGACTAAGACAAGTAGAAATATCATTAGAAATGTTATTTCCGCCTAGAGGTATCATTTTAGTAAAGCATAAAAATCCACCTAGAAATATAGAAATATTTGTAGTATCTGCTCCAACATCTATCAAAGCAACTCCCATATCAATTTCTTCTTTGCGCAATAAAACTTCAGATGCTCCAATTGGTTGAACAACAATCCCTTCGATTTTTAAACCAGCTCTATTAAAGCATTTAAATAAATCATTAAGAAACTTCGTATTAGAAGTTATTATTTGTGCTTCAACTTCTAAACTTTTACCATTCATACCTAACGGATCAACTATATTATCATAACCATCAACAATATATTGAGTAGGAACTCGTCCTACTATTTCCTTATCCGGTTGTAATGATATTGACTGAGCAGCATCTAGAACTCTTTTAATATCCTCATGGCTAATTCCTTTTTGGCTAGGAGATATTTCGATAATACCTTTATTATAAGTTAAATCACAAATACCACCAGGAATTGATATAAACGCATGAGTTATATGTGTTTCCACCATTTCCTCAAGTTGCTTTACACATTGAGCCACAGCATCAGATGTGCCATTTATATCAACAATAATTCCTTTTTTAATACCTAAAGAAATCACTGAGGTTATTCCAACAATTTGAAGTTTTCCAAACTTATCAACTTTACCAACTGAACCACATATCTTGGAAGATCCTAAATCAATTCCAACTATAAAGTCATTCATTAAGTTTTTCCCCCCTTAAGAGAACCCCTAAATTTATATATTCAACAAAAAAAGTTTTTTTCCTCTAATTTTTATTATTTTTTTAACTTAATTATAATTTAAATACATTTTAACGCGCAAAAGAGGACAGATATAAATATCTACCTCCAATTAAATTTTAATTAGCTTTCTCAAATTCATCTATACTCATACTTCGCGTATGTAAAGTGTGATTCCATTCTTTGTTTTTTCTATTAGCTATTCCTTGTATTGAAATTGGCAACCAAGTAATACTATAAAGTGGGTATATTATGTAGTACCAAAATACTTTTAGGTCTAACTTCTTTTCAAGTGCTAAAATAAATGGAGTATATATAAATTGAAGCGTTACAAGTAGTACGGCCCAGCTAATAAACTGTCCTGGACTAACTGTAATTGCTGTATTAACGTGAGAAATTTTATCAGATGCTACTAAAACGTAGTTTAGAGCACTAATAATCATAGAAATACCAATTAAAATAATCACTATTGGTTGAATACTATAAAGAGCACAATCAAATGCAATAAAATCATGTTCTTTAATAGATTTCTTCATTAACTTAAAGAAATATTGTGAAGAAACATCTGCAAACCCTTGCATCCATCTTTTTCTCTGATTCCATGATTGAGCTAATGTTAGTGGCTTTTCATCATATACTATAGCTTCATGAGCCCAACCTACCTTGTAGTTATTTAAAACTAATTTGCAAGTAAACTCTAAATCCTCGGTTAAACAAGTTACTCCCCAGCCTAATTCTTTTAATACTCCAGTTTCAAAACAGCATCCAGTTCCGCATAGCTGACATGATAATTTCATATTACTTCGTGCTAACTGAAACATTCTGTTTGTGGTCCAAAATGATATTGAGTAGGAGCCTGTTATCCATGAATCCTTGGGGTTCTTACTATCTACATATCCTTGTACTACTCTATAGCCTTCATGGAGTTTCTTATTCATTTCGATTAGAAAGTTTCTAGAAACTAAATTATCTGCATCGAAAACCATTACTGCATCGTATTTTTTTTCCATTTCAAATATTTTACTGAACATCCATTCAAGTGCATAACCTTTTCCTCGCTGCACTTTATTGTTTCTTTCAAATACTAATGCGCCACATTGTCTTCCTATTTCAGCAGTATTATCTGTACAATTATCCGCAACTACAAAAACATCATATAGTTCCTTTGGATAATCGACCTGACTAAGGCTTTTAACTATATCTTTTATAACTCTTTCTTCATCATGGGCAGCTATAATAAGTGCAAATTTTTTATCTAATTTATATTCTTTCTTGCTTTTGCCTTTCCAAATTCCAAAAAAAGACAAGCACAAATAATAGATTGATATAACATACACTGCGTCTGTAAATACTTTAGACGTATAATGTAATATATTCGTAAGAATATCCAAAAAATATCCCCCCTAGTTCAAAATTATTCTAGCACAATTACCTACCAAATACCATAGCAAATTAGTGAATAAGCGAAAAAACTTTACTCATTTTGAACTTTTATAGTACTAACTGTTCTTTTTTTACACATTTCACATTATTATTATGCTTAATTCATAAAAATATATAACAAAGTAGGGTATTGAAATCAATACCCTTAACTTTACAACGCCATCATTCTTGTTAGCATTTCTCTATCAACTGAAAATGATAAAGCTGACTCAGCAGAAATCTCTCCCTTTCTAAATAATTCAACTATTGCCATATCCATTGTTTTCATTCCATATTTTGCTCCAGTTTGTACTGAAGATTCAATTTGATGTGTTTTACCTTCTCTGATTAAATTTTGAATTGCTGATGTCACCGTCATAACTTCTAAAGCAGCAACTCTACCATCTAAATCTTTCTTTGGAATTAGTTGTTGAGATATTATTCCTTGCAATACTGCCGCTAATTGTATTTTTATTTGCTGTTGTTGATATGGAGGAAATACGTCTACTATCCTATCAACAGTTTTTGCAGCTCCAATTGTATGCAATGTAGAGAAAACAAGATGTCCAGTTTCTGCAGCAGTAATTGCTATAGATATAGTTTCTAAGTCTCTCATTTCACCAACTAATATTACATCTGGATCTTCTCTTAGAATGGCTCTTAACGCATTTGCATAACTTTTAGTATCTTTACCGATTTCTCTTTGATTAATCATTGATTTATTATGCTTATGTAAATATTCTATTGGGTCTTCAAGCGTAATTACATGAGCTGATCTATCAATATTAATTTCATTTATCATAGCAGCAAGAGTAGTACTTTTACCACTACCAGTAGGCCCTGTTACTAGTACTAATCCTCTTTGTTTCTGTGTTAATTCTTTTAGCACACTCGGAAATTTTAAATCACTAAGTGTTGGTATCTTTAATGCTACTACTCTGAATGCTATCGCGTGACTACTTCTTTGCTTGTATGCATTAACTCTAAATCTACCTAGTCCTGGTGCTGAATACGATATATCCACTTCTCCTGTTTTATCATAATCATAAAAAGCATCTCCCAAAATTTCCTCTGTATATCTTAAGGTATCTTCACCTTTTAATCTTTCAAAGTCAGTTTTTTTCAATTCTCCATTTACTCTAATAACTGGAGGAAGTCCAACTGTAAGATGCAAGTCCGAAGCACCTTCATTTATTGTCATTGTTAATAAATCAAATAATGTTACCAAAATTATACCCTCCTAAATTATGCATTAGTTTATTTCTTTTTTTCTGTTGTATTTTAATAATTTAGATAAAAAGTTTTTCCCTAATTATACTCATATTTTAACATATTATTTAAATCTTTTCTACTTACTGTAAATATTTAATTCCTTCTGAAGCTTTTTTAATGCCCTTTTTTCGATTCTTGAGACATACGAACGTGAAATTCCCATTAATTTGGCAATCTCTCTTTGGGTTTTAGGTTTACCATCAATTAAACCATATCGCATCTGAACTATGGACTTTTCTCTTCCTTTTAGACTTGTATTAATCTTACTGTATAATTTTTTTACTTGCATTCTATTTTCAACTATATCAATAATTGAGTCTTCTTCACTACTTAATACGTCCATTAGCGAAATTTCGTTCCCCTCTTTATCAATTCCGATGGGATCACTAAGGTAAACTTCACCTTTTGTTTTCTTGTTATTTCGAATAAGCATTAATATCTCGTTTTCAATACACCTGGCTGCATAAGTAGCGAGCCTTGTTCCTTTAGAATTATCAAAGGAATCTATTGCCTTGATTAAACCCACTGTCCCGATGGATATTAAGTCGTCTACCTCTTTCCCAGGATAAGAATACTTCTTAACAATATGAGCTACAAGCCTTAAGTTTCTCTCCACCAGTACATTTTTTGCAAGCAAATCTCCTTGTTTTAACTTATTTAAATAGTATTGTTCTTCAGTTTCATCTAATGGCTGTAAAAAGGAGTTTCCATTACTAATATAAGCTGTTAGAAAAGTTGTGCTTCCAACCATATCAAACAAGTAGTTGATGAAAAACATAGGTCCATCCCCTTAATTGTGCTTATTAATATAATATGATTTGAAATATATATTGTGCATGTACAATAAAGTAAATTTATATATGGAAGCAAATTCATCACTTAATATCTTTATTCAAATAACTTGTTTTTCCTAAAGCGTTAGACATGCTGAAGTGCTTTTTCAACTTGCATGGCTACAGCTTGTCACGTATATTTAAGACTATATCCTTAAATATTGGCACTGCTGTACTGGCAGCATATTCTGTTTCAGTATTTATATCTTTTACGAATACTACCATTGAGTAATATTTATTATCTTTCTTAAAAAATCCTGCAAACCAACCATCTGAATGTTTTTCCATAATGCTCGGATTATTTTTTGAAGGCTCCATTCTAGTGGAAGTTCCTGTTTTTCCACCTATTTCCATGTCCTGGATACTTGTGGCTGCACCTGTACCGTTTTCACCTTTTACAACATTTATCATTGATGCTTTTACTATTTCAGCTGTTTCAGTACTTATTGCATTATGCTTTTCAGTATTCTCTGATTCTATTACTTTGTTATCTGTATTGATATATGAATCAACTATATAAGGTTTAACATAAAGCCCGCCAGTAACAACAGTATTAGGTATTGAAAGCGCCTGTATTGGAGTAATATTCATACTTTGACCTATAGAAAAATAATTAATATCTCCACTAGCTGGATTAGGAACATGGAAATATCCCACAGCTTCATCATTAAAGTTCAAAACCTTCTTACTATTTAATAATTCATTGCTGTTTGCGATTTTTAATATATTTTCATAACCAGTTTTTCTTCCAATTTGAGCAAAAATATCATTGCAAGAGACTTTCAGTGCTTCTTTCTCTGTTAATGACCCATGCTTCTCATCCTGATTTTCAAGAGAACCCTTGCAAAGATATTTATCTTCTGCATTAATCTTTGAGCTTTCAAGTGATGCCTCCTCCACAATTACCTTAAATATTGATCCAGGTACAAAGCCATTGCCGGAGCCGCCTAAAATGACATTACTCTCTTTATTATCCTTTTGAACTAAGGAAATAACCTTTCCTGTATTTGCCTCCATTAGTACTACTCCAATTTGTTTTTGTTTTTTATAATCATCTTTGTTTATAACTGAAGAAATTTTATCTTCAATTTCTTTATCAATAGTTAATTTTACATTTATGTTGTTTTTGGGAGTTATTGCTTTATCTTCAACAATGTTACCACTAATATCATTCTTGAATTCTAATAATTGGAACTGATTGTTGCTAATTTTATCTCCTACTTTCATTTCTATTGAGTTTTTATCCTTAACACTACCATCAGAGGTTTTTTGAGTATTTGTTATCATATTTTCAATTTTCCAGGTTTCAGATCTATCCACTTCAGATGATTGAAATTCAAATACTCCCTTTAATCCTTTAATACTCTTAACTTTATCATAAGTATCCTTATCTACTTTATAGTATAGCTTTGTACTAACTTCATTTGAATATGGCAATGAATAGGTTGAGTTGTAATTTTTCAAGGTGTAGTTTAGGGCATATACATCGTCAATGTTCATTTCTTCTAAATTTCTATTAAAAACTGCGGTATCTATTACAATAGTAAATATCTTCTTGTAACTTAATAAATCACTGCCATTTCTATCTAATAGAAGATAACTAAGATTTCTTGATTTCTCGTCATAGCTGTATTGGCTATTAGTCATAGTTTTAAGATATAATCCATCACTAGTTGATAAATAGAAAAGTCTAAATATAAGCATAGAAAAAGTAAGAACAAAAATTGTTAATATTGTTTTAGCTCTTCCTTTATTATTAATCATAAAAAAACACCTCATTGTAGCTAAATTCTAGCCAAAATGAGATGTTTTATACTTAACTTTCTGAATTTAAAATTTGCCTTATATTGGCAGCAATAATATCAATTGCAACTTTATTGTGCCCACCCTCAGGAATAATAATATCTGCATTCCTTTTTGTGGGTTCAACAAACTGAATATGCATAGGCCTAACTACATTTAAATACTGATTTATTACAGAATCCATAGTTCTTCCTCTTTCATTCATATCTCTAACTAGTCTTCTAATAATTCTAACATCAGCATCAGTATCTACATATATTTTTATGTTTAATAAATCCCTAATTTCTTTTTCTTGAAGAATAAGAATTCCCTCAACAATAATAATCTCTCTAGGTTCAACTTCAATTGTTTCTTTCTTTCTATTATGAATTTCAAAATCATAAACTGGTTTTTCGATTGTTTGTCCATCTAAAAGTAATCTTAGTTGACTAAGTAATAGTTCTGTGTCAAATGCATCTGGGTGATCATAATTAGTTTTAACTCTTTCTTCAAAAGAAATATCACTTTGATCCTTATAATAAGAATCTTGCTCAATCTTAACAATACGATCTTCATTGAATCTTTTGCATATTTCTTTAGCAATAGTACTTTTTCCTGAACCAGTACCCCCAGTAATTCCAATTAAAACAGGCTTCTTCATAGCATTACTCCTTTCCTTTTACAAGCATATCATCTTTTTCAAGAAATTCATTGCTGTGAATAGTAAAAATCATTTGTGCATGTGGTGCAACATCAATTTTCTTTCCACTTAAGTCTTTCATATCATTTAATTCAATTTTAAAGGAATCACCTTTCGCTCGGAGAATTTCAACAATATCTCCTTCAAACACTCTATTTTTTTGCTCAATTGTAGCAATTTTATCTATACCATTATAATCTCTTACAATTCCTACTATATCATAATCTCTTATGTATGCGGAGGATTCGAAAATTTGATTTTCTTTTTCTCCAAAGTAAAATCCTGTTGAATAGCTTCTGTGGCTTGATTTAAGTAAATACTCTTTCCACTTCTGCTGGAAAACATACTCTTTTGGATTTTCCATATAGGCATCTAAAGCTTCTTTGTATGCCTTAACTGCATTTGCAACATAATAAGAGCTTTTCATTCTTCCTTCTATTTTAAAAGAAATTATGCCAGATTCAACAAGTTCTGGTATATGTTCAATCATGCATAAATCTTTTGAATTCATAATATAACTACCATTTTCATCTTCATTTATAGGGTAGTATTCACCATTTCTCTTCTCTTCCACAAGAAAATATTTATATCTACAAGGCTGAGCACATGCTCCTCTATTTGCATCTCTACCAGTCATATAATTACTTAGCAAGCATCTTCCTGAGTAGGACATGCACATTGCGCCGTGAACAAAAGCTTCTAGTTCACAGTCCATAGGTAAATTTTCTCTAATAACTTTTATTTCTTCTAATGAGAGTTCTCTTGCAAGAACTATTCTCTTCACACCTTGTTTGTACCAAAATAATGCAGACTTATAGTTTACATTATTTGCTTGCGTACTTAAGTGAATCTCAAGCTCTGGCACTACTTCTCTAGCTGTCATTATTATTCCTGGATCAGATACAATTATTGCATCTATATTCATAGCTTGAAGCTCTTTTAGATATTCTTCTAGCCCATTTAAATCTTCATTATGAGGAAACACATTCATAGTAACATATACTTTTTTTCCTCTACTATGAGCATATTCTACGCCCTCTATAAGTTCATCATTATTAAAGTTATCAGCAAAAGCTCTTAAATTAAGCTTACTTCCTCCAAGATATACAGCATCTGCACCAAAATCTATGGCTGTTTTAAGTTTTTCAAGATTACCAGCTGGTGCTAATATTTCAGGCCTAAACATTCTTATTCCTCCTTGTAGTTATAGCAATTCCGTCACCCATAGGCAATACTGAAGTAATTAAATCTTCTCTAGAGGAAACTTCATTTAAATAGTTTTTCATTCTTTTAACAATAGTAATTTTTCTTCTTTTTAATAGTTCTTTTGAAGCCACCATTCCTCTAAAAAGAACATTATCGGCTACAATAACTCCATCTTCACTTAATAACCTTAAACAATGTGGTAAAAAATGATTATAATGACCTTTGCTTGCATCCATAAATATAAAATCATACTCACCTTGAAGATTTTCAAGTACTTCCATACAATCACCTTCAATGACATGTATCTTGTCTGATAATCCAAAGGCTTCAATATTATATCGTGCCTTATCAATCATATCTTTGTCTCTTTCAATTGTAGTTACTTCACAAGCACCCTGTGAAGCTATATTCATCAAAATAGCAGAGTAACCTATAGCCGTACCTAGTTCCAATATTTTTTTAGGTTTTTTTATTGTAATCATTAATTCTAGAAATCTTGCAACTTCCTTCTGAATGATTGGCACTAGATTCTTCGCCGCATACTCCTCTAAATTTTTTAATTCACCATCATGTTCTATTATAAGACCTCTAATGTATTCCTCCATATAATCGTAGGTTATATCACTCATATTATTCTCCTATAAAAAAATCAACTTACTTTTTTTCATACTTTCTAACATTTTCATTGTGCTCATCTAAAGTTTTAGCAAAAACCATAGTTCCATCATTTTGAACCATATTGGCAACGAAATATAGGTAATCGGTGTTAGCCGGATTCAATGCTGCCTCTATAGCGGCCCTTCCAGGACAACATATTGGTCCTACTGGTAAGCCTTTAGATAAATATGTGTTATAAGGAGACTTGAACTGAGTGTCTTTTGTTGAAAGAATTACAGTATCCTTATCCATGGCATAGTTAACAGTAGCACAAGACTCTAGTTTCATGCTTTTCTTTAATCTATTATTAAAAACTGAAGCAACTATTGGTCTTTCACTCTTAGCTTGGGCTTCTTTTTCAACAATTGATGCCATAGTAATAGTTTTGTCTATATCCGCTTTATTTATAACTGTATTTTGTTTTACTCTAATATCCTCAATTATATATTCAAATCTAATTAGCATTTCAGTTATAATTTGTTCTCCTGAAATTCCTTTTTTAAATTCATAGGTATCGGGAAATAAAAATCCTTCTAATTGATACCTTCTATTGGAATCACTCTTAATATAATCAGGCACTGTATATTTAACACAAGCACTTATAAAATCATCTTTAGATATCAAACCATATTCCTGAAGTTTTTCACCCATTTTCTCAATATTGAATCCTTCTGGAAAAGTTACTTTCACAAGATTTTTATCCTTCTTGTCCATTTCTAAAACATTAATAAATTGAGATAGAGTAATATCTGATGAAATAGTAGTGGTTCCTGGTTTAATATTCTTAGGACTTAAATTTTTAACTTTGATATAAAACTTTAAAAGGTCTTTACTATTCAATTTTCCTTCACTGTGAAGATTATTAATAACCTTGTTCACTGAATCACCTTTATTTACGGTAATTTCAATCTGAGTATTTTTTTGTTTGAAGGGATGTTTCACAATCTTAGCTTGAATATAAGCTTGAAACCCAAATATTAAAACACAAATAACCACTGCAACTGAAAGCAATGCTATCATTACTTTTTTCACAATACCACCTCATCAAATATTCATCTTATGTTTTTATGCTTTTCTGCTTGCTTTTCTTCTTAAGTCTGAGTTAAGAATTTTTTTCCTCATTCTTACATTCTTAGGGGTTACTTCAACTAGTTCATCAGAAGAAATAAACTCTAAGCACTGCTCTAATGACATTTGTCTAACTGGAACTAGTTTTAATGCTTCATCTGTTCCTGATGATCTTGTATTAGAAAGATGTTTCTTCTTACAAACATTAACTTCAATATCTTCAGCTCTTGAACATTCTCCAGCTATCATACCTTCATAAACGTCTTGGCCTGGACTAAGGAATAGATTTCCTCTCTCCTGTGCATTAAATAGTCCATAAGTTATTGCTACTCCTGTCTCAAAAACACAAAGTGATCCTCTGCTTCTTTCAGGAATTTCTCCTCTATAATTATCATAACCATCTAAAACGTGATTCATTATACCGTTTCCTTTAGTATCAGTCATGAATTCATTTCTAAAACCGATAAGTCCTCTAGCAGGAATAACGAATTCTAATCTTGTATATCCATTAACTGCAGAAGTCATATTTACCATTTCTGCTTTTCTAGGTCCTAGCTTTTCCATTACAACACCCATAAAGTCTTCAGGAACATCTATAGTTAAATATTCAATTGGCTCTAACTTAGCGCCATTCTCTTCTTTAAATATAACACTTGGTTTGGAAACTTGAAATTCATATCCTTCTCTTCTCATTGTTTCAATTAATACAGAAAGATGCAGTTCTCCTCTTCCACTAACTTTAAAGGCATCTGCAGCTTCAGTTTCTTCAACTCTTAGGCTTACATTTGTTTCTAATTCTTTCATTAATCTGTCTCTTAAATGTCTTGAAGTTACAAAAGTTCCATCTTGACCAGCAAAAGGAGAATCGTTTACCATGAAATTCATGCTTAGAGTAGGTTCGTCAATATCAACAAAAGGCAAAGCCTCTGGGTTGTTAATATCAGCAATTGTTTCTCCAATATTGATATCTGGTATTCCTGAAACTGCTATAATATCCCCTAACTTAGCTTCATCTGTTTCTTCTTTTTTAAGACCATTATATACATAAAGATTAGAAACTTTTACATTCATAGTTTTGCCTTCTCTAATAATTAAAGCAACTTGTTGATTTTTCTTAATAGAACCACGTTCAATTTTACCAATACCTATTTTACCTACATATTCATTATAGTCTATAGTACTAACAAGCATTTGTAATGGAGCATCTAGATACCCCTGAGGTGGTTTAACATTTCTAATAATAGTTTTAAATAATGGATCTAGATCCTTACTTTCTTGATCTACTTCCATTTTTGCTATACCTTCTCTAGCTGAGCAATAAACTATTTCGAAATCCAATTGTTCATCACTAGCACCAAGTTCTACGAACAGGTCAAATACTTCATCTATTACAACTGTTGGTCTTGCATCTGCTCTATCGATTTTATTTATAACAACAATAGGTTTTAATCCTAATTCTAAAGCCTTCTTTAAAACAAATTTTGTTTGTGGCATTGGTCCTTCATATGCATCTACAACTAGTAAAACTGAATCAACCATTTTTAATACACGTTCAACTTCTCCACCAAAATCTGCATGTCCTGGAGTATCAACTATATTAATCTTAATTCCATCATACATAACTGCTGTGTTTTTAGATAGAATTGTGATTCCTCTTTCTTTTTCTAAATCATTTGAATCCATTACTCTCTCTACTACTTTCTCATTGTCTCTGTATATATGGCTCTGTTTTAAAAGTGCATCAACCAAAGTAGTCTTACCGTGGTCAACGTGCGCTATAATCGCAATATTTCTAACATCTGTTCTTGTAAATAAATTCATTTTATTCCTCCAAAATTTTAATCAAATAAAAATTGGATACTAATTGTGTATCCAATCTTCTAGTTACCATATCTATTCTAATATTATGTGGTCGAAAAGTCAAATAAACAGTCTTTATTTACTTCCTGAACTTAAACCAACTGCACCGTTTATTATTGCCATAATCTCTTCCCAAACTGGTCCAAATTTTTGTTCAGCCATTAGGTAGTTACCAAAGTCAGGATTTTCAATCATAAGCTTAGTGAATTTTGTGAATTTTTCTTTTGTAGCTGGAGTCACATCTCCCTTTTGCATTTTTTCGTTATAAGCTTCTACTTGAACTACTCTGAATTCATCTAGCATTTTTTGCAGGCGTCATTTGCCATAAGAATTTTATTAGCTTCTTGCAATTGTATTACCTCTGGACATTTTTTTACTGCTTCTGCAAATATGTTTGCATCATCTTTTATACTCAATCGTTATCCCCCCTTATATTAAACTTCCATAATTATTGGAAGTATCATTGGTTTTCTTTTAGTTTTCTCATATAAATACTGTCTCAAAGCTTCCTTTATACTAGATTTTATTGAAGACCATTCAGTAATGTGCTTTTCTTCGCAGCCTCTTAACACTTCTTTGACTACTTCCCTTGCCTCACCCATTAAATCTTCTGATTCTCTAACATAAACAAAGCCTCTAGATATTATATCTGGTCCAGCAATTACTGTTCCACTTTCTTTTTCAATTGTAACTACTACTGTCAAAATACCGTCCTCAGAAAGGTGCTTTCTGTCTCTAAGAACTATATTACCAACGTCACCAACTCCAAGTCCATCTACAAATACTTGACCTGAAATAACTGTGCCACCTTTTCTGATTCCATCTCTTGCAAGTTCAATTACATCACCATTATCAGCCACAATAATGTTTTCATGTGGCATTCCAAGTTTTTCAGCCAGTTCTAAATGTTGCTTTAAATGTCTATACTCACCATGAACTGGCATAAAATACTTTGGTTTAATAAGGCTATGCATAAGCTTCAATTCTTCTTGTCTTGCATGACCTGAAACGTGTACATCTTCAAGTGCTTCATAAATAACTTCTGCGCCTTTTTTAAATAACTGATTAATCACTCCAGAAACTAATTTTTCGTTTCCAGGAATAGGAGTTGCAGAAATAATTACTAAATCACCTTCTACAATATTAACCTTTTTATGCTCTGAAGCCGCCATTCTTGAAAGCGCTGACATAGGTTCTCCCTGACTTCCTGTTGTTATAATAACAATTTTATCAGGGTTATATCTGTTAATAGCGTCAATTCCAATCATTGTGCCTTCTTCATATTTTATATATCCTAGTTCAGTAGCAACAGCTACTATATTCTCCATACTTCTTCCTGAGACTGCAACTTTTCTTCCGAATTTCTCTGCAGCTGTAATTATTTGCTGTACTCTATGAACATTTGATGCAAAAGATGCTACAATAATTCTTCCACTAACATTAGCAAAAATCCTCTCAAAGGTTTCTCCTACAGTAACTTCAGACATTGTGTATCCTGGTCTTTCAACGTTTGTACTTTCACAAAGCATGGCAAGAACTCCTCGTTTGCCTAGTTCTGCAAATCTTGCAAAATCAGCAACACATCCATCAATTGGAGTATAATCAATTTTAAAATCTCCAGTATGGAAAACAACTCCTACAGGTGTATGTACTGCTATTGCACATGAATCAGGAATACTATGACTTGTTCTAATAAACTCAACAGAAATACTATCTAGTTTAATAATGTCTTTTGGATTAACTTTAATTAGTTCAACTACGTTTAAAAGACCATGCTCTTTTAACTTTATTTCAATAATACCGATTGTAAGTTTTGTTCCATATACCGGTACATTTAATTCTTTTAATACATAGGGTAATGCACCTATATGATCCTCATGACCATGAGTTAAAAATATTCCTTTAACTTTATCTTTATTCTTCACTAGATAAGTAACATCTGGAATAACTAAATCGATTCCAAACATCTCTTCATCAGGAAATTTCAAACCGCAATCTATAACGATTATTTCATTTTTATATTCTATTGCAGTAATATTCTTACCAATTTCGTTCATTCCTCCTAGAGGAATTATCCTAATCTTTTCTTTTTCTTTTTTCAAAATCTACCCACCTTCTTAAATTATCATTCGTATTCATTCTTTAATTTATGAATGGCTATTATTTTTACATCCATCACATAATCCAAAAAACTTTACGCTGTGATCCTTTACAAAAAAATTATATTTTTCTTCAATACTATGCTCTAAATTATCAAGCAAATCAACTTCTACCTCGATAATTTTACCACATTCAGTGCATATTAAGTGATGATGCTGATGATGTTCATATTCATGAATTAACTCATACCGGTTGCATCCATCATTTAAACTAATTTTACATATTACACCTAATTCCTCTAAAAGCTGAACAGTTCTATAAACAGTTGCAAGCCCTATTTCTGGACATTCTTTTTTTACTTCATCATATAACTCTTCAACAGTTAGATGATTTCCTTCATTATCAATTATAATATTCACTATAGCTCTTCTCTGAGGCGTTAGTTTATATCCTTTTTCTTTTAAGTTTATCTTCAATTTATTTTTTTCTTGTGGCGATAACTTTGACATTATATTTTACCCCGCTTAAACAAAATTTATAAAAAAAATGTAAGTACTTCTTAAAAGTATAAATGATAGTTGATTTCATTCTAATCTCAAATCAATCTACAGTCAATTGATAAGCATTTGTAAAATTGCTAGTTCTTGTACTCGCCTTCTTCTCCCATAACCATTTCAAAAGCTTCTTCTACTAACTTAAACTCTTCATCATCGTCAATAGTTACAAGTAAATCATTTCCATCATCATCTTGATCGATTCTTAAGGCAATAGGATCTTCTTCCTCTCCTTCAATTGGGATTACAATAACATATTCCCTATCTTCAATATCAAGCTTTGTAATTACCTCAAATTCAACTTCGATTCCATCCTCATCTGTCAGTACAATTGTGCTTATTTCATTTTCCATATTTAAATCCTCCTTTAATTTAGGTGATATTTTATTCCACTTTTTTTGATATACTGTCCAAATAACCTTGAAGTATGTATGTTGCTGCCACCTTATCTACAATTAGTTTCCTTTTACTCCTTGACATATCAGCCTCTAACATGGCTCTAGTAGCTGCAACTGTTGTTAATCGTTCATCCCACAATATTACTTCTAATTTAAAAATATTTTTAATTTTTTCAGCAAATACTTTTACTTTTTCACCTTGTGGTCCGACAGTTCCATTCATATTTTTAGGAAATCCTAAAACTATTTTTTCAACCGTGTATTCACTACAAATCTTACTTAGTTCTTCAATGTCCACATCTTCATTTTTTCGTCTAATGGTGGTAATTCCTTGTGCTGTATAGCCTAAAGGGTCACAAATAGCAACACCTATAGTTCTGTCTCCTAAATCTAATCCCAAAATTCTCATTTATTGCTCCTTATCAATATAAAATCATACTATAAAAAACTCTCGATTAGCTTAATCAAAAGCCAAGTTTAAAAATCGAATAATGGAAAGTGCGAAATTAAAGAAGCTTTTCTGTTTAAACAGAAAAGCAGATATTTACTTTTAGAGTAAAACATCTAGAAAAACTTCTCTAATCCTATGTTTTTAATTAAAATAGAAATGCCTTTTGGCATTTCTTTATTTGATATCTAGGTAAGACTTCAATACTTCTTCAAGAATTTCGTCTCTCTCCAACTTTCTAACTAATGCCCTAGCTCCGTTGTAATTTGTAATATAAGTTGGATCACCAGAAATTAAATATCCAACCAGTTGATTTACAGGATTATATCCTTTCTCAATTAAAGAATCATAGACCTCTGTTAAAATTGTTTTTGTTAGGTCCTTTTTATTCTTTGAAAAATCAAACTGCATTGTATTTTCATTATTCCCCATACCCTCTTCACTCCTTTTCTTACCATTTGAAAATGATAAATAGGATCGATATATATATTATAGAACACATTTCAATAAAAGTATACTATTTAACTAAATTTTCCACCATTTCATTAACTTTATCTATTGCCTCTTTCAACTTTTCAGGATTCTTACCTCCAGCTTGTGCCATGTCAGGTCTTCCTCCGCCACCGCCTTCAGTGATAAGAGCTACTTCTTTAATTATTTTACCACAATGTACGCCCTTTTCAACAGAATCTTTGGTTGCCATGGCAACTAAAGCTACTTTTCCCTCTGTAGAACTGCCAAGCACTACTACTCCAGAAACAAGTTTATCTCTTAATTTATCAGCTAAATCTCTTAAGGAATTAGGATCTACCTCACTTAGTACTCCAGAAACTAATTTAACACCCTTAATTTCAACAACACTGTTAAGCAATGTATCTTCTGAACCACCAGCAAGTTTTGCTTTAAGCAAAGATATTTCTTTATCTTTCTCTTTTAATTCATTAACTTGAGTTTGTAATCGATTCAATATTTCTTTTTCAGATGCTTTTATTATTCCCTCAATATTTTTAACTAAACTTACCTTTTCATCCACTAACGCCAATGCATTTAGTCCTGTAACAGCTTCTATTCTTCTAACGCCTGCAGCTACCCCTGTTTCAGAAACTATTTTAAATAGTCCAATTTCACCTGAATTTCTTACATGAGTTCCACCACAAAGTTCCTTGCTAAATTCACCTACGTTAACAACTCTAACTTCATTACTATATTTTTCATTGAATAATGCCATTGCTCCACTTTGCTTTGCTTCATCAATTGACATAATATCTGTATTTACAGAAGCAACTTCCATTATTTTTTCATTAATTACTTTTTCAATCTCTCTTAATTCTGTATCACTAACTGATGAAAAATGATTAAAGTCAAATCTTAATCTTTCATCATCTACAAAAGATCCTAATTGATGTACATGATCTCCAAGTACCTGTCTCAAAGCTCCTTGAAGCATGTGAGTTGCTGTATGGTTCTTACAAATACTATTTCTTCTTCTTTCTTCTACTTGAAGTGAAACTTCTTCGCCTAGATTTATAGATCCTTTTATTACTTCAACAAAATGTACAGTTTTTCCAGAAATATTCTTTAATGTGTTGGTTACTTTCGCTGTGAAATTCTCTGTACTAATTTCTCCTCTATCTCCAACTTGGCCTCCCATTTCTGCGTAAAAAGGAGTGCTTTCTGTAATTATTACACCCTTAGAACCTTCCTCAAGATTTGAAACAATTTCATCGCCTTCAACTAAAAATATAACTTTTGATTGAAGAGAGGTTTTATCATATCCTTCAAAGTTAACTTCTGAATCAGCAGGAATTTTGTCAAGAATGCTTATTTCTGCTCCCATATAGTTAGAAACAGCTCTAGCTTCTCTTGCTCTTGTTCTTTGCTTATTCATTTCTACATTAAAACTTTCGTTATCTATAGTAAATTCTTTTTCTTCTAAGATTTCTGCTGTTAATTCAATTGGAAACCCATAAGTATCATATAATTTAAAAGCCTTTGCTCCAGAAAGTATGGTTTCGTTAGTCTTTTCAAGCTCTTCAATAAATTCTTTTAATATTGCCATTCCTGCATCTATAGTTTCTGAGAACCTTTCTTCCTCAAGCTTAATTATTTTCTTAATATAGTCTTCTTTTGTTCTTAGTTCTGGGTAACTTGCACAAGAATTTTCTACAACGATTGAACAAATTTCATACAAGAAAGGCTTATTAAGGCCCAAAAGTTTACCATGTCTTGAAGCTCTTCTTAGTAATCTTCTTAGCACGTACCCTCTACCCTCATTTGATGGAAGTATTCCATCAGAAATCATAAAAGTAACACTTCTAACGTGATCTGTAATTATTCTTAATGAAATATCTGTATTCTGGTTTACACCGTACTGTGTTCCTGATTTTTTGCATACTTCATCAAGGATTTTTTTTATAGTATCAATTTCAAATATAGAATTTGTTCCTTGCATTACTGTTGCAATTCTCTCCAGTCCCATTCCAGTATCTATATTTGGGTTAGGTAATCTATTATAATTACCTTCTTCATCTTTATCAAATTGGGTGAATACTAGGTTCCAAATTTCTACTACTCTGTCTTCATCTCCAGCTTTAACAAACTCCTCAGCTGTAGAAATCTTACCTTCCCCTCTATCGTAATGAATTTCTGAGCATGGTCCACAAGGTCCAAGCCCATGTTCCCAGAAATTATCTTTCTTACCAAGTCTAAAAATTCTATCTGGCCCTATGTCAGTTTTTGAAACCCAAATATCATATGCCTCATCATCCTCTAAGTAAATCGTTACATATAGTTTATCCTTTGGTAATTTAAGAACTTCAGTGAAGAATTCCCAAGCCCATTGTATAATCTCTTCTTTAAAGTAATCACCAAAAGAAAAATTTCCAAGCATCTCAAAAAATGTACCGTGTCTTGAGGTCTTTCCTACATTTTCTATGTCTCCAGTTCTTATGCATTTTTGGCATGTAGTTATTCTCTTACTCGGTGGAACTTGTAAACCTGTAAAATATGGCTTTAATGGTGCCATACCAGCATTTATTAATAATAAACTCTTATCATTATTAGGTACAAGTGAAAAACTATCTAGTCTTAAGTGATCTTTGCTTTCAAAAAACTTTAAATATAATTCTCTTAATTCGTTCAACCCGATTTTTTCCATAATAACTCCTCCATCTTATCTGTGTATAATAATATATATAAATCTTTGATTTTCAATCCTTATTGTTAAACAAGCTGAGAAAAATCACTTCAGCATGTCTGACTCTTTCTGAGAAACATGTTCTTTAAATGAATATATTGAATATTGAACTTGGTCCTCTATAGTAAAAAACATCTTAATTTATATTATCCTAATAAATTATAATAATTAAACATAAAAAAAACTTCAATCCCAAGGGACGAAAGTTTATTCGTGGTACCACCCTACTTACAATAATCTATAGTAAATTATTGCCTCTCATTGTAAAATGACTCCAAGACAGCTTCGTCAAAATATGCAAGAAGCTTTCACCATCCACTTCTTCTCTAAATACTATAGTTTGATTACTCCTTCTTGTCATTGTCTTCCCCTATTTATATGCTCAAATTATAATTAAATTTTCTATAAATGTCAATGTATATATTAATTTTCTCTGTTATATATTAATTTTATCTGTTATATGTATATATTAATTTTCACTGTTATATCTATGAAAACAAATAGTAATTTAAATCCTCATAAATCACTTTTATAATAACCCCAGCCGGAACTGCTAGTACCATGCCTACAAAACCACCTAGCTTACCACCAATAATTAACAAAACGATTACAAGTAACGGATGCATATTTACGCTATCACCTGTTATTTTAGGTGAAATTATGTTCCCCTCAATCTGCTGTAGTATCCATAACCATATAAATATCCATATTGCATCTTGGGGCGACTTCAATATTGCCATAGCTATTACTGGTACTGCTCCTAAAATAGGTCCAAAATATGGAATGATATTAAAAACAGCATTTATAATAGATAGTGTTATTGGGAATTGAATTCTATATACAAGTAAAATTATAAAAGTAATAATCCCAATAAGTCCACATAAAAAAAATTGACTTATTACATATCTACTTAGTACCTTGTCAATGTCCTTTAAAATTTTTCTAACCATATTTCTACTTCTAGCAGGGAGCAACACAAGAATTCTATTTGTTATTGTGTCCCTATCTGATAAGAAATAATAAACGATAATTGGAATGACTAGTAGGTATATAAAATCTTCTCCTATTGAAAGTAACCAATCAAATATTTTTCTTGTAAGATTTTCAGTTGTTTTGTTTCCTCTAATTGTGAGTTCCTGCACTATTTTGTCAACTATTTCATTATTCTTTAATTTCTTAAATCTATGCTCAAAGTTTAGTATATAGTTTTCAATTTCATTTATTGTTGCTGAGAGGTTCTTACTTTCTCTTATTATTGATGGAATTATTAGTGAAAATATTAATGTTAATAGAGCTACAAAGCCTAGAATTATTATAAGTGCAGATGTTTTGTTACTCATTCCTTTATTGATTAATTTCATTTGTAAAGGCTTTAAGGAATATGAGATTACAAAAGAAATGAAAATAAGTGAAATTATATCTCTAAATACCGAAACTCTATAAGTAATATACAGCATAATAATCAATATAAATAGAGCACTAATATATTTATACCATTTTTTCATCATTGCAATCTTCCATGGCAATTTTATGTGACACACTTAGGAAACTTAGTTTCTTTCCTTTATCGTTACATAAAACACTTTTTTCACCTAATATTAAATATTCAGTTGAAAATATTCTTTTTCCGATTATTAAGTCCTTAATTAAGCCTGTAGAAACTATAATACCTTCGATGATAAAGCTATTACCATCAAAAATTAGTTCCTCAATCATTCCTAAAATATTACTCTTAGTATCTACAACATCCATTTTTCTTATAGAATTAAAATCTAATGATTCTCCTCTTGTAACGCAGCTAACAATCATAACTTCATTAAAACTAATAATATCTTCAACTAACACCTTTACACTTCTTTGAGTAAAACTATAAGAAGAGATAATAAATCCTTTAACTCTACTCTCACTAAAATTTATATCAATTCCTTTTATAAAGCCTAATATTTTCCCATCAATACTTTTTACTTCCATCATATAAAAATCTCTAAATCTATATTTACTGTCATTCATTTTAATCCCTCTATCTTCATGTATATAAAATCAAGTAGACACTCTGGTAACATTTTTCTTTAGAGAATCAAGTTCTTTGAATAAATAAATTGATTCTTGAACTTACTTCTCAATAGTTTGCGCAAAAAATAAAAAAATATAACCCGAAAGAGTTATATTTTATAATATTTCTTCTATGACTCCACCACCAACTACAATATCACCATTGTAGAAGACAACAGATTGTCCTTTAGTAATTGCTCTTACTTTTTCATCAAATATTACCTTTACTCTACCATTTTCTAAAGGCAGTATTCTTGCTTTAGAAGGTTTTGCAGAATACCTTATTTTAGCTTCTACATAAGTTTCCTCTTCAAGCTTATCAAAGGCAATAAAATTTAAATTCTTTGCAATAAGCTCAGTTTTGAAGATATCTTCTTCACTTCCAAGCACTACTTGATTTTTAGACGGAATAATATCAGTAACAAACATAGGGATTCCCAGCGCTATGCCTAAACCCTTTCTTTGACCAATTGTATAGTAAACTATGCCCTTATGATTTCCCAAAATATTACCTTTTTTATCAACAAAGTTTCCTTCCTTGACTTTACTTGGTAATGCTCGTTTAATGTAGGCTCCATGATCATTATCTGGAATAAAGCATATTTCTTCACTATCTTTTTTATTATAGACTTCAAGTCCTATTTTCTCAGCAATTTCTCTGATATGAGGTTTGGTGTAATCTGCACAAGGCATTAAAGTATGTTCCAATTGAAATTGAGTTAAATTATAAAGAGCATAAGTTTGATCCTTTTTATTATCTGTAGCAGTTTTTAAAAGGAACCTATCGCCTTGTTTTTCAATTCTTGCATAATGCCCCGTAGCCACATAGCTAGCGCCCAGTGCCATAGCTCTCTGTAAAAGTTCATGAAACTTAACATGCTTATTACAATCAACACAGGGGTTAGGAGTTCTTCCCTCAATATATTCATTAATAAAATTGTCTATAACTTTTTCCTTAAATATATCTTTGAAATTCAAAACATAATAAGGGATATCCAAAATATCTGCAACTCTTCTAGCATCATCTACAGATGACAAAGAACAGCAACCGCCTTCTTTTTCTACATATTCTGGATCATCTGAATCCCAAACTTTCAGGGTTATGCCTATTACCTCATAACCCTGTTCCTTTAATAGATAGGCAGCCACCGAGCTATCAACTCCACCGCTCATACCAACTATTACTTTTTTGTTCATATTTTTACCTATTCTCCATGAACTTGATCATGAATATCATCATGTTCTTTATAATCCCAAAGCTCAAGTCCTGCTGTTTCTCTATAATTATTTATTGCTTTATGGATAGCTTCCTCAGCTAAAACTGAACAATGCATCTTTACTGGTGGAAGACCATCAAGCGCTTCTGCAACAGCTTTATTAGTTAGTACCCAAGCTTCATCTATATGTTTTCCCTTAATAAGCTCTGTTGCCATTGATGAGGATGCTATAGCTGAACCACAACCAAAAGTTTTAAATTTAGCATCAACAATTACGTCGTTTTCAATTTTAAGATATATTTTCATAATATCCCCACACTTTGGGTTTCCAACTTCGCCTACTCCATTTGCATCAGGAATTTCTCCTACATTTCTCGGATTGTTAAAATGATCCATTACCTTTTCGCTATAATCCATTTAATTCTCCCCCTTTTTAATAAAGTCATCCCATAAAGGTGACATATTTCTTAGTCTTTCAATAATTGGTGGTACTGTTTCTAATACATAATCTATTTCTTCCTCAGTAGTTCTATCACCCAGTGTTAATCTTAAAGAACCATGAGCTATTTCATGAATAAGACCAATTGCTAGTAACACATGGGATGGATCTAAAGAACCTGATGTACACGCACTTCCTGAAGAACCACAAATCCCTTCGAAATCTAGGGAAAGAAGAATTGATTCACCTTCTATAAATCTAAAACATACATTTGAATTTCCAGGTAATCTCTTTTCTCCCATAGGTCCATTTAATCTTGTGTGCGGTACTTTAAGTAATCCATTTATCAATTTATCTCTTAAATATACTAATTTTTTATTATGTTCTTCCATGTTTTCAGTAGCAAGTTCTATAGCTTTACCAAGTCCAACTATACCAGCTATATTTTCTGTACCTGCTCTTTTATTTCTTTCTTGGCCACCGCCATGAACTAAATTTTCTAATCTAATACCTTTTCTTATATATAATGCACCTACACCTTTAGGACCATAAAATTTATGAGCTGCTAAAGATAATAAGTCAATATTCATATCAACAACATCTACTGGAATATGTCCAACAGCTTGAACTGCATCAGTATGGAAAAGTACTTTTCTTTCTCTACAAATTCTACCTATTTCCTTAACGTCTTCAATAGTTCCAATTTCGTTATTTGCAAACATTATTGTAACTAAAATTGTTTTATCTGTTATTGCATTCTTTAAATCTTCTAAGCTAATAAATCCGAATTCATCAACTGGAAGATATGTGATTTCAAAACCTTGTTTGCTTAGAGCTTCGCAAGTATGAAGTACTGCATGGTGCTCGATTGCAGAAGTTATAATGTGATTTCCTTTCTTTTTGTTAGCATATGCTATACCTTTAATTGCCCAATTATCAGCTTCAGATCCACCACCAGTGAAGAATATTTCATCTCTAGTAGCATTTATTGCCTTAGCAACTCTTTCTCTAGCTTTTTCTATGGCTTTTCTAGTATCTCTTGACATCGAATAAATTGAAGATGGGTTGCCATAAAATTCTGTAAAATAAGGTAGCATTTCTTCTAAAACTTCCGGTTTAGTATATGTAGTTGCTGCATAATCCATGTAAACAGTTTTTTTCATTTTATTCACTCCTATTCATACTATTAAAATCATCTACAATATCTTGTAATGAGGTAGACTTTGTAACATCATCAATACTTTGCTTTAACCTTGACCATAAAAGCCGTGTAGCACAACATTCTGTATTGTCACAACTAACACCTTCATCTAAGCAATGCGAAATTTCTATAGGTCCTTCAAGAATTTCAATTATGTCAAAAACTGAAATATCTTTAGGTGGCTTACTAAGTATATATCCACCTTGAGCTCCCCTAGTACTAGTAATTATATTTGCTTTTCTCAGTGGAGCAAAAAGCTGCTCAAGATAATATTCTGAGATCTTTTGTTTTTCTGCTATAACTTTTATAGAAACTGGATCCCCACCGTAGCTTAACGCAAGTTCCACCATAGCTTTTACACCATATCTTCCTTTAGTAGATAGCTTCATTGCACCACTTCCTTTCAATGTAGAGTGTTTTACTATGATATAATAATATCAAACCCGAGTATAATTGTCAACTATATTTATCCATTATTTTCTGAAGACTTTTTATAGTATATTACACCCTCCATTTCCTTTGGAAGGTACTGCTGCTTAACATAATTGTTGGGATAACTATGTGGGTATTTATATCCTACATGGCCTAATTCCTTAGCACCTTTATAATGTGAATCCCTTAGATGAATAGGAACTCTATATTGCATTTTCCTTGCATCTTCCATAGCTTTATCAACTGCAACATAAACGTCATTGGATTTAGGTGCTCTGGAAAGGTATATTATAGCCTGTGCTATAGGTATCCTTGCCTCTGGTAAGCCAACTGATAAAAGCGCATTCCATGCAGCATGAGCTACTAACATTCCGTTGGGATCTGCTAAACCTACATCTTCTGAAGCAAGAACTATTAATCTTCTTACTATAAACTTAGGATCTTCTCCGCCAACTATCATTCTACCAAACCAATAAAGAGCTGCATTTTCATCAGAACCTCTAATGCTCTTAATAAAGGCAGAAATTATATCGTAGTGATTATCTCCTGTTGCATCATAATTCACAATAGGTTTTTGCATTGCATCTTCAATAACAGCCTTGTCTATATTTATTATTCCATTTTCATCTCTTGGCGTTGATAAGACAGCAAGTTCCAAAGCATTTATTGCACTTCTTCCATCACCATTTGATAGCTCAGAAATATATGATAACTCCACATCACTAACATTAATTTTCGTAGTCCCAAAACCCCGCTCTTTGTCTGTAAGAACTTTTTTTAACATATCAATAATTGCAACTTCGCTTAATTGCTGCAATTCAAATATCTTTGATCTACTTAAAAGCGCTCCATTAAGTTCAAAATATGGATTTTCTGTTGTTGCACCTATTAAAGTTACCGTTCCCTTTTCTAAAGCATCCAATAAAGCATCCTGCTGAGCTCCCCGTTTTAAAGCGTGAACTTCATCTATAAAAAATACAGTGTTCTTATTATAAATCTTCCTAAGTTCATCAGCTTTTTCGATATATTCCCTAATCTCTTTAACCCCTATTGAAGTGGCATTAAGTTTAACAAATTCACGTTTCGTCTCCTTTGAAACAATAGAAGCCAAAGTAGTCTTCCCAACTCCAGGCGGACCATACAAAATTATAGAAGTAAGCTTATCATTCTCTATTAACCTTCTTAACAATTTCCCCTTACCAATAATATGCTCTTGACCAAAAAATTCATCCAAATTTCTAGGTCTCATACGCTCGGCAAGAGGTTTACTTTGTAGGTTGTTTTCTTGTGCCATTGTAAATAAATCCATATTATCACCTATTTTCTGTAGTATATTTTTATATAATGAACGTTCAAGATATCTCCATTGCTAATTTTTGTATTGGATGTTGCGGGACACCCTTCTCTTTTTAGAAAGCCTTCGCAGTTGAAGGATGTCCCGGGTTATCTTATGCAAGGTTTTTATTTATTACTTTGGGTTGAAAATCGTACTTAATTATATTTAAATTGCAAGGTATTCTAGTTTGTTCATTTTTGTCTTGATTGTTGCGGGACACCCTTCTATCTTTAGATGGCCTTCGCAGCTGAAGAATGTCCCGGGTTATCTTGGGCAAAATTCTTGTTAATATAAAAGTTATTTACGCTACGTAACAATATGATATTTCATGCGTAGAGATTGTCTGAGCGAGCATTAGAAGGACTTAGCTGGATAATTTTAAAATTGCGTTAAGCCCACGAAATGTTTGAGCGTAGCGAGTTTTGAGTGGGTAGCAATTTGAAAATAAATCAGCTTAGTCTTTCTTTGCGCAGCGAACAATCTCTTAGCAGGAAATATTATATTGTTTACGTATATTGATAATAATATATTAATTGCTCATTCTTGTCTTGGATGTTGCAGGACACCCATCTCTCTATAGACGGGCTCTGGAGTTGAAGGGTGTCCCGGGTTATCTTAAGCAAGACTATTGTTAATATAGTAATTACAAAACGTTACTCCTACGGTGCAAGATAAGTAAAAGGATAGACCGGAATATTTCTCAATATACAAAATCCAAGAATAATAACCCCAAGCCCAATACAAAAATTCAAAGAAAACCTAGGTACCTTAAACAAAGGCCTTCCATTAATTTTTATTCCAAAAGTTAAAATATAAAGATAAAACATAAAAGGCAGTAGAAAAACAAATAGAAAATTATAATCAAGCGCCTTTACTATATTCCCATGGATTAAATAGTATGTGGCACGTGTTCCTCCACACCCTGGGCAATAAAGTCCTGTGTACTTTAGAAACATACATTTAGGAAATATATTATTTTTAATGGGATTATTTGGATATAGAAATATGAGCATCAAAATAGCTAAAAAAGGTAGAGTCAAAAGTATACCACTCTCTACTCTACTTAAAGATAGCTCTATGGAAAGCTTAAGCTTTGGGGAAGATTTTTTTTCTACATTTTTCATTAAAAAGACCTTCCCGAATTAAAAACCAAGCTAAATTCAACTAATAAACAAAGTATTAGAAGTGTTAATACTATGAATCCAAAAGATATCCAGTTTAAAATTCTAGCTATCTTTGCACTTTTCATAGCAGCTTCTATATCTCCTATTCTTACTTTATTATCAACTTGAGAAGCAAAAGCTATTGAGACAATTCCAGTTATTAAACTTACCGGATTAAGGCAACAACAAGTAATTGCACCAAAAACAGTAACTAGTATTGACCAGATCAAATTACTTTCAATTTTAGGCTCGCTTTGATTTATAATAACATTGCTGCCACCATTACTATTATTTTCATGATCATTGCTTTCTTTATCATTAATATTTGTCTCATCAGTGTCCTTATTTAGGCTTATCTTCATCACCGGAATCGGTTCACCACAAGATACGCACTGAATTGAATTTTCAGGATTTTCAACTCCGCATTTTGGACAATACATTTGAATTCCTCCTCCATAAAAATTTCTTGAAATCATAGTCATTCTAACATAAAATTCCTCTACTTTCTATAATGAACTTAATCTAATTAATATTTTCTTTACCGAAGGATAGTTGTTGCCGCAACTTTTTACATATCGCTTTATATTCAATTTTCTTCACAACTTGGATTATATTCCATTTCCTGGGAAATTATTGGTGTACCCGTTAAATTTATATTTTATATCAAATCAGTCATTTAGCTATAAAATCCATAAAAAAAATCTAGCAGCAATTATTGCAACTAGATTTTTTATTATTGTTTATAACATTCATTAGAGTAATAAAAGAATACTGCATCCTTCATAATATCTCTAATAAAGCGGATATTTTTTACAAAGCTCTCTAACTTTATTCTTTGTTTCTTCTAAGTTTTCTTCTCTATGCTCAATAACATAATTAATTAAGTAAGCAATTTCTTTCATTTCCTCTGCTTTAAAACCTCTTGTAGTTACAGCAGGAGTACCTATTCTGATACCACTTGTAACAAATGGACTTAAAGTTTCAAAAGGTATAGTATTTTTATTTACTGTAATTCCAACAGTATCTAATAATTTTTCTGCATCCTTACCAGTAATATTCTTATTAGAAAGATCTACTAATAATAAATGATTATCTGTTCCACCAGAAATGAGTCTAAAGCCATACTTCGTAAGTTCTTCTCCTAGAGTCTTTGCATTAATAACTACTTGCTTAATATACTCAGTATAACTATCCTTTAAAGCTTCTCCAAAACATACTGCTTTTCCAGCTATAACATGCATAAGTGGACCACCCTGCATACCTGGGAAAATTGTTTTATCTATAGCTTTTGCATATCTTTCTTTGCAAAGTATAGCTCCACCTCTAGGACCTCTTAGTGTTTTATGAGTTGTAGTTGTAACAAAATCTGCAAATGGAACTGGTGATGGATGAGCACCTGCAGCAACTAAACCTGCAATATGAGCCATATCCACTGTGAAATAAGCACCAACTTCATCAGCTATTTGTTTAATTTTTTCAAATTCAATAACTCTTGGATATGCACTAGCACCTGCAACTATCATTTTAGGCTTACATTCTAGTGCAATTCTTCTTAACTCTGCATAGTCTATAACTTCAGTGTCTTTATCTACACCATAGGAAACAAACTTATACAACTTGCCAGAAAAGTTAACTGGACTACCATGAGTAAGATGTCCTCCATGGCTTAAATCCATACCAAGAACAGTATCACCCGGTTCAAGAACTGACATGTATACAGCCATATTTGCTTGTGAGCCTGAATGTGGTTGCACATTTGCGTGTTCAGCACCAAAAAGCTTCTTCAATCTTTCGATTGCAAGTTCCTCTACTTTATCTACTTCTTCACAACCACCATAATATCTTTTATGAGGATATCCTTCTGCATATTTGTTTGTTAAAGCTGAACCTACAGCCTCCATAACTGCCTTACTAGTGAAATTTTCAGAAGCAATTAATTCAATATTATGCTCCTGTCTATTAATTTCTCCTGTAATTAACTCTAATACTTCCTTGTCTGTGTCCCCAATATAAGTAAAGTTCATTATTACACCCCTTTTAATCTACTTTTGTATTCTATATAATTATAGACAAAAAATCTTGATTTTTCAAACTAATTTATACAATAAATAAAATGTGCTATAATACTGGTATAAATTTTAAAGGAAAGGGTTAAATTTAATGGAAACTAACAGAATACTTCACATCGCAGCTTATGCAGGTAAAATTATTTTAGAAAATGGTGGGGAGACTTACAGAGTTGAAGAAACAATATGCAGAATTTGCTCTTCTTTTGGAATTAACGAAGCTGATAGCTTTGTCACGCCCACAGGCATGATGATATCAGTTACAGATGAATCAGGTCATACCTCATCTTTAATTAAAAGGATAAGTGCTAGAACAGTAAATTTAGAGAAGATTACTAAAGTTAACGATCTTTCCAGAAATATAATATCAAAAAACTTATCCTTGGATTTTATTGAATCAGAATTAAACAGAATAGATGAGATTAAGCACTATTCTAAAACTATACAATTAATAACTGCCGCTTCTGCCGCAGGTTTTTTCACCCTTATTTTAGGTGGTACTTTAAGAGATTTCTTAGTAACACTAATAATAGGAGCTTTAATAAAATTAATTTCCTTAAGATTTTTAAAAATAGGAATTAATCATTTCTTTATTAATATGACTGGTGGTGCCCTTGCTACTATTTTAGGCTTGATTTTTGTATACTATAATTTTGCAGATAACTTTGACAAAATAATTATAGGTTCTATAATGCTTTTAGTTCCCGGACTAGCTATTACCAATGCAATTAGAGATACCATAGAGGGTGATTTAGTTTCTGGGGTATCACGAGCAGTAGAAGCACTATTTATTGCAGTAGCAATTGCTGTAGGAACAGGAATAGTGTTTAAACTTTGGTACACCAATTTTGGAGGTGTTAGCTTTTGATTATTAATTCAATTTATGCACTACTTGCAACCTTTTGCTTTGGAATTCTCTTTAATATCCGAGGCAAAAATTTAATTTTTGCTGCTTTAGGTGGGGGCTTCGGTTGGTTCTTCCTACTTATATTCCAAGATAAATTAAATTTCTCTATCACATTTTCACTGCTTACAACTTCTGTACTTATCGGAATATATGCAGAAACAATGGCAAGAATTCTAAAAACACCTGTAACAGTTTTTGCAATCTGCGCTATACTTCCCTTAGTGCCTGGAAATGGAATGTATTATACTATGTATGAATCCGTCCAAGGAAATGCATCTAAATCCCTAAGTCTAGGCATTCAAACCTTAGCTTCAGCAGGAGCTATTGCCACAGGAATTGTTCTAGCCTCATCAACATCAAAATTTATTAATGTAAAACATACGAAAAAAAACTTCTAGCTGCAGCTAGAAGTTTTAATTATTTCTATATATTGTAGGCAAAAGAAAACCTGCCGTGCCGTCTCATGAGTTATTATTGATCCCGCTCTCGCAGGTGGGCATCTCCTTTTTGTTTCTTGTTCCTTAACAAGTAAGGTATCATTTCACAAAAAGAGTTAGATTCCCTAAAATAATATGTTGGGTCAAAATTAACTCATTGCTCAAACATAGCAGGAGAATTTCTTATTTATATTATACTACAAAAAACAAGAAATTCAAAACTTATATCAATTATTTTTATTCAGCTTGTTTTGCTTTAGAGATGCCTAATTCCTTTAACTGGTTGTCATCAACTCTATTTGGTGTTTCACACATAGGACAAAATGCGTTTTGATTCTTTGGAAAAGCAATAACATCTTTAATATTGTCTGTTCCAGCTAAAAACATTACTATTCTATCTAATCCAAAAGCTAATCCACCATGTGGAGGAGGTCCATATTTAAAGGCTTCTAAGAGGAATGTAAAATTCTCCATTTTTTCTTCATCAAAACCAAGAACTTTAAATAGTTTTTCTTGAAGTGCAGTATCATGAACTCTAATACTTCCTCCACCTAGTTCTTCACCATTTAAAACCATATCATAAGCTTTTGCTCTAACTTTACCTGGATCAGTATCTAAGTACTGTATATCTTCATCCATAGGCATTGTAAATGGATGATGCTCAGCTTGATATCTATTCTCTTCTTCATTAAAAGAAACAAGTGGAAATTCTGTAACCCAAAGAAAATTAAATTCTTTTGAATCCTTTATTAATCCCAAGTCTCTAGCAATTTGCAATCTTAATTCTCCAAGTGCTTGAAATACTGTCTTGTCCTTATCTGCAACTATAAGAATTAAATCCCCAGGTTTTGCTCCCATAGTATCAATGATTGACTTAAGTTCTTCTTCTTTTAAGAACTTACTAATTGGGGATTTAATTTCATCTTCTTTAACTGAAATCCACGCAAGTCCCTTTGCTTTATAAGTTCTTTACAAATTCGCCTAGTTTGTCAATTTGCTTTCTTCCCATATCTGCACAATTTTCTGCTTTTATTGCTCTTACACTTCCGCCTATTTCAATTGCATCAGCAAATACTTTAAAGTCTACTTTCTTAACTTTTTCAGTTAAATCAGTAATTTCCATAGCAAACCTTAAATCAGGTTTGTCGCTACCGTACTTCTCCATAGCTTCTTTATAAGGCATTCTTCTAAATGGAATTTGAATATCAACATCTAGCATTTCTTTAAATACTCTTTTAATAAGTCCCTCATTTAAAGAAATAACATCATCTTCTTCTACAAAAGACATCTCTAAATCTACCTGAGTAAATTCAGGTTGCCTGTTTGCTCTTAAATCCTCATCTCTAAAGCATTTAGCAATCTGATAATATTTATCATAACCTGATGCCATCAGTAATTGCTTGAATAACTGTGGTGATTGAGGAAGGGCATAAAACATACCAGGATAGTTTCTACTTGGAACTAAATAATCTCTAGCGCCTTCTGGTGTACTCTTATTAAGAATTGGAGTTTCAATTTCTAAAAATCCATTTTCATCTAAATAATCTCTAATTACTTTACTAGTTTTGTGCCTTACCATTAATATTTTCTGCATATCTGGACGTCTTAAATCTAAATATCTATATTTTAATCTTATACTTTCTGCTGTATCTAAGTTCTCTTTAATTGAAATTGGAGGAGTTTCTGACTCCGAAAAAATCTTAATATTTTCTCCTTTTAGTTCCACCATACCAGTTGGCATTCCTGTGTTTGGAGCTTCTCTAAGAACTAACTGACCTGTAACTGCAATACAATACTCACTCTTAGCAGTATCTGCCTTTAAAAATGCTTCTTTATTAATCTCTTCACCAAACATTACTTGAATTATTCCAGTTCTATCTCTTAAATCTATAAAAATAAGTCCACCTAAATTTCTTTTTCTTTGAACCCAACCCATTACTGTAATAGTCTTATTTACATGTTCTTCTCTTAAATCTCCGCACATTATGCTTCTTTTAAGTCCGTTTAAAGCTTCTCCCACGATTTTTCCTCCTTAAAACTTTTATTTACCAAAAGTCAATAGTAATATTTTTGCACTTTTCCACTTTCTCGTCAAGTATTTATTATAGAATTACCTTTTCTAATCTTAATGTACTCAAAATAAGAGTGAAAATTAAATGTTTTTTATTCCCTAGTTATAGAGTGTATTCAATAAATTTATCTTCTTTTCTAGCATTTCATCTATTCTATCTATATATTCTTTTACATCCTTAACATTTGCAAATCTTTCATGTCTTTCTTCTTCTAAAAACACTACTCTAGTTACTGCATCTGCTCCTAAAGCAATAATGGTCTGCTTTTCTTCAATCATTTGAATATTGTAAATTCCCTCTTTATACGGAATTGAATAACCTATGTTCTCCATGCTACCAATCATGTTTTTTTGTCTATACATATAGTAAGGATGCATGTTTAGCTCTTTTGCAAGGGAAGTTGTGCATTCATACATTTCATTAATCTCTTCTTGACTTAATTTATGTAATTTATAGTTGAATAGCATTTTCTCATGAAGTTTAGACCCTCTTTTTACGCATAACCCATGAACGGTAACATTGTCTGGTGCTAGAGCTTTTATTCTTTCAGTAGTAGCTTTAATATGGTTAATATTTTCTCCAGGCAGTCCAACTATTAAATCCATATTAATATTATCAAACCCTAAGTTTCTAGCCATATTGAATTTTGTTGCTACATCTTCACTACTATGATTTCTTCCGATTTCTTTTAAAGTTTCATTATTCATAGTTTGAGGATTTATTGAAATCCTATTAACATTATATCTTTTCATGGATAATAATTTTTCTTTAGTAATACTATCTGGTCTTCCGCACTCAACGGTAAATTCCTCTACTACACTTGAGTAAAAACACTTATGTATTTTATTCATAATAAGTTCAAATTGATGCTCATTTACAGAGGTTGGAGTTCCCCCTCCAAAATAAATACACTGCACCTTTAAAGCCTTTTCCCTAACATATTCTCCTAGTTTCTCAATTTCATAACAAAGAGCTTTTACATATTCTTCTACTCTATTTTTATGACTAGCTATTGAATTGGAGGTAAAGGAACAATAAAGGCATCTTGTTGGGCAAAAAGGCATACCTATATACACACTAATCTTATCTTCTTCTTTATTAACTATCTTCTCTTCCCACTGGGCTACTTCAATACAAAGCTTTGCTTTATCTCTTCTAGCAAGGTGAAAGTCATAAAAATAATTAATAATTTCTTCCTCTGACTTCCCCTCCTTTAATAGCGCAAGTACTTTTTTTGTTGGTCTAATTCCAATTAAAGTACCCCAAGGCATCTCAACCTTCATCAGCTCAGTAAAATACTTAAAAACAACAATTTTAACCTGTTCCTTCATAGAAAGAACAGGTCTTATTGTTTCTTCATAGTTATTGATGCCATGCTTATGGCCGCAGGTTATTTTATCTTCTTCTATTTCTATAAAATAATCAAAATCATCCTCTATAAATTTTATCTCTTCAAAATCAAAAAATTGATTTATTATTTGATAAATATCATATTGATACTTTAGATTATTTAGTTTTACTTTTATCATCTTTTCTCCTAAAGCCTATCTAATAAATGGGTTATACTGTTTTTCATACTTAACTGATGAATCTGGTCCATGTCCTGGCAAAACTTTTATTTCTTCAGGCAAAACTAGCAATTTATTTACTATACTGCTTATTATTTTATCGTAATCTCCACCTGGAAAATCAGTTCTACCAATTGACTCCTTAAATAATGTATCACCTGAGAATAAACAATTACCTACTAGAAAGCTCATTCCCCCTGGTGTATGTCCTGGAGTCTCTATACAATGTATTTTTAGTGAACCAAGCTCCAAGGTTTGGCCGTCTACTAAGTATCCATCAGCTTTACCAGTAGAACTAAATTTGCTAAAAAGCATATTCGGGTTTTGTGTTAAAACATCATCTTTTTCATTAATTAAAACTGGTATATTAAATTTTTCAGTTATATCTTGAACTGCACCAGTATGATCTGTATGAGAATGGGTTAATAATACCATTTTAGGTTTTCCACCCATTTTGCTTATTTCATTAATTAGCATTTGTCCATTGTCACCTGGATCTATAACTACTATTTCAGATGAAACATCATCCATTAAAACATAACAATTTGTACCAAAAGGTCCTACTGCATAGGATTTTAATTTCATTTATACCACTCCAAATCTAAAAATTCTTTTTACTCTCTAATAGAATTGTCACAGGTCCATCATTTATAATGGTTACTTTCATATCTGCACCAAATTCCCCTGTTGCAACTTTTATTCCTGTTTCTTTTACTGCTTCAACAAATATATTATAAAGCTCTTTAGCTTCATCTCCACCCAAAGCTTCAATAAAGCTAGGTCTTCTTCCTTTTCTACAATCTCCATAAAGGGTGAATTGAGAAATAATAAGAATCTCCCCACCAACTTCTTGAATAGATTTGTTTAGCTTTCCCTCTTCATCTTCAAAAACTCGTAAGTTAAGAATTTTATCTTTAATGTATTTTATATCTTCTAAAGTATCTTCTTTTGAAATTCCAAGTAGAACATTAAATCCCTTGTTAATCTCACCAATTACCTTAGAATCAACTTCCACTGAGGAAGTTAAAACTCTTTGTATAACAGTTCTCAAAACATCACTACCTTACTAATTCTTAGTTCTGTATATTTCAACTACACCCTTTAATTTTTTAATTTTCTTCATAAGATCTTTTAGTTTATTTATGTCTTCTATTTTTAATTTAATGTCAACTATTGCATAGCCACCCTTTGCAGCTTTTGCACTAACTGCATAAAGATAGGTTTTAGTGTTTGTTATTATTTCCATTATCTCAGAGAGAAGTCCATTTCTGTCCTCAGCCCTTACTTGAATCTCAGTAATATATCCAGTATTCTTAATTACATTCCAGCTTACATCAATTAATCTATTCTCAGAATTAATAAGAAGTGATGCTATATTTTTGCAATCTGATCTATGAACAGAAACTCCTCTACCCTTTGTAATATATCCAGTAATCTCATCACCTGGCACTGGGTTACAGCATTTTGCAAATCTAACTAAAACATTAGTTTCACCCTTAACTATTACACCTGGGGACTTTTCCTTAGTCACAGAGTTTTTATTTGAAGCCTTATTAATTTGCTCTTCAATTTCTTTTAAAGCCTCAACATCATTCGGAACTTTTTTCGTATCTAGTTCCTTTAATTTCATTACAACAGCAGAGGCTGCTAATGCTCCAATACCAACAGCTACATATAGATCATCTATAGAATTCATATTATATTTTTTTAATAAATAATCGATACCATCGCCTTTTGCTATTTCCTTGAAATTAAAGCCTTGTCTCTTAGTATCTTTTTCGAGAAGTTCCTTACCTTTTATAATATTGTCTTCACGTTTTGCTTTCTTAAACCATGCTTTAATTTTACTTTTTGCTTGATTGCTTTTTGCAATATTTAGCCAATCAAGATTAGGACCTTTGGGTATATTAGTTGTTACAATTTCAACTATCTCTCCAGTTTTTAAACGATAATCTAAAGGTTCCATTTTGCCATTAACTTTTGTACCAATACAGCTATTTCCAACATCTGTATGTATTCTATAAGCAAAATCTATAGGGGTTGCCTCATTAGGCAGATTAATTACAGTTCCATTTGGCGTGAAAACAAAAATTTCATCTGAAAATAAATCAATTTTAAAATTCTTCATAAATTCTTCAGCATCAGATGTTTCTTTCTGCCATTCTAGCATATCTCTGAGCCAAGTTAGTTTTGATTCTATTTTTTCTGGACTTCCTTCTGGTTTCCCCTCTTGAACGCCCTCTTTATACTTCCAATGAGCCGCAATTCCATATTCAGCAGTTTTATGCATTTCATAAGTTCTTATTTGAATCTCAAAAAATTTACCTTCTGGCCCAATTACAGTAGAATGAATAGATTTGTACATATTAGGTTTAGGCATTGCTATATAGTCCTTAAACCTACCTGGTATAGGTTTATAAATAGTATGGACTATTCCAAGTGCCGCATAGCAGTCTTTAACATTTTCTACTAATATTCTAACAGCAGTTAAATCAAAAATCTGATCAATAGTCTTATTTTTACTTACCATTTTGTTATAGATAGAATAAAAATGTTTTGGTCTTCCATCAATTTCGCAGCCAATTCCTGCACTTTCCAGTTCAGAGTTTAGTTGACTAACTATTTCATTAATATATTCTTCTCGTTCAACCCTTTTCTCAGAAATTTTTCTTACGAGTTCATAATACTCTTCAGGTTTTAAATATCTGAAAGCTAGATCTTCTAATTCCCATTTAATTTTAGAAATTCCAAGTCTATGTGCAAGTGGCGCATAGATATCTAAAGTTTCTTTTGCTTTTTCTTTCTGTTTTTCTACAGACATATATTTCAATGTCCTTAAATTATGTAATCTATCAGCTAATTTTATAAGGATTACTCTTATATCCTTAGTCATAGCTAACAGCATTTTTCTAACATTATCAGCTTGTTGTTCTTCTTTAGTTTTATATTGAATTTTCCCGAGTTTAGTAACACCTTGAACTAAAGTAGCAACTTCAAGATTAAAGGTTTCAGTTATATCTTCAAAAGTATAATCTGTATCTTCTATTGTATCATGTAGCAAACCTGCCACAATTGTATTGCAATCTAGTCCCATCTCAGCAAGAATACAAGCGACTTCCACTGGATGAACTATGTATGGCTCTCCAGACTCTCTTTTCTGGCTTTTATGCGCATTATAAGCAAAGTTATATGCTTTTATAACTAAATCTTTATCTATACAAGTGCAATTCTTATCAATTTTATCAATTAATTTATAAAGCATATCCATACCTCCCTTATTAGCACTGAAATTAAAATCAAAGGCTGGTTATAAAACCAGCCTTATTAATTTATATCATTATATAGTATTTTGTAGAATCCTGCAATTAGATATCATACTTAACTAAGGATAAAATATCATACTTTCCTAATTTACCTCTTCCATTAAGTTCAGTTAACTCAATTACAAAATCTAAAGATACAACTTCTCCGCCCATAGTTTCAACAAGCTTTGCAACAGCGGCGATTGTACCACCAGTAGCTAGCAAATCATCAACTACTGCAACTCTTTGACCTGGTTTTATAGCATCTTTATGAATTTCAAGAATATCACTGCCATATTCAAGTTCATATTCTACTTGAATAGTTTCTGCAGGCAATTTTCCTTTTTTTCTAACAGGTACAAATCCTACTCCTAAACTACATGCAACTGGAGCACCAAATAAGAATCCTCTTGCTTCAGGTCCTATTACAACATCAATTTTCTTATCTTTTAAGTAATCTACAATAGAATCTATTGTGTTTTTAAATGCTTCTCCATCTTGAGCTAATGTTGTAACATCTTTAAAGCTAATGCCTTTCTTTGGAAAATCCTCAATAATTCTTATTTTTTCCTTTAAATCCATAAAAATATCCCCCTAAGCTTTTTTAGCTACAGTTTTTTTCTTCTTTTTATTACCAAATTTTTTCTGAAGTATTACCCAGAATGGTGTAGCAATAAATATAGATGAATAACATCCTGAAATTATACCTATAAGTAAAGGTTTTGAGAAGTTTCTAATATCAGGTACAAATATAAATACGCATGTTAATGTGATTACAACAGTCAATACTGTAAATATTGATCTTCTAAGAGTTTGAGTTATACTTGCATTTGCAAGTTCTGTAACGTCTGAATTCTTCATGAATTTCTCGTTTTCTCTTATTCTATCAAAAACAACTATGGTATCACTCATAGAGTAACCCAGTACTGTAAGAATCGCTGCAATAAATGCTGAATCTAATGGAATTCTAAAAATAGCATATACTGACAATGTTATCAATACGTCATGAACCAATGCAACAATTGCAGATAATCCAAATTTAAACTCAAATCTAAATCCAATGTATAGAAGTATTAGTATGTTTGCTATTATAACAGCTTTAATTGCGTTCTTTTTAATATCAGAACCCAATGATGCGCCCATAGTTTCTTGAGTTTTAAGTGCATCATCTTTAAGTTTATATTTTTCTTTTAATTCTTTAAAAATAGTATTTGTAGTAGCCGAATCAAGCTTTCGACTCTTTATTTCAAATGACACAGTCGTTTTATCTTTAAGAACATTACTTGTTTCATCTGGAGCATGCTTTTTAACTATTTCTTCTGCTTCTGCCTTATTAAAAGATTTCCCCATGTCGATTATAATATGTGTTCCGCCCTTAAATTCGATACTCTCTTCTAGTCCTTTAGTAGCCATAAATCCAATTCCAATAAATATTATAATTAGAGATAAAGCAAACCATATTTTAGTTTTTTCTACTATCTTATACATACTATTTGCCCCCCCTTCTCATGTCATGAACACCGAAGGTACCAATAGCTGCAGGATTTTTAAACCAGCCCATATCAGCTGCCCATCTAATCAACTGTCTAGTAACTACAACTGCAGTGAACATACTTAACAGAACACCAATAATTAGTGTTAATGCAAATCCTTTAACAGAACCTGACCCTAAATTGTATAGGATTATACCAGCTATAACTGTAGTCATATTAGAATCCAATATTGATGAAAATGCTCTTTTAAAGCCTTCATCTATGGCAGTTTTAACTGATTTTCCTGACTTTAACTCTTCTTTGGTTCGTTCAAAAATAAGAACGTTAGCATCTACTGCCATACCTACGGTCAGTAGGAAACCCGCTATTCCTGACAAACTGAGAGTTGCATCTATTAATGAATAAGTATATAAAACTAAAAGCACAAATAATAGTAATGCAATATCTGCAATTAAACCAGGAACTCTATAATATAGAGCCATAAATAACATTACTATTGCTATACCAATAATTCCAGCTTTTTCACTATCAGGCAATGCATTTTCGCCAAGTGTAGCACCTACTACATTAGCAGAGACATTTTTTAAAGTTACAGGAAGTGCACCTGACTTTATCATATCTGCTTTATATTTCATCTCTTTAAGACTATCGTTTTTACTTGTGATTGATGCTTTACCATCATTAATTACTGCTTCTACTTTGGGACTTTGTTGTAGATTATCATCTATATATATTGAAATTTCTTGATGTAACAACCTTGCAGTAGCAGTAGCAAATTTCTTTCTTCCACTTTCAGTTAAAGTTAAACTTATCTCTGGAGTTCCATTACTATCTGGAATAGCAATAGCATTTTTTACATCTTTACCCTCTAAGATAACCTTACCATCAGGATCTTTAAATTCTAATTTTCCTGCTTTAGATACTTCATTTAATACATTTTCTGTATCTTTTGCACCAGGAACGTCAATTTTTATCTTATTTGGTCCTTCTTTAACAACTGAAGTTTCACTTACACCAAGTTTATTAACTCTTGTTGTTAATAACTTAATTGTTCTATCTATAGTATCTTTATCTACCTTCTTATTAGATACAATTTCTTCAGTTACAGAAACTCCACCCTTTAAATCAAGGCCTTTTTTTATAGTATCATCAAAAGTCCTAACCTCATAACCAGTTCCAAATATATCAGTTACACCGAAAAAACCTAAATAAGCAAAGCCAAATATAAGTAGTACAGAAATCGTAAAAAATACTGCACTTTTCCACTTTGTTCGTCCTCTAGTTTTCATCTTTATCCCCCTTTGTAATCATAGTCAAACACATACAAAATTAATTATATTACTTTTAACCTATATAGTCAATTATAGTAAATAAATGTAATTAATCTTAGTTTTTAATTAAAATAGTCAAAATATGTATCTTTTATACCTACTTATTTATGCTTCCCTTAATGGCAATAGCGCATTCTATTCTCTTTTTTTGCATTTCACAACCAAGCGCATAGGGAATATTTAAATCACCATTAAAATTATAATTGTTTGCTTGACAGCCTCCAGAACAGTAGAATCTAGCCCAACAACCCTTACATTCAGGTTTGTTGTATATATGTGCCTTTTTAAATGTATCTGCTATTTCAGTGCTTATCCCTTCTTCGTATATGCTACCCATTTTAAACTTTTCATTACCTACAAATTGATGGCAAGGATAAACATCTCCAGTTGGTGTTATCGCCACATATTCATGTCCTGCTCCACAACCTGATATTCTTTTGTACACACAAGGTCCACCCTGCAAGTCGATATTGAAATGATAGAATTTAAAAATATTTTCTTGTCCTTGCTTGCTAATTAGCTCATTACAAATTTTGTCGTACTGCTCAAAAATCTTAGGTAAATCTTCTTTCCTTAAAGACAATGGATGTGATTCTGGAAGTACTACTGGTTCTATAGAAATCTCATCAAAACCTAAATCCACCATATGCTTTACATCTTCATAAAAGTCTGTATTTTCTCTAGTAAAAGTTCCTCTAGCATAATATTGTTTTGATTTATCTCTTAAGTCTACCATTTTCTTGATTTTAGGAACTATTTTGTCATAACTACCACTTCCATCAGCTCTAACTCTTACTTTATCATTTACTTCTTTTCTTCCATCAATGCTTAGTACTATGTTTCCCATATTTTTATCCATATATTCCATTATCTCATCATTTAATAAAGTAGCATTAGTAGTCATGGTGAATCTAATGTTTTTATTATGTTGTTTTTCTATAGATTTTGCGTAATCAACTATTTCCTTAACTACATCAAATGCCATTAATGGTTCTCCACCAAATAAATCTACTTCAATATTTGTTCTTGATCCTGAGTTTTTAATAACAAAATCAATAGCTTTTTTACCTACTTCAGCGGTCATTATTTCTCTATGGCCTTTATATTCACCTTCATCTGCAAAACAATATTTACACTTAAGGTTACAATCATGAGCTATATTTAAGCAAAGTGCCTTAATATAGGATTCTGAATTCTCACTTTTTTTAGCTATATCTTCATATAAATCTTTAGAATATAGTATTCCTTCATTTATAAGCTCAGATACCTCTTCATATGCTTCTTCTATATCTGTAGTACTATATTTTAATGACAATCCTTTTTTTAATTCATCTATGCCTTGAAGCTTGTCCTCATTTACTAAATCAAAAATAAGTTCATCTACAAGGTGAACTGCTCCAGAATTAACATCTATAATATAAAAATCATTACCTTGTCTAAATTTATGGATTAATGACAATTTATTTTCCTCCCTAACTAAGGCATATGAAAAAAATAGTTAATTATTTTTTCCATATGCCCAAAATATAAAGCAGTAACTTACAGTTACTGCTCATAGTGTTAAACTAATTTTCACAAGCTAAGTTTGCAACTGTGCAGGAAGTTTTACAAGCCGATTGACAAGAATTAGCACACTCCTTGCATCCAGGTTTATTTAAGCTATTTTTAATATTAGCTTTATTTATAGTCTTTATATGTTTCATTCCATTTCCTCCGTTCAAAAAAGATTTCTGTTTGATTATAACATAAATAATTAAGTTAATAAAGCAATTCTAGAGATTTATTCCAAGCATCCCAGAGAGTGAGCCAACTGCTACAGCTAAAAATAGCCTAAAAAAGTCCTTACTAGAAAGTAAAAACCCTCTATCACCTGAAAAAATTGCTACAAAATAAAGTATTACTATGTAAAGAATAGCAACTATTATACCAATTATCCATCCCTTTTCTCTTATTTTTTTCGTAGAATATATGCTACCATAAACAACGCTAAGTGTGGAAAGTACAATAAAGCAAACAGATCTAATACTAGCACTAACCTGAAAAAAACTTGATATAACAACAAGAACTAGTATTAAAGCTAAAGTCAAGAAGAATCCTCTTAAAACCCCTTCTCCTATGTACATTAATTTACTTCTATTTTCCATAAAAAACACCTCCCATCACATAATATTTATGTAGATGAAAGGTGTATTATTACTATTTTATTTTGAACTATCGTCTAATTCTACAATTGTTTCTTTCTTAATATCTTCCTTTTCAGTAATGATATTTAAAATTCCACTTTTGCTAAGTTTAAATCTCATTTTGTCTGGACCAGATTGAACTACCACATAATCCTCTTGAATATTAATAATCTTTCCTAGTATTCCACCTCTAGTAATGATTTCATCATTTACTTTCAAATTTGAAAGCATTGTACCATATTTTTTCTTTCTTTTGTTTTCAGGAACAAACATAATTAAATAAAATACTCCTAGCATAATTACAATGTATATTATTCCTCCATAACTTCCCATAATTAATTCCTCCTATAATAATTATATTTTATATTTAAGTAATCTAGTTTATATAGATATATACCTTCATACCTTAAACTTAATAAAACAGTGAATAAAGAATCGAGAATAAATAAGATTGATTTAAACATCACTTTGCTCTAAGGCAATATTTGTTCTTTGTCTTTATTCTTTAAGTGCTAAGCTTTATTTCCCCACCTTTGAAGTTTTTCTTCTTTAAATTCTTCAAAATAATCACCATCAATAGCAATTCTTATATCTTCCATAAGCTTATTGTAGAAATATAAATTATGCAAGACACATAATCTCATAGCTAGCATTTCTTTGGCTTTAAAAAGATGTCTAATATAGGCTCTATTATAATTTTTACAAGCTGGGCACTGACATCCCTCATCAATAGGCCTACTGTCAGTTTCATACTGCAAATTGAATAAGTTTATTTTACCATGTTTAGTGAATACATGTCCATGCCTTCCATTTCTTGCTGGTAAAACACAATCAAAAAAATCCACGCCCCTTGAAACAGCTTCAAGAATATTGCTTGGTAATCCAACTCCCATAAGATAAATTGGTTTATCTTGAGGAAGATGAGGAACTACTGCATCTATTACTCTGTACATTTCCTCATGAGTTTCACCTACTGCAAGTCCGCCGATAGCGTAGCCATCTAAATTCATTTTTGAAATAGTTTTTGCATGCTCTATTCTAATGTCATCATAAGTTCCACCTTGATTAATGCCGAAAAGCATTTGTTTATTATTGATAGTATCAGGTAAAGTATTTAACCTATCCATTTCAAGCTTGCATCTTTCAAGCCATCTAGTGGTTCTATCCACAGATTTCTCTACATACTCCCTTGTGGAAGGATTAGATACACATTCATCAAAAGCCATTGCAATTGTTGAAGCTAAATTTGATTGAATTTGCATGCTTTCTTCGGGTCCCATAAATATCTTTTTTCCATCTATATGAGAATTAAAGTAAACACCTTCTTCTTTAATTTTCCTCATATCAGCTAAGGAAAATACTTGAAAGCCACCTGAATCAGTTAGAATTGGTCTATCCCAATTCATGAATTTATGCAATCCACCCATTTGTTTAACTATTTTATCACCAGGTCTTAAATGCAGGTGATAGGTATTGGATAATTCCACTTGGCATCCTATATCTTTTAAATCCATTGATGATACTGCGCCTTTTATAGCCGCAAGAGTACCAACATTCATAAATACAGGAGTTTGAATTACTCCATGCACCGTAGTAAATTCTCCTCTTCTTACAGCTCCAGTTTTCTTTAGTAATTTATACAATTATATTTCCACATCCTTTAATTCTAGCGTTTTTATTTTATAAACATAGCATCTCCAAATGAAAAAAATCTATATCTTTCTTCAACTGCCTTTTTATATGCTGACATTATATAATCTCTATCTGATAAAGCACTTACTAACATCAGTAGCGTAGATTCTGGCAAATGAAAATTTGTTATTAAAGCATCTACTACCTTATACTTATATCCTGGAAAAATAAATATTTCAGTCCAACCTGACTGCTCTTTTAGCTCTCCATTTAAAGTAGCAATTGTCTCAAGTGTTCTAGTTGATGTAGTACCAACAGAAATTATTCTGCCACCTTGTTTTTTAACTTTATTAATTGTTTCTGCTGCTTCCTTTGATAAGGTATAGTACTCAGAATGCATATGATGCTCTTCAATTTTTTCTACCTTAACAGGCCTAAAGGTTCCTAGTCCAACATGTAAAGTTAAAAATGCAATTTCTACTCCTTTTTTACTAATTTCATTTAATAGTTCTTTAGTAAAATGTAGCCCTGCAGTAGGAGCTGCCGCTGAACCTTCCTCTTTAGAATAAACTGTCTGATATTGTTCTTTATCCTCTAGTTTTTCTGTAATATAAGGAGGTAAGGGCATTTGTCCCAGTCTTTCTAATACTTCTTCAAAAATGCCTTCATATTCAAACTCTACAATTCTATTTCCTTCTTCTTCTATTGAAATCACTTCTGCCTTCAATTCTCCATTACCAAAAATAAATCTGCTGCCAATTTGAGCTTTTTTACCTGGCTTTACTAGAGTTTCCCATTTGTTTTTATCTATTCTCTTTAATAGTAAGAACTCCATCTTACCTCCAGAGCCTTCCTTCATTCCTAGCAGTCTTGCAGGTAATACTCTTGTATCATTTAGAACTAGGCAATCTCCTTTATTTAAATAATTTAGAATGTCTTTAAATTTCTTATGTTCAATTTCACCTGTTTTTTTATCCATTACCATGAGTTTGCACTCATCTCTCTTTTCCATTGGATGCTGAGCGATAAGTTCCTCTGGCAAATCATAATTAAAATCCTTAACTTGCAAACACTTCACCTCTTATGTAAAACTCATTCCCTATACCTAATCAAATACTGATATTTGTGGTCCTATATTTCCTTTATATTTTCTATTTAAGTGTAAATATGACTTTTCTGTAGCAATTCTTCCTCTTGGTGTTCTAACTATAAAACCCTTTTGAAGCAAATATGGCTCATATACATCTTCTATTGTATCAAGTTCTTCTCCAATAAAATATGCCAAAGTTTCAATGCCAACAGGCCCGCCTGCAAAATTATCTATAATTGCTTTTAAAATTTTATTATCAATTATATCGAAACCTTCCTTGTCAACTTCTAAAAGTTCCAATGCCGCACTAGCTATTTCTAAATGAATTACACCATCGCCCTTAACTTCACAATAATCTCTAACTCTTTTTAAAAGCCTATTAGCAATTCTAGGTGTTCCTCTTGAGCGCCGTGCAATTTCAAAGGCGGCTTTCTCATGAATTTCTGCCCCTAATATATTTGAAGACCTAGTAATAATCTCTTTTAATTCATTTTCATCATAAAATTCCATGGGACACATTACACCAAAACGATCCCTTAAGGGAGAAGTTAAAAGCCCAACTCTTGTTGTTGCACCAATAAGAGTAAATTTAGGTAAATCCAATCTTATTGATTTTGCAGCTGCACCTTTACCAATTACAATATCTAGTGCATAATCTTCCATAGCTGGATAAAGTATTTCTTCAACGGCTCTGTTAAGTCTATGGATTTCATCTATAAATAAAACATCATAGTCGTTTAATCCAGTTAAAATCGCAGCTAAATCCCCTGCTCTTTCTATTGCTGGACCAGAAGTGATTTTAAGGTTTCCACCCATTTCTCTTGCTATAATATTAGCTAATGTGGTCTTTCCAAGCCCTGGTGGTCCGTAGAACAAAACATGATCAAGGGCTTCATTTCTATTTTTTGCAGCTTGAATAAATATTTTTAACTTTTCTTTAACTTTTTCTTGACCTATATATTCACTTAATTTCACTGGTCTTAAACTAAATTCAGCCTCATTATCTTCTTCTATATTAAAGGAAGTTATTAATCTATCTTCCATCAGTTCTCACCTCACTTCATTAAGAATTTCAAACAATTCTTAATTGTATTTTCTATAGTATCCTTTTGAGTGACGGACTTTACAGCCAGCTGCGCTTCTTTCTCAGTATAACCTAAAGAAATTAGTGCTGAAAGTACCTCTAAGTTGTTAGTTTCAATATCTAAACTTCCCTCTAAAAGATTTGAGCTCATATCGGTTTCTTTGACACTTACTTTATCTTTTAACTCTAAAATAATTCTTTGTGCTATCTTCTTTCCAATACCAGGTGCCCTCATTATATTCTTTTCATCTGAAGATATTATAGAAAATTTAATATTAGTAACAGTACATATAGACATTAACGAAAGAGCAGCCTTGGCACCAACACCACTTACAGTGATAAGTAGCTTGAACATATCTATTTCTTCTTTTGACAAGAAACCATACAAGCCAATAAAATCCTCTCTCACTATCTGTTCAACATATAGCATAACAGTTTCTTCTGCTTTTGGCATTTTCGCAATAGTACTGCCAGAAGTAAATATTTTGTAACCCATGCCACTGTTCTCTATAATAATGTAGTCCTTGTTCATTCCTTTATAAATACCTTTTATGTATTCAAACAAAATACTCACCTCAAAATCTTTCATCACAATTCATATTTACTTTACCATCTATACTGATTTAATTCAACAGCATTCCATTTCTCAATCAGCTATGAAAACAGTTTCTATAAATAAGAAAAAGTATAAAATAATTTACGTTTTAAGATATTTTAAAAAGAAGATAAGAAGTTAAAAAGTTAAGAAGATATAGTTTTGATGCGCTTTCCAGTGATTTTTACTGCTTATATATTATTAGAAAAACACTTAATTATATTATAGATAATAAAACTCTAAGTGATTAATTTTTTTAATTAATTTATTACAACAAAAAGAGAACCAAGTTCCAAATTAATTTGCTTTGAACTTGCTCCTCAATACTAAGATTTAAATAGTGCGTTATAACTGTCTTCAGCATCTTCATGAGAATCAAATTGAAGACTCTTTCTTCCTGTCATCATAGTATCTAGATCTCCTTGTTTTATATCCGAGAGTTTTGTATCAAACTTAATATCCTTATCTGGATTCTCTATATTTTCTTTGCCTTCTTCGTCGGTTTTAAAAATTGCAATACAATTTCCATCCTTGTATATATCAATTACATATTTTTGTGGTGAATATCTATCAAATAATTTTAAAAGTACTAAATGATTTGAATCCATTTCTTTAATAATATACCCTTTAACTCCATAGAGACCTTCAATTTCTTTTTTGTTTTCCCAACTAGACTTGACAAATCTTCATTAATCTTTTCATCTACAACATCACCACTTTTTTTATATTCTATTTTAAACGATATTTTAGTATCCTTATTAACAGTTTCTTCTTTTAAAATGTCTTTGCTAATATAATTGTTCGAATTAACTGAAGAAATGTTATTCAAAGTTTTCGTATTACCTTTATCTTTATTTGATAATCTTGAAAAAATAAAGTAACTCGAAAAAAAAGATATAACTAAAATAGTGAAAATTAAAATACTGTACTTAACTTTATTTAATTTTAACATAATATCCCTCCGTAAAGGTATTATGCCCATTATAAATATTATTATTCATATGTATGTTTAATTTTATTTGGCAGAAAAACAGCAAATATGCTACCAACAGCAATATTTAGATAATAGGTTATCATTCTCCAAATAAGTATTGCAGGAACTATTGTATTGCCTTTAAAAAATATACCAAAGATTATATAGAAACCCGCCTCAGCACCACCTTCTGCTCCTGGTATAGGAATGCAGGACATAAACATTGTCAAGAAAACTTGAGCAGTTATCATTGTAAATAGATTATAGTAACTAAATCCAAAGCCTCTATATATTAAATATGGAACCGTGTAATACGCAGTCCATTGAAAAAATGTAACTATAGTTGCAAGAGCACATACCTTTTTATTTTTAGTTATAAATGCAGCATTATCATGAAAATGTACTAATTCCAATTCAATTTCCTTATATTTTTTTTCTGGATTTTTGATAAGCTTTACCCTTCCTAAGATTTTAAGTAGAAATCCTAATATTCGTTTAGGTATTTTATTATTTACTGAAAACCAAACACAAAATAAAATAATTATAATATTAAGTAAAAATCCAAAAAAACAAAAATATAAAAAATAGTCTATTTTTGAATTAAAGAAATTAAATTTAAATACTAATGCTATTATTAGATACCCTAGATAAACTACTTCATGAATTATAAATTTAATCATTAAAATTGAAGCTGCTGATCCTGCAGGTATTCCTACCTCTGTCATGGCAAAAATCTGTGCTGGCTGACTTCCAGAAGAAAATGGAGTGAAGGCTCCAAAAAACTGACCAAGCATAGTGAACTTAAAAGACCTAATAAATAAATGTTTCTCTTTATATAAAGCTTTAGTTATTATATGTAATATTGTAGTTTCAAATATCCAAAATAGTCCCATACACAGCATTGCTAGTATAATCCAATATTTATTTAAGTGCTTCCATTGCTGTGCTAAAGCTTCGGAGCCATTTAAAAATATAAAAAAATACATCATAATGACCGTTGAAAATAATAAAATAACTAAATTAAAATTCTTATTTTTCATCTAATTGATTCCTTAGATTTATTTTGTTTTTACATTGATAAACGCTATCATAAAATTCCTTCCACATGCTCAAAATACGTTCTTTAGAATATAATAGATGGCACTTCCAAGAGTTGTCACTCCATCTATTAAACTCACTTTTACTTGTAAAGATATTATTAATGGTGCTAACAAATTCTTTTATATTTTTACCCTTCAAATAATATTGGAATAAAATATCTTTATATATTTCTAGGTCCCTCAATATAATAGGTATTTTTAAGGCCATTGCTTCAAGCACTGACATTGGAAATAGCTCATTATAAGATGGTAAAAACATTAAATCAGCCATATTATAAATATCATTCATTTCAGCTCTATCAATAATTCCTATAAATTTAACATTTTTAGGTGGTTTTTTCATTATGTTTTTTAATTCTTCATAACCATCTGTTATGGCCCCAAAAGAAAAACCTCCTGCCCAAACAAATTGGAGGTTAGGTAGATTTTTAGCAACTTCTATAAAGTCAAGAATTCCTTTTCTGCTTTGCACTTGTCCTACGCCAAGCACAACAAACTTTTCTATGGGAATATTGAATTTTTCTTTAATATTAATAATTTTAGCTCTATCTAGTCTAAAAAAGTTTTCCTCAGAAACATAGTTTGGAATGTAAGTCACTTTTTCTTCATCAATCTTATACTTTTTAAGCACTTCAATAAAGCATGGATTAACCACTACAAGATGATCCACACTTTTATAGAACCATATTATGTATTTGTAAAATAAAGTTTTCACTACTTGGGGTAGTTTTAAGCTGTCTTCTATAGTATCAGGAACAAAATGAACATGTGCGATACTCGAACCTATTTTTTGTGTAAATGGCATAGTTAAAAAAAACTTTAAATCAATAGTATGATAATGCGTTATATCACAAAACTCAAATTTGTTTTCCTTAATGCAGTAGTTGTTCTTAAGACCGTTCTTAACTAAATTAACTTGCTCTATATAGGCGGAGGCCACTCCTTGACCTTTAACTTTATTAGCTGAAGAAAGCATATTTATAGTAGGCATCTATTTACAAATCCCCTTTCACAAAAATTATGATGTAAATAAATCTATTAAATATAGTTTCTTCAATTATTAATAAAATATTCCTATAAAAGTATATAATTTAAATTTAAATAAAAAAAATACCTAGTTAAAGGTATTTCTAATTACTAACTATTTATCAAAATGAACCTCTCCTGTAAATGAGTACACTTTACCTAAATATGTTACTGATATTCTAACATTTCCATAAACGGTTTGGGCTAGAGTTCCACCAAGATTTACTACTGCAATTTTTTCCTCTGGTTTAACTGTAGTTTTGCTCCTAATGCTTGTATCTAAAGAGTTTACATGAAATACTGCAGTATAATCTAAATTAACTTGTTGGGAACTATTGCATGTTAAGCTATAGTGCAATGAATTTCCAGAGTTATAATTTTCAGTGAATTGAAAAGTATATTTTACTCCGTTATCGTTAATTGTCATTGTATTTTGACCAGTTGTTACAGTTGGGTTAACCGGAGCTTTAACCGCTTCTTGCTTCGCTTTTGCATCTGCTACTGCTTTAACATTTGCGTCAGCCTTTGCCTTTGCATCTGCAACTGATTTGTTGTAAGCATCTGTTTTTGCCTTTTCATCTGCCTTTAGTTTAGCATCTGTTGCTGCTTTATCGGCAGCAGCTTTATCGGCTGCTGCTTTTGCTGCTGCCTTATCTGCATCTGCCTTAGCTTGCTCTGATGGTTGTTCTTGTGTTGCTTTCGCTTCAGCAGCTATTTTATCTGCTTCTGTTTGTGCAGATGTTTGAGCGGCAACCTTTTTTGTTGAACTAGGATGACTTGAATTCAAATCAGCTAACAATTCACCTAGTAAAAATCCAACTACAATAACTGCTATTGTTACTCCTAATAATCTTAATTTATATACGCTACTCTTCGAAATTTTCTTCATTTGAAATCTCTCCTTACTTAATAGTTAATTAATAATTTCATTTATTTTAGGAGCTAATTAAGTTTTTAAATTTCCACATACTTATATATGACCTAAATAATAACAAAAATCACGCCCCATAGTTCTTGATTGTACAGGGTATGATTTTAAATTTAATATAACCCATTAAAATCAATTATCAACATTTTCCATCTTCGACTATTAGTATACCATCAAGCTACTTTTATTTTCAAGTACTAAAATCAAAAGACTGTTTAAAGTATATATAATCCGTCAATAATTCTAATATCCTTGATATAATTTTAGACTATCCATAAAAATCCTCCTTCAACTGGAAGGAGGCTTTTGTAGGTTAATATTCAATTCACTTAGTAATTAAAATATAAAGCAAATCCACAATTAGTACCTTAATAAAAATCACTTATTAAATATCATTGTTAGCCAAATAAAACTTGCTATTTCTGTTTTAAATCCATAGTTTCTAATTTCTTAATAATATTGATTAACAGGTTAAGAAATGGGTATTATATAATCTTTCTTATAACTTTATTTTGTAGTGGTGCTATTATCGCTTGTTGTATTTGTAGATTCTGTACTAGTGGCTGATGTATTGATATTCTGCTCGCTTTTCATTGCTTCTTGTATCTTTTGATTAATAATATCATAATACTTTTTTCCCTTTTTTCATTTCACATCATCCATTTCTATATAATAATTTTTTTCTATAGTTAATACTTTAGCAAAGAATTATAGGCAGAATATCATATGAATATGTGATATTAATGTTATTTCCTTTGCCTATCAATTAATCTGCAAAACTAAAAGAACTAGCTAAATGACGCTAGTTCTTTTCTAAATAATTGATTAATTTTCTGCTGTAGTTATACTATAACAAAGAATTATATAATCAATATTGAATAATTGTGTGAAAATAATATATTTCACAATATACTATTTAGTATTTTACATTTAATTCAAAAGTCGTATGAATACATTGCTATAAAAAGGTTATAATAATATCAAATTAATTTCATTTATAGGGAGGTATTTTAGTGGGTAAAAATAAAGACAAACAAAGAAGTGCTAATAATACTACTTCTAATACTCAAAATGCGAATTCTCAAAATGACAATAAAAACACAGAGAGTAGTAAATCTAAAAAGAAATCATAAAATATTAAGGAGAGAGCACACTCTCCTTCCTTTATTCTGCTGATTCTTTGATAAGTGCAGATTTATACTTTATTCATTCTTCCACATTCTCTCCAAGAGCGATTCATCAGTGTATGCATTTCCAAATCTGTTCTAAAATCCACCATGAAATTACTTTCTATTTTTTCTAACTTGTCGCACGAAAATTTTTTAATCTCAGACTCCTTGATAATCATGGCTTCAATTGATTTTCTAATTAATTCCTTTAAACTCTTCTCTAGTTTTTCTTTTGATACATCATCTAACATCTTAAATTCATGGATTTCCTTGAATTCATGAATAGCCTTCTCTACTTCATTTTCAACATTCTTTGTAACTTGCATTATTAACTTATCGAGAACTATTTCTGCAAATACTTTAATATTTTGCTCAGCTTTCAAATTTTCTTCCCTCATCATATCACCTCTTAAAATTTCCTTATATTTACATTTCTACATTTTACATAAAATTCCTTTTTTATAAGAAATTTTTTACTGATGTCTTTGAAATATTATATTATTTTTTGATTCAATATTTTTTTATCTTTATTAAAATGCAATAGCATATATTTTCATAATAAAAAAACGTAAAATTCTAATGAATAATACGTTTTTCAAAGATTATTTAGTTTTTGATTTCCTTGTTATTTTGTTACTTTTTTTATCATTTATACAGCTTCTATTTTTCTACTCTCATTTCTCATACTTTTAATAATAAATAACATTATTCCAATAGCAATAATTATATCTCCAATACTTATAACAGAAATACTAATAATTTTGTAAGGAATTATATCGCATAAAAACCATAACTTAGTTTTACTATTGGTGCAATGATATAATCCTTGTTGTGAAATAACCTTTGAAAGTCCCACTGACTTATATACCCTTTCACTAACTGGCATTGAACCACCATTTAAAAAAATAGGTATCGCATTAAGAAAAAGTCCTAACCCTATTAGGTTTATAAATACTTCTTTTCTATTTAAGTAAATGAAATAAAATAGTAATGAATACATTAATATGTCTAAACCATAAGTCAATCTTCCTTGATTTATAATATTCTTTTTAATCAAAATGTTAACAATAACTTCTAAAAAAAAAGAGCTAAAAACTACATATAACCCTTTGAAATCACTATTTTCAAAATTCATTAATCTTCCTTTAAAAATATAACCAATTACTATTGCCACTATTATTGCCTCAATAAACATACAATCATTCACTACTTTCTTGTTTCTTAATAATTCTCAAATAGGCATCTACCACGGTTGGATGAAACTGTGTGCCTCTATTTTCAGTAACTTCTTTAATAATATTTTCTTTAGTTAATGCTTTTCTGTATGGTCTGTCTGTTTCCATTGCATCAATTGAATCTGCAAGCTGAACAATAAAAACATCTAAGTTTAGTTCTTCTGGTTTTTTTCCATCAGGATACCCATTTCCATCATATCTTTCATGATGATGTCTAACTATAAAATTAATCTTTTCACCATCTTTTAAATCTTTTATAATATTGTAGCCAATTTCAGGATGTTGTTTTATTATATTAAACTCTTCCTCAGTTAATTTACCTGGCTTATTAAGTATGGCATCACTTATTCCAATCTTCCCAACATCATGAAGCAATGCAGCTACATAAAGTTCCTCAATCTTCCACTGAGAATATCTTAATTCAACAGCTATTCTTTTAGCTAATTCTCCTACTCGCTTAGTATGCCCTTGAGTATATTCATCTCTTGCTTCCATAGCGTGCATTAATACATCTATAACTTTTACATACTTAGATTTTGATTCAATATATAAAGAAAAAGTGTATCTAACTAATACCACTGGAAAAAGGAAAAGTAAAACGCCCCAATATTTATAAGTATCAAATATTATTGCAAGTATTATACCAAAAGGTGTCATTACAATTATATTTAGTATTCCTAATCTAAAATTGGTTATAAAGCTATATATTAAATTGTTATTAGTTGTTATTGAATATAGCATGGATATTATAAAAGCATTTATTAGGAAAAATGTTACAGCAAATATAATAGTAGGTAATATATTATTAGGGACCTCGCTTATACCGTTATGCCCCCCTAAATATTTAAATAAATAACTTGCATATAATAATGGCAAAACCAAAATACAATAATTAAATAATGTTCCATAGAAAGGAGTATTTAAAATATGTTTATATTTTTTATCAGTCTTCAAAACTCTAAATGAAAAACCAATAATTGTAATTAAAATAGCAGAAAAAGGCCCTACTATTATAAAAACTAAAGTTGTTAAAGCAAAGCTTGTACTAAAAGATATATTAGCATATGAAACCGAAAATGTTTCAGTAAGTGCTAGTAAAGCACTAAAAAATATTAAATTACTGAAATTTGTTATGTTTGCAGGAATAATATTAAAAGAAATAAAAGAAATAATAGAACCTAATGTAATAGTATAAACACAAATAAAAAATAATTTTAATTTTAATGGCAAGTTTCTCATCTATTTCCTCCAATATATAATAAAGGCCGATTTATTAAATTAGAAAATCCAAGTCATTTGTGATCCACCAGCAACTGCTACAGTGAGAAGCGCTAGAAGAATTGGTGCTAATTTCTTTAATTTCATTGGAAATCCCCCCTTTTGAAACTAACAGACTCTTCGCTATTGTCTGTTAAAATCTACTCCGCTAGGGTTAGAACATTTATCGGCCCCTATTTCAAGTTTAGATGCTACCCTTTTGTATTCTTCGATTAACAGCACTTAGAGTAGCTTTTGCGATTGACTCATTTATATCATTTTTAACAATTGCGGAACCCACAATAATTTCTTCAGTTCCACCATTTAGCATATTTACTAAGATTGTTGTAACAATTACTGATCCACTGGTTTGAGTAATTACATCCTGTATATCGAACACGGCAGTTTTTTCTAAAATCTTTTCAACAACTTTAATAGTTGTATCTGCCACAATTTTTCTCTTATTTGAATGAGTGTTAATTCCTGTCTGAGAAACAGTATATTCCTGTTCTTCATAGGATAATGTGAGTGAACATTCAATAGTATTGATATTTGTTGTTAACGTAAGTTCTTCAAATTTTATTCTTTTTATTTTCTCATCATATTCAGATTCAATCTGAGCTATACTAATTATTTTTCTATCAAGCCTATAGTCAAACGTAGTAATAATAGCGGTCTCAACATCCCTTACAATTTGTTTTGGTGACCTTATATTATTAGTTAAAATATGAATTTCAAGAATTTCATTTTCATTAGAAATAATTTTTGAGTTAATAACGCTATCTATTTTATCAATTGTATCTTTAAAAGCTAAAAAATTCATGTAATTTCCCCTTTATTCCATATTGAATTAAATTATATCATTAGACAACTTTTTTAACAATATTTAAAGCTTATAAATGTATATATTTTACAGATTAATTCTGATATTAAGCTTATTTTTCAAATATTAAATTGTTAAATATGTTTCAGTTTAATTGATATATACATATAAATTGTGCTATATGTATATAAAATTGTATGGTAACATTATAGCCCCTAGTGCACTAACAGTATATCATTATGAATCCTTTAAAATCAAGCATTTTACTATTGTATTAATGAATATATTTATATTACTGTTATTTCTACAAACTACCAAAAATTAAATTGAATAAATATCAATATGTTAATCACCATACTTATAAATTCCCATTTAATTTAAGGTATTTCTTACCATAATCAAATGGGAATTATTATTATTTTATAAAGCATGTCCTTAAATATTTTGTAATTTATAGTTATACTAAAAGCAAATTAAGTTCATTTATAGAGGTGCTTTATGAGTAAGAATAAATAGAAATAACAAAATTTTAAGGAGAGTTTACACTCTCCTTTTCCATCCAAGAAAATTACTTCTATTCTATCCTTCACAACTTGCAAGGTGTTTTTTTATGCATCTGTATGAATAATCAGGTTAAGCTACCTATATTTATTCAACTTATTAATTATGCATGAAGAAAGCAAATGCATCTGTAGAATCAGTTGCACCCATGTTTCTTACATGAACATTGTTACCTTGATTGTCTGCAACATTCGCTAAAGTATAGTCACCACTATTAACCCAGCCCATAAATGCGAAGGTATGAGTTGGATATCCTGCCCAATCAGCAGTTGTAAAACAAATACTTCCTGGTGTTAGCTTTCTAATATCATAAGTAGGAACCCACCCTTGTGCTTTTAGAAAAGCCAAATATTGTTTTGTATTGCATGTTCCAATTGGAACTGCTACACCTATTCTTCTCATTGCCTCGCTTGAAAAGTAAACACAAGTATTTGAAGGATCTCCATTATGCAATTCAACTGCTCTATTTAGTACACTGCTAATATTAGCTTGAGAGCTTAAGAACGTTGCAAATTTTGCTTCAGTTACTGTCTGGTGCACTCCTAGTGCTGCCGATATTTCCACTTCTAGTTCAGCAAGCTCATCTGCCTCAATTTTAGCTTGTTTATCCGCTTCCTCTTGAGTTAACGTACCTGCTTTAATTAGCGCATCTCTATCTATTTTAGCTTTCTTAATTGCCTCTATTTTAGCTGTTCTAGCCGCCTCTAATTTAGCTAATTTATCTGCTTCTGCTTTATCAGATGCTGCTTTTGCTATTCTGAAATTCTCTGCTATTTTAGCCTGCTTAGCTGCATCAGCCCTCTCAGCAGCAATTCTATCAATTTCTGCTTGTCTGGCTTTACTTGCTGCAATCTCAGCTAATCTGTTTGCTTCAGCTTGTTTTATTGCTTCTGCTTTCTGTATTTCTAAAGCTTTTGCTTCCTCTTCTGCCTTTTTCTTCTCTGCTGCTTGCCTGTCCAACTCATCCTGTTTAGCTTTTTCAATGGCTAATGCCTCAGCTTTCTCTTTATCTATTCGAGCCTCTTCAACAGCTACTGCATCTGAAATATTATGTATATTCATTTTAGATAAATTTATCACTCGTTTTTCTTTTGGTTGACTTGAAAAAGAAATTTTATTTTTCACCGGGACTTCTGCTTTGCCTACAATTATCTCAGTACTAGTACTTAACATAACTACTGTCGCTGCTAATACTATTGTTATAGCTTTTTTCAATTATCTATACCTCCAAATTCTTTAGTGCAGTTTCAATTATCTTTTGCAAAACTTTCTATATTTTCCTTACTTTTTTAATACAATTTATCAAAAATTAATTTTATTAATAGCTAAACTGCTAACTTCATATTACTTATTTCACTTATAATATACCTATTCTACTTCAACCTGCTATAATCCTTTAATTTTATTACAAATATTTATAACACCATCATATATAACTTATATTTTTTCTTCTTTAACAATGAAATAGAAAAACACCTCTTATATTGATTACTTATCAATAAAAAGAGGTGCATATATGAAGATTTTCCTTTATCCATAAAATCACTCTCCAAGTTTCTCATTCTTTAAATATTTTATCATTTATCTTAAAGGTTTTATAAAGAAGGTTTAAAGTTTTTATAAAATTAAAAAGCAGAATTGATCCTGCTCCAATATGAATCAAACTTAGATTTTAACAAGAAGTATTAAACTAACTAGAAGGATTTATACGTTGCTTGATTACAATTTTGTAATTAACTTTATACTCTTTTTCAAGATTAAAAATCAATAACACTTTTTGTGCCATCTATATTTCTTATATCTTCTTGAATTGTACCTATAAGGTCTTCGCATACTGGCATATTTGAACTTGCAGATATTCTTCTTAATAGTTCTTTTTTTTGATTATTTGATAAGTTAAATTTTTTTGATACAGTAATCCACCACGTAGGGTCTCTATAATCACATACATCAAATTCGATTTTACATTTTAAATCGGTGTATATCATAGTTCCACAAGTATTATATTTGTTATCTTTTGATGTTTTGATGGTATAATTATTTGTTAAATGCATTTTGTTTCATCCTTTCTATACTACCAACAGAATTACAATTTATTTGCTTTGATTCTTCTATACTTTCATCAATTATAACACATAACTTATTCATACTGAATTATTGCTCTAGAGCATCAATATAAAACTGATATTCTATTCGCTTTCCCACAAGTCTAATTTATGGTTATTTCTCATCTAAAAAAATTGTCTATTAGTTTAAAACCATATTCTCACTCCATATTGAATTACATATTTATTTTCAGAAATCGCCTTCCGTAACAATATCATAAAATCAGTTGATTCCACCAGTCATTCAAAATATCATCATTAATTGCAACTAGTTAAATTTAATACTTCACCAATATTATTTTTTGTATATTCAATAAATTCTTGAGATGGCTTTTCAAAATCTTTTTCCAATTTTTTATAACTAAGATTATTTGAAATTACTGCTAATGGTGTTCTTATTATACCTGTATAACTCCACCAACCTTTTAATAAATTCTCTTTATTTACATTTATTTTTTCTTTTTCTAAACAGCATTTACATCCTAGTACTGTTTTAGTTTTTTTAAACGTAAAAAAAACAACACCCTTGACAAATTTCAATCTAATTGCATTAATTCCATTTTCCTCATTGCATATCCCACATTTTATTTTTGAGAATGAATCTACCAATAAAAGTAATTCATCTTGAGAATATTCTTTCCTTTGTTTTTCTACATTTTCAATAACGTTTAAATCAAGCTTTCTTGCACTAATTACCTCAAGTAGTGCTTCAGTTGCTTCGGGTGTCAAATCCTTTGATTCATAAACTGCTAATTGATAAAGACTTTGGTCATTCATACTCTCATAGTATTTTTTGATTTCACTCATATGTAAATCAACTCCAAACTTATGCTCTTATTTTCAACAATATATGGATTATTTTATCATTATTTATACTCTACTGCTATTCCTTTTTATAAACAAGTAGTTTAATTTTATTGGAATCTTCTACAAGTATAGAAACGTAGACACTAAAAAACTTGATGATTTTAGAGTTGAATGACCCATATGAATGCTATGTGGAGAAAATCTACAGATTGGAATTATGAAAGAGAATGGAGAATTATATTTTGCAATAAAAAACTCAAATTATTGTTTTTATAACTTTTATTTGTCCTTATATTTAATTTCCTAATTTCACAGTCAAAAATAAATTTTTTTAATAAATCTTCTAAATGCATAATAAAAACACCTCCAATATGATTTTTAATACAAATCCATACTAAAGGTGTAAATAACAAAAATAATAGAAATTTAAAGCTAAATTGGCTAGTGGTTATGGTAGACGTTTGGAACATCCATAATGGATTTTCTGCAAGTTCAGTATATACCTTCATGCATTTAAAAGTGCAGTATATATACCATCATGGAGTCCATTTTTCACTTTGTTAATGCCCTTCAAACGTCCTAACCTTCCCATTTCTCAGGGAACTCAGCATTATGATAAACATCTTGAACATCATCGTCATCCTCAAGTTTATCAATAAGCTTTTGCACTTGTTCTGATTGAGTCATATCAAGTGCTGTATATGTATCTGGTATCATTGTAATTTCTGCTGAAGCAAATTCATAACCTGCTTTTTCAAGTGCTTCTCTTACAGATGAAAAATCTTCATATGCAGTTATAACTTCAAAGACTTCTTCTTCTGCATTGAAATCTTCTGCACCAGCATCAAGAGCTGCCATCATTAATTCATCTTCATCGATACCATCTTTTTTTTCAATGATAATCTGTCCTTTTTTTGGAACATAAAAGATACACAGCCAAGTGAACCTAAGTTTCCACCCATTCTATCAAAGGCATATCTTACATTAGCAGCTGTTCTGTTTTTGTTGTCAGTTAAAGTATTTACTACTACAGCAACTCCATGAGGACCATAGCCTTCATAAACTATTTCTTCATAGTTTACTCCTTCCATTTCTCCTGCGCCTTTTTTGATTGCTCTTGTTACTGTATCTAAAGGCATATTATTAGCTTTTGCCTTTGCGATTACATCTCTTAATTTACCATTGATGTCTGGGTTAGCTCCACCCATCTTTGCTGCAACAGCTATTTCTTTTCCTATTTTAGTAAAAATCTTACCTCTTTTAGCATCTGTTTTTCCTTTTTTACCTTGTATATTATGCCATTTTGAATGACCTGACATAAAATCTCCTCCTAACAATTCTGTTTATCTTAATAATATAAACACTTTAGGCATATGAAATAAAATAACAAGTCAAAAATGCTAGTCTATTTATGGATACGCCTTAAACATTATAACATATATGCTAATTTTATTTCAAACTATAATTTATACAATTTATCATTACTTTTCAAGTATATGGTTTTATCAGAGATAGTTGAGCTGCATTTAGCTGCGGTAATATTGTTTATTGAACTAACTAAAACATCAGATTTATTCACCTCAGTGAAAATTGTAAACTGAACTATATCAGTATAAATCATATTTTCCATTCCCAATTTGTTCTGCTCACAATAATACTGCACTTTACCTAAAAGTTCATAATCCAAGGTAAAATTCACAGCGCAGCCCTGAACCTTTTCTACAATTTCAGCTTGCTTTATTGCTTCTGCCGCTGCCTTTGAATATGCTCTTGCGAGGCCTCCAGTTCCTAGAAGTATTCCACCAAAATATCTTGTTACTACAACTAAAACATCTGATAAGTTGTTTCTTTTAATTACTTCTAGAATTGGTATTCCACCTGTTCCTTGAGGTTCCCCGTCATCACTATAACGCTGGATTTCATTTTTTTCTCCAATTATATAAGCATAAACATTATGTTTAGCCTCTTTGTTTTCATTCTTAATTCTATTTAAACATTCTTTAGCTTCACTATCTGATTCTACTCTTAAAACTTCTCCGATAAATCTTGATTTTTTTTCTTCAAATTCAAACTTACCGAAATCACTTATAGTTAAATAACTCATTTATCTGCCTCCAAATTGCTTCCCTTTAAACAATTAAGAAAGTCCTCTGCAGCACGTCTAAGATATTCTTTATCAGTTTTGTTTTTAATTTTTTCAATTGGCTCAATTGCTTTAACACTTTTTATCTTTTGAAGAGCTTTTATCGAGTACTGTAAAACTTGAGGGTTTTCATCTTCTAAGGCTCTAAGCAAAACACCTTCAACTGATTTGTCCTCCATTTTTCCGAGGGCTGATATTGCAATTCGTCTTAAATTAACGCTTTTATTAACTGATGCTCTAGTGAGAATATCAATGCAAGACTTTTCACGTAACTCCCCTAGTATCCAAATAGATGTTTCTCTTTCTTTAAAGGATAATTTAAAGTATTCATTTCGAATGTAGTTTACAAACTCTATTTTATTTTCTTCAGTTATGGATTTTAAAAGCTGAATTTTATCATCTTTTCCAGCATTAGAAAAAGTAGCTAAAAGCTCCTGTGGAGTATTAGATTTTGTTAATAATCTATACTTTATTTTTCCGTTAATTATTTGATTTTGTACAGTCTCTTTATCAATGTTTCTTATTAAACTAATAGCCTCTATTGTTTTGCCTTCTAAAAACAAAAAATAAGAAATTTCATCAGAAGTATTACTAGCTACATTAGTCCAATCAATTGATAATAATCCTTTTTTCATATTATCACCCACGCATATGTTTAATAAGAATTTCGTTTATTTTATTTAGTCCTTTTTCAAAAGTTTCTACTGAAGTTTGAGAAAAGCTTATCCTAAAAAATTTCTGTCCATCAGCAGGATTTTTATAAAAGATAACCCCTGGAGTAATTAATACCTTCTGATTCAAACATTCAAAAAACAGCTGTTTACAGTCTAAATCAATTTCATCTTTTATTTTTAAATAAAGATTTAGTCCTCCATCTGGCTCATAGAATTCTAACACCTGAGCATAGGATTCTCTTAATATATTTACTAGATTTTTATAACGATCTGAATAAATATTATTTATATTTTTAATATGCTCTCTCCAATAGCCTTTTCTAATATATAGTTCTAAGGACCTTTGCATAAGACTTGAAGTGGATATATCTGTATTTATCTTAGAGTTTTGAATTACTTCTTTAAACTGGCCTGGTGCTATCAAATAACCTATTCTTATACCCGGCAGAAATATTTTAGAAAAACTCTTTATATAAATTACCCTATCATTTACATCTAAGCTTTTAAAGCTTTTATACTGGATTTTCTCATTATATATTAATTCTGATAGATAATCATCTTCTACTATATAAAAATCATATTTCTCAGCTAGCTCAAGAATTCGTAATTTTTTTTCTACACTACATGTTATTGTAGACGGATTTTGAAAAAAACTCATGGTGTAAAATAATTTTATTTTGTTTTTTTTCAAAATTCTTTCAAACTCTTTTAAGTTGACTCCATCAGTTTCCATAGACGCTTCAAAAATATTTACCCTTCTCCATTTAAAAACTGTAAGGGCACCGCTATAGGTTGGTTTTTCAACTATAACACTGTCGTTTACATTTAATAATGCTTTGGAAATAATATCTATTCCCTGCTGAGCACCTGATACTATAAGTATTGAATCAAAATCAATTGTATCTTTCCAAAAAAAGCTATTTATTGTTGATCGTAGACCTTCATACCCTAGTGGGTCCTGATATATCAGAGCTTCAGATCCATCTCGGTCCAATACCTCATTTAAAACGCTTTTAAATGTAGAAACAGGGAAAAACTCACTACTAGCTGTTTCCCCTGCAAAATCAATATAGCTCTTTAATTGCTCATTAGAAAGCTTTTTCAGAATCTCTGAATACTCTCTATTAAAACTTTTTATATTTTCTTTCTTTTTAGCGTAAGTTCCACTTCCTATTTTTTGAACTGCAAAGCCTTCATTTTCAAGACGTTTATAGGCATTTACTATAGTAACATTGTTAACTTTAATAAACTTTGAGAACTCTCTTATGGCCGGAAGCTTTTCACCGTCCTCTATCTGACTTTCATCTATTAGCTTTTTAATATGCCGCACTATTTGAAGGTATTTAGGAGTTTCATCATCTTTAAAGCTCAAATTATATCTTTCCATAAAATCCCCTAACTTTAAATGAAATAAACATTTTCTTTAAAAAGTAATATATCATCGTCAGTTTTAAAATCTCTACTACCTTTTTTTATTATTTTCTTTTCCCAAAGTTTATCTAATATTTCTTCAAGCTCAAGATTAAAGCTTTCAAAATGCAAATTGTTCTTAATATCTTCAGAGCTTAAAAGTTCATCAGTTTCGCTTAAATAATTCATGAGTAGTCCTGTCATATTCTTTATATTGTCATCTATAGAATCTTCCATAAATTTTATGCTATCTTCGATGACTTTTCTAATATCTGGTTTGTAAATAAACAATTCATTTACTAGGGAATTAAACTTGTCATCTAAATTCATAGCCATTGTCATTGCATCCTTACTAATCATATAGCCAGAAAAGTTCACATATAGCTTTGCAAACTCTTCTACGCATCTAACCGTAGCACTATATGCTGTGTATAGTCCATCATTGTGTACATATTTCTTACAGACTCCTAATCTTTTAAGAACATTACCTAGATACACCATAGTCCATTTGTCTCTATCTGAATCTGGATAATACCTTCCATTATCATAGGTTGAAGTAATCTCTCTATCTTTTGAAAATACAAGTCTAGAGGAAGCAAAAATTCTATGTATAAAGCCTCCTTTTAAATCTTCGCTATACAATTGAATAAATTTTTCTTTACTAAGAAGTTTAATGTGCACATCGATATTTTTTTCTTCTGTATATATATTCTTAATTTCTGACATAGTTTTATCTATGACAACAAACAAATCAATATCCGATTCCTCCCAAAGATCTCCTGTTACCATGCTTCCAAAAACCATAACTGCTAGAACTTCCCCATTGTTTTTAAGTTTTTCTACAATACTATTGAATGATTTTTGATATAAAGCAATGCTTTCCTTCATAACCCCAACCCCTTTTTTAGAATTTTTTATGAACTTATTTGATATTTTTTGCATTTATTAAATACTTCTTCGTTTACAAATGCAACTATATATGTACCATCTTCTTTAAATTCTTCTGATTCAATGTTAGCACTTCTATGGAGAAATGCCACTATTGATTGTTCATCATATGGTATTAAGTATTCTATCTTTTTCATATTGTAAGGTATCTCAGTTGTTATGCTTTTCAAAAGTTCATCAAGATTAATCTGTTTTTTTGCTGATACCTCAATAATATTCATTTTTTCATAAGTTGCTTTTATTAAATCTATTTGTTCTTTAGTGGCCAAATCAATTTTATTTAATAGTAAAATTGTTGGCTTATCAAAAGCTTTTAATTCACTAAGCACAGTATTTACTGCTTCAATTTGTTCTATAGCATCACTTGAAGCTACATCAACCACATGCACAAGTAAATCAGAATAAATAACTTCTTCCAGTGTTGATTTAAAGGACTCAACTAATTCATGTGGAAGCTTTTTTATAAACCCTACAGTATCAGTTAGCGTAGCTAACCTATTATCTGGTAGCATTATAGCTCTTGTAGTTACATCTAATGTAGCAAATAGCATATCTGCCTCAAAAACATTTTCCTTAATAACATTTTCCTTAGGCATTGCAATACTACAAAGAACGTTTCTTAATGTTGATTTTCCAGCATTAGTATAACCTACTAAAGAAATTTTAGGGATATCTCCCTTATTTCTTTTTTCCCTTTGCACTTCCCTAGTTTTCTTTATATGTTCTAGTTCTTTATTTAAATCGTACATTCTTTCTCGAATACGTCTTCTGTCTATTTCAAGCTTTTTTTCACCTGGTCCCTTTGTTCCAATTCCGCCACCTGTCCTTGAAAGTACAGTACCTAAACCTGATAATCTAGGCATTCTATATTTCAATTGAGCAGCTTCAACTTGAAGTTTAGCCTCTTTACTTTTAGCTCTTGACGCAAAAATTTCAAGAATAAGGGTGGTTCTGTCTATTACTTTAACACTTGTTAAATCTTCTAAATTTCTAACTTGAGATCCAGATAGTTCATCGTCAAAAATAATTAGATTTGCCTTTAATTCCTGTCTTAGAAGTGCCAATTCTTGTACTTTACCAATGCCAATGTAATGGGCTGTATCAACTTTACTTCTTTTTTGAAATATTCTATCAGCAACTACAACGTTACAAGCCTTAGCCAATTCATACAGTTCATGTAAACTTTCCTCACTCTCTATTCCAACTAATATTGCTCTCTCAGTTGTGTCCTCATGAACCTCTCCATTATTCAGGAATTCCTCAATGTACTTAATCTTATCTAATAAGTCATAATTCTCAGCTTCTTCTATTGATAATGGTCCTATGCATTCTCCATTAAGCACATTATCCTCAATACTGCAAAAGCCTATTGTTGTTTCAACTGCAGCATCATTTTTCACCCCTATTGCTGCAATACAATCTAATCTTAATTTTATAAGCGCGCTCATATCAATAGCTGAAAGCATAGAATAACCATTTGGATGAGTATGTATTATTCTAACACCGCTTAGTTTCTTTTCTTTTATATCCATATCTTGCATCTCTACACTTGTACTATCACCTATAGTTACACTTATCACTTGACCTTTTCTATCAATTGCAACACTTATCTCTCTATTTATTTGTAATGTAACTTCGTTTAATATTGTAACTAATTCTTCTGTATAAAGACTATACTTTGGTATTTTTAATTTATATATTCTATCAAGACTATCTAGAACTGAGTTTTTTACACCATCGGTATTACCGAAAATCAAACCAATCATCTCCATAATTCTCATAATTATTTTACTTGACAACTTTCATATAATTCTATACTATAATGTCATTCTTGTAAATATATATAGCTTTAGGGGGCAAGACCATGGAAAATAAAAAGAGAAATGTATTAATCTCAGAAGCACAAATAAAAGAAAAAACCACAGAGCTAGGCAAAATAATTTCTAAAGATTATGAAACTAAAAAATTATACATTTTATCTTTATTAAGAGGAAGCTTTATTTTTACTGCAGACCTAGCAAGATGCATTACTGTACCAACAAAAATAGGTTTTATGACTACTTCCAGCTATGGGGATAAAGAAGAATCTTCAGGCAAAGTTAATATTCTTTATGATATTCCTGACGATATTAAAGGCTATGATGTATTAATTGTTGATGATATTGTTGATAGTGGCGTCACTATGAGTTTTGTTAAAAATCATGTTAAAGGCTTAGACGCAAATAGTGTAAAATGTTGCGTTTTGTTAGATAAGCCTGATAGACGAAAAGTTGATATAACTCCAGACTATTTTTGTTTTCAGATTCCAGATTTGTTTGTAGTTGGGTACGGTCTAAATTATGGTGATTACTTTAGAAACATTCCATACATATTTAATTGGGAAGAATGACTATATAAATTAAAGCGTAAATATTCAGAATAAATCCTATCTATGTTGATATTTATTCTATGAGTTATAAAAAATCCTCACTTACTGAGGATTTTTTTTGTTTTTGTCATTATTGAGTTTAAAACCAGCACTATCTAGATCTAATTGAACTGATGTATTAGGTATTTTCCCTACTATAATAGTTTCAGAAATTGGCACCTCATTAACCACACTAACTTCGTTACTTTTCATAGGTAGTATTATTCTCATATTTGTTTTAAATGATACGTAAATTTTATGCCTTGTTTGATTAATTCCAGCACTTTCAAATGCTGATATGTATTTTGTTTCGATATTTCCAACAGGTTCCATTTTAACCTTAAAGGTTGGACCTAAATTTGCTAAAAGATTATTTTTAAATATGTATCCGAAAGGAATGCTAACTCCATACTCTCCAAATTTTCGTAGTTTATTTTGTGAATTAATAGAAACATCACAAGCTATTTTATTCATTTTTAAAGTATCCGCCTGAAGCAATACTATATTACCTTGATCATCTTTATCTACATGTATTATCTCATGATAATTAAATTGTGTTGAATACTCATCTATTATCTCTTTATTTATTATTTCAATGCTTCTTGCTCTAATCTCTGCATCAGCCACTGCCATAACTGTAGGAGTTATCGCATTATCCAGCCTGTAGATTATAAAATTTAAACTTAATATTATAACAAGAATAAATACTAAAATTTTAGCTTTTAACATAATTCTAATCCCTTCTGTCAATAGGTGTATTTAATTATATGCTTAAAAATTTCAAACATGAAAAGAACGAATCACGAATAAACATTTTATTAACATATAATATTATGATATAATGTTATATGTTGCATATTTTTTAAAAGGAGGACAGCTAATGAAACAGACCAAAAAAGCTAAAAAGGTAGTTGGAAAAGGTAGGAAAATATTTAGGATATTTTTAATAACCTTATTGTGTCTTGTTTTTCTTGGGATTGTTGTTGTTTCAGGTATGGTTCTTGCAATAGTAAAAGACGCACCAGCTTTAAATATAAACCAAATTTTGGATTTAAAAGAAACTTCAATAATATATGATGACCAAGGTAATACTATGGATGATTTAATAGTAACAGATAAAAGTAACCAAATAGTTAAAAGAACAGTGGTAACCTTAAACAATACTTCGCCTAATCTTAGAAAAGCTTTTGTTTCTATAGAAGATGAACGTTTTTACAAACATAAAGGTGTAGACTACAGAGGAGTTACAAGAGCAGTTTTAGTTGATATTCAAAATAAAATTTTTCATAAAAATAAAAGCATTCAGGGTGCTTCAACTATTACTCAGCAGTTAATTAAGAACAGATTATTTTTGAACGATTCATTAAACAATCGACTTGACTATAAAAGAAAAATCCAAGAAGCATACCTTGCATTAGAACTTGAAAAACGATTATCCAAGGATGAAATTTTAGAAGCGTATATGAACACTATTTTCTTAGGAGGAACTGCCAATGGAGTAGAAGCTGCTTCAAACCAGTACTTTAACAAATCATCAAAGGATTTAACACTAATAGAAAGTGCTTTTATAGCAGGAGTTGCACAAAGCCCTACATATTTTTATCCTTTTACTACTAGTGCAAGACTAGACCATTCTATTTATTTGAACAAAACTAAACTAGTGTTATCCAAAATGTACGAAACGAAATCAATTTCAAAGCAAGAATATGATCAAGCTATTAGCGAGTTGAATACTAAAGGTGATATTACTTTTAATAGACCAACAACTAACTCGGATAAATATACCTATGAATGGTTTTCACGACCAACAGTTGATCAAATAAAAAAGGATTTAGTAGCTCAATATGGTTATAGTCAAACACAAGTTACTAATTTGCTAATGAGTGGTGGTCTAAAAATATATACTACCATGAATAAAGCTCTTCAAGACAAAGCTCAAAATATAATGAATACTGATGAAATTTTTAACAAAGTAGCTAATGAGAGTAGCAAACCTTTACAAGCCTCAGCAGTAATTATGGATTATCACACCGCACAAGTGAAAGTTATAATTGGTGGAAGAAACGAAAAAGACCAACCACCTATTGGATATAATAGAGCGGCTGATGTTACAAATTTCCACAGAGCAACCGGATCTAGTATTAAGCCTCTTACAGTATACTCTGCAGCAATAGATTCTAAAATGGCAACACCTTCTACTTTAATTGAAGATACAAAGTTATCGCCAGCTCTTGTAGCTCAATATGGTTTTGACCCTAATGATGATGATTTTAAACAATTAGGTTCTATGACTATTAGGCAAGCTATTGCACAGTCCAGAAACTTAGTAGCAGTTAAACTAGAGGATAAAATTGGACTTAACGTAGGCTATGCTTATGCTGACAAATTCGGTATAAAACTTTATGATGGTAAAAAAGATGGTTTGAAACACCGTGATGGCACATATTATTCCGATAAAGGTATGGCTGCCTTAGCACTTGGACAATTAGACTATGGCACTAACCCATTAGCAATGGCTGCTGCCTATGGAGTTTTTGGAAGCTCTGGAATGTATGCCACTCCAAGATTGTATACTAAAGTAGTAGACAAAACTGGTAAAACTTTACTAGAGACAAAATATACTGCTAGAAAAGCTATCGAACCACAAACCGCTTATATTATGTGGGATTTATTAAAAGGACCTATTCATGATGAAAACGGAACTGGAAGAAATGCTAATTTGGGAGATATGCCTGCTGGAGGTAAAACAGGAACCGCAACTAATGGCTTAGATTTATGGTTTTGCGGATTGACACCTTACTATTCAGCTGCAGTTTGGATTGGTAATGATGATTATAAGCCTTTTAAAAATTTATATAGCAGTGATGCTGCTTCCATATGGAAAGAACTTATGAAAGAAGCTAATGCTAATCTTATAGTTAAAGATATTCCACCTCCAGCAGGATTAGAAAGTGTTAAAATCTGCAAAGCCTCAGGTAAGCGAGCTACAGATTTGTGCTCCCAGGATTCACTGCATGGAAATAATACATACACTGATGTGTTTATTCCTGGTCAAGCTCCTACAGAAACTTGCGATGAGCATGTACAAGTTAAAATTGACAAAGTAACTAATAAGCTGGCATCTGATACTACTCCAGCAGATCAAATAATACTAAAAGTATTTTTGAAAGCTGATATACCTAAAGAATCAGATGATACTAAACCAGCAGCACTACCAGTTAATCAAAATAATAATAACAACACTGATAGTAATTCAAATACAAGTAATGCTCCAACAACTAATACAGGAAATACAGAAACAACTAATACAGACCCTACTATACCTAAAATAACCTTACCAAAAATTAATTTACCAAAGATTACAATTCCAACTGTAAATATACCAGCAAGCAATTAATTTAATTTAGGGAAATGCAAATCAATGCATTTCCTTTTTTTAACCTTTTGTTTTCGGTTTAAAAATTAAAGCCATAATATAACCAAATATGATAGCAGCAGAGATTCCACCTGCCGCACCTTTTATTCCGCCTGTAAACACTCCAATAAAGCCCTTATCATCTATTTCTTTAATTGTACTCTTCACTAAGGAATTCCCAAATCCGGGAAGAGGTATCGTAGCCCCAGCACTACCATACTTTATAACATAATCATAGATGTTTATTGCACCTAATAAAACCCCAATTGTAACAAAGCTGACTAGTATTCTAGCAGGTGTTAATTTTGTTTTATCCATTAATATTTGTGCAATAGTACAGATAGTGCCACCTATAATAAATGCCATGAAATAGTCCTTCACACAATCCCCTCCAAATTAATTAAGTTTGAAACTCTATTGTTACCGCATGCGCAATTCCAGGTATACTTTCCCCTTGTAAGGAGGAGGTTGGGCTCATTAATGCACCTGTGGAAACTAATAAAACCTTCTTATATTCACCTAGAAGAATTTTTTTATAAATATATCCACTATCGACAACTGCAGAGCATCCACAGCCACTTCCTCCAGATTCAGTGTTTTGTAGTTCACTATCAAAGATTTCATCTCCGCAATCTATATACTTTTCTGAAATGTCAAGACCATATTCTTTTAAGAGCTCTTCAGTTAAGTTCTTACCTACTTTTCCTAGATCACCTGTTGCGATTAAATCATAATCCCTTGCATCCTTTGAAGTATCAATAAAATGTTGCTTTATTGTATCTACAGCAGCTGGAGCCATTGCAGCACCCATATTATTAGGATCTTTAATTCCATAATCTTTAACTTTTCCAGTAGTTACATAAGTTATATATGGGTAATTCCCCTCTTTTCCTAGTACCATTGATCCCGCTCCAGTTACCGTCCACTGGGCTGTTGGAGGTCTTTGACTTCCATATTCTAGTGGAAACCTAAATTGTCTTTCTGCTGACGAAAAATGAGAGGAAGTAGCCGCCACAACATACTTTGCAAAGCCACCATCCATTAACATAGCAGCAATACTTAAGGATTCAGTCATAGTGGAACAAGCACCATAAAGCCCTAAAAAAGGAATATCTACATCTCTAGCCGCAAAACTAGATGAAGCTAATTGATTTAGTAAATCTCCAGCTAATAAATAATCAATTTCTTGTTCCTTTAATCCTGCTCTTTTTATACTTTCAGTTACTGCTGAATATAACATAGCACTTTCAGCTTTTTCAAAACTGTCCTTACCATTTTTATCACTTTGAAGTATCACATCAAAGAAATTCTTTAATGGACCCTTGCCTTCCTTGGGACCTACAATACTAAAAGTGGAAATAATTCTTGGCTTGCTTTCTAAAAAAATTGTTTGTTTTCCAATTCTTTTATGACTCATCAAAAGCACCTCGGTAATTTAAAAATCATGAAATAAATAACCCCAACTACAAAAGATGAAGTAATACCATAAACTAAAACTGGTCCAGCTATAGTAAACATTTTTGCTGCAATTCCTAAAATATACCCCTCATTTTTAAATTCAATTGCTGGTGCAACTATTGAATTAGCAAAACCAGTTATAGGCACAACTGTACCTGCACCTGCAAAATTAGCAATTTTATCATATATGCCGATACCTGTTAAAAATGCTCCTAAAAACACCATTATAATAGCTACGTATGTTCCTACTTCGTCCTTGGGTACTCCACTATTTAAAAGTAAATTATTAAATAGTTGTCCTACATCACAAATCAGACCACCCACAATAAATGCATTAATACAATTTTTTATACTATTAGGTTTAGGCTCTGTTTGTATAGCGAGTTTGTGAAATTTTTCTTTTACCATTATCTCCTTTTTCCTCACTTTATCAACCTCCCTCTTTGTAGTGCCAATATATATTATTTGCAATATAATAATTTTTAATCAAAAAGGATAGAATACACTCAGTATTCTATCCTAACTTATCTTTCATAGTCTTTAAAACTTTCTTTTCGATTCTAGAAACTTGTACTTGACTTATTCCAAGCATTTTTGCAACTTGTATTTGAGTTTTGTCTTTGAAGTACCTTAAAATAATTATCTGCCTTGACTTTGAATCAAGATTATTAAGGGCTTCTTTTAGTATTAGTTTATCTACTACATCATCATCTTCTGATGCTGTCTCACTTAATTTATCTATTAAAAGTACTGGAGCTCCATCGTCTTGATGTATTACATCATAAAGATAATGCAACGAGCTTGAAGATTCTGTTGCAAATATAATATCTTCAGTTGATACTCCTGAAAACTCAGATAGCTCCTCAATAGTTGGATCCCTATTTAACTTTTTTGTAAGAGCCTCTTTATCATAGTGTATTTTTTTTGCAGTAGTTTTAACACTTCTACTTACTTTTATAATTCCATCATCTCTAAGAAATCTTTTTATTTCTCCCATTATCATTGGTACTGCATATGTAGAAAACTTCACATTGAACTTTGGCTCAAAATTATTTACCGCTTTAACAAGTCCTATACAACCAATTTGAAATATATCCTCATATTCATATCCTCTATTTAAGAATTTCTTACTTATAGAGGACACTAGTGGCAAATTCTTTTCAATTATTTTATTTAAAGCTTCTTTATCACCGTTTCTAGCCAAATTTATCAAGGGAAGATTGCTTTCATAATCATAGGTGTTATTTTTAAGCTTCTCTTCATTCATATTAATCACCTAACTTATTGACTTAAAATTTTTTTTCATTGTTACCTTTGTACCTTCTTCTTTATTTGATTCAACACACAAGCTATCCATAAATGTTTCCATAACTGTGAAGCCCATGCCTGATCTCTCCAAATCTGGTCTTGATGTATATAGTGGTTGCATTGCTTTGTCTAAGTCCTCAATACCGATTCCAGAATCTGAAATAGAAATTGTTAATTCTCCTTCATTTAGGAATGCTTCAATAGTAATAACTCCTTCTCCATTTTCGTAGCCATGTATAATTGAATTAGTTACAGCTTCAGATACTGCAGTTTTAATGTCTGATATTTCTTCGATTGTCGGATCTAGCTGTGAAGCAAATGCTGCTACTGCAACTCTTGCAAACCCTTCATTTTGAGATTTACTTAAAAACTCAATTTTCATCATATTATCGTGCATATTAATCCCCCCCATTACATATTTAATAGTGCCTGATCTACACTATCAAACAATTTGATAATTTTAAACATTCCAGATAATTCAAATATTGTTTTTATAGTTTTATTTACATTTGCAATACTAAGTCCGCCTTTCCTTAATGAAAGTTTTTTATACCTTCCTATTACCACTCCAATACCAGAACTATCCATAAATGTAACTCCAGAGAAATCCATTACAAGCTTATTGAAATTTCCCTTATCAAGGTTATCATCAATTCTATTTCTAACTTCCTCAGCACTATGATGATCGAGTTCTCCAGTTAAATATACAACAAGCTTGTCATCATTAGGTTTAAACTTTAAATACATAAGTATCTCCCCCCGTTAAAGATTAATTGTAAATTATTACCTTATAAGTATTCTATATCTGATTCCAGATTCCTCTTTTAACACAAACACTTTTTATATTATTTACAATAATTACTTTTTTATTCAATTATCTAAATAATTGTAATAAAAAAATGCCCTGATAGGCATTCCTTAAAATTTAAAAATCAGATTTCATTTTGGATTAGTTTAATTTCATTTGCATCTAATTCAAAATATTTATAAAGCCAGTTCTCATCGTTGTTATCACTAATCATTGTTGGTATGCAAAGTTTCATAATATTATTAGGATAATATTCATATTGATTTTCTCCTAGTTTTTTTGCAAAAGATTTGAAATAATATTCATAAATATCACTATTCAGTATCTTAAGTAAATAATCATAAGTAAAAGGCACATTTTCTTTAAGTTTAAGACAATAAACATCTGCACTAAAATAGCTTCCTTTATCTAATGCAAATCTATTATTTGATGATTTATAAGGGAATACTATTTTTTCATCTTCAAATATTGCAAAATTCCTGCCCCACTGAAGTTCATACCATTTTCTTACTCCATTAACACATTCCCTTCTTTGCGTTAATTTCACTTTGTGGTTACTAATGTATTTTATATTACATGGAAAAGATACTTCTTCATTTATCAAATTGGAATAAATTAAGTAATTATCTTTTCTTTTTACTACATCCTTTTCTATGTAACTACTTTTAATCCAGGGTTTAATTAATACTTTTTCAAGTTTATTTTCCTCAATTATTTTACTAGTAACTACAAAAGCAGCATCACAACCAGTAATAATTCCTTGATAGCTTTCACAAATATTAAAAAGAGTGGTAAAACTCTTTTTTTCAATTTTGTTTATAATAATTCTTGAAGCCTCATCTCGTAGTATCCATCCCTTGTTATTTAACAAATTTTTATTTATAAAAAATCTACTGTAATCATTTCCATCTCCACTAAAAAGCGAATAACAAAAGCTTTTTCCTCGATCTAGCACATTAGAATTAGGTTTAATAACCTCAATATCATAACTCTGTTTTTCATCATTTTCAATAAACATTATTACTGGATCTATTCCTACTCCTTTGAAGGGACGTACTCCATAAAAATCAACTATACAGTTTATGGTGCAATAATTCTTTAAAACTTTACGTAGTTCTTCGCCGCTTGGAGATTCCAAGAAATATCTTGAAGTAATAAAAGTTAACTTTCCATCCTTTTTTAAATACTTTAATGCACTGACAAAAAAACAGTATGATAAATCACTTTTATCTTTATATATTTCACCGAAAATACCTTTTAATGAGGCTGAATAATCTCTATCAACAGTTTTATGTCCTACATAAGGTGGATTACCAATTATAATATTAAATTCCTCTTCTACATTTCCTAATAAAAAATCACACTTTTTTATATTTTCAATGTTAATATGGCCACTGAGAGCAAACAAATCAATATAAAATGCTTTTATTGATATATCATTAATATCAAATCCAAATATATTATTATTTATAATATGTTGACTTAAATTTTCTTCATTTAACAAAAGTTGATTTTCATTGTTAATAATTTCCAGATTTTCAATATATATGTTATACAAATATTTGTATAACGGTATAAGAAAATTACCTGTACCACAAGCCGGATCCAGTATTTTCAGAAATGGATTTAGAATTATTTCGTCTGCAGAAAAAGTATTATTCAAAATATATTTACTTATTATCTCAGGAGTATATATAGTTCCATGACTTTTATTATCATTGATAAGTTTATAATAGGTATCTCCAAAACTTTCTGTAATACCTATTCCAAGTATTTTTTTGTAATGATTAATTGCAGTTAATTTGTATATACTATCAATAGGTTGTAAAAGCATACTATATAATTCTTCTAATTTTAGAATCAAAAAATCTAACATTTTATTTCTCCATTTGCAATTTAATTTCAGCTAACCATGTTCAAACAAGCTGAAAATATAACGTCATAGTGTTTGAACTTTGTGAGTAGCAAGCTTTTCGAATTAATTGTTATAGACCTATAATACGACATACTAAAAATTATAACATATGTTGAAAGGAAGTAAAATATGCGAAAATATGCGTTTACTATTTTTATTCTATTCTCTATCTTAATAGTTAGTTATGAACCTATATCCTATAAAGCTTCTTCAGAAAAAAAAGACTTTTCATCAACTTTAAGCACCACTGAAAAGAGCTGGCACTTTGTCCCTAAAAATGATGGTACACCATCTGGTGCTGCTAGAGATTCTGGCAATTTCCTTGAAAAATACAATGGAAGCTTTTTAGGAGATACCTCTAAAAAAGAAATATATCTCACTTTTGATGAAGGGTATGAAAATGGCTACACCTCAAAAATTCTCGATATTTTAAAAGCTAATAACGTAAAAGCAGCTTTTTTTGTAACTACACCCTATATAAAATCCGAAGAAGCTTTGATAAAAAGAATGGTGGCTGAAGGTCATTTAGTATGTAATCATTCCACAACGCATCCCTCAATGGCCAGTATTACTGATGAAGATAAATTTAATAATGAACTAATTACTTGCCAAAACACCTTTGAAACTCTAACTGGTACTAAGATGCCTAGATTTTTCAGACCTCCTATGGGCAAATATAGTGAACTTTCACTTTATCGGACCCAGCAATTAGGTTATAAAACTATATTTTGGAGTTTTGCCTATGTTGACTGGTTTCAAGATAAACAACCTAGAGAAGAATATGCTAGAAAAATAATTATGCAGAGAACTCATAATGGTGGGATTTTTCTTCTTCATGCAGTTTCTGTTACTAACACAAATGTACTAGACTATATTATTAAGCAATGGAAAGATCATGGCTTTGAACTTAAAACTCTAGATGAATTATAAAAATGTTGATTTTTAAAAAAATAACTAGCAAATATGCTAGTCATTTTTTATCTTTTATTCTTTTATAACTAAAGTGAATAACTTGTTATAGTTATATCTTTGAATTACACACTCTCATTATTTCTTCTTTTCTCTTAATCCCTGTCTCAACTATATAATTACAATGCTGAAGAACTTTTTCTTTAAAGGCTTCATCTTTAATGCTTGCAAGATTTATCTTAACATTAAGCACAGCACTTTCTATAGCAGCTTGTAGCATTAAAGATGCTACGCCTGCATCAGAAATAGCATTTTTATTACCATATGCTGCTGCAATATCAATACATTCATATAGTGAATATGCTTTTTCAGCTAAGGCTAAAGGTACTTCCAATGCCACTAAGTATCCATTCTGAATTGCATCAAGTCGTTTAGACTTTTCATCTTCAGTTTCTTTTGGCAACTTGAAGGCTGCAATAACGTCGTTAAAGGCTTCAGCATCTTTATCCATAAAATCAGTAAATACTTCAATTAAAGATTTTACCTTTTCGAGTGAACTTTTAATTTCTGCTTTTATACTGTCATTATATTCCTCATACATCTTTTTACCTACGGTTAAGTTGAAAACCATACAAGTTAAAGAAGCTGCAGTAGATGCTGCAAAGGCTGCTGTACTTCCGCCTCCTGGTGCTGGTGCATCAGAACTAAGAACTTCTAAAAAGTCTTGTATTTTTAATTCTTTTAACATTTTATCTCTCCTTTTTCTACTACTATTTTGCCTTTTTTTATTACTTTCTCAACTGAATTTATCCCAAAATGATAAACTAAGTGATTTAAATTTGGACTATCAAATATTACTATATCAGCTATTTTCCCAATTTCAATACTTCCAATGGATTTTTCTCTTCCAATTGCTGTTGCAGCATTAATAGTCATTGCATTAATTATTTCTTCTGGTAATAGTCCCATTCCAAAACAAGCAAAAGTCATAACTGTCTGAAGTGACTCTGTTGGACATGTACCAGGATTACAATCAGTTGCAAGGGCTATTTTTAGACCTTCCTGAATCATTCTTCTTGCACTAGCATATTTATTTAGTCTTAAATAGAAAGATGTACAGGGTAATAGCACAGGAATAACTCCTTGAAGCGCCATCTGCTTGATTCCTTCTATAGAAGCTCCTACTAAATGCTCAGCAGAAATTGCATTAACCTCTGCAGCTAACTCAGCCCCTCCTATAGATTCAATCTCATCAGCATGAATTTTTGCTTTTAGGCCATGATTTTTTCCTGAAATCAATATCTCTCTGCTTTCCTCTACCGTGAAAACACCTTTTTCACAAAAAACATCTATGAATTCAGCCAAATCATTTTCAGCCACATATTGAGTCATCTTATTTATAATCAAATCAATATAGGCTTTTCTATCATTTTTATATTCTAATGGAATAGCATGGGCACCCATAAAGGTTGAAACAATATCCAAGGGATGACTTTCATTTAATAATTTATTTACTTGAAGAATTTTTATTTCATCTTCATAAGTAAGTCCATACCCTGATTTGCTTTCGATTGTGGTTGTTCCATGAAGTAGCATGGTATCCAGTCTTTTCTTTGTTTGCGAAGCTAGTTCTTCAAGTGTTAATTTCCTAGTTTCTCTAACAGTGCTAAGAATTCCACCACCACTATTTAATATATCTATGTAGCTTACATTACTTAGTTTTAATTCTAGCTCTTTTTCCCTTGAACCTCCATAAACCACGTGTGTATGACTATCAATAAGACCTGGTGTTACAGTTTTACCTGATCCATCAATTAATAAGGAACTAGAATCAATAAACTTTTCATAATGATTTCCTTGTCCAACTTCTGTTATTTTGTCATCTTCAAGTATTATATAACCATTTTCAATTATTCCAGAATCCTTTATAGATTCTTTACTACAAGTTACTAAACATTGTATACTTTTAATTATAGTTTTCAATAGAAATCCCTCTACTCCCATACTCTTTTCTCAAGAATTTGATTCATTGAAAAATTCTCAATTTGTAAATAGTACTCAGCACTTTTTATCAATGCTTCCATTGGAACTAAACCTATAACTTCACTTCCAACCACAGGTACTCCATATCTTTTAGCTTCCATTTTAACCATTTCAAAGGCTCTATATACTGCTGTTTTTTCATAATTTACTAAATTCATGGATACTTGAACTATATTTCTATCTTCAAGTTTAACGCCCATAGCCTTCACAAATCGCAATCCGCCACCGATATGTCTTACTGATTTTGCTATTTTTTCAGCAATTTCTAGATTATCTGTTCCAAGGTTTACATTATAAGCAACTAAAGGAACTCTAGCACTAACTGCAACGCAGCCACCTTTAATATTTACTTCTTTAGGGCCATAATCTGGAGCCCATTCTGTTTCTTGAATTTTCTTAAAGAAGCCTTCATACTCGCCTTTTCTAACGACTGCAAGATTTTGTCTTCCAGCAGATTTTGAAGCGTCTTCATATAAATATACTGGTATATTAAACTTCTCTCCAATTTGTTTTCCAACCCTATTTGCTATCTCAATACATTCTTCCATTGTAACTTCTGATACAGGAACAAAAGGTACAACGTCTAGTGCTCCCATTCTAGGATGACCACCTTGATGCAAAGTCATATCTATATTTTCATATACTCTTTTGGCCAAATCTATAATAGCTTCTTCAAGCTTTTCAGGTGCACCTATCATAGTGACAACTGTTCTATTATGATCACTATCAGAAGAATAATCTAAAAGTTTAACACCTTCTCTTCCTCTTACAGCATCTAATATTTTTTCTATCACTTTCTTGTCTCTACCTTCACTGAAATTTGGTATACATTCAACAATTTTTGCCATGTTCTTTCCTCCTAGTTTGAGATTTAGAATAAAATATTTACTGCTTCTTTTACAGCATTTAATATTTCACCATTTTTAATTAATGCTTCAACTTTATCCATTTCCTTATACATAACTACATCTTTATCTAAAAATGATACAGTTTTCCTAACTATTTCATAGGCCTTATTCGTTCCAGCGCCTAGTTCCAGTCCATCTCTGAAATCAATGGCTTGACATGCAGCAAGTATTTCTGTAGCTATTACTCTTCTAGTATTATTAACTACTTCTCTGCACTTAACTGCAGCAATAGTTCCCATACTTACATGATCCTCTTGATTAGCTGAGGAAGGTATAGAATCTACAGATGCCGGATGACAAAGTACCTTATTCTCTGACACTAATGAAGCTGCAGCATACTGAGTTATCATAAATCCAGAGTTTAAACCTCCATGTTTAACTAAGAAAGGTGGCAAATCGTTCAACTGATAGTTAATAAGCCTTTCTAACCGTCTTTCCGAAATATTGGCAAGTTCCGCCACAGCTATTGCTAGAAAATCAAAACTCAAGGCCATTGGTTGACCATGAAAATTACCACCAGAAATAATTTCACCCTCTTCTGTAATAATTGGATTGTCTGTAACAGAATTAATTTCTATCTCCACTCTTTCTCTTACATAATTAATAGCGTCCTTACTAGCACCATGCACTTGAGGAATACATCTTAGGGAATATGCATCTTGAACTCTAAGTTCGCCCTGAGAGGTCACATAGGTGCTTCCTGAGGTTAAGTTCAACAGGTTTTTAGCTGTATTCATTTGACCTTTATGAGGTCTTATAACATGTATTCTCTCGTCGTAAGCATTTTTTATTCCTCTAAGGGCTTCAACAGTAAGTGCAGCAGAAACATCAGCTAACTTTAAAAGTTCAATACTATCATACAAATTTATTGCTCCAACAGCTGTCATTACTTGAGTTCCGTTTATTAATGCAAGGCCTTCCTTTGCCGTTAATTCAATTACAGGAATTCCTGCCTTCTCCATAGCAACCTTACCTTCAAATGGCATACCTTCAAACTCTGCTTCACCTTCTCCAAGCATAGGAAGAACCATATGAGATAAAGGTGCCAAATCACCTGAGGCGCCTAAGGAACCTTTTTTAGGTATTCTAGGGTGAACTCCTCGGTTTAACAATTCTAAAAGTGTGTTAAGTGTTTCAATACTTATTCCAGAATATCCTTTTGAAAGAGCATTTATTCTTAATAACATTATTGCTCTAACTTCTTCACAAGAAAAATTATCACCTGTTCCACAAGCATGAGATATTATTAAATTTCTCTGCAATTCTTTACTATCTTCTTGAGAAATTGCTACATCAGAGAATTTTCCAAAGCCTGTAGTAATTCCATAAGCAACTCTATCATTGTTTACATATTCTTCAACAATTTTTCTTGATTTTATTACTCTTTCTACAGCAATAGTAGCCAACTCTACTTTATAATTGTTTCTTGCTACGTTTATTATATCTTCTAATTCTAAACTTTCTCCATCTAAAACAACTAGTTCCATCACTAATCTCCTCTATATGTATAGTTCTATATTTTTCACTACTATATTATTCTTTATTCCCTTACAAATCCCCTTTTTATTTTGGGCATTCAATTTTCTGAATATATTTACGACAATAATGCATCACCGTAGTAAATAATTAAATTTTATATAAAAAGAACATCCTCCTATATAGCTTGGCTATTATGGGAAGGATGTTCTTATTTTCTTTAATGGCTTGTTAGGATATCTTAGTCTTTCATTTTTGTATTGAATGGAGCAGGACACCCTTCTCTTAATAGAAAGCCTACGAAGTTGAAGGGTGTCCCGGGTTTTCTTATGCAAGTTTTTGCCTTCGAATACTGAAACTACAATTAAGCTTTATAAGTATTATCTATACTTGCTTTTTATTATTTATAAACTTACTTTCCATTATAAAGGTAATTATTTTATTCAATATGTAACTTAAAACAAATAATGATAGAAAGTATACTATAAGAAACAACCATGTACTAGTGGTTTGGAGGTTACGAATTATTCTGTACTTCCACATTAATGCCGCTTCCAGCAAATATATTTCATAAGAATAGAAACCGATAAACCCTAATAGCTTTGAACGATAACCTTTCATATTTACGAATCCCACTAATATTATTATCATAACCGCGAAGGATAAGTTTGTTATTGTGAATTTATTAATATTAAGCTCTCTATCTTTAAACAAATACACATATGTTACTAAAGACATTATTCCCACAAAAGCGTATATATAATTCATGTGCTTTTTGCTAATTTTTTTTGCTATATCTTCCATATACATTCCTAGAAATGCTCCTACTGGGAAAGAAATAGCATTTAAACCCCACTGATAAGACACTTCATGTGTATACTTAGAAACTGGATGAAATCTAAAAAGATAGGCAACAAATACAAGCATTATAATTTTAAATATTTTTTTCATTGGTAGCAAAAATATTATGAAAAAGAACAAATACCATAAGAGTATAAAAGAAATGTACCACATTGAAGCATCAATTTTTCTATTAAAGTCAAATCCGGCAATTGCCATAATTACTGTTTGTATAGAATAATTTTTGTGATATACAAAAATATCGATAATCACCCATAAAGTTGTTACCATTGAGTAAGGTATCAAAATCCTTTTAAAACGCCTGAATACAGTTTTTTTGTCAATTCCATTTTTAATATACGATTTAGTTAATCCAAAGCCAGAAAGCAATAAAAATAGTGTCACACCCTGTGATCCTACATATAAAAGATCCTTTGCATGTATAATTTTATCCGCAGAAAGATGCCCAAAGATAACTAAAATAATAGCAATTCCTTTTAGCTCTTCGGTACATCTTAAATCAAGCTTAAAACCAGCCTCATTTTCATATTTTTTACTAAATAGAAGGACAATCATTATAAAGACTATCATTGGTAAAAAAACATTAATAATTCTAATCTCCTCCATGCAGTTCTATTTAAAAAATCTTATTTTAACTTGTCAAAAGCCCCTATTTTTAAGCATATGGGAAAATATTTCTCTGTATCTATTATAAAAACTATCTATAGAGTAATTTTTTTCAATAAATTCATAAAATTTAATTCCCTTTGCATTAAGTTTTTCTTTATCTAAATAGGCTTCTTTCATTTTCAAATAAATATCTGTAGTATTCTTAGGGTCCATTAAATATCCATATTCTGAAGTTATAATTTCATTTAACTTTCCTATTTCAGAACAAATCACAGGTTTTTTCACTGTAGCACTTTCTAAAATAACTAAAGGAGGATCTCCCGCCTCGTTTAAAGAAGCTAGAATACTTATATCCGATGCAGCAAGAAATCCCAAAGTATTTGTTTGAAATCCAGTCATAATAACATCACTCTGCAAATTATATTCTTTGACTTTTGTTTGAATTGAAGCTTTCATATCACCATCACCAACACAAATTAATTTAACATTATCATATTCCTTTTTTAACATGTTAAATGCTTCAATTAATTTAATATGATTTTTAATTGGATGAAGCCTTGCAATACTAACAAACAAAAAGTCATTATCGGCTATTCCGTAAATTCTTCTTAACTCTGAACTACTATTTCCAATATTATTTTCTTTAATATCAATACCATTGTTTGCTATATACTTTTCACCTTTGAAATTTTTGTTTTCTAACAAAGTTTTAATTTCAGTAGACACACAAATATAATTTTCAAATTTTTTTAAACCCATTTTACTTAAAGGAGTAAAAAACAAAAGCTTAATTTTATTATTTAAAAAATCATATCTATAATCGCTATGTACAGTAGCTACGCATATAGCTTTAAGCTTTTTCCTCAAAATCGTATAAGAAAAAAACAGTTTGGCACCATTAAAATTAATAATATCAATAGAATTATCAATGGAATACTTAGTAATGTCTTTGTTAATTAAACTCTTTGTATTAAATAAAACAACTTCTATGGGCAGCTTTTTAGCTTCTTCATAAAGATATCCATCACCAATACATCCCAAAATGATTTCAATTTTTGCGTCTTTTAATCCACAAAGGTTTAAAATATATTTTGCTGCACCACCACTATCATTTCCTGAAATTAAAACTAATACTTTTATTTTTCTCACCTCTTACAAACCTACAATCAAATTCATTATATTACTTATATAATTTTTTTATATACTCATCTAAAGCTTCTTCCCAAGTTCTTGTTATATCACCAGTTGTTAGTTTTAGCATATAATTATCTAATACTGAATAGTTCGGCCTTTTTGCTGGTCTTGGAAATTCTTTTGTAGTGCATGGAATCAATTCAGTATCAATTCCTTTTAACCTGAATATCTCTTTTGTGAACTCATACCAAGTAGTTTCACCTTTACAAGTACAATGAAAAAGTCCATAATTTTTCTCTTCAATCAATTTAATAATAACCTTAGCCAAATCAACTGTGCTTGTTGGAGTTCCATGTTGATCATTTACTACCTTTAAGCTTTTATTTGTTTTACTTAAATCTATCATTGTTTTAACAAAATTATTTCCGTCTCCATAAAGCCAAGCTGTTCTAATAATATAACTCTTTGGATTTAGTTCTTTTACAACGTTTTCACCAAAGAATTTTGAGTTTCCGTAAATTGTTTGAGGACTCGGTTTATCAAATTCGGTAATAGGTCTTGTAGCTTCTCCATCAAATACATAATCTGTTGAAATTTGAACTAACTCAGCGCCTATACTAAAGGCAGCTTGAGCTAAGTTTTTAGGTCCAATTGTATTAATTTTATATGCCATATTTATATCTGTTTCACATTTATCCACATTTGTATAGGCTGCACAATTTATTATAATATCAGGCTTAATATCTTTTATCTTAAAGTAGACCACTGCACTATTTGATATATCCAATTCACCTTGGTCAGTTAAAATTAGTTCTATATTATTGTGGTTTCGCAGTTGCTTTGTTAACTCTCTACCAAGTTGTCCATTAGACCCAGTAATTAATACTTTTTTCATGATAACACCTCTAATAATTTATTACAAAAAATAAGAGCTTATAGAGCTCTTACTAAATGTTCTTCTCATCTTTTATTATATATTTATTGACAAATACTTTCAACATGAATTTAGGTATTACAAATAATCTCTTGATTCTCACTGGTTCCTTGCATACTCTGTATAGCCATTCAATTCCACAATTTATCATCCACTGAGGAGCACGCTTTACCTTATTAGCATAAACATCAAAGCAGCCTCCAACTCCCATGAGAATTGAACAATTTAACTTATCAAAATATTTAGCTATAAATATTTCCTGCCTTGGTGACCCCATTGCAACAAAAATTGCATATGGCTTATTTTCATCTATATCTTGCACAATTTCTTCACAGCTATCTAAATCAAAATAACCATCATGACTGCCACAAATCACTAATTCAGGATACTTCTTTTTAATATTTTTAACACAAATATCAAGTATTTCTTGCTTAGAACCAATCAAATAAACTGACTTATTAGTTGTTTCACAAACATTTAATATCTCTGCCATTACCTCTATACCAGCTATTTTTTCTTTAACAGGTTCCCTAACGATTTTTGATGATATAACTACACCAATTCCATCAGGAATAATCATAGATTGTTTTGAAATAAAATTACTTAATAGAAGTTCACTATTTAATCCATTAGTAAGAACTTCAGGATTCCCTGAAATTATATGAATTTTCCCTTCTTTGGAGAAAACTTCATCGATAAATTCCTTTTTACTTTTATTAAAAATATTCAAACCCAAAATTGTTGTTGACATAGCTAACCCCCTGATAAAAATTAAGGTAAGTTAAAAAATTAGTAGAAAATTACTTCTAATAAGCTCCTTCTTTTTTAAAAACAGAAATAAATGTAAGAAACAATAATTTTATATCAAAGATGATAGAAAATTTTTTTATATATGTTAAATCATAAAAAATTGTTTTTCTTAGTTCAATTTCACCTCTTCCACTTACTTGAGCTAAACCAGTAATACCAGGTAAAACAAGTAACCTTTGTTTGTAATATTCAGGATAATGTTTAACTACCTCAGGAATCTCTGGTCTAGGTCCGACGAAACTCATATTACCTATTAATACATTAAAGAGTTGAGGTATCTCATCAAAACTTGATTTCCTTAAGAAAGCTCCAACTTTAGTGATTCTATTATCATTTTTATTTTGAAAAATAAAATTATCAATATTTTGAGAATCAAGCTCTAACTTATGGCTTTTCTCCGCATCTACAATCATTGTTCTAAATTTGTATATTGTAAACGGTTTTTCATTTTTACCAATTCTTGTTTGCATAAACATTGCAGGGCCCTTTGAATCGATTTTAATCACAATTATAATTATTAAGAATAGTGGACTCAAAATTATAATTCCAATGATAGATAATATCACATCCAATAATCTTTTTACTATAAATTGAAATCTTTTTCTCTCTATATCATTTTCTGCTTCAATTATTATATTATTTTTTTCCATTATAACCTCCAAAAATTGAAAAGTATACAATTATCCTTAACTTTAATTGCTATCAACTTTTAAATCTGATTTAAAAGCATTTGATTGGGATATTGCAATAAACATCCAAAAATAAATTATTACTTTTGGTGCAGAAAAAAAGTTATCAATCATATTCATCATAATAAAAACTACAAAGGAAATAATAAAGCCTTTATAGTAAAATCTAACAAATGAATTTTTCACAAACTTAATAAATCTTAAAATGCTAAAAAGAATGGACGAGATTAATCCTAAAAAAACTGCAAGTCCAAAAATACCCAGTTCACATTGAACCTTTAAAAATATGTTATGGGGATGAACATTAGTTGTGGGATTATAATTTATATAACTATATTTACCTTTATAACGTTGATAAAAAGTAGAATAGTTTCCATTTCCAACCCCTAGAATTGGATGATCCCTAATTATATCAAGTGCTACTCTCCAAAGCTTTATCCTTGACATATTTTGGCTTGTATCTCCAATTTTTAGTATTCTGGTCCTAACGCTTGGAATAAATACTGTAATTATACCTATTCCTCCTACCCATGTAATAAACTTCCAACTGTAAAAAAACATCAAAAATGCAAATCCAATTATTAGTCCTAATAAAGCATTTCTAGAACCAGTCAATGTAATACTTACAATTATTAACAGTGTGATTATCAAATATATTATTTTGTCTTTTCTTTTTTTAGTATCTATTGCAAGCGTTGCAATAGGAAAAATTGATAGTATTAGATACATAGCAAAATTATTAGGGTTTTCAAATGTAGATTGAATCCTATATATTCCATGTGAAATATCTACATCAAAGCTAAAAGCCAAGCCGATTATACCATAAACGCAAACTATAACAACATTAATAATATGGAATTTCATCAATTTTTCTATGACAGTTCTATCAGTTATTTCATATTTAATAATAAAAAACAGTGCTAAATATGTTGAAAATCTTACACTTTCTCTCAACGCTAGCTTTTTATCTGTAGAATACAATATGGATAATATCATTATACCTGCATATAATATTAAAAATAGCAACGTATAATCCTTAAATATATATTTAAATGCATTTATAAATTTATCTCTCATTTCTTTATTAACAATTATAAATATAATATAAACTAATATAATTAATGCTAAGAATGCATCACCATTAAATGGTATAGATCTAATTTTGAACTTGCTAGGAACTAGTGCAAAAATAAAAATATTTATGTACATCAAAAAGTAAAGTACTTTATTCATAACTAATTATCCTCTCTAAAACTTATATCATTACATTCTTTAATACATGCTCAAGTTTTTTTGCTACCATATCTCTTGAATAATTTTTCACAACATAGCTTCGTCCACTTTTACCCATTTTCTCTCTTAACTCCTTATTATTATAGAGCATTAACACTGCTTCTGCAATTTTCTCAGAGTTTTCAGGTTCTACAACAATACCAGCTCCAGCATCATTTATTAGTTTTTCAGCCTCGCCTTCCACTGCCAAAATTATTGGTAGCTCAGATGATAAAGCTTCAAACATTTTTGAAGGCAAAGCTCCCCTAAATATATCAAGCTTTTTTAAAGGAATAATAGTAGCATCCATAGAAGAAATTATTTTAGGCATATTTGACTTTGGCTGAACAGGTAAAAATGTTACATTATCAAGCCTTTTCTCGTTTTTTATTGCAATAAGTTTTTCCTTCTCTGCACCATCTCCTATTAAAAGAAATTGTATTTCTTTCTCATCTTTTAATATCTCAGCAGCTTCAAGCACTACTTCAAGACCTTGTGCAAGTCCAAGTATTCCAGCATAACAAATTGCAAACTTTCCATCAATTTCATTCTCTTTTCTGAATTCTTCATCTCTATTTTCGATCTTAAAGAACTCAGTATCAACACCATTGGTTATTAAATGTACTTTTTCATTGTTAAATCCTCTTTTTACTATGTTATCAACAATACCTTGTGTTTGGCAGGTTATTGCATCAGCTTTCCTATAGCAAAACTCTTCAAGCCAAGTTGACATCTTGATAAACAACTTACTATTTAAAACTCCAAGTTTTATAGCTGATTCTGGCCAAAGATCAGAAACATTAAAAATAAACTTTGCTTTTTTCTTCTTTGCTATCCTATATCCTGACCAACCTAAAAATAATGGAGGTGATTCCGTAATAACTACATCTTGGTCATCTATGTACTTGGGGCCAATGAATAAACTTGAAAATGTAAATGATAGATAATTTCTTAATCTTTTTACAAATGCTTTATCCTTTGTTGCATATATTCTTGTTCTTACAATATGTATACCTTCTAATTCCTCTATTACAACTTTCTTGCCCTTATAATCCTCAAATATTTCACCTTTAGGGTAGTTGGGCATTGCAGTCAATATAGTTACTTCATGACCAAAACTTTTAAGTTGCTTAGCGAACTCAAATATTCTATTCTGCGGTGCCCCCACTTCCGGAGGACAGTATTGAGTCAAAAATAAAATTTTCATTATTTCACCTCTAAATTTCTCTATTTATAATATTCAAAATTTGCATTGCAGCTCTACCTTCTCCAAAGATATTTTCTTGCTCCTGGTTAGGTAAAAAATTAACTATTGCATCTATTATTCTATTTTTATCAGTACCTACAATTTTATTCCATCCATTATTAACAGTTTCTATCCATTCAGTCTCATCTCGCATTGTAATACAAGGTTTCTTCATGAAAAATGCTTCCTTCTGCACCCCTCCACTGTCTGTAACTATTTTTTCAGCATGCATTTCTAAACAAATCATATCTAAATAACCAACGGGTTCAATAACTTTTACATTTTCAGAAAAATTTAATCCATAATCTGATATGTATTTTCTAGTTCTTGGGTGAATGGGTAATATTACTTTCTTATCACATTCATTTAAAGCCTCAATTATGTTTTTTAACCGCTTAATATCATCAGTATTTTCTGCTCTATGAATAGTAGTCAAAATATAGTCACCAGTTATTTTAGAAAAATTAGATTTTTTTTCTGCAAGATCTTTAAAATGTAAAATAGCATCGTACATTACATCCCCAACCTGATAAACTTTATCAGTTATTCCCTGGTTTTTCAAATTTTCTATTGCAGAAGAAGTAGGAACAAATAGCAGTGATGAAACATGATCGGTTAAAATTCTATTCTGCTCTTCTGGCATTTTCATATTAAAGCTTCTTAATCCAGCTTCTACATGAGCTACTGGAATTAGAAGCTTACTTCCACATAATGCTCCCGCTAAAGTAGAATTTGTATCTCCATAAACAAGAATCAAATCAGGTTTTTCCTTTAAATAAATATCTTCTAAATGAATTAACATTTCTCCTGTCTGCCTACCATGTCCACCTGAACCTACTCCAAGATTATAGTCTGGTTTAGGTATCCTTAATTCATCAAAAAAAACTTTTGACATATTTTCATCATAATGTTGTCCGGTATGAACTAGTATTTCCTCATGCTGTTGCCTCAAAAGATTTGAAACTGCAGCAGCTTTTATAAATTGAGGTCTAGCGCCAATAACTGTTAATATCTTCATTTTACTTGCCTCCATTGGTATATGTATTGTTAATTATTTCCTCAAAGCCATTTGCAACTGTTTTCATATTTTCTTTAAATAAAGCTTTACTAGTAATAATTTTAATATTTTCTTCTAAAACCGATTTTCTATATTGTACATTTTTATAGGTTTCCAGAATACAATTGGCTATATTCTCAGAATCAAAAGTAACAATGCTTCCATTCTTATTATTTTCTATCCACTCTAAATTTGCAGGAATATTTGATACAATAGGATATATTCCAGAAGCCATAGCTTCTAACATAGTTACAGAAGTAGAATCTGATTTTGGTACAGATATATAATAATCACATTCTTTTAATACACTAACTATATTTTCTCTATGGACAAACCCAATAAAATCAACCTTTTCTCTAATGCCTTTATTATTACAATAATCAACAAGAGTTTCTTTTAAATCGCCATCGTTTCCTATAATAAGCTTTGCTTCAGGATATTCTTTTAAAACATGAATAAAACTATCAACAATCAATAATATATTAGAATTATCATTTAATGTCCTTAAACTCAAAATTTTAGGAGCTATTACTTGAATATTTCTTTCATTTCTAAAAATTTCATAATCCACTCCCATTGGCACTGTTAACAAATTCACCTTTTTTTTAGGTATTAAGTTGATAATTTCTTGAGACATGATTTTTGAATCAGATGTAACTATATCTGCTTTTCTAAGAGAATATTTTGCAAGAAGTTTATATACAAAATTCTTTTTAGGTGTAACTAATATATCTGTACCCCATGCAGATAAAGCAACAGGACAGGATTTGGTCATTGCTGCTAATAAACCATAACTAGTTATGTAATGAGCATTTACTATGTTGGGATTAATTTCTTTAATTAACTTCCTTATTTTAAAAGTCTTGGTAATATATTTAATATTACCTCCACTTTCTTTTATATTATAATTATTACCTAAATTTATTACTTCCACTCCATCTATTTTGAAGTCTTTAAATGAAATAATAGATACTTCCCATCCAATTTCTTTAAAATATTTTATCCATCTATGCATATGTACACTACTTGCATCCCCTAAAAAACAAATCTTCATCTAAAAACCTCCTACTTATTGAATTAGTTCTATCAACTGATTGGTAATGCATCCTCTCTCATATTGTTTCACTTTTTCCCAATTAATATCTAACACAGGCTTTTCACCTTTCCAAATCAAATAGGAGTTCAAAATAGCATTTTCAACCTCTATAATTGAAGATGGATAACAGCAGAAACCTGTATTTGTTTCATTAATTAAATCTCTTGCTACTCCTTCAGGAACAATTGCAATTATATTTCTCCCACTTCGTATGTACTCAAATATTTTCCCAGTGTAAATTCCTTCACTTCCTATTCCCGATTCAATGATTAACAATAAAGCTGAAGATTGCTCTAGTTGCTTGATACTTTCTCTATGTGGTAAGTAATCAATTAGTTCAATCACATCATTATACTTATAAATAAAATTATTGATTTCTACTAATGCATCTCTACCTATCTGACCAACAAACCTAATAAGAATATCTTCTTTGCCTATTTTTTTTTGCATTAACAAACTATCAATGGCATTTAAAAAAATTTGAGGAGATCTGTTACCATATAGAGTCCCATTATAAGTAATAACATATTTACTCGATTTATTTCCAAGGTTATATCCTTGAAAGTCATCTTCTCCATATCCATTAGTAATTACTTCAAATTTTTTCTTTGGTTGGTTTTTATATCTTTGAGTAAAATCATCAATAATTGGTTTACTTACAGATATTACATTATCTGATGATTGAACTACTTTTTTCTCCATAATATAATTTATCTTCTTTATAAGAAATGGATAATCTACAAATGGATTTGTAGCCCATTGATCCCTAAAATCCGCAATCCATTTCACATCACATTTTTTCTTTATTTCATAAGCAATAAGATGCCCTGTATATGGCGCTGAAGTTGAGTATATTACATCTATATTTTGTTCTTTCACTATTTTTAATCCTAAACTTACCGCATCTTTCTTCCAAGATATTTTATCATCAGGAATATACATGCTTCTATATATATTTAGAAGAAAATTCTTAATATTTTTTTTGGCCCTAAACTTTATGCTATTAGTATTATCAATCTTCTGAACATTATTATTTGATACCTGTGCACCACTTGATTTTTTATTAATAATTTTATTCACAATATTACTATTTTTCTGTTTTGCTCTGTAAATTTTAACTGCTTCATCTTCTTCAAGTTTCAAAGATTTATCCAATACTATTCCCGATTCATTTGCTACAGTTAAAACAAATACATTATATCCTTTTTCACTAAGATGTTTTGAAAATTTTAAGGATCTTTGAACACCTGCTCCTCCCAACGGTGGATAGTAATATGCAATTATTAAAATATTCTTCATACTTGTCTCCTTCTATTGACAATTTCCATTATTCTTGTTTTCACTTCAATTAAATCTTCTTTTTTTATAATCAAAATATCAAGGATTTTACTTTTAGTTAAGTTTATATAAAAAGCAATTGTAATACCCGTAGCTATTATATAAGAGATACTTGTTGCTATTGATGCTCCATTAATTCCAATCTTAGGTATTAAAATCAAATCTAAAACAACAGTAACTACACAGGAAACTGAAGATGCGATTATATTTTTTTCTATCATTCCAACGCCCGCAAAGTAACTTGATAGTATATTACATACAGAAAAAACACTGATTCCAGGCAAAAGTAAAAGCAATGCATTACAACTTCCAGAAAAATTCTTTCCCAATAGGAACAAGATTAATGGCGGACCAATAAAAAACAAAAAAACAGTACACAGAATTATTATGAAGAATGTAACTCTTGTTACTTTATTGATAAATTTGGGCAATTCTTCTTTGTTTTCAGAATTTGAGGTCATTGGTAATACAATAGTTGATACCGAGGCAGGCACTTTCCACATTGTTTCACATAATGCTACTGCATTACTATATATGCCAACCTGACTAATAGCTAGTTTATTTTGAATAATAAGCACATCTAACCTATAATTCAAGAATTGTACTGCATTCCCGATTTGAGCTTTAATTCCATAATTAAGCATTTCCTTGAAAAGTAAATAATCAAAAGAAATCTTGTATCTTTTTTTATAGAAAAGAATATATGAAAGTATAAGCAAAATTACTGTCACCGCAATAATGTTTCCTATAATAACCCAAAAAACAGATTTAGTAATAAAAATAAAAACAAATAACATTAGCAATGTTACCATATTATCAATTATATTAATTTTGTTGTATTTTTCGATTTCTTGTAGTCCCAATAAAATATTTATAAGTGATGCTTTTAAAATCATCAATGGCACTGAAAAAAAAGTGATAATAATAATTTTATTAGTTAAATTTTTAAAAAGATGTTCAAAATTGAATTTTAAATTCAAGAAAAAAATGAAAAATAATATACCTATTGAAAATATTGCTATTATTATATTTATGCCTATAATAGCTTCCATGTTTTTTTTATTTCTTCCAATAAAATAAACATTGGAAGATGCAATTCCTAGTCCTAGAAATATTAAAGATAAGCTAATAAGATTATTTGATACACTTAGAATTCCTTTCCCATTAGTCCCAAGTACTCTTGAAGTTACAACTGTAGTTATTAATGATATGCTAAAAATAAAAATATTGGTAAAAAAAGTTAGTACCGTTGACTTTAAAAACTTCATTCTTCACTCCCACTTCTCTAGTATACTTTGATAAATTTTTATTAGTTTATTACCTATAGCATCATAACTAAAATTTTCAATAACATAGTTTCTTATATTATTAGAATCAAATTTATCATAAGACATTATTATTTTTTCTAATCCATATTCTAGTTCCTCTATACTTCCAGGTGTAACCAAAATACCTACTTCTTCGTTTACAAATTCATTAGGTCCACCACACATTGTAGAAAGAACTGGTTTTCCCATTGCCATGGCTTCAATGAGAACAGTACCAAAAGTTTCTTTTAAACTTGGTAAAACTAAAAAATCATTTTCTGATATTATTTGGGGGATTTCTTCCTTTGGCAGAGCCCCGTAAAAATTGCATTTGCTATAAATATCTAGTTTTTTACAAAGCTCTATATATTTTTCTTTTTCTATTCCGTCTCCTACAAGATTAAATTTAATAGTATATTGAGGATTATGTTTAATATAGTTAGCCAAAGCTGGGATAAAAAATTGTAATCCTTTAATTTCAGTTTCATCCATTAATCCAATAAATAGTATATTAAACTCATTGCTTTTTCTTTCTCTTTTTATTGGAAAGTATTCTGCTACTTTAACAACATTACCTATAACTTCTCCTTCAAATTTAAATCCAATCTCCAATAACTCATTATTTAAATATTTACTTACTGGAATTACCTTTTCAGCATTCCCATAGGAATAATTAAACAGATATCTATTATATTTTTTTTCCGAATAAGACTTAATATATGACATATGCTCAGTAATAATATATGGAGTTCCGTTAAATCTCTTGTTATATGCTGCGGCAAATCCAGATGGATAACACACATGGCTATGAATTAAGTCTATTGAATCAACCTTAATAATTCTCTTTAAAAATTTCAAAGTATAAATCAAGCTATTAATTCTTGAAATCTTGGTGTTTTTTATATAATCTGAATTTGCTCTATAGGTTTTTATTCCTTCTTCAAATCCTACATTGATTTTTCTTTTTTTAATTGATGTATCATAAGGGTAAAATACTATAGGCTTAATTCCAACCATAGACAAAGCTTTTACTTGTTCCTTAACAAAAATACCACTAATATTATTTTTAGAATTTGGATACCAACTACTTATTATAAGAACATTCATTATATTACTCCTATTTTGCTGAATTACTAATTACTAAAGAAGAAGAAATGCCAATCAACATCCAGAAAGGAGGAAATTGTATAACAGAACTAGGTGCAAATGCTAAGAAAATAAATGCAAAAATGCTAACCCCCATCATTATATAATACTTCCTATCTATACTATTTTTTATTTTAATCATCAAATCTATAAAAATATTAAAGTAAAAATAAATAAAATAAATAAAAATTACTATTCCAAAATCCCCTAGTATCTCAAACCATAAACTATGAACATTAATAACTCCATGTGTATTATCCATGCTTTTTATATAATTCTGAGTATTCCCAGCACCAAATCCAAAGAAATGCTTCTCTTTAAAAACTCCTTTAAGAACATCTGACATCACTGTTAATCTTTCACTACTTGAATTATTCTCTCCAATTGCTATAGGTGTAGTATCAGATTTTTCCGAACTATACACATTTGAAATATTTATCATCCTCAAAAAGGAGTGCTATTCAACTTACCATAATATGGATTCATTCCAGGCAATAAAGAGAAAATAAAAAAAACTAATAAAATCAAAAATAGTGATCTACCAACTTTTTTCATTGCAGAATAATTTTTTGAAAATAAGTAAATTACAAAACAAAAGGAAATGGAAATTAGCAGTGTAGCCCATCCAGTTCTACTTGTAGTAAATATCAAATTTATTTGAGCAATAAGAATAAGTAAAGCGTTAATAATTTTCTGCTTTCTACTATTACTTTCAAAACTTTCAATTAATAATATTAAAATACCTAAAACTAGAACCACAGCAAAGTTATTGGGATTATAAAAAAATACTACTGGCACTCTTTTAATAAATGGGAATGCATCTGCATATATACCCATATCGCTATAATGATTTCTAACTCCATATCTAAAACCTAAAACTTCAAAGATTCCCAAGATTAGGATTCCTATGAATATATATTTAATTAACTTGAAGGTTTTTCCTAAAGTTACTTTATCTTTGTTTTCTATAATAAATACCACAGTTAATAAAATCATAAAAATATAATTCATTATTGATTTTACTGCCAATACTTTACTATTAGCGATAAATAGGCTTATGACCAGATATGATACAAATACTACTGAGAACATCATATATTTATTTGTAATTTTTAGCTTCGGTATTTTTTTTGTCTTAATTGCCATAAATATTAAGATACTATAATAAACTAATATTGAAATATAAGAATAGTACAATCCAAATCTACTACCTATTGGTAACAATAATGAAAAATCTATAAAAGCGAACAATATCGTAGTAAAATACATATAGCTTCTTACATTATTCGAAATAGTATATATATATATTAAATAAATTATTGCAAAAATATGTATAATAATTAATTTAGGATAAAAAGCTATGTTTATTAACACAAAAAAAATAGTGGCTATAAACAGCATTTTTGAATAATTTGAGTTCTCTTCCATACTTAGCCTCCTTAGTTCATGAAAATTACTGGTTTTTCAAAAGTTGTTCTTTGGGAACTTTTCTTAGTTCTTTTGCTGGATTTCCTGCAACAATAATTTCTTTCTCTACATCCTTGGTAACCACACTACCAGCTGCTACAAACCCATCTTCATTAATAACTATTCCAGGTAAAATAGTAGCATTTGCTCCTATTCTACCACCTTTTTTTACTGTTACACCTTTGAAGTGATTATACCTTTCTTTTGAACGTGCTGCAAAATTATCATTAGAAGTTACTACTCCTGGAGCTATAAAAACATAATCTTCAATAAGAGAGTAGGCTGTAATATATGCATTAGTTTCAACTTTACAATTAGAACCGATTTCACAAAAGTTCTCTATAGCTACATTTCTTCCAATTATTGTTTTTTCTCCAATGATTACATTTTCACGTATGGTAGCTAAATCGGCTATTAAAGTGTATTCTCCAATTTTACACCCTGCGTAAATTATTGCACCAGCTCCTATTAAACAATTGTCACCAATTATAGAAGGATCATAGTTAACTTCATTTTTAAAGATACTATTAACAGACCTCATAGTATCTTTTCCTATTACAACGTTATCATCTATTCTAACATTTGAACCAATTGTAGTTCCAGCATGTATAACTACGTTATTTCCAATTCTGCAATTATTTCCAATTTTAACATCGTCTTCAATGACAACAAAGTGTTGAAATATCACATTTTCACCAATATACGATTTTTCTGAAATATAATTCATTTTCTTTCCTTCTCTCAAATCACTTTTATTTTCTAATTTCAAGCATCTCCAAAGTTGAGAAACTTTCGAGAGGGAACTTAACAGGCAAACCTGTAAGCCTTGACTTATATGCACCAAGAATAATAGCCATACCTTTTTTACCCTCTTCTCCATTAATTAAAGGTTGTCTATCATTAATAATTGCATCTATCATATCATTAAATAAAGCATTATGACCAAAACCATAAACTGAATCAGGATCTTCGCCTTGGTCTTTTAGAATATTCTCTTCACTATCTATGTTATCTCCAAATCTCCAAGTTTCAATCTTATTTACGGCTAATCCACCAATACAAACTGTTCCTTTTTCACCAAAAATACTAAGTGTTTCTTCCAAGTTGTTAGGATAAACGCAAGCACTTCCCTCAATTATTCCAATTGCTCCATTTTTGAATCTTATTAATATTGCGCCAAAATCTTCTGCTTCTATGTCTCTAAGAAAAGTTCCTGACTCAGAATATACTGATTCAATTTCTCCACCTAGCATCCATTGCAATAAATCAATATCATGTATACATTGATTCATTAGGGTTCCACCATCTAATTTCCAAGTACCTCTCCAAGGTGCTTGCTCATAGTAGGACATATTTCGATTCCATACTATTCTAGCAGTTCCATTAATCAATTTCCCGAAACGCTGGTTTTCAACAGCTTTTCTAAGTTTTTGAATTGGAGCGTTAAATCTATTCTGATGACTTACACACAACTTAACATTATTTTGCTTTGCACATTGAATCATTTTATCTGCATCTTCAATTGATAAAGCCATAGGCTTCTCAACAATTACGTGTTTACCTTTTTCCATACAATAAATTGCAATTTCAGGATGATAGCCACTTTCTGTAGCAATTGTAACAACATCAATATCTTCACACACAAGCATTTTCATGTAATCTATATATACTTTTGTATTATATTCTATCCCAATTTTATCTTCATAATCCTTTTTCTTTGCAATAGCATTTTCCTTTAAAACGTCGCATACAGCAACTAGTTCAGCATTTTCTTTATTGCTGATTAAAGCTTCTACATGTTTATAGGAAATTCTACCGCATCCTATAATTGCAAATCTTAATTTTTTCATAAATATCACCTCGTAATTTTTTACAGAATAAACCTTTTGCTTACACCGTTATTTGTGAATTCAAAAAAAATAACTAGTCAAATTCCTGTATATTTTGAGCTAAGCTCCTCGCCTAGCTCAAAGTATACTCAGAATAATTGACTTGTTAGATTATTTCGCTCACTTAATTAAAGTTTATTGATTTTATCTCTGTTATTCACTACATTTTTAGTAGCATTTCTAGTATCATAAAGGATTGAAGCTTTCGCTACTATTGTTTCATAATCATAACAAGCATGATTTGTAGTAATAATTACAACATCACTAGATTCGATTTCGTCTTCCCATGGTACGGACACATACTCTTTTCCAGCATGTTTAAAATTAGGCACATGTGGATCATTAATAATTATATTTGCCCCGTTTTTTTCCAAATGATCTATCACCTTAAGAGCTGGTGATTCTCTCATATCGTCAATATCGTTTTTATAAGCAACTCCCAGTAGCAAAACCTTTGAACCATTAAGAGGCTTTTTAACCTTATTTAGAAGCTTCATTACATTTTCAACAACAAACTCAGGCATATAGTCGTTAATCTCGCCTGCAGTTTCTATTAATTTAGTATGATAATCAAACTCTCTTGCTTTCCAAGCCAAATAAAAAGGATCTAAAGGAATACAATGCCCTCCTAGACCTGGTCCTGGATAAAAGGGCATAAAACCATAAGGTTTTGTTTTTGCAGCATCAATTACTTCCCAAACGTCTATGCCCATTTTTTTGCATAAAATCGCCATTTCATTTGCAAGTCCTATATTAATATTTCTGAAGGTATTCTCAAGTATTTTTTCCATTTCAGCTACTGCTGGTGACGAAACAGTGAAAACATCGCTTTCAAGTACACTTCTGTATAGCATTGCTGCAACTTCTGTACATTCAGGCGTACATCCACCAACGACTTTAGGTGTATTTTTAGTTTTAAATTCTTTATTACCTGGATCAACTCTCTCAGGTGAAAAGGCTAAAAAGAAATCTTCTCCACATTTCAAACCGCTTTCTTCTAAAATCGGTCTGCAAACTTCCTCTGTAGTTCCAGGATAAGTTGTACTTTCCAATACTACTAACATTCCTCTATGTAAATACTTAGCTATACTTCTTGTTGAACTAACAACATAAGATATATCTGGTTGTTTGTATAAATCAAGAGGAGTCGGAACACATATGGAAACTGCATCTACTTCCTTTACAAAGCTAAAATCTGTAGTTGCCCTAAGTTTCTTAGTATTAACTAAATTAATCAACTCGGAATCAACAATATCTCCAATATAATTATGTCCATTATTCACCATTTCCACTTTTGAACTTTGAACATCAAACCCAATTACGTCATAACCAGCCTTTGCCTTTTCGACAGCTAACGGTAAACCTACATAACCTAACCCAACAACTCCTAGTTTTGCAGTTCTATTTTCTAATTTCTTTACTAATTCATTTTTTAATTCTGACACTTATCTATACCTCCTAGTTTAAAGAAATCAATAGTTTATACTTAACAACAAATTTAATTATAGTACATTACTAATATTTTGTCACTAAAGATTTCCTGTACCTCTTTTGCTTGTAAATATTACATTGAAATAGTTATTTTTTTCTATTATAAGTAGTTACCTTTTTCTCCATCAATTTAAAGACATCTTCTTTTTCCTTTAATATTACTTCTTTAAACTCTTCAATAGATTTTTCAATAAATTCTACTTCAATATCTATTGGTTTCTCAATAAATATTTTGTTGTGTCCTGTTGAAGTTAAAGCAGTTTCATCCATAAGTAACTCTTCATATAATTTTTCACCAGGTCTTAATCCTGTATATTCAATCTTAATATCAATGTTCGGTCTTAACCCTGATAAAGTTATCAAGTCCTTAGCTAAATCAGCAATCTTAACTGGTTCTCCCATGTCTAACACAAAAATTTCTCCACCTTTTGCAATTGCACCAGCCTGAATAACCAATTGAGCAGCTTCGGGAATTGTCATGAAAAATCTATTTATTTCAGGATGAGTAACAGTTATAGGGCCACCTAAAGCAATTTGTTTTTTAAAAAGTGGTATTACGCTTCCATTACTACCAAGCACATTTCCAAATCTAACAGCTACATATTCAGTATCACTTTTTTTATCATATGCTTGAATAATTAGCTCACAGAATCTTTTACTTGCACCCATTATATTAGTTGGGTTTACTGCTTTATCTGTACTAATCTGAACGAATTTTATTACACCAAACTCATCAGAACAACGAACTAAATTGTAAGTACCTATTATATTGTTTTTAATTGCCTCCGCTGGGTTATCCTCCATTAATGGCACATGTTTGTGTGCAGCCGCATGAAAAACAACTTCAGGTTTTAATTCTCCAAACACATCTCTTAATCTTTCTATTTCTCTTATACTTGCAATAATTACTTGCTTTTTTAAATTTGGAAATTTATTGTTTAATTCCATTTGAAGTTCATAGGCGTTATTTTCGTAGTTATCTAGAATAATTAATTCTTTAGGATTGAACTTTGCAATTTGTCTACACAATTCAGACCCTATAGAACCTCCACCACCAGTAACCATAACAATCCTATTGTTTACGTATTTATTAATATTAGAAACATCTAAAGTTACTTCTTCTCTTCCTAATAAATCTTCAATATTAACATCTCTAAGTTTGTTTATGTTGACTTTACCATCTATAATTTCATATATTCCAGGTATAGTCTTTAATTTACATTCAGTTTGTTTGCAAACTCCAATAATTTTCTTTTTTGTTTGGTAATCTACGGATGGGATTGCTAATATTATTTCTTCTATATAATAATCATTTGTAATCTTAGGAATATTTTTTGTTTTACCAATAACCTTTACTCCACAAATAATTTTTTCCTGTTTGTTACTATCATCATCAACTAACCCTATAATATTATAATTGAATTCCACATGTTTTTTAATTTCTTTTATTAGTAATGCAGAAGCATCTCCTGCGCCAACAATAATAATGTTGATGCTTTCTTCTCTGTTTTTTCTTGGTAATTTATTTTCATATACAATCCTATGCAGAAATCTAGTTCCACCTAATAGTGATACGCTTAAAAGCCAAAAAATAAAATGAACCGGAACTGGGAATCTATAATAAGAACCAATAAGTTTATAATTAATAAAGTAACTGTAGATAATAAAAACCACGTTTGCCAACGTTAATGAATAAATAATAGACAGTAGTTCATCTACAGAAGCATATTTCCATAACTTAGTATATAGATTAAAAATGCTATTAAAGAGTAAAGTTATAATTATAACTGGTATTATAGATAACTTGTATAAATTGATATATTCACTTGGTATATTAAAATCAAACCTCAAAAGCAATGAAAAATATAGGGATACTGCAACTAAAAAGATATCCAATAAAATAAGTTGTTTGTCTTCCTTCATATATACTCACATCCTATTACAAGCTAAGTTTCTTAAGTATATTTCTATACTCCACTCATTATTTTACCTTATTTGAGGAATTAATCAATGTTTTTTTCAAGTTGATTCCCTCCAATGAATAGTTATTTTATTAAAGCCACAGTTTAAATGTGCTTAATTTCATAAAAATAGATTCATGAAACGAACTTCATGAATCATTAAATCTTATTTTATATCTTCAATATTTCCTATAGAATTGAAAATAGCAGCATAATTAGGATTATTTTTTAATCTTTTAAAATAATTAATTAATGGATCTTTTAAATCTTCTCGCTTCAATGCAAATTCAATAGTAGCTTCTAAGAAACCTAACCTGTCTCCTACATCATATCTTCTACCTTCAAAATTATATGCATACATAGCTTCCTGAGTAATTAAAGTTTTAAGTGCATCTGTAAGTTGAATTTCTCCACCTTTTCCTGGTATAGTGTTATCTAAGATATCAAATATTTGAGGAGTGATTATATATCTACCTAATATTGCTATATCTGAAGGGGCTTCGTCCATCTTAGGTTTTTCTACTAAGTCCTTAACCTTATATACTCTTTCTTCTATATTCATACCTTTGACTATTCCATACTTGCAGACTTCTATATGAGGCACCTGTTGAACGCCTAAAATTGTAGTTTTATACTCATCAAAACAATCTATTAATTGCTTCAAACAAGGTACTTCACTGTCAACCACATCATCTCCAAGCATTACAGCAAAAGGCTCATTTCCAACAAAGGTTCTTGCACAATTTATTGCATGTCCTAAACCTTTGGGTTCCTTTTGTCTAATATAATAAATGTCAGCCATATTTGAAATATCTCTTACCATTTTAAGCATCTCGTCTTTGCTTTGGTTCTCCAGTTCCTTTTCTAATTCCACTGATTTATCAAAGTGGTCTTCAATAGCTCTTTTATTTCTTCCAGTAATTATCAAAATTTGCTCTATGCCTGAAGCAACCGCCTCTTCTATTATATATTGTATTGTTGGCTTATCAACAATTGGAAGCATTTCCTTAGGTTGAGCCTTAGTTGCAGGTAGAAACCTTGTGCCTAATCCTGCTGCTGGAATTATAGCCTTTTTAACTTTCATACAAATTCTCCTTCCTCTCTATGCCATGTCTTATTATTTTTTCTCGCTTTTTTCATTACTTTTTAGTATTCCCTCTAATTGCATTACTATTTCATCATCACTATTAATTTTTTTTGCTATTTCAAGATGCAGTTTTGATTGTTCAATATCACCATCATTATAATAGCACAATACTAAATTAGTACAGATTTCAATTGATTTTGTTACTTCAAAGGCTTTCCTAAAATAAGGAATTGCATTTTTATAATCTTCCATGGAAGCATAGCTTAATCCAAATTCATTATACACTTCAATTATGTCACTATCTAGTCTCATTGCATCATTTAAGTAATATATTGCTTTTTCGAAACACTTTAAATTTCTATATGCTACTGCAATATGAAAATATATTGATGGATTTTGCTCAAATTTGTCTAGAAGTGGCAACAATAATTTTAATGCTTCTTGTGGCTGTGTAGTTGTAAGCTCCTTACCTTTATTATAATCACAACTTGTACTTAACTCTTCCATACGAGCTGATATTTCCTCTGTGATTTCTCCACCATTCTCTATGAATTTATTCATTGAAAACAATGCAGCTTCAAAATCCTCTTTCTTCTGCTTTAACAAGGATTCATAAAAGTAAACTAGTGGAAAGTGTTTAACAAGTTTAGCCTTTTCTAAAACAATTATTTCTTCATCAACAAACTTATTGTCCTTTTCAGCTAATTCATGTACTATCATTATAAGCTTTTCATAGTTTTCAGCATTAGATTCTAATACAACTAGTCCATTTAGTAGAATAAAAGCGTCTTCTAGTAAATCAGCTTTAACTTCTTCAGCAATTGTCTTCTTAATAATTAGGATATTTTCACTTTCATTACTAAGAATATCCTTATATAGTGAATTAAACTTAAATGAAGGATCTGCGCCCATGATGAATGTCATACCTTCTATTAGATATGAAATTGGAAACCCGTCACTATAATTATTTTTTGAAACATCATTAATTAACCTTTTTGCTCTTACAGGAAAGTCTATGTTTACATTCGTATTAAATTTAAATATACTTTTTACCACTTCTTGTTTTAATTCTATAAAAAGTAGTTCTGTTAGCTTCTCTGAATATTGGAACAAATCATCATCATCTCTCTAACCTTTAAATTTATGCATATTTATAGGGTGAAAGTTTATTTCACCCCAAAATGATTTTCAACTTACTATTTTCATGATTTCTTTTTTAAAACTTTCAAGCTTTTCTTCAGAATCTTCTACACTTGACCCTACAACACTAAAATATATTTTCATTTTAGGTTCAGTTCCAGATGGCCTTACTACAAACCAGGAATTATCTTCTAAAATAAACTTCAAAACATTAGACTTTGGCAAATCTATACTTTTCTCAGTCAATTTAATTAAGTCCTTTTCAACACCCACTTTGTAGTCCATTTTCTTTCTAATTTTTATGTCACCCACTGTTGGCTTCATAGAATGTCTTAAATATTCCATAATATCTTCCATTTTTTCCTGTCCGATTTTGCCATTAAACTCCATGGAAACAAGGCCCTCACGATTATAACCATATTTTTCAAATAATTGAATTAGGGCATCATACAAGCTCATACCCTTAGTTTTATAATAAAGTGTCATTTCGCAAATTAATGTAGCAGCAATTACAGCATCTTTGTCTCTTACAAAAGTTCCAGCTAAATAACCATAACTTTCTTCAAATCCAAACAAAAATGTATTGCTATCACTTTGCTCAAACTCTTTTATTTTTTCACCTATATATTTGAAACCAGTTAATACATCTATTAGTTCAACTCCATAATGTTTTGCAATATTAGCCGCCATTTCTGTTGTAACTATAGTTTTAATAGCAGCAGCATTTCTGGGAAGAGTGTTCAAATCCTTATTTGAAGAAAGAATATAATCTAGTAATAAAACGCCTGTTTGGTTACCAGTTAAAACTCTATACTCATTGTTATTATCCCTAACAACCACACCTATCCTATCGCAGTCAGGATCAGTTCCAAAAATAATATCTGGTTGTATTTCTTTAGCCATATCCATAGCAATTTTAAAAACATCTTCTACTTCTGGATTGGGGTAAGGCGCAGTAGGGAAATTTCCATTTGGCAATTCCTGTTCTTTTACTACGTTAACATTCTCGTATCCAAGTTCTTTTAATACTCTCCTAATAGGAACATTTCCAGTTCCATGTATAGGAGTATATATAATTTTTAAATTCTTTGCATTAACTTTAACTAACTCTTTTCTTAAAGTTAATCCCTTTACCTTCTCAATGTATTTCTTATCAATATCTTCGCCAATAATTCTTAGTAACCCATTATTTTTAGCTTCTTCTAAATCTAAGCTTTTAATCTTAGCAAAATCATCAACACTCTCTATATATGAAAGTATTTTAGCTGCATTCTCATCGGTAACTTGTCCACCATCGTCTCCATAAACTTTATATCCATTATATTGTTTTGGATTATGTGATGCTGTTATTACTATACCAGCTTTAGATCCTAATTCTCTTACTGTATATGAAAGCATAGGAGTAGGCCTTAATGATTCAAATAAATTTACTTTAATTCCATTTCCAGTTAGCACTTTTGCAGCAGTTTCAGCAAAAGCAATGGATTTATTTCTTGAATCATAAGCTATACTAACTGATGCATCATTAGTTCCATATGTATTAATTAAATAATCAGCTAACCCTTGAGTTACTTTTCCTATTGTATATATATTCATTCTATTGCATCCAGCACCAATTATGCCTCTTAGCCCCCCAGTACCGAACTCAAGCTCTCTATAAAATCTTTCCTCTAATTCCTTCTCGTCTTTTATTGAAGAAAGTTCTTTTTTCGTATCTAAATCTATAATTTCAGATTTTATCCATAAATTATATTTTTCCTTATAATTCATTAATATCCTCCCTTTCTCCCATTGCTAACATTTGTCATATTTCTATATCTATTATACTATAATTTAGTAAAAGGAAAACCCTTTTTTAAACAAATATATAATTAGGTCAAGTCTTTGAAACTAATATCTAATTAGGTATTAGTGTAATCTGATACTTATTTCATAAATATACATATTGGATGGTTAAATAATAATTTAAAATTAATAGTTGAGAGTTTATAATACTTTCATTGAATTATTATTGTAACTCTCAACTTATAAAATTGCTATTTATTTTTATATGTAGATATTTACATATGGTTTTTTGCTACAAAAACTCTAAGATGGTTTTTCACTTTCACTTACCTTTTTATTATTGTCTATAAGAACCTCTAGATCTTCTTCATGAGTTGCAACATTGTTTGAAACCTCCATATTCCCGTGTGTTATTGACGCAATTACACTCCGCATATCATCTATAATTGATATTTCTTTAGCTAATTCGATGTCTCCAACTCTAAAAGTTTCACCTCTATTTAAAACTGAAAGATCAATTTCTACATACTTAGGGATAGCATCAGCATTACATTCAACTTTAATATTTGTTTTTTCCTTTTGAATAATTCCTCCTTGGCTTTTAATTTTATTTTCACCTGAGAAATGAATAGGTACCTCAGTAGTAACTTTCATATTAGCTTCAAGGGCTTCTAAATCTAAGTGAATTATATTCATATTAACTGGATCTCTTTGCACTTCTTTGATTAATGTATTAATGTCTTTTCCTTCAACATTAATACCTATAGTTCCATGTTCACCATTTTTGTTAATAAATGAATTTAATTCTAAGTTTTCTACCTCAAACATAATGCTATTAAAATCCTTACCATAGATTATTCCTGGCACATAGCCCTTAATTCTAGACTTTTTTGCAGCATTTGATTTATTATTGTCCCTAATCTTTGCATTTAACTTTTCCATTATATCCCTCCTAATCTTTGTATTATTCTCAAAATTCATTCTTTTTATACAGCAAAAAAATATTTATTTATTTATTTTTTAAGTTATATTGCATTTACAAATTTATTAACTTATAATGATATTGTTTTAAATGATAGGTTATGGAAACCTTTGACACTCTAAGGTTTTAACAATATAAATTAAAGAAGAAGGTGCATAAATAAGTGTATAGATTAGATCAAAACGAAACTCCTTTATTTGATGCCTTGATGGAGTATGTAAATAGAGAGACTATTCCCTTTCACGTTCCAGGGCACAAGAAGGGTATTGGAATGGATGAAGAGTTTAGAAATTTTATTGGAATGAATCCTTTAAAAATTGATGTTACAGTTTTTAAATTAGTAGATAGTCTTCATCATCCAACGGGACCAATAAAGCTAGCACAAGAATTAGCTGCAGATGCTTATGGTTCAGATGCTGCATTTTTTTCAATTCATGGAACATCTGGAGCAATCCAGGCTATGATTATGTCAGTGGTAAATGACGGTGATAAAATACTAATACCTCGAAATGTACATAAATCCATTACCGGTGGAATTATTCTCAGTGGTGCAGTACCAGTATACATGCAACCTGAATTAGATAAAAATGTAGGAATCGCTCACGGAGTTTCACCTGAAACAGTAGAAAATGCTCTTAAATTAAACCCTGATGCAAAAGCAGTATTAATTATTAATCCTACTTATTATGGCGTTGCAACAGATATTAATAAAATTGCCGAAATAGTTCATAGCTATGATATCCCATTAATTGTTGATGAAGCACATGGACCACATTTAGGCTTTAATGATAAATTACCAATGTCAGCTATGGAATCTGGTGCAGATATTTGTGCACAAAGTACACATAAAATAATTGGAGCAATGACTCAATGTTCTCTGCTTCATGTTAATGCTAAAAGAGTTGATGTAAATAGAGTTCAACAAATTTTAAGTTTAATGCAAACTACATCTCCATCTTATGTTTTAATGGCATCTCTTGATTGCGCCAGAAGGCAAATTTCACTAAGCGGAGAAGAACTTTTAGATAAAACAATAGAACTCTCAAACTATACTCGTGCAGAGGTTAATAAAATTCCAGGCTTCTATTGCTTTGGAGAAGAAGTTTTAGGAATACCAGGTGCTTTTGCTTTTGATCCAACTAAAATCACCATTACCTGCCGAGATTTAGGAATCACAGGTTATGACTTAGATATGATACTTGCAAACACTTATCATATCCAAGTTGAATTATCTGATCTATATAATGTACTTGCAGTTGGTTCTTTTGGTGATACAGAAGATAGTATAGAAGCACTCCTAAGTGCCCTGAAAAAAATCAGCGCAGAGTACTATGGCAAAGGCGATAGAAAATCAGACTTTATAAATATCCCATCTATCCCTGACCAGGTTCTAAAACCAAGAATTGCTTTTAATAGCCAAAAGGTTTCAGTTCCTATTCAAGAAAGTGTTGGATTAAAAAGCGGTGAATTTCTTATGGCCTATCCGCCCGGCATCCCAATACTTTGCCCAGGAGAAATAATCACCCAAGAAATAGTTGACTACGTTAACAAACTAAAAGAAGTAGGCCTCTATGTTCAAGGAACCGAAGACCCTGAAGTTGAAAATATAAAAGTAGTTAAAGAATAATTAAAGAGGAGCTCTCAAAATAATTTTAAAATTATTTAAAGAGAGCTCCTCTTTTTAATTTTTAATATTGCATCTTCTTTTTAAGAAAACAAGTTATCATGAAAAAAAGTTATCTTAATAACTTTTAAAGAAGATAACAAGATAAGAAGATATAGTCCGGGCCAAGGTTTGCGGGTTTCACTGTTTTTTTGTGCATGATCAGTTGTGGAGTTAGACTTTTCTTTAATTCCTGTCTTGTTAATATAATGATTATTTAACGCTACGTAACAATATGATATTTCATGCGTAGAGATTGTCTGAGAGAGCATTAGAAAGACTTAGCTGGATAATTTTTGAATTGCGTTAAGCCCGCGAAATGTTTCAGCGTAGCGAGTTTTGAGTGGGTAGCAATTTTAAAATTAGCCAGCTTAGTCTTTCTATGCGCAGCGAACAATCTCTTAGCAGGAAATATTATATTGTTACGTTACATTCATCATCATATATTCATCATCATATATTCATCATCATATATTAATTATAAAATCCACTTAAGTCCACGAAATGTTTGAGCCTTAGCGAGTTTTGAGTTGATAGTAATTGGAAAATAAATCAGCTTTGTCTTTATTGTTACAGCAGCTATCTCTTAACATTTAGCCTTTCAATTTAAAAAATGCCTCGGATTTTATTGTGCTAATTTATTCCTTAATGTAGTGAAAATGTACGTGTAAAAAGCAATATGATGTCTTCTGTGTAGAGATTGTTCGAGCGAAACTTAGAAAGACTTGCTGGTTTATTTTAAAATTTCGTTAAGTCCACGAAATGTTTGAGCGTTAGCGAGTTTTGAGTGGGTAGCAATTTGAAAATAAACCAGCTTAGTCTTTCTTCTTACAGAGATCTATCTCTTAACATTTAGCCTTTCAATTTAAAAAATGCCTCGGATTTTATCGTGCTAATTTATTCCTTAATGTAGTGAAAATGTACGATAAGTAACAGCATAATATTTTATGTGAAGAGATTATTTGAGCGAATCTTTAGAAAGACTTAGCTATTTAATTTTGAAATTGCGTTAAGTCCACGAAATGTTTGAGCGTAGCGAGTTTTGAGTGGATAGCAATTTTAAAATTAAATGGCTTAGTCTTTCTTGATGCAGTGAATTTTCTCGAACGTAAAATATTATGCTGTTACTTCTGCACTCTTCATATTAAAAAAGAGCCCCTCATCCTAGAAATCCCTTCCTATTCTGAGAAGCCCCACAACTATAAATCCTCTTCCGTCAAAACCCTAATCCCATTCCTCTTCAAAAGCTCCGAAGTAATCCCATTTCCATCAATCACACATCCAGAAAAAGACCCATCATATATTTTCCCACATCCACAAGATGGACTTTTAGCTTTTAAGATAGCAGTATCAGCCTTTAAAGCCATAGCAATTTTCAAAACTTCCTCAGCACCTTTTATAAACTGGTGAGTACAATCTTCTCCATTGCTGTTATATACCTTAGCCTTACCGTCTAACACATTAGCTCCTGTACCATTTAGGATTTCACAGCTTGCTCTTGGGGTTGTTAAACCCCCAAGTTGCTCTGGACAAACTAGCTGTACATTATCTTTTTTCAAAAATTCCATTACTTTTTCATTTTTATTATTGCCACCGTTATATCTAGTATCAATTCCACAAAGACACGCACTTACTAATATCATTTTAATTTCACCACCGTAACTCCTGCTCCACCTTCACCATATTCTCCAAGTCTATAGTCTTTAACATGTGTATGTCTTTTTAACATATCACTTATGCTTTGTCTTAAAACACCTGTACCTTTGCCATGAATTATTGTCACTTCTTTTATTTTTGCTAAGAATGCTTCATCAAGGTACCTATCTGTTGTAAAAATTGCTTCTTCTGAATCCATCCCTCGTAAATCTACTGAAGTTGCAACAGACTTCAAATTTAGCTTTGCTTCTCGCCTTTTAACAGTCTTTTCTTCTTTTGTGCCTTTAGAAGCTCTTAAATCCCTTAACTTGGCGCTAATTTTCATTATTCCGGCTTGAACTTGTACTTCACCTTTATTATCAGGAAGAGTTAGCACAACTACTTTTTGATTAAGAGAAGGTAGGTAAACTTCTTGACCAACTTTTACTTTTACTAATTCTTCTCCATCTTCCTTTGCCACCACCATTTTATTGTCTACCGCTTCTGCTTTATCTTTTAGTTTCTTTCTTTGCTCTTCTAATTTCATCCTAGCTTCAGAGGAATAGCCTAGGTTTTCTAATTCTCTCATATTTTTTAGTATAGCATCAGACTCTTCTTTAGCTTCACGCAAAACACTTTTTGCTTCTCTTTGAGCTTCTATCATTGCTTTTTCTCTTATTTTTTCTAAGTTATATAGCTTCTCTTCATATTTTTGCTTTAGCTTATCAGTTTGCTCTCTTAAAACAGCAGCTTCTCTCAATGCATTTTCAGCAATTATATTTTTTTCTTGAAGCCCTTGTATTAAATCTTCAAATTTCAAACTATCACTTGAGATATTTCCCTTTGCTCTTTCAATTATAGAGCTTGATAGTCCTAATTTTTTTGAAATCTCAAAAGCATTAGACTTTCCTGGAACACCTATTAATAATCTATAGGTAGGACTTAATGTTTCTACATCAAATTCCACAGAGGCATTCTCTACATCATTAGTTCTTAAAGCATAAGCCTTTAGCTCACTATAATGTGTAGTTGCTACAAGTTTTGTACCTCTTGATCTTAATTCTTCTAATATTGAAGTAGCAAGTGCTGCTCCTTCCGTTGGGTCTGTTCCCGCTCCAAGTTCATCAAAAAGTGCTAAGGAGCTTTTATTTGCATTGTTCATAATGTTTACAATATTGGTCATATGGGAAGAGAAAGTAGATAGGCTTTGTTCAATACTCTGTTCATCACCTATATCTGCAAAAACTTCACTGAAGAAACTTATTTGAGAGTTTTGTCTAGCAGGTATCATTAATCCACTCATCCCCATTATATGCAAGAGTCCCACTGTTTTTAGAGTAACAGTTTTCCCTCCTGTATTAGGTCCTGTAATTACAAGTGAAGTAAATTCCTTACCTAGATAAATATCTAAAGGTACAACTACCCTTGGATCTATTAATGGGTGTCTTCCTTGAATAATATCTATATTGCCTTCATCATTAATTGCTGGACATGTTCCATTCATTGAACTTCCATATCTTGCTTTTGCAAAAATGAAATCTAATTCTAAAACTATCTCCCAATTATATTTAACTTGAGTTATATTTGCATATATTTTTGAAGATAACTCTGCTAAAATACGTTCTATTTCTGCCTTTTCTTTTAGCATAAGCTCCTTAATTTCGTTATTTAAATTAACTAAAGCCATAGGCTCAATAAATAAAGTAGAACCAGTAGAACTTTGATCATGAACAAGACCCGGTACAGATCCTTTATGTTCAGATTTTACAGGCAAAACATATCTATCTCCTCTGATTGTATATAGATTCTCCTGAAGATACTTTGCATTGCTTCTCATTAAAGAATTTATCTTGTCCTTTACAGAAGCAGTCTTATCTTTTAGAGACCTTCTTATATTATAAAGAGTGCTACTTGCCTTATCTGATATTTCTTCTTCACCAATTATCGCAATAAATATCTCATCCTCAATTTTCTTTAAAGGAGTTATTCCTTCACAAATATCTTCTATAACTCTGTAGGATACCTCTTCATCTTTATGCTTAATATAATCTTTAAATCGCCTTGCACAGCTTAGCATATTAGCCAACTTTAGTAGCTGGCCAGGCATTAAAGTTCCACCTTTTTCTGCTCTACCTATTGCATCTCTTACGTCATATATACCTTCAAAGGGTGGATTCCCTTTTTTAGTTAGAAGCTCAAAAGCTTCCTTCGTTTCTTCTATATGCTCTTTAATTTCATACAAATTTGAATATGGCTCTAAGGAATCTATTATTTCCTTCGCTCCACTTGTATGGGCATAGTCCTTTAGTTTTTCTTTTATTTTATTAAACTCCAACACTCTTAATGCTTTCGGATTCAACTCACTCAACTCCTCTTTTAAAATGTCCACGTGTATAATTTTTATATTCGCCTAGCCAACTGCCAGTTTTAAAGTTATTCAAAACCTGTATTGTTTCTTCATAACCTTCCTCTAAGAAGTCTAATCTAAAACAATTAATTCCCATGTTCATAATTTCGGCTTTATTAGGAATCAGATTAATTGGCACATTGTTGTAAATATGTGTTCTACAGAATTTATCATGAGTAATGCTAAATTCTTCTCCTTTTCTATCCTTTAAAATATAGTTTCCTTTATCACAATCTCTTTTGCAGTCTTGATTTTCTGATTTTCCGCCAAACATACTTCCAACTGGGCAATATTCGCTGACCATTAACTCAGGTTTTCCATAAAGAAGCACCTGGTAACAATTCTTTTCATGCTTAACCATTGAATTAATTTCGTTTTTATTTAGTTCAACACTTAGGCAGCTACCAATAATTGAAGCATCAAATAAACTTATAGCGTGGCTATTAAATAAATTTAACTTATAGTCACCGATAATATTGGTTTTGCCTTTAAATCTATTAATTATACCTGCATTTGCAGTAATTATGCCTTTAATAGCTACTAGGTTTTCTTCTATTGTAGCACAAACTTGTTCAAATTCATTTTTAATGATACTCGGAACCTTAAGGTACTTACTTTCAAATTCTATATCCTTGCTATAAATATCTACACAAATATCTTCAAATCCAAGTTCCTTCGCTGCTTCAAATTGTGATCTACTATTTACATAAATAAGAACTTTAGGTAATTTAGTTTCTTTATAATTAAATTCACTAGGACTTATTGATACCTTCACTAAATCATTTTTTACTTTTAATTTACTTTCTATTAACTCTGTACTTTCTCTTCTTAAATTATTTATAGCAGAAATAGGTAAAAAACCTTCCTTATATTCACTAAAATGAATTGGACTAAATTTAATTGGTGTTTCTGAACTTTTGCTCAAATTTTCTATAATTTTTTCTTCTGTTACTGCTTTATTTAATGCTTTTTCTACAAGAACTCCATCTAATATAATTTCCTCACTTTTAAAAAGTGCAGTTAATTCAAACTTTTCATCTGGAATAAATTTAACTTTAAGTGGTACGTTAATCTTTCTTTCTAGGGGTCTTTCATAACTTAACTTTAGCTTTGATAGAAGCACATTATCAGAAGTTTTATACAGTACATCTTTTTCCTTATATTTTGTAGGATTTATTACTACTTCATCACCAGAAAAAGCAGTTTCTACTACCTTGCCATTTTTAAATATTTTTACGGCAACAAAACCATCTTCACCCATACCAATTCTTATTCCATCACCTTTATTTAGCTGTTCAGATAGTTTAACTATTGAATTGTTACCTACTTTGCCAAGTATAATACCTGTATTCTTAGGAAAAGAATATGCCATCATATCTTTACCCTTATTTCCAAACATATATCCTTTAGAAAAGCCTTCTCTATTAAATAATTTAAGTAAAGTTTTATAGCTATTTTGCAAATCAAAACTTGTTCCATCATATTCACTGTCTATTGCTTTTCTGTAAATATCAACAACACCTGCAACATATTCAGGTCTTTTCATCCTACCTTCAATTTTTAAAGAAGATGTACCTGTCTCTATAACCTCTTTTACGTTTTCTATTGTACAAATATCTTTAGGACTTAAGAAATATCCTTTTTTACTTACTTTTGATTCCTTATTATATAAAGAGTATTCCATTCTGCATGGTTGAGCACACCTACCTCGATTTCCACTTCTGCCACCAATAACACTACTCATTAGACATTGACCTGAGTAACAGATACAAAGAGCTCCATGAATAAACATTTCAGTTTCGATATTAAAGTCTTTAGAAATATGTTCTATCTCTTTTAAAGACAACTCCCTAGATAGAACAATTCGTTTAAACCCAATATTTTTAAAATACAAAGCAGCCTCGCCATTATGTATTGTCATTTGCGTTGAAGCATGCAATTCCAGTTGCGGAATATACTTATTCAGTAAATATGCCAAGCCCGTATCTTGTACTATAAGTGCATCTACACCAAAGCTATATAATTTTGCAGCATAATTTATTGCCGCTTCCATTTCATTTTCTTTAATTAAAGTATTCATTGTTATGTAGACTTTAACTCCATATAAATGGCAGTAGTCTATTGCCTTTTCCATATTTTCATCGTCAAAGTTTGATGCATATGCTCTTGCGGAAAAATTATTTCCACCCAAATAAACCGCATCAGCACCACTTTGTACTGCAGCAATTAAACTTTCCATACTACCTGCTGGAGCTAAAAGCTCTATTTTATCCATTTTTATCTCTCCATTCTCTGCCTTCGACTAATTATACAATATGTTTTATTGTCAAACAAGGCGGAGGGTAAACATTCACTCTTTATATAGATAGCTGTGCAATTTATTTAAAACTAAAAAAGTAAAATGACTTGAATTAACAAGTCATTTTACTTTCTCATACACTGTATTTTTCGCTGATCCACTTATTTTATATATTCCATTTATTCTTATAGAATTATTTCTTGCTTCACTAATTATTGAGGACATATGCTCTCCTCTGAATTTCAAGGCCTGAGAACATCCTACTGACAAATCGCAAGGCGTTGACACTAATTCTACTTTATATTTTTTTTTCAAAAGATAGTTATAAAGAAATATTGCTTGATTGTGAGATTCAAATACAAGAATATAATCAGTATTACTTCCCATGTTTTAATCCACTCCTGCTCGTTTCATGTTTTTTTATAATATATTATGAAAGTCAAAGATTTTGGTGAATATTGATTATTTCATTTAATAATACTTCTATATCTTGTTCTGAATTAAAATATCCGGGGCTGATTCTTACAGTTCCTGTATTGCATGTTTCAAGCACACCATGAATTAGTGGTGCACAATGAAACCCTGTTCTTACAGCAATTCCTTTTTTATTCAATAAATATCCAACTTGTGAACTTCCAATTCCATCTATATTCATTGAAATTACAGCCACACTATTTTTCAAATTATCTACACCATATAAATTGACATATGGCAATTTCTTTAGTTCTTCTTTTAAATGCTCTGTAAGTATCATTTCTTTTTCTTTTATTTTTTCCAAGCCGATTTTTTTAATAAACTTAACTCCTTCACATAATCCTGCAATTCCTGGTGTGTTCAAGGTTCCACTTTCAAACTTGTCAGGAAGAAAATCTGGTTGCATCATTGAATTTGAATTACTACCGGTACCACCCTCTATTAAATTTTCAACAACAATACCATCCCTAATATATAATCCACCTGTACCTTGTGGTCCTAAAAGCCCTTTATGACCGGGAAAGGCCATTAAGTCTATATTGTTTTTCTCTACATCAATTTCTAAATGTCCCGCGCTTTGAGATGCATCAACTATGAAAGATACTCCTGCATTTCTAGCTATTTCGCCTATGGCCTTAATATTTTGTATGCTCCCTATTACATTTGAGGCATAGTTAACAATAATAGCTTTTGTATTTTTTCTAATTTCCTTTTTTAAGTTATCTAAATCTAAAAAGCCCTGTTTATCCACTCCCAGTAAAGTTACTTCTACCCCTTTTTTACTAACTGAACTTAATGGCCTTAAAACTGAATTATGTTCAATAACAGTACTTATTACATGATCCCTTTTTTTTAAAACCCCTTTAATTGCTATATTTAAAGCCTCTGTAGCATTATAGGTAAATATTATATTAAAGGTGTTTTCTATATTAAATAATTCACCCAGTTCTTTCCGACACTCGCTCACCTTAGATGAAGCTCTTAACGCCATATCATGAGAACCTCTTCCTGGGTTTGCTGCATATTCTTTCATGCATAACATTACTTCTGAAATAACTTTTTCCGGTTTTGGGAAACTTGTAGCCGCATTATCTAAATAGATCACATTACCCCTCCTTGAAAGCATAAAATCTTTATTATAAATATATTAAGCAAAAAAAAACTATACCCTGTTTGGTATAGCATTTATTTATTACTAGCGTGATTTCTAGCTTCCTCGAAATTGTTCTTCTTTGATTTAGCAACATCAATTTGACTGTCTATTAATTTTTTTTGCAAATCTATTATTTTATATTTAGCTGATTGATTTTGAAATTTCAATTCTTTATTTGTATTTTTAAGATTGTTTACCTCAGTAAGTCTAAGTTGAAGTGCGTCTTTTAATTTAGTAATTGTTTCATCTTTTTCTTTAATTTCATCATCTCTTCTTGCAGTTTTCAAGTTTTCTTTTAACTCTTCGTTAAATAACTCCATGTTTGCTAGCTGCTTTTTTAAATCCTTAATTTCTTCACTTAATGCAACTTCAGAATTTGCAAGCAGTTCTCTCTCTATTTTCATTTCTTCAAAGCTACGTTTTTGCTTCATCAGCTCGTCAATAGTATTAACGGCTGTTAGCACAGAAGCTGAAGTTGTATCAAGCCTCGGGTTAATCTCCATTATACTTTTTAATTTTTTATCTACATAGCTTGCTATTTTATGTAAATATTCTTCTTGCTCTTCGCCCTTTAAGGTGTACTCCATACCATTTATTTTAACAATTACTTTATTCATTATAACCCCTCTTAATTTATCTATATTCTAAAGAAATATTATCAAATTTATATATTTATTTTAGCATATAATTAAAATATATAAAACAAATTTCATAGTAAAATACAAAATTTGTTTTTTAAAACAAACTCCACATTTCAATTAAAACTGGTTTAATATGAGTATGTTAATATTTAACATATGCTTAAGAAAAAACGCGAGAAATCTCGCGTTTTAATTATTACCTTAACTGAGCTCCTAATTGGTATTCTAGTGAGCGCAATATTTTACTATGAACTTTGTTTACTTCCTCATCTGTTAAAGTCTTGTTTTCAAGTCTATAAGTAATTGAGTAAGCTATACTCTTTTTGCCTTCAGGAATCTGCTTTCCTTTATAGATATCAAAAAACTTAACGCTTTCAACAATATTTCCACCAGCTTTAACAATAATATCTTCAATTTGTTGAACTAGTATTGCATCTTCCACTAATAAAGCCAAATCTCTTGATACAGCAGGAAATTTAGGTAATGGAGTATATCTCTTTTCCATTTTAGAGGCACTATAAAGTTTATCTAAATTTAACTCTGCTACAAAACATCTTCCATCAATTCCGTAATTATTTCTAGCATCAGGATGAATTTCTCCAACAACTCCCACAAATTCTTTATTTAATATTATGTTTGCTGTTTTACCTGGATGAAAAGATGGATTTTCACTTTCCCTTTCAAAGGAAGCTTTATAAATCCCTAAAGAATCTAGAATATTTTCAACACTTCCCTTTAAATCTAAGTAATCACATTCTCCATACATACCAATAGTAATAGTGTTTATTTCTTTTGGCAATTTGTTGGAATCCTCATTTGGAATATATACTTTTCCAACTTCAAAAAGCCTAGCAATTTCATTATTTTTAGAGTAATTTCTTCCTAAGGCTTCTAACATTGAAGGGATTGTAGTAGTTCTCATAATACTAAAATCTTCGCCTAAAGGATTTTTAATAGTTATAGTCTTTCTAAGCTCTGAGTCATTAGGCAATAATATTTTGTCGAATACTTTTGGGCTTATAAAGGAATAACTAATAGATTGATTAAAACCACTTGAAATCATAGCTTCTATTATAACATCATCTAATTGTTGCTTTTCATTTTTGCCACCCTTTAATGAAACACTTTTAACTACAGTTATTGGAACATTATTATAGCCATAAATTCTAGCAACCTCTTCAGCTACATCTTCTTTAATGTTTATATCTGATCTAAAGGTTGGAACCTGTAGACTTAATATATCACCTTCAATAGTCGTAAGTACATCTAAGCTATCAAGATAAACCTTCATATCCTCTTTAGAGATTTCAGTCCCTAAAAATTTATTTATCCATAAAGAATCAACTTTAAGAGTTTTAACTTCAGCTTTTACTGGATATATATCAATTTCTCCTTGCATAACTTCGCCAGCAGCTAAAAGCTGTACTAGTTGGCATGCTCTATTCATACCTAATTCTGCACCATTTAGATCAATATCTTTTTCAAATCTTCCTGATGCTTCAGTTCTAATTCCAACTTTTTTAGAGGATATTCTAATATTAGTTCCATCAAAGTTTGCACATTCAAATATTACTTCAGTAGTATCCTCTTTAATTTCTGAATTTAGTCCTCCCATTATTCCTGCCAGACCTATGGTTTTATCTCCATCTTTAATGTTAAGAGTTTCAGCATCAAGGATTCTCTCAATTTCATCCAATGTAGTGAACTTTTCACCTTCAAATGCCCTTTCAACAACAATTTTCTTGCTTGTTATTTCTCTAGCATCATAAGCATGCATTGGCTGACCTAGCTCTATCATTACAAAGTTTGTGATGTCTACTATGTTATTAATAGGTCTAACTCCAGCTTCTAGAAGCCTTTCTTGTATCCACTGAGGTGAAGGAGCAATCTTTACATTTTTAACTCCTCTTGCCATATATCTTTTGCAGAGGTCATCTTTAATTTCTACCTTCAAAATATCATTTATATTTTCACTACTAGAAGCTGTATATTTTAATTCTGGCATCTTGTATGTTTTTCTTAAAGTAGCAGCAGCTTCTCTTGCAATTCCAACTATACTTAAACAGTCTGGTCTGTTAGAAGTAATCTCAAAGTCAATTACTGCGCTTTCCAAATCAAGTATTGCCTTTATATCTTTACCAATTGGCGTATCCTGAGGCAATATCATAAGACCATGTACTGGATTCTCTTCTTCTATTCCAAGTTCCTCAGCAGCGCACATCATACCATTTGATACAACACCCCTAAGTTTACCCTTTTTTATTTTCATTCCTGGAAGAGTAGATCCATGAAGTGCAGTAGGAACTATGTCCCCTTCCTTCATGTTGTTTGCTCCAGTAACTATTTGTACTGGTTCATTTTCACCAACCTCCACTTGACAGATTACTAATTTCTCAGCATCTGGATGTGGTTCTATTTTTAGTATTTTACCAGTAACTACATTAGAAACTTCGTCACCAGCTTTAATTACTTCTTCAACATTTGAACCTGACAAGGTAAGTGCGTCTGCAAGTTCATTTGCAGTTATATCAAAATCTATATAATCCTTTAGCCATTTTACAGGTACTTTCATTCTCTAATCCTCCTACTCTAAAATTGATTTAAAAATCTCATATCACTTTCATAAAGCAATCTAATATCATCTATCTCATATTTCATCATTACCATTCTATCAAGTCCAAAACCAAAGGCAAAACCACTATAAACTTCAGGGTCTATTCCACAGTTTCTTAAAACTTGAGGATGTACCATACCACAACCTAAAATTTCAATCCAGCCGCTACCTTTACAAACCTTACATCCAGCCCCACCGCATGCAAAGCAGGAAGCATCCATTTCTGCAGAAGGCTCTGTGAAAGGGAAATGATGTGGTCTAAATTTAGTTTTTACATTTTCACCATAAAGTTTTTTAGTGAACACGTCTAAAGTGCCCTTTAAATCAGCAAAGGTTATTCCTTTATCAACTACTAACCCTTCAACTTGATAAAAGATTGGAGAATGAGTTGCATCCACTGCATCTGATCTATAAACCTTTCCTGGGGATATCATCTTTATTGGTGGTTTTTGTTTCTCCATAGTTCTAATTTGAACTGGAGAAGTTTGAGTTCTTAATACTATGTTTTCATCAATATAAAAAGTATCTTGCTCTCCTCTTGCTGGATGGTTTTTAGGAATATTTAATGCCTCAAAATTGTAATAATCCAGTTCTATATCTGGACCTTCTTCTATAGTAAAACCCATAGAAATGAATATGTCTTTAATGCTTTCTTGAAGCAAATCAATTGGATGCCTTTTACCTATAGTTTGCTTTTTGCCAGGCATTGAGATATCTATTATTTCATTTTGAAGGCTATGTTCTTTTTCTTTTCTTTTAATTTCATCTGAAGCATTGGTTATAAAGCCTTCTACGCTTTCTCTAACTTCATTAGCCAGTTTCCCGATTAATGGTCTTTCAGTTTCAGAAAGTCCTCCCATACCTCTTAAAATTGCTGTTAACTCACCCTTTTTACCTAAGTACTTTACTCTTATAGCCTCAAGTTCAGTTCCACTTGACGCATCTTTTAATTCTTTAAGCGCTATTTCCTTGATTTTCTCTAATTTTTCTTTCATTTGATTATCTCCTTTCATTTTTTTGCAAATAAAAAAACCATCCCATGAAAGGGACGGATAATAACCGTGGTACCACCCTAATTGACAATAATTAATACTGTCCTCTTAGTTAAAAAATAACGGTTCCTACCGCTTGCCACTACTAAGCAATTAATATGCTTAAATTCACAGCAAGAGCTCCAGAGTGAACTTCAATATACATTATCATAAAGAGGCTTTCAGTCGGTGACCCCTTCTCCCTTAATGCACTATATATTTACTCTCTCCATCAAAGCTAATTTATTTACTTGGGTTTTATTTTACCCTTATAAAACAATAATGTCAATTATTTTATTCTAACTTCTCGCTTCTAGCCTCTTACTTCTCATTCTGCCTTACATACTCAAACATCATAATTGAACTTGCTATAGCAACATTTAGTGACTCAGCATTTCCTGGCATAGGAATTTTCACTTTAGTAGCTGCTCTGCTTAAAATTTCATCAGAAACTCCGTTTCCTTCATTTCCAACAGCAATTATTACTTTACCTTTTAAATTCTCATTATAAAAGCTGTTTTCTCCCTCTAAAGAACTAACTATTAGCTTAAACCCTGATGATATTATTTTCTCTAAAGTCTGAAAATCCTTTAATTCCAATATAGGTAGATGAAAAATAGAACCCATAGTAGACCTTAAAGTTTTATCATTATAAACATCAACTGTACCTTTTAATAATATAACGCCTAAAGCACCAGCCGCATCAGCAGTTCTAATTATAGTGCCCAGATTACCAGGATCTTGAACTCCATCAACAAGCACATAAAGGCCATCTTCTGTGGATAAGTTTACAGTTCTATTCTCTACAACTGCCGCTATACCTTGTGGTGTTTCTGTAGAGCATAGAGTTTTAAAAAGTTTGTCTTCTATCCAATAAACTTTTGTTTTTTCTTGCAGTTTATCAGATATTTCAAACTTATCGAATCTTTCCTGTTGATTCTCAGAAACAAAAATCATTGGAACCTTAAACTTTGATTCAAGTGCTTCTGAAACAAATCTAAAACCCTCAACAATAAACTTTTGTTCTATATTTCTATACTTTCTTTCCTTTAGCTTTTTAATTCCAGCTACAATTGTGTTATCTTTACTTTGAATAATATTCAAATTATCACAACCTTTTCAATTGATAGTTGTTAATTGAAAGTTAAGGATAAATTCTCAACTTTCAACTAAAAAAAATGCAGCCTAAGCCGCATTTATATTAAGCATTTAATTGTTTTTTAGCTATATCTACTAAATCAGAAAATGCCTTTGGATCGTTAATTGCTATTTCTGAAAGCATTTTTCTATTCATATCGATTCCAGCAAGTTTGATTCCGTTCATGAATCTTGAATAGGAAAGACCATTTAGTCTTGTACCTGCATTTATTCTTGCTATCCAAAGTCTTCTGAAATCTCTCTTTTTAAGCTTTCTTCCAACATAAGCATTTCTTAAAGCTCTTACTACTGATTCATTTGCAGTTTTAAATAACTTGCTTTTTCCACCATAGTAACCTTTTGCAAGCTTTAATACTTTTTTATGATTCTTACGAGCGTTTACAGCTCTTTTTACTCTTGCCATTTATTTAAACCTCCTCTAAGCCTGATAATTATAGATATGGTAATAACTTTTTCATAGTCTTTAATTGAGTTGATGAAACATATCCAGTTTTTCTAAGATTTCTCTTTGTTTTTGAACTTTTCTTTGTCAATATATGACTTTTAAAAGCTTTACCTCTTTTAAGTTTTCCAGTACCAGTAATTTTAAATCTCTTAGCTGAGGCTTTATGTGTTTTCATTTTAGGCATAATAAAATTCCCTCCCTCTAGTTTATGATTTCTTTGGTGCCAATATCATAATCATATTTTTACCTTCTAATCTTGCAGGTCTTTCTACAATGCAAACATCTTCTACTTTTTCAAGAAAAGATTTTAAGATTTTATTGCCTATGTAAGCATAATCTGCTTCTCTACCTCTAAATCTTACAGTAACCTTAACTTTATCTTCTGCTAATAAAAATTTTCTTGCATTGTTAGCTTTAATATCAACATCATTTTCCATGATAGTTGGGCTTAGTCTCACTTCTTTAAGAAGAACTATTTTCTGTTTCTTCTTTGCTTCTTTATCTTTTTTAGATTGTTCATAAATGTACTTTCCAAAATCCATAACCTTACAAACTGGTGGTTTTGCAGTTGGGGAAATCATTACTAAATCTAATTCCTTACCCTCTGCATAAGTTAATGCTTCTCTAGAAGACATCATTCCAAGCTGTGAATTATCACTGTCTAATACTCTTACTTCTTTTTCCCTAATTTCTTCGTTTAAAAGAAAATCTTTACTTATAATTTTCACCTCCGGATTAATATAACATACCTAATTTATTGACATTAACAATAAAAGTCAATAAAAAAAGACGACTAACGCCGTCCCAAAATACAAAATGATATTGCATAACCCTACTGACAAATGTCGTAAGGTGAGAAACGGCTTGTTTCTGCTTGACAAATAGTATTTTACTACAATATAAAGACTCTGTCAACTACTTATATAAAATTGCCCAATATTGAGTGTTCAAATTTAAAATTGTCCATAAACATACTTAATCTCTCCAGCTCCCTTGTAGCAGGAAAAAATATATAGTATAGCACACAGAGATGCAAGTAAAACCACTTGCAAAACAAGACTTTTCTTAATTTGTTGATATAAATTCAGAAATTTTTTCATCCACATAAAGCCACCCCTTCCATCCAAGATGCATAATATCTGTCATAAAATATGGTTCATAGTCTTTGTCTGTCATTTTTAACGATGCTACTTTGTACTTTTGAGCTACTGCTTCCACAGCATCATAGTAGGCACCTCTTTTTTCTTTTGTTATACCAGTATAATCATAGAAAAGTCCATTTACTGGCATAATAATTAAATATGGCTTAGCTCCAACGCTTTTAGCAGTCTTTAGGAGCTCATCAAGATCCTTAAACTCTTTAGAATCTTTTGGATGCACAAATACATCTTTACTTACATTCTTCATTTTATCCATATTAGGTCCTACATATTTCGAATAATAGGAATCCTCTATATTGAATATGTTATTAGTTGAAGCCTTCTTACCCATAGCCTCCGCTTTTTTTGTTTCTTCTTCCCAATTAATACTCTTTAGCTTAGGCTTACTATTTGTATTAAGCTTATTATCTTTTATATATTTAATACTTTGAACAAGATCTCTTGAATAAAGTAATCTTTCTCTAAAAAAGTAGTAAGGCTTGAATACATAATATCCTACAGTACTTAAAGCATTCTTTTTAAGATACAGCTTTGCATATAACGCCGGTGCTTTGAACTTATCATTATCCTTGAGATTTTCATATACTCTTTCTGCTACAATTTTTTTTTGTGCTTGGGATATGTCGTTATTGTTCAAATATGTATAAAACTGCTGTTCAGAGAAGTTCATGCAAAATTCATCAGGGCTTACTCCTCCTATGTCAGTGAACCACTGTAATGATACAACTATTCCAATCTTTTTATCCTTTAATTTGTTTCCTAAAGCTCCAATATTCATGGTATCTTGAAGTGATTGAACATGCCCTCTCCCAACAACATCAATATAGTAGGGGTCTTCCTTTGTTGGAAAGAATGTCACGGGATTTTGAGGAACATTTGAACCTAATTCTGAAGACCCAAAAAGCATAAAATTCTTTGAATCAATACCTTTTTCTTGAATAACAACACCCTCATTCTTTACTGTAGACCCATAAACAGAAGCCAGCTTATCTGAATATTGGCTATTTAATTGTTTTTCTAGTATTTTGTCGGTAATGAATACAAATATAGCAAGTAAAATCAATGTTGCTCCTATTACTATAAAAAAACGGCTTAATCTTTTCATTGTCTACTTCACTCTCGCTTCTAAATACCCTATGATTTTATTTGGAGTATCGATATCCTTTCTCTCTATCTCTGTAGGCTGAATTGCTATTCCTAATTCAGTTTCAATCTCTAGAATTAATTCTATTACCCCTAATGAGTCCAATAGACCATTTTCAAAAAGATTGATATCTTTATCTTCTCTTACCTCATCAGTACCACAAATGCTTTCTAATATTTTTAATATTTTTTCTTCCATTTATTTTCCCTCCATTTTATCTATTATATAAATACCCTGAGAATATTAATAAACCAAAGCAGACCACATTAAAGTTTATAACAATAGCACATATTTTCCACCAAGTTTCATTTTTATATTTTTTATAGTAAGGACTTTTTCTTTGAAAATAATCTGTAGCTATTAAAGTCAGTGCCATATAAAGTCCATATATTATGTAAAACCTTTTAAAGCCATGCCATATGCCCATGGTGCCCATGGTTATTATATAGGCTAAATAAGAAGCTGTGAATCGGCTTTTAAATACTTTTTTCTTCATAAAACCCATAACACAACGGGTATATATAAAATCTCTAAACCATACTGACAAGGATATGTGCCATCTATCCCAGAATTCTTTCATATTACGACTTAAAAAAGGTGCATTAAAGTTTTCTGGCATTTTTACCCCTAGAATATAGCCTGTACCTACTGCCATTAAACTATATCCAGCAAAGTCAAAGAATAAATATACAGTATAGACATACATATATTGAAGAACATTTGATAGGGTATGCACACTGCTTATTTTGCTTAACCAATAAGTATTGAACATATCCGCAATAATGAATTTGTACACCGCTCCTCTAGCAATTTTCATTATACCTGGAGATAAGTATTGTGATAAATAATCATTTCCTTCTATTTTACTATTAATTTGTTTCTCAAATTTCCGAGACCTGTCTATTGGCCCAGAGCTTAAAGAAGGAAAGAAATATAAAAAGTACATTATATCAAGTATACTCATTCTCTTAATAAGTCCATCATAGGTCTCTACTATTATTTGAACTACCCTAAAGGTTACATAGGAAATCCCTATAAAACCTATAGTTCTTACAGTAAAATGTGGACTTAGCTTCACAATCACAAGGGGTAGAATGGCTAAGGCTACAGCAGCCCTCATTATCCATCTATTTTCACTTTTTTTTCTTATATAAAAATATCCTTCAATAAGAATTAATTCCCCTAGGAAAAATAAAATAAAACATCCCCACTCTATCTTGTTGTGACCTATATACAGGTTAATCATGAAACATGTCACAATTAAACCATAATATTTAATTTTTTTACCCATGGCCCCCAGCACTATGGCTGGTATTAAGCTTAAAAATAAAACGTAAAAGCCAAACAAATCACTATATGGTGTCATTATTTCAGCTCCTCCTCTAATAATTTACGATTTATCTTACCATTAGTATTAGTAGGAAAGCTTTCTTTTATCTTTATTGATCTTGGTATCATGTAAGACTGCACCCTTTTCTTCAATTCTTCTTTTATCATAAGTGCAACTTTAAATTCCTTCTCCTCTGACTTTTCCTTCAATACAACAAAAGCTGTTATTTGACTTACCTTTTCATTTTTATAAATAGGAAAAACCACTGCATTTTGTACAAACTCTAAAGCTCTAATATTGTTTTCGATGTCTTCTATCTCTATTCTCTGTCCATTTAATTTAATCTGAAAGTCTTTTCGTCCACAGTAATAGATAAGTTTATCTTCACCGACATACACTATATCCCCTGTTTTGTAGGCTCTTTGGGTTTTTCCATTTGCTTCTATATTGTAAAAAACTTTTTTTGTTATTTCATCATTATTATAGTAACCAGGACTTACCTGCTCCCCCATTAATACTAGCTCGCCTTTTTCACCTTCTGGAACTTCACGTCCATTCTCATCAATAACTTTAATTAAAATTCCATCTAGTGGCCTACCAATAGGAATGTTTTTATCACTATTTAATATTTCCTCAGTCACTTCTATACCTGTAGCTTCTACCGTAGCTTCCGTTGGTCCATAACAATCAAATAGTGTAACCTGTTTGAATCGTTTTTTCACTTCTACTGCTATTTTTTTAGATAAAGGCTCTCCTGTTAAAATCATTCTTTCAACCTTTGGAAGAAGTTTCTCATTAAAAGTATTGTCTGCCATACACATCTCTATATAGGAAGGAGTGCTAACCCACATATTTATGTTAGATTTTTCAAGATGTTCAAATAAATCCTTAAAATTAGCTGTCATATCCTTATCAAATACATAAAGAGTCTTGCCCATTGCAAGACTTAAATATATGCTAATAACGGAAACATCAAAAGAATAAGATACCTGGTTCATTATTATATCCTTTTCTTTAGAAGTTACACAATAAACTTCGAAGCTATGTATGAAACTTTCTAAGTTTTTCCTAGTAATCTGAACTCCCTTTGGTTTTCCTGTGCTTCCAGAGGTGTATATAATATAGTAATTTTCCTCTTCATTTACTTTATATTCTTCATCTGGCTTCCTACCAGCATATTGTACTATAATATCATTAATTTTTTCCTTGCCTATTATATTGATTGTTGAAGCTTCCCACTTTAAGTTACCTACATTCATGAAAAGCTTTGCCCCTGAACTTTCTATAATGTCACATATTCTAGCCTCTGGGAATGTTATATCAATAGGAATGTATGCATGACCTGCTTTAGTACATGCAAAAAAGCAAATAAGCATTTCTTCTTGTTTATGTCCATATACAATAATCGGAGTTTTGTCCCTTTTATACTCATCTACTATGTAAGATGCTAATGCATCTGATTTTTCCTTTAATTCTCTATATGTTGTAGTTTTATCTCTATAAATTTGTGCTATTTTCTCTTTATCTACAGCATATTTTTCTATTCTTTGTAAAACTTCCATTTACTATCCCCCTGTTACCTTTTTTATACAAATGTGCATAACACATAAATTATACTATCAAATCATGTCACCGTCAAACGAAATATGAAACCCAGGTACATAAGTTAAACGCCACCTATATTATGTATTTTATATTAATTATATGTGTTACAGTATCATTTTTCCTATATATTCTTTCTTTTCCCCATATAATTCTTTTCTTCTAT